>CALUNA010000030.1 GCA_944321895.1 uncultured Bacteroidales bacterium | reverse complement strand
TTCGTAGGGCCGGCAAGCGCATGGAGCATGTTCCGCATGGGCATGAAACTGGCCAACGGCTTTGTACGCCTGTTCAGGAAAAGGCGGTAAGCCACTACATTAACGTGCGCTCCAAAACCAGCTTCCACTTTTGCCACGAAGGCATTTCACGGGAAAGCAGGTTATAAAAATCTTTCGTGTGGTTGCGGTAAACCAAATGGCACAACTCGTGCACAATCACATATTCTATGCACGCCCGCGGGGCCTTTATCAGCAATGGATTCAGGAATATTTCCCCGGCAGCAGTGCAACTTCCCCAGCGGGCAGGCATATGTTTCAGGTATAATCCCGAAGGCTCCACACCATAACATTTGAAACGTTCCGCCCAAGGAGCGGCATATTGCCGGAACTTCAGTTCCGCACGCTGCCTGTACCATGCCAGCAACAAGGTTTTTGCGTTTTTCCTGTCCTTACATTCCACCTCAAGTATGTTTCCCTTGTAATGCACTTCGTTACGTCCACCACAGACAACGCGCAACATATATTGCCTTCCCAAATACAAATGCGTTTCTCCACTCACATAACGGCGTTCCGGCGTATGCTCGCCGAAAGCCTCAAAAGTACGCTGCTGCCTGACAATCCATGCAGCACGCCTGTGCACACCGGCACGTATTTTTTCCGGCAAAGCATCCAAAGGAGCCGTAACGACGACGGAACAATCCGGCCGCACGCAGATTTTCAGGGTCTTGCGGGCTGAATACTCCACGGAATAACGTATGGTTGTCGTGCCAAAATCAATATGGCCATTTACCTGATCCATAACTTGGCAACATCTACACAACCGTCAATAATGACATCCATGTCATGGAAAGAAAACGGAAGCCCGTACTTCCGCTTCACTTCATCTATCAGATAATCTTCCAGCTCTATTTTCAGCCGGCCGATAATATCCGATTTCAACTGCCAGTCAACCAGCACGCTGCCATCCACCATCAGTGTACGGTTCATCATCCCGTCAAAAGCCAGGGCCGTATCCAACGCGAGTTGCTTCAGGTCGGTCTGCACGTCACCAAACACACGTTGGTAGGTTTCCAGCGCGATGCCATAATAAGCCTTGGCCGCATTGTTCTGCTGCAATTCATCCGGCAACTCGCTGTCCGTATGGGCAAGCACATCATCTTTGCATTTCTGCACCCGCTGCAGATATTCCAGTTCGCTGATACGTCCCTGCTCGTATGCTTCTATCGTTTCTTTCAGCAATTGGGAAAATTTCTTGTAAAACACCGGGTCGGTATCCATTTTTTCCGTAATGAACTTACTTGTCCTCGAAGCGATTGTATCGGCCTTGGCAGCCGTCCCCGTAATTTTCTCAACTTCCTGTTCAAAGGCTTCCGTATCGAAAATATTCACAAGTTCGGTCATTTGCTTCACCGCCCCGCTCTCCACATGGCGGTCAATCAGTTTCTGTATCTGGCTTTCATATTGCTTGTAATCAATCGTGTCGGAATAGCGCAACTGCACGGAGGAACGCAGTTTCACGAACATGTTCAAGTCATCCTTGTAACGTTTTATGGTTTCATCGGGCGTTTCCTTATGGAAATCGCGGGTGGAAAGCGCGATTTTCAGGCAGGAGGCATAAGCCGTGAGGCGGTCATAAAACTCCTGGCGCTTGTCTTCGTGCCGCAACGACTGGGCGTAAGCCTCCAAATCACGCTTGTTGGGAATGGCCTTGAACAAATCCCACAAATCGAAATATTTCTGCGGCAGCTTTTCTATTTCGGCATTTACGGAGCCAAGCGTGTCCTTAAACGCCTGCTGTTCCTCGGCATCATACTTGGAATAAAGTTCCAATGCGTCATCCAGTTCTTTCAACACTCCGTAATAATCAATGATATAACCAAACTCCTTGTCGTCGCATACGCGGTTGACACGTGCCACGGCCTGCAAAAGCGTATGCCCGTTCAGTTTCCTGTCAAGGTACATGACAGCCACGCGCGGCTCGTCGAATCCGGTCAGCAGCTTGTCCACCACTATCATGATTTCCGGCTGCTCATTTTCCTTGAAACGCTTTATCAGGTTGTCCTGGTATTTCCTGGGAGTTCCATGTTCATCCATCATCTTTTTCCAGTAGGCCTTGACCTCTTCCGACGTGTCCCCGTATGTCGAATCTTCGCCCTCGCGCGTGTCGGGAGCGGTTATCAGCACTTCCGAGCTGACCATTCCTATCTCGTCCAGATATTTTTTGTAAAGGACGGCTATCGACTTGCGCGGCGTGACCAACATGGCCTTGAACCGGGTTCCCTGCCAGTTTTCGCGGAAATGCTCCGACACATTCCAAGCTATGGAATACACCCGCTTTTCCGTCTGGTTTACAAAATCGGTGCGCGAATATTTCCGTTTCAGGTCTGCCGCCTGATATTCGTTCAGCCCCTCGCAAACCTTGCTGAAAAACTCGTCTATCGGCCCTTCGTGCACATGTTGCGGCACAATGCGCCCTTCGTAAAGCAAGGGAACCACCGCGCCATCTTCCACGGCTTGCCGCACCGTATAAACCGGCCGGATGATACCGCCGAAAGTCTCGGCCGTGTTCTTTTCCTTTTTCATCAGGGGCGTGCCCGTAAAGGCAATCTTGCAGGCATTGGGCAGAACCTTGTCCATCTTGATGGCCATTTCCTTGTACTGGCTGCGGTGCGCCTCGTCTATCAGGATAAAAATATCCGGGTCATCCAAAGGACGCTTCATTTGCTTTACCGCCGTTTCAAACTTGTTGATAATGGTCGTGATTATGGCATCCGTCCCGCTTTCAAGCAATTCCACCAAATGGGTGCCTGTCGTAGCGTTCAACACATCCTTGCCGCATTTGCGGAAAGTTCCCGTTATCTGGCTGTCCAAGTCCGTGCGGTCGGTTACCATCACGATTCTCGGATTCCGTATCTCCCCGGTTTGCGCTATGGCCTGCGCCAGCATGACCATGGTCAGCGATTTTCCGCTGCCCTGCGTATGCCACACCACCCCGCCGCGGCGATGTCCCTGCTGCATGGGCTTGATGCGCTCTACAATTTCCTTTACGGTAAAATATTGCTGGTAGCGTGCCAGTTTTTTTATGCCGGCATCGTAAATGGTGAAATTGTGTATCAGGTCGAGCAGACGCCCGGGACGGCACAGGCCGAACAGATATTTGTCCTGTTCCGTCGGCAATATGGCTTCCTGCTCCATGGCATCGAAATATTCCCGCACGTAGCGGAAACGGTCGCCAAACAAACGGGCTTTCTGCTCCTTGTCCAGAGGAGTGTTCACCAGCCGGACGAGCTCCTCGCCATAGGCTTTTTCATCGGCGGCAGCCACAAACTGCTCTTTCCACCTGTTCCAGAATTTGGCGGGCGTCCCTGTGGTCGCATACGACCCGAAACTGTTCCCCA
>CALUNA010000029.1 GCA_944321895.1 uncultured Bacteroidales bacterium | reverse complement strand
CAAAGTGAGTTGATGGTCAGGGAGGCGGAAAAACGAGGACTGATGATGTGGGAAGAAATTCCTGTTTGGCAGGGAATTGATTTTGCGAACGAACAGCTCATGTCGAAGGCGGAGAAGATGATGCAGGACATGATCCGGAGGGACAAGAACAGGGCTGGTATTATAATCTGGAGCATAGCTAACGAAACCCATCCGGATGCTCCAGGACGTACGGAAGTGCTGACCAGATTGGCAAAATCAGTACACGCAATGGATTCTACACGTCTGTTGTCGGCGGCTTTTGATAATATGGAATATGATACAATAAATTCCACTTTTACACTCAATGATCCTTTAACCGATTACTTGGATGTTATTTCAATTAACAAATATATGGGATGGTACCAGCCGTTTCTGACATCTCCTGAAAAGATTTTCTGGGAAATATGCCTTGACAAGCCTCTGTTGGTATCGGAATTTGGTGGTGAAGCCATGTTCGGTATTCATGGAACTCCGGAGGTGGCACATTCTTGGTCGGAAGATTTCCAGGCCGAATTATACCGGAAAAACCTGATTATGTTTGACAATATTCCGAACCTGTGCGGCATATGTCCGTGGGTTTTGTTTGACTTCAGGTCTCCGACGCGGTTGCATCCAATATATCAGGATGGTTGGAACAGAAAAGGACTTTTGTCGGACAAGGCACAACGCAAAAAAGCATGGTATGTCATCAAGGCATATTATCAAAACAAATAAAACAAAAAACACAATGAAAATAAAATCTTTGTATTTCATGTTCAGTTTGTGCGTCTTGCCGCTTGGTGCACAAGAGATAGAATATCAGTTGCATCCAGTCACGAAGGCTATTGAATGTATGGATATCCGCAATGACAACCGTGACATGAAATGGCTTTTGGATACCTCCGGCAAACAATACAAATGGGTAACAGAAAAATATTCCTGGGGATTGGGATATTTTACCCAGAATCAGAATGGCATAATGGAGACGTTTCGCTGGAAACAACCAAGTCATGTAAATGGTGATACGGTTATTTACAAGACTGGCGGCATTGAAATCTTGGTAAAAAGGACACGTGTACAGCAGGACTTGTTGGAAACATATACATTTAAAAATGTTACCGCTTCCGATCTGGAACTTTCCAATATCGGTATTTATGTTCCGTTGAATGACAATTATCCGGATGCCGCAACATGCTTGAACGGCAGGACGCACGCACATGTATGGGCTGGTGATAATGCAGCATACATAAATGCCACACATATGAGTGGAAAGGCTCCTCATTTGGGCCTTGTGTTGCTTGATGGCTGTATTGATGGGTATAATATCGATGAAAGGAGTCTGGAACATGCTTATTCGAATTTTCGAGGGGTTATTTCATTGAAAGTTGCCGACATGCATCTTGCCGCCAATGAAAGCCAAACCATATCATGGAAAGTATTTGCACACAATGGTTGGAATGATTTTTATCAGCAGATACTAAAGCGGGGTGCAGCCTATGCATTATGCGACAAGTATGTTGTGGAGCAGGGAGATAAAGTCAAGGTTTGTTTGTATTCAGGACATGAGTCCGATTCGGTCTGGATCGAATGTAACGGCAAACGCATGTCATGTTTGCGCAACGGCAATTCCTGGCAGGCAGAAATGCCGTTGACACAAATGGGAGACAATGAAATTGTTTTCCATTACGGACAAAACAGAAAAACAAGCGTGCATTGTTGTCTCATTCCGTCCATAAAGCAACTAATGAGCAAACGTGCTGCATTCATAGTTTCAAACCAACAAATGAATGATACAACAGATGCGCGTTATGGAGCCTATATGATATATGACTGCGAAGAGGAGAAACTGTTCCTGAACGATATGGAAACAGTCAGTTTTCATGACCGTGATGAAGGCGGAGAACGTTTGGGCATGGGAGTTTTTCTGGCTAAATATTATTTACAAAATGAGGATACAGCCATCAAAGAATCCCTTCTTAAATATTTGTCTTTTGTGAGAACACGGCTTCAGGACCAGAACTTCAATGTCTGGTCAACGGTTGAGCATAATGGGAGAAATAGGGCGTACAACTATCCGTGGGTTGCCAATTTCTATTTGTACATGTATAAGATAACTCGGGATAAACAATTGTTGAAATATGCCTATGAAACATTGCAGGCCATGTTCCGGAATTTCGGATATGGTTTTTATGCCATAGACATACCTGTTTGTCTGAGTCTTGAATTATTAAAATCTGCCAACATGGTTGCGGAATACAATCAACTCAAAGCTGATTATCTGAGAATAGGTGAAACTTACCTTCGGAATGGAATGTATTATCCGAGCCATGAAGTTAACTACGAACAAAGCATTGTGGCACCAGCCGTGATATTTCTGTTGCAATTGTATCGGGAGACAGGTAATGAAGACTATATGACAGAAGCCCGGAGACAAATGCCATTGTTGGAAGCATTTGCGGGTTTGCAGCCATCCTATCACTTGAATGAAATCGCTATAAGGCATTGGGATGGTTATTGGTTTGGAAAGAATGAAACATGGGGAGATGTATTCCCACACTATTGGAGCACGTTATCGGCTGTTGCTTTCCATTATTACTATTTATATACTGGTGAAGAATCATATCAGAAAAGAGCGGAAAATATAGTACGTAATAATTTGTGCTTGTTTTTTGAAACGGGCAAGGCATCGTGTGCATATATATATCCGGACCATGTTAACGGAAAACCGGGAAAATTTTATGACCCTTTTGCCAATGACCAGGATTGGGCCTTGGTTTATTATTTGTTTGTAAATAATGGGATATGAAAAGTGGTGTAATGAGGAAAACTACATTATTTATAGGTTTAATGTTATGTATGGGATATTTGAAATCCCAATCATTTGTTCCTCCTGTCAATACGGATAGAAGTCGTATTTTCGATGACAATTGGTTTTTTTATAAATCCCATGAACGCTGTGTTCCCTTGGATTCCATAACGGATTGGCAGTCGGTTCATTTGCCCCATGACTGGAGTCTGGAAGATCTGCCGGAAACGGAATTTGTTCCGGATTTGCCTGTAATAGAAGGAGAATGGGCCTTTGCTGAAGGAGACAGCATGCAGTGGGCTGAAGCAGAATATGATGATTCCGCATGGGAAACGGTATCGCTTCCAGCTCGTTGGAACGATCATTCCGATTATCAGGGCGAATATAATTTCGGGTGGTACAGAAAGGAAATTGAAATACCGGACAGTCTTGGCAATCGCCCTTTTGACCTCAATCTGGGGTTTATTGATGATTGTGATGAAGTGTATCTGAATGGCAGGCTTATCGGTAAAAGTGGTTTGTTCTGCACGGAGAAAGAGTTAGGCTTGTCAGCCTATGACCAACCCAGATATTACAGGATAGAACCGGAATATCTGGTCGCAGGCAAAAACCTTGTAGCCATAAGGGTCTGCAACCTGAAAGGAAGCGGAGGAATATGGAAACAAGGAAATCGGAAATTTCCCAATGTCGGCCCGTTCACATGCATGAGTCCAGGAAGTGTGAATACAGGTTATACACGTGGAGGATATGGCTGGTATAAAAAAACATTTGAATTAGACGAAAGCAAAAAACACAAGCGTTTTTACATCCGGTTTGATGGCGTATATATGGACTCGGAAGTCTGGATAAACGGGCATTATCTTGGTTGCAATCCATACGGATATTCGCCTTTTTCCTATGAATTGACGCCTTATGTCCGTTTTGGAAAAGACAATACAATTGTCGTAAAAGTGGTAAACACCGATAACAGTAGCCGCTGGTATTCCGGTTCCGGCATATATCGCCATGTATGGCTGGAAGAAAAAAATACCGTTTCTTTCAAGGATAACAGCCTGTATGTAAAAACCCGGTTGGACGATTACGGGAAAGCAACTGTATCAGTAGATGTTGTAATTGAAGGTACGGATATTATGGCTCAAAAAGACAAAGAATGTTTTCTGCACTTGTATGATGGTGCAAACAGGGAGATTGTTGCTGAGAAACGGATTATACATTCCAATGCAGCTGGCCTGGATTCCCTGAATTTTTGTTTCCGAATATCAAAGCCGCATTTGTGGTCAACGGAAAACCCTTATTTGTACAGACTTGTTCTTTCAACGGAAACTGATACACTTGTAAACAACATAGGAATCAGACAGATTGAATATTCAGCCCAAAAAGGATTCGTGCTCAACGGCAACCCGTTGAAATTGTATGGCGGTTGTATTCATCATGACAATGGTATATTGGGCGCTGCAGCCTATGACAGAGCTGAAATCCGAAAAGTAGAACTTCTGAAACAAAGGGGATATAACGCTTTACGCTTGTCGCACAATCCATTTTCAACTCAGTTTATGGATGCTTGTGACAGGTTGGGTATGCTTGTTATCGTGGAGTTGTTCGACACATGGACAACTATGAAAACTCCCGGTGATTATGCCTTATATTTCAACAGATATTGGGAAGAAGATACGGAACGGATTATATGCCGTGACAGAAACAGACCTTCGGTTATCATGTGGAGCATGGGTAACGAAATTCATGAAAGAGCTGATTCTGTCGGTGTTGAAATAGCAATGAAAATACGAAAAAAAATATTATGCTTGGATGACACACGGCCGATTACACAAGCGGTGCCTGGATTTTGGTATGATGATGCAAAGCAATGGGATGATAATGTCCCCGCATTTATTACTTCCGATATAAAAGGTTATAACTACCAGTATGAAGAATATACAAATGACCATGTAAAGCATCCCGAATGGCTCATGATGGGTACGGAATCATACCCCGGCAAAATGTATGATATTTGGCAACTTGTCAATCAAAATACCTATGTAATTGGTGATTTTGTTTGGACAGCAATGGACTATTTGGGCGAAATCGGAGTAGGGCATGCCATATTGGATAATATGGAAAGTACCCAAAACCTTGCTTGGCCATGGGTCAATGCAAACTGTGGCGATTTGGATATAAATGGTCAACAGAAGGCTCAGTCCTATTACAGAGATGTGCTGTGGAATATGCGTAATCTGACTGTCATGGTGCAACAGCCCATTCCGGAAGGGCGTAAAGAGATTATAAGTAAATGGGGCTGGAGAAATGAATTGCCATCATGGGACTGGCATGGATTTGAAGGACATGACATGACTGTTAATGTATATTCAAATTACCCGAAAGTGGAATTGTTTCTGAATGGAGAAACATTGGGTGTCAAAGATGTGACCGATAGAAAAACAGCAACGTATACAGTCCCGTACGGAGTTGGAAAACTGGAAGCCAAAGGTATGGACGAAAATGGAAAAGTTGTGGAAAAAACGTTATTGGAAACTCCATGCGGAAAATTTGTATTATCTTTGGAAGCAGACAGGAAGGTTATAACCAATAATTATAATGATTTGGCATTTGTAACGGTTTCACTCATGGATAAGGCAGGAAACCTCGTGTGCAGTTCAGCAGATAAAGTCCGTTTTGAAGTAGAAGGAGCTGGACGGATACTCGCATCAGGAAATTCGGCCCCCAACCAACCTGCCAGTTATCGGAAGCAGCAATGCAATTTGTTCAGAGGACGTTGTCTGGTCGTTTTGCAACCGCTCTCGGAAGGAATCATCAAATTAAAAGCTATAATTGCTGATAAAGAGTATTGTCTGAAAATAAAAGTGAAAAATCGGTGAATTATGTCTCTCAATAGGAAAAACATGTACGGAAACAGGGCATGCTGTTTTTATTTTGCTGTTGTTGTATTGCTCGCATCATGTTCGGGAAATTATGAAGTATATAAAGATTCCGGAGCCAATCTTGAAGCCAGGGTTGAAGACTTGCTTGCCAGAATGACTTTGGAAGAAAAAGTATGGCAACTTAATCAGTTGATTCTTGGAGATAATCTTAACGTGAACAATATCGGAGAGGAAATTATGGATATTCCCGCGGAAATAGGTTCGCTGATAAGCTTCACAACAGACCCTGAAATGCGTAATGCCATGCAAAAACGTGCCGTGGAAGAGACAAGGCTTGGAATACCCATTCTGTTTGGAATGGATGTCATACATGGGTTCCGGACCATTTTTCCCATCCCTTTGGCGCAAGCCTGCTCCTTTAATCCTGAACTGACTATGCAGGCAAGTCAAGTCGCAGCAAAGGAGGCAAAACTGTCTGGGATTGATTGGAGTTTCTCGCCCATGGTGGATGTGGCAAGGGATCCGCGTTGGGGAAGAGTGGCAGAAGGATATGGTGAGGACCCCTATCTGGCGTCTGTTTTTGGTAGCAATGTCATCAAAGGTTATCAAGGCAAGGCATTGAACGACACATTTTCTATTGCAGCATGTCTGAAACATTATGTCGCATATGGAGCATCGGAAGGCGGTCGGGACTATCATGCTACAGAAGTCTCCAGGAACACTTTATGGAATGTATATTTGCGCCCGTTTCATGCTGGCATACAAGCCGGTTCTGCCACAGTTATGAGTGCTTTCAATGATATTAGCGGAGTGCCGGCTTCAGCAAATCACTACACACTTACGGAAATCTTGAAACAAGACTGGAAACACGAAGGTTTTGTTGTTTCCGACTGGAACTCAATAGAACAACTGGTTTTCCAGGGTGCAGCAGCCAATCGCAAACATGCGGCAGAACTGGCATTGAATGCCGGTGTTGATATGGATATGAAAGATTTGTGTTACAAGGATTATTTACCGGAATTACTCGAAGACAGGAAAATATCGGAAGAACGGCTTGACGATGCGGTCAGACGTGTGTTGAGACTCAAATTCACCTTAGGCCTCTTTGAACATCCTTACACACCAATAGTTTCCGACTCGTTACGATATCTGACCGATGAATACAGAAACTTGGCTAGGGAAGTGGCAACTGAATCTATGGTACTTTTGAAAAATGACAATGATATATTACCTCTGAAATTCAAAAAAATAGCTCTTGTCGGACCCATGGCAGATGATTCCGTGAATATTATGGGCTCATGGTCATGCCACGGCAAAGCAACTGATGTTGTCACCATAAAAGCCGGACTGGAAGCTTCCGGCTTGTATGAAATAGAGTATTCAAAAGGTTGCGAGATTGATGCTGTTTTACCAAACGGCCTGGCAGATGCCCGCCGGATTGCCGGACAGAATGATGTAATTGTTTTATGTTTAGGAGAATATGCATGGTGGAGTGGGGAAAACGGTTCTAAATCAACCATATCGCTTCCCAAGATACAAAAAGAACTTCTGAAGGAACTGGCACAGACAGGAAAACCGATTGTCCTACTGCTTTCATCGGGTAGACCATTGGAGTTGTATGATGTAGAGCCGTATGCCAACAGTATACTGCAGATATGGCAGCCGGGTACAATGGCCGGTTATGCCGTATGTGATATTTTAAGTGGAAACATAAGTCCATCAGGGAAACTGGCCATGACGTTTCCATATAATACGGGACAAATTCCGGTTTATTATAATGCTCGCAGACAAGCAAGAATTCCCTATCAAAGCCAAGGACAAGGAAGATACAAAGATATACAAAACGAACCCATGTATCCGTTCGGATATGGTTTGAGTTATACGGATTTTAAATACGGCAATATTATATTGTCAGACAGTATAGCAGAAATCGGCGATAGACTGAAAATATCCGTAAATATCAGAAACATGGGAAATATGGATGCCGAAGAAACTTGTTTGTGGTATATTTCCGACCCGGTTTCCTACATTACCAGACCGGTAAAGGAATTGAAGTATTTTGAAAAAAGAATGATAGGAAGTGGAGAAGAAGAGACATTCACGTTTGAACTGGATACTTATCGTGATTTGGGATACTATGCTGATGATGGAAATTATTTTGTAGAGCCTGGCCAATATTATATCATGGCAGGTACAGACAGTATTAAATTAATTTTGAAATAAAATTATGAGAAGTTGGAGTGTAATTTTAGCCTTATTTATTGCGACGGGGATATTTGCGCAGGAAACCCCAATTTACCTGGATGTGACTGCACCTGTCGAAGAAAGAATTGAAGATGCGTTGTCGCGCATGACGGTGGAAGAAAAAGTAGCTATGTGCCATGCACAGTCCAAATTCAGTTCAGCCGGTGTGCCACGTCTTGGAATACCGGAAAACTGGATGACAGATGGACCACATGGTATACGTCCTGAAGTTTTTTGGAATGAATGGGATCAGGCCGGTTGGACAAACGATTCGTGTGTTGCTTTTCCTGCCTTGACCTGTCTGGCTGCCACATGGAATCCTGACATGGCATATCTGTATGGCAAATCAATTGGCGAGGAAGCCCGTTATCGGAACAAGAATGTTCTGCTCGGGCCGGGAGTGAACATCTACAGAACACCCTTGAACGGACGTAATTTTGAGTATATGGGCGAAGACCCGTATCTGGCATCCAAGATGGTGGTGCCATATGTACAGGGAGTGCAGAGCAATGGAGTTGCTGCCTGCGTAAAACATTTTGCATTGAACAACCAGGAAACAAACCGGCATACGGTAAATGTTCATGTAGACGATCGCGCGTTATATGAAATATATTTGCCGGCTTTCAGGGCTGCCGTTCAAGAAGGAAATGCATGGGCCATTATGGGAGCTTATAATCTGTATAAAAACCAACATGCATGTCACAACCGGTATCTGCTGAATGACATTCTGCGCAAAGAATGGAACTATAATGGAGTTGTCATTTCCGATTGGGGAGGTGCATATGATACCTATGAATCGGCCTATAATGGTCTGGATATGGAATTTGGCACGGGAACAGATGGACTGACCGATGCCCGGACAAGCGAATATGATGCCTACCATCTGGCCAGACCATATTTGAAACTGATAAAAAATGGTGATATCCCGATTGAAAACTTGGACAATAAGGTTAGAAATATTTTGAGACTCGTGTTCAGGACAACAATGAGCGCAAACCGTCCTTACGGGACTTTTGGCTCACCGGAACACTTCGATGCAGCCAGAAAAATTGCACAGGAAGGCATAGTATTGCTCAAAAATGAAGAAAATATTCTTCCAATCGGCTTGGATGGCAAGAAAAGAATCGCCGTTATCGGCGAGAATGCCATCCGGATGATGACAGTCGGAGGTGGAAGCTCTTCATTGAAAGCCAAACACGAGATACTGCCTCTTGATGGAATTAAAGCAGCTGTCGGCAATAAGGCGGAGGTTACATTTGCAAGAGGATATGTTGGAAAAATATCGGTCGGCTACAATGGCGTGGATACCGGACAGGCCATTGAAGATAACCGAGAAAAGGATACATTGATAGCGGAAGCATGCAGAATAGCGGAAATGTCGGATATTGTCATATTTGTCGGTGGGCTGAACAAGGAAATACATCAAGATTGTGAGGGTTTGGACCGATATGACTTTCAGTTGCCATATGCCCAGAACGAATTATTGGATGCGCTTTCCAAAGTGAATGAAAATATCGTGGTTGTACTGGTATCTGGAAATGCAGTGGAAATGCCATGGGTGGACAATGTCAAATCTATCATGCAGGCATGGTATTGTGGTTCGGAAGCCGGCAATGCAATTGCAGATATTTTGTTCGGAAAAGTGAATCCTTCCGGAAAACTACCGTTTAGTTTTGCCCGAAAACTTGATGACTATGGAGCGCATGCATTGGATGCATATCCAGGTGACAGGGATGTTTATTATAAGGAAGGTATATTTGTCGGTTATCGCTGGTTGGAGAAAAATAAAACAAAGCCTTTATTCCCGTTCGGACATGGATTGAGTTATACAATATTCAAATATGGAAAACCGGTCTTCTCTTCCAGGGAACTGAGCTCTTCCGACTCCATTGTGGTAAGTGTTCCGATAAGGAATACTGGCGGCATGAAAGGAAAAGAAACCGTCCAGCTATACATCGGTGACAAGAAATCCACACTTCCGAGACCGTTGAAAGAACTGAAGGCTTTCCGGAAAATTGAACTGCAACCAGGTGAAGAAAAAAACGTTGATTTTAAGATAAGCGTGGCAGACTTGATGTTCTTTGACGATGTCAGACATGCCTGGACATACGAAACAGGCAAGTTCGTGGTTTATATTGGCGCATCTTCTGAAGACATTAAGTATTCCACAGAGATAACATTAAAATAAAGCACTCCCTTTGTAGAATTATCCAGTGGAGTAGTGGGTAGTGTAAAATAAACTGTGTCACGCATTATTTTTCTCTATAAAACTCATCGGTCGGGGAACGGCCAGCGCCA
>CALUNA010000028.1 GCA_944321895.1 uncultured Bacteroidales bacterium | reverse complement strand
TTCATACAAAAAAACTGTGTTAGCAAAGTTAATATTTTATTTCTTTTCTTTGCTGACACAGTTTAATTTACATCTTTGAGTAGTGGCCATGCCATGGTTCTGCATGAATTTTATGTGTGGAATTGCGGCATGGCTTTTATTACAGTTCATGATTCTATTCCGCTAATATTCACGGCCTTCATATTTGCTGATGGCATCACGCCAGATTTGTGAAATGGCCTTGGATGTATTGGTCCTGAAATCGAAGCCAACCATAATGGTTTTGCACAAACATTTGACTCTCTTTGTTTTTGCGCATATGATTCGTTGCACCATGGTGAGGCTTTTGTTTCCGATAGCGGTTACGGTTGTCTGGACAAGAATTTCATCTTTCAGAAAAACAGGTTCAATGAAATCAACTTCTGCATGCGCAATTACAATGTCTATTTCTTCCTGAGAGACTTGGTGCCCGTGCACAGCATCAAAATAGCCCGTTTTGCCCAAATCGTAAAAATTGAAATATACGGAGTTGTTGACATGTCCCAAGCCATCCACATCATTGAAACGTAACTGAACGGGAATGCTGTGCCTAAAAACCAAATCTTCCATAAAAATATGCTCTAAAAACCGTTGCAAAGGTAGATTTTTTTCCGCAAAAAACAGTATCTTTGTCAAACATAAGGCATTAATTCCATAAAAAATAATAACTGTTTGACTATGAATTGGTTTGAGTGTAAGATAAAGTACGAGAAAACCCTGGATGAAGGAACTGTAGCAAAAGTAAGTGAGGCATATCTGGTAGATGCGTTGAGTTTCACGGAAGCGGAAGCACGGATCATAGAAGAAATAAAACCGTTCATTACCGGTGAATTTGAAGTGGCCAATATCCGCAAAGTGAAAATCACGGAAATGTTTCCCAATCCGAACGGCGACAAATGGTACAAGGCCAAGGTGATGTATGTTACCGTTGATGAAGAAAAAGGGGTGGAAAAACGGACAGCGAATTTCATGTACGTGCAGGCGAAGGACATAAAAGACGCGCTTGCCGGCCTGACCGAGGGCATGAGCCATTCACTGGTCGATTATGAAATCGTTGCCCTGAACGAAACGGCTTTGATGGATGTTTTTCCTTATGAAGCCGTATCCGTGGAGAGAACTCCGGCACCTACAATCGAATAAAATGTCTTGTTATGATTGCTGAAAATCTGCGCAGTATAAGAGCACATATTCCGGAGCACGTTGCGTTGGTATGCGTGTCGAAGTTTCATTCCGAAGAAGATATAATGGAAGCATACCGTTCCGGAGAACGTATCTTCGGAGAGAGCAGGGTACAGGAGTTGTGTGGCAAATATGCTGACCTGCCCAAAGATATACGTTGGCATTTTATAGGTCATTTGCAAACCAATAAGATCAGATATATTGTACCTTTTGTGGAATTGATCCACAGTGTGGACTCTTTCAAGCTTTTGAGTGCCATAGATGCGGCGGCTTCAAAGGCCGGCCGCGTTGTGGACTGTCTGCTGCAAATGCATATTGCACGTGAAGAAACCAAATTCGGATTTTCGGCAGAAGAACTGGACGACATGTTGCAGCATGACAGTTGGAAATCTTTGCAGCATGTGCGCATTTGCGGCCTGATGGGTATGGCCACTTTTACTGATGACAGGGAGCAGATTGCGCAGGAATTTACGTTGCTCAAGGATACTTTCGATCATCTGAAAAAGTGCTATTTCCCAACTGATGCCGCATTCAGGGAATTGTCCATGGGCATGAGCGAAGATTACCGCATAGCCATTGAACATGGAAGTACCATGGTGCGTATTGGCAGTTCTATTTTTGGAGCCCGAGTCTGATCAGTGTTATTTCCGGCGGAACACCTATGCGCATCGGAACACCGACATATCCAAGCCCGCGGTTGACATACAGGAACTGCTTGCCTTCCTGATACAGGCCCTCCCATTCCGGATAAAGCCATTTTGATGGTGACCAGTGAATGTTCTTCGTTATAATGCCGATTTGCGCTGCATGCGTATGCCCCGACAGGGTGAGAAAGATGCTTTCCTTGCCGATGACTTCTGCACGCCAGTGTGAGCTGTCATGCGAAATCAAAATCTTGGGTACGGAATCAGATGTGCCCTGAAGAGCTGCATCCAGATCACCATATTGTTTGAATGGCGGTACGCCCCAATTTTCGACACCGACTATGTCCAGTTTCCGGCCATTCACAGTCAATGTGCGATGTTCGTTCAGTAAAAGGTCAAAACCCAATCCGCGAATACCCTGTATTGTCTGTTGCAGATTCCGTTCGCGCGCTTCGTGGCTTTCCCATTGGGTATAATCGCCGTAGTCATGGTTACCCAATACGGCATACTTTCCATAAGTGGCGTGGAGTCTGTTGAAAATGGTATCATATCCGACCAGCTCTTCCGAAAAGTTGTTGACCATATCGCCCGAAAAAACGATGATGTCTGGTTTCTGCTCATTTATGAGAGCGATGGCCTTTTCTATGGTTTGCTTGTGGTCATTCCAGTTTCCAAGATGCGCATCTGAAAAGTGAGCAATGGTAAAGTTGTTTAATGCTTCCGGCAGACTGGGCACATTAATCGTAATTTGTTTTACATGGACGCGATTTCGTCCACAGATAGCACCGCTGACCAGCATGATCAGGGTAATAATGGCCAGAAAAGAGCCGATACGGCTTATGATTTTAGGCCTGACATTGAACAGGTTGTGAAATAATATGCTGATGGAGTCAAAAATGGCATACAACATTTTCGGTGCATAGATGACAAACAGCAGCCAGAATCCCCAGATTACCTGTGCGGCAGTCTTGTAGGATGCAAAATTTTCTGCTTCCAGTGTGATGTATGCCAGGAAACCGATAAAAACCGCTGTCGGAAGCCAATACAGAACACGTAGCCAGATGTTTTGCACTTTCTTGCGCCAGCGGTAATACAACCAGCCGTCAGTGATGGCAATGGAACACAGCAATAAAATCAATGGAATCAGGTGCATTCTCATATATTCTCTTCTTTATCGGCATCCAGACGGACTTCTACCGCGTTTTTATGTCCATAAAGGCCTTCGTGTTCGGCCATGATTTCTATGGCGTTGCCTAAATTCAGCAAACCGTTTCTGGTTATGTGCTGGAATGTGATCTTACGCAGGAAGCTGTCAATATTCACACCGTTATAGGCTTTTGCATGGCCGTTTGTCGGTAAGGTATGGTTGGTTCCGGAAGCGTAGTCGCCGGCACTTTCGGGAGTGTAATTGCCAAGGAATACGGATCCGGCATTGGTTATGGCATCTGCCACTCCCCAGTAATAACGGGTGGAAATGATCAAATGTTCCGGTGCATACTCGTTGGTAAGTTCAACAGCTTCCTCTATGTTACGCATCAATATTATTTTGCTGTTCTCCAATGCTTTGGCTGCAATATGCTTGCGCGGTAACTGTGCAAGTTGGAGTTCTATCTGTTCCTTGACCGGTTCTATCAGAGCTTCGGATATGGTAATCAGAATTGCTTGGCTGTCAACACCATGTTCCGCCTGCGAAAGCATGTCGGATGCGACAAAGGCCGGAACAGCTGTCTCATCTGCCAGAATTTCCACTTCCGATGGACCGGCCGGCATGTCGATTGCCACATCTTTGAGCGATACCAATTGTTTGGCGGCTGTGACAAACTGGTTTCCCGGACCGAAAATCTTATGCACTTTCGGGACAGTTTCCGTTCCGTAGGCCATGGCACCGATTGCTTGTACGCCGCCTATCTTGAACACACGATGTACACCCGCAACTTTTGCCGCGTACAATACTGCCGGATGTACTTTACCCTCCCGGGTTGGCGGCGTGCAAAGCACGATTTCCCTGCATTCGGCTATTTGGGCGGGAATGCCGAGCATGAGTACGGTCGAAAATAGCGGAGCTGTTCCTCCCGGCACATACAAACCGACTTTTTCTATGCCAACATATTTTTGCCAACATTCAACTTCAGGCGATGTCTGGATGTGCTCCAAGTCGTGCAATTGCTCCGAATGGAATTTCCAAATGTTGCGTCGTGCCATCTCTATGGCCTGTTTGAGTTGTATGTCCACCAGATGTTCTGCTTCGGCAAATTCTTCCGCTGTAACTTCCAGCCGTTCTGTTTTCACATGGTCGAATTGTTCCGTATAGCGTTTTACGGCTTCATCGCCATGCCGCCTTACATCATCCAACACTTTGCCAACCGTGGCATGCAATTCAGAATAGTCCTGCTCCGGACGAGCTGTCAAACGTTTCCATTCCGACTTTTCGGGATACCTGATTATTTCCATATTAAAATCTGACAACACATTCTACCACTAACTTGTTGTCGTGGTTTTCTATACCATTGTTATAAAAATATTGTTCGTAATTCAATCGTATGTCGCTCATGAAGGGCGTTCCCAACGAAAAAATGAAGCCTCCCGTTATGCGCTGGCGTCCATAATCATCCACAAGACAGTTGCCGGCATCATCCAGAGTCGTCTTGTGGTTGTCAGTCATGAAGTCATAGCGCAAAACCGGTGAAATCTTTTTCAATGCTTTCCATTTTGGCGTTGGTATGTTGTAACACGCAAAGACCATGGCCGCTTGTGTATCTTTGAATGCTCGTTTTTCGTATGTTTTATAAACATATTCAGCTTCGGCATGAAACTGTTTTTGTGTCCAGTTGATGCTTGCATCGAACAGATTCATGCGGATGGTATTGGGCTTTACGGAGTTCATGCTTAGCGAGAATTCCAGATTGTCTATCGGATTCATGACGACTCTGGCCGCTATGTTGAAGTTGTTTTGCCATTCTTTTTGTTCATACAATCCGGAACCGTTGTATAGTCCTGCGGAAACGGAAAACGGAAATATCTTCGTATGGGAATAGCGTACCATTAATCCCACATCCCGTACGTCGTGGCTCATCTGTTTGGCAATGAACGACCGGTTCGCGAAATAGTACAGATGCGGCGAGCGCAGATTTTCTGTGCTGAACGGGACCTTTTGCTGTCCGATGGTTATGTCCCATTGCCTTGTGGGAGAATAGCGGATGAAGGCATCCAGCATTTTCATGACTCCTTCATCGGACAGGTCCACTTCTGCCTTATATGAAATGTACCGGTATATGTTGCCTGTTACGCTCAGTCGTGCATTCCGAACCTGGAACCGGTGCAAATTATCGGATGCGTTATATTCGTATTTGGCACGGACGGTTCCATGTATTTCCGGAATGTAATTGATTGCGGCTGTATCTTTTTTTGTTGCGGCATGGGCCTGCAGGTCGGCTGCAACAGGGAGCAAACAACACATAAGGAACAGGAATCGTATCTTCATATACCAAGTTTGTGGCAAAATTAGCAATTATTTTTCAAAACATGTGAGCCGGAACCAGAGGGTTTTACTTGACGATTTTCGCAGGAATGGCCTTGTCTCTGATTTTTATGTATATGATATTGCCTTCCTCCGATGCTGCTGTTGTGACATATCCCATGCCGATTCCCGTTTTTGTGCCAGGCAACATGATTCCGGATGTTACATGCCCAATGATTAGGCCATCCTTGTCTGCTATTTCGTATCCGTGGCGCGGAATGCCGCGTTCCTGCAATTCAAACCGTACTAATCTGCGTTTTACGCCTTCGGTTTTCTGTTTCCATAAACGTTCACGGTCGATGAAATCCTTGCCATCGACAAATTTGGTTATCCAACCGAGTCCGGCCTCAATCGGTGAAGTGGTCTCATCTATGTCGTTCCCATACAGACAGAAGCCTTTTTCCAGCCTCAGGCTGTCCCGTGCACCTAAACCAATTGGCTGCAAATCATATTTTTTTCCGACAGAAAACAATGCATCCCAGATTTGCTTGCCGTATTCCGGTGCAAAATACAGCTCAAATCCTCCGGCTCCGGTATATCCTGTATTGGAGATGATGACTGGCTGTACGCCGGCAAAACTCCATTCCCGGAATGCGTAATAGGGTATGCTTTTCAAATCGATGGATGTCAGCTCCTGCAACAGTTCTGTTGCTTTCGGGCCCTGGACGGCCAGTTGGGCCATACGGTCGGAAGCATTTTCCAGCGTTACTCCTTCCGTGTTGTGCGACAGACACCATTGCCAGTCTTTTTCTATGTTGGATGCATTGACAACCAACATGTATTTTGTCGTGGAGTATTTGTATATGAGCAGATCATCGACAATGCCTCCTTGCCCGTTGGGGAAACAGGTGTATTGTGCTTTTCCTGCAGCCAGTTTGCTTACGTCATTGGTGGTTATCTTTTGCAGGAATTCCAATGCATGTTCGCCTTTGACCCAGAACTCTCCCATGTGGGAGACATCGAACACACCGACGCCGGTGCGTACAACCATATGTTCATGATTGATACCGTTGTATTCTATAGGCATGTTATAGCCCGCAAATTCATGCATTTTAGCCCCAAGTGCTATGTGAATATCCGTAAATGGAGTGGTTTTCATGATATGTACCGTTTTTTTTTGATTGATATGATCAGTTGCATAGTTCTTTGTGTTTGTCTGCCAGTATGGACACTATGGAAATAATGACTTCCATGGCTTTTTGCATGCTCTGGACAGGCAAGTATTCAAATCGTCCGTGAAAATTGTGCCCGCCGGCAAAAATATTGGGGCAGGGCAGGCCTTCAAAAGAAAGCCTTGCGCCATCGGTACCTCCTCTGATAGGTTTTACTTTCGGGGTTACACCGGTAGCTATCATTGCCTGTTTTGCCAATTCAACCACGTACATGACAGGTTCAATTTTTTCACGCATGTTGTAATACTGGTCTTTCAGTTCCAGAATAGCCGTGCCTGGGCCGAATTCAGCATTGATTTTATTTGTCAGATGCTGCAGTTCTTTTTTACGGCTTTCAAACCGTGCCCGGTCATGATCACGTATTATATATGTCAGTACGGTTTCTTCCACTGTTCCCTGCATGGATGTCATGTGGTAAAAACCTTCATAATGCTCCGTATGTTCCGGTGTTTCGTGGCGCGGCAGCATGTTTGCAAATTGATAGGCAATGCGCATGGAGTTACGCATTTTGTGTTTTGCATAGCCCGGATGTACGTTCAGGCCGTTGAATGTGATTTTAGCGCTCGCCGCATTGAAATTTTCAAATTCCAGTTCGCCTATTTCTCCGCCATCCATGGTATAGGCCCATGCCGCCCCGAATTTTTTCACATCAAAATGATCGGCACCCTGACCGATTTCTTCATCAGGCGTAAAGCCTATGCGGATTTTCCCATGTTTTATTTCCGGATGTGCCACCAGATATTCCATGGCGCTGACAATCTCGGCAATTCCGGCCTTGTCGTCTGCACCAAGCAAAGTCTTGCCGTTTGTAACAATGATGTCTTGTCCTTTATACTGCAGGATTTCCGGATATTTTTCCGTTTCCAAAACAATGGCTTCTTCATCATTAAGCAGGATGTCGTTTCCCTGATAGTTTTCAACTATATGGGGTGTGACATGTTTCCCGCTGGCATCCGGACTCGTGTCCATATGGGCGATAAATCCGATAACAGGAATGTCTTCGGTCGTGTTTGCCGGCAGTGTGGCCATTAAATATCCGTTCTTGTCCAGGTCTATTTCTTTCAGGCCGATGGCTTCCAGCTCTTTTGCCAGATATTGTGCAAAAACCATTTGGCCGGGAGTACTCGGGTTCATACCCGTATTTTCATCTGAAGTTGTCAGAAATGTGACATACTTTAAAAAACGGTTGGTAATATTCATCAAAGATTAATTTATAGGGGTTACAGAAATTTATGGTGCAAATTTACGGATAATATTCGGCTTGGTAGTTATGATTACAATAATTTTTGTTGTACGGAATCAATGACGGCATGCGTTTGTGTCTTTTTCTTGCCATGAAACACGGAAAAAATCGTTTAAAAGGCCTGCAAGTACATGTTTGAAGTATTGTGTGAAGTGATGTGATAAAAATTGTTCCGTACATATTTCAGAAATTCTAACTTATTTAGTACCTTTGCCGTCTGTTTGAATTTGACTTTGAAAGAACTTATAACCTAATTGATAAAAGAAAAATATGAGAGCTTATGTATTCCCCGGTCAGGGAGCCCAATTCGTAGGCATGGGTAAGGATTTGTATGACAATTCGCCTTTAGCCAAGGAAATGTTTGAAAAAGCAAATGAGATTCTCGGTTTTCGCATAACGGATTTGATGTTTGACGGAACACCGGAAGATCTGCGTCAGACAAAAGTTACCCAGCCAGCAGTGTTTTTGCATTCTGTCATTTCCGCCATGGTGTTGGGTGAAGATTTCCGACCGGAAATGGTTGCCGGACATTCGTTGGGCGAATTCAGTGCCCTGGTAGCATGTGGAGCCTTGACTTTTGAAGATGGACTGGTTTTGGTCAGCAAACGTGCCATGGCCATGCAAAAAGCCTGTGAAAAAGAGCCATCAACCATGGCTGCCATTATCGGTCTGCCCGATGAGGTTGTTGATGATGTATGCGACAGCATAACCGACAAAATCGTAGTCGCTGCCAATTTTAACTGTCCCGGCCAGATCGTTATCTCCGGCTCGATAGATGGCATAGATGAGGCATGCGCCCTGCTTACAGCCAAAGGCGCAAAACGTGCCTTGAAACTGAATGTCGGCGGAGCTTTCCATTCCCCGTTGATGCAACCGGCCGCAGATGAGCTTCAGGCGGCTATCATGGAAACAACATTCAGTATTCCAAAATGTCCGATATACCAGAATGTCAATGCTTATCCGCAGACAGATCCCGAAGCAATCAAAATGAACCTTGTTGCCCAGCTGACGGCTCCCGTGCGCTGGACCCAGACGGTGAAAAACATGATTGCCGATGGCGCCACAGAGTTCATAGAACTGGGACCTGGTGATGTCCTGAAAAACCTGATTCGTAAGGTAGACAAGAATGTGACTGTCGGATAAAAAGAAGTCGGGTTTCAATAATTACATTTATACGTGCCTCCGGAGTCCATACCAAAGATTCTGGAGGGTTTTTTCAATAAAGAGATTTATGTACAGAACAAAAACATGCGGTGAATTGCGTCTTGCCAATGTAGATGAAAACGTAACACTGGCAGGGTGGGTACAACGTGTCCGCAAAATGGGCGGAATGACATTCATCGATTTACGCGACCGCTACGGCATTACCCAGTTGGTTTTCAATCAGGAAAAAGATGTCGATTTGTGCGACAAAGCCAATAAACTGGGGCGTGAATATGTGATTCAGGTTACCGGCATAGTGGCAGAGCGCAGCAATAAGAATGCACATTTGCTGACCGGCGAAATAGAAATACTTGTTTCGGCCCTGACAGTCTTGAACGAAGCCGTAACCCCGCCTTTTACCATAGAAGACAATACGGATGGAGGCGATGACTTGCGCATGAAATACCGTTATCTGGATTTGCGCAGAAACTGTGTAAGAGCAAATCTGGAGTTGCGGCATAAAATGGCCTTTGAAGTTCGCCGCTATTTGGATGCACAAGGATTTCTGGAAGTGGAGACACCTGTTCTGGTTAATTCCACGCCGGAAGGAGCACGCGATTTTGTTGTGCCAAGCCGCATGAATCCCGGACAATTTTATGCCTTGCCACAATCGCCGCAAACACTGAAACAGTTATTGATGGTTTCAGGTTTTGACCGTTATTTCCAGATAGTCAAATGCTTCCGTGATGAAGATTTGCGAGCCGACCGCCAACCGGAGTTTACGCAAATTGACTGTGAAATGTCTTTCGTGGAGCAAGAGGATGTCATTCGGATTTTTGAAGGCATGAGCAAACATTTGTTCAAGTACATAAAAGGCATTGATTTGCCAGACTTCCCGCGTATGACATGGCATGATGCCATGAAGTATTACGGCTCGGACAAACCCGATATCCGCTTTGACATGCGCTTTGTTGAATTGATGGATATCCTGAAAGGTCATGGCTTCAGCGTTTTTGATTCAGCCGAATACATTGGCGGAATCTGTGCGAAAGGTGCTGCTGCTTATACCCGCAAGCAACTTGACAACCTGACAGAATTTGTGAAGCGTCCGCAGATAGGAGCAAAAGGACTGGTCTATGCACGCATAGAGGCGGATGGCAATGTCAAGTCCAGTGTCGATAAATTCTATAGCCAGGAAATCCTGCAGAGAATGAAGGCCGCTTTCAAAGCCGAGGCAGGTGATTTGATTTTAATTTTGAGCGGCGACAACTCCAATAAAGTACGTAAACAATTGTGTGAGTTGCGTCTGGAAATGGGTAATCAGCTTGGATTACGCGATAAAAACAAATATGCTTGTTTGTGGGTCGTTGATTTTCCTCTATTCGAATGGAGCGAGGAAGACCAGAGATTTTATGCCATGCATCATCCGTTTACATCACCCAAGCCGGAAGATATTCCATTGCTGGATACTGAGCCCGGAGCCGTACGTGCCAATGCATATGATATGGTTATCAATGGGGTAGAGGTTGGTGGAGGTTCAATCCGTATCCATGACAGCAAATTGCAGCACAAAATGTTTGAACTGTTGGGATTCACTCCTGAAAAAGCGGAAGAACGCTTCGGTTTCTTGATGAACGCATTCAAATACGGTGCGCCTCCTCATGGCGGACTGGCATATGGTCTGGATCGGTTTGTTTCCATTTTCGCCGGTTTGGACAGTATCCGCGATTGCATTGCATTCCCCAAAAACAATGCAGGGCGCGATGTCATGTTGGATGCACCGGGAGTTTTGGATCAAATACAGTTGGATGAACTTTCGCTGCAAATAGTCCAACATTAGTAGCATGTCTAATCTGAAAAAACGTTGGAAGAAAAATCCTTCCAACGTTTTTGCTTTTTATCCGTTTGCAGAATATTATAACCGATTTTTCATGAAGGTAGCACTTGTTACAGGAGGAAGTTCCGGCATAGGACTGGCCACGGCGGAGCTTTTCATGCAGGCAGGAATGCATGTTTATGCAGCATCGCGGAATATCCGCAGCGAAATCCGGCTTTCGGCCAATGGCGGTAAAATCTACCCGATACGCATGGATGTAAACAATATTACAGAAACGAAAAATGTCATAGAGCGGATACTGACAGAATATGGAAAGTTAGATGTCCTTGTATGCTGTGCAGGAAACGGTATCGCAGGGGCTATCGAGGATACAACCGTCGATGAAGCAATGTATCAGTTTGAAACTTGTTTCTGGGGTATGGTAAAAACCATTAATGCCTGCCTTCCTGTCTTCAGAAAGCAAGGATACGGGCAGATTGTTACCGTTTCATCCGTTGCCGGTATAATTCCAATACCTTTTCAGGCCTATTATTCGGCGGTAAAGGCAGCTGTGTTGAGTTATACAAAGGCACTCGCAATGGAAATCGGACCGTTTGGCATAAAGTGTTGCTGTGTCATGCCAGGGGATACAAAAACAAATTTTACCGCAACACGACGATATGCTGAAAACTCTAAAAAAAATACGTCCGCATATCGTGAGCGCATGATGCATGCCGTTGGAAAAATGGAACGCGATGAACAAAACGGTATGCAACCGGAAAAAATAGCACGTTGTATTTTGCGGCATTTACACCGGAAAGAAATGCCAATTGTTATAATACCAGGCATCGATTATAAATTCTATGTACTGTTGGCAAGGACTCTTCCCAATAAATTTGTCCTGTGGCTTGTCGAAAAAATATATCTGTGAGAAATTTCATTTTCCAATAGCAGCAGACAATCAAAATCCGATATTCACGACTTTTGAAATGTTTTGCCGGAATTATTATAATTTATATTATGT
>CALUNA010000027.1 GCA_944321895.1 uncultured Bacteroidales bacterium | reverse complement strand
AAAGAGTCCGGTGCAATACCGAACTCTTTTCCAAAACGGATAATGTTTAAACCGTCCAACTTTTGGGGGGCACTTCACCGGCAGGCAAAACAAAAAAAAACATCCCGGACTCACCGGGATGTTTTTCCTAAACTTATACCAACTCAAAAACTACTTCTTCAGTTCCGTGATAATCGCCAGGGTATCCGAAGCAATCATGTATTCCTCATCTGTCGGGATAACGCATACGCGGACAGCCGAGTTTTCCGTGGACAATTCCACTTCCTTTCCGCGTGTTGCCGCGTTCAGTTCTTCGTTTATTTCCAGTCCGAGATAAGTCAATCCCTGGCACACATGCGAGCGGACATAAGCATCGTTTTCTCCTATTCCACCCGTAAACACAATGATATCCACGCCATTCATGGCCGCCACATATGAACCTATGTATTTACGTACGTGGTAAACATACATGTTCCGGGCAAGTTCCGCGCGCTTGTTGCCTGCCGCTATGGCAGCCGTAATATCGCGCATATCGCTTGAAACGCCTGAAACGCCGGCCAGACCGCTCTTTTTGTTCACAAGAACCGAGAATTCGGCCGCGCTCATGTGTTCTTTTTCCATCAGGTAAGTAACAACACCCAGGTCCAGGTCGCCCACACGGGTTCCCATCACAAGCCCTTCCACCGGCGTCATGCCCATGGATGTGTCTATCGATTTGCCGTATTCCACTGCCGCTATGGAACCGCCGTTGCCGATATGCACAGTGATTATCTTGCTGGAAGCCGCATCCTTGCCAAGAAAATCGCACACGCGTTTGGAAACATAACGATGACTGGTTCCATGGAAACCATAACGGCGTATGCCATATTTGGTGTACAACTCGTATGGCAACGCATACATGTACGCGTAGTCAGGCATTGTCTGATGAAAAGCCGTATCAAACACGGCTATTTGCGGCACGGTTGGCAAAATCTTTTGGATGGCATAAATGCCTTTCAGGTTGGCCGGATTGTGCAACGGCGCCAGCTCATTGCATTCAATCACCTTGTCGATTACTTCCTGCGTAATCAATACCGATTTGTTGAATTTTTCACCTCCGTGTACCACGCGGTGTCCGACCGCATCTATTTCATTCAAAGACTTGATGCATCCGTAACGTGCATCGGTCAGCGTATTCAGTATAAACTCAATGCCTGCCGTATGTTCGGCGATTTCACGCTCCAGTGTTACTTTTTCCCCATCAGGCAGTGTTATTTTCAGGAAAGAATCCTTCAGGCCGATTTTTTCGATGCCTCCTTGTGCGACAACCTGCTTGGTGTCCATTTCAAACAGTTTGTATTTGATGGAGGAACTTCCGCAATTTAAAACAAGTATTTTCATGACAGCTTGCTCCTTTCATTTATTAATTGCCTGGTTGGCTGTTACGGCAATCATTTTCACAATGTCATCCACACAACATCCGCGGCTCAAATCGTTCACCGGTGCTGCAATTCCCTGCAGAATAGGTCCAATGGCCTGTGCGCCCGAGAAGCGTTCTACCAATTTGTAGCCGATGTTTCCTGCCTGCAAATCCGGGAAAACCAGCACGTTGGCATGTCCGGCCACCTTGCTGCCCGGTGCCTTGCTCTCTCCCACGGAAGGAATCAGGGAGGCATCTGCCTGCAGTTCGCCATCCAGCATCAGTTCCGGTGCCATTTCATGTGCCAGGCGCGTAGCCTCGGCCACTTTATCAACCAACTCGTGTTTGGCACTGCCCTTGGTTGAAAAACTCAGCATTGCAATACGGGGTTCAATTCCAGCCACGGTACGCGCCGTTTCAGCCGTACATACGGCAATCTGTGCCAGTTCTGGAGCTGTAGGACAAGGATTGACCGCACAATCGGCAAAAACAAGCAATCCGTTTTCGCCCAAATGTTTGGCCGGCGTAAACATCAGCAACGCACCGGAAACAATGCTGATGCCGGGTTTTGTCTTGATAATCTGGAAAGCAGGACGAAGCGTATTGCCCGTCGTATTACGAGCACCGGCCAGTTCGCCATCCGCATCACCGTTTTTAATCATCAAACAGCCCAGATACAGCGGATTCCGTGCCAGTTTTTCCGCCTCTTCCGGAGTCATGCCTTTATTTTTACGCAGTTCATACAACAAATTGGCATATACCGGCATTTTCGGATCGGTCTCCGGATTCACAATCGTAGCTTCCGAAATATACGTATACCCTTTCTCTGTGGCCATTTTGTTGATAACGGCAGGGTCACCGATCAAAATCAACCTGGCAAGTTTCTCTTTCAAAACAATATTAGCGGCTTCCAGCGTACGAGGTTCATCGCCTTCAGGAAGGACTATGCGTTGCAAATTAGATTTTGCACGCTCCATGATTTGTTGTAAAACATCCATAATGATAACATTTTATTAATCTGGCCGCAAAAGTACTACATTTCCCGCGAAATTGCAATGTAGAGATGGCAAAAATAATATTAAATGATAAATTTTCTTATTTAAAAAAGGCTGATAGCATATTTTTTTGCTCTTCCGTAACAAAAATTCTATTTTTGTGGTCAATTTCTGAATGTTTCGTAGTCACTATCAAAAAATGAAAAAATTTACATTCTTGCTCGGCCTGTTATTTCTCACATCATTTGCCTTGCCGGCACAAGATGAATCCAACGAAACGGGCAACACATTAGGAATCCACCCCTGGAAAGCACCGGAATATGCGGGGAAACAAGGTTCGTGGTCCATTTCCGTCGAAGCCGGAACAACCATGTTCACCGGTGACCTTTCACAATCATTCAAGAACATGTTTCCACGTGCCAAATGGCGCCCGACATTGGGAGTGGGAGTAGAATATTCGATAAATCCGGTATGGGGTGTAGCCCTCCACTACAATCATGCACCCTATTATGCCAAATACAGTCTGGACCCGCAAACCGAACTGTCTGGTGTCATGAATTCCATTGAATTGCTGGCAACCATCGATTTGATGGACCTGTGGTTTCCCAAACGTCCCAAAAACATTTTCTCGTTCTACATACTTGCCGGTGGCGGTATCGGTTTCTTCAATTGTGAGCTCAGTAATCCAAACGGCTTGCAATCCAACGGTGCCACATCGTACGGAGGAAAAGAATTCGGCACGAGTGCCGGAGCAAAAAGCACTTCCAACAAGGACATTACCGGCGTTATTCCATTAGGCTTTGCCCTGGAATTCAACATCAGCCGCATGTTTGCCATCGGTGCCAAAGGCATGTATCATTTGCACACGCAGGACAATCTGGATTCATGGGTCTTTGCCGAACCCATCAGAGGCGGCACGACAAACGATATCATGGAGTACATGACCATAAACTTCCGTTGGAAAATTCCATCACGCAAAGCCGACCACAAACGCAACTGGCGTGATCCGGAACCCATGTTCACTCCATACGACAACATGACAGACAGTTCACCGGAAAGCCAGCCGGACACGGTAGTCGTAGTCTACAAACCGGAACCTGATACCATCTACATTGCCGTTCCACAGGAAAGCGCCCATACGGGCCAGGCACCGGCACCGGCAACCAAGGCAACGGCTGTTCCGGCGGAAATGCAGATTGCCAGCATCTACTTCGACAACGACAACGACAAGCTAAGCAACGATGCCCTGATTACAATCCACAAAATTGCTTCCATAATGCAGGCAGACACGACACTGTACGTGGAAATCCGCGGCTATTGTGACAATACGGGACAAGGTACGTATAACAAATCGTTGAGCGACAGACGCGCCAGAACCGTGAAGAACGAGCTTGTTTCCGTATGGAAAATCGCACCGGAAAGAATCATTGCCCATGGCTACGGTATCGTTCCCGAACCACCGAAATCCTACATGCCAAACCGCAGGGCCGATTTCCATTTCATCAGTGCGGAAGAAGCCAAAACACTCAGGGAAGAGCAGGAACCGGAACAAGGAAAGGTTGCGGAAAACGGCAACCCGGCCGGAGAGCCACGCACGTACACGAAATTCATTGCAACGGAACAGCTAAAACAGGATGAAACCTTGAACGGACTGGCTGAAAAGTATTACGGAAATCCTGTTTTCTGGGTCTATATCTATGAAGCAAACCGTGCAACCATACAGAATCCTGATCAAATTGCCACCGGCACGGAAATCAGGATTCCCGAACTGCCGGACGAACTGGCCAATCCGGAAGACCCGACGTGCATTGCATACGCCAGACAACTGCGGGAGCGCTATACGCAAAAATGACCGGCAGTAGGCGAAATACCTACCGCCTCGCAACATTGACTTATCAGCTTGAAAAAGGACTGCCCTCTCCGGGCAGTCCTTTTTTTTCATGCGCAACCCCTGGATTCCGGGTCACGGAGCAGGCACTTTCCGCCACAAAAACGACCTTGTCCAAAACAATAAAATGATTTGTGCGCTTTTATTTTGATTTCAAAATTATTTCTTGTACTTTTGCATGTTCTTTTGAATAAAGATTTTTTTCTGTATTTAAAACCAAATAATTATGCAACCTACTCACATTGAACATTTAGGAATTGCCGTTGCAAAATTGGACGACGTTATTCCTTTTTACGAGAAACTGCTGGGTCAGAAGTGCTATGCCATTGAAGAAGTAGCCGACCAGAAAGTAAAAACCGCATTCTTCCGAATCGGCCAGACCAAAATCGAATTGCTGGAGCCGACAGCCGAAGACAGTCCCATTGCCAAGTTTTTGGAAAAGAATCCGCGCGGAGGCGTACACCACGTGGCATACGAAGTGGAAAATGCAGCCGAAGCCCTGAAAGATGCCGAAGCAATGGGCATCCAGCTTATTGACAAGACACCACGCAAGGGTGCTGAAGGCCTCAACATCGGATTCCTGCACCCGAAATCAACCTGCGGCGTCCTGATAGAACTCTGCGAAAATCCAAACAAATAAACCCAAACAGCATATCCGGCAGCGGACACGCCTGCCGGATATGCCATTTAATTCCTAACTTTTAAAACATTACAAAGTGGAAAACGTACAAAAAGTTGCTGAACTGATTGAAAAACGCGTCATTGCCAAGAAAGGCGGCGGAGAGAAACGTATAGATTCACAGCACGCAAAAGGGAAATACACAGCCCGCGAACGCATCCAGATGCTGTTGGATGAAGGTAGTTTCGAAGAATTAGACATGTTTGTAACGCACCGTTGCACCAACTTCGGATTGGAGAAGGAAAAATACCTCGGCGATGGTGTCGTAACCGGACACGGCACCATAAACGGCCGTGTAGTTTTTGTTTTCGCCCAGGACTTTACCGTATTCGGTGGCTCACTGTCGGAGACCATGGCCCAGAAAATCTGCAAAGTCATGGACATGGCCATGAAAATGGGCGCTCCCGTTATCGGCATCAACGACTCGGGCGGTGCACGTATCCAGGAAGGCTCGAACTCACTGGCCGGCTATGCCGAAATCTTTGAACGCAATATTCTGGCTTCAGGCGTCATTCCGCAAATATCAGCCATATTCGGTCCATGCGCAGGCGGTGCGGTTTACTCACCGGCCCTGACCGACTTTATCCTGATGACGGAACAAAACAGCTACATGTTCGTAACCGGCCCGAAAGTCGTAAAATCCGTAACCCACGAAGACATTTCTACCGAAGACCTCGGCGGCGCAAAAATGCACTCCAGCAAATCCGGTGTGGCACAGTTCAGCGTGGAAGATGAACAAGCCGGTATTTCCCTGATACGCGACCTGATTTCCTATCTGCCGCAAAACAACATGGAAGAAGCTCCCGTAATCGAATGCCACGATCCGATTGACCGTATGGAAGACTCGTTGAACGAAATCGTTCCTGACAACCCGAACAAGCCGTACGACATGAAGCAAATCATCAACGGCATTGTGGACAACGGCGAGTTTCTGGAAGTACATGCCAACTACGCACGCAACATCATTGTCGGCTTTGCCCGCTTCAACGGTGTTTCAACAGGCATCATAGCCAACCAGCCGAGCATTCTGGCCGGTGTTCTGGACTGCGATGCATCGCGCAAGGCCGCCCGTTTCGTACGCTTCTGCGATGCATTCAATATTCCTATCCTGACGCTGGTCGATGTACCGGGATTCCTGCCCGGTTCCGGTCAGGAATACGCAGGCATTATCGTGCACGGCGCAAAACTGATGTTCGCATACGGTGAAGCCACCGTTCCGAAAGTTACCGTAACCATACGCAAATCGTACGGCGGTTCACACATCGTTATGAGCTGCAAGCAATTGCGCGGCGACTTCAACTATGCATGGCCGACTGCCGAAATTGCCGTAATGGGTGCAAGCGGTGCCATCGAAGTGCTGGAAGGACGTGCCTTGAAGGGCATCGAAGATCCGGAAGAAAAGGCCAAGTTCATTGAAGAAAAAGAAGCCGAATACAAAAAGAAATTTGCGAATCCGTATCAAGCCGCTTCCATGGGCTATATTGACGATGTCATTGAACCGCGCAACACGCGTTTCCGTGTCATCCGCGCATTCCAGGCTTTGCAGACCAAACGTGTCACAAACCCGTTGAAAAAACATTCGAACATTCCATTATAATAACCGACGCGACTGCCGGCAGATTGACTGCCGGCAGGACGTTTTTCAAATGAAATTATTATGATATTAGCAATAAATTGGACGAATGCCTTGATTGTAACCCTGATCGGCTTTCTGCTCGTAGTTGTTGTGCTTTGCCTGCTGGTCGGCATCATCAACCTGTTCGGGAAAATAATGGGACAAAAGGTAAAAATCCCGAAAGCCATCCTGGAACCCATCGGCTTAAGCAACGAAGAGCACAAAGAATTTGACGAAGTGCACCTGACCGCCGGCGAAAGCGCAGCCATTGCCATGGCATTGTACCTGTATTATTCGGAAGTGCACGATGAAGAAAGCAACGTTATCACCATCAAAACCGTGGAACGCCGCTATTCCCCGTGGAGTTCAAAGATATATGGCATAAATAATTTAGTACGTTAAAGCAAACGAATCACAAATTCTAATTTCACACGATATGAAAAAGTTTAAATTTACGATTGACGGGAGCAAATATGAAGTCAACGTGAACGAAGTAGAACCCAATATAGCAGAAATCGAGGTCAACGGAACACCTTTCACCGTGAAAATAGACCGCGAAGAACGCAAACCGGTATCACCGCTCAAGAAGACGGCAGGAAAGGTTACACCCGTAGCCACACCGACAAAAGTGGTTGCCTCCAGCATTATCAAATCACAACTGCCCGGAAGCATTATAGAAATAAAAGTGGCCGTCGGACAACGCGTCACCCGGGGCGACATAATCATGACCATAGAATCCATGAAGATGGAGAACAACATCATTGCCGAAAACGATGGCGTTGTAAAACGAATCATGGTAACGCCGGGACAAAATGTCATGCAAGGCGACAGCCTCATTGAAATGGAAGGAACGCAAGAAAAAACGGCAGATGCCAGCCCCGTTGCAGAAGTGCCCAAGCCGGCTGCAGCCAAACCGGCACCCGCACCCGCTGCAGCCAAACCCGGAAGCATCAAAGCCCCGCTGCCCGGAAGCATTGTAAAAATTGTCGTTAAGGAAGGACAATCCGTTAAGCGCAGCGATCTGCTGCTCACCATGGAATCCATGAAAATGGAAAACAATATCCTGGCCGAAAAAGACTGTACCATTCGCAAGATACACGTCAAGGAAGGACAGAATGTCATGCAGGACGATTTATTGGTTGATATTGAATAAGCCCTATGGAAAGGATGAAAAACATACTGCTCTCAATCGCTTTCATGGCCTGCATGACCATACCGGTCACAGCGCAAGACACCATCGGAACGGAAAATACGTTGCCGGATTCCTGCACGGAAATGACAACCGGCACTACCGCACCGGCTGAAACGGTCGCAACGGCCGAAACAGCCGCACCTGCTGAAGCCAACAACACAAACGAAGCCGCACAGGAGGAAACGCTCAGCATCGGCAGAAGCCTGGTTGATTTTGTAAAAGACACCGGATTTGCACGCCTCGGCGAACAATGGAAGGTACTCATCATGATCGTTATCTCGTTCGTGCTGTTCTACCTGGCCATTGCCAAACAGTACGAACCCTTGTTGCTGTTGCCCATCGCATTCGGCATGTTGCTCACCAACCTGCCCGGCGCCGGACTTTACACGCCGGAACTCTTTGCCGGCGGACACATACACTGGGCCGAGTTTGCCAAAGGTGCAGGCCTGCTCGACTACCTCTATCTGGGTGTCAAGCTCGGCATTTATCCCTGTATCATCTTTGTCGGCGTGGGCGCCATGACCGACTTCGGGCCACTGTTGGCCAACCCCAAAAGCCTGTTGCTCGGTGCGGCTGCACAGTTCGGTATTTTCGGTACCTATCTGGCAGCGAACGCCCTCGGATACCTGCCGCACGAGGCGGCTTCCATTGCCATTATCGGCGGAGCCGACGGCCCGACAGCCATTTATCTGACATCCATCCTGGCGCCGGAACTGCTCGGCCCGATTGCCGTGGCGGCCTATTCGTACATGGCACTTGTGCCCGTCATCCAGCCGCCCATCATGCGCGCACTGACCACCAAGGCCGAACGCGGCATCAAAATGAGCCAGCTGCGCATGGTTTCCAAAAAGGAAAAAATCGTATTCCCGATTCTGGTTACCACGCTCGTGTCGTTGCTCTTGCCATCGGCTGCACCGCTTATCGGCTGCCTGATGCTGGGTAACCTGATGCGTGAATGCGGCGTAGTGGAACGCCTGAGCAAGACCGTGCAGAACGAACTGATGAACATAACCACCATCTTCCTCGGCCTGTCGGTGGGAGCCACGGCCACGGCTGATGCCTTCCTGAACCTGAAAACCCTGGGCATTTTGGCCATCGGTATTTTTGCATTCGGACTCGGTTCGGCTTCCGGCGTATTGTTGGCCAAGTTCATGAACCTGTTCAGCAAAAACAAGATAAACCCGCTTATCGGATCGGCCGGCGTATCCGCCGTACCTATGGCTGCGCGCGTGTCGCAAACGCTCGGCCAGGAAGAAGACCCAGGCAACTTCCTGCTCATGCACGCCATGGGACCGAACGTGGCCGGAGTTATCGGCTCGGCTGTCGCCGCCGGTATCCTGCTGTCCATGCTCGGATAAAGGAAAAGAAAACCAACGCAAAGAGGACATGCCCGCAACGGGCATGCCCCCTTTTTTATTACGGACAACCGCAAAACAACCATTCAAAGATTATCCATACGACAAAACCTGACACTTATGAAAAAAATACTTCTTGGTATCCTGGCCATCCTGCTGGCAACGGCAAACAGCATGCAAGCACAGGCCGTATGGGATGGCAATGCCGAAACAGGATGGTACAACCCTGCGGAAACAGACTTCACCATCACAACCGCCGGACAGCTGGCCGGGCTGGCACAGCTCGTGAACGCCGGCAACACGTTCAGCGGCAAGACGGTGCGCCTGGGCGCGGACATACTGCTCAACGACACCACAGGCCACAAGCAGTGGGACGACAACAGCAGCACCCTGAACCAATGGACACCCATCGGCAGCTATGCCGCCAACGACCCGCAAAAAACATTCAAAGGCACTTTTGACGGGCAAAGACACGGCGTTTACGGCATCTACACCAGCACAGGAAACGACTACCAGGGCCTGTTCGGCTATGTAGGCGCGGGCGGTACCGTGTGCAACACTGCGGTAGGCGCAAGCCGCATCCTGGGCGGAGATTACGCCGGCGGCATAGCCGGATACAATGCCGGCAACATAACAGCCTGCCGAAACAGCAACGCGGGCGGGCAAGACAGCGATGTGCCGCTGCCCGAAAAAGTATATGTCCAAATCAAATTCGACCTGCACGACACGCAAGGCCGGCTGTACAGTTCCAATTACAGCCGCGGTGTCAGCCTGCTGGAATACCAGTACAATGATAAAAGCGGTGAGCTTATCAAGGGCGTCGGCTACAACTACCCGGAAGGCTACTGGTTCCCCTACGGCTTCATTGTCAAGTACGGCGGCGGGCAGGGCGCATCCAACGAACGCATCGCAAAATACGACTCCGGCATAGACTATTACGTCGGGCACGAAAACCTCTGGACCACGCCGCGCACCAGCGGGCAGACAACCATGAGCGTCTATTTCATCTTTGCATTCCAGACCGGCGCGCACTACGACCGGAACACCCTGAACCTGACCATCCCGTGGGATGAATACGACCCCGTGCGGCACACCGACAAGGCTTTGTTCTATATTGAAGTGAACGACAAGCACTGGAGCGTGACCTTTGACGGCTTCGAGGCCAGGAAGCCGATCGACAACCCCGCCAAAATAGCCGGATACAGCCATAGCGGCGGCATAGCCGGATACAACGCAGGCACCATAACAAGCTGTTACAGCACGGGCGCCATAGACGGAAACGAGCACACAGGCGGCATCACCGGCCGGAACGCCGGAACGCTGGAACGCTGCTACTACCTGACAGGCACTGCCGCAGGCGGCAACGACGGCTACGACATGGCCGCACAAGCCGAAGCATACACCCCGGAACAGCTCGCCTCCGGCGAAATAACCTGGCAACTGCAACATGCCATGGCATCCCCCGCATGGGGACAAACCATCGGGACAGACAGCTACCCCCTGTGGCAGGACGCAGGCAACAAGGTGTATCGCCTCCATTTGCAGGACGGCGAAACGGCCGACAACCGCTACGGCAACAACGGCACCGCAATCACGCTGCCCGCGCCGGAACGCACGGGATACACCGCACAATGGTACACCGCACAAAACGGCGGCGAAGCCGTACAGGGCGAAGCCATACTCACGGAAGACATGACCCTGTATGCCCGCTGGACGGCAAACACCTATACTGTAACCTTCGACCCGAACACCGACGAGGCCCAGGGCAGCATGGAACCGCAGGCGTTCACCTACGATGTAGCCCAACCTTTGGCCGCGAACAACTACACGCGCACGGGATGCGACTTTGCCGGATGGGCCGGACAAAACACCGGCATGAAAGCATACGACGACAGGCAGGAAGTCATCAACCTGACCGCCGAAAACAACGGCAACGTAACGCTCTATGCCGTATGGACGGCGAAAAAATGCACCGTTACCCTCAACGTGGCCGACGGATGCCGGCACATGGGCAGCGTGCTGGGTGATGGCATATACGACTACGGCACGGAAGCCGACATCAAGGCTGCCGCCAACGAGGGCTACACGTTCGTGCAATGGAGCGACGGCGACACCAACGCCAGGCGCACCATCACCGTAACCGAAGACATTGCGCTCACGGCCACCTTCGCCCCCGAAAGCACGACCGACCTGGGCACGACCGCCAGCAACCTGTTCCGCGCCATCGGCACGCACGGCAGCTTGCAAATAACCGGCACGGAAGCACCCGCCATTGTCTATGACGCGCGCGGACGCATAGCCTATTGCGGCACGGCACGCAACATCCAGCTGCCCCCCGGCATGTACATCGTCCGAGTGGCCGACCAGGTACAGAAAGTCATGGTGAAATAACGGCATGACTTTCTGCTTATGGCAATCCCTCCCCGCAAGGACATTGTTTCCTGCCGGGAGGGATGTTTTTTGCGGGAACACACCACCCGACGGACTGCAACGTCCGGGCGGGTTTTCACACAACGGCTCCAATAATGGCAACCACGTGCAAAAAAACACCACCCAAAAGCCTTGAATTTCTAAAAAAAATGCTTACTTTTGCAGGCAAAACAAAACGTACATGGCAAAAAACTACACATACCCGTCTTGCCCGAAGTCGCACAAAGGCTTCCGCACGCCATGTAAGTTAATTTTACCCCCCCCCCC
>CALUNA010000026.1 GCA_944321895.1 uncultured Bacteroidales bacterium | reverse complement strand
ACACGCAGCAGAGACAAGAGTAATCTTCACAAACGACAAATACCATACATTGCTTTCCCGACGATTTGACAGAAAGGAAGGCGGTAATCGCATACACTTTGCTTCAGCCATGACGCTATTGGGCTTGAATGATGGTGACAACGCCAATACCGGCCATGGCTATCTGGATATGGTCGATTTCATACTTCAGAACTGCACCAACGTGGAGGAGAATCTGCAAGAACTGTATCGCAGGGTCGCGTTCAATATCTGTATTGGTAATACGGATGACCATTTCCGTAATCATGGTTTTCTGCTGACTGCCAAAGGATGGACTTTGTCTCCGGCATACGATATGAATCCCACGCATAATGAGTATCAGAGCCTGTTAATCAACAGCACTACCAATAAATCGGATTTGAATGAATTGTTGAATTCCTGTGAGGAATATATGCTCCAGAAACAGACAGCCCAGCAAATCATTAGCGAAGCTGTAGATGCCGTCAAGGAATGGCGGACATTGGCAACACGATTGGGTATCGTTAAAAGCGAGCAGGAGCGTTTTGCTACTGTTTTGGAAAACAAAAAGGACATACGATATTTAACGTGAGTTTGGCGGATTCAGAACAAGGATGGCTGTGTGTTAATCGTTCTCGAAATTGATACATGCGGGTTTTGTCCTATGTCTTCTGCTGTTGGAACACGGTATATGTGCGCTTCATGATGGGTTTAAGCGTATATTTTGCCATCATTACATAAAAAAACTTACAGAAATCATCTGTAATACAAAATATTTATATATCTTTGTCCTCGGTAATTATAGCGATTATTGTTTGTAATACTTTGTAATTCAGCATTAAAGAGTTACAACAATTTTCACTAATTACCAAATTTACAAGTACTTATAATTTATTAAATTCACGTTATAGCGAATAAGACATCTCATGGCAAAGCAGAGCGTAACATCAGACTTCTATTATGACAGAACAATGAAACCTGTCATATTTGATCAAATTAAAGAAGGCGGGCAGTATCATTGGATGGTACAATATGTCAAGGACCATCCTGAACTGGATTTCCAAACAGGAAGCAATAAAAGCAACTCATGGTTCTCTGTTTACCGTGGTACAAGCAAGATTATCAAGATAAAGAAGACCGGAGAGAGCAAAATTTCATACGAGAAAAAGTACTATGACCTCTGCCCGGAATATTACGAAAACCCGACTGAATCTGTTCATTTGAATACTCTTTTGGACAAACTGAAAACAGATCCAATTCTTTCCAGATATTATGAGGATGAATCGACTGGAAAAAAGAACGAAGGATATTACCAAAATCTGATTGCTCGCAGGTACACTTTTTTGAACAAACCGAATGATGAGTTCATTATAATCGACAAGGAACTTGTGATTGGGTTCAAAGACAAAGCAACCAAGAAGAGAATACTTGGCCAAATAGATGCCGAACTCAAAAATCTTTTGAAAAACAAATTCAGGCCGTCATTAAAGAGTCTCAGGAAGGATGTAGCAACAACTTACGGTGAAGTGGACTTTCTCGGTCTGAGTTGGGATGGTGATCTGATTATCATGGAACTGAAAGGAGACGATCCTCAGAACACATTTACATCGCCAATACAAGTCGGATTTTACCAACGTCTTCTTTCCCAAGTGCAGAAGGAATATCCAGACTTTTACAAGAATATCTACAACATGTTAAAACAAAAAGTTGACCTTGGTCTTGTAACTATACCAGAGGGACGATCTATCCCCAAATCTCTTTCCGGCAAGATTAAATCATGGCTCATAGTAGGAGAAGAAAAGAATCTTTCCGAAGAGATATGTTCCCGATATATCAAGGCCAAAGAGATCTTCTGTCCAGATATTGAAGCGTTCACCTGCAACAATGAGGGAACTCTTAGAAAGAGCGAAAAACTACTCTAAATCCGTATTCTTAATTGCACAAGATAGTATTTACAGAGCTCTACAAGACAAATTGAAGCAACTTAAATAAATGATAAATAGCTTACCCCTAAGCAATTGACATAGGGATAAGTCAAACCGACAATTCCCATTATTGGGCGGCACTAAATATTTTGTGTAAATGGACAAAAAGTACACGAAATCAAAGCTTTCATCCCCTTCGGACGATGCCGTAAAAAAGACCGTGTATCTTTCACTCATGGAGATTGAAAAGAAATGGACTATGCCTATTGCAAACTGGGGCTTGATTATGAACCAATTTATGCTTATTTTTGAAAACAGAATCCAGGTATAAGAAAACTCATAACTGAATCCTGTTTCCATTTACACAAAATTTTGGACAGTGTCATTATGAACCAATTTATACTTATTTTTGGAAACAGAATCTTTATATAACCATTGTCAATCCCCCTTCAGGATAGCATCCTTAGTGGATTTATCAACAGTAATGTCACCACGTTTTGTCTTTTTGCCATAACTGAAACTATAAGTAAGTTTTAATGCTACATTGCACCCGTTTGGCTCACTGAATGTCCAGGTATCCTGATTGTAGCATCCGTAATCCATGGTTATATGTTCTTTGTAATATTTGCTGAAAGGATTTCTTACCAAAGCTTCAATATCCCAAGATTTATGGGTCCAGCCTACCTGCAATTCATACACTGGCTTATTTGTTACAAAATAAGGCCCCCGGATATTGATTGCCTTGTATGGGGTACGGTAATTGAATTTGAATCTCCAGCCTTTTAGAAGATAAGTCGCAGAAAGTTTTGCTCTAAGAATGTTTTTTGACAAGTCATAAATATCCCCACGTACCATATTGTATTCTTCAATAGCTGTAGCGCTAAATCGCAAAGTGTTGTTGAATGCTCCATAAGTCAGTGTTGCTGTCAACATATTACCATAGAAAGTACCGTCATTGACCGTGGTATTATAAATGATGTCATTGTCAGCATAATATTTATGAACCATGTTATCAAAATACATATAACCGTTGAAAGAGGCATTGAATGTGAAGTTCCCGAATTGTCCATTGTAGGATACAATGTTTCCGAATGCCTTCAAAGGCTCTGCATCAGGATTGCCCTGGACACTTTCAAAGAAGGATACCGGCACGGTCATAGAGTTTTTATTGGATGGATCGAACAATGTATGTACGAAGTATCCGTTCAGATTCAATGAATGATTGCTGTTGAAAGCATAATTCCCGCCATAAAAGGCGACCGGATTAGAATAATTATAGGCTTTGCCATTCAGTACAATATGTGAATTTGCCAAACCGGCAGACACATAATAATAATATTTTGTGCCGGAATGACTGAACTCCAAAAGTCCCTGGCTTACATCGGTTGATAATCTCTGGGTTCCTTCGGATGAACCGCTATAGACATCCTTATATGTCATGTGGTCATGAGACAGTGTTACCGCAAATCTCATATTATTCTTGAATGATTTGGCATACATGGCATCTGCAGATATACCATAATTGTCTTCATTCACCATGGATGAAATGACCTGATTATTTTCATTATACAGGCTTGAATACTTATTCTTGCCAAACGAAGCCGCTCCGGTTATTCCCAGACTTTGATTATGGGGAAGATCGACAGAATAATTTGCATAAAATGAGGGAGACAGATTTCTTCCGGAGGAATTCTTGTTTTTTTCTGCCTGACTTTCGATAAAACCGGTATAATATGTATTTTGTATAACTTCGTTACCCGGTTGCTCCTGTCTATTCAATGAGATATATGAATTGAATTTGTAATTATCACCGGCAGATGTCACTTTCAGTCTTATTGCCTGGTTATTGTCCTTATACAACGAACTTTGGTTGGTGATGTTGCGTGACAACTCTTTCCCGTCCAGAAATGTGAAATGTTCATTACCCTCGGTATAACTGGAATAACGCGACCAGTCACCAGAAGCTGTCAGAGAGAAACTCCATTTGTTTTTTGTGAAATCAGTAAATGCAGTATAGTCTCCATTTTTATAGATAAATCCTTGCTTGGCAGACACATATACATTGCCTCCGAAATCCTTCGGCTTGGTTATGATGTTAATCAAGCCCGCTTTCCCTGCATACTTGCCGCTTGGAGAACGTACATATTCTATCTTTTGGATGTTCTTTGACAATAGGGTTTTCATTTCCTCCTGTAGGACTTCCATTCCGTCTATACAGACGACGACTTCGCCGCCTGTCACAGTTGATATGCTTTTGGAATCAGAAGAAACATCAAGTTCCGGAATCTGCATGACACTCAACAAATCGAATCCGTTGACACTATGCTTTTTCTCCAATGTCGTTGGTATCAATATGGACTTCTCTGCTTTTTCTATCCTTGAATTGCCTTTGACAACCACTTCATCCAATTTCTCTGCCTTTTCTTTAAGAACTATATCATCAAGCATTGTAGTCTGTTTCAAGCTAATGTCTGCTGCATAAGAAGTAAAACCTAAACACGAGACAGATAGTCTGTAATCACCGGATGGCAAATCATCAATCTGAAACTTTCCATTATTATCCGAGATACACCCCCTGACGAAGAGAGTGTCATTTAGAGATTGCATAGCTATTGCCGCACCGGTTATGCTATTATTATAGTTATCCTTGATACTTCCTTTTACACTATTTTGAGAATAGGCATAACAAGGATATATTACTATGGATAAGATTGTCAGTATTTTATGTAAATGAAAACGCATATACACAAAATGATATTTGAGTTATTGTAGTTGCATTTTGTTACCGGAAATAATTAACTTTTTTCTCACAAAGTTTGACCAGTCCTTTTGCGCTGTTGTTTTCTCTGTCATATCAAAATGGTTATTATCTTGTCCCTATTGATTCTCGGGAAACAAACGGGGATAAAAATGCGAAAAAATAAACCAAATAAGAGAAAATGTGGATCTCGCAACAACTTATTTGGCTTCTTATTTAAGTTGTTTTTCTATCAGAGTCTTACATTTCAATTTTAATAATTTATTGATTGTCAGTGTTTTGAATCACTTCCCGATGCAAAACTTGCTGAAAATATTCCCCAAAATCTCGTCTGTGGAAATCTGGCCGGTAATTTCGCCTAAGTAGTGCATACACTCGCGTATGTCCTGCGCCAGCAGGTCGCCGGGGATATTGGCCTGCAAACCCTCCTGCACTTGGGTGATGCTCTGCAATGCCTTGTTCAACGCCTCATAGTGCCGCAGGTTCGTAACAATCACCTCGTTTTCGCTCATTTCGGGCATCTGGGCGGCACGTATCAACGCTTGTGTCAGTTCTTCCGTATTGATTTGTTTCTTGGCCGAAATATAAATCCGTTCCGCCGGATACGGCTGGAACAACTGCTCCAGAATCTGCCGTTCGTCAGGCTCTATCTTGTCTATCTTGTTGAAAACGATAATCAGTTTCTTACCCTCCGAGCGACGTATGATGCGGTCGGCCAGCCACTCGATATGCTCCGTAACCGCCGTACAGTCCACCAACCAGAGGATAATCCTCGCCTGCTCTATCTTCTGGTAAGTGCGCTCTATGCCCATGTTTTCCACTGCATCGGTCGTGTCGCGGATGCCGGCCGTATCGATGAAACGGAACTGTATGCCGTTCAGGTTCACGGTGTCTTCCAGCGTGTCGCGCGTGGTGCCGTGTATGTCGGACACAATGGCCCTGTCTTCGTTCAGCAGCAAGTTCAGCAATGTAGACTTGCCCACATTGGTTTCGCCGACAATGGCCACCGGAATGCCGTTCTTGATGGCATTGCCGAGGGCAAACGAATTGCACAATTTTTCAATCACACGGTGTATTTCGTCCGCCAACTGCCGCAATTGTCCGCGGTCGGCAAACTCCACTTCCTCTTCCGAAAAATCCAACTCCAATTCCACCAACGAGGTGAAATTCAGCAGTTTTTCGCGCAAGCGGTTCAATTCCGTGGAGAAACCGCCCCGCATCTGGTTCATGGCCAGGCGGTTGGCTGCCGCCGATGTCGAGGCAATCACATCAGCCACGGCTTCGGCTTGGCTCAAGTCCATTTTCCCGTTCAGGAAAGCCCGTTGTGTAAACTCGCCCGGACGCGCCAATCGGCAACCGGCTTGCACCAACAGCTTCAGTATTTCCTGCTGTATGTAGAGCGAACCGTGGCACGAAATCTCAACCACATCCTCGCCGGTGAACGAGTGCGGCGCCCTGAACAGCGACACCACAACTTCATCGACCGCTTCGTTCGTATCCGGCTGCACAATGCTGCCGAAAGTCATGGAATACCCCGGGCGGTCGCGTAATACATGGGCTTCATTTTTCGGGCGGAATATCGTGGACACGGCAGAAACCGCATCCGGTCCGGAAACACGTATCACGGCAATTCCGCCGGTTCCGTTGGGAGTGGAAATGGCACAAATAGTCATAGAAAAATATATTTAAAACCTTGGTTCAAAGAAATATAAATATCCGGCTGGCGAACCGTCCGCCGAATGTTTATGCAAAAGTAACCAAAAAATCCGTATCTTTGCAATCGGTGGAATGAAAAAGCATGTTTCCCCTACTCTTTTAGACAATATTATTTTGGCAGACAGTTATTTGACCATATCATCACGTGCGGAAGGCATTTACAAGGACAAAGGCAGCAAGTTCCTTGCCTTTGCCATGCCCGTCAGCTCCGTTGCAGAAATCAAAACCATCCTGGAGCAATACCGCAAGGAGTATTACGATGCGCGCCACGTCTGTTATGCCTACATGCTCGGAGCCGACCGGCTGGACTATCGCGCCAATGATGACGGAGAACCATCCGGCACGGCTGGGAAACCCATCCTCGGGCAAATAAACAGCCGCGGGCTGACCAATGTGCTGGTCGTTGTCGTGCGGTATTTCGGTGGCATACTTTTGGGCACAAGCGGACTAATCACCGCCTACAAACAAGCCGCCGCCGACGCGCTAAATGCAGCCGAAGCAATACAAAAAGAAATACAGCTACCCTGTTCGCTGCATTTCGAGTACCCGTTCATGAACGATGTCATGCGTGCAGTAAAGGAAGAAAACGCACGTATCCTGCAAAGCAATTACGAAACCGACTGTCGGTTGGATGTACTGCTCAACAAAGCCTCAGAAGAACGTTTTCGGAAAAAAATAAGAAACATAGGCAATGGAGCAGTACGATACGAGTTTGCAACTACAACCGCTGAAAAATGACGGGAAAAACAGGCTATTTAGCATATTAATAGCCGTTAAAAAATAGCCTAATATTCACCAATTTGCAAATAAGTATTAAATAATAGGCTTAAAAGTCCCTCCCTGTTTGGTTCGTATTTGCGCCGTATTTGCGCCGTATTTGCATTTTACCACCAATACAATAAAAAACCATAAAATATCAAAATATATTTTACCGACGAAAAAGAGTTGAAAAAACGACAGAAACCAAGATGGATTTTAATAGCAGGCAACGGACAATAGTTACCGGTTTTTTTGTATTTTTGCAGCCTGAAATCAGAAAATAAAACCTCAAAAAAATATACGATTATGGGCAAAAAAGCTTTATTAATGATTCTGGACGGCTGGGGAATCGGTAAACACAACCATGCCGACGTAATTTTCAACACTCCTACACCCTATTGGGACAGCCTGCTGAAAAATTATCCACACTCACAGTTGCAGGCCTCCGGCGAGAATGTCGGACTGCCCGACGGGCAAATGGGCAACTCCGAAGTAGGACACCTGAATATCGGCGCAGGCCGCATTGTATATCAAGACTTGGTAAAAATCAACATAGCCTGCCGCGACAACAGCATCCTGAAAAATCCGGAAATTATCAGAGCATTCAGCTACGCCCGCGACAACCACAAGCAAATCCATTTCATGGGACTGGTTTCGGATGGCGGCGTACACAGCTCGCTTGACCATTTGTTCAAACTCTGCGACATAGCCAAGGAATACGGTTTGGACAAGGCCTACATCCACTGCTTCATGGACGGACGCGACACTGATCCACACAGCGGAAAAGGCTTTATCGAAGCCTTGCAAAACCATTGTGCACAGTCGGCAGGCAAGATAGCCAGCATCATAGGGCGCTATTACGCCATGGACCGCGACAAACGCTGGGAACGCATCAAACTGGCATACGACCTGATGGTCAACGGTATCGGAACCCCGGCAACCGACCTCGTGGCAGCCATGCAGGCTTCCTACGACCAGGATGTGACGGATGAATTTATCAAACCTATCGTTGCCGTGGATGCACAAGGCAATCCGGTTGCGAAAATTGAAAGCGGCGACGTGGTTATTTTCTTCAACTACCGGAACGACCGCGCCAAGGAACTGACCATCGTACTGACGCAACAGGATATGCCCGAAGCCGGCATGCACACCATCCCGCTGGAATACTACTGCATGACACCCTACGACTCGACATTCAAGGGTCTGCACATTCTGTTTGACAAGGAAAACGTTCACAACACCTTGGGCGAAATCGTATCGAAAGCCGGACTCAAACAACTGCGTATCGCAGAAACCGAGAAGTTCGCGCACGTGACGTTCTTTTTCTCCGGCGGCCGCGAAAATGAATTTGAAGGCGAAGACCGCATCCTGATTCCGTCGCCCAAAGTGGCAACCTACGACCTGAAACCGGAAATGAGCGCACCGGAAGTGGCCGATGCACTTGCCAACGCACTGGACACGCGGAAATACGACTTTGTCTGCCTGAATTTCGCAAACGGCGACATGGTAGGACACACGGGCGTATATGCCGCCATTGAGAAAGCTGTGCGCACCATTGACACTTGCGTCGAAAAAGTGGTGGAAGCAGCCAAACGCAACGGTTATGAGGTGATTATCATTGCCGACCACGGTAATGCCGACCACGCGGAAAATGAAGACGGAACACCCAATACGGCACACTCGCTGAATCCCGTGCCGTTCGTGTATGTTTCAGAAAACAAAAACGCACGCGTCAAAGACGGAATCCTGGCCGATGTGGCACCAAGCATTTGCCAAATCATGGGAATAGCACAACCTGCCGAAATGACAGGAAAATCGCTGATCGAAGAATAACAGACATGACACCGCGCCGGACAAACGACTGGAAACGGCGTTTTCCGGCGCATTCTTTTCAACAGACAACATTATGAAAAAAACAACCTTAGCTATTATTGCCACATGGCTCCTCGTTACCGGCCTGCAAGCAGCACGCATCGACAGCCTGTACGTAAACAGCCCGAAAATGGAACGTGATATACCCGTTGTTGTAGTTGTTCCGGAACAAGCCGTTTCCGGACAAAAATGCCCGGTACTCTATCTGTTGCACGGACATACCGGCAACGAAAAATCATGGCTGGCACTCAAACCGGAACTGCCACAAATGGCCGATGAGGCAGGCATTCTTGTCGTATGCCCGGACGGAGAAAACAGCTGGTACTGGGACAGCCCGACACGTCCGGACAGCCAGTTTGAAACATTCGTAGCCTCAGAACTGATTGATTTTATCGACACGCACTACCCGACCATTGCCGACCGGAAAGGACGTGCCGTTGCAGGACTCAGCATGGGAGGACACGGCGCCATGTATCTGTCAACAAGACATAAATCTGTTTTCGGAGCAGCCGGAAGCATGAGCGGCGGTTTGGACATACGCCCGTTCCCGAACAACTGGAACATGAAGGACCAGTTGGAAGAAGAAACAGCAAATCAGGACCGCTGGAACAAACACGCCGCCATTACGCAGCTGGACAGCATCCAGAACGGTGATTTGGCACTGATTATCGATTGCGGCAGGGATGATTTCTTTCTGGAGGTGAACAAAAACTTCCATGAAGCCCTGGACCAACGTAAAATAAACCACGACTTTATCATTCGCCCCGGAAGCCACAATGGAGAATATTGGAACAATTCGATTGATTATCAATGGCTGTTCTTCAAAAAATTTTTCAACGGCTATCGAAGTCCGCAGCAATAAAAAACGACATAAAAACGAAAGACAATCCGAAACCGGGTTGTCTTTTTTGTTGACATGAAAAATAATTGACTCCCAACCAACTGCAAAAACATATGAAATAACATGGGCGGATTTTCAGAAAATCTTATTATCTTTGCAAAATATGAACATATTAACCCGACTAATTTTATTCCCATGAGAATTTATATCATAACGGCAATCTACCTGCTGTTTCCCCTGCTTATCATATTTTTGTTCAAACGCTATAAACTCTTCCAGAAAGTCGGAACCGTTATTCTGGCCTATGCTGTCGGCATTATCATGGCACTTACCGGAATGACAGACTTCGGTCAAACAGCCGATGCAGAAACATTGGCCGGCATACAAAAATGGATCATGAACCTTGCCGTACCGATTGCCATCCCGCTCATGCTGTTCAGTTCCAATTTCAAACTCTGGACAAAATCATTACCGAAAACCATATTGGCGCTGGCAGGAGGACTGATTGCCATCCTGGTTGCCGTCATTTCCGCATTCTTTATTTTCAGGAATTCCGGAATTGACGATCTGGCAGATGTGGCCGGCATGATGACCGGAATCTATACCGGCGGAACCATGAACTTTTATGCCCTGGGAGCTGCACTGGAAGTAGACCCGAATACCATTACATTTGTGTATACTTTCGAAATGCTGGTAACATTTCCGCTGCTTGTCTTTATTGTCGGCGGCGGATACAAACTGTTCAGGAAATGGCTGCCCTTTCCTGATGAAGCCATTACGATTAATACCGATACCATTGCCGGTTATGAAACAAACGGCGTAGAAAATTATCATGGCATGCTCAAACGGAAAACATTTCCGAAAATGATGCTGGGACTTGGCCTTTCCATACTTTTTCTGGCTATAGGAGCCGGTCTGTCCTTCCTGACAACTGGAAAGCTGAACGAACTGGTCATCATCCTGACCATAACCACGCTGGCAATAGCCGCATCATTCAACAAAAAAATCAGAGAATTGCCGAAGACTTTCGAACTGGGCATGTTTTTCATTCTGATATTCAGCATCGTAGTGGCATCACAGTTCGACATATACGGAATTAACACATCGGTTATTTCGTTATTGTTGTTTGTCCTGTACATCATGCTGGTGGCTGTAGGCATTCATTTGCTGCTTTGCCGCATCTTCAAAATCAGCGGCGACTTGTTCGGCGTGGCCTCAATCGGTCTGCTGTGCTCACCGCCATTTATACCGCCCGTTGCCGGAGCCATGGGCAACCAGAAAGTCCTGATTAGCGGCATTATCATAGGCTTGGTGGGCTATGCCGTCGGAACATATCTTGGTGCCATGGTTGCATACGTTTTAAGTTCATTATAGCATCTGTTTCATGGAAAAACCATATAGAAAATTTCTGATTGGCTGCTGTATTGCTTTTTTCCCAACAGCAAATGCAGTCGGCGTCCAACAGGACACCATTGTGGAGAAAAAGGTAAAAAAAGGCTGGAACTTCGGTGCATTGCCAAGCGTTTCCTATGACGCCGACCTCGGTTTCCAATATGGCGCACTGACCAACATCTATTATTATGGTGATGGTACAACCTATCCTGAATACTTGCATTCATTTTACGTTGAAGCCTCCTACACGACCAAACGTTCCGGACTGTTCCGCTTTTTTTACGACTCCAAATACTTGATTCCCAATCACAGGTTAAGCGCAGACATCTCCTACATTCCCAACGCCCTGTGTGATTTTTATGGATACAACGGGTATCAGTCTGTATATCAGCCGGAATGGCAAAACGAAAAATACGGATCGGAAAAATACATCAGCCGTGTCTTCTACAAATACCGGAGCGACCTGTTCCGGGCAGCCGCCGATATGGAAGGAACAATAATCGGACACCTGAAGTGGAATGCCGGTCTGGGTGTCTTGGGATACATGATTGACAATGTGGATATTAATCTGTTAAACAAAGGTAAGAAGGAAAACCTGCTGCCGGAAACAGATGGTTTGTATCAAAAATACATCGATTGGGGACTCATACAGCCTGAAGAACAAAACGGCGGCTGGCATCCGTACATACGTGGCGGCCTAAGTTACGACAGCCGTGACATAAGGGCAAATCCGTCACGTGGCATATATTCGGATCTGTTTCTCACCTATTCAGCAGCCTTCGGACAGCAGAAAAGCTATAATAACCTGTTGCTAAATGCCAACTTCAGACATTATATTTCTATTTGGAAAAAAGACGTAGTGCTTGCCTACCGCCTCGGAATACAGACATCATTGGCCGGTAATGCCCCGTTTTACCTGAACGGTTACCAAAATACACTGTTCTTCCAGCGCAGCCTCTATGAAGCGCTGGGAGGCGGAAATTCCTTGCGTGGCATTATGCGTAACAGAATTCTGGCTCGTGGCGTTGCCATGGCAAATATCGAATTACGCACACGGCTCGTAAAATTTGATTTTATCCGCCAGCATTTTTACATAGGACTCGCACCCTTCCTTGATGCAGGCATGGTGGTACAGCCATACCATATTGATGCCGATAAATTGCAAAATGCCATTGCCACCAACAACGAAAACAAGAAACAGCAGGATGCCTACAACGATTATTTTACTGAATCAGGAACTTACAGGCCGCACATGGCCGCAGGAATAGGCCTTAAAGCCGCCATGAACGAGAATTTTGTCGTTTCGGTTGATTACGCGCTCCCATTGAACAAGCAGGATAACGACAAAATGTTCAATCTGTATATAAAAATAGGATATCTGTTCTGAAGCTCTCGGAAGCTATTGTTTAACCAACTCATCAAACGAATTGTCCGAATAAAACACAACTATCCGTGTAATGTTTTTTACAGGAACATTGCTTGCCGTAGCAGCCGGCCTGCTTTCCGCAATATATTTCCGCTCTTTTGCCTCAAAAGAAGGCTCCGGGACCGCTTCATCCTGATTCTGCCGCTGGGCCATATCAGACATGGAAGAAGGCGATTGAGGCTTGATATCGAACGGAAATGACTGTTGGGCCTGTCCGCCCGAACGATACATGGAACCAACTCCCAGCATAAGCCAATCGGAACTAATAGTACGGAAACGGTTTAATATGCGCTTAATCACATCCAGACTCGGCTTGTTACGGCCATTCAATATGTGCGACAGCGTAGATCCCTGGATTCCTATTTCAAGGGCGAACTGCGTGGCGTTCAGTCCTTCCGTTTCCATTATTTTCTCAATCCGTTCCTTTTCGTCCATTTTATTGCGTTTTGTACAGAATATTGCTCAATTTGAGTTCACAAAGATATGTAAAGAAATTCACACTTGCAAATAAAATACAATTGTAAAAACACAAGCCAGTAATTTACTTTTGTAAAGACGAGAGACTTTTTGTAACATGCATATGCAAGATACCTTATCTGCTTTTATCCATCTGATTCAATGGAATATACCTGTCGGTCATATAAATAGATTTCTTGATTAATTATTCAATATAATCATTTGGAAAACAAGTAATTAGTTTATTCATGTATTTTATATGCACAAAATATTCATAATTCAGCAGCATGGAAAACAAACATTTGTATAATGTTTACAGTTATGCACTATATATTATTGGTTATCAGGTATTTATTTTTAAAATGTATATATAGGAAACAGAAGTTTCAAATGCATGACATTTATAAATCACATTGTTTACAATTATAATCAACATATACATACAATTGGGAAATAGTCTCTATTTACTTATGTGAAACAGCATATTTTGTACAATTGTAAATATCACAAACGTGCAATTCACAGATACAAGAGTAAGCCCCATTACGCATTAAACACAAACGGAACATGAATATCGGAGCTATTGTTCATTTTTTGCATATTTCTGCCCTGTCGTATGATTGAATCAAAAAAATGAATTCTCAGACGCTTAAAATCCATGGGAAAAATTGGAATATCGGAAGGATTGGTCCGACTTGCCCCAACATAGGAACGGCATAGAACCGACAAGCTGTTATTCAAACTACCCTTTGCAGCAGATACCATATCCAAAATCATAGAAGCGTCAGTCTACGATAATGACATCTGTGCAGATACACGCTCTTCCAAAAAAAACGGATATCAGTATTATTCCGTATCTGAAAAACAACGTTTGGGAAAAACTGGATTGAGTGTCAGAAATATGAAAAGACTATGGAGGAAAACACACCATACATGTATGGAAGCCGTAGCATGGCAAAAAGGAATCTTATATTTCACATGTATAAATACGAATACATATGTAATTTCACCATACACCACCTGTTCGTACATCTGTGAAGCAAGCTTTTCAACAAGAATAAACTTCTGAAAAACAAACTTTTAAATCAAATTCAATCAGGAAAACCACAATAAGAAAACATAAATGGCAGGAGCAGCCAGCAACATACTGTCAAAACGGTCAAGCAAACCGCCGTGTCCGGGAATCAGATTGCCGGAATCCTTTATTCCTACAGTGCGTTTCAACAGTGACTCCATCAAATCTCCCAATGTTCCGAAAATGACAATTATTTCCGCAAACAACAGCCATTTCCACAAGGGCCATTCAAGCCCAATCAACATCGGGATGACATACCAGCACAGGACGCCGGTAAGCAACGACATGACTACTCCGCCGGCAAAACCTTCCCAGGACTTTTTGGGTGATACACGCTCGAACATTTTGTGCTTGCCAAACGAGACCCCGAATACATATGCCCATGAATCGTTCATCCAGATGGTGACAAACAATGCCAGCAGCACAGGAGGCTGCCAGCCTGAAACATACAGAATATGGTTCAACATGGAAAACGGCAAGGCAATGAAAACCTGGCCTAATATGAAAAATGCCCAATTCTGGAGCGGATTGGCCTGTTTCAGAAATAACTGTGCAACAGCAACGAGCATGACCAGCAGAACATAAATTCCCATCAGTGGCAAATCCGTAAAGCCACCTACCCGCAGAAACCTACACATAAACAGGACAACAGCTGCAAACATTGCTGTCGGCACGTTCACGTTTGTTTCATTGTAATTGTTTGTTATCTTGTGGAATTCGCGCACTGCAAGAGCAGAAATAATTGCAAATACAGCCGCAAAAACATAAGGCGAGAACCAAATGGAAGAAAACAAAACCGCTACAAATACGGCACCGCTGAGCGTACGGGTCACAAAATTTGTCATATCGTTCCGATAAAAGGGAAAAAACTGTATGTATTAAAATTCGGGCAAATATAAGCATTTTATAAAAAATAGCGTCACATATCAACAAAAGAACTCTCTTTTTACGCGGAATAAACCGGATACACACTTTGCAGTCCCAGCAACAAACTATCCCATGAATCCAAACGCAAAAACAGTTTTGTCGGCATTTTTGGCACAAGGATTGGAGTATAGAGCCAATATTTATAAATAAATAACTGATAATAAGACAACAAGAAGTTTAACATGAAGAAACGTCCTCAAAAAAGGAGTAAATTCATGCCATTTTGACAGATACAGAGCAAAGAATATGAATATGATAGATAAAATGAATGACAAATTTGTTTTCGGGGATATTATGAACGAAACAGAGATATTTCCACTATACGAATCTGATGACCAGAACAATGGCAAATTTGAACTGGATTCAGGTGAAGTGTTGCCGATCCTTCCATTACGCAACATGGTTTTGTTTCCGGGAGTATTACTTCCGGTAGCGGTTGCACGGCCAAAATCCTTGAAGCTGGTACGTTCGGTCTATGAAGCGGAAAAGCCGATTGGCGTGTGCACGCAACTGGACAAAAATGTTGAAGAGCCGGAAATAAGCGATTTGTATCCCATGGGAGTCGCTGCCAAGATTGTACGCATCTTCGAAATGCCGGACGACTCGGTCACCATTATCCTGGAAGGTAAGAAACGTTTTCTGCTCGGTGAGCCGGCCGGTAAGAAAAACTATCTGAAAGCGCATGTCACAACGGTGGATGAAGAACTTCCCGACGTGAATAATAACACGCATTTCGTTGCTTTGGTTTCCAACATACGTGATACTGCCATCAAAATCATCAACAATATCGGTAACGTTCCACAGGAAGCAACATTTGCATTACGCAACATAGACAGTCCCATTGCACTGGTCAACTACATATGTGTCAATTTCGGCATTGACCTGGCCGAAAAACAGCGCTTGCTTGCCATAGACAAGGTAGAAGAACGCGCCTATCAGTTATTGGAACTGCTGAACAAGGAAGCTCAATTGCTGGAAATCAAAATGTCCATCCAGGACAAAGCCAAGGAAGACATTGATCGCCAGCAACGCGAATATTTCCTGCAACAGCAAATGCAGACCATTCAAAAGGAACTGGGCGGTTCAACACCGGAAAAAGATGTCGCGAATTTTCGTGAACGTGCCAAACAGAAAAAATGGGATGCCAAGGTGGCCGAACAATTTGACAAGGAACTTGCCAAGCTGGAACGCATATCGCAACACTCGCCTGATTATTCGGTACAGCTGAACTACATAGAAACCATGCTCAGCCTGCCGTGGAACGAATATACGGAAGACAACTTCAACCTGAAGCATGCTCAAAAAGTATTGGACCACGACCATTTCGGCATGGAAACAGTCAAAGAGCGTATTTTGGAATACCTGTCCGTTCTGAAACTGAAAGGAGATATGAAATCGCCTATCATCTGCCTGTATGGCCCTCCGGGAGTCGGCAAGACATCTTTGGGAAAATCAATAGCCAGCGCCCTGAACAGGCAGTACGTCCGCATGTCATTAGGCGGATTGCACGATGAAGCAGAAATACGCGGACACAGGCGTACGTATATCGGAGCATTGCCGGGACGTATTATCCAGAACCTGCAAAAGGCCAAGTCCGCCAATCCGGTATTTGTGCTGGATGAAATAGACAAGGTAAGTGCCGACTACAAAGGCGATCCGTCATCGGCCCTTCTGGAAGTTCTTGACCCGGAACAGAACAACGCATTCCATGACAATTTCCTGGATGCCGATTTCGATTTGTCGAAAGTACTGTTTATCGCCACGGCAAACAATATCAACAACATTCCACGTCCGTTGCTGGACCGTATGGAAATGATAGAAATGAGCGGCTATCTGCTGGAAGAAAAAATAGAAATTGCACGCAGACATCTGATTCCGAAGGAACTGGAAAACCATGGCGTCAAACCGGAACAACTCCGGTTCAGCAAGGCTGTCATCAGACAAATCATAGATGACTACACCCGCGAATCAGGCGTCAGGGAACTGAACCGCCAGATCCAGAGCGTTATAAGAAAAGTAGTCCGGAAAATTGCCATGGAAGAGGAATATAATATCAACCTCACGGCAGAAGACATAAAAAACTATCTGGGTGCACCGCGTTTCAGCCGTGACAAATACGAAGGTAATGACTACTATGGCATAGTTACCGGCCTTGCATGGACACAAGTCGGCGGCGAAATCCTGTTCATTGAATGCAGCCTGAGCCCCAGCAAGACACCCAAACTGACCTTGACCGGTAATTTGGGCGATGTCATGAAGGAATCCGCCATTTTGGCATTGGAATACATAAAATCGCATGCAAAGGAGTTGGACATAGATGCCAACCTGTTTGAGACGAACAGCATCCATATCCACGTGCCGGAAGGTGCAATACCCAAGGATGGACCATCGGCAGGGATTACCATAACAACAGCCATGGTTTCCGCACTGAAAAAACACAAGGTACGTAAAAATCTGGCCATGACCGGTGAAATTACGTTGCGTGGAAAAGTTTTGCCGGTGGGCGGCATCAAGGAAAAAATACTCGCAGCCAAACGGGCCGGAATTACGGATATCGTGCTCTGCAACGACAACCGCAAAGATGTGGAAGAAATCAAACCGATATACGTAAAAGGTCTGACATTCCATTATGTGCATGACATCAAGGAAGTCATCGATTTTGCAATTATATGAGGATACTGGAGCAATAGTTTATCAACGGGCGGAAATTTCCGCCCGTTTTTTTTGTCATTTCCAATAACCGGACAGCCAAAATAGCCGGAAAATCCCCGGAGATATACGGAATATGCCATAAAACACGTATCTTTGTCAAGATTTCGGCACATACTGGCATGCAAAAGAAAACTTGTTTATTTGTAGGAATTTCATTAATGGTCATCTGCCTTTTTGCGGCAGATTTAATGTTCGGCAGTGTTGACATACCTCTATCAGAAATTATGCGGATGATGTTCGGGGGAGAAGCGAATAGCATAACAAGGGAGATAATCATAAACATTCGCATGCCAAAGGCTATAACTGCAATTCTGGCCGGTGCAGGTCTGTCCGTTTCCGGACTAATGATGCAAACCCTGTTTCGCAATCCATTGGCGGGCCCGTATATTCTGGGAGTCAGTTCGGGAGCCACCCTGGGTGTTGCTGCCGTCATGATGTCAGGAACTCTGTTGGGCATTGCCCTTCAAAATGAATGGCTTATCATAACGGCTGCCATTATCGGTGCATTATCGGTGCTCCTGTTGGTTCTGGGCGTATCATTCCGTATACGAAATGCCGTATCATTGCTGATAGTCGGCATCATGTTCGGCAACATTGCCGGCGCATTGGTCAATGTCATGCAAAACTACAGCAATCCGGATTCCCTAAAACTATTCATCATATGGACCTTTGGCAGCCTGAGTGCTGTTACATGGGAACAAATGCTTTTCCTTGTGCCGGTTACGGTTATTGGTCTTTTGCTCGCACTTGCTTTGGTCAAACCGTTGAACGGTTTTCTGCTGGGAGAGAATTATGCCCGTGGCCTGGGCATCTCCATAAAACGCATCCGGTTGCTGATTGTCATATCGACAGGATTGCTGGCTGGCGGCATAACTGCTTTCACAGGACCGATTGCCTTTATCGGCGTTGCCATTCCGCATATAGCCCGCGGGCTGTTCCAGACCAGTAACCATCGCATCATATTGCCGGCTTCCGCCTTGTGCGGAGCATGTCTGTTGCTTGTTTGTGATGTAATATCCCAGCTTTTCACCTACCCTCTGCCAATCAGCACAGTCAGCGCATTGTTCGGTGCACCGGTTATCATATGGATCATTCTCCGGAAAAAAAGTAACAACAAACAGATATGAACACTCAAGAAATTATTGAACTGATTAAAAGCGAAGTTATTCCGGCTGTCGGTTGCACGGAACCGGTTGCTGTTTCCTTGTGTGTAGCCAAAGCAACGGAAACATTGGGCCATATGCCCGAAAATATACAGGTACATTTAAGTCCCAACATGCTGAAAAATGCCATGGGCGTAGGTATTCCCGGGACAGGCATGATCGGGTTACCCATTGCCATTGCGCTGGGAGCGTTAATCGGCAAAAGCGAATATCAGCTGGAAGTATTGAAGGACTGCACGCCACAAGCTGTTGAGGAAGGTAAAAAATACATTGCGGAAAAACGTATCGAGGTTGATGTGAAAGATACGCAGGAGATGCTTTACATAGAAACCTGTTGCGCGGCAGGAACCGACAAGGCAACCGTTGTCATTTCAGGCGCACATACAAACTTCACGTATATCCGGAAAAATGATGAGGTACTGCTGGACAAACGCTCCTCCGCAAATGCAAACGAACAGACGGAGGAACCGTCGCTGACCATGCGGCAAGTTTATGATTTTGCCATGGAGACTCCGCTTGATGATCTCCGTTTCATATTGGAAACAGCACGCGTGAACAAGGCCGCCGCCCGTTATTCCTTCCAACATACATGCGGACATGCTTTGGGAAAAATTATCGATGACGGGAAATCCGAACCGCAAAGTGTTTTCGGCGACACCACATTTTCCAGGATTTTATCCTATACATCAGCGGCATGCGATGCCCGTATGGCCGGTGCCATGGTTCCCGTAATCAGCAATTCGGGAAGCGGGAATCAAGGTATTTCAGCAACAATTCCGGTCCTGGTCTATGCCGAAGACAAACATAAAACAGAAGCGGAACTGATCCGCGCCCTGACCCTGAGTCATCTGACCGTCATATACATAAAACAGAGTCTGGGACGTCTGTCCGCCCTGTGTGGCTGTGTTGTTGCTGCTACAGGAAGCAGTTGCGGCATAACCTATCTCATGGGCGGAGACTACAGGCAAATCACATATGCCGTCAAGAACATGGTTGCCAATCTGACCGGTATGATATGCGATGGTGCCAAGCCGAGTTGTTCACTGAAAGTAGCAAGCGGTGTAAGCACGGCAGTCATGTCGGCCGTGCTGGCCATGAAAAACCAGTGCGTGACATCATTGGAGGGTATCGTGGACGATGATGTAGACAAGTGTATCCATAACCTGACGCTGATTGGAAGCAAAGGCATGCAGGAAACGGACAAATTGATATTGGAGATTATGACATCAAAATAAATCCCTATCTTTGCAAACCGAACAAATAAACCGATAAATAATTATGATACAATCCATGACTGGCTACGGAAAAGCCGACTGCGAACTTGCAGGAAACAAAATAATAGCCGAAATAAAATCGCTGAACAGCAAACAACTGGACTTGTCCATGCGTGTTGCCCCTCAATATCGTGAAAAGGACCTGGAAATACGCAATATAATTGCCAGACGTCTGGAACGCGGAAAGGTTGACTTTGCCCTGTATGTGGAAAACGCTTTGGAAAACGAGGAACACCAGATAAACACCGCAGTTGTGGAAAACTACTATTGGCAAATCAAGCAAATGGCCGACAACATGAGGATTCCTGTTCCGAACAACTGGTTTGAGATTTTGCTGAAACTGCCGGATGTTTTCAAAAACAACGAGAACACGACCGCCGATGATGTTGAATGGCAAGCAGTTGTTGACCTTATCAATACGGCAATAGACCGCTTCACGGAGTTCCGCGCCCAGGAAGGTGAGACGTTGCAAAACATGTTTGAGGAAAAGATAGCACGCATCGGCGAATTGCTGGACAGCATAGAACCGTATGAAATAGAACGTATTGCGAAAATACGTGCACGTATTGAAGAAAACATGGCCATACTGGCCGAAAATTCAAAAATCGACATTGACCGCAACCGGCTGGAACAGGAAATGATATATTATATTGAAAAGCTGGATGTAAATGAAGAAAAGGTAAGACTGCGTAACCATCTGAAATACTTCATGGAAACAATGCATACGGAAAAGGCGCCCGGCAAGAAACTCGGATTTATCGCCCAGGAAATCGGGCGTGAAATAAACACACTCGGTTCCAAATCGAACCACAGTGAAATGCAACGTATCGTGGTCATGATGAAAGACCAGCTGGAGCAAATCAAGGAACAAGTGTTGAACGTATTGTAAGCCACATGATTATTATTTTTTCTGCACCATCGGGTTCCGGCAAAAGCACCATAGTCAATTACCTGCTGTCAAAACATCCGAACCTGGAGTTTTCTGTTTCAGCCACAAGCCGTCCGCCGCGCGGAACAGAGCAAAACGGGATAGCCTATTATTTCTTATCGGCCGACGAATTCCGGAAAAAAATAGCGGCAAAGGAATTTGTTGAATACGAAGAAGTTTATGATGGCTGCTTCTACGGCACACTGAAATCGGAAATTGAACGCATCAGCTCCAAGGGGAACCATGTGGTTTTTGATGTGGATGTAGTGGGTGGCTTGAACCTGAAACGTATTTTCGGCAAAAAAGCACTGGCCATATTCATTGCACCGCCCGGCTTGGAAGAATTGCGCCGCCGGCTGGTCGGTCGCGGAACCGATTCTCCTGAAATGATAGAAAAACGCCTGGCCAAAGCGGAACAGGAGCTTGCCTATGCGCCACAATTCGACAAGATTATTGTGAACGACCAGTTGGATGCGGCGGAAGCGGAAGCGGAACGAATCGTATCAGCATTTATTTCACAAGCCGCCCAATGACATCACCCTTGAAAACCGGTTTGTTTTTCGGCTCGTTCAATCCGGTCCATAACGGGCATACACGGTTGGCCGAATATATTCTTACACATACGGACATGGCTGAAATATGGTTTGTCGTTTCACCATGTAATCCGTTCAAGGTGCATGCAGCACTTGCACCGGAAGAACACCGCCTCAACATGGTAAAACTTGCCATTGCATCCAATGCAGCCATTCGGGCATGTGATGTGGAGTTCAACATGCCTAAACCTTCCTATACCATCCATACATTGCAGCGCATTTCTGCCTTGTATCCGCAAAATCATTTTACGCTTATCATTGGTGAAGACAATCTGCTGGCCTTTGACCGTTGGAAAGATGCACGGCTTATAGCACAGCACTATCCGGTACTGGTTTATCCGAGGCAGGAATCCGGAGAAAGCATTAAAGCGCCTTTCCCCGACATGCCTTTCACTGACCTGCAAACCATCCAGGCACCCTTGCTGCCAATTTCATCCACCCGGATTCGCCAGCTGATTGCACAAAAAAAAGATGCAAGCCAATGGTTGCATCCTGATGTTCTCCACTACATATATGCACACGGGCTATATGCCTAACTGTTAATCCAGTGCATGAAGTCGCTTGTGCGTACCCGACTGACAAAAATGTCTTCATCGCGCTTGGGATTCAATATGATTTTCAAACGCCCGCTGAAATGTTTTGTAACTTGTGATATGGCATCTATGTTTGTAATGCATGCACGGGATATGCGGAAGAAGATCTTCGGATTCAGCAACCCTTCCAACGCATCCAGCGAAAGGTCCAGAATATATTGCTTTCCTTCCCTGGTTACCAGATAGGATGTCTTGTCCTGTGAGATGAAATAAGCAATGTCAATAACCGGCACAATGATGATACGGTCGCCAATCTTCACAATGAAACGCTGTTTGTACGCCCGAACTTCCGGTTTGGTCAAAATTTCCTCAATCAGTTTGTTGTTGTTCAATATGTTGTGTTGCAACCTGCATTTGTTCACGGCAATAATGAGCTCACTTGTGTCTATAGGTTTCAGAAGATAGTCTATACTGTTGATTTTAAATGCCTTGACTGCATAATGGTCATATGCGGTGGTAATGATTACTTTGGCAGGGATATTTACATGCTTGAATATTTCAAAACACATTCCATCCGATAGTTCGACATCCATAAACACAATATCGGCTTTGTTGCACGGATTGCTGAACCATGCCACTGATTTTTCCACCGACTCAACGATTCCGACTATTTCCAGATCATCAAAGTTGGTATTAAGGATTCTTCTCAGGTTAGCCTGAGCCGGCACTTCGTCTTCAATGATAAATACTTTCAACATATGATTATAATAACGGTAGTTCTACAACAAAACAGCCATCTTGTTTGCTGACACGGATTACCTTATTGGCAATATCGTTATACTGTTTTCTGATATTGGCCAGTCCGACCCCGGTAGAGTCCTGCGTTATCCGGGGCTGCAGGTTGTTTTTTACAAGAATCATGTCTTCCTCGACAGATATACTGATGTGTAGAGGATTATCAACGCTGACTATATTATGTTTGACTGCATTTTCAACCAGAATTTGGAGGCCGCATGGAATCACCTGGCATTGCCGGTATGTGTCCGGCACATCAATGTGTAGAAACAGTCCCTCGGGAAAACGTTCCTGAAGCAAATCGGTATACATCTCCACAAAATGCAATTCTTCTGCAATAGTTACCAGTTTGTTTTCCCCCGTCTCCAACAAATAGCGGTAAACTCCGGCCATTTTCCGGATAAAATCACTTGCCCGCTGACGTTCTTCATTCTGCACCAGATAATCTAATACATTCAGGCTGTTGAAGAGAAAATGCGGATTGAGCTGCTGTTTCAGTTGCTGGTATTGGTATTGTGCCTTGCGTTTTTTGTCTCCCTCCTGCTTGATTGCAGTTCTGGAATTCCGGAAAAACAGAAACAGGTCACAACAAATAACAAATATTGCATTGATAAGCAACGCTGCCAGATAGGAGATTATAAAATGTTCCGAAAAAATATCTCCATGCCTGAAAGAGCGGCTTAGCAGGATTGCGTTGACTGCCGAAATAAATAATATATACAGCAATACAACAATATTTCTGACCACCGATTTTTCTGCAAGGAATTTCATTTTCCTTAACAGCCATATGAACAATACATTGCATATGGCAGATACCGACAGGGTCAATATATCTTTGAAGAACAAGCGGACATAGTCGGACAAATAAAAGTTATAGTTGCTCTGCAGATGCTGATACAAATCCACATATATGATACGGAACAGCAGCACAAACAAAACGACCAGAAATAACTGTTTGGCCTTTCCCAAGATATTTTTCCTTGTATATATCCCCATTTTATGGCCGTCTTTAACGTTTTCTCCGGTAGGTAATGAAGAATGTCGTCCATCCCAGAATCTCCGTAACCACAACAGTAGTTATGACATTCGAATACTCAATCAGCCATTTCCATCCCGTTGTTTCAAACCACAGGGGAGCTTGCGTGCCCAAAAAGAACCCGGCAAAACAGCATAATAATGCGATGGCGGCAGAAACATCAATCGGAATACCCTGCTCCATTGCAACCCACATGACTGTCACAATGGTCAGGATAGTCAAAGGAATGTCATTGGGCCAATCCAACCATTTAAAAACAATTGTGACGACAGCATGCGCCAATGCAAACGAATGGATGATCAGATTTATTTTGGTTAAGCCGGACATAATATAAATTATAATACAGAAATAAACTTCCCAAAAGTAGAAGTTTTTTTCTATATATACAAACAAAGTTGTC
>CALUNA010000025.1 GCA_944321895.1 uncultured Bacteroidales bacterium | reverse complement strand
CCGTCGGCACTGATGGCCGTCTGCTGCTCCTCCACCAACGACGGGATACACGAAGCATTGAAATCCTTGCTGGAATTGTTTGTGTCCTGCAACACACGGCGGCCATCTTCTGTCAGGTAAAGCATCTTCCGGCGGATACTTTTGAAATAACGTGTCGGGTCGGAGTTTATCGTGCCGCAACTTGTCCAACCGGCATCAATAGCAGGCGGCAGGACATTCCAGAGGCGTTCAGCTTCCACGCTGCAATTCACCCCATCGACAATCCAGGCGTTAGGTAGCTTGTAAGCCGTCTGCGTCATGGGAAAATCGCCGGCCTCCAGGTGCATGACATAAGAGTAGGTATAAAGATAATCACGCAAATAGGTTTCCTTGTCCACCGGTATCCGCGCAATGGCGTATGAACGGAAACCGCGGTTGTGCAACACCCAGATACTCTTTGTATAACAATACCATTTGTCCATGTTCGGCACAGTTTCGCTGTCTATGTCCATCACGCTCGGCACGGTCGATTCATCGTACCACTCGAAATCGGCCGCGCTCAAATCGAACGAGTTCGCATTGGTTGTGCGGTGGTCGATACCGATATCGCAAAGCAGCAAGCTCTCACCGGGCTGCACTGGATGTTCTTGTCCCGTGCCCGGAACAACGTATATGGCCTGCACCGTGGCGGTGTCATTGCGTATGTCAGGTTGGTAATCCCATTTTTGCACGGACAGGAATTTCGTTTCCACGAACGCCAGGCCATCGGCATATAGGACATGGTCCGTGTTATTGTACAATTTGACAAAACAATCGCCATGATACTGCGCTCCGGTCGGATAAAGCGTTCCCGTAAAGAAAATCTCCTCAATGATAAAATCGTCCTGGGCAGCAAACAGATAGGCCGTAATGGTGAAATCCGCCTGCCCGGCGTATATCTCCACACCCGAGACCGCGCCATACAAATGACCGCTGACCGATGTGCCGTTGTTGTCGTACACCACCTGCGCCTCATAAGCGCAATCGTACAAGCCATCGGACAGTTCCACCGTCGCGCCCAAAGCCGCCTCCGTCACCAGGCCGGTCGTCCGGTTTGTGAACACGAGGCTCTCCGCCGACACCGACACGAATTGCACACCCGCCGGATAGTCGATTTTAATACCTCCGGTCGAAACCTGACTGGTCACCGGCTGTTTGTCCTTGCATGCAGCCAGGCCGCACAGTACCAAACAAGTTAAATACACATACTTTTTCATATCATTTGTCTTTTAAAATTATTCCAAAATTAAAGTTTCAATGTCATTTCCATGCCGAAATAAGGGCTGACATTACGCCGGATCAGTATGCCGTTGCGCTCAAAATCAGGCGTGTAGTCCAGCAGGCGATTCACAAAAAACGATGCCTGCATGAAATCGCGTATGGACTTGGTAACCTTGATGTTCACATAAAGCGCGGGCGGAATGGTGTACGGCAGATAGGCCGCCTCGCTCACCGGATAGACCAGATGCTGCAACAGCGGATTGGCGGCCACAGCCTCGTCCGTGTACGGATGCAGTTGACCGTCGTCGGCCGACAGGTAACTTACCGGCACGCTGTTCTGCCGCAAACGCTGTGTGGAAACATACCACATTGTCTGGATGGACGTGGAAAATATCAGCCCCCACTCCGGCAGTTGCGTGTCAAGCAGCAGGTTCGTGCTCAACTGTTCGTTCCGGCGGCCATCGTTCCAGTCGTACAGCCCGACATAGCGGTGCGAAACCACCGCATTATCCACCACCGCACTGACGGCGTAATACATCGGGCGGCTATTGGAATAGAGGCTGCGGAACCATGCACCGCCCAACTTGACCGCCGTTCGGAGCGGCCGGATACGCTGCGATGTAAATTCCATCTCCACGCCGGTTTTGTCCTGCCGGCTGCCGTTTTCCACAAAACTGTAACCATACAGCCGTTGCGTTTCCACATAAGGAATATCGTCCAGTTGCGGTTTACCCTGCAACGCGCTGCTGTTGATGGCCGACTCGTCGTAATCCTTGTAGGCATAAACGCCGTATGTGTTCGAATAACGGAACCCGGAACTCATGCGTTCCTCGAAAAAACAAATCCACAACCTGTTTCCGGCCAGTTCCATGTCGACACGGACTTCCCATTTGCGGTTGCGCGCCGGTTGCAGCGCATAGTTGGTCGGGGCCTGGCGATAGCTGCGTATGTAGTAACGGCTGTAATTTTGCGGGTCGGTCTGGCTGTAATAGCCCAACTGGATAATGTCGCAATACGTGGGGTCTGGATACAGGTAATTCAGCGTAGGCATGCGCGTCGTCCAGCCTATGCCGCCCGAGAACGACAGGCGGAACTGCCGTTTCCCGAATGCGGGCAAGCTCCATTGCATGTTCAGCCGCGGGTCGGCATACCATTGCCGATACATGTCATAAGCATCGGACAGTCCCGGCAAGGTGGTTGCGCGCACACCCGCACGCACTTCCAAAGTATGGTTTCCGGCACGCACCGTCGCATTGTCCTGCACATAAACGGCCAGTGTCTGCATGGCCGGAATGGAATAGTACGCCCGCGGGCGTGTGTTCCAGCCCGAAGCCAGCAACGGATGCGAAAGGTCGTATTCCTGCCCGCGCCCAAAGTTTTTGGACAAGCTCCATTCCGTGCCGGCCTTCACCGTGTTTTTGAGCCAATCCGTGCGGAAATCAAGGTCGGCTGACAATTTGGCGTAAGCGTTGAACGGCTTGCCATCCACGGCATATTCGGCCATATATTCGCCAAACAGCAAATAAGCGTCATACTCGCCGGGCTCAGTGCTGGCAGGCGCAATGCCTGCCCGTTGCGGCGACACCAGACGCTCGCGTTCCAGACGGTCGAACTGCTGGCTCACCGACACCGACGCATCCACGCGGGACAGGTGCGGAACATTTTTCGGTACAACCTGCACGCCGGTAGCCACGGCCAGACGCTGGTAAGTCGATTTATATTCATCCGTGTTGCCGTAATTGATTTCTGGGTCTATCTTGCTGTTGTCGAACGAGCCGGTATAGTCCAACGAGGGAGTCCAGCGCCACGACGACCATTCATTTTCATGCTGATGTGTCAGACGCGCCGAAAAAGTGGCTCGCCGGTAAGTCTCCAACGGGTTGCGCGGATCGGCATAAGCATGAAGCAGTCCGGCATCCAGGTTCAGCACCGAACGGCGCGCCGAATCAAGCTGCAAGCCCTTGCCCACCGAAAAAAGCACGCTTTGGCCGTCAGCCTTGAAACGCGCGTTCAACTTGGTCGGCCGCCGTATTTTACGGATATTGACCACCCCACTGGTCAGGTTGCCGTATTCGACAGACGGAATACCGCGGATAATTTCCACCTGTTCAATGTCATCCGTGCCGATGGTGCGCATGTCCACGCCGCGGTTGGTTATGTTGCGGCCGCCCTCGGCCATACCCACCGACTGGGGCGTATATTGCAGATTGGCTTCCGTCTGTACGGGAGCACCATCAACCAGAAACAACGTGCCGAGCGCATGCGTCTGGTAAGCCGAATTGACCGTAGCCGTGCCGGTGGCACCGAGCGTGCCTGTTTCGCGCAAGGCGATAATGTCGGCAGAAGAAACAGAAGGCGTTTTGGATATGCCGCCGGGCAACAACTCCATCAAATCGCCAAGGGAGGTCGGCTGCAAATGGTTCATGGCCTCGCGGCCAATGGTGGAAGAAGAACTGATCGTGCGGCTTTCCGATGCGGTAATGACCACTTCGCGCAACTGACGGGCAGCCTGTTGCATACATACCGGCAAAAGCGTGTCCGACTGCAGAGCCAACGAGAACGTAAAAGGATAATATGCCACGTGCGAAAATTCCAGTAAATACATGCCATCGTCCAAACGCAGGCGCGCGACACCTTCCGCATCGGATATGGTACCGACCATACGCCCATCGGGCAAACCGGCCGACACCGACACATCAGCCACAGGCCGACTGGTAGTCCGGTCTGTCACCCGTACAAAAACAAGGTTTGTAGCCGTTACTGGAAGGGCTACAAACCAAACAAACAAACTTTCTATCAACTTCTGATAATTCACGTCGCAAAGATAGGGCGCGCAAAACGCACCCGAAATCGCCAATAATAGTGAAATGACAGAGGCAATATACTCACTTATAGCGATTGACCGCTATACGACAACTGGCCTAATTTTGCGGCGCAAATCCAAGAGAAGAAACGCAAAAAGCAGGACAAACGGGTTCTTCCTGCGCATGCGAAGCTATATTCAACGAACCCGCCAACCATAATCAAATCTGTTACAAAATGAGAAAAACAGTACTTTCCCTATTCATGCTGGGACTTGGCATTGCCTATGCAGCAGCCAACCCACCGTTCACTTACCAATGGCACTCGCTGCTCGTAACCAACACGGAAGCCAAACCGCAATGCACCATTTACGGCATGAAAACCGATGCGAACGGCAATGTTTACACCCTGGCCACTTACGGCAGCACAATCGGCACGACCGCGACTTTCCTCAACCTCAGCCTAACCGGCGAAGAATACAACAGCGGCAATTCGTACAACCGTAACGTCCTGTTGGTAAAACACGACTTCGCAGGCAATGTTATCTGGGCTTTGCACAGCGAAGCCGGCGACTGCGACATGGCAAATTGCGCCTATACGCCGACGGCGGATGGCGGTGCATTCCTTGCACTGAAAATGCGCATCGGTGACACCGGCAAACTGCTGACCATGGTCGGCTCCGACAATCAAACAAAAACTGTCGAGTTTACTTATCAGGATAAGCGCGTCTATCAACCGGTATTTATGAAAATCAGTTCCACAGGTACCATCAGTTTCGTTTCCGAAGCAAGCATCGACTACTCGCCAGCACCGGCAGCAAGCGGCAGCTACACATGGGGCGTATCCGACGGCTTTGCTTTCTACGATGCAGCCGAAGATGCTGACGGAAACCTGTTCGTGGCCGCGCGCATAGCCCGCGACCTGACTGTCGGCCAAACCACCATCCTGCACCACAACACCGAAGGCTGGAACGGCGACTCGCAAACCACGCGCGGCAACGGCTTGATTCTGAAACTGGACAAGGACGGCAATTACAAATCGCACCTGTGCAGCGGCGGCAGTGCGACACACGACTCATTCCGCGACATGCTTTACAAGGAGGGCAAACTCTACCTGTCCGGCCTCGTGTATGGCAAAGATGCCAATGGCACATTAAGCCTCGGCGACAAATCACAAACATACGAACAAGGCGGACACATGATAACAGCCTGCGTTTCGGCAGCTGATTTGTCAGCCGAATATCTGACTGTTATTAAAGGTGTTAATTTAAGCAGCGGACTGCAACAGGAATTAATGGCATTCCGCAACAACGGAAATATCCTCGTCGGCGGCGGCATCAACGCCAAATTGCAAATCAACACTGAAACCACCGTGGGCAGCAACAGCGGCTACAAATCCTATCTGCTCGAAATCAACCCTGCAAACGGGCAATGCCTGCAAGGATATGCTTCCACAACAGGCATCAGCAAGGTTTACGGCGTCATGGAGCGGAACGACAGCATTTATCTGCTTGAATACGATTGGGGACGCGGCAACAACGACAAAGTGTTCCTGACTTCCCTGGACAAAGACATGACTGTGGGCACATCCTATCCAATAGTGAATACCAAAGCTGCGGCTACCGCTTGGGCCATGGCCAACTATAACGGTCAATTCGTTATTGCCGCCCGCAGCATGAAAGGACATGACGTAAGCCTCACCGGCCTTAACGAGACATTCACTTCCGGCACGCAATGGTACGGCATAGCCGCAGGCTACAAATTCAACGGCAGCACACCAGGTACCGGCCTCAGCGGCAACGAAGCCAGCAACGGGCGCGTATTCGCCGCAGGCGGACAAGTGATTGTAAGCCATGCCGCCGGACAAGACGTAGCCATTTACAATGTGCTGGGACACTGCATCCGCCAGTTCACCGCCGCAAGCGACCATGAAAGCCAGCCCTTGCAGTCCGGCATTTACATTGTCCGAATAGGCAAACAATCCACTAAAATCATATTATAAAAATGAACAAAATGAAGGTATTGAAAAATTTTTCCATCAGCGTGGCCGCAACGGCCATGCTGATTTTCGCCGCCTCCTGCGGCAAAACCGGACAAAACGGCAACAAACAGCAAACAGCCGAAGCCCAAACCGCCATGCAGGTGGATGACCTGCTGGCCGGTGCGGAACAGTTGGTCGGCGACACCGTGAATGTGGAAGGCGTCTGCACGCATATATGCAAACATGCCGGACGCAAGATTTTTCTGATGGGCAGCGACGACACACAAACCATCCGCGTGGAAAGCGGCAGCTTGGGCAGCTTCAAGCAGGAATGTGTCAACAGCATTGTGGCTGTAACGGGCATCCTGCGCGAAGAACGCATTGACGAAGCCTACCTGCAACAATGGGAGGCCAAAATCAAAACACAAACAGCCGAGGAACACGGAAATTCGGCCGCCGGATGCGACACGGAAAAGAAAGCGCGCCAGGAAACAGGCAATACGCCACAGGCACGTATCGACAACTTCCGCAAACGCATAGCCCAAAACGAGGCTGAAACTGGAAAAGCCTATCTGTCATTCTATTACCTGGAAGCTACCGGCTACAAGATCCTACCATAAAATGGCAAATTTCAGAATCATCTGCAGACGGTTGCACCGCGACATATCCTATCTTTTTTCGGGTATGTTGCTGGTGTACGCCGTTTCCGGCATCGCACTCAACCACAAGGACACCTATAACAGCCAATACGACATCGAGGTCCGGCAATACAGCATTGAACAGCCTTTGCCCGCCCGCGAAAACATGAACCACACATTCATAACGGAACAGTTGCTCGAACCGCTCGGTGAAGCAGACAACTACACCAAACATTATTTTCCGGAGGAACATGTGCTGAAAGTCTTCCTGAAAGGCGGTTCCAACCTGCTGGTTGATACGGGAAGCGGACAAGCCACCTACGAATCCGTCAGACGGCGGCCGCTTATGGGCTCGCTGAGCCGACTGCACTACAATCCGGGGCGCGCATGGACCATATTCTCCGACCTGTTTGCTGTTGCCATGGTGGTGATTATCCTGAGCGGCATTTTCATGCTGAAAGGAAAACACGGCCTGTGGGGCTGGGGCGGCATTGAATTGCTTGTCGGCATTGCCATACCGCTATTATTCATCCTGTTGTAACGAAAAGGCAAATTATGATTGAATGTAAACACCTGACACATTATTATGGCAAACGCCTGATATACGAAGACCTAAGTTTCACTGTCCCACAAGGACGCATTTTGGGGCTGCTCGGCAAAAACGGCACCGGCAAGACCACGACCATCAACCTGCTGAGCGGCTTCCTGAAACCGCACAGCGGCGAATGCCGCATTTTCGGACAGGATGTGCAGCAAATGGAACCGGCTTTGCGCCGCAACATAGGCCTGCTCATCGAGGGACATGTGCAATACACATTCATGGACATCCGGCAAATAGAGCGATTTTACGCACGCTTCTATCCCAACTGGAAAAGCAAAATCTATTACGAGTTGATGGACTTGTTGCAGGTCGCGCCCAAACAGCGCATTTCGCGCATGTCATGCGGACAACGTTCACAGGTCGCGCTCGGACTGCTTATGGCACAGGACCCTGAACTGCTCATTCTGGACGATTTCTCGCTCGGCCTCGACCCCGGCTACCGGCGGCTGTTCATCGATTATTTGCGCGATTTCGTCAAGAGCAAGGGCAAAACAGTGTTTCTGACCTCGCACATCATTCAGGATATGGAACGGCTTATCGATGACTGCATCATCATGGACTATGGCCATATCCTGCTGCAAAAGCCGGTCAGCTACCTGCTTGAGAATTATTACCAGTACAATTTCACCCTGTCGCAACCTTGCCGGTTGGACATTCCGGAATTTTACCATCCGAACATCCTGCACAACCACGTGGAAACCGGCGGATTTCTGCCTCCAGAAGCTGCAGAAGGCATTTTGCAGGCACACGGAGTGGATTATAGCGATTTTTCCGCACGGCATGTTCCGCTCGAAGATATTTTTATCGGCCTTACCGGCAAATATTGACCCTAAAAACAAAAACGATATGAACGCTTTTTTCTACAAGGAATGGCTCAAGAACCGTTGGTTTTATATGCTTTCCGCCATTTTCAGCCTGCTGCTATGCCTGTATGTAACGCTGAACCTGCACCGGCTCTGCAACCTGCGCGGTGCAGCGCATTTCTGGGAAGCCGCGTTGACCAAGGATGCCATTTTCATTCAACTGTTGCACTACATGCCGCTGTTACTCGGCATTGCTGCCGGGTTGGTGCAGTTCATTCCCGAAATGCTGCAAAAGCGCATCAAACTGACCCTGCATTTGCCATGCAACTATTTTTATTCCATCGGAAGCATGTTGCTGTTCGGACTGTGCATGCTCTGTTGCATATTCCTGCTCAACCTGTCTGCGCTGGGAATTGCGCTCCGGAGCATATTTGCGCCGGAAATCGTCAGCCGCATTCTGCTGACAGCCCTGCCGTGGTACCTGTCCGGCCTGACAGCCTATGTGCTCTGCGCATGGATATGCCTGGAACCCAACTGGAAACGGCGTGTCCTGAACGGCATTGTCAGCGCATGTGTCCTGCGCATATTCTTCTTGTCCGACACGCCGGAAGCCTACAACCGCTTCCTGCCCATATTGGCCGTTTACACACTGCTGATCTGCGCACTGCCATTCATTTCCGTGGAACGATTCAAAACAGGAAAAGACTAACAAATCATGAAACATAAATCCATTTTACTGCTTGCGGCAAAAGCCGTTCTGACATTAACCACCTGCGTGTTGATATGCTGGATCGCTCCTTGGCTGTATCATTTTGCCACAGACCGGACGCATCGCACGCCTTTCACGCTGTATAGCTCGGTTACCGGCGAGTTTGCTTCCATCGTACACGAAAACGGACAAAATTCCTATATCGGCCAAAGCGGCCAAAGGTACACCGAAGCGCAATTCGACAGCATTCTTCCCATGTTTTATTACCGGCAACTGATAGCCGATGAACGATTGCCGGACACCCTGTTCGGGCAGGCCATCAATCCGCGAACCATACAAACCGAAAATTTTATTTTCCGCACCATGCCGGCCGAGGTGAACAAGAAAACCATTCCGCTCTATCCATTGTTGGAATCCATGTCCGGCCGTGTCGATTTGGAAATGCCGTCCGATGTGTTCCGCATCACCGGCAAAGGCATTGAATTTATCGACATGGAAAGCAACCGCACAGACACGGCAAAAAGCCGGCTGTTCACGGATGCCCTGCTCAGAAAAGGGTTTAGATTTCCGGCACAAATCGTTTCCGGGAACGGAACAACCCGCAAGGAATATGACAACGGCTACTTGCTCACGGACAGCAGCCATAAACTGTACAACCTTCGGATGGTACAAGGCAGGCCCTATGTCCGCAAAATAGACATGCCGGACGGACTAATTCCCGAGCACATGTTTGTTACGGAATTCCGCAACCGGCGCTGGATAGGATTCATCGCAGACAATCGGCAACGGTTTTGGGTACTGGAAACGGGTACATACCAGTTCCGGCAAGTGGAGTTGCCGCCATTTTCACCCTCCAACACGAGCATGACTATCATCGGCAACATGTTCGACTGGACGGTGATACTGGAAAATCAGGAAAACGGAATGCTCATTGCCATCGATGCAGGCAGTCTTCGGAAAATAAAAACAATGAAGACAGCACAACCAACACTGACTGTGGCGGAACGTATCGGTGAAAAAATACCGCAATTACGCTTCCTTTCGCCATTGGACAAAAAGGTTTTTCCCTATTTCAACTGAGAACCGGATTCTTGGGGAGCGGCCTTCGGCCGGATACTGAATTCGCAGCCGCAGTATTGCTGGTTGTAGAAACCGTTCAGGGCCAACAACTCGTTGCGGCGCTGCTGCAAACCATCCTTGCGCCAGTTTTTGTCATAAAAACGCAAGCCCGGATAACGCGCGGCCGCCCACATTCCGGCTTCCGCGATTTGTGACAGGCTTTTCCAGCGCGAAGAAGCCAGCGTTGTGGCAAACTGCATGAATCCGTTGCCGTACGCCACCTCGGCCGTAGCCGACATGCGCAACTTGAAGCATTGCAGGCAACGGCCACCACGCTCCGGCTCCGCCTCCAACCCGGCAACAGCCGCCCGCCAGACAGCATGGTCATAATCGCCATCCAGAACGTCCAAACCCAGTTTCCCGGCATAACGGATGCACTCCGACTTGCGTATTTCGTATTCCTCACGCGGATAAATATTCGGATTGAAATAGAACAAGGTCGGGCGCATGTCATGTTGCAGCATCCACTCGATAATGGCTGCCGAACAAGGCGCACAACATGTATGAAGCAAAATATTTTCCATTACGGCTGCAAAATTACAATTTATCCGACAGAAAAAACCATGTTTTTTCATTTTCGTTTGTTTTTATGCAAAAAAGCAACTATCTTTGCAGCCGCAAAATACGAAAAGGTACCTTGGCCGAGTGGTTAGGCATTGGTCTGCAAAACCAAGTACAGCGGTTCGAATCTGCTAGGTACCTCCCGGATTTCAGAAAACCTTGGAAAAAAGTTTCCAAGGTTTTTTTGTTCATACATTCCAGACAAGCCTGTTTTACCTGCGATAGAAATAAAAAAAACAGATAAACATGCAAGTACCGGAAAGCCCGAACCAATATAACACAAACAAAGGGAGTCCAATACAATATCGGACTCCCTCAAGAACAGTATTTAAATTATCCTATTCTGCTTATTTCTTGAACTTAATCGTTCTGCCATCAACAACTGCAGCATAAAATCCATCGGCAAGTTCAGATACGGAAACATTACCCGATCCGCTCAGGAGCAATCTTCCAGACAAATCATAAATCAGAACACTGCTACCGTTTGTACAAAGCATTTGTTGTCCGGGATTATAATGAGCTATGGCTTCCACTACCGGCTCAAGTCCGGATGTTCCACCGGGAAGTGTTATCACAAGATTCTGATCCCCTTCTACAATACCTTCGTAGTAAAACATATTAACATCATCAGTTATTTCCGCAGGATTGCCATTCAAAGTTACAGAAACCTTTACCTCGTCATCTTTGGTGTAAATAATTATATAATAAAAAGAACCTTCTTCCAATTTAACCCCGCTATTGACAATATTACTCTCTCCATCATATAATTCTATACCTCCTTCTCCCAAATAAGACTGGTCGCCAACAATTGAATAGGTTACCACACCGTATTTTATTTCAGAGACTTCAACACTTACAGTAGTAGCTCCATTTACCACAAACGTACGGCTGTCTGTTATATTAACCTCATTTGCCTTTATTGAAGTTATTTTCCAGCCATCGTCTGGAACTACATTAACAGTCAATTCCGTTCCTTCCGGAACTTCAGAGCCGCTTGTAACCGTTTCAGTGCCGTTCAACAAAGATATCTGAGCATGCTCGTTGGGAGTAACGGTAACCACATAATTCTGGACAACCTTTGGTGATACGTTAACATCAAAGTCATAAACAATACCTTCCTTGCAAGTAGTTACAAAATCTGCAGCAGTACCATTGTCACCAAACCACGCGTTTGTATAGTTGAAACGGACCCTGGCCGTTCCTACCTGTACATCATCAGGAACAACAATATCATAAGTAAAATCAAGGACATCCATATTACCGCCAACATTGTGAGAAGGAGGAGTATTTCCCACTATTTTTTGTACAGATTCAAATGTCCCATCACCGTTCCAGTCAATGGCAAGAACTACGGCCGTATAACGCAAATCCTGTTTCACTGTACTTTCACTGTATTCACCAAGACTATGTGCAACAAAATGCGCAGAAATGGTTTCTCCTCCTTTTGCATCCATTGTCATAGTGGTGAGTACATTCCAAAATACCCTTGGAGCTTGGTAGTTCCATGTCTTTGTCTGATCACCGTTAGTCAGAGTAATCGTTTCGACATAAGAATCTGTATAGCTGTCAAAAGGATTATTGGGATTATGTTGGCTACCATCGCCTGTTACATAAGTTGGCTCCGTATAAGTAGCGGCCATACCCATTGCAGAAAACGCAAAAATAAAACTCGAAAGAATCACGTAAAACTTATTCATAACATAATTTTTTAAAGTTAAAAAATATTCTCTTGTCTAAAACCGCACAAATATAGACATTCATTCTTAACAAGTCTAATCAACCATGTAAAAAAACAAGATTTTATACATTATTCACATTAAAGACACAAAAAGAAAGCCTCACTTTCAAGCCGTATCCAATTCTGGAAACAATATCCGGCAAAACAACATAGTAGCACATTGTTGAAAAAACAGATATTTATACCTATAATCCATAATCACTGCCGGGTTCCAGTAAAGAACCGGCAGTGTTCCTTTATTCACAAGGAATGCCATCGGTTATGCGAAAAAATGTATCGCCCCAAATAATCTATTGGAAAATTCCGGCATATTTGTTATTATTGCATGTCATAATAATCTTAAAATCAGCATAAACATGTTTGTTGAAATAATCTTTTTTATTTTTATCATAGCCTGCTTTATATTAGCCGGTTGTGGATTTGCCAACCAAAAACGTATCAAGCAAAGAAGAAAGGCGTTTGAACAAAACAAGAATGCAAACATCACAGAAATTGCCCGAACTGCCACTGGCGCTCTATACCACAACAGAAAAACAAATGAATTGCAGGCCGTCAACTTCGAGACAGACAAGTACAGCAAAATCATTTCGCCGGCAAAATATACCAAAATAGACATATTCAATGCCCACTACGTTGTATTTGACAACGAAAACAAGTGCATTTACATCATCCAATCTGCCAACTTGAATTATAAGAAAATCGAATATGAAGATATTATCAGTGTCGAAATGCTCAAGAACGACAAAATCATTTTCAGAAAATCCACTATCCGGACCATCGGCGGAGCGCTTGTCGGTAATGCCCTGCTCGGTGACAGCGGTGCCATGATAGGAGGGCTATACGGCCCCACGACCATGAAAAAGAAAATAGAATTTATTGAAATAAAAATTCTGGTCCGAAATGTAGAGCATCCGACGGTCTGGCTCAGATCCGGAATCAAACCTACGGCAGCAGAAATCAAGGCTGCCAACAGTATAAAGGATTCCATCAGTGTCATTATAGACATGGTGGACAATGAAGAACAAGAACGCGATGACAAAAAAAATTCCGTTGCAGATGAAATAGGCAAACTTCTCAAACTGAAAGAAGCCGGCATCCTAAACGAAACAGAATTTACGGAACAAAAAAGAAAATTGTTGGAATAAAAACGTCCATATGCAAAACATTACTTCTGCTTTACCCGGACAAAGGTCGTACAATCACGGATATTTCTTTGTTTTCCACTAAAAGAGACCGAATATCCAGGATATTTCAATCTGTATTATTCAATACAAAACGGATAATTCTGTTTTCCGTTCTTTCCAACACATAAAACCTGAAACATAGAAAAAGGACGTGCCCCAATAGATATTCCTTTTCAAGCATTGAATGTCTGGAAAAAGTCTTTACCAGAAAATACTAATACACAAGGGGCGACCCGACCGGATCGCCCCTTGTTCGTATTGTGTCCCGCGAAAGGATTATTCATTCCAGTTTTCGCTTGCCATGCGTTTATAACTCTTGTAACGCCACTTGGAATTTTCTTCGGCGGCCTTGAAGAGCTCTTCGGCTTCAGCCGGATACTGTTTCATTACAGACGCATAACGAACCTCGCCTTTCAGGAAATCCTGGAATTTGCTGTAATCCGGTTCTTTGCTGTCCAGACTGAACGGATTCTTGCCTTCGGCTTCCAAGGCAGGATTGTAACGCCACAAGTGCCAGTAACCGCATTCAACAGCTGCAGCTTCTTCTGCCTGCGACTTGCCCATGCCTTTCTTCAGCCCGTGATTGATACAGGGGGCATAAGCAATGATCAATGAAGGTCCATGATATGCTTCGGCTTCACGAATGGCTTTCAAACACTGGGCCTGGTCAGCTCCCATGGCAATCTGGGCAACATATACATAACCGTAAGTAGTTGCAATCATACCCAGATCCTTCTTGCGGACGCGTTTTCCGGAAGCGGCAAACTTGGCGATAGCGCCAAGCGGTGTAGCCTTGGACGCCTGTCCACCCGTATTGGAATAAACTTCGGTATCCAGAACCAGAATATTCACATCCTTGCCGGAAGCGATAACATGGTCCAAACCACCGTAGCCAATATCATATGACGCGCCGTCACCACCGATAATCCACTGGCTGCGCTTGATCAGATAGCCGCTCAGTTCATTGATTTTCCTGCAATAATCGCAATCGCAAGCCTGAACGGCCGGAATGATTTTCGCTGCCAGTTCTTTGGTCTTGACTGCATCATTCTGATTTTCAATCCATTCACGGAACCAGCCTTTCAATTCGTCGGAGCAGCTGGAACAATTCTGTGCATCGGTCATCAAGCGGGTCAGACGTGCTTTCATTTTCTCGTTGGCCAATTCCATACCCATACCGTACTCGCAGAAGTCCTCGAACAAGGAGTTCGACCATGCCGGTCCCTGTCCTTTTTCATTGGTTGTGTAGGGAGTGGAAGGAACTGAACCCGAGTAAATGGATGAGCAACCTGTTGCGTTGGCTACCAGTTCGCGGTCGCCAAACAATTGTGAAATCAATTTCACATACGGAGTTTCACCGCAACCGGAGCAAGCGCCGGAGAATTCAAACAACGGTGTCGCAAACTGCGAATTCTTCACATTGGAAGCAATGTCTACCAGATGCTGTTTGGACTTCACGTTCTTCGTACAATAATCCCAGTTGGCAGCCTCGTCCAATTCCTGTTCCAACGGAACCATGGTCAGGGCTTTGCCACCGGCTTTCGGGTTGCCCGGGCAGACATCTGCACAGTTGCCGCAACCCAAGCAGTCCATCACACTTACTTGCATGCGGAATTTCATTCCCTTCATGGCGGCAGGAGCCTTCATTTCTATCATGTCTGCATTCAGGCCTTTAGCTTCCTCCTCATCCAGAACGAAAGGACGAATGCAAGCGTGCGGGCAAACATATGCACATTTGTTACACTGGATACAATTGTCCGCCGTCCAAGTTGGAACGAATGCTGCCACACCGCGTTTTTCGTATTTGGCCGTACCTTGTTCCCAAGTACCGTCTTCGATACCCTTGAATGCTGATACCGGCAGCAAATCGCCATCCTGCGCATTGATAGGACGAACCACTTCGTTGATGAATTCCGGATCATCATTCGGTGCAACCGTGTCATCCGGAAGGTTGGCCCAGGCCTTGTCAACCGGCAACTGTTTGTATTCACCGCCGCGGTCAACGGCTGCATAGTTCTTGTTTACGACATCCTCGCCTTTCTTGCCGTAAGATTTCACAATAAATTTCTTCATTTGTTCTATGGCCAGATCTACCGGAATAACGCCCGTAATACGGAAGAACGCGGATTGCAAAATAGTGTTGGTACGGTTGCCCAAACCGATTTCCTGTGCAATCTGGGTTGCGTTGATATAGTAAACCGTGATGTTTTTCTGTGCGAAATAACGTTTTACGTTGTTTGGCAGATGTTTAACCAGTTCCTCTTCGTTCCATACGGTGTTCAACAGGAATGTACCGTTTTCCTGCAAACCGCGGGTTACGTCATACATGCGCAAGTAAGCCTGTACGTGGCATGCTACAAAATTCGGGGTGTTAACCAAATAGGTGGAGCGGATTGGAGAATCACCGAAACGCAAATGTGAACAAGTGAAGCCTCCTGACTTTTTGGAGTCGTAGGAGAAATATGCCTGACAATGTTTGTCGGTGTTGTCACCAATGATTTTTACGGAGTTCTTGTTTGCGCCTACCGTTCCATCGGCACCCAAACCATAGAATTTGGCTTCGAACATGCCTGCGCCACCAACTGCGATTTCTTCTTTCTTGGGCAGTGAGGTGAAGGTGACATCATCTTCTATTCCGATGGTAAACTGGTTTTTCGGTTCGTTCATGGCCAGATTTTCATATACGGCAAGGATTTGTGCCGGTGTGGTGTCTTTTGAACCCAAACCGTAACGGCCGCCTACAACAAGCGGAGCATTTTCCTGACCGTAAAGAACATCTTTCACATCGAGATAGAGCGGCTCGCCATTTGCTCCGGGTTCTTTCGTACGATCCAACACGGCAATGCGTTTAACCGATTTAGGCAGAGCTGCCAGGAAGTGTTTGGCCGAGAACGGGCGATACAAATGTACGGCAACCAGACCGACTTTTTCGCCTTTTGCCATCAGATAATCAATCGTTTCGCGGATGGCTTCCGTAACCGAACCCATGGCAATGATTACGCGGTCGGCATCATCAGCACCGTAGTAGTTGAACAAACCGTATTGGCGGCCGGTAATTTTCGAAATTTCAGCCATGTATTCTTCAACAACAGCCGGAACTGCATTGTAATACGGATTGCAGCTTTCGCGATGCTGGAAAAAGTGGTCGGGATTCTCAGCCATGCCGCGTGCAACCGGTTTGTTGGGATTCAGCGCACGTGCACGGAATTCGGCCAGAGCTTTCTGGTCTATCAAGTGTGCCAGGTCATCATTTTCGAGCGCTTCAATCTTCTGGATTTCATGCGATGTGCGGAAACCATCGAAGAAATTCAGGAACGGAACACGCGATTTAATGGTCGACAAGTGAGCCACGGCAGCCAAGTCCATAACTTCCTGCACTGAGCCTTCTGCCAGCATGGCAAAACCGGTCTGACGGCAGGACATCACATCCTGATGGTCACCAAAAATACACAATGCATGGCTGGCCAACGTACGTGCCGAAACATGGAATACGCAAGGCAACAGTTCACCCGCAATCTTGTACATGTTCGGAATCATCAGCAACAGACCCTGAGAGGCCGTGTAAGTCGTAGTCAGCGCGCCGGCCTGCAACGAGCCATGTACGGCACCAGCGGCACCCGCCTCCGATTGCATTTCCTGAACCAGCACTGTTTCGCCAAAGATGTTCTTGCGTCCTTGGGCGGCCCACTCATCCACATATTCAGCCATCGTGGATGACGGAGTGATGGGATAAATGGCGGCTACTTCAGAGAACATATACGAGATATGCGCTGCTGCCTGATTACCATCACAAGTTAAAAATTTCTTTTCTTTTGCCATTTTGTAATTGTTTTTTTAAGCGTTTGCCCAAAACAACAGACAAACACCACATTATACATTGATTGGTTTATTGTTTCGTTTATCGTTTCCTAAAAAATCATCAATATAAAAAACCGAACAGCCAAAGCGGAATATTGTGTCCCTTGCCTGTTTCAATATTGTTCACCGCATTGTAAACGACATTGGTGACAGGTTTCGCTTTCTTCATATCGGAATAAACATTGAAAAAATATTTCCCATCTATCATAAACATTGTGTTCCGTTTTCCGACGCAAACCTTATGATACACGTGCAATGCGTTGTAGAAAAATGTCTCGGCAACACTTTGTTCATCTGCCGTGCGTGTCGATATGGCATACATCAGGTTCGTATTTTGCATGTAAACACGCGTCGGTTTTTTAGGGAACCTTGCATTCTCCGGATACAGCAAATTCAAAAGACGGGCATCCTGCAGATATTTTATATAGTTCATGATTGTTGCCCGCGATGTTTCTATTTCCGTGCTCAAGCTACTGACATTCAAAGAACAAGGTGCAGTATTCATCAATATATGAAGCAATTTCCTGATTTTTGACAGATACTTCAAATCAATTTGCTTAATCAGCAGGATATCCACTTCCAGCATCATGTTCATGGTCTTCAGCAGATTCTCGGAATAATTCCTGTTTTCCAGGAAAAACGGATAGAAGCCATGATGCAGGTAATCCGAAAAATACCACAAAGGTTTTACCGTTTTGCAAATTTCTTCCGCTATCTGCGTATGCTGATACAGTATTTCTTCCATCGTATAGGTCGGAAATGATGTACCGGCCTGCAGGTTCAGATACTCACGGAAAGAAAAACCGCGCAGATTGTATGATTTGACAACATCCGCCAGGTCCGCATTGTCTTCAATCAGACGCATGACCGATGAACCGGTGAATACTATATGCAACTCCGGGAACATGTCATAGCACTGACGCAACTCACGTGACCAGTTTTCATATTTAAAGGTCTGGTCTATCAATAAAGTGCGGCCGCCCTGACGGTAAAAATCACCGGCAAACTCGACCAGGGAATGCTGGGTAAAATAAAAATTATTGAAATTGATGTACAAACATTCCTTGCTGTCCACAGCAAACTTCTCCTTGGCATATTGCAACAGGAAAGTTGTTTTCCCCACACCGCGACTCCCTTTTATGCCAATCAGACGATGCGACCAGTCAATCTCATCCATCAAAATACGGCGCACGGGAGAAACCACATGTTCAACCAGATATTTATGTGTGCGATAAAAAGCTTCCACGACTCAGTTTTTGCTATCTTAACCTTCCTGAAGTCAGTTGACAACACTGTCCTCAAAAACACATTTATCAAAATCCGGCTGCAAAGATATTACTTTTTTTCATATTTTGCAATGTAGAGATGGCAAAAAAGCACATCCCTTACTGTCATCATAATCCAGAACCATCAAAGAACACCGCATATCTCGTTAGAGTACTGCCATATAAATCAACCCGTAATCGTTTCCGCCCCGACATTGGCCAAATGGTGTTGCCAGTTTGCCTCAACTTTTTCCAGACTGTCGTTTGCATAACAATATCTGCAACCGTGAAGACAGGTATTATATTCTCCAATATCCTTGCTGACAATACAACCGCAGAACTGCCGCTGGCCCTTGTCCTTGAGCCGGCGGGTTTTGATTATCTGCTGTGTATCGCAAAACATGTCGGGAGGCAGAATTTCTATTCCCAACAATTTCCGGATTTTTGCGTTATCTGGAAACAGCCTTACAATCAAATCATCGTCAATACATTTGTTGTGCTGGATATCAAAATGCTCCAATGCTATTTTTTCGCAGCAGGTTGCCAGCTGGAATCCCCAGTCCCTGTTCATTTCCGACAGTTTTTCCGCAAATTCGAGCATCTCATCAACCGTAAATTCACGCACATTGTGGTTTTCCCGTTTCAGATTACTTGTAACTCTATGATATTCAGATATATCCACAAAACTAAACACCAATTTTTCCGTATAGCCGGTCAAACGGTCACCGATATACCTGATTCTGTCCAGCAAAACATCCGGCGTCAGCTTGTCAGTCAGCAGCAACGGGTCAAAGCGCCATATGACTTTTCCCAATCCCAGTTTCCCGACCATCGTTTTAAATGTGTCTATACGTTCTTCCAACGGTGGCAAGTTGGGTTCAAGGCCTTCCGGCTCATAATTGTTCAACGTATATTGTACATAATAGTCATATCCGCTCAAGGCTTCCGCATAATCCAACAGTGGCTTCGGATTTTTTGACCAGAAAACCACCAATTCCAGATTTTGATATGAAACATAGGTTTTCCAGCCTGTAAACGGATTTGTCCATGCCGAATAACCTTTTGCCAAGCGTTGCACAAACCAATCCATATAGAAAGCCGGAATATCCGTTGCCCGGCTTGCCGATATGATATAGGGTGCTTGCGCATATGCTTCGCTACCATCATCCAAAACGATTTTAACCTTTTCCCAAGCCATAAAATGAAGTTCTGAAAACCAATCTTTTTCAATCACCAAAGTTAAAAACAATTTTCTGAATATCCGCAAAAAAAACACATCGGACATTCCATTTTCCCAAAAATATCGGAAATTGCCCCGAAAAACCATCCTGACTGATGCTGCCAGGCCACAAAGCGACAAGAGAAAACGCTAAAAAATACCGGATAATTTGAACAAGTCCTGAAAAACACTACTTTTGCCAGCAAATTTTCGCAAAAAAGATATGTTTGATTCAACCATATGGACTGCTCTGCTGATCACTTCCTTTGCTGGATTGAGTACAGGAATCGGTGGTCTGCTACCTTATTTTTCAAAAACGACCAACACAACCATGCTGTCGGTCGCACTCGGATTTTCGGCCGGCGTCATGATTTACGTATCGTTTGTCGATTTGTTCCCGCAAGCGCTTGAGTTGCTTGCTACCGGATTTTCCAGACAGGCCAATCTTTGGCTGGTCATTGCCTTTTTCGGCGGAATTGCGTGCATCTACCTGATTGACATGCTGGTACCTGAGGCCGAGAATCCCCACGAGGTGCACACTGCCGAAGAAATCCAGGCTGCACAGACCAGACAACCGCTGAAACGCATCGGCATACTGATGGCACTCGCCGTTTCCATACACAATTTTCCGGAAGGCATGGCTACCTTCACTTCGGCCATGGTTGCCATTGATGTCGCCATTCCAATTGCCGTGGCCATTGCCATACACAACATTCCGGAAGGCATTGCTGTTGCCATGCCCATTTATTACGCGACAGGCAACCGCAGAAAGGCTTTTCTGGCATCGTTGTTTTCCGGCCTTGCCGAACCGGCAGGCGGTCTGCTCGGATTTCTCGTGTTACGCCCGTTCCTTACACCGGCGGCAGTGGGCATCTTGTTAGCCGCCGTAGCCGGCATCATGGTTTTCATTTCAGTGGATGAACTGCTGCCAAACGCTGAAAAATACGGCAAACATCATTACTCGTTAGGCGGTTTTGTCGGCGGGATGGCCATTATGGCACTCAGTTTACTGGTTCTATGAAGACAGAAAAAAAACATATCGACCTGCGCACAATCGTTCCGTATATCAACTGGAAATTCTTTTTCCATGCCTGGAAAATTGCCGGGAATTATGACGGCATAGAAACCTTATGTCATTGCGAAGCATGCACAGCCGCATGGTTGCAAAAATTCACACCGCAAGAACGTCCGAAGGCAGAGGAAGCATTGAAGCTGTTCAAGGATGCACAAGCCTGCCTCCGTGCAATGGCACAGGAACAAACAGTGCGGATATCTGCCTTGTGGACCTTCCTGCCCGCCAAATCGGAAGGGAATGACATTGTCATCAGCACACCGGACGGAACGGTCCGCCTCCCTACCCTGCGGCAACAAAAGCCGAACGAGCGCGGTGAATGTGCGGCTTTGGCCGACTTTGTGTCACCCATACAAGATGAAATCGGTTTTTTCGCACTGTCGGTTCAGGACATCTGCAAAACAACCAACGACTTATATGCCGATCTGCTGCGAGAAACCATCCACAACCGGCTGGCCGAAGCAGCTGCCGAATATCTGCAAAAAATAATCCTGGGAAACAGCGGCATACGCCCGGCCATAGGCTACCCTTCCCTGCCCGACCAATCCTTGATTTTTGAAATAGACAAAATCCTCGATTTATCGCAAATAGGCATCCGACTGACCGGAAACGGCGCCATGGAACCGCTTTCAAGTATTTGTGGCCTGTATATCAAACATCCGAAAGCCTATTATTTCATGGTGGGCAAAATCAGCGACGAACAACTGGAAGCATACGCCCGCAAACGGGGAAAAAGCACAACAGAAATGCGCAAATGGCTGGCCAAGCACCTGTAAACACAAAAAAGGCCTTGCCGGCATCATCCGCAAGGCTAACCACAAACTGCATACGGCAACTGAAATTACTTTTCCGCTGACGGTTTCGTTATGTGGAACAGACGGTCAACGACCGACAAGAACACATACCAGACAATCAGCCAGCACAAAGCTTTTTGCAGGAAAACGACCAGCAATACAATACAACCTGCCAAAAACACAAAACGCAACTTGTTGTCCTGCCAACTGAGGTTTTTGAATTTCAACGAGAAAAGCGGAAATTCCGCTACCAAAAACAGACTCATCAGCACAGCCAGTATCACGACAACATATACATAAGGCTGCAAGAATATTGCATATGCATACATAAGCCCGCCCCAGAACAAAGCGTTGGCCGGAGTAGGCATACCAATAAAGGACGTAGTCTGCCGTTCATCAAGGTTGAATTTGGCCAAACGCAAAGCAGAAAACACCGGTATCAGAAATGCGACAAACGGCAAATAAGGGTTCTGTACATGTTCTGACAAATAGACATAAACAATCACTCCCGGCAACAAACCGAAACTGACCATGTCGGACAACGAGTCCAACTCCTTGCCAATGGCGGAATATGCTTTCAGGGCACGCGCGGCAAGACCATCCATAAAATCAAAAAACGCCGCCAGAATCATAAACAGCAATGCAACATCAAAACGCGCGGAAAATGCAAAGACAACGGCTATGCAACCTGAAAACAGATTCAAACACGTAATTGTGTTCGGGATATGCTTGACAATATTCATAATAGAAGAATTAACGCGGCAAAAGTACGATTTTTAGTTCAATAAAAAATTATCGGGAAAAAAAGTTTATCTGGCTGCAAACAAAATAAAAGAACAAACTGAACGGATGCAGAAATTCATGCAGACCATAGGCTATGCGGGAATGGAAACGTTCCTGGCTTTGTTGATAGCTTTTGTTTTTACATAATCAAAAAAATAAAGTAATCTGCATAAAACGTTGTTTTATATTCCTTATTTTTATTCTTGCAGATCTTGCAGAAGACCGTCAAGCATACGGAAAGCTATTTCCTGAAAGTGCTAATCAATGCCAGTCGGATCTATTGGCGTGAAGAATTTGAAAATAGACATTCACCCGTGGTGGAAGAAAATGAACGCCATGCAAAAGATTATCATTTTGCAATCAATGCGCCACGGCTGACAGAGCAGGAAAAGATGAAGTCGCTCCGACATTTGGCCAACAAATGCAAAAGCCGTATGGATAATGGCAAACCGGCTTACAGAAGACAGCGAATCTGCCGGACTTGCACTGTTGGAACGGATTTTCTAATTTTGCCAAAAGAAAAATAATAAAAACCATACAGCCATGGCAAAGAAAAGTTTGAGAAACATAACTGACAAAGAAATCAAGACAATGCAGAAAGAGCTGGTTGACACCATGCTCAAAAAAGCAGGAATAAAGAAAAAAGACATCTATGAAGTCGCTATCAGACGATGGGTAAATGCAAATCTTGATCTGCTCACACCAGCAGAACTCGAAAAATACGAACACCTGTTTGCAAAATGAACAAAGTAGAAGGATTCTGGAACATCATTCCAAAAATAAAAAAGGTAGCTTTCCCCATCAGGGGCAAAATGTCCGTAACCCTCGAAGACGGAAGAATCATAATAGTACCCCTTTCCGCATTCCCCTCCATCAAGAAAGTACCAGTCCGCGAGCGCTCAAAATGGTATCTCACAGCCGGAGGCATCACATGGGACTCGTGCCCCGAAATCATACACATAGAACAGATACTCGGAAACTTCGACCTCTTCAAGCACGAAGAATAACCCCCAAGGCTCACCCCATTTGCCATCATAGAACACTTTTTGTAACTTTGCATCCATAAACCGACCAAACATGTAGGAGGAAACCATTATGACAACACCCGAAGAAAGAAAACGCCTCGCAAAAGAAAGCATGGATCTCGTCATCAAGCGCAGCGGAGTTTCAAAGAAAACGATTATAGAAACCGCAATGAAAAGGTTTTTTGTCGCCAACATCGATCTGCTCACGCCTGAAGAACGGAAAAAATACAAAAGCGTAATCCTATAAATCCAAACAATATTTTTGTTGACACAAACACTAAAATAACCACTATCCCCAAGGCTCCCCCGTGAGCCTTTTATTTTTCCCGCACTCCACCCCGGAGCTGCGGTTTTTTTGCACAATTACCGCTAAAATCCTAACCCTGCGGAACGGCTATCATCGCACCGGCTGACGTGACTGTGGAACGCGGCACATATTGGAAAGACAGTACAAAACAACAACCCAAGACCATACCGCACTGGAAATCCTTAATCTTTGCGACATGTGCGCAAAGGTGAGCCCTATAAAAGTAAGGCTTATACGGTTTATAAATATACTCGTAAAACGGGCAAAGTCACATATAGGATTATTTTACGCTTAACCAAAAACGGACTTTTGAAAAGTTTCTACTCCGACCGGGGAATGAAAGGAAACAAAAAAGGCTTTCAGCGATATCCCGGTCCAGTTGTCTGATAGACAAAAGCCATGACGTCTCCCAAAAGCCGACGCAAAAGTACAAACTAATTTACATATTGTCATGAAATCAACAAAAAATAATCCGGTCCGTTGCAGAACTTGATACAATCTCATTCAATGCCCAGGCGGACCAGATTACTATTTCGTCTGCAAAGATACTAACTAATTTTCAGACCAGCAAAAAAAAGCAATGAAACAAAAATATATTGAAGAGCATTTATTCCGATTTAAACACAAAAAAAATAGTTTCCGGAAGTGCCTTGCTCGACAAAAGTCTTCGGTGCTTCATTCCGGAAACTATTTCGTCTGCAAAAATACAAACTTATTTTCAAACGGACAAATGCCATACTCTGGTCTCAGAGCAGCTGCCCGACACCATCGCCGATTCCGTCCGTGACCGTGCCCAAAATCACAACCGTGACCGAACCACCACCCCCAAAACCAATCAACGCATTTTTCCGCGTGTCGGGAATCATTACAGCCGTGGCAGAGGGACTACTGACAGTATGGAAATTCATAAAAATAAAACCATGAAAACGAACATACGACACATACCCACAGGCACCGACAAAGAAAGTACCCATATGCGCAGGACCATCATAATGGAACAATTATGGAAACTCATCGGGAAGACACCGGCAGCATCACAAAGGCAGAAAAAGATGAACATGAAAACCATTTATGAACTGTCGGCCAGGCTACCGCATATCGGTGAAGTGAATATAATCGTAGGCGAGCGTGCCAGCAAACGCATTCTGCATTATTGCATAACGAAAAAGCGGCCATAGATACCTACAACCGCTTAAACTTGCCCCAGAAGTGCATGCTGCGCTTCTACCCTGCCAAGGCAGGGTGAGTCCTCGCGGGCGGGGACTTTTGCACTAATCGAATTAACCCGCGTCGAAGCATGTCTTATCATTGCCGGCGCATCGCTCTCGCGAAGTTGGCCTTGCCCACTTATGGACTGGCTTCCAGCTGCAAAGATACAGCAAATATTGACAACCACAAAATAACCCTACATCATGATCATCTTATCGGACCGAATTTATAAGGGCCTGCACAACGGCATGGACCACGTGGCCTACAACCTGCTGCTTGCCAACGCCCCGGCAAAACCCCGAAAACGACAATACTACCCCCCTGGCCAAAAGCAAAAGTTACATGTAACGGCAATGGCTGCCGGACTTGCACCGTTGGAACGGATTTTCTAATTTTGCCAAAGAAAAATAATAAAAACCATACAGCCATGGCAAAAATTACATTGGAATACGACGACAAAAATACGCTTATAAAAAAAGCAATTGATTTAATCATCTTGGCAGGCGCAAAAATTGTTCCCGTATCGAAGGCGACTTCCACTGGGTGCAAACCTAATGCAAAAACATTAAAAACCATGCGCGAAGCTGAAAAAGGAGAAGTTATACATTACAAAGATTCCGAAGATTTAATACAACGCATGCATGAATTATAAAATCGACACCACCAAACAATATATGCGGGATGTCATATTGGCGAAAAGACAAGTCTTCCGCTTGAACGTTTGGCTGCCATTATCAGATTGCTTGAGAAAGGTTCACCATTACCCCAAAAAACAAAGATCACCAATTGACAGGTAACTTTGCCGGTTATAGAGAATGCCACATATCTCCAGATTGGTTACTGATTTGCAAAAAAGATACGGCCATACGGCTAATAACCCTTATACGCTTATACGCACAGGGACACACTCAGAATTGTTCAAATAACCCCATACAAACAAAAATCCATATTATTCCCGCACTCCACCCCGGAACTGCGGGAGTTTTCTCATGTTTGCGCCGTTGGAACGGATTTTGTAACTTTACATCCATAAACCAACCGAAAAACAAGGAGGGAAAAATCATGACAACACCGGAAGAAAGAAAAAAACTCAGCAAGGAATCGATGGATCTCGTCATCAAACGTAGCGGAGTATCCAAAAAGGAAATCGTTGAAGAAGCCATGAAACGGTTCTTTAACGACAATATCGACTTGCTCACGCCTGAAGAACTCGAAAAATACAAAAGTGTAATCCTATAAATCCAAACAATATTTTTGTTGACACAAACACAAAAATAACCACTATCCCCAAGGCTCCCCCGTGAGCCTTTTATTTTTCCCGCACTCCACCCCGCCCGGAGCTGCGGTTTTTTTGCACAATCACCGCTAAAATCCTAACCCTGCGGAATGGCCATCATCGCACCGGCTGACGTGACTGTGGAACGCGGCACATATTGGAAAGACAGTACAAAACAACAACCCAAGACCATACCGCACTGGAAATCCTTAATCTTTGCGACATGTGCGCAAAGGTGAGCCCTATAAAAGTAAGGCTTATACGGTTTATAAATATACTCGTAAAACGGGCAAAGTCACATATAGGATTATTTTACGCTTAACCAAAAACGGACTTTTGAAAAGTTTCTACTCCGACCGGGGAATGAAAGGAAACAAAAAAGGCTTTCAGCGATATCCCGGTCCAGTTGTCAGATAGACAAAAGCCATGACGTCTCCCAAAAGCCGACGCAAAAGTACAAACTAATTTTCAGACCAGCAAAAAAAGCAATGAAACAAAAATATATTGAAGAGCATTTATTCCGATTTAAACAAAAAAATAGTTTCCGGAAGTGCCTTGCTCGACAAAAGTCTTTGGTGCTTCATTCCGGAAACTATTTCGCCTGCAAAAGTACAAACTAATTTTCAAACCGACAAATACAACTATGGAACTCAATTCTGGCCTAAAAAAAACAATACCGGAGGGAATATATTGAAAAGTTTTTATTCGGATAGAAAAAAAACTTTAAGAACAGCCGGTAGCAGTACGAAAACTGTGGTGCCAATTCTTAAAGTTCGGAAAGGCTTTCAGCGATATCCGGTTCCTCCTGCAAGCAGGGCGCACTCCGTAAAAACGGGGCTGGTGACATCTCCTAAAAGCCGATGCAAAGATACAAACTAATTTTCAAACGGACAAGAGAACATGAAAACCAAAGTAACAATCTACAAAAACAAGGTTAACTCCATTAGCGGAGAGTTGATCAAAAAAATCATTTTTGA
>CALUNA010000024.1 GCA_944321895.1 uncultured Bacteroidales bacterium | reverse complement strand
AGCCGTTCTTCAAAGTCGTGATATCTATACATAACGCACCCCAAAAGTTTTATGTCTAACTTTTGGGGTGCATTTCATTACGGGTGGCTAATTTTTTATACCTTTGCGCCCCGTTAAGCATTTCTTTTTGCAATTATGTCCACACCTCTTTACATAGATGAGTATGATTATCCGCTGACGGACGAACGTATTGCCAAATATCCGTTGCCGCAGCGTGACACATCCAAACTGTTGCTTTACAAGAATCATAAAATCAGTGAAGATGTTTTTTACAATATCGGCAACTATTTGCCTTCAGGTTCCCTGCTGGTTTATAATAATACGAAAGTGATTCAAGCAAGGCTTGTTTTTCATAAGGAAACGGGTGCACGGATAGAGATTTTTTGTTTGGAGCCCGTTTCTCCGCATGATCACGCGCTTGCGCTTGGTTCAACAAAAGGTTGCACATGGAAATGCCTTGTAGGTAACCTGAAAAAATGGAAAAGCAATGAAATAAGCCGGAATGTGGATGTGGACGGCAAACAGTGCCGGCTGATGGCGGAGCGCCTTTCGACAAACGGGAACACGCATGAAATATTTTTCAGCTGGCCGGATGTGAACCTGTCGTTTGCTGAGATACTGGAGGCTGCCGGCGAGTTGCCGATTCCGCCTTATTTGAACCGTCCTACGGAGGAACAGGATAAAATCACGTATCAGACGGTCTATTCGCGCATAAAAGGTTCGGTGGCTGCTCCGACTGCGGGCTTGCACTTTACGGAAAATGTTCTTGAAAAACTGCGCGGACAACATGTCTTTACTGAAGAAATTACACTGCATGTCGGAGCCAGTACTTTTCAGCCCGTAAAGACAGCGGATGCGAATGAACATACCATGCACACGGAAATCATAGCCGTTCCGCGCAAGGCAATCGAGCACATCAGTGAAAATCTGGAACACATTGTGGCTGTGGGAACAACTTCTGTACGAACGTTGGAAAGTCTGTATTATATCGGAGTTGATATTCCAGAATGCCAGCCTGGCACAACACCGTTTGTTACGCAGTTCAGACCTTATGAACGCGAGGACGGGTTGCCTGTAAAGCAGGCTTTACAGAATATTCTGGATTATCTGACAGAAACACGGCAGGACACATTGCATGCAGAAACCCAAATCATGATAAAACCCGGATACCGTTTCCGCCTGGTCAATGCCATGATAACCAATTTTCATCAGCCCAAAAGCACTTTGTTGCTGCTGGTTTCCGCTTTTGTCGGCGAAGACTGGAAACGGATTTACGATTATGCCTTGGAACATGATTTCCGTTTCCTGAGTTATGGTGACAGCAGTCTGCTTTTCCCTAATCTGCAGCCTGTTTGCTGTCAATGATAATGGTAACGGGGCCGTCGTTCAGCAATTCAACTTCCATCATTGCTCCGAAAATGCCGGTTTCAACGTGAATGTGATATTCCTCGCTCAGCAGTTGGTTGAAATATTCGTAGAGTGGCTTTGCTTGTTCCGGGCGGGCTGCTTCCACAAAAGAAGGACGGTTGCCTTTTCGTGTGTCCGCAAACAATGTGAACTGGGAAATACTCAATACGGAGCCGTTTATGTCATGCAGCGACAAATTCATTTTTCCGTTGGAATCCTCGAAAACACGAAGTCCGGATATTTTTCTGGCAATATATTGTGCATCTTCTGGAGTGTCCTGATGCGTGATGCCTGCTAAAATTACGAATCCGCAGTCAATTTTGCCTACTGTTTGTTCACCGACTTTGACGCTGGCACGGGTAACGCGTTGTATAACTGTTCTCATTGCATATGTTTTTTGGAAACGGGGTCAAGACAGGGAGCAAATATCTGAATTATTTCTCAATTGTACATCTTTTTTCGGACTGATTTTTTTATGTGCTTTGTTATCAGTTTGTTGGATTTCTTTTCTTTCTTTTTTCATAAGAAAAACTTGTGTATGTGGAAACAGGGTACTATATTTGCCGCAGTAATTGTAATTATTACAATTATGTTAACAAATAATTATTTTAAAAACAGATTATTATGAACTCACTGAAAGGAACACAGACAGAAAAGAATTTGCTCACTTCATTTGCTGGTGAAAGCCAGGCTCGTATGCGTTACACTTATTTTTCCAGCGTGGCTAAAAAGGAAGGTTATGAGCAGATAGCCGCTATTTTTATGGAAACGGCAGAGCAGGAGAAGGAGCATGCAAAACGTATGTTCAAGTATCTGGAAGGAGGCAAGGTTGAAATTACGGCGACTTATCCGGCCGGCATTATCAGCACGACCCTGGAAAACCTGCTGGCTGCAGCCGGTGGCGAAAATGAAGAATGGTCAACGGATTATCCACATTTTGCGGAAGTTGCTGAAAAGGAAGGATTTCCGGAGATAGCCCGCATGTATCGGAACATTGCCGTTGCCGAGAAGGGACATGAAGAACGCTATCTTGCTTTGGCCAAAAATCTGCAGAATGCAACTGTATTTGCAAAAGAAGGTGAAGTTGTATGGCAGTGCCGTAACTGTGGTTATATCCATGTTGGCAAGGAGGCTCCCGAAGTTTGTCCGGCATGTTTGCATCCGCAGGCTTATTTCGAGATAAAGAAAGAAAACTATTGATTGCGCATGCGAATGGAAAATTGTGATAAGGCGGCAGCCTTATCATTGGTCTTGAGGTAAAAAAAAGGAACATGTCTGGACGGACATGTTCCTTTTTGCTTATTGCTTGTTGTGTTATACGAACTTGTAAATACACCATTCATCATAGGTTTCTCCCGGCCGCAGGACAGGGCTGGGGAAGAACGGCAGATTTGGGGAATTTGGAAAACCTTGCGCTTCCATGCAGACAGCATATTGCACGTCATATTTTTTCCCGTATTTCCCGATATTCTGCTCAACCCAGTTGCCCGTATAGACTTGTATGCCAGGTAATGTCGTATAAACTTCCATGGTCCGGTTGGCGGCTGATACGCTGCCGGCCAATGCGCAATCGCCCTGTTGGGCCTTGTTAATAATCCAGTTGTTGTCCAGTCCGCGTCCGATGGCAAAAAACGGGTCGTCGATGCGTTCTCCGATGGCCTGTGCGTTCCGATAATCCATCGGAGTGCCGGTTACGCTCTTGATTTCGCCGGTCGGTGACTGTGTGTCATCTATTTCCGTATAAAAGTCGGCATTCAGCTGTAATATATGGTCGCGTATATTGCCTTCGCCGGCTCCTTTCAGATTGAAGTAGGCGTGGTTGGTGAATCCAACTATGGTCGGCTTGTCGGTCGTGGCTTCGTAATGGATGCTCAGCGCATTGTCTTCGGTCAGAGCGTATGTTACTGTCGCGGTCAATGTGCCCGGATAGTGTTCTTCGCCATCCACGGAAACATATTGCAGTTTCAGGCTGTTTTCAGATACTTCCATTACATCCCATACTTTCTGATTGAAGCCTGTGTTGCCGCCGTGCAGATGGTTTGTACCGTTGTTTATGGCCAATTGGTATTGTTTGCCGTCCAAGGTGAATTTACCATCTTTGATGCGGTTGGCAAAACGCCCTACGACCGTGTTGAAATAGGTTTCCTTTTCCAACCATTCGTCCAGTGTTTCAAAACCGAGCACGACATCTGCCAGTTTCCCGTCTTTGTCAGGTGCAAAGAGCGTTACGATTTTCGCACCGTAGTTGGTAATGTCGGCATGCATTCCGTTCCGGTTTTTCAGTGTGAACAAACCAACCTGTTTGCCATCAACTATTTTGTTGAAAGATGCTTTGTTAACCATATCTTCTGTCCTGTGGGTTTGGATTTATTCTACGCGGCGTGCGCCGTCACCGATTTCAGCAATATAAAAATCGGGCTTGATACCGGTTCTGGCTTCATAATTGCTTCCAACCTGCTGGATAAACGTGTCAATTGCCTCATTTTTTACCAAGGAAACCGTACATCCTCCAAATCCGCCTCCGGTCATGCGCGAGCCAATGACTCCGTCTATTTTCCATGCTTCTTCGGCCATGGCATCCAGTTGCGGTCCGGTAACTTCATAGTCGTCGCGCAGCGAGACATGAGAGGCATTCATTAATTTGCCAAAAGCGGCTATGTCACCTGATTTCAGGGCTTTTACGGCATCAGTTGTACGTTGTACTTCACCTACGACGTGACGGGCACGCTTGTGGGCTACCGGGTCTGTTATGGCATGTTCAATGGTTTTGAACTCGTCTTCGGTCAGTTCGGCCAGATATTTGATTGGACGGACCTTGTTGATTTGTTCTACGGCCAGTTTGCATTCTGCTACGCGTTGGTTGTAGGCACCGGAGTCCAGTTTGTGCGGGCTGTGGGTGTTGCTGATAACTACTTTGATGCCATTGAGTTTGATGGGAACAAGTTCGAACTGCAGGGTGTCGCAATTCAGGAAAATGGCATGGTCCTTTTTACCTTGAGCGCTGGCAAACTGATCCATAATGCCACAATTGACCAGAGCAAATTCGTGTTCGGACAATTGCCCGATTTTGGCCAGTTCCGTGCGGTCATAGTTGGTTCCCAGTTGGTCGTTGAAAGCGTAGGCTGTTACAACTTCCAGTGCAGCAGAGGAAGAGAGACCTGCACCGTTGGGCACATTTCCCCAGATAAGAATGTCAAAGCCCTTGTCAATTTTAACGCCGCGTTTTACGAATTGGGCAATGCAGCCAAGCGGATAATTTACCCAACTGTTGGACAATGGAGTTGTCAACTGGCTGAGTTCCAAGGTTACAATCTCCGGTTGGTTGAGCGATTTGAAGCGCATGACTTTGTCATCGTTGTGTGCCAGAAGCAGATATGTTCCGAAACTCAGAGCACACGGAAATACGAATCCACCGTTATAGTCCGTATGTTCACCAATCAAATTTACACGGCCGGGCGAAAAATATATTGCTTCGGCGGCTTTTCCGTAAGCAGTCTGAAAATCTGCTTTAAGTTCTTGTACAGTCATAAAAAAAGCGATTAGAGGATTGTTAATAATAAATTATCTTTTTTATACTCAAAAAGCAGTCGCAAATATACATAAAAACAACTGGAAAAAATGACCGGGAAAACGTGTTTTACAGCATAAAAAACAGCTGACAAACTGGCAGTCTCTTGCTTTGGCAAACTAATTGAGAAGGGTCGGGCGGAAAATAAGAATCATTTGGAAAACAGATATGAAAAAAGAAAAGAAAAATCATATGGAAGCAAATGCGGCTAAACCGGAAAATGAAGTTCAAAACGTTACAGAACAGGCAAATGAACCGACCCTAGATGCGGAAGGTGAAGCTGTTGCGGTTGAAACTGGTGATGGCGAAAAGGATGCCCGCATAACAGAATTGACTGAAAAATGTGCCGATTTGGCAGATAAAAATCTGCGGTTAATGGCAGAATTTGACAATTACCGGAAACGTACGCTCAAGGAAAAGTCGGATATCATAAAGTCGGCAGGCGAACATATCTTTGTGGACATGTTGCCGTTGATTGATGATTTTGAACGAGCCAAGGCAGCAATGGAAACCACGGATGATGTTGCGGCTATAAAGGAAGGCATTGACTTGATATACAACAAGTTCGTGAACTTCCTGAACCAAAAGGGCGTAAAGGTTATTGATACGGACAATGCTGAATTCAACGTGGAATTTCATGAGGCTATCACAACGATTCCGGCTCCGACAGAGGAACAAAAAGGCAAAATCATTGATTGTGTGACGAAAGGTTATACCTTGAACGACAAAGTAATACGTTTTAGCAAGGTCGTTGTAGGGGAATGATCTTTTTAACACTGTATAGGGGGATAACAATATGGCAAAAAGAGACTACTATGAGGTGTTGGGCGTATCCAAAACGGCCACAGCCGATGAAATAAAAAAGGCGTATCGTAAAAAAGCGATACAATATCATCCGGACAAGAATCCAGGCGACAAAGAAGCTGAAGAAAAATTCAAGGAGGCGGCAGAAGCCTATGAAGTATTGAGCGATGAGAAAAAACGTGCTCAGTATGACCAGTTTGGCCATGCAGGCGTGAGTGGTGCTGCCGGTGGCGGTTTCCAGAGTGGCGGCATGAGCATGGAGGATATCTTCTCGCAATTTGGCGATATCTTTGGCGGACATTTTGGCGGCTTCGGCGGGTTTGGCGGTTTTAGCGGTTTTGGCGGCAGCAGCAGCCGTGGAAAACGTGTCCACCGTGGCAATGACTTGCGTGTAAAGGTTAAGTTGACATTGGCAGAGATTGCTACTGGAGTAGAGAAAAAAATCAAGGTCAAGAAAATGGTTCCGTGTTCGCATTGCAACGGGACAGGAGCGGCCAGCGGTTCGTCTATGGAAACATGTTCGAATTGTCATGGCACAGGACGTGTGACACGTGTGCAGCAAACCATTCTGGGGGCAATGCAAACGCAGACAGAATGTTCCGTCTGTGGTGGTGAAGGGCAGATTATCAAGGATAAATGCCCGTATTGCGGCGGAGAAGGTGTAGTCAAGGCAGAAGAAATCATCAGCATAAATATTCCGGCTGGCGTGATGGAAGGCATGCAGCTGCAAATGAGCGGCAAAGGCAATGCTGCACGACGTGGTGGCGTAAACGGCGATTTGTTGATACTGATAGAGGAAGAGCCCCACCCGGACCTGGTAAGGGATGAAAACGATTTGATATACAATCTGCTGTTGAGTGTTCCGACTGCGACGCTTGGAGGGCAAGTGGAAGTTCCTACGGTTACAGGCAAGGCAAAAATCACGATTGCACCCGGAACGCAGCCCGGCAAGGTTCTCCGTTTGCGGGGAAAAGGCCTGCCAAGCGTCAATTCCTACGGAACAGGCGACTTGCTGATAAATATAGGGGTCTATATCCCGGAAAAGCTCAACAGGGAAGAAAAGAAGCTGATGGAACAGTTGGCCACATCGGAAAATATGAGTCCGAATGCAACCGATAAACGCAACTTCTTCAGTAACTTCAAAAATATGTTCCGTTAAGAAACAGAAGATGATTTGACAGCAATTGTGTTGTTTTGACTGCAAGGCCGCAAAACCGGTGTGAAAGCTGGTTTTGCGGCCTGTCTGTTTATACAAGCCTGTTTTAAAAATACCATAAAAGTTGGACACCAATGATTGTTTTTGTATTTTTGCACCCTAATGTTACATATCAAGAAAATATACCTTTATGTCCTTAAACAGTTCTTGGGACTGTTGGCGGTCACTTTTTTGATTTGCATATTTATCTTGCTAATGCAGTTTGTGTGGATGCATGTAAACGATCTGGTTGGCAAGGGTGTCGGCATAGGGGTACTGGCGGAGTTCTTCTTATATGCAGTTGTTTCGGTTACTTCGTTGGCCTTGCCATTGGCAATCTTGTTGGCATCTTTGATGACCTTCGGAAATCTGGGCGAAAAATCGGAGCTGACGGCCATGAAAGCAGCAGGCATATCCCTGTTTCGGATTATGCGTCCGTTGATTGTTTGCATCTCCTTTATATGCGTTGGAGCGTTCTTCTTTTCCAATTATGTCGTGCCCGTTTCGGAGAGTAAACTGTGGACACTGATATTTTCCTTGCGGCAAAAATCACCTGAATTTGACATCCCGGTCGGTGAATTTTATGATGGCATTCAAGGCTATAATATCTATGTACGCGAAAAAGACCCCAAACGGAAACTGCTGAAAAATTTGATGATATACGATTTCTCCAACGGCTTTAATAACGCAACGGTCATGGTAGCCGATTCCGGAAGAGTCTATTTTACGAAAGACAACAAGTACCTGTTGCTGGAATTGTATAACGGGGAAAGTTTCGAAAACCTGAAAAAACAGAATGCGGCGAACGCAACCCGCAACATCCCATATCGTCGGGAAATTTTTGAAAATAAAAAGCTGCTTATTGATTTCGATTCCGAGTTTAACCGTTACGATGAATCATTGATGGCAGACCAGCATATCAGCAAAACGGTTGCGGAATTGAAGCAATCGATTGATTCTGTTACCATTGTGGCTGACCGACGGGCAAGAGACCAGAGCAACGATATTGTTTGCAACAATTATTTTGGAAGAGAATCGGAAAAAAACAAGATTCTGGAACCCGTGCATTCGGAAAAACTGTCCAGACAGGTATTGGACTCGGTGTGGAACGATATGCCGATTAAAGACCAGGCTGCGGCCATGCGCCATGCCGTGGAATCGGCGCGCCGCATGAATGACAAAGTCGTTTATAACAAACTTCTGCTGACAGATTCCATTATGTATATACGGCGGCACGAGATTTATATGCACCGTAAGTTTACGCTGTCATTTGCATGCCTGATATTTTTTTTCATCGGTGCACCGCTTGGAGCCATTATCCGCAAAGGCGGTCTCGGCGCCCCGACAGTGATATCGGTTGTCATGTTCATCTTCTATTACATAATAGACAATACCGGCTACAAAATGGCGCGCGAAGGCATTTGGACAGCTTTTGAAGGAATGTGGCTCAGTTCGGCCGTGCTTCTGCCGATAGGTATATTCTTGACCTACAAGGCGGCAACCGATTCGGTACTCTTTAATCCGGAGGCATGGGCAAAATGGTTTAACAAACAGAAGAAAAAACACAGACAACGGCTTGACAAACTGCAGGGATGGTTCGGAAATAAATTTGGAAAATTTAATAAATAAGGAATAAATATGAAATTGGACTCCATTGAAGATGCAATAGTCGATTTCCGTGAAGGAAAGTTCGTAATCGTGGTTGATGATGAAGACCGTGAAAATGAAGGAGACTTGATTATCGCGGCGGAGAAGATAACGCCGGAAAAAGTGAATTTTATGTTGAAACATGCACGTGGCGTCTTGTGTGCACCCATAACAATTTCACGCTGTGAAGAGCTGGAATTGCCGCATCAGGTAACCGACAATACGTCAGTCCTGGGCACTCCTTTCACGGTGACGATTGACAAACTGGAAGGTTGCACAACAGGCGTTTCGGCTGCCGACCGTGCAGCAACCATCCGTGCACTGGCCGACCCGGAATCCAAACCCGAAACATTCGGTCGTCCGGGACATGTCAACCCGCTGTATGCGCAGGAAAAAGGAGTATTGCGCAGGGCAGGACATACGGAAGCCTGTGTGGACATGGCACGCCTTGCTGGTTTGTATCCTGCAGCAGCCCTAATGGAAATCATGAACGAGGATGGCACGATGGCCCGGTTGCCCGAATTGCGTGAAATGGCCGACAAATACGGCTTCAAACTTATTTCCATCGCAGACCTGATCAGCTATCGCCTTAAACAGGAATCATTGGTAGAGCGTGGGGTGGAAGTTGACATGCCGACACAGTACGGGCACTTCCGTTTGATACCTTTCCGGCAAAAAAGTAACGGTCTGGAACATGTTGCGCTGATTAAGGGAGAAATAAAAGAAGGCGAGGCCGTTCTGGTGCGCGTGCATTCCTCCTGTGCTACCGGCGATATCTTTGGTTCCATGCGTTGCGATTGCGGCGACCAGTTGCACAAAGCCATGCGCATGATAGAGCAGGAGGGCAAAGGAGCACTCGTGTATTTGAACCAGGAAGGTCGGGGAATCGGACTAATGGAAAAAATGAAGGCCTACAAACTGCAGGAAGGAGGAATGGACACTGTAGATGCAAACCTTTGCCTTGGGCACCAGGCCGATGAACGTGATTATGGGGTCGGAGCACAGATTCTGCGGAGCATAGGCATCACCAAAATGAGGCTGTTGACCAACAATCCGGTAAAACGTGTCGGGCTGGAATCGTTCGGGCTGGAAATAGTAGAAAATATTTCCATAGAAATAGAGCCCAACCCATATAATGCTTTTTATATGGAGACCAAGAAAAAACGCATGGGACACAATTTGCATAAAGTATGAAAGCCTTGATTACCGGAGCTACGTCCGGATTTGGATATGCATCAGCCTTGAAACTGGCTGAACTCGGCTATGATGTCGTGCTGACAGGCCGTCGTGCAACGCGCCTGGCGCATGCGGAGAATGAAATAAAATCCCGTTATGCCGTTGACGTACGGACACTTTGTTTTGACATTCGTGACGGACAGGCATGCAAACAGGCATGGAACAGTTTGCCGCCAGACTGGAGGCAGGTGGATGTGTTGCTCAACAATGCTGGGCTTGCGGCTTGTGCGGACCCGTTTGACAAGGCCGACACGGAAGATTTTGAATGTATGATAGACACCAACCTGAAAGGACTGATATATATGTCAAAGCTGGTCGTGGAAGAAATGAAACAATGTCGCAACGGACTGATTATCAACTTGTCGTCTATTGCCGGCGTTGAAGTCTATCCCAACGGTAATGTCTATTGTGCAACAAAACACGCCGTCAATGCAATAACCAAGGGAATGCGCATGGACTTGCTCCCTTATGGCATCAAGGTGAGTTCCATTTCCCCCGGAGCCGCAGAAACGGAATTTTCCTTGGTGCGCTATAAAGGCGATGAAGCCAAGGCAAAAGCCGTTTATGCCGGGCTGGAGCCACTTGTGGCAGAAGATATTGCCGATACGGTTGCTTTTATTGTAACACGTCCTGCACATGTCATGATCCATGATATATTACTGACACCTGCAAGACAGGCAAGCAGTATGCTGTTTAACCGAAATTAGTTTTTTTATTTTGTGTTTTAAAACACAAATGCTTGTTTTTAGAAAAAAAATAAGTAGCTTTGCCAATCACTTATTTTACAACACTTATTTTCTTGAATGATTATTATGGACTCACTTGATTTGAACAAGGACACTCAAACCGCCGGAGCAGAGGAACTCGAAAAACGTGCGGAACAATTGGAAACTCCACAGACGGAACTTTCTGAAAACGCAACACCGGCAGAGGCAACGGAACCCGTAGCAAAACCCAAAGAACCATTACGCACTAAGGAAGAATTGGTAGCGGAATTGCGGTCGCTCATAAACCAACAAGTTGAGGAAATAAAAGAACAAGTGGAAAGCCTGAAACAAACGTTCTATAAGATATACAATGCAGAACAGGCAGCAAACAAACAGATTTTTTTGGAGAAAGGCGGACTTCCTGAAGATTACACACCAGTCATAGATGAAGCCGAACAGACTTTCAAGCAATTGCTTGCCGAATACAAGAAACGGAAAGCCGAAGAAAATGCACGCTTGGAACGGGAAAAGGAACAGAACCTGTTGCAAAAGCAGCATATTCTGGAACAAATGAGAGTGTTGATTGACAACAACTCTGATATTTCGGCCAATTTACAGGAATTCAAACAACTACAGCAGAAATGGAAGGAAATAGGTGCTGTACCCGCTCCTCAGTCTACCGGATTATGGAAACAATATAACCTGTATCAGGAGCAATTCTATGATTTGGTAAAAATCAACAATGAATTGCGTGAATATGATTTTAGAAAAAATCTGGAAGCAAAAACGGCTCTTTGTGAGGCTGCTGAAAAATTAGGTGAAATGCCCAATGTGGTAGAAGCATTCCGGGAACTGCAAAAACTGCACGATGAATGGAAAACCATTGGCCCCGTAGCACGCGAGTTGCGTGATGAAATATGGGCACGCTTTCAGGCTGCATCGGCTGTGATCAATAAAAAACATCAGGAATACTTCCAGACTTTGCACCAGGCGGAAGATGAAAACCTGCAAAAGAAAACAGCCTTGTGTGAAAAACTGGAGTCCATTGATTATAATGCTCTGACCAGCTTTAAACTATGGGAGGAAAAATCAGAAGAAGTAATGGCCATTCAAGCCGAATGGCGTACCATTGGTTTTGCACCGTACAAGGTGAACAAGCAGATTTACAGTCGTTACCGTGAACTGTGTGATGAATTCTTTAACCGCAAGGCTGCTTTTTATAAGGAAGTCAAGAACGAACTGGCACAGAATCTGGAAAAAAAACGTAGCTTGTGTGCCCAGGCAGAAGCTCTGAAGGAAAGTACGGATTGGAAAGAAACAACCGACAAGCTGATTGCTTTGCAGAAAGAATGGAAAACGATAGGTCCGGTTGCAAAAAAATATTCGGATGATGTATGGAAACGTTTCTTGTCGGCCTGCGATTATTTCTTTGACAGGAAAAAGCAGGAAGCACCAAATACGGTAGCCCAGGAACAGCAGAACCTCTCGCTGAAAAAAGACCTGATTGCCCGTATGGAGCAGTTTGAACATTGTGGAACCGTAGAGGAATCTGTTGCTGCCATTCGTGCCATGATCAATGAATTCAATGCCATCGGGTTTGTCCCTTTCAAGGAAAAAGACAAAATCTACAAACAGTTCAGGGAAGCAGTGGACAAACAGTTTGATGCACTGAATGTGGATAAAACATTGCGAAAACTGGATACGTTCCGCTCCAACCTGCAGGACATGCAAACCAAAGGCGAGAATAAACTGCTCGATGAACGTCGCAAACTGCTCCGCGTATACGACAATCTGAAAGCGGAAATAGCAATCAGCGAGAACAATATCGGTTTCTTTTCGGCAAAATCGAAAAAGTCGGAAAACATGCTCAAGGAAATGGAACGCAAAATCAATTCTTTGAAAGAAGAATTACGTCTGATTGAAACCAAAATAGGACTGATTGATGAGAAACTGTAATGATGGCAAGTCCTGCTAAATTGTATTATACTGAAAATCAGTCTTAAAAAAGGATTTTATTGTTTTTTATGGAAAAAGTCAGCTCGATTTATTGGATATAAAAAAATAAAATCGTAAGTTTATAGCACTTTTTAAGAACAATACGAATTAAACTCTAAATAGTTAATTATCATGATTAAGACAATCACATTCAACGAATTGAGAAAGGTGAAAGACAGCCTTCCAAGCGGGAGCATGGCCAAGATTGCAGAAGAACTTGGCCTGGATGTAGAAACAGTACGCAGCTATTTCGGCGGGAAAAAAGCAAGCGGCGAAGGCTTCCATATAGAACCGGGGCCAGATGGTGGCCTGGTAATGTTAGACGACACGAAGATTCTGGAAGTCGCATTACGGATGGCGTGGGAAAACAAGTCCATGTAAAAATGTCCTCCTTCTTGTAAACAAGCAACCCGTAGCAATCTGGCTACGGGTTTTTTTGTATTCATGACATTTTCCAAAGACAGGAATCTCGGTACGAAAACTTTGCAGACTGCAACTCTTCATTCTTTTTGTTTTCATATTCAGTGAATTATTTATGACACACCTTTCCGCATATCAGCTGGCAGATGAGTATGTGCAATCAACAAACCGTTGCGTATTCCTCACCGGCAAGGCCGGCACCGGCAAAACAACATTTTTGCATAACCTGCAGCATAAAACCCATAAACAGATGGTGATAGCGGCTCCGACGGGCGTTGCCGCCATTAATGCGGGGGGGACAACGCTGCATTCGCTCTTCCAGTTGCCTTTTGCTCCGTTTGTACCGACCGATCTGTCGCGCAGGAAACTGGTTTCCAGCATAAAAATGCGGTCCGAACGACGTAAGGTGTTGTACGAACTGGAATTGCTGGTAATAGATGAGGTAAGCATGGTGCGCGCTGATGTGTTGGATGCGGTGGATACCTTGTTGCGGCACTTTAAGTCTCGCCATTCGGAACCGTTTGGCGGCGTGCAGGTGCTGCTGATTGGTGACATGTTCCAATTGTCACCCGTGGTTCAGGATGCAGAGTGGCAATTGTTGCGGGCATATTATAAAGGACCTTACTTTTTTCAAAGCAGGGTGTTTCAGGAAATGAAACCGGTTTATATTGAATTGGACAAGGTATACCGCCAGCAGAGTGAAGATTTTATTGGCCTGCTGAATCAGGTGCGGAATAATTGTTTGACAAACGAAGGCTACGAATTGTTGAACAAAAGATATATTCCTGATTATAAAAATGATGATGGGGCAGACTTTCATATTACGCTGACAACACACAATTATCAGGCCGACAAAATCAACAGGGAACAGTTGGCCAGGATACAGGATTTGACTCGGACCTATCCGGCGGTTGTTGTCGGTGATTTTATGGAGAAAAACTATCCGGCTGATGGCTTGTTGGAAATCAAACCGGGTGCCAGAGTTATGTTTGTGAAAAACGATGAACAGCATCCGCGCCGTTTCTACAATGGAAAAACCGGCATGGTTGAAAAACTGGAGGATGATGCTGTAATAGTGGAAGCGGATGGCGTGAAAATCAAGGTGGAACGGATGGTTTGGAAAAATATCCGATATACGGCAGATCAGGATACAGGGCAGATTGTGGAGGAAGAAACTGGACGTTTTACGCAGTTTCCTTTGCGGCTGGCTTGGGCGATAACCATTCATAAAAGTCAGGGGCTGACTTTCGACAAGGTGATCATAGATGCCGGAAGGGCTTTTGCACCGGGGCAGGTATATGTGGCATTGAGCCGTTGCCGTTCGTTGGAAGGTATTGTGTTGCTCAGTCCGATAAGCACCGCTTGTCTTGGCTGTGCGCCGGATGTGTTGGCTTACGAACAGTCGCAACCGCATCTGGATGTTGTGGAGAACGAACTGGCGGAAGCGCGTCGGGAATATCTGAAGATGTTGTTTGCTTCGGTCTTTGATTTCCGAGGAGTTAGCGGTTTGTTGGAACGGCTTGTCGCCTATGTCAAGGAAAATGCCGGACAGTTCAATGATGTGGCAGTGGACTATTTAAGTGGTTTGCAAAGACAGATACATGCCTTGTCGGATATAGGACGGAAGTTCTGCATGCAACTTGGTCTGATTTTTTCAACACAGGATTATCAGCAACTGTTGCAGCAACGCATAACGGCAGCCTGCATGTATTTCCGGCAAGAATTGTGTCATGTAAAAAACAGGATTGAATCATCGCCTGTACATACAGATGTGCGGACGACTGCCAGGGAATTTGATGACAGCCTGCGGACCCTCGCAGGTATGCTGGCCTTGAAGGCAACTTTGATGGATGCTTTGCAGGAAGATGCCACGATAGAGTCCTATTATACTGCACGTGAACATTTTGTCATGCCGCCATTCCGCCTGAGTTCGTATGCTGGTTCTCATGAAAATCTGAATGTTGATTCGGAACATCCGGATTTGTTCATGCGCTTGATCCGCTTGCGGAACAGTTTGGCCAAGGAAACTGCTTCTCCGGTTTATATGATTGGAAGTACGGCCATGTTGCTTGACATGTCGAATCGTTTGCCGTGCACGGAAAAGGAATTGTTGCGGATTAAAGGGGTCGGCAAAAAGAAATATGAACGTTTTGGAAAACAATTTCTGCAGATAATATGCGACTATATGCAGGAGCATGAGTTGGAACCAATGCCGGAAGAGCCGGAAATAGCGGCCAAGCCGAAACGCCAGAAAGGGGACAGCAGCCGGCAGACTTTGGCCATGTTCCGTTCAGGAATGACATTGGGTCAGATAGCGGAAGAGCGTGGCTTGGCCTTGACTACGATAGTCGGCCATTTGTTCACTTTTGTCCGTTCCCACGACTTGTCGTTGTCCGATTTGTTGCCGGCAGATAAGCTCAGGCTGGCAAAGGAAATCGTTTCACGGCAGGTCGGACTTGAAGAAAAGGCTGTCTTGTTGCAGGATGCCCTGACAATGGATGAATATGCCGTTTTTGTCCATTGGTGGCGGACTCAGGTATAGTCGGCCGGTCATAACTTGATGGCATATTTTTTCAGTCGCTCGTTTACCATGTGTTCCGGAATGATTTTGCGTATGCAGGTGGCTATGATGTTCAATATCCGTTCGCGCACGTAGTCTTTTCGCACGACGATGGATATTTCTCGTACGGGCTCAGGGTTGGAAAGCGGCCTTATGTTCAGCCGCTGCTGCTGGTGCAACAGTCCTACATGCAGTTCCGGGATAATGGTGTACCCGCCGTTTTCGTCTACTATTTTGACCAGCGTGTCAATACTTCCGGCTTCGTATGTGGCGGAATATCCCGATTTTTGCTCGCATATGTTCAATACCTGATTGCGCAGGCAATGCCCTTCCTGCAAGAGCCATAGCCGTTCTGTCGGTAGCTGGTGGGATTCAATTTCCGTTTTCTGGAACAGCGGGTCTTCCTGTGATACATAGGCAACGAACCGTTCATAATAAATGGGTATTTCCAGTAATTCATTGTTGTTTAGCGGGGTTGTTAATAATGCCATGTCAATCTCGGCCCGTTCGAGCCGGTCGATAATGGTAGCCGTACGTGCCTCGGAAACCCGCAACTGTATTTGCGGATATGAGTTGTGGATGGTCTTGAACAGTTTGGGTAGTATGTATGGGGCTACAGTCGGAATAATTCCCAAACGGATTTCGCCGGATTCCTTCTCTTTGTCGCTCAAAACCATTTCCTTGAGTTGCGATGCATTGAAAAGAGTAACTCTTGCCTGACGGATAATGGCTTCACCAGCCAGGGTTGGCCGGGTAGGATGGCTGTTTCTGTCAAAAATCTGTACATCTAACTCGTTTTCAAGCTTTTGGATCATTGAACTCAGCGTTGATTGGGTGACGCCGCAGGCTTCTGCGGCATTTACGAAATGGCGGTATTTGTCTACTGCGACAATATATTCCAGTTGTTGAAGTGTCATGACAAATGTGTTATTGGTTTTATCGATACAAAGATAGAAAAATTCTGTTTGTTGGATATGGGAATGTGCATTATCTTTGCAACGGAATGAAAAACAGGTGTGAAGCAACAATGAATTTGCTGACCTGACTGTCGTATGTGCGCGACATGACTTAAAATAACATATATGAAAAGAATTTTTGTATTACTTGTATCCGGTTTGATGGTAATGTCATGTGCCGGACAAACTAAAAAAACAGAAACTATGAGTGTAAAACATTTGACAAAAGCCGAGTTTTTGACCAAGGTTGTCAATTATGAGGAAAATCCGGGTGAATGGAAGTTTTTGGGCGACAAGCCCGCTATTATAGACTTTTATGCTTCGTGGTGTGGTCCATGCAAGGCGGTTGCGCCTATTCTGGAAGAGTTGGCGGCGGAGTATGAGGGCCGGATTGATATTTACAAGGTTGATACCGAGAAAGAACAGGAACTGGCTGCTGTTTTCGGAATCCGTTCCATTCCTTCCATTTTGTTTATCCCGTTGGAGGGTCAGCCTCAGATGGCACAGGGAGCCATGCCGAAAACATCGTTTGTGGAAGCGATTAATGACATTTTGCTGAAAAAGTGATTATGACCGTCGAGGTAGACAAGGCATTGTGTCCGCATAATCATGTGTGCCCGTTGGTCCGGCTTTGCCCGGTAGGAGCAATAACACAAGGGTTGGATGGCTTTCCGGTGGTTGATAACGAGGCTTGCATATTGTGCGGGAAATGTGTCAGGAAGTGTCCCATGAAAGCCATGCAGTTTGTGGAATAGGATAATGAGTTTGTTTCTGGAAAGGAGATGTGCCGGAACCCAAGTGGCACATCTCTTTTTTTGTGCGTTGCTGTCTATGAAAATATTGTGATGCTGCTATTCCGGGCAGTTGTTCCTATTTTTTTTCTTCACCCCACAGGAACTTCATCCATTCGTCCAGTTTGCGTTCGGCCGGATTCCCTTGCGGATACCAGAATCTTGTGTTTTTCAATTCATCCGGCATGAATTGCTGTTTTACGAAGTGGTTTGGAAAATCATGTGCGTATTTGTATTCTGCACCATAATTCAAATCTTTCATCAGTTGTGTCGGTGCATTGCGCAAATGTAGCGGAACAGGCAGGTTTCCTGTTTCTCTTACGGAAGCCAGAGCTTTGTCTATGCTCAGATAGGCCGAGTTGCTTTTCTGGGATGTAGCCAGATAGACTGTGGTTTCGGCCAGAATGATTCTTCCTTCCGGCCAGCCTATTTTTGTGAGGGCATCGAAACAGGCATTGGCCAGCAACAAGGCGTTCGGATTCGCCAGGCCAATGTCTTCTGCAGCCGATATAACCAACCGGCGTGCAATGAATTTAGGGTCTTCACCTGCAGCTACCATACGCGCCAGCCAGTAGATGGCTGCATCCGGATCGCTTCCGCGTATGGATTTTATGAAAGCTGAGATGATGTCATAGTGCATTTCGCCATCTTTGTCGTAGGCAACCGGATTTTGTTGCAGGCGTTCTGTAACCGTTTGGTTGTCAATGACAATGTCATCAGCCGTAGCGGATGCATTGCAAACCAGTTCCAATATGTTCAGCAGTTTGCGTGCATCTCCGCCGGAGTATCGCAATATGGCATCATATTCCTTTATTTCTATGTGTTTGTTTTTCAATTCGCTGTCGTGTGCAAGCGCACGTCGGATCAGTTCCATCAGGTCGGCTTTTTCCAGCGGTTTCAGGACATAAACCTGACATCGTGAAAGCAGGGGAGTGATTACTTCGAACGATGGATTTTCAGTCGTGGCACCGATTAGCGTTACGGTTCCATTTTCGACGGCTCCGAGCAAACTGTCTTGTTGCGCTTTGCTGAAACGGTGGATTTCGTCAATGAACAGAATCGGGTTGGCGGCGGAAAAGAAACGTTGTTTTCCTGCCTTGTCAATGACCTCGCGTACATCCTTCACACCGGAAGTTACGGCGCTTAGGGTGTAGAACGGACGGTCCAGTTGGTTGGCAATGATTCTGGCCAGTGTCGTTTTGCCTACACCCGGAGGACCCCACAAAATGAAAGAAGAAATATTGCCCGACTCAATCATTTTGCGCAAAATAGCATCTTTGCCGACCAAATGTTTCTGGCCGATATATTCGTCTAATGTGTGCGGACGCATCCGCTCTGCCAGTGGTTGCATGTTGTCGTTTGGTTTTATTTTCCTGCAAAGATACTGTTTTTGTTGTAGAACAGATGTTTGTTGCAGAAATAAAACAAGCCGGCGGATAATGTGTTTTCTAATAACCGGGATTTTGGCTCAGGTTCGGATTCAATGATAAAATGTTGACCGGTATGGGAAAAACCGTTGTATAGTTGTTTTCTTCTTGCGGAAGGGTGGGCCGTTCGTTATAGGTCCGTGTGAATAATCCGAAACGAATCAAGTCTTGTCGCCGCCAGCCTTCCCAGGCCAGTTCGAGTTGGCGTTCGGCCAGGATATTTTCCAGCGTTGCTTTGCGTGGGGGCATGCCTGCACGTGTGCGTACGGCATTCAGTTCAGCATCACCGTTTTCGCCGTTTCGCACCTTGGCTTCGCTTTTCATGAGTAACGCATCTGCATAACGGAAAAGTACAATGTCATTGTCCGACAGTTTGCCATCCTTGGTTGCCTGACTGTCTATTTCATATTTTTTCATGCGGGCACCGGCTGTTTTTTCTTCAGGCATGCCTGACAAATCAAGTCGGACATGCCATGGCAGATATTCCAGCGCCGTCCCGTTGTCCAGGCGAACCGTGTCTCCGTTCAAATCGGTGACAAGGCCTGCATAATAGCAGATGTCAAAGCGGGAGTCAACGCTGTCGGTGTCATATCCGAACGTCTGCAATGCTTCAATTGTGGCACATGAACCGTTTTCTCCGCCCAATCCATAAGCTTTCGCGTGGTTGTAGTGCCGTGACCGGAACAGGTTCTGCATTTGGTTTGTATAGATGTATTTATCCATTGGAATGGTAAAGATATTTTCCGGTGAATTTTCGTTGTATGTCTTGAAGTTGTCCGTATAGTTGGCGGATAGATAATACCCGAAGTTGTCCAGACTGTCGCAAAAGGCTTGTACGGCCTGCCATGCATTCAAATCGTGGTTGCCAATTCTGAACATTATGTTCTTCCCGTCCGGACGCATGTCATCTGTCCAGTCATCATCGGTGTAAACTTCGCAGTTAAGTATGATTTTTGCCAGCAGGAAATGGGCAACCGGACGGGTTATCCTGCCGTAATAGTTGCCGGGGCTATTGCTTCGTTCGTTGTTTAAGTGCGGTAATGCAGCCAGCAGTTCATTCGTGACAAAATGGAAAATCTGGCTTCGCGGTTGTTGTATAACCTGGTTGATGGGTGTTGATGTTGACAGCACAATCGGTACGCGTCCGAACAAATCCAGCAAATGGTAATAATACATGGCTCGCAGTGCACGTACTTCGGCTGTCCAGGCGGTCAGATCTGTATCCGGATATTCATTCTGGTATGTGTTGAGTTGTTCAATGGACTGGTTGCTCAGTACGATAACCTTGTACAGATATTCCCATGTGTCCTGAATGGCGTAATTGTTTGTCCCCCAATCGTGTAGGAACAGTCCTTGCCAGAAACCTCCATCATACCAGTCGCCGCCGCGCGTCGGAATAATGGCCTCATCGGTGGTGAAGGTATTCAGGTCATATATTCCGCGGTAGGTTCCTTGCAGCCCCTGGCTGTCTTCATATCCGCCTATGTAGTTGTATAGGGTAGCCACGGTGCGTATGTAAATGTCAGTTGGACTGCCGGATGTCATGTCTTCCGGAATCTGGTCGCGCGGTGTGTCTTCCAGAAATTGGTTGCATGCTGCCGACAAGCATGCAAGTATGCAGAGTGTTGTGGTAAGAACAGGTGTTGTTTTCATGTTTTCGGGGAGTTAGAATTGAAAATTAAGTCCGATGGAATAGGAGCGGTAAACCGGATATGTCCGTTTGTCATCAACTCCCAGCGTATTGTCAACAATACTGCTGTTAATCAATGGTGTGAGCCCTGAATATCCGCTGATGGTTGCCAGATTGTTTATGGAACAGGATACACGGATGTACTGGAAGTGCCTTTGCCATTTTCCCAAGGGTATGTTCCAGCCGACTGTCAGGTAGTCGAAGTTAATGTAGTCTCCCTTTTCCAGCCAGTAGTCAGTAGCTGTCTGGTCTTTTATATTGGCTTCCGGTGCGCCTTTCATGACGTTGTAGTCAGGAAAGCTGTTCATATTCATGTAGCTGAGTGCTGTCCCGTTATAGATTTTATGTCCGAAGGCTCCGTTGATTTGCAAAGAAATGTCAAAATCACGGTAACGCAAGCTGATGTTGGAGCCAAGCATGGCTTTGGGCATGGCTTGTCCGGCAATGTAGCGGTCCTCGCCGTCCTCAATGTTGACTCCGCCTCCGTTCAGATCTGCAATTTCATACTTATAGCTTCCATCGGCTTGCTTTGTGAGGCCGGTGCAGTGTGGCAGATAAAAAACTCCAAGGGGTTGTCCTACTATTTGATAAACGATATGGTTGTTTCCGCCATGGAAACCGGCACCGTTCAGGTCGGCTATGGGCGTGTAGAGGGGAGCAGACATTTCCTGCCCGTTATAGGTGCCGCTCAACGACAATAGCTTGTTTTGCTGGAAGGTCAGATTTACGTTGATGTTCAGGTCAATATTTTTTGTTTGTACGGGTGCAATGCCCATACCGAGTTCTACACCGGTGTTTTGCATGGAGCCGAGATTGGCCAGTAGCTTGTTGTATGCGAACGGTGGTACGCTGACATCGTACAAGTAAAGCATGTCCGTGGTTTTGGCATGATAATAATCGGTGGCGAATACAAGCCGGTTGTCCCATAGTGCGGCATCTATGCCGACATTAATGGTTCGTTTTACTTCCCACTTCAGGTCGGGATTGGCATTGCGTATAACACCCATGGTTACGGTCGGTGCTCCGTTGACGGAAACGATTCCGTTAGGTTTCAGCAGTTGCAGTGAGTTATAGGAATCAATGGCGCCAAGGTTGCCGGACAGGCCGTATCCGCCACGGATTTTCAGGGTGTTTATGAACCGGATGTCTTTCAGAAAATCTTCCTGGCTGATGACCCAGGCAGCAGATGCAGAAGGGAAAAAACCCCAACGGTTGTTGACACCGACTTTTGAAGAACCATCGGTACGGATGTTCACGGTTGCCACATATTTGTCGGCATAAACATAGTTGAAGCGTCCGAGGAAAGAAACCAGTCGGGGGGATTCATACGATGAACCAGTTCCTTCCCACAAGCGTACTGCACCGGCTTGCAGGTTGTTATAGCCGAATTCATCGGTTGTAAAATTGGTTACGGTTGTATGGAAACTGCTTGTGGTTGTTCGTTGCGCTTCGGCAAGTCCGAGTATATCCAGTTTGTGCATTCCCCAGGTACCCGTATAGTCAAGTTTCAGATGTCCTATCAAATCTTCGGAGCGCTGGTTTGCGCGGTAGGCTTGTCCGTGTCCCCAAACGGTGGTCGGAAAATATTGTCCATTCCCAATGGAATTGTAGGAATAGGAACCAAACATGGAAAAATTCAGGTTTCTCCATAGTTTAATGGATACTTGCATGTGTGTGTTGAAGTGTGCATTTGCCTCGTCATCCTGCACCTCCAGCCATGCAATCGGATTGGTTATCTGGCTGGCATTGGTTGTGTTGTCCCAAGAGCCGGTTTCAGGGTTTTTGTGGTCGGGAAAGGTTGGATTGAATGTTGCGGCTGAATAAAATGTCTTCTGCATGTCGGTCAGGTAACTGTTTTTCTGAAAGGAACCGAACATGCCCATGTCTATGTTTAGTTTGTTCTGGAATGCATGCTGTGTGAAATTGATTTTGGCCGTGAAATTTTGTTGCTTGTCTGTTTTAATGACTTCTTGTTTGTCCAATAAACCTAACGATGCACGGTAATTGGAATTTTCAGTGCCACCGCCGAAGGCAATGTGGTGATTTTGCATGAATGCAGGCCGTGTAATGGCGGCCGGAAAGTCCGTATCATAACCCATGTCCAGGATATCTATGCCGGCTTGTCGTGCAACGGCCCGAAATTCATCGGCCGAAAGCATCTCTATGTTCTTATAAATTGCCTGAATGCCAATGTTTCCGTTGTAGCTTACGTTGAATGATTCGTTTTTGCCTTTTTTGGTAGCAACTTCTATGACGCCGGAAGCTCCTCTTGAACCGTATTGTGCGGTTTCGGAAGCATCTTTGAGAATGGTAAAGCTCTCTATGTCGGCTGGATAAATGGTATTCAGTATACTCAGGTCGGCCGAGACGCCATCGATGATGATCAGTGGATCGTTGCCGCCGGTCAGTGAAGTTGTACCGCGCACCCTTACCGATGAAAGGACGGCAGCACGGTTCTCGCCGCTTACCACATTTACGCCGGCAGCTTGTCCGCTGAGTGCTGCCAACGGGGTGGAAACAAAACCTTTGTTCATACGTTTTTCGGACACCTTGTCTATGGAACCGGATATTGTTTGCTGGCTTCCGGTGGCATAGCCGACATTAATTTCCGGTTCGGATGTTGCTGAGTCATTCGGCAGCGATACGATGGTGAAATTGTCGTCTGGGTTTTGCGATATGCTCATAAGCGGAAAGAGGCAGAGAAAAGACAACAGTATGCCCGTCTTGTGTTTTCCAAAGGTATGTTCCATGCAGTCATGTTTTTAGAATAACGCATATTTTTCCGGATGAAAAAGAAAAATATCCGGTTACAAAAATAGTTTTTGTTTCCGGAAATAACAAATTTTTACAACTAAAAAAACAATTCCTGTGAAAAGTATTTTCCCATAAAAAAATTACGTCATTTTCATGCCCGTAAAATTTACGGAGAAGCGGATGTCTTTCTTTTCTGAAAAGCTTTCCGATAAGAACATTTCTGACAAAATGCAATCAAATAAACACATATTTGTTTTTTTGTATGTTTAAAGGTTGCTTTTCTGATAAATAATATCTAATTTTGTCCCCGAAATTAGACAAAGATATCATGGAGAAGATTGATGAACTGGATCGTAAAATATTGCAGATAATTACCCAGAATGCCAGAATACCATTTAAGGATGTGGCCGAAGCTTGTGGCGTATCGCGTGCGGCGGTGCATCAACGTGTGCAGCGTTTGTTTGATTTGGGGGTTATTATCGGCTCCGGATACAACGTGAATCCCAAGATGCTGGGCTACCAAATGTGTGCTTATATTGGCATTACACTGGAAAAGGGTTCCATGTACAAAAGTGTGGTAACCGAATTGGAAAAGATTCCCGAGATTGTGGAGTCCCAATATACATTGGGTGCCTATACGATTCTGATAAAGTTGTATGCGCGTAACGATGAACATTTGATGGAGCTGTTGAACGGCAAAATTCAGGAAATTCCAGGAGTGGCCTCAACAGAAACACTTACTTCGTTGGATCAGCGTATCAAACGGCAAATACCTATAGAGTAAGGATAAACATGTGCATTTTGCCAGGCTTGCAAGTGTGGAACTTGTTTCCGCTTGCAAGTCTTTCGTATTAAAGAAAATGATGGAAAACAGTATGGAGATTGTAGTTAGCGGTATCCGCCCCACCGGAAACCTGCATTTGGGAAATTATTTTGGAGCAGTGAAAAGTTTTATCCAGATGCAGGATGAGTACAAGTGTTTCTTTTTTATAGCCGACTGGCATTCGCTTACCACACATCCGCATCCGGAAAACATACGCCGGAGTGTAAAAACCATATTGACAGAATATCTGGCATGTGGGATAGATCCGGAAAAAGCCACTATTTATGTTCAGAGCGACGTGCGTGAAGTCGTGGAATTGTACTTGTACCTGAATATGAACGCATATCTGGGCGAGCTTGAGCGCGTAACATCATTTAAGGAAAAAGTACGCAAGCAGCCGGACAACGTCAATGCGGGTCTTTTGACTTATCCGACCCTGATGGCAGCGGATATCCTTATCCATAAGGCAGTCAAGGTCCCGGTTGGCAAGGACCAGGAGCAAAATATGGAAATGGCCCGTAAGTTCGCACGCCGTTTCAATACGATATACAACGTGGACTATTTTGTGGAGCCGGCTTCATTCCATTTGAGCGAGCGTGCAGTCAAGGTTCCTGGCTTGGATGGCTCCGGAAAAATGGGAAAAAGCGAGGGCAATGCCATTTATCTGATGGACGATGAGAAAACCATCCGGAAAAAGGTCATGAAAGCCGTAACGGACAGCGGACCGACAGAACCGGACTCAGCCAAACCGGAACCCATACAAAACCTGTTTACGTTGATGGAAATCGTTTCGGAGCCTTCTACCTATGATTATTTCAATGCGCAATACAACGCCTGTTCGATTCGTTATGGCGATATGAAAAAACAGTTGGCTGAAGACATAAACGCATTTTGTGCACCAATCAGAGAGCGTATTATGGATATATCGGCCAATGACAGCTATCTGGAAAAAGTGGCTGCCATCGGTGCGGAAAAGGCTCGTGAGAGTGCTGCCAGAACATTGAAAGAAGTTCGTAACATAATTGGTTTCAAATAATTATGAAAAAGTTTTTCTCGCTTTTTGCCTTGTCTTTCCTGCTTGTATGGCAGGCAGCAGCTTACGATGCCATCGGGCATCGTATCGTAGCCGATATTGCATATGGCCAGTTGTCTAAAAAAGCCCGCAAACAAGTGGATGCCCTGCTTGGCACACGTGGTATTGTCTATTATGCTTCTTGGGCCGATGATATCAAAAGCGACAAACAATATTCATACAGTTACCAATGGCATTTCCAGAATCTGCCGGATGGCATGTCGGCACAAGATATAGCAGAAATGTGGGAAAATCCGAAAGTTGATGGAGAATACCTGTTTTATGCATTGGACAGCTTGAGCAATGTGTTAAGAAATGAACCGGCAAACGCCGATGCGCTGAAGTTTATCGTACATTTTGTCGGTGATTGCATGCAGCCCATGCATCTGGGGCGTGCGGAAGACCTTGGCGGCAATAAGATTTATCTGAAATGGTTCGGAAAGAGTGTGAAATTGCATACGCTCTGGGACCGTTACCTCATAGAAAACCGGCAGTATTCATATTCGGAATACAGCCATTATCTGTGCGACAAGTACGAAAATGAACCGGTACAGCAAATGACTTTGTTGGAAGCTGTACAGAAATGCTATGCGGTCAGTCAGGCTATTTATGATTATCAGCAAAAGGGCGACAAAAACAATTATCATTATGCCTACCGTTTTAATCAGGATCTTGACTGGTGCTTGTATGCAGCAGGTGTACAACTGGGAAAACTGCTGAATGAAATTTACCGTTAATCAGCATGTTATGAGGATAAATACGAGCGACATTTTTAACACAATAAGAATGTCGCTCGTCTATTTGTTGGCATAGTAATTGCACGAAAAACAATGTTTTGAGAATTAAAACCACATGATATATGAAACCTTTGTTTATTTGCAGTATTATGTTTGCTTTGACTGCGGACATGTTCGGGATGTCATTCATCGATGATATATACTTCACTCCCGAAGATGCCAAGCGGGAGGCCGAATCCGTGCAGCAGAAAAAGGCAAACCGTAAGAATGGGGCACTTGAAATCGTTTATGTAGATAACGACAAAACGACGCAATCGGCCGATACCCTTCCGGTTGTACTTTCAGATTCGGCCGCTATTTCCATGGCCACCGAAGGTGAATACCTGAACGAATTTGTCGGTTCGGAATCCGATATGGAATATGCCAACCGCATAGCACGTTTCCATAATCCGAAATTTACCATTCACATAAGCGATCCCGGTTATACGGACATATATTTTCTGGATGATGACAGCTGGAATGTATATATCGATGGCTCGTATGCATACGTGACACCAACCTGGACGAATCCGTATTACTTTGACTATATGTATTCTCCTGTCTTTTACAATCCATGGGCCTGGCGTTATAATCCGTATGGATACTGGGGATCTTACTATTCATGGTATGGCTACAACTGGGGTTGGTCTGTAGGTTGGAATTACGGTTGGTACAATCCGTGGTACGACCCATGGTATGACCCGTGGTATTACGGCTGGTATCACCCGCATCATTATCATCATCATCATTATTATCATATTGATGGAAATTATATTGCAAATAATCGTCGCGAAACCGGTACACGGGTCGGAAACTCCGGTGTGACGGCAACGGGAGGCATTTCCGGCGGAACCCGTACAGGAGGTACAACGGTTGCTACGTCTTCAACTGGCACAAGAGTAAGTACAGGCACACGTACCTCGACGCGCAATACATATACGGCGGTTTCGGATGGCACGACAGTACGGACGCTGCGCGGTGATGCAAATGGCGCACGTACAACACGAGCCGCAGTAGTTTCGGGGAGGACCGGTACTGCCGTAAACTCGACAACGGGTCGCACGGGAGTGAGGGCGAGCCTGAGCACTTCCCGCACTGCAGCAACCCGCAATCTGGCTTCATACCGGACAGGAACAACAGCAACGGCAACGACATCGCGCACAAATGTGAGCACAGTAAATACGGGTCGTACTTCATCTTATACAGCCGCAGGTGGTTCTTACAGAACGGGTTCAACCGTAACGACCAGCAGACCAACAACAAGCGGCCGGACTTCGGTTTCGACATCCTACTCTGGCCGGACCAGTAATTACTCGTCTCGTCCGTCAACAACCCGCAACAGCAGTTTTTCAACAGGCACGACATCCCGTAGCAGCAGCTACTCCAGTGGAACCCGTAGCAGTGGCAGTACATTCCGTTCGAGTGGTGTCTCTACTGGACGTAGTTCATCGTTCAGTTCGGGCGGAAGCCGGGTGAGCAGCGGCGGGTCGCGCAGTAGCGGTGGCAGGCGATAAATCAGAGAGTAACTTTAATCAGCAAAGAGTATGAAAAAAACAGTTTGTATGTGTGGACTGGCCTGTTTGTCCGTGCTGGGCATGGCGCAGGATGAGTTTGATGCCATACGTATTTCCTCTACAGACATAACAGGTTCTGCACGTTATGTAAGTATGAGTGGTGCATTCGGTGCTTTGGGTGGTGATGTTTCTGCCATAAAGGATAATCCTGCCGCCTTGGGTGTTTTCAGAACTTCGGAAGCAAGCGTGACTATGGAATTCAATACTGCCTTGACAAACAGCTTGCGGAACAATGTTTACACAAACGACAATAATTTCAAGACACCGTTTACGCAGGCTACTTATATAGCCAATTTTACCCGAACAGGAAAGACAAAAGGACTGGTTTCGCATAGTTTTTCTTTTCAGTATGACCGTTTGAAGACCTTCAACCGCCGTGTGAGTATGAATACGGGTGAAACGTCTGCTTCATTGACGGATTTTATGGCGACATACGCAAATGGACATCCTGCAACAGATTATGAATTTAGTTCAGCATATAGTCCATATGATTATCAGGCTTGGCTGCCGACAATGGGCTATCAGGGATATTTGATAAATCCAACGGATAACAATAGCTGGGTTTCCATATTAGGGGAAGGTGAAAAAGTGACTCCATCGTATTTTGCATACGAAAGTGGTTCCATAAACAACTTTTCGATTAGTTGGGGAGGTAATTTCGGCAACCGGCTATATATAGGTGCCGGATTGAACATGCTTGCCATGACTTATTCCTTGCAGTCTGTGTATCAGGAAAATTTTGGTGCCGGTGGCGGCTTTGCTTTGAATAATTCTTTCTGGACATCTGGTACCGGTTGGAATTTTACTGCCGGTATCATAGCTCGGCCAATTAATATGCTGCGTTTGGGGTTTGCTGTGCAGACACCGACTATTTTCTCGTTAACTGATACCTATGATGCTGCTTTGAAATATGATTCATATAGCTTGGCAGATACAGCTGCTGTTAGCGGTTCTACGGTTTCAGATTCCTATGGTTATTCATACTATAAAATGTATTCTCCGCTTAAACTGAATGCCAGTGCGGCTTTGGTTTTCGGTAAAATAGGTTTGTTAAGTCTGGAATACAATTATGCAAACTATCGGAATATGTGTTTGCTGGAGAGGAATGGTGAGACTGTAAATTATGCAGTGGAGAATAACAGTATCCGTACAACATTACGTGATCAGCATACTGTAAAGCTGGGTGCGGAAGTAAAACCGACAGCAAACTGGTCTATTCGTGCGGGAGCTGCCTATCAGACGCCGGTAACCAAAACGGAGGCAGCCAGGCTGTTGAGTAATATGTGGTCGAACAGCATGGTTACTGATGTCAGCTACTGGAAAGAACGGGGAACTACTTATGCAAGTTGCGGATTCGGTTACCGTGAAGCATGGTGGTATGTTGATTTTGCATATCAGTACAGACTTGCGTTGCATGATTTTTATGCATTTGATTCCAGTTTATTGTCTTATGCGACAACTCCGGCAACAGTGCGTACGCAAAACCATAATGTGGTGGTTACATTGGGATTGAAGTTTTAAGGTTTGGTAAGGTATAGGGAATGGGATGAATTGTAAGAAGCAGTTTGTCCCATTTTTTGTTGGCTAATAATAAAAAAATCTCCGTTCCATGTCCGGTGAAGTGCCCCCCAAAAGTTTTATGTCCAACTTTTGGGGTGCGTTATGTATAGATATCACGACTTTGAAGAACGGCTAAATGTGGTCAGTCGGATCCTCTCTGGC
>CALUNA010000023.1 GCA_944321895.1 uncultured Bacteroidales bacterium | reverse complement strand
AGGCTGATATTGTCACGGCCTTGTACATTCAACATAAAACATTGCCCATTCATTGACACAAATGACAATAAGGCTAACAAAAACAAAGGTATTTTCTTCATAATCGCTTTACGGTTAATTTGCGGATAAACATGTTGCAAATGTATCTTGAAAGCGGAAATCAGTATAATAGAATACTTTTTGTTTATGCAAAAATATTGGAAAAGTCAAGAATCAGGTATTTTGCGGATTATGAAATGATGGTAGCCGTGATTTTGCGTCTGCCGCCCTGATTACGGAACTCACACAAATAGATTCCCTGCCAGGTTCCAAGATTCAGGCGGGCATGAGTTATCGGAATGTTCAACGAGACTCCGACAATCGTAGACTTTGCATGTGCCGGCATATCGTCATCGCCTTCGTAGGAATGTTCATAATAAGGTTCGCGCTCTTTGACCAGGCAGTCGAAGATTTTATTCATGTCTGTCCGGACACTTGGGTCTGCATTTTCATTGATGCTTAATGCCGCACTCGTATGTTTTATGAACAGATTCAACAAACCTGTTTCCGGCAAATCAGGCAGGTGCCGGACAATTTCCCGGGTTATCAAATGACAACCACGTTTATAGGGTTGCAGCTCAAATTCTATTTGTCGTATCATGTTGCAAATATAGAAAATATCTGTAAACCAGACAAATGGACATTCGTCTGGTTTGCAGGATTGTATTCCCCACCCTATTCCCTGTCATTCTGGATACGGATTCTGTTATTTGCAACGAATCGATTATGTTTTTTTTGGAAATCAGCCATTTGCATGGTCCGTGTATGGGCAAACTCAAAATACTTAGAAATAGTGATTGTCCGGGCAGTGATTAATATGTACTTTTGCATTCGGAAAGAACAACATTATTGCTTATGAAATTATCCGAACTGAAGACGGGTGAGAAAGCCCTGATTGTCAAATTATCCGGATACGGCGGATTCCGCAAGCGCATTGTGGAAATGGGATTTGTGAAGGGAAAAATTGTAGAAGCCGTTAATGTGGCACCGTTGCGCGATCCGATTGAGTATTACATAATGGGTTATCGTGTGTCGTTGCGCCGTAACGAGGCAGACAATATAGAAGTCATTTCCATGCAGGAAGCCGAAGCTATTGCCAAACAGCAACACATACAAAATGACTATCATGGAACCATTACGGAAGATGATGTCCGTCAGGTTGCCTTGGATCGTCGCAAAACCATCAAAATAGCGTTTGTTGGCAATCCGAACTGTGGCAAGACCAGTTTGTTCAATGCCGTGACTGGCGAGCACGAACGTGTCGGCAATTACAGCGGTGTGACCGTTGATGCCGTAAAAGGCAAGTTCGATTACAAGGGCTACCATTTGCAGGTGGTGGACCTGCCGGGAACTTATTCCTTGTCGGCATACAGTCCGGAAGAAGCCTATGTGAGGAAACACATCATAGAAGAAAAACCGGATGTTGTCGTGAACGTAGTGGATGCTTCCAATTTGGAGCGCAATCTTTTTTTGACAACGCAATTGCTGGATATGAACGTGCGTATGGTTATTGCGCTGAACATGTATGATGAATTGCAGGAACGCGGTGACAAACTGGATTATCACATGCTGGCACGCCTGCTTGGCGTTCCGATTCAACCAACAGTGACCACAAAACACCAGGGAATTAACGAGTTGTTCGATATAGTGCTGCGTATGTATGAAGGCAGTGATATTCTGGACAAAGATGGGCGGCTTATTTCCATTGCCGAAAATGACGAGCTGCTGGATAAGCTGCATCACGAAATCAATTTGTCGCACAAGCACAATGATGATGACACGGAAACTGGTTCGGAACATGCAAATGAATTGTATACTATTGTCCGGCATATCCATATCAACTACGGGCCGGAACTGGAAGCGGGAATTAAGGAAATAAAGGCAGCCATAGAGAAAAATGCACAGGCACGTGTGGAATATACTCCCCGTTATCAGGCACTGAAGTTTCTGGAAAAAGACCGTGAGATGGAACCTTTGTTCAAAACCTATGATAACTATGATGAGTTATGCAAGATACGTGACAAGGCAACCGCACGCATTGAAAAAGAATTGCATGATACACCGGAAAATGCCATCATGGAGGCAAAATACGGATTCATTTCCGGAGCCCTGAAAGAAACCTTTCAACCGGCAAAACCTCAGAAAGGAAGCACCATGACCGACAAGATAGATAATATTGTCACAAGTCGGATATGGGGTTATCCGATTTTTCTGCTGGCGCTACTGCTTATGTTTGAAGCGACTTTTACGCTGGGACAATACCCTATGGACTGGATAGAAAGTCTGGTCGGCTGGATTGGCGCGCAACTTGGAAATATCTTGCCGGAAGGCATACTGAAAGATTTGCTGGTAGATGGAATTATAGGCGGTGTCGGCGGCGTCCTTGTGTTTTTGCCTAACATATTGATTCTGTATTTTTGCATTGCCCTGCTCGAGGCTACGGGATACATGGCGCGTGCGGCCTTCATAATGGACAAATTAATGCATAAAATCGGGCTGCACGGCCGTTCGTTCATCCCGCTGATTATGGGTTTCGGATGCAATGTTCCCGCCATCATGGCAACACGCACCATTGAAAACCGAAATAACCGCATGGTAACGATTCTTATTTCGCCATTGATTTCATGCAGTGCCCGTTTGCCTATTTATTTATTGTTGGCCGGAACATTTTTCCCCAATCATGCAGGACTGGTTTTATTTGGCATATATATGACCGGCATATTGCTTGCCGCCATAATGGCCGTAGTTTTCAAGCGTTTTCTGTTTTTCAAGGAAGAAACCCCGTTCGTTATGGAGTTGCCGCCCTATCGTGCACCAGGCATATTGTCCCTGTTGCGCTATACATGGGACAAAGGCGCGCAATATCTGAAAAAGATAGGAACGACTATTCTGCTGGGCTCCATCATAATTTGGGCGTTAAGTTACTTCCCGCGTTATGAGAATCCGAATCCTGCCGAACCCCTGACAGCAGAAATGGTTGCGGAGCAACAGGCAAATTCGTATCTTGGACGTATCGGGAAGGCGATTTCTCCCGTTATGGAACCGTTGGGATTTGAATGGAAGACGAGTGTGGCCGTTTTGTCGGGTGTGGCTGCCAAAGAGGTTGTTGTCAGCACATTGGGTGTGCTGTTCAACGAAGGTGATGATTCCGAAAGCGGACTTGGTCAGCGTCTGGCCACGGAAGTGCGGCCGGATGGAACTCCACTGTTTTCTCCTGCGGTTGCATTGAGCCTCATGTTGTTTGTCCTGATATACATACCGTGCATAGGAACATTGGCGACAATCAGGCATGAAACCGGCAGCTGGTGGTGGGCTGTTTTTGCCGGATCATATACAATCGTACTTGCATGGGTCGTTTCCTTTGTCGTTTATCAGAGCATTATACATGAAATCTGGCAAAGTGTCGTAGTCGGAATTATCATATTTGTTGTTGTGTGGAGCATTCTGGCGCGTTTACGCAAGATTTTGCAGGCAAAAAACACTTGCCGGAATTGTACCGGTTGCCACATGGGCGAGGCCGCACGGCAGAAAAATCCGACAAAAAGCGATTGTAACAAAAAATGTTGATTCCCGCAGATTGTCCGCAAAAAATGTTGTCGACCGGAAAATGATTTTTCCTTCTTGAAAATATGATATGCGGAGTTTGTATCCGGCAAGGGGATGAATAAGAACGAGGGCGGCTCATGTTTTGAGTTGCCCTCGTTACTTCAAATTTTCCAATATCATCCCGAAGGCAAAGATTGCTTCAACAATAATTTCTGATTTATCTCAATCTGTCCAACGAGCGCACCAATGCTTCATCTTTCAATATTCCCCGGATAGCCAATGCAGTGAGAATAATGTTGATTAATTGGAAAGAACTTGGAATATTCCAGAAAAATACATCTGCATGCAACTTTTGTTTACCTATCCATATATACAGGAACAGCAGGACATAGTAGCCGACCATCAGTAAGATATTAAATACGTTGAAACGTGCCTGCAGGACCCGTTTTTTGTATAGAAAGATGGATGCGAATGCGATTGCAGGAATGACGGCGGTCAGGACGGACAATCCCCATACAGACATGACGGCGGAGGATATGTTCTCCGGGTTTTGCATGTTGCTGTGCAAAAAAACGCCTGTAAAGGTCATATCATAGAGTTTCAGGGTTGTCGTATCGTAGAAACTCCCTGTCGGTATAAAAAACGTAACGACAGAGAGAATCACTACAATGAACAGATAAAGCGTCTGAATTCGTTGAATCATAGGATATTTTTTTCCGGAGCGATTATAGATTGCCTATTTGTTTTTTTTCCATTGTTTGTCCCGTACCTGGTAGATACGTTCAATAATGTCCACCACTTTCAGACCTTCCAGCAGATTGGTTGTGATAGGTCCTTTGCCAGTCAGTTTTTCAACTACATTTTGTATGACATAATGGTGGTTTTGTGCGGAACCCTTGTACAAACCGTAATCATTAGGCGGATTGGATGGTGCAAGTGTCGGCATCTCATAGTCTTTGACGTGACAATATGTAACTTCGTTCATGTATTGTCCGGCTACTTTGATGGTACCGCGTTCGCCTATTACTGTCAGGGAACTTTCCAGATTGGTATCCCATACGGATGTGGAATAATTCAGGCAACCCATGCCCCCGTTTATGAAGTCGAATGTTACGACACCGCTGTCTTCGAAATCTGTCAGGTTCTGATGGTTGAAATCAGCGAAATTGCCGCATATGTTGGTAATGTCTCCGAACAGCCAGTACATGATGTCGATAAAGTGCGAAAATTGCGTAAACAATGTTCCTCCATCGAGTTTTGCATCTCCATGCCAGTTCCCTTTCTTATAGTACCGGTCATCCCGGTTCCAGTAGCAATCGAGTTTTACCATGTATATGTCGCCAAGAATCCGGTTTGTCATTACTTCCTTCAGCCAGACCGAAGGTGGCGAATAACGGTTTTGCATTACGCAGAACACGTGGCGTGACATTTCCAGCGACTTGAACAAGATGCGTTCCGCATCGGCCTTGGTCAAGGCAACCGGTTTTTCCAGCACGACGTGTTTTTTTGCCTCCAGGGCCTTGATGGCATATTCCGCATGGAATCCGTTTGGCGTACATATGTTGACTACATCGATATCCAGACCGGCATTCAGCAGTTCATCAATACTGGAAAAATAGGGAACTTCTATGTTTTCGCATTCGGTTTGTTCTTTTGGCAGGACATCGCATACGGCTACCAGCTCCGAATCAGGATTCCGCCGTATCATTTCAGCATGTCGTTTTCCGATATGTCCCTGCCCTATTACAGCAAATTTAATCATGTCTTTTATATTTTGGTTACGTTTCCGTTGGTTAGTTTATATTTTACTCCGGTGGCCGGACAGATGGCATATCCACTTGCATCAAACTGCAGTTTTTCTCCGTATTCGCTTACCCACCCTATCTGACGCGCAGGATTGCCGGCCATCAGGGCATATGGCTTTACGTCCCTGGTTATGACAGCGCCTGCACCTATTAATGCATAGCTTCCTATCTCGTGGCCGCATACAATGGTTGCATTGGCTCCTATACTGGCTCCCTTGCGTATGAATGTCTTTCTGTATTCATGTTTCCTGGAAACATGACTCCGCGGGTTCAACACATTTGTAAAAACCATGGACGGTCCCAAAAACACGTCATCTTCGCAGATAACTCCCGTATATACGGAGACGTTGTTCTGTATTTTTACGTTGCGTCCGAGCACTACGTCAGGAGAAACGACAACATTCTGCCCGATGTTGCAGTCTTCGCCTATAACACAGCCGCTCATTATGTGTGAGAAATGCCATATCTTGGTTCCTTTGCCAATGGTGCAACCTTCGTCAACATACGAAGATTCATGCTTGTAATAATCCATAATCCAATTGTCCGAAAAGTCCGGCAAAGATACAAAATTCAGATGGTTCAACATATTAAAACATATCATAACTTGTTTTTTTTACATTAAAAAACTTGTACAATATGTTCTGTCTGACTTTTGTAAGCTGTTGTTTTTATAAAATCTGCATTTCCCGGGAACCATAACAACCGGAAAATGCAGAGAAGTCTTGATGATGAGATGAGGCTATGCATGCTCATACATGAACCTGTTTTTTACATGCCAGTGTAATTATGCGGTGTTATGGCATGTAGCTCTTTTTTTATGTCATCAGATACATCCAGTTTGTCTATGAACTCAGATATGGATTGTTGGGTAATGGTCTGGTTTGTCCGTGTCAGTGCTTTCAGTGCCTCGTATGGCGCTGGATATGCTTCCCTGCGCAGAATTGTCTGTATGCCTTCAGCCACGACTGCCCAGCAGTTGTCCAAGTCTCTGTATAATGCTTCTTCGTTGAGCAACAGTTTTCCTATTCCTTTATGCAGGCTTTGCGTAGCTATCATCGTATGGGCAAAAGGAACTCCGACATTCCGCAATACGGTACTGTCGGTCAGGTCGCGTTGCAGGCGCGAGTTGGGTAACTTGGCCGCCAGATGTTCCAACACGGCATTGGCTACTCCCAGGTTGCCTTCGGCATTTTCAAAATCAATCGGATTGACTTTGTGCGGCATGGCCGACGAACCGACTTCTCCGGCCTTGATTTTCTGTTTGAAATATTCCATGGAAACATACAGCCAAATGTCCCTGCTGAAATCGAGCAGCACGGTGTTGATGCGTTTCATGGCATCGAACTGTGCCGCCAGATAATCATAATTGGATATCTGTGTGGTCCATGGTTCACGTTGCAGGCCGAGCCTGTCGGCCACAAATGTATTGCCGAAAGCTATCCAGTCTATTTCCGGATAGGCCACATGGTGGGCATTGAAGTTGCCTGTAGCTCCGCCGAACTTGGCTGTACACGGAACTGCCAGCAATGTGGACAACTGTTCCTTCAGTCTGTTTACGAACACCATGATTTCCTTGCCCAGGCGCGTCGGTGATGCCGGCTGGCCATGCGTCTTTGCCAACATCGGAATGTCTTTCCATTCTTCCGCCTTGTGTTGCAGTTCGGCTATCAGCGACAGTATTTCCGGCAGATATACATCCTGTATGGCCTCCTTGATGGACAAGGGTACGGCTGTGTTGTTGATATCCTGCGAGGTGAGTCCGAAATGAATGAATTCCTTGAAGGCATGCAAATTCAGCGTATCGAATTTTTCTTTCAGGAAATATTCAACGGCTTTCACATCGTGATTGGTGGTTTGTTCTATGTCTTTGATACGCTGGGCATCTGTTTCCGTAAAGTTCTGGTATATGGCGCGTAATGAAGGAAATACTTCCGGTTTTACGTCAGCAAGCTGCGGCAACGGTAATTCACACAGAGCTATAAAATATTCAATTTCCACCCGTACGCGGTAACGGATAAGTGCGTATTCCGAAAAATAGGATGCATATTTCCGTGTTTTAGACTGATAGCGCCCGTCTATCGGCGAAATGGCTGTTAACATGTTTTTTTCAATATGGTTATAATCAGAAGAAAGCTTTGATAATATCATTCAGGTTGGCATATATGACCAACGCGAAAAGCAGGACAAAACCTATGGTTGTCGTCCGTTCCATGAATTTGTCGCTTGGTTTTTTGCCTGTAATCATTTCGTATATCAGAAATACGACATGACCGCCATCCAATGCCGGAATAGGCAATATGTTCATAAAGGCCAGTATGATGGAAAGGAATGCGGTCATGGTCCAGAATATCTGCCAGTTCCACACCTGAGGGAACAGTTTGCCAATGGTTCCAAAGCCTCCAAGTTGTTTGCTGCCTTCTTTGGTAAATACCAGCTTGAATTGCTTGATGTAGCTTGTCAGTGTTTCCCAGCCCAGGGATATGCCTGCTGGAATTGCTTCAAAGAATCCGTATTCCTGCTTCTGGGTTTGCAGGTACATCCATGGCGAGTTGCAATATACGCCCATTTTTCCATCGTTCCCAATGAACAGGCGTGTCTGCATGGGTTCTCCGCTGCGGAAGAAATCGACTGTGACACTGTCGTTCGCATGCCTGAGCAGTTCAGCCTGTGCATCCTGGAATGCCGGTGTGGCAACTCCATCTATGGCCGTAATACTGTCGCCTGCCATCAACAAGGCTTTTGCCGCCGGCATTCCGGCTACAACCTCCTGAATGACATATGGAAAACGATATTCAAACAAATCGGTTTCGTTGCTTGCCAGAATGATTTGGTCAAAATCTTCCGGAAGCAGGACATTGACCGTGTCCGTGCCGCGCAATACGCTGACATCCTTGCCTCCATCGACCAGAATGGCTTCCAAGACATCTGTTGTGGTTTCCATGTGAACGCCATCGACCTGCAAGATACGGTCGCCGTTTTCAAACCCATACTGGAGCATGGTTTCTGAATAATTCAGACCGTATATGGCATTTTGCAACGGCAGATATTCCTTTCCCCATGTGTACAGCACGCAACCGTATATCAGTAAAGCCGCAATGAAATTGACCAGCACGCCACCGATAATGATTGGCAGGCGCTTCCATGTGGGCTGTGCGCGATATTCCCAAGGTTTGGGTTCGCTTTGCAAAGCATCGGCACCGGTTGTTTCGTCCACCATGCCGGCAATGCGGCAATATCCGCCGAGCGGCAACCAGCCTATTCCCCATTCCGTCTTTTCCGGATATTTGCGCCAGTCATCGTCCGGCAATGCGGCTATTTCAGCATCAGTCATCGGAACATACACTTGCCTGCCCTTTTCATCCAAGACTGCATCGCCGTTTTCATTAAGCTGCGGTTTGATGGGTTCCGGAACATTGCGTGCAAACCAGCGTACCTGCCATTTGCCGTTTATTTTTTTCATGCACACTATTGAGCGTGTCGGATTGAAAAACATGTAGAACTTTTCTACGCGGACCTTGAACAGACGTGCAAACAGAAAATGCCCCAGTTCATGGATGACAATTAAAAAAGATAAGCTTACAACAAGTTGTAATGTTCTTATAAGAAATGTTTCCATAATTTTTGAATGTCAATGGTTTAATAATTATCTTGGTTTTTCTCAGAACAGTGATGCCGCCAATTTTCTGGCTTCGTCGTCTGTCTGGACATAATCCTCATATGTTGGATTTTGTATGAATGTAGCTTTTGCCATAACGGTTTCAATGATGTCGCTCATTTGCAGAAACCCGATTTTGTCCTGCAGGAATCCGGCCACAACTACCTCGTTGGCGGCATTCACTATGCATGGCAGATTGCCTCCCTGTCTGATGGCCTGGTATGCAAATGCCAGGTTGCGGAATTTCTCCGCATCCGGTTTTTCAAAAGTCAGTTGCCCGCATTGTGCATAGTTCCAGCGTGGCAATTGTGTGGCTATGCGGTCCGGATACGTTAGAGCGTACAATATGGGCATGCGCATGTCTGGCATTCCGAGCTGCGCTTTTATGCAACCGTCGGCAAACTGCACCATGCTGTGCACGATGCTTTGCGGGTGTACGACAACTTCAATGTGTTCCGGTTCGATGCCGAACAGCCATTTGGCCTCAATGACTTCGAATCCTTTGTTCATCATGCTTGCCGAGTCGATGGTTATTTTTGCGCCCATCTCCCAGTTTGGATGTTTCAAGGCCTGGGCGGCATTGACATGCTTCAGTTCGTCCAACGTCTTGTTCCTGAACGGCCCGCCCGAGGCTGTCAACAGCAATTTTTCTATCGGATTATCTCCCTCGCCTGACAGGCACTGGAAAATGGCGGAATGTTCAGAGTCCACGGGCAGAATCTGCGAATGGTGTTCGCGGGAAAGTCGGCATATCAATTCGCCAGCAACAACCAATGTCTCTTTATTGGCCAGGGCTATTTGCTTGCCGGCCTTAATGGCTTCAATGGTTGGTTTCAGACCGGCATAGCCTACCATAGATGCCAGTACGACATCAACAGGTTGCAAGGTGACAATTTGTGCTATTGCATCTGCGCCTGCATACACCTTTACGGGCATATCGCTCAGGTTGGCTTTCAGTTCGGCATAATGTTGTTCGTTGGCTATGCATACGATTTCCGGCTGGAACATCCGTGCCTGTTCGGTCAGCAAGCGTATGTTGTTATTGGCAGTCAGAGCATATACCTCGAACCTGTCGGGATATTGCGATATTATATCCAGTGTCTGGGTACCAATGGAGCCGGTTGAACCGAGTATAGCTATTCTTTTCATAATGCAATCACATCTGACGGATTAACAGGCGTTCCTTTCCGCCATAATTCAAAATAGAACTGTGTACCGGGCTCGTTTGTTGTCGTGTTTCCGACAATGGCGATTGTTTCGCCGGCCCGGACCTTGTCGCCTACTTTTTTCAGCAACCGGGAATTGTTTTTATAAATGGAAATGTATCCGCTTTCATGCTGGATCATAATTACCCATTGGTAATCCATTGTCAATGTGGCGTATATGACCGTTCCATCCAGGACGCTCATGACATGTTCGTTGGGAGCAGCTGCAATGGATATTCCGAATCGCCTGTCAGCAATGGAAAAGTCGGACGACAAAACGCCTTGTGTAGGGCGAAAGAACACGGACATTTGTGCATCCTGTTTTTCTTCCAGTATGGACAAATTGTATTTTTCTTCTGTTTCAAAATTCTCGCAAAACTCCTGCTCTATTTTTGATTTTTCCAGCTGGATATGCGCGCGTTGCTGCAAGGCAACCGAATCAAGAGGGATGACAGAATCTGTCTTCACCTCGCCTGATACAATTCCCTGAAGCACGGAAAGGTATTCTTCCTGGATGGCCAGCTGTCGGGACAGGGAATCTATTTTCATGGATTCATCAATCAGTTCTGCCCGAATGGATGTGTCGCCATAGCCCGGGAGATAATGTTTCAGAGGTGTGTACAGAATGAGCAGTGTCAGAATGCCAAAAGTAATAAGAATCAGCAGGCACACCCATACGAAAACCGAAATGCGCGACAGGCGTGCGTGCCATGCTTCTTCGAGTGTGTTTTCGTTTAAAATGGAAACCCTGTACTTGAACCGGATCTTGTCCCAGAATGTGCTGTGATTTGCCATATCAGTTTATTTTATGTTTTCTCTGACTCCTTTTATGAAGTTGTGCATGCGTTCGGTGTCATGGGCGTTTATAATGTCCAGCAGCTCGGCCAGTTTTGCACGGATGTTTTCCACCTGTTGTGGCGTGTATGGGTTGAAAAGTATTTCCGAAAGCAGGAAATCATCTTCCGACAACAAACCTTTGGCTATGTCCATATGCCGTTTGAATGTGGTTCCTGGAGCTTCTATGGGTTTCATGACCGATGCGAAGGCCAGCGTGGAGGCAAATGGAATGGAAAGCGAATATGCAATGGTTTCATCGTGTTCCTGAAACGTGTATTCAAACAAATGAAGATGCAGTGAGCCGTACAGGTCTTTGAAAAAAGCCTTGCCCATGTGGTCCGATTCCGAAATGATGATTGCATTTTGCGTGCTCAGGTTGTCCAGTGTGGCAAAAGTCGGTCCGAACATGGGATGCGTGGATACAAAAGGCCGGCCGCAATGTTTGTAGTATTCCGGCAGACCGGTTTTTACTGATGCTATGTCGGCAAGGATGCATTTTTCAGGCAAAAACGGTATTACTTCATCAAAAGCTGTCAGCGTATATTTCAGCGTGACTGCATTGATCAGCATGTCGGGCTTGAATTCGGCTATTTCCTCATAGCGTGTCATGCGTTGCGTGTTGAACACAAAGCGCAACCGTTTCGGGTCTTTGTCGAACAGAGCCACTTCATGCTGCAGGCACATGACATCCGTCAGGAAGGTGCCCATTTTTCCTGCACCTAAAATCAGTATTTTCATTTATCTTGTCCTTTTCTTTGCTTGTTCACGGGCATATGCCTGTTGTTCACGTTGCATTTTTTCCAGCCTTGCCATAAAACCTGATTTCTTCGGGTTGCGTTCGTTTTTCGCACGTTTGGCATGCAGTTTTGCCAGCAGTTTCTTTTCATCAATGGTCCAGCGGAAAATATAAGTCTGCAGAATGGTTATCAGCAGGGATATGAAATAATAGTAGCTTAATCCGGCTGCATAATTGTTGAATATGAACATGAACATGACTGGCATCAGATACATCATCCATTTCATGAACTGCATTTGATCGTTGGCTCCGGGCTGCGATGCCATGTTGATTCTTGTATAAATGATGTTGGTTATGGTCATAAGCAGGCAGAACAGACTGATGTGGTTCCCGAAGTACGGTGTAATGATGGGAATATATCTGTCCCAGCTGATAATGGCATCATAGGTTGACAAGTCGTTTGCCCACAGAAAACTTTGCTGGCGCAGTTCTATGGAAGTCGGGAAAAACCAGAACATGGCCATCAGAATCGGGAACTGGAACAGCAACGGCAGGCAGCCGCTCATTGGGCTTACACCCACTTTTCTGTACAATGTCATGGTGGCTTGCTGGCGTTCCTGTATCTTGTCGGCCGGAATCCGTGCATTGATTTCGTCTATTTCCGGTTTCAGCACGCGCATTTTCGCCGAAGAAATATACGATTTGTATGTGAACGGGAAAATGACGATTTTAATGACGATGGTCATTAACAGAATGATAATGCCGAAATTGGAAAACCAGCGGCTGAACAGGTTGAACATGGGAATTACTGCGATACGGTTAATCCATGCCACTATTTTCCAGCCTAACGGAATCAGTTCGTTCAGCCTCAGGCGCTCGTCTCTGTCCACACCCTTGTCATACGAAAGCAGGGTTTTGTAATGGTTGGGGCCCAGATAGAAACGGAAGCCGGTCGGTTGGTCTCCTGTCGGATCATATTCGATGCTTGTGGACGATTTGTAACTTTTGATATAGCCGGATTTTTCGCTCATCATTTCACTTTCCACCACTGTTGATGTAAAGGCATCATCGGCAATAATCACCGAGCTGAAAAACTGGTCTTTGAAGGCAATCCATTTCAGCCGGCTGGGAACATCTCTCCTGTCGTTTTTGGATTCGCTCAGGTTTTCTATTTCATCGTCCATGAACTTGTACTGCAAGGTTGCATAGCGTTCTTCAAACTTGCGTCCCTTTTCCTGCTGGCGCACTTTTGCGTTCCATTGCATTTCCAGGAAATTGGTACCCATGGGAAGCACTTGTTCCATGGCATGCGAATGAATGTCCATCTTGAGCATATAGTCGTTTTCCGGCAAGGTGTACACAAAATCCATATAGGCCTCGCCGCTTGTTTTCAGGCGCATTGTTATTTGCCGTGCGCCGTTGTTGTCATGGGTGGCCAGACTGTTGACAGGAACAAAGTACATGTCGGCTGTGTTCAGCACGCGGTTATTGTTCGTCACGAGTGTAAGGCCGAACTGGCTTTCATCTCCATCGAACAGGAACAGAGGCAAGGAATCGCATGTACGGTAGTTTTTCAGTTCTGCCGAGTATAGTCTTCCGCCCTTGCTGCTTATCTTGACGCGCAGTAATTCATTTTCCAGAACGTACAACGTGTCCTTTCCTATGACTGTACCGGCAAATGTGCCATAAACATCCTGCAATTGCTGCATGGCTGCAGCAGAATCGGCAACAACTTCCGCCTGCTGTTCGGCCAGCTTTTTGGCTGTACGTATGGCTTCCTGTTTTTCCAGTTCCGCCTGGCGGACCCACGCAATGGAGTCGTTATAACGGCGCTGCCTTTCCAGTTGTTCTTCCGTCGGACGGTTCAGTAAACTGAATCCGACGATAATCAACACAATGAGAACTAATCCTATGACTGTATTTTTATCCATTCTGATATGCTGGTTATTATGGTTTATGCCTTGTTTTGTCTGGTCACTGTATGGTTATGGTTTTCTATCGCTGCCTTTACGAAACTGATGAACAGCGGATGGGGTTTCAAGACGGTGCTGCTGTATTCCGGATGGAACTGTACGCCAATGTACCAGGGATGTGCCGGATATTCGACTATCTCCACCAGGTCGGATTCGCGGTTTATGCCGCTGCAGACCATGCCGGCTTTTTCAAAGTCAGCCTTGTAGTGATTGTTGAACTCAAAGCGGTGCCGATGGCGTTCACGGATATTTTTGTGGCCATATATTTCGTAGGCTTTCGTGCCGGGTTTCAGTTCGCACTGGTATGCTCCGAGACGCATGCTTCCGCCCATGTTCAATACGGTTTTCTGATCTTCCATCATGTCCACCACATTGTGTGATGTATGCGGGTCAAGTTCCGTGCTGTTGGCATCGGCATAGCCCAGCACGTTGCGTGCAAACTCAATGACCATTGCCTGCATGCCCATGCATATTCCAAGACAAGGGATTTTGTTTTCACGGGCGTAGCGCAATGCTTCAAACTTACCTTCTATGCCACGCTGCCCGAAACCGGGTGCTATCAGAATGCCATCCATGCCTTCCAATTGAGAGGCAACGTTGTCGGTCGTCAGCTTGTCGGACAAGACGGTTTTCAGTTTCAGTTTGCGGTCATTGTAAGCTGCTGCGTGTGAGAGCGATTCCATTATGGATTTGTAAGCGTCTTGCAACTGCACGTATTTGCCAACCAAGGCGATGTTGACCTCTTCCGTGGCACCTTCCAGCTTGGCCAGGAAAGCATTCCAGTCGCGCATGTCCGCTTCCGGCACATTGGCCATGTCATAGCCCATTTTTGTGAGGACGACCTCATCCAGCTTTTCTGCCTGCATGTTGAGTGGCACGCGGTATATGGTGGGCGCATCCAACGATTGCAGCACGGCACTCGGGTCCACATTGCAGAACAGACCCACTTTCTTGCGCATGTCCATGGGTATGGGATGTTCCGTACGGAGTACCAGAATGTCGGGCTGTACGCCTTCCTCCTGCAGGGCTTTTACGGAGTGCTGGGTCGGTTTGGTTTTCAGTTCTTTGGCGGCGGCCAGATATGGAACGTATGTCAAGTGGATGCATACGCAGTTTTTGCCCAATTCCCAACGCAATTGACGCACGCTTTCTATGTATGGCAATGATTCTATGTCGCCAACAGTGCCGCCGATTTCCGTTATGACAAAATCAAAATCCCCTTTTGAACCGAGCAGTTTGATGTTGCGCTTTATTTCATCCGTGATGTGCGGGATGATCTGGACTGTCTTGCCAAGGTAATCGCCACGGCGTTCCTTGTTGATGACATTCTGATAGATACGTCCGGTCGTGATGTTGTTTGAACGATGGGTTTCCACATTCAGAAAACGCTCGTAATGCCCCAAATCCAAATCGGCTTCATGACCGTCAACAGTCACGTAACATTCGCCGTGCTCATATGGGTTCAGTGTTCCCGGATCAATGTTGATATATGGGTCCAGCTTCTGGTTGGTAACTCTGAAACCGCGTGCCTGCAATAACTTTCCGAGCGATGCCGCAATAATGCCTTTCCCTAAGGAAGAAGCGACTCCGCCTGTTACAAAAATGTACTTTGTCTTATCCATGAACTTCTTGTTTTTTCAGATATGGCCAAATATGCCACTCAAAATAAAGCCGCAAATTTACGCGAAATTTTTCAATATGGCAACGAAAAACACTGTGAAACAAAATTAACACAATTTGCTATTTCCACTTGGCAAATCCAAGCTTTTTATGTACCTTTGCAGCCTCAATGAAAATCATTAACCAAACACAATAAAATATATTTTACAATGGACAACAAAAAACGAGTTTACCTCTTCGGAAACGGTAAAGCCGAAGGAAGAGCGGACATGAGAAATCTGCTCGGCGGAAAAGGTGCCAACCTTGCTGAAATGAACTTGATCGGTGTTCCGGTTCCTCCCGGATTCACTATTACAACGGAAGTTTGTAACGAATATTATGAAATTGGAAAAGACAAGGTAGTTGAACTTTTGAAAGATGATGTTGAGAAAGCCCTCCAACATGTAGAAACCTTGATGAATTCCAAATTTGGCGACATTGCCAATCCTCTGTTGGTTTCGGTTCGTTCCGGTGCACGTGCTTCCATGCCGGGTATGATGGATACCATTCTGAACCTTGGATTGAACGATACCGTTGTTGAAGGTTTGACCAAAAAAACGGGAAACCCGCGTTTCGTATGGGATTCATACCGCCGTTTCGTACAAATGTACGGTGATGTGGTTCTGGGCATGAAACCGGTTAACAAAACCGACATAGATCCTTTCGAGGCCATTATTGAAGATGTAAAAAAAGCCAAAGGCGTAAAACTGGATACGGAACTGGAGGTCGCTGATCTGCAGGAACTCGTAAGACGCTTCAAGGCGGCAGTCAAACAACAGACTGGCAAGGATTTCCCGGAAAATGCATACGAACAGTTGTGGGGAGCTATTTGTGCCGTTTTCGACAGCTGGATGAACGAGCGCGCCATCCTGTACCGCAAAATGGAAGGCATCCCCGCCGAATGGGGAACAGCCGTAAACGTACAGGCCATGGTATTCGGAAACATGGGCGACACATCGGCTACGGGCGTGGCATTCAGCCGCGATGCAGCTACCGGTGAAGACCAGTTCGTGGGCGAATACCTTATCAACGCACAAGGTGAAGATGTGGTTGCCGGAATCCGTACACCGCAGCAAATCACCAAAATCGGTTCACAGCGTTGGGCCAAACTGCAAGGCATTTCCGAAGAAGAGCGCGTAGCCAAATATCCTTCCATGGAAGAAGCCATGCCGGAAATCTACAAGGAGCTGGATGCCCTGCAAACAAAACTGGAAAACCACTACAAAGACATGCAGGACATGGAATTTACCGTACAGGAAGGCAAACTCTGGTTCTTGCAGACACGTAACGGAAAACGTACGGGCGCAGCCATGGTCAAAATTGCCATGGACATGTTGCACCAGGGTATTCTGACAGAAAAGGAAACTGTACTGCGCGTAGAACCGAACAAGCTGGACGAACTGCTCCACCCCGTTTTCGACAAGGAAGCCTTGAAATCCGCCAAAGTCATAGCCAAAGGATTGGCTGCATCACCGGGTGCAGCTTGCGGCAAAATCGTGTTCAATGCGGATGATGCCGCCTTGTGGCATTCCAAAGGTGAAAAAGTTGTTATGGTTCGCATAGAAACATCTCCGGAAGACTTGGCCGGAATGGCTGCCGCAGAAGGTATTCTGACCGCACGCGGAGGCATGACATCACACGCTGCCGTTGTTGCACGCGGTATGGGCAAATGCTGTGTTTCAGGTGCCGGATCACTGGTAATCGACTATGCGGCAAAAACAGTTACTATCGGAAATATCGTATTGAAAGAAGGCGATTATATTTCATTAAACGGCTCCACTGGTGACGTGTACATGGGTGCCATAAAAACCAAAGACGCCGAACTGGACAAGGACTTTACGGAATTGATGCAACTGGCCGACAAATATACCCGTCTGGTGGTACGTACCAATGCGGATACACCTCACGATGCAGCTGTTGCCCGCAAATTCGGTGCTGTAGGTATCGGTTTGTGCCGCACGGAACACATGTTCTTCGAAGGTGAAAAAATCCGTGCCATGCGCGAAATGATTCTGGCCGAAGATGCAGAAGGACGCCGCAAGGCACTGGAAAAAATATTGCCTTACCAGAAAGCAGACTTCAAGGGTATATTCAAGGCCATGGCCGGATATCCTGTTACAGTCCGTTTGCTTGATCCGCCTTTGCACGAATTTGTTCCCCACGAAGAAAAGGAACAGCGCGAACTTGCTGAAATCATGGGCGTTTCCTTTGAAACCGTACGCCACCGCGTTGAATCATTGCACGAAGCCAACCCGATGTTGGGACACCGCGGATGCCGTCTGGGAAATACCTATCCGGAAATAACGGAAATGCAGACACGTGCCATCCTGGGAGCCGCACTGGAACTGAAAAAAGAAGGTGTTGAAACCCACCCCGAAATAATGGTACCGCTTACCGGTATTCTTTATGAATTTGCAAACCAGGAAAAAATCATTCGTGAAACCGCTGCCAAATTGTTTGAAGAAATGGGTGATTCCATTGATTTCAAAGTCGGTACAATGATTGAAATCCCGCGTGCCGCCCTGACAGCTGACAGAATAGCTACCAAAGCCGAGTTCTTCTCGTTTGGAACGAATGACCTGACACAAATGACATTCGGCTACAGCCGTGACGATATCGCCTCCTTCTTGCCGGCATATCTGGACATGAAGATTCTGAAAAACGACCCGTTCCAGGTGCTCGACCAGAACGGCGTGGGACAGCTGGTCAAGATGGCTACCGAAAAGGGACGCAGCGTACGTCCGGACCTGAAATGTGGCATTTGCGGCGAACATGGCGGCGAACCTTCATCCGTGGAATTCTGCCACCGCGTCGGTCTGAACTACGTTTCATGCTCACCGTTCCGCGTTCCTATCGCACGTCTGGCTGCCGCACAGGCTGCTATCAAGGATGAAAAGTAAAAAATATACTGTATGAAAAAAACGCTTGCCAACCAGCAAGCGTTTTTTTTGCATCATGGGGCAAGCAAAATAACGTTTCCATGTACGGGCGGGATAGTTTCCTTGATTCCTGACGGTGTTTTTTCAACAACCGTTCTCGCCAGCACGCAGGCGGCTCAGTGTGGGCTGTGTAATACCTAAATAAGAGGCTATATAGCCTAAATTTGCGCGTCGGCATACGTCGGGAAACTGTTTCTTGAATTCCTCGTAGCGCTCGCGTGCAGGCAAGGTCAGCCGTTCCTTGTGGCTGCGATGCAGACGCCTGTACTCATTCTGGTGAATGATGCGTCCCCAGTTGCACAATTCCAGATTCGTTTCAAACAGATGTCGCAAATCACTGAGCAGAATGCTGTACACTTCCACATCCTCCAGCGTTTCTACAAATTCTTCACTTTTCTTATCGTAATACAGTTCATCCATGCTGAATACGATGCCGCCCTCGCAGGAAAACGACGTGGTTATTTCTTCGCCATCGACTAACCAGAATGAACGCGTCATCCCCTTTTCAATGAAATAGGCATAGCGGCAGAATATGTTTTCCTTGATCAGCTGATACTTTCTCGGAAAATAATGAACAGTCAGGCAGGATTCCAGTTCACGGATCGTCTCATCTGAGATTGGACATAAAGCCCGCATGTTTTCAATGACATTTTTCATACAGCCGGTTATTTGTACAAAGATAGCGATAAAAATCGGGAAAATAAATTCTGATGGCGCAAGGCAAGTCACCCGCTCCCGTAAAATTTATTCCGTTTCGATATATGACCGGTAAAAGCATTGCCTAAAATGCTTATTTTTGCAGCGTTTTTTGCATGACGTCATGAACACGAAAACCAAAGGTTACTTGTTGGGAGCTGTCGCTGCTGCCTCATACGGCATGAATCCCTTGTTTGCATTGCCGCTGTATCAGGCAGGTATGGACACGGATTCCGTGCTGTTTTTCCGCTATCTGCTGGCAATCCCGATTCTCGGAATCATGGTCAAATTGCGCGGGCGCAGTTTCCGCGTCGGACTTGGGGCGGTTCCGTTGCTTGTCGTTATGGGATTGCTGCTGGCCATGTCATCGCTGACATTGTTCATGAGTTATCATTACATGGACGCAGGAGTCGCTTCTACCTTGTTGTTTGTATATCCGATGTTGGTAGCCTTGATCATGGTGCTTTTTTTTCATGAAAAACTGACGTTGAATACCGTTTTCTGCCTGTGCCTGGCGCTGATTGGCATTGGATTGCTCTATAAGGGTGAAGACGGTGCAACCCTGAATCCAATGGGTATGCTGATGGTCATGATCTCGGCATTGTCCTACGCCATTTACATTGTCGGAGTAAACAGGCCTCCGTTAAACAGCATACCAACCATCAGCATGACTTTTTACGTGATTTTGGCCGGTTTGTTCCTGTTTGTGCTCAAAACCCGGTTTTGTACGACCCTGACCATCCCGATGCATGTGTGGGAATGGGGAAACCTGCTGGCATTGGCCGTATTGCCTACCGTTGTTTCATTTTTGTGCACAACACAGGCTGTGCAATATATCGGTGCTACACCGACTGCCATTCTGGGCGTTCTGGAACCTGTTACGGCATTGTTTTTTGGCGTGTTGGTGTTCGATGAATCATTTACGGCGCGCACATTGGGTGGAGTCCTCCTGATTATCCTTGCTGTTGCATTGGTCATTGTCGGCGGTAATTTTACACACCAGCTTGTACGCTTCCGGCGGCTTTTTCCACGATTGAAACGTCGGAAATGAACAGTCTCTCCTCCTGCAATCCATTATTTGCCTATTCCGCTGTTTTGTGTCTTGCGCACTTTGCCCTGCTTTTTTGCTTTTTCCCAAGCGGCCTTCCGGGCTTCGTAGATTTCATATTGCCGCTCCAGATAGTTGTCTGCCATGATTCTGTAATTTGTTTGCAGTCGCAAAAATACATGTTTTATTTCATATGATTTACTGCAATTGTGTTATAATTTTGGACTGTCGCAGATGCGAACGGATATCGCGCGTCAATTGTGTGCCCGTTCGCTGCCTGTTCCCGTTTTCATAAAACAGAACTGCATCTTTTCAAGTTGTATTCCCGTAGCCCTTCCGGAACGTTCTGCCATTTTGAAAATATTCCGTATTTTTGCAAGGACGAACAAAATGGAACTTTATGGCAAAGCAGCGCAAAATCAGAATCACTGTCATGCGCATGGCGTGTTACCGCGATTTGATGGAACAGTATGAAAACCCTATTGAGCACGCATGCGACTTGCATGAAGGCCAGGTTTTCATAACCAACGGCTGGGAAAAGCCCGCAGGCTTGTGCGAGAGCGCATGGCAGACAATCTCCCCTTTCGTGATGGCATTGGCACATGGCGCGACTGACTTGTACGACGGCTGGATGAAAAACGGCCGTTCGGCCATGATTTCGTGCAACGACGGTTTCCGTCCGGTGAGTTTCCTGATTGAGGTAATCGATTAAAATAACAAATATGCTGGCATATACCTACATTGAACGTGGACGGTTCGCCCTGACGGAGAAACCTGTTCCTGCACTGAAAGACCCGCGCGACGCTCTGGTGCGCGTTACGTTGGGAAGCATCTGCACCAGCGATTTGCACATCAAGCACGGAAGCGTGCCGCGTGCCGTACCCGGCATAACCGTCGGCCACGAAATGGTCGGCATTGTAGAGCAGACCGGCGCGGATGTGCATGCTGTCAAGCCTGGCGACCGCGTGGCGGTCAACGTGGAAACCTTCTGCGGAGAGTGCTTTTTCTGCCGCCATGGATATGTGAACAACTGCACCGACCCCGATGGCGGTTGGGCGTTGGGTTGCCGCATCGATGGCGGACAGGCCGAGTACGTGCGCGTCCCACACGCCGACCAGGGACTGACCCGCATTCCCGATAACGTCACTGATGAACAGGCGCTTTTCGTCGGTGACATTCTCGCCACCGGATTCTGGGCGGCGCGCATCTCGGAAATCACTCCCGACGACACGGTACTCATTATCGGAGCAGGCCCCACGGGCATCTGCACGTTGTTGTGCGTTATGCTCCGGCAGCCGCGGCGCATCATCGTGTGCGAGAAATCGGAGGAACGCGCCCATTTTGTGCGGAGCCACTACCCCACCGTGGATGTCGTTCGTCCCGAAGAATGCAAGGCATTCACGGAGCGGCACAGTACCCATGGCGGTGCGGATGTGGTCATCGAGGTTGCCGGTGCCGACGATACGTTCCGGCTGGCCTGGCAGTGCGCCCGTCCTAACGCCATCGTAACCATCGTGGCGCTCTACGACCGACCGCAACTGCTTCCGTTGCCCGACATGTACGGCAAGAACCTCACGTTCAAAACCGGCGGCGTGGACGGCTGCGACTGCGCCGAAATACTCAGCCTCATTGCGCAAGGCAAGATAGACACCACGCCGCTCATCACCCACCGTTTTCCGCTCCGCGGAATAGAAGAAGCCTACCGCATCTTCGAGAACCGCCTGGATGGCGTAATCAAGGTGGCCGTAAGCACGCAGACAACATAAACCGGAGGATGGGATGAAAGCCGAGAAAATACTTGCGGGCGAGCCTTATGGTTTGCCGGCAAGTATTTTTTTGTCGTCACCATGTTAATGTTTCTTTGGTTTCAGTACAAAAAAAAGGAATGTGCCAAATCCGGCACATTCCTTAAACCTTTGTTGAAATCCAAGTACGGACTATCAATGGATGACTTTATAGCTTTTGTTGTCAACCAGCACGATATATACGCCCTTATTTGGAACTTGAATGGAGAAACTGTCCCCTATTTTCCCGTTAAACAGTTCCATGCCGTTAACGCTGTATATTCTGACACTATTGCCGGCATGTCCGTTTATGTGTATCATATCGCCATATAGGAAAATTTCCGGTTCTTCAGTTGTTTTAATGCCAGTATCCAGCGAACCTTCATCTTCGACATACGGAGTTCCTTCCGCGCATATTTCATATATGTAGGGAATATTCTCGCCGTTCCATTCTATCCGAAGCGTGGAAATACCCTTAATCGACGCCACATCGATAACCTTGGTCGCATTGTCCAGCACGCCTGAATCGTATGAATTCCCGTTGGCAAAGATAGTCAACGTCGGGAGGGAGTATTTGTTATTGTACATCGAGTTGTGGTATACCGTGATTTTCCCGATATTGATATTTTCCGTAAAGTAGTAGTCAATATATCCGGCGGCATCTGCCGTATAATATGTGTTTAACGAACGGTCGTTCAGGGCGGTCGTGTAAATATAGTTGTTGTCTTTGGCTGACGCTATGTCCCGGCCGTTATAAACCTTGAAGTTTGTCAGTTTGAGCCAACCGCCGCTGGCCTTTACTATCATAAAGCGGACGTAACGTCCCGATTTGTCTTCGGGAATGGCATGGACGTATTGGTTCCCTTTTATTTCAGATGAATTGAATGAATTTATTTCTTCCCACGAATTGCCGTCGGATGATATTTCGAGAACGCAATCGCCGGCAGGCTGGTCGTTGCTTTCAAAGTCGAGCTGCACTTTGTATATGATGCATTCCTTACCCAGGTCGATGGAAACCCAGTCGCCATCCTGCTGATTGTGGCTGCTCCAGAAATAAGACGCGGAATTGTAGTTTATGATATTGCTGATGCTGTAATATTGATACTGCGGCATGTTGGTCGTTGCGTTTGTCGGCGAGTACAATCCAATGGTTTTGACTGTTCCTTTCAGCATGGCAACGCTAATTGGTTTGGTTACCTCTTCTGCTACGTTTTTAATCCTAAAATAGGCCATTTCAATATAAGTGGAGCCATCCGGATCTACAGCCGTCCAGTTTTTCCCGTTAATGGAATACTCTACCCTCAATTCATCCGGAAATCCAGCGCCCATTGCTGAAATGGCCACTTCCTTTATTTCGTTCATAAAAATGCCTATGTATTCATTGGGGGCAAGCGATATGTTTGTCAGGCCGTTCAGCGTAAATTCTGTGTCGTTTGCCGACAGCGATACAGCCGATGGCAGTTCCGGCAGGTTATGGATAACTTCCGGCTTGCGTTCTTCCGCGGGAAACGCCGGTGCATACATTTCATATTTTCCCATCACAAAATCCACGAAAGATTCCATGGAAGCCGCTGGACTGGCTTCCACATAATGTTCCGATGTTCCCGTACCGGCACCTTCCAGAACATATGATTTGAAATCCGGATCGCTATGGAGCTTGTCGTATAATTGTATTGCGGTCGTATAATCCGTCCAGTTGTCCAGGTTTCCAGGCGACTGCATCCAACGGAGTGCCGTACTGATTATTTGTGTCATGGAGCCGAGTTTCTCCAACCATGGACTTATGTCCTTATACATCAACGAGTAGGCTTCCGTTTCACTGTCCTTCATGGAAGCTACCTTCCTGCAGGCGGCATTGATTTCATCCATTTTGCTAATCAGGGAGGTTGTGGTTGCTGATGGCAGGTTGAAATCAGAATAGCTGTTCATGAAAGCGGAATAAAGTGTGGTAAGTTCCGCCGGTTCAACAGTCGATTCCGAGTTTATGCAGAAAGTCTTGAAAGCTTCGGCCAGTTCGGCATCATCCTTGAAAAGAAATCCGAACGAAGCGTTCCAGTTGGTTGACGCATTGAAATCGGCTGTGTTCCAACAATAGTCGGCAAGGCCGAACATGAACACTTTGGAAGCCTGACCCTGTTGCATCGGGTTTGCCACCACACCGCCCAATGCGGAAATAGGAGCATTCTGTGCCGAGAAGCGGTAAGTCATCTCATGCATGTATATCCGGTCATCGTAGTTGTCGTTGCACGGGTTGTTCCACCACATTAGCGGATTCCGCCCGATTATATTTTTAAAACTTTGGCAGTCGGCATTGTTAATGTTTGACCATACGCTACTGCCCGTAAACAGAATCACGATATCGGAATTGATGGTATTTAGCTGTGTAAGCGACGACGAACCAGCATCCAGGGAATATTGCTGCGGTACAAAGAAGAGCGGTGCAACCCTGTTCTCTGGAAGGCTGCCTGTGCCGTTATACTTTTCTTTCAGTTTGGCATACAGTTGTTCCGGCAAATAGGCTGTCATTTGTGCACTCGGTGCAGAGGCTATGTCATCAATGAAAACGCCGAATGCCCTTACGCCGAGGTCGTACATTTTGCCGAATTTTTCCATTATCTTTTCTATGCCGGGATCCATCGCACTCTGGCTACTGAAATCTATCGAGTTCTGCATGGCCGGATGTATGGCCCATACAAAATGGACATTGCACTCCATTGCCTTTTCGCTGATACGTCTCATGTCATCCTGCGTAAGATAACCCTTTTGTCGCTCCTCATCTGTAATGCTGACCGGATAATCCTCCTGCCAGTATCCTGCATGGTAAGGGTCAGCCTTCGGACCGTAAATGAAAGTGTTGAGCTTGAATTCCTTGAAAAAATCCAGAAGAGCCAGAATGCTTTCTACACTATAGGGAGTTCCGTAAAATCCTTCTACTATACCGCGGTATTGGGTATAGGCATAGTCTTCTATCGTAGCTTTTTGCAGTTGTGTCCCGTCGGCAAGCATCTGTTGCAGAGTGGCCAGCCCATAGAAAGCCGAACCGTTCTCATCTCCAATTATTACAATCGCTCCGGCACTCTTGATGTCGTTTACTTGCAGGACATACGGATCATAACAGTTTGCCGCACCGGAAAAGACGTTCCGCGACAAATTCGATGTGGTTGCGAATTGGTCAGCCTCTCCATTGGAACCGTTTATGCCAATGTAAAGATAACTGTTTGAAGGTGAATAATCTGAATATACGGGAACCAGGCCGGCATTTGACAGAATCTCTTCTGCAAAATTCTTTACCTTGTCGGAAATGTCTGCATCCATTACAACATTTACGTTTTTGGTCAACGAAATGGTTCCGTTTTCCTCCACCATGTTTTGTGGAACGGGATAGATTGTGTAAGCGTTCATGTTGCATACACATAGCAACGCCATTAAGAGCGGGAGTAGTGTTTTTTTCATGTTTTGGTTTTTTTGTGTTTATGTATTTACTGAAAATCAGATTGATATAAAAAAAACGCTGACAATATTTTTTGTCGGTTTCAACAGTTTTTCACAACAGGAAAGGCCATACACGCCTTGGCCGACATATGTCAGATTTCCGATAGCAAATATATTATAAAAAAAACAACTGCACAATATTCTGTTAACAACTGGGCCGATTGTCCCGGACTGGCGCCGCCCTATTTCTGCAAACCGGAATGCAAATTCATGATATGTCCGCTATCCTATCAGACTGAAAATATTCCGGCAGGTATCGGAAAAAGTGTTGTTTTCCTGAGCCTTCTGCATTTGCATGCGGTATGCAACATCGGTGTACAGCCGGTCTGCTACAATAACCTGCTGCCGGACATCAACCGTACTGTACGACATGCCATGATAATGGAAAAAACGTGCGTTGTCGGTCTCGCAGCCCGGTATCGGTGCCGTATGCACAAGCGGGATGTTCTTGGCGGCTGCCTCGGTGCTGGAAAGTCCGCCGGGTTTGGTAAACAGCACATCGCAGGCATCCATAAAAACAGGAACCTTGTCCGTAAAACCTATGGTATGGACGTGCCCGCTATTGCCAAATTCATTGTCCAGCCGCTGCTTCAGCTCATGATTACTGCCGCACACGGCAAAAATTTCCACATCTTGTCCATGCCTTGCAATTATTTCACGAATCAGAATCCCCGTTCTGCCGAATCCCATGCTGCCCGACATGATGAGATACCAGCGGCATGACATATTGGCCGACAGTTCCAGGCCTTGTATCAACTCATTGCGGGCTGCCGACTTGTCGCCACGTGCAAAAAAGACTTTACGTACCGGAATTCCATACGGAAACAACAGCTCCCGGCGTGCACCGACGGCGACACATTCTTCCACAAGGTGCGGATGCGGAATGACAATGCCATCTACTTCCAGATCTTTCATCAATGGCAAGGCATCATAATCCGTCTGCACAAACACACATTTCTGTGCAAGCAGTCCGGCACGTTTCAAGGAGGTCAGGGCTTCCGCCGGAAAAACGTGGGTGCAGACAATGGCATCGAAATTCCCGTTCCGGATATGGTCGTACAGTTTCTTGCAATAGATTTTATTGGCTACGTAAACAGGCGATTTCATTGTCCGTGAACGCGGTACGGTTTCACCGGCCTTGTAGATTATTTTAATCAGGTTGCTTTTGGTTGTGAAAATGTACAGGTCGGACATTGTCTGCGAAAAGGCAGGACTGACAAACGACAGCGTATCGGCTATCTCGCAGGTTACCCCATTGGCTGTACCATACTCAGACAATGCTGCCGCTGCCGAATTATGACCGCCGCCCATATTGCAGGAAAGAATCAGTGTTTTCATAATTCAGGTTCGATTGTGCGGCAAAACTAATAAATAATTTCATGGAAATGACGGAAACCGGCTTATTTCAGTGAAAAATAACAACTCTCCTGCCAAATGATTGCATCCGGCACCGAAAATATTTCCGGATTTTCTTTTTCCGAAAAAAACGGAAATAAATTATCTTTGCGGCCAGTAAGCCATGATTCAGAAACAATGAAACGGATAGAAGTCGTCGCCGCAATCATCCGCCATGCTGGAAAGATTTTTGTTACCCAGCGCGGCTATGGTGAGTTCAAAGACTACTGGGAATTTCCTGGCGGAAAAATGGAAGCCGGCGAAAGCCGCGAAGAAGCCCTGAAACGTGAACTCCGCGAAGAACTGGACACGGAAATCGGCATAGATGCCTTCCTGACCACGATTGAATATAATTATCCGTCTTTCCACATAACCCTGCATTTCTACTTCTGCTCCATCCTTTCGGGCTATCCGGTGCTGAAGGAACACGAAAACGCCGCGTGGCTCAGTCCGCAGGAACTGGATTCCGTGCGTTGGCTGCCCGCCGATACGGAAGTGATAAGAATGTTGCAGGAAAAGTTGGAAACTACCTGATAATCTTGTCGAAACTCTCCGGCAAGACAATGTTATCCAGCATGATAGCTTCCTTGAACAGCGGCGCAATTTCTTCGTCCCTGAATCCGGCTATGCCGCAACCGATTCGGGTAACCAGAAAAACATATTCCTTGTGTTCCCGCGCATAATCAATAAACTGGTCTACATAGGGTTTTATGGTTTCTACCCCACCCTGCATGGTCGGAATGGCATACGACCGACCCTGCAAACCAACCCCTTGCCCCCATATCGCACCGAAATACCTGTATGCGGCGCGTGCGGCCCCACCGCCATGAAAGCCGTCCAGGTTACTGCCAAAAACAAATATCTCATTGGGTTGCAGACAGGTGATATGCTCAGGAGTGTAACGGGGTTTTGTGTTATTTTGTTTCATATCGTAGTTTATGCGTGTTTCCATATATTTCTACTAAATACAACTATAAAATAGTACGACTTTCCTTTCTGAATAGGTAAAAGTAAGAGTAATTTCTCGAATATCAAAATCACGGTAAATAATTTGTGAAATAACCTTGAAACAAAAGTCGGCATTCCCGTCATTTTTCAAAATACTCAGTCTTCAACCAATAGGCATAAATCGGGTCCTGAAACGAGAATTTGCCAGCATTGTTATCCAATATGTCATTCTTGACAAGTGTGGCCTTTGAGCGGGCTATTGAGGTCGTTGAAGAGATTTGATAGCGATGCATCACTTCGGTCGAACTGATGGCCTTTTCTCCGGTATAATGGCCTTGAGATATTTCAGTTGTTGTGTGGTTAATGTCTTGATGAATATTACAAACATTAGACTTATGTGACAGCGGTCGCTATTTTTTAAGATTGCCTTAGTAGCAATAATTTGAACAGAAAAAGAAGTATTATTTCTTTTATTGTTCAAAATATAGATATATTTGATTCTCAATAATAGATATTTTTAATATAAACTTATGGAACAGATTTGGCATATAAAGAATAATAATTTTAAAAAATCGGAGTCTCGCTCAAGTGTATTAAATATTCTTTATCAAGAAGGTTGTACTTACATAATGGACAATCATCTTGCTGCAGGTTGGTGTTGGTATAACACTTTGGATCAACATAAAGAATATAACTTTTGTCATATTGATCAGCATGATGATTTAGCTAATGACTCTCATTATATTGTACAAAAATTATTTTCAGAAGATAGAAAAATTTCACTTGATGAATATACTTCGTTGCATTATAATCAACCTCCTCAAGTTATTTTACCTCCTTTGAAAGTTATAAGATGGGATAACTATATTCTTCACATGAAATCAGTATTTCCACATTGGTTCAAGAAAGAAATTTATGCATGTCATGATTTTGTATCAGGTGAAAGAAGTAGTGTGACAAATGTTCAATCATATGATAGCTATTTTGATCCAGATAAAGGAGTTCAAGATGTCCCAATTCATCCGATAAATATCAATTGTTATGATTTGAGTCAAACATTGGAAGAGCAAATTAGTAATAATGATGGAAGGTTGTGGATTGTAAATCTTGATATTGACTATTTTTTTAATGATGAGTTACAATTATTTACTGATGAATATATAGAAGCTATATGTAACCAAATTGTAAAAGAAAAGGCAAAAATAGCAGTACTAACTATTGCTCTCAGTCCTGAATGCTGCAATGGTTGGGACAATTCTATAAGGGTCTATAATTATATAGCAGAACGCCTTTCTCTCGAAATGAGATTATAATTATTCTATTAATAGTTCATTAAATAGAATAATTGAAATTTTTATTGCATGGAGTACACCCAAAAATTTGTTGCTTAACTTTTGGGTGTACTTTATCTGATACAAATGTGAAGTCCTAAAATTTTGAGTATTTCGAAATCTTCTGTCTATAATCATTCTCTTTTATTATATGGACACAAATCAATTGTCAGTTCTTTGAGCTGTTCATCCGAAAGATGCATATTTCTCAAAAGGTTCAACAGTTCTTCCTGGCGTGGCTGCCCCAGTGTCATGCGGTACAAAGCAAGCACCTTGATAAGACGTTCATATTTATATCGGTCGCGGCTGAGCGGATAAAGCGGAACAATACGTTCTATGTATTCCAATTTTGCCCGTTGTTCTTCCGTCAGTTCTGCCACAGGGAGGCACCAATAAGGAACAATGTCCGAATGTATACCTTTCAAATTTGAATAGGCCATAGAGAACAGTTCATCCCAAGTATGATAAGTCTCATTGCCATACAATTTTACCACATTTCTGCGAATAGCCAGGCACTTAAAACGATTGATACGGCCTTCCCGTTGCTCTAGA
>CALUNA010000022.1 GCA_944321895.1 uncultured Bacteroidales bacterium | reverse complement strand
GTGATGAACTATAATGATATGAAATTCGCTTCACCGCGTGACATGAATTCCAGCATGACGATGGGATACTTGTCGCTTCGTGAGTATATCCTTTATCAGAAGTTGGTGTCCATTGTGGAAACAGAGGAAATGCTCACCCGTTGGCGAGGCTTTGTTCGTCTTTGGTCGTCCCGTTGGTATGAGCGTAACGAGGTGATGGCTGCCAATATCCGGCGGATGGCCGAAGCCTATTCTGGCAAACGCTTGTTGGTATTGGTTGGCCTGGAACACAAACCCGGACTTCTGAAGTTGTTGAAGGACTGTGACGGGTTGGTGCTTAAAGAGTATTGGGAGTTTTAGGTGTAATGCCAGTGGTCATTGTGCCATTCTGTTTTTTTTCAATTACCGGAGTTTGTGGAGAGCGTGGGTTCATTCCTGAAGTAGGAGAATTTTTTGCACTCTTTTATGGCGGCATGGATTAGCCCGAATCAGCCCGACCGCATGCGGCCAGTACCGTTCAAGGAGGCCAGGATTGAGAGGGGCGTCCTCCGACTAACGCTCCCGGCAAAGTCCATCGTGATGCTGGAGCTGCAATTGGCGAGAAAAACTTGAATATGCGGTTGAATCTTATGAAAATGGCTTATGCGAATTTACATAAGCCATTTTTGTTACTTGCCTGCAATTTCCCATTTTAATTTTCGGCAACGTTGTGTCATGCTTGTTGTTTGGTTGTGAGTTTTGGGGCTTTCCCGGTTTGTGCCGACTGTTTATTTCTTCCGTTTGTCCACGACGCGGATGGCTTTGCCTTCGCTGCGCGCAATGGTTTTGGGTTGGACAAGCGTGACTTTGATGGTCAGTCCGCAGGCTGAGTTCAGCGCGTGTTCGATGCGTCTGGTCAGCATTTGCAGGTCGCGGATGGTATCCAGCATGTGGTTTTCGTCCAGTTCCACCTGCAATTCCAGTGTGTCCAGATTGTTCTGCCGGTCCACATACAGGATGTAGTGTGCCGATGTTTCGCCGAGTTCAAGCAGGACATGTTCAATTTGCGATGGGAACAGGTTCACGCCGCGTATAATCAGCATGTCGTCGCTTCGACCTGTTATTTTCCGCATTCTGACCAATGTCCGTCCGCAGGCACACGGTTCGTGGTTCAGTGTGCTCAAATCGCGGGTGTTATACCGCAGGAGCGGAATACCTTCTTTGGTCAGTGTGGTGAATACGAGTTCGCCTTCCGTGCCATCGGGCAGCGGTTCTTTGGTTTCCGGATCGACGATTTCCGGGAAGAAATGGTCTTCATGTATGTGCAGTCCGTCGTGGTATTCGCAGTCCATGGAAACCCCGGGACCCATGATTTCGCTCAGGCCGTAAATGTCGTGTGCATGTATGTGCAGTTTCTTTTCCAGTTCATGGCGCATGGCTTCCGTCCACGGTTCTGCACCGAACACCCCGACGCGCAGTTTCATGTCATCGATGGAATATCCGAAATCTTTCATGGCATCGGCCATGTGCAGGGCGTAGGATGGCGTGCAAGCCAATACGGTGCTGCCGAAATCGCACATGAGTTGCAGCTGGCGGCGTGTGTTGCCGCCTGACATGGGAATGACCGAGCAACCGACGTTTTCAGCTCCGTAATGTGCACCAAGTCCGCCGGTGAACAAGCCGTATCCGTAGGATACTTGTACGATATCTTTTGATGTTATGCCCGCCATGCTGAAACAGCGTGCGGTTACTTCTTTCCAGTTTTCAATGTCGTTGCGGGTATAACCTACCGTGGTCGGCTTGCCGGTCGTTCCGCTTGAGCCGTGCACGCGCACAATGTCTTTCATCGGGACGGCAAACAGTCCGAACGGGTAATTGTCGCGCAAATCCTGCTTGTAGGTAAAAGGTAGTTTTGTAATGTCTTCAATTCCTTTTATGTCAGTAGGTTTTACGCCAAGCTCGTCCATTTTCCGTTTATAAAACGGTACGTGGTTATATACTTTGGCAACCAAATCGATCAATCGTCTGTCCTGCAGTTTCCGCATTTCGTCGCGGTTCATGCATTCAATGTCTCTGTTCCAAATCATGTGGGTAAGCCTTGGGCAATTTTTCGCGTTATTAATTATTTCAAATCAGCTTCGGTCACCGATTTCAGGTTGTTTCTCCGTATAATGTCCACGGCTTTTTCGCGGTTGTCGGTGCGCAGTACCAAAATGGACTTGCTGCCGTAGCTGAATGCGTAGACGTATTCCAAGGAGACGTTCTCCGTTGCGAACAGGTTGAGGATATGGTACAGGGAACCCGGTTCCGGATTCATTTCAACGGACAAGATGTCTTGCAGTTGGACGGAAAAATGTTTGTCACGCAGGGCATTGAGGGCTTTTTGCGGATCGGAAACAATGAGCCGGACAATGCCGAAGTCGGCCGTGTCGGCAATGGTCAGTGCTTTGATGTTGATGTCGTTTTCCGCGATCACCGCCAGCACCTTGTTCAGGTTGCCGGGGTGGTTCTCTATAAAGACGGACAATTGTTTTATGGTCATGGTGTCGGGAACTTAAGGTTTTGCAGCTGTTTATATGACTTCGATGCCTTGTTTTTTGCATAACTCCAGTGCCATTTCACGAAGTTTGAATTTTTGGATTTTGCCGCTTCCGGTCAGAGGAAACTCGTTGACGATAAAGACGTATCGCGGTATTTTGTAGCGGGCGATTTTTCCGTTGCAGAAATCGCGCACGTCTTCGGGCTGTAAATCCGCTCCGGGTTGTTTGATAACGAATGCGGCTACATCCTCACCGTAACGCGGTGATGCGATGGCTACAACCTGAACATCCCTGATTTCCGGCATGTGGTACAGGAAATCCTCGATTTCCATGGGGGAAATGTTTTCACCTCCACGGATAATCATGTCCTTGATTCGTCCAGTGATGCGGTAATTGCCATCGGGATCTTTCACACCGAGGTCACCGGAATGCAGCCAGCCGTTTTTATCGATGACTTGTGCGGTAGCTTCCGGATTCTTGTAGTAACCTTTCATGTTCAGATAGCCGCGGCAGCACATTTCTCCTTGTACGCCGTCCGGCACTTCCTTGCCTGTTTCCGGATCAAGTACTGCTACTTCCGTGAATTCGTAGGGGCTGCCCACGGTGGTGCAACGTACTTCAAACGGGTCATCAAAACGGGTTTGCGTCATGCCGGGTGATGATTCTGTCAGGCCGTAAACACTGGTGATTGTCAGATACATTTTTTCGCTGACACGGCGCATGAGTTCAATCGGGCATTGTGCGCCGGCCATGATACCGGTACGCAGGCATGTCAGGTCGAACATGTCGAACATGGGATGGTTCAGTTCAGAAATAAACATGGTCGGTACGCCGTAAAGTGCCGTGCAACGTTCCTTGTGCACGGAAGCAAGTACGAGCAAGGCATCGAATTTCTCCACCATTACTTCTGTACAACCGTGTGTCAGGCAGTTCATGGTGGCGAGGACCATACCGAAGCAGTGGAACAGGGGTACACATACGCACAATTTGTCGGCGGCGGTGAATTTCATGTGTTCGCCGGTCAGAAATCCATTGTTGGTTATGTTGTGATGCGACAGCATGACGCCTTTCGGGAATCCGGTTGTTCCTGATGTATATTGCATGTTTACGACATCGTGGCATGTGACTTGTCTTTTCGCGGCAAGAAGTGCATCGTCATCAATATTTTCACCGAGCAATAACATTTCGGCCGTATTGTACATACCGCGGTGTTTTTCCTGCCCTATGTAGATAATGTTCCGTAAATGCGGAAAACGTTCGCTTCTGGCCCTGCCGCGTTGTACCTGGCGTACTTCAGGAAATGCTTTGTACATCATGTCCACATAATCACTGCCTTTTATGCCGTCGGTTATGCACATGGTGTGCATGTCCGAGTTTTCAAGTACAAACTCGATTTCGCTTTGTTTGTAGTTGGTGTTTACCGTAACGGCTACCGCACCTATTTTGGCACAGGCATACATGAATGTGAGCCAGTCGGGCACATTGTGTCCCCAAATGCCGACATGCGAACCTTTGGTAACGCCAATGGCCAATAGTCCTTTGGCCATGTCATCTACGCGCCGGTTGAATTGCGACCATGTAAAGCGCAGGTTCCGGTCGGAATAGACCAGATATTCTTTGTCGGGCGTTTCCTGCGCCCAATGTTCGAGCCAGTCGCCTATAGTTCTGTTGGAAAGTTCCATGTTTGTTTATTTATTTGTATGGAATACAATGAAAATGCTCCTGCCCGTTGAATGCAGGTTATGTATATCGGGTTGTCTGTTTTACATTGGGGCGTATATGACAGCCAGAATGGTTGCCGGCTCATCGTTGGCGGCACTGACCAGATGTTCTATAATGGAATCGTAGTAGATGCTGTCACCGCTTTCCAGAACGTATGTCTGTTTGCCGTAATGAATGCGGATGCTTCCTTGCAGGACATAGATGAATTCTTCGCCTTCGTGGGTCGAAAGTGGAGCATGCTTGTTTTCGTTGGGTGTAATGTTTATCAGGAATGGCTCCATGCTGCGGCCGGCTTTCTGGCTTGCCAGGGAGTAAAAATCGAGCGATGTGTTGCTTTGTGAGGCCTGGCTCGAAAATGATTTGGCTGCATGCCGTTCGCTTTTGCGGTTGATGACAGGTCCCAGATTGGTGTTGTCGTCCAGAAAAGTGCCTAACCGTACGCCCAAGGCACGGGCTACTTTGATGAGTGGTGCCAGAGAGGGAATCGTGTCGGCCGTTTCCATGAGTTGTATTTGTTCTAATGTTAATCCTGCATTCCGGGCCAGTTCTTCAAGGCTCATTTGTTGTGAATCGCGCAGGCTTTTGATTTTATTTCCTACAGTCATAACTGGATTCTGTTTTTACATAATTATTTTGCGCCGCAAAGGTACAAAAATTATGGAATACTGAAAAAATCTTGTCTTGTAAATTTTCAGGTAAATTCAGAATTAGGGATGTATGTATAAGAAAACAGGCTGTAAAAGTTAGATTCTGTAATCCTGTGTGGGGTTTGTAAAAGCATCTGCTTTTTAGTTCAGGTTACGTGTGTAATGTCGTTTCCTGTATAGCGAAAATGCAATGCCGAATATGACCAGGCAGACGATGGGCATTCCTGTATTGGCCCACTGCACAAGGGTTCTTTTGTGGCGCGAAATATTTTGGTTGAGCATGCGTAGCGTAAATTCTTTGTTGCGCAGGTTTATCCAGCCTTCATCATCGGTCAGATAGAGCAGGGCATTGACCAGAAAATCCCGATTACCGAATTGGTTTTGCGTATAGCGGTCGTAGCCTACGGGCAATGCTTCTCCGTTTTCCATGTCATTTCGGATAATGGAGCCGCTGGCTATGACAATTTGCCGTGTTGGCATGCTTTCCGTCCGTTTCGGTTTGGCATTGGCAATGTTCTGCGGTGTCATGCGGTGCGTGAAAGCCGACTCGAAACAGCCCTCTATTGCTCCGGCCACGGGAATGTAGCCTGTGTTGAAATAATCATCCGCAGGCGCGAATTCTGCTATGTTGATGGTGGCAGGTGTCTGTACGACATGTGTGGCATTGGATGTGGCCAGCAAAACTGTACCGTTGAGCTGCTGGTTGTTGCCGACAAAATCAATGCCTGACGTGAACGTGCTGCTGATGGGTGCAATGTTGCGTGAAACGGGATGTGCCGGTGATGTGAGCAACAGTGGTGCAAAATACCATGGCATGGGCTGGAAGTTTGCCGGTTGGCCCTCCGGTGCAACATTTACCGGCACAGGCAGGCACTGCTCGTCTTGCAAAAGCACGGGATTGATGCGTATCCCGTAGCGGAACAGCATGTCTGTCAGGTTCAAATCGAGCGGCATGGCCGGCGATATGCCACTCTGACTCAGGGCTTCCATGTCGAATTTGACCCCATCAAGCAACCATAAAACGCGGCCGCCGTACATGATGTATTGGTCAATAATATATTTGTCGCTTTCGGACAGTGCGTTTTGCGGTGCAGCTATGACAATGGCCTTGTAGTTGTCGAGTACGGACGCATCATCGCCCAGCACGCCCCTGTCAATCTGAAAATAGCGGCTCCACGCCAGACTGATGTCGTATGTGTTGGCTTCCGGAAGTTCGTTATGACCTTCAATGAAGGCAATTTTCTGTACTTTGGTCTGTGTCAGCATCCGGATGGCATCGGTCATTTCAAATTCCAGACTCTCTATGGATATGTTCAGGTTGTCGTCTCCGGAATTGCCGCGGATATTCTTCAGCAGGCATAAGTTTCTTGTTTTATTTCCATAATGGATTTCTGCCCAGGGGAAAACGATTCTTTGCACCGATTTTCCATCTTTGTTTTTTTCGTAGATGACGGTCGGGCTCATGCCTTTTGCAATCAACGTTTCGTATTGCTGCTGTCGCTGTTGTGCGTCATCGGCTTCCGATGGGTTGATGAACTGGTAGTCGATGCGCTGTCCGGCGTACATGTCTAATTCATCCAGAAGTTCGGCCACGGCTTTTTGCAGCCTCACGAAACCGGCATTCAGGTCGCCATCCAGATAGATGGTCATGGAAAGCGGTTGCGACAGGTTGCGCATAAGTTGTTTGGTCGGCGCGCTTATGCTGTTCCGTTTGTCGTCCGTCAGGTCTATACGGAAGAAAAAAACACTGGCAAGCAGGTTCAGTATTACAATGATTGCCAGGCCGAACGGGAAGTATGGCAGTTTCTGTCGTTTCATGCGGCAAAGGTAAGGAAAAGGGCGGAAACAAGAAAATGTTTGTACAAACAGCCGCATTGTTCCCGTCTTGTAAAAAAACACTTGGCTGGGCGTGTGTTCTTTTGCATTCTGTCCTTGTTTTTTTGCGTGTTCTTGCCTATCTTTGCCACCTTAAAATGAAAATAATGAAAAAACTTCTGTTCATTTGTGTCTTGTTGTCGGTTGCCGGAAGTGTCTGGTCACAAATCAAAGTAACGCCAGACAACAGTTATTCCTATCCGAATCCTTCCGGCGTGGATTATGTGTTTCTGTTTCCCAGTTTGGATAATGCCGAAATATCTTATATGGGAACGGAAACTCCTGTTATGTGGTATAAGTTTGACGGTACGAACGTGGCTTCCGGCATCAACGAACTCAGTCCGGAGGATGCGACGGGCTATATACTGAAGGCAGGTAAGGACAGCGTAACATTTTGGGTGATAGATTATTCCGCCCATTTGCCGGTATTTACGGATTTTTACGTGCAACCGGATTATGAATATGCTTGCGAGAACACCTTGCTGATGCTTGAAGGCAGTGCGCCAAATTTCGAGTATTATACGCCACAAGGAATCAAAAATACGATATACAGGGAGTTTACTTTGGAGTGGCAAACTTTGCAATGGGCCGGTGACAATTGGGAAACCGTGGAAACGCAACAGACCGTGAGTGGGTTCTCAACTAACATTACGGCTCCGCCGGCATACGTGAATACGGCATACACGCTTTCCGGCGACCAGTTTGCGGCAAAGCTGTACTTGCAGCCGGTAAGCATACAAACGGCCGAATATATGGCTGTAGCCATTCGCGATACGATATTGACCACAACCGTGACTCGCGATGCGTTGAACGAATCGGACCGGCCGTCAACAACAACTGCGCTCAGCGGTTCCGCGCCGCTTGAAGTGCTGTTTACGGCGGTTGCCAATGAACCCGTGGCCGAATATTACCAGTGGAAAATCTACAAGGACAGCGCCTTGATTGTGCAGCGTTCCGACAGAGAACACCGCTACACGTTCAACGAGTTTGGCAACTATACCGTGAACCTTATGGTGACCAATTCATACGGCTGCATGGATTCTACGACAGTTACGGTTGATGTGATGGAATCGATGTTGGAAGTTCCCAACGTGTTCACTCCGAACGGTGACGGCAAGAATGATGAGTTCCGCGTGGCTTACAAATCCATTATCGAATTTCACGGCTGGATTTACAACCGCTGGGGGCGCAAGGTGTTCGAGTGGACAGACCCGACCAAAGGCTGGAACGGAACCATTAACGGCAGGTCGGCGGCTGCAGGCGTCTATTTCTATATCATCCAGGGAAAAGGATCGGATGGCGTTGAATATAAGCGCAAAGGCGATGTCACGCTGCTGCGGTGACAGAGGCGTTGTCATGGATGTAAAATACCGGACGTGTTTTTTTGAAGCACGTCCGGTATTTCGTTATGTAAGAAGCATGTGGTTTCAGAACAGTATGTCACCGAAAAATTCCGGCCGGTGGAAATCAGGCTCCGGTGTGTCAATCGGGCTCCAGCTGACAAAATGCGGGGAATTGGTGTCATCGGCGCATTTATAGAAATTTCCGCTGATTTTTTCAGGCAGATGTGTCGGATCTATCCCCATGATGGAGAACGGAATACCTACGGTAAGCTCCCATTCGAACATGCCTTCCATCTCGCAAAAGGCACGTTTGCCGAGCGAAGAATAACGTATGATTTGTTTCAGTTCTTCAGGCGTACGCAGGACAATGCCTTCATCGCGCGATTTGCGTGTGCTCGCCAGGCAGGTCCCTATGCAGTTGAATTCAAAATTCATATAGGTGTCCATGCCGGGAAGCTGGCAAAAAAATTCGACGCAGCTGTCTTTGTAAACAGGATCAAGGTCATTACTGTATAATGCTTTCAACATGGTTCCGTTAACCATATATTTGATATACAGCATTGTTGACGTACGTGCAATGGCTACTGTTGTGAGGGGCATGTACGGATATTGTTTCTGCCAGTTGACACAATCAATGCGGGTCATGGCTCCACACTCGTCCAATAACCGGTTAATGTGTTCAACAGACTGGCCTTCCAATTGTGGTGCATAGGGCACGGTAATTTGTCTTTTCTTCATTTTGCTTCTCTGGATTTTTTTGTTTGCAATATTACAAATTATTTTTGAAACAAGCAGGAGGATGGAAATTTTTACGTTCCGGTAAAAAGTCTTATCTTTGCCCGTTTTTAGCAAATTATCGTAATTATCGTACGCGCATATCGCACGTGCGCGTGCGGCCAAAATATAAAAATAAACGTGTTCAGATTCAGGCGGAATATAAAAATCATAATGATTCTGTTTCCTTTTCTTGGCTTAGGTGCGCAAGAAATGCCTGTTGTCCAATCAATAACGGTATACAACGATACTGCACGGTTGTTCTATTCCTATTTGTATAACCAGGCAGGCATGAAGACATTGGAAACGGAAAAGGAACTCATTGGCACACAATGGAAGAATGTTTCCCAGGTGGAGTGGATTTATGACGCCGGTCTGAGTACCCAGACATTTTATGAATATGCAGGAAGCAACAGGAAACGGGTATATGAAATTGTTACGGAATATGCCGGTGATTTGCCTGTGACGATTAAGGAAACCGGCAATTGGGAATCGGACACCGGAACGGCATCGAAAATCACGAGCCGGGAGTATGATGAGGAAGGGCGCCTTTTGAGCGAACGGTTCTATGCAGATGCGGAAGAAAGTCCCGAACAGATTTCTTCGCAAAAGGAATTTGTGTATGATACGCGCGGTTTGTTGAACAAGTTTTCCGTAGCCGACGGTACGGGCAAGGTCTTGTATGAGGTTGATTGCTCGTATGCGGATGATGGCAAGCCGCTGCAGCAGATTTTGCGCCGCGGGACGGGTTCTGAACAGGAAAACCACATGCAATTCAAATGGATTTATGATACGGCTGGCCGGTTGGTCTACATGCTGAATCAGGAATGGCAGGAAACATCGGCAGGATATGATTGGGTCAATGTCTCCAATACGGCGTACGACTACGACAATGACAGACTGGTTTCGGAAACCTACCAGTATTGGAATGTTGAATGTTGGATTGACAACATGCGTTACGTTTATGAATACGATGCAGACGGATTCATGACGGAGCGTTCTCTGCAAATGCCTCTGTATGACAGCTGGCGTACAATGTCGGTCATCTATTACGATAATTCTTCTTATCCGCAAAAGACGGAAATCCTGTCGGAATTCAGTTTCTGGGGAGGTGATGACGGCATGCAAAACACTACCTGGTTGCCCTATGTGTTCAGTGCCGACAATGTGGAATCGAAAATCGGATACAACATGGAAATAACCTACAACCAGCGCACTGCCACCGAAAATATCGAATCCGGAATGACCGATCTGCATGTATATCCCAATCCATCGGACGGAATCTATTATATTGACACAGGAAAATATAATATTGTCTCGTGGCATATCTTTGCGCTTGATGGCTCCCTGGTTTCCGCGTGTGTCAATACAAACAGGACCGGTGTCATTGACATATCCGCCCGACAGCCGGGAGTCTATATGTTGCGGGCGGAAAGCGAATCAGGAACTTTTGTAACCAAACTGATAAAACAATGAAATTAAAAAATCTTGCCCTTATGGCCTTATTGACAGGAACGACCGCAATTCAGGCGGCGGAAAACCCATTATTGAAACCTTTTGACACTCCTTATGAAACTTGCCCTTTCCAGGAAATAAAACTGGAGCATTACATGCCGGCTTTTGAAGAGGGAATGAAACAGCAAAGAGCCGAAATCGATGCCATAGTGAATAATCCGGAACCGGCCACATTTGAAAATACCATTGTCGCCTTGGAAAAATCCGGCAGGCTGCTGAATCGGGTGGGCGGCGTCTTCTACAACCTGCTGAGTGCAGAAACAAACGACGACTTGCAGGCTATTGCACAGGAACTCTCACCCAAAATGAGCGAGCACAGCAATGCCATATCCTTGAACGAATCCCTGTTTGCACGCATCAAAACCGTGTACGAGCAAAAGGACAAACTGAAACTCACGGTGGAAGAGGCCAAGTTGTTGCAGGATACGTATGACAGCTTCGCTGACAACGGGGCCAATTTGTCGGAAGAAGACAAAGCCGTATATCGCGAATTGACAAAAAAGCTGAGCCTGCTGACGCTCAACTTCGGACAAAACGTGCTGAAAGCCACCAATGCATGGGAAATGCTGCTGACCGATGAGTCATTGTTGAGCGGCTTGTCGGAAGATACCAAACAGATGTTGGCGGAAAATGCCCGGAAGCAGGGCAAGGAAGGCTGGTTGTTAAACTTGAAGCCGACCACAGTCGTACCCTTCCTGAAATATGCCGATAACCGTGACTTGCGCCGCGAGTTGTGGGAAGCCAACAATACGCTTTGCCTGCAGGGCGGCGAATATGACAACCGACAGAATGTCATTGACATTGTAAACACACGGCTGGCTATTGCCAAATTGCTCGGCAAACAGTCGTATGCCGAATATGTGCTCAAGCACCGCATGGCGGCCAACCAGGAAAATGTGTACAACCTGCTCAACCAGTTGCTGGAGGCCTACAAGCCTGTCGCGGAACGCGAATATGCCGAAGTACAGGAATATGCCACGGCACATGGATTTTATGCCAAAGTGCAGCCATGGGACTGGAGTTACTATTCCGAAAAACTCAAAAACGAGAAATTTTCCATTAACGACGAAATATTGCGTCTTTATTTCGAACTGGAAAATGTCAAGAAAGGTGTTTTCGGGCTTGCCAATAAACTGTATGGAATTAAGTTTACACGCAACGACAAAATACAGGTGTATCACCCTGAAGTAGTTGCCTATGATGTAACCGACAGCCGTGGCAAGCATGTTGCCGTGTTTTATGCCGATTTCCATCCGCGCGAAGGCAAGCGTGCCGGTGCCTGGATGAGCGAGTTCAAGGGACAATGGAAGGATGGCCGCAAGGACAGCCGCCCGCAAATCATCATTGTCATGAATTTCACGCGGCCAACACAAGACAAACCCGCTTTGCTGACATATGATGAACTGACCACTTTCCTGCATGAGTTCGGACACGCCCTGCATGGCATGTTGACCGACTGCACATACGAAAGCCTCTCCGGTACAAATGTATACCGCGATTTTGTAGAACTGCCATCACAGATAATGGAAAACTGGGCATGCCAGAAGGAATTTCTGGATGAATTTGCAGTACATTATCAGACCGGCGAGAAAATTCCAGCCGAACTGGTGCAGAAAATCAGGGATGCTGCCAACTACAACGCCGGTTACCTGTGTGTGCGCCAACTGAATTTCGGATTCCTCGACATGGCATGGCATACACTCACCGAACCTTTTGAAGGAAATGTCGTTGCTTTTGAGAAAGCGGCTGTGGCGGCTACCGACATTCTTCCCGTACAATGCAATACGGCTTTGAGTCCGACATTCGGACATTTGTTCTCAGGTGGTTATGCAGCAGGCTATTACAGCTACAAGTGGACGGAAGTGCTGGCGGCCGATGCCTTCTCCGTGTTCATGGAAAACGGTATCTTTGACAAAAAAACGGCAGACAGTTTCCGCACAAATATTCTGGAACGGGGGGCAACTGAAGATCCGATGGTGCTGTACCAGCGTTTCCGCGGCCAGAAACCAACCATAGATGCCTTGTTGAAGCATGATGGAATAAAATAACTGGCTTTCAGGAAATTGATGTATGAAAGGTTGCCGGACTTGCGGCAACCTTTCATGTTTTCAGGGATTTGGTTCCGATGCTCGGAACCGGGCTCAATAGCTGGACAATGTAACTTCCCATGCGCGTATGCCTTGTCCGAAATGAAACTTTTTTGATGTTCCTGTTTCTGACAGGGCAAAACATTGCTGCTTCTGCCGGATACTTTGTGTCCGGCACGATAATCTTGTGTTTTTCCAAGGTGGAAACATCGCTTCTGGCCGTGAAAAATACGTTTGGGAAAGCCTGTTTTTAAAGGTTTGTGCAGGTTTTCGGTAACTTTAACGTTCTGTAACAAAACCGACTCCCTATATATCTGTTTCGCAGATTGCCATCTTTTCGGAAATGCTGCAAACGGGCTTCAGACGGCCTAAAACGGCCCTGAAATTTGGCGTGTATGGAAAAAGGCATATCTTTGCCGCCCTCAAAATAAAAACGACTATGAAAAATTTATTTTTTTTAGCAACATTTTTATTTGCGGCTACAGCGAGTGCCCAAATGATTACCATTAGTGGTTATGTGACAGATCGCGCAAGTGGCGAAACCTTGCTGAGTGCAACTGTGTTTGACAACAACTCGGGCAAAGGTACGGTTACAAATTCCTACGGCCATTATTCACTGACACTTCCGGCAGGGGAGGTTAGTCTGGCTGTTTCTTATGTGGGCTATGAAACGGCAATGTTGCAAATCCGGCTTGCCAGTGACACGGTGATGAGTGTACAGTTGTCCGAGAGTACGCAGTTACAGGAAGTTACGGTTGTCGGGCAACGCAACGATCTGGGAGTCCGTGGCAGCCAGATGAGTGCCATAGAGGTACCGATAGCGCAAATCAAGTCGGTGCCAACCATGTTTGGAGAGACGGATGTCATTAAGGTTTTGCAGCTTCTGCCCGGCGTGCAGTCCGGTACGGAAGGTTCTGCAGGCATGTATGTGCGCGGCGGCGGCCCGGATGAAAACCTGTTGCTGCTGGATGGTGTGCCTGTTCACAACGTGAATCATTTGTTCGGTTTCTTTTCCGTGTTCAATGCGGATGCCATCAAGAACGTTACGCTCTACAAGGGAAGTTTTCCGGCGCGTTTCGGAGGACGCTTGTCATCCGTTATCGATATCCGGAGCAATGATGGCGACATGTATAATTACCACGGCAACGTCAATGTCGGTCTGATTTCTGCCAAAGTGAATGTGGAAGGTCCAATCTGGAAGGGCAAGACATCGTTCAATGTTTCGGCGCGGCGCACCTATGCAGACTTGCTGGCGCAACCGGTATTAATGGCCATTGGGGCCAAGGAAGGAATGAAACGCAATCTGGCCGGATATTATTTCTATGATGTGAATGCAAAAATCACCCATCGTTTTTCCGACCGTGACCGTTTGTTTTTGAGTTATTATATGGGAGATGATGTGATTTATGCAAACATGCGGACCAAGGATATGGAAACTTCGGAGAACAGCATGCTTGAAAAAACGAAAATGGACTGGAACTGGGGCAATCTGGTGGGGGCCTTGCGTTGGAATCATGTCATATCACCCAAGCTGTTCATGGATGTATCGGCCAACGCGACACGTTACCGTTACAATATGAAACTTGGAGCGGAAATGGAAGCTGTGGAAAATGGCAAGACAGAGCGTAGCGAAAGCAACATAACCTATAAGTCCGGTATTGTCGACTATACGGGCAAGATTGATTTTGAATATCGCCCGGCAAGCAGTCATACCTTGCGTTTCGGTACCGAGTATTTGTTCCATACGTTCAAACCCGGAGTGCAGACAACCCGCTATGACATGTCGGACCAGGGAATGCAACTGAATATGGATACTACTTACGGTGACCGCAATGTACTTGCCCATGAAGCTGCCGTTTATGTGGAAGATGACATGCAGTTGGGCTACCGTTTCAAGGGAAATGTGGGAGTGCGTTATTCCGCATTCTGGGTGCAAGGTTCGTTTTACAATTCCGTGCAGCCGCGTGCCAGTTTGCGCATGCTCCTGTTGGACGATTTGTCTGTCAAGGCCGGATATGCCTATATGACCCAGTATGTGCACATGCTCTCAAACAACAACTTGAGTCTGCCTACCGATTTGTGGGTCCCGGTTACGGCGCGCATCCGGCCCATGCATTCCCATCAGGTTTCGCTCGGGGTCTTTTATCAGTTGAAGAATTGGGCTGATTTTTCCGTGGAAGGCTACTACAAGACCATGGATAACTTAATTGAGTATAAGGATGGCGCTACCTTTTTTGGTGCGGCAACCGGCTGGGAGGATAAGGTATGCATGGGCCGGGGATGGTCGTATGGCGTGGAATTCCTTGTGCAACGCACTTTGGGCAATACAACAGGCTGGATAGGCTATACATGGTCCAAGTCGGAGCGTCTGTTCGATCGCCCTGGTGAGGAACTGAACTTCGGTCGGCCGTTCCCGGCCAAATATGACCGCCGGCACGATATCAGCCTGACCGTGGCGCATAAGTTCAATGACCGTATAGATATTGCCGGAACATGGGTGTTCAGCAGCGGCAACTGCGGCACATTGGGCACGCAGACTTATTATGCGCCACCCGTACTGGGTATGGAATATCCGGCCGAAGGGGAAATAACCTATATCAGCGAACGTAACAACTACCGTATGCCAGCATATCACCGCCTGGATTTGGGAATCAATTTTCACAAGCAAAAAAAACATGGCGTACGCACATGGAACATAAGCATATACAATGCATATTGCCAGATGAATCCGTTCCTGATTTACGAGAGCAGTGTTTCCGATGCAACTGGAACAGTACAGAATCGGCTGATGAAACTCACGTTGTTCCCCATAATTCCATCCGTAAGCTATTCGTTCAAGTTTTAAAAAACAGTGATTATGAAAATTACCATTCAGATATTTTCCAGGATATTCTTTCTTGGAGTTATTGCCGGCCTGTGTCCGGCTTGTGAGAACCCGGTCAAGTTCAAGGGTGATGAAACAGACCCGCAACTCGTGGTCAATGCATTCATCTCTCCTGACAGCAGTCTGCTCGTATCACTTACAGAAAGCCGTTTCTTTCTGAACAATGCATCAACGTTCAATCCGGTTGACGATGCGATTGTGTGCCTCTGGGTCAATGGCACATGCACTGATACGCTGCAACATTCTGATGCCGGGCAATATGTGTGCAAACCTCATTTGGCATCTGGCGATGAAATCCGGCTGACGGCCGCAAGTCCCAAATTCGCCCAAGTGGATGCGACCGTCAAAATGCCGGATGCCGTCCCGTTTACGGTATCCGCGGACAATTTCCGTCAGGAAATCCGTTATTCGACAGTCGGAGAGGACACGCTGGACGTATATCAGGATGCATATTGTGATTTGCTGCTGACCTATTCCGACCCATCGGAGGTACGCAACTTTTATCGTTTGACCATGACCAGACGTACCTATTGGGATGAGTCAAATTACCTGGAAGAAACGGTGCCTTTCAGCTTGTCGGACAAAACAAACAATGGTGTGTCGCTCGGTAACTTGATAAAAACCGGTAAACGCAGGGAGATGGCTTCATACAATATTTATAATGACGATTTTCTGAACGGTAGCCGTGTGGAAATAAAAATCCCGGTCATGTATGCATCGGCATCGATCGGGTCGGATGTTGAATCTTATATGCGTTCAGCTTCGTTGAACAATGGTTTTCCGTTCTGTGAGTTGCGTGTTTTTCTTCATAATTTGTCCGAATCATATTATCTTTATTTGAAAAGTCGTGGTGAGGCCGAAGCTTATGTGGGCAACAACCTTTTTTCCGAGCCGGTGCAGGTCTATACCAATGTGAACGGCGGGCTGGGCATTGTAGGCTGCGACCATGTCAGCATGGAATCTGTCCGGATAGAGTTGTCGGAATAGTTCGGACGTGCAAATATACAGAAACGGGCATGCCCGTTTCTGTATAAATCAGCCTTGTCCTTATTGCAGTGAATTCCAGCCCTGGGCTTTCAATGGAATTTCTTCGCCTTCGCGGCCGACCAGGTTGAGCCCGTATTCCGGTTTTGTAATATGTCCGACCATGCTGACGTTTTCCAGCAGGACCAGTTTTTCGTAGTCTTCCAGGCTTGCCGTAAACAGCAGTTCATAGTCTTCGCCGCCGTTCAGTGCGCATGTTACAATGTTCATGTTCAGTTCGTCCGCCATGACAGCCGACTGGTAGTCGATGGGGATTTTGTCTTCGTATACGCGGCATCCCGTGTTGCTTTGCGAGCAGATGTGCATCAGTTCGGACGACAGCCCGTCGGAAATGTCCATCATGGCGGTTGGCTTGATGCCGTGTTCGGCCAGGGCTTCTATCACATCGCGCCTTGCTTCGGGCTTGAGCTGGCGTTGCAGAATGTAGTCTTTGCCTTCAAAATCGGGTTGCACATCATTGTTGCCCTCAAAAACGCGTTTTTCGCGTTCAAGCAGTTGCAGTCCCATGTAGGCGGCTCCCAGGTTTCCGCTTACGCAAATCAGGTCGTTCGGTTTGGCACCGTTCCGGTACACGATTTTATCGGCATCGGCTTCGCCAAGGCAGGTTATGCTGATGGTCAGTCCCGTGAGCGATGCGGATGTGTCTCCGCCGACCAAATCAACGCCGTAGTTTTCGCAGGCCAGGCGGATGCCATCATATATTTCATCCAGGTCCTCGATGGAGAAACGTTTGGAAACTCCCAGCGAAACGGTGATTTGTTTGGGCTGCCCGTTCATGGCATAAATGTCGGAAAAGTTTACGACAGCCGATTTGTAACCCAGATGTTTGAGCGGTGTATACTGCAGGTCGAAATGAATGCCTTCCAGCAACAGGTCGGTTGTTACTAAAATCTTTTTCTGGCCGTAGTCGAGCACTGCCGCGTCATCGCCGACACTTTTCAGTGTCGATGTGTTTTGAGTCTTGAATTTTTCCGTCAGATGGCGAATCAATCCGAATTCGCCCAATGTGGATATCTCCGTGCGTTTTTGTTCCATCGTTTTTCTGTTTTTCAGATTGAATGCAAAGGTAGTCAAATGAATGGAATTCAGAAAATCATTTCCGTATTTCATCGGAAACAGCGAGATTGTCGGGACGGAAGAACCTGAAACTGACAATGTCAGGCTTCTGTTTGCAATAAATATCCCAGAATACCGTTCTTAATACAAAGGAGAGATTTATCCGTTTTGTACGATATCTGTTTTTTACATTGTTTTCCTTCTTGTCATGTCCCATTTGTTACATGATATTAGGAAATGTTGTTTATGGAGTTTTTTTTCTATGGAAATTTTCGATTTCGATTAAAAAATTGTACTTTTGCATAAATTTATCCAGATTTTCTATGTCAATAAGTATTTCCCATTTAACTAAGGAGATTGATGGCGTATCTATTTTAAAAGATATCAATCTCGAGGTACGTAGTGGTGAGGTGGTAGGGTTATTGGGACCGAATGGCGCCGGAAAAACCACATTAATGAAGATTGTTGCAAACGCATTGGACTATGATATTGGTTCTGTGCAGGTTTGTGGAGTTGATGCACGCAGAGCCCCCATGCTCATGATGGGCAAAATCGGTTATCTGCCGGAACATAATCCGTTGTATGAGGATATGTATGTATTGGAATATCTTACGTTTATATCCGAAATTTATCATGTGCCAGCTTCCAAGAAACGTGTAAACGACCTGATACAGCAGGTTGGTTTGAAACGAGAGTACAAGAAACGCATATCGGAGTTGTCGAAAGGCTATAAACAGCGTGTCGGTTTGGCACAGGCCCTTTTGCCGGATCCGGAGGTGCTGATTCTTGATGAACCGACAACGGGTTTGGATCCAAATCAGGTGATTGAAATCCGGGAATTGATTAAAGAAGTGGGACAGAACCGTACGGTGCTTCTGAGTACGCATATCTTGCAGGAAGTCAAGGAAATGTGTAACAGGGCTGTTATCATGCACGAAGGATGTATTGTGGCACGTATAGATGATGTGAATGACATACAATACCTTAATGAGAAAAATGTGCGGATTTTTGTTGAATTCCGTGAAGCGATGCAGATTTCGGAATTAATGAAAATACCGGGCGTGCAAAAGGTATTCAGGGTGGATGAACATCATTTCCACATAGAGTCGAACATGGATAACCGGGAAAGTATTTTCAATATGGCGGTTATGTATAAGAATCCGTTGTTGACCATGCGTACTGTCTCAAAAACATTGGAAGAAGTTTTCAGAGAATCTACAAATACGAATGTCAGACGCTTTTAATATACGTGACCCGCAATTTCAGGAAAAAGACAGGGATATGGAAAATGCACTGCGCCCGTTGTCGTTTTCCGATTTTCGCGGACAATCAAAAATTGTAGAAAACTTGCATATCTTTGTTCAGGCGGCTCGTTTGCGTGGCGAGTCGCTTGACCATACTTTGTTGCACGGCCCTCCCGGGCTTGGCAAAACCACGCTGGCGAACATTATCGCCAATGAACTGCAAGTCGGTTTCAAGGTTACTTCCGGCCCCGTGCTGGACAAACCAGGCGATTTGGCCGGCCTGCTGACTGCACTGGAACCCAACGATGTCCTGTTTATCGATGAAATCCACCGGCTCAGTCCCGTGGTGGAAGAATACTTGTATTCCGCCATGGAGGATTACCGCATTGATATCATGATAGACAAAGGCCCGAGTGCACGTTCCGTGCAACTGGAATTGAATCCGTTTACCCTGGTCGGCGCCACCACGCGGAGCGGCCTGCTGACAAGCCCGTTGCGCGCGCGTTTCGGCATTAACTGCCATTTGGAATATTACGACGCGGATGTGCTGACGGCCATTGTGAACCGTTCAGCCGGTTTGCTCGGCGTGAAAATAGACCGGCAGGCCGCGCGCGAGATTGCCGGACGCAGCCGCGGGACGCCGCGTATAGCCAATGCCTTGTTGCGCCGCGTGCGCGATTTTGCCCAGGTCAAAGGCAACGGCAGCATTGATTTGCAGATTGCCCGTTACGCCTTGGAGGCGCTGAATATCGATACGCACGGGCTGGACGAAATCGACAACAAGATTCTGAACACGATTATTGACAAATTCAAGGGCGGGCCCGTCGGCTTGACGACGATTGCGACGGCTCTGGGCGAAGACCCTGGTACGCTGGAAGAAGTGTACGAGCCTTTCCTGATAAAGGAAGGTTTCCTGAAACGCACGCCGCGCGGCCGCGAAGTAACCGACTTGGCTTACAAGCATCTGGGCAAGGTGCGGAGCGGAGATATGGACACGTTGTTCTGAGCGGCATTGTGCCGCCGGACAGGGGCAGCGCGGCTGTTTTTGCACCGTTTTTTTGTCCGGCAAGCGGTCATAAGGTCTCACTGCCTCCATTGTTATTTCCCCCGTTTTAAAATCTATTTGTTATATTTTATTTTTTCGCTACTTTTGCATCCAGAGGCGGCTCATCCACTTTCGGACATATTATTTAAAGAAGCGTTATGCTGACCTTGTATTTGGATACCTGAGAAATTCAAGTAGGAGAAATTAATTAGAAAAATATCATGAAGAATTATTTGTTGGTAATAAGCCTTGCATTATTGTTTGTTGGAAATGTAAGGGCACAAGTTGATCAGGAAACTCTTCAGCAAATTGAACAGGCCGCCGAGCAAGGAGATACTGATGCGCAATTAACATTGGGAGTCTGTTATGAGTACGGCACTGGTGTTTCCCAAAACTATACGCAGGCAATTTATTGGTATTGTAAAGCAGCAGAGCAGGGAAATGTAGATGCTCAATGTTTATTGGGTGTTTATTACTATAATGGTATTGTTGTTTCCCAAGACTATGCGCAGGCTGTTTATTGGTATTGTAAAGCTGCTGAACAGGGAAATGCTAATGCGCAGTTGGGTTTAGGTGTTTGTTACGAAAACGGTTATGGTGTCCCCCAAGACTATATGCAGGCTGTTTATTGGTATCGTAAAGCCGCTGAGCAGGGGGTTGCTATGGCACAATGTAATATGGGGCGCTACTACTATTTCGGTTATGGTGTATCTCAAGATTATACACAGGCGCTTTATTGGTATCGTAAAGCCGCTGAACAGGGTGAAGCTACAGCACAATTGATGTTGGGAATTTGTTACGAGGTCGGTAAAGAAGTTACTCAAGACTATACACAGGCAGTTTATTGGTATCGTAAAGCTGCCGATCAAGGGAATGCTATGGCACAATATGATTTAGGTCTCTGTTACGAAAATGGCAATGGAGTTTCTCAAGACTATATACAAGCTGCTTCTTGGTATCGTAAAGCAGCTGAACAGGGAGATGCAGATGCGCAATTAAAGTTGGGGTTTTGTTATGTGAACTTTCATGGCGTTCCTCAAGATGATACGCAGGCAGTTTATTGGTTTCGTAAAGCCGCCGAGCAGGGACTTGCTCAGGCTCAATTAGCATTGGCTATTTGTTACGAAGACGGTTATGGTGTTTCTCAAGACTATTCGCAGGCAGTCTATTGGTATCATAAAGCCGCCGAGCTGGGGGAAGCTAAGGCGCAATATAGCTTGGGTGTTTATTACGCAAATGGCAAGGGCATATCCCAAGATTCTAAGCAGGCGGTTTATTGGTATTGTAAGGCTGCTGAGCAAGGAAATGTTGAAGCGCAATTTAATTTGGGTGTTTGTTATTATTATGGTGATGGTGTGATGCAGGATTATGAGGAGGCTGTTTCTTGGTTTCGTAAAGCAGCTTGGGGAGGAGTTGATGAAGCGCAATTTAATTTGGGCGTTTGTTATGAGAATGGCGATGGTGTGCCTATGGATTTTACGCAGGCAGTTTACTGGTTTCGTAAAGCAGCTGAGCAGGGAAATGTTAATGCAAAAAGGGCATTGTCTCGATTGGGAGAATAGAAGGAAACTGATTGTGAGCAGCAAAACTGTTAGATTTGCTTAACCGGTCCGGGCTATTATTCCATTTGGTATTTCCAGCTCATAATCTGCATGTTAGCTGCTTCTGTCGGTTATAAACCTGTTTTTCCATTTTTATTTCTTATCTTTGCGGCCGTTAATGAAACGACGGGCAAAGTTGCGGGCATATATTGCGGCTTTGCTGCTTTTTTCAATTAGGAAATGGTTGCAGGAAAACAAATGCGGACTTTGGCCAAGGAAACGGCAATTTACGGCATGAGCAGTATTGTCGGCAAGTTCCTTAACTGGCTGCTGGTCCCGCTCTATACTTTCGTGTTGGAACAATCGTCGGATTACGGCATTGTAACCAACCTGTATGCCTGGACGGCCTTGTTGCTTGTCATTCTGACTTATGGCATGGAAACGGGCTTTTTCCGTTTTGCCAACAAGGAAGGCGCCGATGTGCCCCGCGTTTACGGGACGACCATGTTTTCGGTCGGTTCCACGTCGTTGGTTTTTGCCGTTTGTTGTGTCCTGTTTGCACAGCCTTTGGCCAATGTGCTGGGCTATCCTGCGCATGCGGAATTTATCGCCATGTTGGGCGTCGTGGTCAGTTTGGATGCCTTTGGCTGTATTCCTTTTGCATACTTGCGTTACAAGCGGCGGCCTATCAAGTTCGCGGCCTTGAAACTGTTCATGATATTGGTCAATATCCTGCTGAACATTTTCTTTCTGGTCGTTTGCCCGTGGCTTATGCAAAAAGCGCCGCAAACGGTCAATTGGTTTTATGACCCGTCTTACGGTGTCGGTTACGTGTTCGTGGCCAATCTGTTTTCCACTGGTTTAGTAACTTTGGCTTTGTTGCCGGATATTTTGCAAGCCACGTTCAAGCCGGATTTCAGGCTGCTGAAAAAAATACTTGCCTATTCTTTGCCGTTGCTGGTTATGGGCATTGCTGGCATAATGAACCAGACGGTGGACAAAATCATATTCCCGTTCCTGTTTGCCGACAAGGAATATGCCGCCGGAGAGTTGGGCATTTACGGCGCGTGTTTCAAGATTTCCATGGTTATGATGATGTTCACGCAGGCTTTCCGTTATGCTTATGAACCGTTCATTTTTGCACAACATCAGGACAAGAACAGTCCGGCCGCTTATGCCGCTGCCATGAAATATTTTGTGATATTCTCGTTTCTGATATTGCTCGGCATGATTTTCTATCTGGATATTTTCAAGTTGATTATCCGGAGCGATTATTGGTCTGGGCTGCGGGTCGTGCCGGTCGTGTTGTTCGCATACATTTTCCAGGGCGTGTTCTTTAACTTGTCTTTGTGGTACAAGCTGACTGACAAGACACAATACGGCGCATATTTCTCGTTGTTGGGTTGTGTCATAACCATTGTCGTAAATGTGCTGTTTGTACCCCGATATAGTTATATGGCCTCGGCATGGGCATCGTTCGTTTGCTATTTTGTCATGATGCTGGCTTCGTATTTTATCGGCCAGAAATACATGAAAATTCCATACGACCTGAAATCGCTGGCCTTGTACACGGTTGTGGCTTTGTTGCTGCTGGCAGTTCATTATTATGTGGTTACGCCTTATATTTGGCTGAACTATGCTTTGAGTACGGTATTGTTATTTGCGTATATCGTGCTTGTGGTTAAGCGCGATTTCCCGTTGCGTAATTTACCTGTTATTGGAAAATATTTCAAATGAGAATAAGAACGTACATATTTTTGGTGCTATCGGGCATAATCTTGTTCGCATGTAAGCCTTTGGAACCGGAAAATCCGGTTACGTTTACGGCATGTTCGCCGTTGCCGGTAGGACGTGCATCGGCAGCATCGGCAGTGTTGGATGGCAAAGCCTATGTGTTGTGTGGACGCACGGGCGTGAAAACAACCGGTTATCTGAATGATTTTTGGCAATATGATCCGCAGGCGGACACATGGACAGAGTTGGCGCGCTTGCCTTTCAAGGCGCGTGTAAAGGCGGTCGCCGTGTCATGTAATGGAAAATTATATGCCGGCCTCGGCTTCAATGGCCGTGTTTATGTGGATTCATGTTACCTGCGCGACTGGTGGTGCTATGACCCTGTGGCGGAAACCTGGGAGCGCAAGGCCGATTATCCTGTTTCCTGGACTGATGGCACAATATCATTTGTTGTTGGCAAGTGTATTTATGTGAGCCTGGGATTCTTTGGCGGATTTTCCTCTGATACATATAAATATGACACGGAAACAAATGAATGGACCAAGTGTAAGTCTGGGACGATTAATGCCCGGATGGCCTCGACAGGTTGTTCTGCCGGTAACCGTTGTTTTGCGGGGACAGGTTTTGATGTATGTAATCTGAACGACTGGTGGGAATTTGTTCCGGAAACGGAAGAATGGCACAAGAAAAGCAGTTTGCCGGGGCGCGGCCGTGTGTTTGCTACCTCAACGGCAGTGAATAACTGCATTTATGTAATTGGCGGCCGGTTTTTTGGCGGAACAGAAACCCGCGAGGAGTTTTATGACGGTTTGCTGGAATATGACATCAATAGCGATGCATGGCGTCTACGTGGTTATTTGCCGAAAGGCGGCCGTGAAAATGCCATTGGTTTTACCATTAATGGCAAGGGCTATTTCGGTTTGGGAGCAGATAAAAACGGAAATGTCTTGAATGATTTATACAGTTGGGAATAGGATACGGAAAACGGTTTGTTGCGTTATGATGGTTATGTTTGCCATGACAACCCGTTCACAGACCGATTCGATTTGTTATCGTGTCGGCCTGGAAGGCTATACGTCTTCCGGGGAATTTTTGCCGTTCTGGTTGCAGACCAACCGTTATGGTACGGTTTCCGCACGTCCGCACAGTGCAAATCTTTCAGCTAAAATAGAAAAAGGCTTGTCGTCTCCGCAACGTTGGTATGATTACGGATTTGGTCTGGAAGCAATCGGGCAAGCCGATGCGGATGGTGTCCGTGCGTTTGTGCAGGAAGCGTATGCCAAGGTGCGCTTGTCGGTTTTTGATTTCACGGTCGGCATCAAACCGGACACCTGGGGCAATCAGGATCCGGATTTGTCAAGCGGCGGTTTTCTGTTTTCAAAAAACGCACGTCCTATGCCGCGCATTACGGTCGGCATAGAAGATTTTGCCGCCGTGCCTTTCACGTGGGGGTATCTGGAAATAAAAGGAGGATTGACCCACGCGTGGTTTACGGACAATGTTTATGTGACCCACGCATTGTTGCATCATAAGTTTTTGGGAGGGCGTATCGGTGGCCGCCTGCCGGTAAATATAAGCTATGAATTCCACCATGTAGCCCAGTGGGGAGGCATATCGCCCGTGTATGGCGATTTGGGACATACTTTGGGCGACTTTTGGGCCATATTCCGGGCCAAATCAGGCGGAACCATGAGCAATGACCAGATAAATGCATTGGGAAACCATATCGGATCGCAGCAAATGGCCCTGGATGTGAAGTTCGACAAATGGAAAATCCATGCTTATTGGCAGACTTTGTTTGAAGATGGCCCCATACGGTTTATGTGGAGATCGATGAACTGGCCGGATGGCGTGTGGGGTCTTTCTTTTGAGCAGTCGTGGACACCTTTTGTCAGCAAAATAGTGTATGAATATGTCAATACAACCGACCAGTCCGGTCCGTTCCACGATTTGGATGGAATGGTTTTCGGTGGGGCGGATTCCTATTTTTACAATACGATTTACAGGAACGGTTGGAATCATTATTACCGTACCATAGGAACGCCATTTATCACGTCACCGGTGTATAATGCTGGCGGCGAAACCTATACCTTGAATAACCGCGCACAAGTACATTATGTTGGCTTGATGGGCGATGTTTTTTCGTATAAATATAAGTTGATGGCTTCGTATGCCAAAAACTATGGAACGTATTCCGTGCCGTCACGCAGTGACAATACGGCAATCATGCTGAATGTGGAGAAGCATTTCCCAAAATTATGGGGGCTGGATTTCGGCCTGTCCGTCGGGGCGGATTTCGGCACGCAGTTCGGCAACTCGTTCGGTTGTGCAATCTGTGTTGCCAAACGCGGATTGATATGGAAATACTGACAAGACACAATAAAAACCAAATTGAATATTGAAATTATGACTTTTGTGGAAAAATGTGATGCCATTTTTGAGGCATCGATCAAGACATACCATCAAACGGATAATGTAGATGAACCCATACGGAATCCGTATCCGGAAAAAAGCATAGAATATTACCTGTATCTGAAAAATTGGATTGATACGGTGCAGTGGCATTTGGAAGACATTATCCGTGATCCGAATATCCAGCCGGAAGTAGCGTTGCGGCTGAAACGCCGCATCGACAAATCGAACCAGGACAGGACGGACCTTGTTGAGCTGATAGACAGCTATTTCTGGGAACAATATCATTTGGTAAAGCCATTGCCGGATGCTAAAATCAATACGGAAAGTCCTGCATGGGCCATAGACCGTTTGTCCATTTTATATCTGAAAATATATCACATGCGCAAGGAAACGGAACGGACCGATACGGATGCGGAACATATCCGGAAATGTTCGGAGAAATTGCATGTTTTGTTGGAACAGCGCACGGATTTGATGACTGCTATCACGCAGTTGTTGGATGCATACGCGGAAGGCAGCCGGATCATGAAAGTGTACAAGCAGATGAAAATGTATAATGATCCGATGCTGAATCCTGTGCTGTACGGAAAAACATCATAATGCAGGAAAATTGGGCAAGATTTTAATCCTTCGCTTTTCGGCCATGGGTGATGTGGCAATGACGGTTCCCGTGGTCTATGCTCTGGCGCAGTCGTATCCCGAACTGGAGATTACTGTGGTCAGCCGGGATTTGTTCGCTCCTTTCTATGAGTATGCACCACATAATATTCATTTCATGGGCATTGATTTGCGGGCCTGTGACAGTATTGGAAAATTGGGCAACCTGTATGCGGAACTGCGTCAGGAGAACTTCGATAGGATTGCTGATTTGCATGATGTCCTGCGGACAAAATACCTGTGTCTGCGTTTCCGGTTGGCAGGAAAGAAGGTGGCAGTAATTGACAAGGGCAGGGCTGCCAAACGGTGCCTGACACGTGCACGGAATAAGTGTTTGTGCCCGTTGCCGACAAGTTTTGAACGTTATGCACAAGTCTTCCAACATTTGGGCCTGGCCTTGAAAATGGATTCGTTCGTTTCGATTATACCGCAGGGACTTGATGTTCCGGCATTGGTCCCGTTGATGCCGGCAGTTAAAAAAGAACCGTTTTGGATTGGTGTGGCGCCTTTTGCGAAACATGCGGGAAAAACATATCCGCCAGAACTCATGGAGCAGGTCGTTGCAGCTTTGTCTGCGCGATTGGATACCCGTGTTTTTTTGTACGGTGGCAAAGAGGATGTTCCCGTATTGCAAAAATGGTCGGAGCGTTATCCGAATACGGTTTTATGTGCAGGAAACCAAACCTTACGACAAGACTTGCTGTCAATGAGCCGTCTGGATGTGATGCTTTCGATGGATTCCGCCAACATGCATTTGGCCTCGTTGGCAGGTACACCTGTGGTCAGTGTTTGGGGGGCAACCCATCCGTTTGCCGGCTTTCTTGGCTGGAAGCAGTCCATGGACGATGCGGTGCAGTTGGATTTGCCATGCCGCCCGTGTTCCGTGTTCGGCAACAAGCCATGCCGGCGCGGTGATTATGCCTGCCTGCATAATATAACCCCCGAAATGATAGTTGGAAAGGTTGAAAAATATCTGGTGAAACAATAATTGGTTTGAGTATACAAATGTTATCAGTTATAAATCCGACATATCAATATTTGGAATCTTGGCTCAAGACATTGCCCGAATGTTTTGATAAAGAAGGAAAAATCATATATGATGCCCGCAACCAGATTCGTGTCATGCAGTTGCCGGATGGCACTTTTGTTAATGTAAAGCGATATGGCATTCCTGTTTTTCTGAACAGGGTGGTTTATACATGGTTTCGTGCCCCCAAAGCCCGGCGGGCATATCTATATGGAATGCGTTTGCAGGATATGCAGGTGCCGACTCCTTTACCGGTTGCATATATTCTTGAGTATAAGAATGGCTTGTTATGGTATAGTTATTTAATTACATTGCAGTCTGTTTTATCGCGTCGGTTTTATGAGTTTGGAGAAGGTGATGTGGCAGGCAGGGAGCATGTTTTGACTGCTTTTGGCCAATTTACGGCCCGCTTGCATGAGGCTGGTGTGTATCATAAGGATTATTCTCCAGGAAATATCTTGTTTGATGTCATGGATGGCATGCCGCAATTTTCCATAGTGGATATCAATAGAATGCACTTTGGCCGGGTTGGGTTGCGGAAAGGATGTAAAAATTTCAGACGTTTGTGGGGAAATCCGGACATGATGAATCTGATAGCGGAAAGCTATGCCGAGTCCAGAAATTTTGATGTTCAACGAACTAAGAATCTGATACTTAAAGATTGGAGACATTATTGGAAAGGGACGAAAACCCATTTCAGGTTATATTAAATCCGAATGATATGCTTTCAATTATTGTTTGCTCTACAAAGAAAACATTGTCTCCTGATTATGAATCCAACATACGGGAAACTGTCGGTGTTTCGCATGAAATCATTACGGTAGATAATTCCACTGGGCGTTTCTCCATTTTCGAAGCCTATAATTATGGTGTTACGCGGAGCCATTATCCATATTTGTGTTTTGTACATGAAGATGTGAAATTTCATACAAGTGGCTGGGGCGGAAAAGTCGTGAATCATTTGAACATGGATAAAGTTGGCATTATAGGTGTTGCCGGTGGGCAACTGGCAACTCGTGTTCCGGATGATTCCTGGAGAACATATTCGGCCGGCGTAAATCTTATACAGTCGGACTATACTGGCAAACGAAAATCAAGACATGAATTTGAGCCTGCCGGATATACGGGTAATTACCGTACTGCCGTTCTACTGGATGGGGTGTTCTTGTGTATGCGCAGGGATTTGTACGGAACGGTACGTTTTGATGAAACATTGCCTCATTTTCATGGTTATGATGTTGACATATGTCTGCAAGCCATGGTGGCTGGTTATACAAACTATGTGATATATGATGTGCTGCTTGAGCATTTTTCATGGGGAAGGATGACTGCTGTCTATTATCGGAATCTGTTCCGTATTTATAGGAAATGGGAAAAATATCTGCCATTGGCTGTTCCGGATGCCAGGTTTGATGTGCCGGCGGCCATAAGAACGACAGAAAGACACAAACTGAAAACTTTGTGCAAGCATATGGTCCGCACTGGATTTTCTGATAGTGACATACGGGAAACCATAAATTATTATGCCTTCCTGACAACAGGAAAAAAACAACGTTTGCGGATGTTTTTGCTTCCTCTGCGTATCGTCGGAATCAGGGTAGATTCTTTTCTTAGAGGTAAAAACGTAAAATAAGCGTGACATGATATGATTCCAAGAACTATTCATTTTTGCTGGCTGAGCAATGAACCTTATCCGCTGATTGTACGTTATTGCATGCAGCAATGGCATCAATTGCTACCCGGTTATTCATTCAAGTTGTGGAATACGGAAAGTTTTGACATAGAAAAAGTGGCTTGGGTCAAGGAAGCATGCGAGTGCAGGAAATATGCATTTGCAGCTGACTATATCCGCGCCTATGCCCTTTATGTGGAGGGCGGGTTCTATCTGGATAGTGATATCTTGCTAAAACGGAATCTGGACGATTTGTTGAAGAATGATTTTGTCAGTTGCGTGGAGTGCTATTATGATGCGGCAGGGAAAATATCCGATTGCGGTTTGCAGGCTGCGTTTATGGGAAGCAGGGCCGGACATCCATATTTGCGTGATGTGTTGGATTATTATGAGGCAAGGCATTTTATCACCGGAAACGGCTCTTTGGATACGACAATCATTGCACCGGAGATTTATGCTACCATTGCCGGAAATTACGGATTTGTGCAAAAGGATGAGAAACAAATCTTGAAGGATGGCATGTGCATTTTCCCATCAACCGTATGTGCACCGAATCGGGATGTCGCAGGAAAACAGGCCGTTGCCATACATTTGTGTGAGCATTCCTGGCACGACACTTCCTGGCATAAACGCATGGCACACAGGTTTAGAGGACTGTCCAGAATGCTTAGAATCTATCTTTCTGCATGGTTGGAGGCTTAGTCTATCCATGGACATCGCATCCACAGACATAGTCCCATGGCCAGTGACAGGGACGGAACGTTGTCAAATACATCGAAAAAGAATTGTGTTCCGACGATGAAAAGGAATAACGTAACATAAAAAGCCCGTTCTTTCTGTGTAGTCAATAGCGGAATCAGAAAAATGGACAAGAAAATTAGTCCGCCGATAATGCCGTAATTGATTGTCGCCTCCAGAAATTCATTGTGTGGATGCAGCAGATAGCGGTCTTCCGGATCCGGTAATTCGGTTGTAAACCATGTCAGATCCAAGTCACTGGCAAAGACCTTGTCGGCGTATATAACGCGCCCTTGTTGGGCTCCATAGCCCATGGGATGTTCGTGTACCATCTCCATCCCGATATTCCACTGGACCATGCGCGGATCATCGAATGTGCTGCTAATGCGCTCATGATGCATGGTGAAAAAAACTGCACCTGCCATGATGCATGGTATGCCGACAAATAGAATCTTGTAGTTGAATTTCCAGAGCAGGTATATAAAAAAGCTTCCCAGCAATATGATTGCAGTTACAAATCCTGTTCTTCCTTCGGTAATAAGCAGTATGTATATAATGGGTAGCGTAAGAATTCCGGTTAGGATACGTGCCGGAAGCAGTATGCTGCGCCGTATGATGATGTAAAAGGAAAAAAGAAGCGATATGTTGAAAAACAGGTTGGCCTTCATGTGATGGGTTAAATAAAGAACCCGTGCATCCCGAAACATAATGCTTTTATTTTCAGCATGGATAAACGTATTTATGCCTATTTTGCAGAATAGAAGGTACAATATGCAACAGCATGAAATAAATACCATTGTGTAGCCGATATATCGCAGTTTAATGGCTGGATTCAAACCCAGCAGACCGATTATTCCGAATGCCAGAAATGGCAAATGCTTTTCTATGGCCGATTTGAAAAAGTGTTCGGAAAATCCGTTGCCGAGAAAAAGTTGACAAACAGGAACAATAAAGAAAAATGCTATGAAAACAACGAATACCAGTTTGTCCTTTGTCCAATGGAAATCTGCATATCGTTTGGTGAGGCAGATATCCAATATGTATGAAACGAAGAATATCCACAAGAACGGTTGTTGTATGTAAAAAGGAAAAAGCCAGGATGCGAAAAGTCCGATCGCAGCTATCAAATTAATGTATTTGCAGACCTCGGGCATCCACAATCTAATTTGTCTATCTTTCATAAGAAAATCATGTGTTGGATATATCTGATATCAGGCAGACAAAAGTAATAATAAAATCCGATATGGGGAAGTTTCAGGAATGTGGGATAAGGATTCATGTTGCAGCTCGCTTCGTGTTCAGACCTTTTTATTTGAGAAGCTACGTCCAGCTTGTTGGATATTGCCTGTATGTATCCATTGTTTCCAGAAATCCGCATAGGCAGGTTTGAACCAGCTGTGGCAGCCAAACGGTAATTTCCCTTGATTTATTTTCAAACAGAGCCGTGGTTTTGTATCGAAAGCGAACTGTACAGCTTCATACAAATCAGGATATGTGAATTCGGATGGAGTTATAGCCCAGAATACATCTTCGGGGAATTGTTTTTCTTTCAGACATAGTTCAATTTCATGCGAATATTTCTCGCATGCCTGCAGAAAAGCATTCACTTTGCGCAAGGAGAATCCTCCGTTCCCGATCTTTGCATGCAGGTCCATGTGACTGATATGGGTGTTTTTGTGTAAAATATGCTCTATGTGTTTGTATACAGGGCGTATGATGGGGTTGTTTAGCAATCTGTAATGTTTTTTTATCCATGGTGCCGCTATGCAGTCGTAGCCTTTATGGCACCAGTAGGTCAGTTCGTTTTTGAATATCCACGCATCCACGTGGCAAATCAAAATGTATTCATAGTCAATGAACAGATTGTAAAATGAACGGGACATCATCATGGCGTTATATCCGTCTATTCCATTTTTTGAACCTAACCATTCTTGGCTGACTTCCAGACAGCTTATGGTCGGAAATTCGTTTTTCAGCTCTTTTGTTGCCATTCCGGATGGTACAAGTACGATAATCGGATACTCGGACAGCATGCATACGGTTCGCCGTAGCGATGCATGTTCATTGTCCGACAATGAATGGTATATGGGAACAATAACAGCTACCAGGTTTTTCATGTAGGTCGATTTGATATTTTGTTGTATAACTGTTCCAATTGCATACACAGTTTCTTTTCTGCAAATTTTTCCGCGTACAATCTGCCAATGCGGACCATCTCCGCACGTTTTTCCGGATTGTTCCACAAGGTATTTATTGCATGGGCTAATTCTGTCGGATCTTCCGGATGTACATATATGCTTCCGGGACCTCCGGCTTCTTCCAGACAGGAACCGGTGCATCCAATGGCGGGTATGCCGCTGCATAGTGCTTCCAGCAATGGAATCCCGAAACCTTCGTAGCGTGATGGGTAAACAAATAATGTGGCCAATTGGTAACATGCGGGCAAATCCTCAAAGGGGACATGGTCGAAAATGCGCATGCGGTCTTGTAGGCCGTGTTGGTTGATAAACTTTTCAACAGTCTGCGCATATCTGGTACGTTTGCCGATGGCAATTACTTGAATGTCTTTGTTAATTATTGGTAGGGTTCTGGCAATCAACAGCAAGTTTTTACGTTCTTCGATACTGCCAACATAAAGGACAAATTTTTGGGGCAGATTATACCGTAATGAAACCTGTCGTAATTTTTCCGGTGTGCATGGTTGTCTGAATGTGTTATCACAACCTTGATAAATGACAGAAATTTTTTCGGGTTCAATGTGATAATAACTGATAATATCACGTTTGGTGCATTCGCTGACGGCTATAATCCGGTCGGAGTGTTGGCAAGCTTTTTTGAATTTGCAGTTGTATATCCAACGGTCTATGGGTTTGTAGTATTTGGGATAGCGCAGAAATATCAAATCATGGATGGTTACGATGCTTTTTATACCGCTCCTGCGGATGTTAAACGGTAATTCGTTGCTTAAACCGTGAAACAGATCAACGTGTTCGCATTGCAGGTCGCGGCAGATGAACCAACTGCGCCACAGTGCTTTGAAGTGTTGAAAGATGCGGCCGGGTGTATGCAGGCTGACACGCCTGTCATCCAGAATATTTTTTAAGAGTGAGTTGTTTTTCTTTTCTGGGGCATATAACAGCACACGGATAGGCAGTATGCTGTAATCCAATAGCGATTTCAGAACGAACCGGCTGTAATTGCCCAATCCGGTTTTATTCTGGATGGCTCTTTTGGCATCAAAGGCTATTTTGAGCGGTTCATTCATGGATTGCGTTCAGAAAACTGTTTGAATATGATAATTCCGCAACACGGTTTATCACTGTGTTGCGGAATGTTCATTTACTTCTTCAATGCCGCAATACTTTCTTTGAGCGAGGCGATTTTGGCTTCCGCGTCTGCTTTTTTCTTGCGTTCGGCTTCGACAATTTCCGGCTTGGCGTTGGCAACGAATTTCTCGTTGCCCAGCTTTTTCATGACACTTGCCAGGAAACCTTCGTAATAGTTGATGTCGGCTTCCATTTTCTTGATTTCCTCATCAACGTTGATCAGATCGAGCATCGGAACGGCATATTCGGTCGTACCGACCAGGAACGATATGCTGCCGGCTGTTTTTTCCGTAACAGTCTCGATTTTGTCAATATTGGCGAGCTTGCGGATGATGCAGTCAAAATCATCCGGGTGTCCGCCGAGAATCTGCAAATTGAGGGCTTCTTTGTTCGGAATGTTTTTTTGCAGCCGGATGGTACGTATGCCGGCTATGATGTTCTTTGTTTGCTCAAAATTGTTGATAAGCTGTTCTTCCACCTGCTCATTGGCATGCAATGCCGGCAAGGTGGCAACCATGATGGATGCGCCTTGCTTGCGTGGTTCGAGTGCCTGCCATAGTTCTTCGGTAATGAACGGCATGAACGGGTGCAAGGCGCGTAGTAGCAGGTCAAAGAAATGAAGTGTGGCCTCATAAGTCTGTTTGTCCACCGGTTGCTGGTAGGCTGGTTTTACGGCTTCCAGATACCAGGCGGAAAATTCGTCCCAGAACAGTTTGTATAGAGCCATCAAAGCCTCGCTGAGGCGGTATTTGCCAAACAAATCTTCCACTTCGAGCAGGGTTTTGTTCAGTTGCGCTCCGAACCAGGCAATGGCTTTGCGTGCCGCTTCCGGCTGTTCCGTATCGGCAACCTGCCAGCCCTTGACCAGACGGAAAGCATTCCATATCTTGTTGTTGAAGTTGCGCCCTTGCTCGCAGAGGGATTCGTCGAACAAGATGTCGTTGCCGGCAGGCGCGGAAAGCATCATGCCCATGCGCACGCCATCAGCACCGTAGCGCTCAATCAAATCCAGCGGGTCGGGGCTGTTGCCCAACTGCTTGCTCATTTTGCGGCCAAGCTTGTCGCGCACGATACCTGTGAAATACACATTCTTGAACGGCATTTTCCCTTCGTATTCGTAACCCGCCATAATCATGCGGGCAACCCAGAAGAAGATGATGTCCGGGCCGGTAACCAAATCGTTGGTCGGATAGTAATATTTGATTTCCTCGTTGCCGGGGTTGTTGATACCGTCGAACAGGGAAATAGGCCAGAGCCAGGAACTGAACCATGTGTCCAGACAGTCTTCGTCCTGACGGAGGTCGGCAAGCGTGAGTTTGTCGTTGCCCGTGGTCTTGATGGCCTTTTTAAGGGCTTGTTCCGGAGTTTCAGCCACGACGAATCCGCCTTGCGGCAGATAATAGGCCGGGATGCGGTGTCCCCACCACAATTGGCGGCTGATGCACCAGTCCTTGATGTTTTCCAGCCAGTTTTTATAGATGTTCTTGTATTTTGCAGGATAGAATTTCAGTTCGTCGTTCATTACCGGAGGCAACGCCATGTCTGCAAAATGCTGCATTTTGAGGAACCATTGCATGGACAGTTTCGGCTCGATGGGCACGTTGGTGCGCTCCGAATAACCAACTTTGTTTGTGTATTTTTCCACTTTTTCCAGCAATCCGGCTTCGGCCAGGTCTTTTTCAATCTGTTCGCGCACATCGAAACGGTCCATGCCGACATAGAGCCCGGCGGCTTCGCTCAGGGTGCCGTTGTCGTTGAAAATGTCGATGCTGGGCAGGTTGTATTTTTCACCGAGCATGTAGTCGTTCACATCGTGGGCGGGTGTTACTTTCAGGCAACCCGTTCCGAATTCGATGTCCACATATTCGTCTTCGATGACCGGAATGACGCGGTTTACCAGCGGAACGATGACTTTTTTGCCTTTCAGGTGCGTGTTCTTGGGATCGTTCGGGTTGATGCACATGGCCGTATCGCCCATGATGGTTTCCGGACGTGTGGTGGCAACGACGGCATAACCGTCTTCACCCTCAATCTTGTAGCGCAGATAATAGAGCTTGCCTTCGTGTTCCCTGAAAATGACTTCCTCGTCGCTCAGGGCGGTCAGGGCTTTCGGGTCCCAGTTCACCATGCGCACGCCGCGGTAAATCAGCCCTTTGTTGTAAAGGTCGCAGAAGACCTTGATAACGCTTTTGCTGCGTTCCTCGTCCATGGTGAAGGCCGTGCGGTCCCAGTCGCAGGACGCGCCCAGTTTGCGGAGTTGTTTCAAGATGATTCCGCCGTGTTCTTCCGTCCATGCCCAGGCATGTTTCAGGAACTCTTCGCGTGTCAGGTCGCTTTTCTTGATGCCTTGTTGCGCCAGTTTGTTGACCACCTTGGCTTCGGTGGCTATGGAAGCATGGTCGGTGCCGGGCACCCAGCAAGCGTTTTTGCCCATCATGCGTGCATGGCGCACCAATATGTCCTGAATCGTGTTGTTGAGCATGTGTCCCATGTGCAGCACGCCGGTTACGTTTGGCGGCGGGATGACAATGGTGTAAGGCTCGCGCCCGTCAGGTTTGGAAGAAAAAAGTTTGTTGTCTATCCAATACTGGTACCACTTCGATTCGATGTCGGTGGGGTTGTATTTGCTTGCAAGTTCCATATATTCCAACTTCAAATGATTGTTTTAACTGATGTGCCGCCTTTGTGAGGCGCGTATTTTAAAATTGCCCGCAAAGGTACAAAAAAATAATGAAGTTTCGGGAATGCAGCCTGTAGTGATGGAATTTTTCCGGCGCGTTGGTGGAATGGCTATGTGTAAAAAGCGATCGGGCAAGGGGAGTTGGCCCTTGCCCGATGCTGTCATTGTTTAACTTGTGGTGTGGTTGTCATTTGACTACGGCTTTTTGTACCTCGTTTCCAATACGTATGATATAGATTCCTGATACAGGAAGATTAATCATACGGTTCAGGCCGCGATACATCAAGCGTCCCGTAGTGTCATAAATGGAGGCTTCAGCATCTGTACCTGTGATTTGCAGGCAATGTTCCATACCAATAACAGTCCATGTGCCGTTTTCTGTCCCGTTTATGTTGGTTGTGCCGCTAAATTGTGCCATAATGATAATCTTGTAAGATGGCATGACGAATTGATAGTCTTTCACAACAGTATAGATGCTTGGATTTTCAAGCTTTCTTATTGTCAGCGAATTTTCTATCAACTGGTAGCCATCACTCGGAATGGCTTGTAATGTAACAATGTCACCGGCGGCAGCCCATAGTGTATCAGGAACTACAGTACCATTTTTCATTGTTGCAACAGCAATCGGATAAACCGTTTCAGCCAACAAATCAAAGCCGCTTTCTATAACACTGCCATCTGAAGTGAAAGCAATTGACAAACTGTTGCCGGAAGATATGATTGTGCCAATATCGTATGTTCCGCTTGAATTGTAAAGTTCAGTGTCATCGCTGTCATATATCTTTACAAAGTCATAGTTGTTTTCTGTATTGATATTTCCAGTGAGTTTGATGCGGCATCCTTCTTGCGCGTTGATAACCAATTTCCCGTCAGAACTGTTAGCGTAATTTCCGTTATAACCTCCGTTATCATAAATGGGAAGAGCATCTTCACCAAGTGTTACGTTTTCTGTGCCGCTTTGCGGAACAAGCGCGTAGAACCATACATCAACGCTATAGCCAACTATATAGCTGGATGTACCATCGGCATCCTTTAATTCAAAGGTGTAAGTATATGTTCCTTTGGCTATGTTTGTATCTGTCCAGGTTGCTTCCGTCAGGTTTTCTGCCACCAGCACGTTGTCGCGGTAAATGTTGGTGGTGAAAGCCGTGGTGTGGCGTTCCCATGTGAATATCACATTATAAGTGTCAATGCCCGCTTTTTCAATGTCGTAGCTGACGTTTTGTGCATACATTGGTATGAATGAGGCACTTAATGTAACATCCGCGGCCGGCATGGTGAAACTGGTCTCTCCGTCAGGCTGTGATTCCGTGTTGCCATCATATGAAACATGCAATTGGCTGAACATGTAGTGTTCTTCCGCTGTTGCAGTTATGTGGATCACGTTGCCGGCACCGGCTTCTGTCATTTCTGGTGTTATACTGCCATGACGGATATTGTCGGCCACCGAAATGGTGTATGCGCTGCAATCTACGGTTATAATCAGGTCTGGACTTACAATGAAACTGTTCTCCAACTTGTTCCCGTTGTTATCGGTAAATTCCTTGATGAGGACTACACCAAGTTCTTCGGCAGTCGGTAAACTTAACTCTGTGCCATTGTTGCCATATATTCTCATAAGTTCAAAACCGGTAGTTTTATTTATGAAAGGTATTTTGTAAACTATATGTTCGGTTGTCAATACAGGATATGCATTGGTACCAATGGCTTGACTCCATACCGTTTCATCTTGACTGTTATTCAACAGCCAGCAAACTTCACCGGAAGCAAATTCATCTGCTGTCTTTGCTGTTGTTATTCCTTCTGTGTCGGTTGTGGTTTCTCCCTGGTTTGCACCGATGCCGTTTTGTACAGTTTCGTTTTCATCGGTAGCACAACCGGCCAAGTAGTAGCAATTGGTAATTGTCCCGCCAACTTCACCTGCTATACTGCCGGTATAATAGTTCCCGTTGATTGCACCAACGTTGTAACTATTGCTTATGGTTGCATAACATGTTCCAGCTATTCCACCAAGACTGTACTTCCCGTTTATATTGCCATTGTTATAGCAATTTGTGATTAGGCTATTATATCAGTTAATAATCATATATTATTAGTTATCAATAATATAAATGTATTTTTTAGAGTTATAGGTAACAAAATAGCACCAAATCTATTCACTGTTCAATTACCGGACGAATGCCGCTCACTCAAGGTGCAACAAAGGAATGGATAGGTACAAGATGGCATTTCACAAAATGCTGTCGGAGCAAGATGAGGGAAAATGGAAAGGCAAGGTATCGGTCGTAGACCAGTTTCCGCCTTTTCTTTTCCCTTCAAGATAAATATATGATTTAATATATTTATTATCAAATATATAATTCGATAAATTCTTAATTAGATAACAAAATAGCAACAATTTGGTAATATATGATTCCAGCTTATTATCCATGCGTATTTGTGTAATTCCCGATGAGAATTTGGTTTATGAGAAAATTTACCGCAATATGTCAATAATATCGCTACTATGTCATCTCAATAAAATCATCAGGTAATCTATTGAGCTACTGGTGGATTTTCTTTATATTGCCGTTAAGTATCTATAATTCAATCTATTCTAACGACTCACAGATTAACAAGTAACAAATCAGTCCCGAAACAGGTAATTTATAGGAATACAAAAGAATATAGTACATAGAAATAATATTGTGTACACATAAAAGAGTTTAATTCAAATTTTCAAACGAAATAATCATTTGAAATCACCTTTTTGCCACATAAAATCACTATATTTGCGCTATAATCAATTATATGTCATATGGAACGGATAAATAGATTAAAAGTTGTATTAGCAGAACAACAAAAAACAAATAAATGGCTTGCTGAACAACTCGGAAAGGATTGTTCAACAATATCAAAATGGTGTACAAATACGACGCAACCAGATTTAGTGACTTTAACTCGAATAGCAGAAATTTTGGGCGTAGATAGAAGAGATTTATTAATGCCACAAAAATAGATAGAATGGCGAATACAAAAGGATATGCTATAAGGCAAAAGATAATTGATAGATGCCTTCAAAGCGAAAGAGGTTATTCCATTCAAGAAATAATGGATAAATGCAATCTTGAACTTGAAGAAAGAGGGCTTCATGTTGTAACTTCCAAGAATACAATACGTGATGATATATTGGAAATACAAAATACATATTTTATAGATATAGAAACCATTCGTATTGGTAGGAATAAACGCTATAGATATAAGGAGCGTGATTTTTCGATATATAAAGCCCCTTTAACAGAAAAGGACATTGCTAATTTACAAGAAATCCTTTCCACTCTCAGTATGTTTCAAGGGAGGCAGCAATTTAAATGGATAGATGAAACTAACCTCCGTATACAATCATCTATGTCATGTCATCCACAACAAAATTGTCATATAGTTGAATTTGATGATAATCCCTTTTTAAAGGGCATCAATTATTTGACTTATTTATTCGATGCAATTCGTTTGCATCATGCATTGGAGTTAGAATATAAAAGTTTTAATGCTATGACTGCCCAGCACTATGTTATACATCCTTATTATTTAAAGCAATATAATAACAGGTGGTTTATACTTGCGCAAACAAGTGAATATAGTACACTTTCAATTTTTGCTTTGGATAGGATTTGTAGCATAAAGAAAGCTCCAGTACCGTATATTCATAATACAAAATCTGATTTCAAGCAATATTTTAAAGATATTATAGGCGTTTCAAAACCGAGGGGAGCGTCAGTCGAGGAGATACGTCTATGGGTAGACAAGGATTTACTTCCATATATTAAAACAAAACCGATTCATCACTCACAAATTATTCTCGAACAAGACGGGGAAGGAGGAACTATTCAAATTTCGGTTATTCCGAATTTTGAGTTAGAGCAAAAGTTATTATCGTATGGAGAAGGTCTAAAAGTCATTTTCCCGCCGAGTTTGGAGGAAAAAATACGAGAACGGATTAGAAAATCACTAAATAATTATGATAAGTTCAAATAGACTGAACCTATGGCTTATAACTTTGCTGCCGGAAATACAAATGTTAAACCCCTAAATTTGATTGTCTATGACTGATTTCATTTCTCAAGACGGATTGCAAGTTCAGAATATAAAAGTTTCATCTGTACTGTTATCCACTAAATATCAAGATGTTCGTGATGAGGTTTTTGGTAGAATTTTTCAAGAAAAGGATTTTGCCAAAGATTGGGATTCCATTTATGTACATCCTTCTGACTTGGATAATGGAACGTCCACGAAAGGTATGCGGAAGATTACCTCTCCATCGCTTGTTATGGCATCACATAGCCCTATGATGGCTTTTGTGCTTGCTAGTGAAGATGACCCCGTTTTTATATGCTCTGGGTTTAAACGAACACAAACGATGGGTTATACACTTGTGTTTAAATTAAATCCTTGCGTTTTGCCTGATTATTTATTTTATATGAGCAAATATGAATCATGGGTAGGTGTGTCAAAAGGCATAGATGTTGACGATAAGTATAAGAAAGCTTATGGAGATTCTTTTGGTGGAATTGGTTGGATTAATGTAGGTGAGATTTTTGCTGATGGTATTACAACAGACATCACAACTGCAGAATCCGTTTTTCGTAATGGGTTATACGAAAGTTCCTTGAATATACCTTCAATCAATGTGCAAAAACAACGAATTGCAGATGCCAAGTCAATGGAGAAAATGCTTCAGGAAAAGATGGCTGAGAAGGAACGCAAGTTTCAACAAAAGGAGTGGTTGAATGAGGCTCATATACGTAATAGTAAACATAGGCTTAGCAATGAAGTAATGCCTATCAGAATGGCTATAGAGCGTCTGCAAAACTTCTTTAAAAAACATCCTGATGGCGTAAAGCACTCAGATGTAATTGGTGAAATCACAAATCAGTCAGTCAACGATTTACTTGAAGGCTTATTTTGCTCAGTTAAAAAAGTTGAGATTGAAATAGAAAATTTGACAAAAAGTGAGCAGGCTGGTGAGCCAGAGCAAAAGTTTAGATGTTGCTCACTCGTTGGATGCTTATCTTGATAAAATTGCATCGAAATATTCGGTGCCGTTTAATATTGAGAAAGTTGGATTCGAAAAGGAACTCAATATTAAAATATCTCTTAAAGCATTCATAGAGTTACTTGACAATATAGTGGGCAATGCCGTTAGGCATGGTTTTATCGGAAACAGAAATGATTATTTGTTACAAGTATCTATTGAAGTGACAGATGATAGGATGTGCGAAATAGCTATTGCTAATAATGGAGAGCCTATGTCTGAACGTGCACGTACAACATTCTTTGAACAAGGTAGCATAGCTGGCCCGACAGGGAATACAGGTTATGGCGGTTTTAGAATATATGACATCTGTGACAAAGCTGGCGGAGAAGCTATACTACCTTATAGCAAAGAAGGCTTTCCTGTTGTTATCTGTGTGAAATTTCCATTAGTTTAATCTTAAATAGGTTAGTTATGATAAAAGTTTTGTGGATAGATGATGAGTGCAAAGATATATATGGTGAACTTTCTGTTATGGGACGTGAGTTCATAGAATACGCCTATGAACAAGGTATAGAAATTACACCTATGTCTACTTATAAAGAAAGATTAACTGCTATTGAGGCGTGTCCTTTAGAATGGTGTGCTATTATATTAGATATACGTGAGCAAAAAGCAACAACAGGGAATGCTGTTGATGGATATCAAAATGCATACGATTGGTTGCGTGATTTTCATATTAAACACCATCAGGAAGAGCCATACATCTTTACCTTGTCAGGTGAAAAACGTTATCATGAAGAAGATTCTCTTATTCGTAAAGAACTGTATTGTAGTAAAAGAGTTTATGACAAAAGTGGCGAAGATTATAAAAGTCTATTTGATGACATCCATAAAATAGAAAATATCTCTGATTTGTATAAGTTACATAAGGAATA
>CALUNA010000021.1 GCA_944321895.1 uncultured Bacteroidales bacterium | reverse complement strand
AAATCAAATTCTTCTTTCATACAAAAAAACTGTGTTAGCAAAGTTAATATTTTATTTCTTTTCTTTGCTGACACAGTATAATTTACATCTTTAACGTTCCTCCGCTATTCCATAGCTCTCCACTTTCGGCTGGCTGTGTTGTCGGCATCCCTTTCATTCTGACGTCCAGGTTGTTTTTTGAGTTGTACACGTAGAAGTGGTTGTCGGACTTTATTTGATGGCATGATAAAACAAGCGCATCCAAGATTGTTGTTTTGGATGCGCTTGTTTTTCTGTATGATATGTTTGAAAACTACTTATCCGCCGAAGTTGTCAAACATAAGGTTTTCAGGCGGAACGCCGAGGCTGTCGAGCATGTTCTCAACGGCTTTGCTCATTGGGCCAGGGCCGCACATGTAGTATTCTATGTCTTCCGGAGCTTCGTGATATTTCAGATATGTATCGTAGATGACGGTGTGTACGAATCCCGGTGTATATTTCACGCCGGCAGCATCTGCCGCGGGATCCGGCCGGTCAAGCGCAAGGTGGAACGAGAAATTGGGGAATTCTTTTTCCAGTTGCAGGAAATCTTCCAGATAGAACACTTCGTTGAGGGCACGTGCGCCATAGAAATAGGACATCTTGCGGTCTGTGGTGTGTAGCGTCTTGGTCATGTGCATGATTTGCGCACGCAACGGAGCCATACCGGCACCACCTCCAATCCACATCATTTCGTTTTTGGTGTTGAAGATAGGATGGAAATCGCCGTAAGGGCCGCTCATGATTACCTTGTCGCCAGGTTTCAACGTGAAGATATAGGACGAGGCGATACCAGGCATGACGTCCATGAAGCCGGGGCCTTGTTCTTTCGGTTTGAACGGCGGCGTGGCAATACGCACGGTCAGCATGATACGGTCGCCTTCGGCCGGATAGTTGGCCATGGAGTAGGCGCGGATGGTCGGTTCCGTGTTTTTGCACTTCAGGCCGAACAAACCGAACTTTTCCCATGATGGCAGGTATTCTTCGCCAATCAACGATTTGTCTATATCCTTGTTGTAATCCATTTCGTAGGCAGGAATCTTGATTTGCGCATACGAACCCGGAATAAAGTCCATGTGTTCTCCGGGAGGCAGTGCAACGATAAATTCCTTGATAAACGTGGCAACGTTCTTGTTGCTGATTACTTCACATTCCCATTCTTTCACGCCCAGTACGGATTCCGGCACTTTGATGGACAAATCGCCTTTCACCTTGACCTGGCATCCCAGACGCCAGTGGTCTTTGATTTGTTTGCGTGTAAAATGCACGGCTTCCGTCGGCAGTATCTCGCCACCGCCTTCCAATACTTGGCATTTGCATTGCGCGCATGATCCTTTTCCGCCGCATGCGGAAGGCAGGAATACGCCGGCGGCTGACATGGCACTGAGCAAGGAACCGCCTGCACCGATTTCCATTTCCTTTTCCCCGTTCAGGAGGACTTTCACATTGCCGGATGCTACCAGATATTTCTTTGCCACCAGCAGTATGATAACCAGCAGTATGATAACTACGAGGAATACTACCAGGCTGGATAAAACGGCTGCTAAATTGATTTCAAGTAACATATGTTTTTGTTTTTAATTTCGTTCTACTTTGTTTTTGATTAAATTTCCAGGCCGGAGAAGCACAGGAACGCCATTGCCATCAGTCCGACGGTAATGAATGTTATGCCTAATCCTTTCAGTGGTGCCGGAACGTCGTTGTATTCCATTTTTTCGCGGACGGCGGCCAATCCTACAATAGCAAGCATCCAGCCAAGTCCGGAGCCGAGTGCGTATGCAACAACATCCAGCATGTTGGTCAGGGCCTTAGGGTCGGTCGGTTCCAGGCCGACACGCTGTTGCATGAACAGTGCACCTCCCATGATGGCACAGTTTACAGCTATCAGCGGCAGGAAAATTCCCAACGAAGCATAAAGTGTCGGCGAGAATTTTTCTACGACCATTTCTACCAGCTGTACAATGGCTGCTATGACTGCTATGAACAGGATAAAGCTCAAGTAGCTCAGGTCAAGGTCGGCAAATCCTTCGCCCAACCATGCCAGGGCGCCTTTACTCAACACCTTTGTTTCCAGCAGGTAATTCACCGGCAAGGTTATGAGAAGTACGAATGTAACCGCAATTCCCAGCCCCACAGATGTTTTGACGTTTTTGGATACCGCCAAATACGAACACATTCCCAAGAAGAATGCGAAAATCATATTGTCCACAAAAATGGACCGTACAAATAAACTTAATGCGTGTTCCATATCTTATGTTCTTATTTTTCTTGTAAATCTTTGTTTATATAGCGGTGTACCCAGATAATGCAGGCAACGAGAATCAAAGCCATGGAAGGCATCATCATCAAGCCGTTGTTTACGTAGCCGGCTTCGTAGAAACTTTCCGGAATAATCTGGAAACCGAACAGTTTGCCGCTGCCGAGCAGTTCGCGGAAGAACGCCACCACAATCAGAATCCATGCGTAGCCGATACCGTTTCCGAGTCCATCAAGCAGTGAATCCAGCGGTTTGTTGCTCATGGCAAATGCTTCCAGACGTCCCATAAGGATACAGTTCGTGATAATCAGGCCGATATAGACGGAAAGTTGTACGCTGACATCATAAGCGAATGCTTTCAGAATTTCGCTGACAACCGTAACCACCGCAGCGACCACGACGAGCTGCACGATAATACGCACGCTGTTCGGGATTGTGTTGCGGAGCAACGAGATGATAACGTTGGCCAAAGCCACAATGATGGTTACCGAAAGCCCCATTACAAGGGCGGGTTTCAGTTGTACGGTTACGGCCAGTGCGGAGCAGATACCCAAAACCTGCACTACGACAGGGTTGTTCTTGTTCAACGGGCCGAGTAATGTCTCTTTGAATTTATCGCTTTTCATAATGTTGTTCCTCCTTCCTCAGCAACGGTTTCTTCCGCTGTTTCTGTCTGGTTGTTATTGACGATTGTTTCTACTTTTTTCAGGAATGGTTCATAAGGTGCAATGCTGGTGCGCAGCATGGTCTCCACACCTTTGCTGGTAATGGTGCCGCCTGAGAGTGCATCTACCTGGTCCTGTCCGGCTGCAACTTGTCCGGCTTTCATTACAGCGATTGAGGCAAAAGAACCGTCCTGCATCAGATGTTTTCCTTCAAACTGGCTGCGGAATGCCGGTGTGGTGATGTTGGCACCGAGTCCCGGGGTTTCGCTTGCGTGCGAGAAAAAGACACCGTTCACCGTGTTGCGGTCATCGTCCAGGGCAATGTAACCCCAGATGGCCCCCCAAAGGCCTTTGCCGTTCATGGGAATAATCCATTTGGTTTCCTGGTTGATTTCGGCCATGTAAATGAGCAGTTCATTTTCGCCTGCGGCGTAATTGAAATCTTTTACGGGGTCGAGGTCTTTCTTGATTTCGCCGTTCAGGTCGAGAACATAAATATGTTTGATGTTTTCGGCATAAATCTGTGCGGCGTCAGCGCCTTCCAGCACGACAGCCGGCAGGGACGACAGAATCTGTTTTTTCTTGTCCAGTTCCACATTTGCGTTTTGGCGGGCTTTCAGCGCGCCTGACGTGATGGACAGCAACAAGGCAACAATTACGACAATGATGGTTGTGTAAACCAGAATGTAGGCGTTGCTGTTCTTGTTGATGCCTTTCTTTCCGGTCGTGGCGTTGCCGTTATCTTCAATCAACTCAAACTCCGATGCGGGAGCTTGGCAAACCGGACATTTTTCCGGGGCTTTGTCGCCCTCATGGATATATCCGCAAACTTTACATCTATATTTTTTGGTTGCCATAGGATTTTCTTATTTAGCATTTACACGTTTCATTCTTCTCTTTATGTTGGCTTGTACAACGTAGTAGTCAATCAAGCCTGCGAATATGTTCATCAGCAGGATTGCCAGCATCATGCCTTCCGCATAGCCCGGGTTGAGCACGCGCACCAGAATGGCGATGACGCCAATCAGGAATCCGTAAATCCATTTTCCGGTTTCCGTACGTGCCGAAGTTACAGGGTCGGTAGCCATGAACACGGCACCAAAAGCGAATCCGCCTAATACAAGGTGATTATACCATGGCAGGTTGGCTATGGCCGTATCCGGGCCCCACAGGTTGAAGGCCAGTGCCGTAAGCGCGCCTCCGAGGAATACGGACAGGGTGATTTTCCAGCTGGAAACGCCTGTTCCGATCAGTATGATTGCTCCCAACAAAATGGCAAGCGTGCAGGTCTCGCCTACGGAACCGGGAATAAGTCCGAAGAAACCGTCCCAGAATCCGAGCGGATTGCCCAGAATGTCTGTGAAAACAGGTGCGGATGTTGTTGATGTGCCGATTTGTCCGAGCGGTGTTGCACCGGTAAAGCCATCCACAAGCGGCTGCCCGTTACTCCAACCCCAGGTGCCTTCCGTGCGCACCCATACTTTGTCGCCCGACATGGCGGTAGGGTAGGCAAAGAACAGGAAAACACGCGTAACCAAAGCTACGTTGAAAATATTGTAACCGGTTCCGCCGAAAACTTCCTTGGCAAATATGACCGCGAACGCGGTAGCTACGGCAACCATCCAGAGCGGTGTGTTGATGGGCACGATAAGCGGAATCAGCAAACCGGTAACCAGAAAGCCTTCGGCTATTTCATGGCCTTTGATTTGTGCTACAGCAAATTCGATTCCCAGACCGACAATATAGGAAACCAGAATGTAGGGCAGCAAGGCCAGGAATCCGAAAAAGAAAGTGGCCCAGAAACCGGCATCTTGTCCAATGGCCAGAAAATGCTGGTAACCGATGTTATACATACCGAACAAAAGTGCCGGAATCAAGGCTATGACAACCATGATCATGGTACGTTTTGAGTCGATGGCATCGTGAATTTGCGAACCGATTTTTTTGCTGGTGCTGTTCGGTACGAACAGAAATGTTTCAAAACCGTCAAAAACGGAATGGAACATGCTCAACTTGCCGCCTTCGGAAAAGGTCGGCTTCAGTTTATCAACTATGTTCTTTAAGAATTTCATATCTGTATTTTAATATTGTTTTATTCCAGTTCAGATCTCATATTGTCCAATGCCTTGCGTACGATGGCTTGCAACGGCATTTTGGAGGTACATACAAATTCGCAGAGGGCAACATCCTCCGGTGCTATTTCATACGCCCCGAGGGCTTCCATCTTGTCAAGGTTTCCGGCAATCATGGCCTTGATGAGGAATTCCATGTAAATGTCCATTGGCAGCACTTTGTCGTACTCGCCGGACATGATGATGGCACGGCGTCCGCCCAGCAGGCGGGCATCAAAGTCGTAATGCATTTTCGGACATATTTTGCGGAATATGTTGGTCAGATAGGTGTTGCTGACACTGAATTTATTGAAGCGTGGCATTGCCCAACCCAACAGCTCGTGGGTTTCGCTGCCTTCATCCAGCACGGTTACCTGATTGGTGTAGGGCGACAGCACTTCGTCTTCCTCTATCTGGTAGCCGGAAAGGACATTTCCGCAAATGTAGCGTAACGGAATTTCGCGGTGTACATTGCCGTAAAGCAGATTGCGTGCCGTCATGCCGTATTTGATGCGGTAGTATTGTCTTCCGTAGGCTTCCGGACCGGTCAGGGCGACGAGGCGTGTCATGTCAACAATGCCGTCGCAAAGGAACTTTCCGATTATCAGCAAATCCTGCATGTTGATGGTCCAGATGGTTTCGCCTTTGTTTACCGGTGCAATGTGGTGGATTTGCACACCGACGTTTCCTGCCGGATGCGGTCCTTCAAATTCGGTCAGGTTCACGTTGTGCAGCATGCGGAAGTCGGTTGCGGCACTGCCTGCCTTCAGACCCATTTCGACCGGTTTTCCGCTGATTTTTGCAAAGGCGTTGATGGCGGCCTGCAAATAGTGCGTTTTCCCGTGTGCGATGAATTCATAGTCGGGAGCAAGAGGAGCCGAGTCGAAAGCCGAAACAAACACGGCGCGTGGCGATACGGTCGGGTTGGCAATTACGTCGTAAGGACGCTGTTTGATGCAATACCACAGTCCGGAACGGAGTAGCAGTGCTTTCACATCATCGCTGCTCATGTTGTCCAAATCAGCCTTGCCGAAGTTTTCGTAGCATTGTTCTTCGTCGGCCTTGATAGTGATACTCATGATTTTGCGGCGTTCGCCACGGTTAATGCCCAGAACTTCGCCGCTTACGGGCGATACGAAATTCATGTCTGCATACTTCTTGTCATGGAACAGCGGCGTGCCGGCTTTGACTTTCTCGCCTTCCTTTACCGTCAGTTTAGGAGTAATCCCGGCAAAATGGTCGGGAACAACAGCAAAGACATCCGGATACATGGAACTGCCTATGGATAATTCGGCGCGTCCATCTATCGCAATGTCCAAACCTTGTTTCAGTTTGATTTTTTTTGTCATAAATATATTTATTACAAGTTACGAGTTCTTGTGGAATACAAAACACCGTTTTTGCCGGATATTTCCCCGCTCCCGGGTCCCTTCACAACCGACAGGCAAAACTTGTTTCTGCATTTGTCTGGAGTGTTTTTCGTAATTGTCTAATAACCAAACGAAAATGCAAGACAGGGAAAAACCGTTTTTCAAGGCGCAAAAGTACATAAAATATATTAAATAAACGGCCTGATTAAGGAAAAATTTCCGTAATTTTTTTTCAACATGTTTACTGTGCTGTTGGACTTGACGGAATTTTTGATATTTTATCTTGTAAATCAGTTGTTTATGTTTTCACGAGGGACGGAAGCTTCCCGCCCGTTCCGAGTTTGTCGTGAGTTTTGTTTTTCATGATTTTGGAACGTATTTTTCCAGGGATTGCAGCAACGCCAGGTTTTCTTCGTGTGTGCCTATGCTGATACGCAGGCAATTTTCGCACAGTGTGACGGAATTCCTGTTGCGGACAATGATGCCTTCGGAAACCAGATAGGCGTAAATGCGGTCAGCATCCGTCACTTTGCACAATATGAAATTGGCATCGCTGGGATAGAGATGCAGGAAATGTTTGTTTTTCCGGAGTTCGTTTTGCATGAACGTGCGTTCTTTCAGGATTTCGCGTACCCAGAGCTGTACTTGCGGCGCGTTTTCCAGCATTTTGAAGGCTTGCTGTTGGGTCGGCAAACTGATGTTGTAGGGATATTTGATTTTGTTCAGTATGCCGGTGATGGCTTCCGAGGCGAACGCCATGCCCAAACGTATGGCCGCGCTTCCCCAGGCTTTGGAAAAGGTTTGCAGCACGACCAGATTCGGATATTCATCCAATTTTTTCAGCCACGATGGCTGCGTGGAAAAGTCGATGTAGGCTTCGTCAATGACGGTAATGCCGTCGAATCCGGTCAGGATGCGTTCGATTTCCTGGGTTGGCATGCTGTTGCCGGTTGGGTTGTTCGGCGAACACAGCCAGATGAGTTTGGTGTGCCCGTCGCATTGTGCCAGCAATTCAGCAGCAGAAAACTGGAATTCCGCGTTGAGCGGAACCTGGCGGTATTCCACGTCGTTCACATCGGCGCAGACGCTGTACATGCCGTATGTCGGCGCAATTGCGACGACGTTGTCCTGCCTTGGTTCGCAGAATGCACGATAGAGCAGGTCGATAGGTTCGTCGCTGCCGACACCGAGGAACAGTTGTGTGGTGCGGACATGTTTTATCCGGCTTATTTTTTCCTTCAAAGCCTGTTGGTGCGGGTCGGGATAGCGGTTGTAAGAACTGTTGTGCGGGTTTTCGTTGGCGTCCAGATAAACGGATGCTTCGCCCTTGAATTCGTCGCGGGCGCATGAATAGGGCTTGAGTTTCCAAATGTTCGGTCGGGTCAGTTCTTGCAGCGTTTTCATTGCGGTGATGGATTTGCCTGCAAAGGTAGCAGAATAATTTTACCCGAAAAAACGAAAATGGAATCGGCAGGAACATTTTTGTTGCAATTTGCGGATTTTTGTACGGAAATGTTATCAGAATGACGCAAAAGGCGGGGATTTGTTTGTGCAGATAACCCCAAGGCAGCAAAACAGGTGGCTCACCGGCTTGTTTCCCGTTAGGGTGGATTTCCGTATCTTTGCGCCGTTTTTTACATAAAGATTATGTCGGTTACGTTTGTTTTTTATGCGATTGTGGTAATTCTGTCCGTTGATTTTTTGATTGGACGGATACTTTCCTGGTTGAATATCAGAAATTCGCGGAAGCCGCTGCCCGAATTGGTGGCGGATATTTACGATGCGGACAAATATGCCAAACAACAGGCTTATTTCCGCGCGAATGCCCGTTTGGGCTGGATTATGAGCGTGTTCAGTTTTGTGCTGGTCCTGTGCATGTATGTGTTCGGAGGCTTTGCCCTGGTCGATACGTGGTCAAGGATGCTCGTTGGCAGTGAACTGGCCGTTTCACTGGTGTTTTTCGGCATTTTGTTTTATGCCAACGATATTTTGACCATCCCGTTCCAGCTTTATGATACGTTCAGCATAGAAGCCCGTTTTGGCTTCAACCGCGTGACTCCGCGTTTGTTCGTTACGGACAAGCTGAAAAGCTGGGGTCTGAATTTGCTGATTGGAGGTGGCCTGTTGTGTCTGATTATCCTGATTTACCAGCAGATTCCGGATTGTTTCTGGCTGGTGGCATGGGCGGTTGTTACGGCTTTTGGCTTGTTTATGAGTTTGTTCTATTCGGAATTGATTGTGCCCCTGTTTAACAAGCAGACACCTCTGGAGGCGGGCGAACTCCGTGATGCCATTGAGCAGTTTGCGCGGAAAACCGATTTTTCGGTGCAGGACATATATGTCATGGACAGCTCCAAGCGCAGCACGAAATCGAATGCTTATTTCACCGGCTGGGGAAAAAAGAAACGCATCGTGTTGTACGATACGTTGATTAACGATTTGGAAACGCAGGAAATTGTGGCGGTATTGGCGCATGAAATCGGGCATAACAAACACAAACATACGCTGAAAAGCATGTTGGTGTCCATGCCTTCGAGCCTGTTGCTTTTCTTTTTGCTCGGTTTGATTCTGAAATATGATGTGTTCGCCCAGGCGGTCGGATGTGCATCGGCATCATTCCACATAAACATGCTGGTTTTCGGCATTTTGTACACGCCGGTCAGCGTAACGCTGGATTTGTTGTCCAACTATCTGTCACGGAAGCATGAATATCAGGCAGATGCTTTTGTGCGCCGGCATGGCTATGCGGAACAGCTGGTCAGCGCGCTGAAGAAAATTTCTGCCGGCTCGTTGAGCAACCTGACCCCGCATCCGTTGTATGTTTTCTTTTATTATTCGCATCCTACCTTGTGCCAGCGCATAAGCAGATTGTTGCAGGATTAAGGTTTCGGGCTGACAGACAGGTCGATGTAAATGGGCAGATGGTCGCTGAAACCGCCGTTGTATTTCATGCCAATGTAGGTGCGGAACGGTTTGGTGCCCAGATGGGTCTGGTCGCTTTCTTGCAGCCATTCCGCATTGAAAATGTGCGTGTTTTCTTGTGATGTGTGTATTGTGCTGTTCGGGTTCAGCAGGTTCTCCGATACGATGAATTGGTCCAAGCATCCCCAGTTTCCCTGGTATTTGTAGGTTCCGATGTCTTGTTTCACGTATATGTGCATCAGGTTGTACATTTTTGTCGTGCAAGGCATCTCGTCCAACGGCCGGCCACCTATCACCTCGGCAATGCTCCTGTTTTCCGGATAGTCGTTGAAGTCGCCCATGACAATGATGTTTGCCGCAGGCTGTTGCGCGAAAATGCTGTCGATATGGGCGCGTACGACTGCGGCTGCTGCCAGGCGTTTGTTTTCCGATGCGAGTTCGCCGCCCAAGCGCGATGGAAAATGGCATACGAACACATGGAGCGTGTCGGTGTCTAAAACCAGCCCTTTGGCATACAGAATGTCGCGTGTCGGGCGGCTGTCGGGCAACTCCACTGTGATAGGCTGGCTGCATAGCGGCGTGAATTGCCGCGGATGATACAGCAGAGCCACGTCTATGCCGCGGGCATCCGGCGATTCGTAATGGATAAATTCGTATTTGTATGCTTTCAAGGCATATTTTGTGAGGTCTGTCAGGCATTTGCGGCTCTCGATTTCGCATAATGCTATCAGTGCGGGCGGTGTCCAGCCGCCAATGGCCGCAATTACTTTGGCTATGTTGGCTTGTTTTTGCTTGTATTTCGTGTAATTCCACCCCCGGATACCGCCTGGCAGGTATTCTTCGTCAAGTGTGGCCGTGTCGTCAATGCAGTCGAAAAGATTCTCCACATTGTAACTGACAATGCGGAACTGTTCCGTTTGGGCGTACAACCCGTTGAAAAACAGAATAAACAGGCATGCAAACCCGGCCTGCTTGATAGTATGTCGTACCTTCTCATTCATTCGGTTGTCCGGTTGCTTGGCTTTGCCATTCGTATGCGCCCGCATCCGGTGCACCGTCGGCCAGGCGGCTGTTGCCGTTGCGGTCGAGCGGATATTGCGCGGCCGTTTCCGGGTCGGCGATGCCGCGTGCCGGCGAAACGGAATCCAGCTGGAAATCGTAGTAGCTGTAGTCTCCGTATGCGACGTATGTATTGACAAATACCGTGTCTTGGTTTTGATAGTAGGCCATGTCGGTGAATTGCGGCAATTTCAGGCTGTCGCAGCGGAAATAGCTGTGGCTGAATTCTCCGTGGTAGCGTTCAGGGAATGTTGTGCCGATTTCGAATTCCGTTTTGGCCGATCCGGTAACGATACAGTTCTTGAAAATACTGTTCATGGATGCCATCGTTTTGGACAGGTTGTTGATGTACACGGCCGGCTGCGGATGTTCGCCATCGCGTTTTGCCGTTTGCGAAATCGCGTTCGTGTTGCCGAAATAGTTGGCTATGGTGCTGTGCATGAATTTGTGTTCGCCGCCTGCCAGATAGGCGCAATAACTTGCGCAGTTGGATATTTCGGTATTGATGACTTCCACGTTGGCGTTTTGTGCGACAAGGCCGTACGTGCTGAAATTATGCAGCCGTGAATTTTCGAGCAGCAGGCTCGGTGTGATGTTTTTGTTGTCGCTCGACAGGTAAATGCCGACTGTGCCGCTATTTGTTTCCACGTAATTCAGCTTGTGCCTGGCTGCCGCATGGTTGTTTACTTGAATCAAGTACATTCCGTCCCATTGTCCTGCGCTGTAATCGTATGGAATATGCGGGAACATGTAGTCCAGCCGGTCGCCCCGCATGATTATCGGCTTTTCGAGCGTGCCTTCAGCAACAAGATTGCCGAACACGACAAATTGTGCACGGTTGTGGAAATAAAATTTGCAGCCTGCCGCTATGGTCAGTGTTCTTGCCGTATCGACAGCCAGATAATCGTAAATCAAGTAGGGTTTTTCAGCGGTCAGAACGGTGTCTTGCGTAATGAGTTTTTGCCTGAACAGTACGACGTCCTGGCCGTAGGCTTCCAGTTCAATCCGCTGGGTGTTCCCGTTGGTGCTGAATTGGATATAGTCGTTTACCAGAACCGGCGAATTTTGGTTGTTCGGGTCGATGGTTACTTCGATAAACAGGTACAGGCTGTCATGTTTCAGTATTTCCACGTTGCTGATGGTGTTTTCTGCATTCGCATTACCGTCCAGGTTGATGCGGAAATACGAGTCGGCGCCTTTGCCGAGCATGACCTGGTCTATTTTCAGGTTTTCCTTGTTCGGATTGTAAACCATGACACGTGCGGTCGTGCTGCCTATGGTTGTGAAAACGGTATCGAACCGCACGGTATCGGCCGAAAAGGCAAGCTTGTAGGACGGATTGTCGGAGAACTTGTCGTTGCAGGCTGCGAAAAGCGTTGTCAGTAAGGCAAATATGTAAATGGAATATTTTTTCAGCATAGGCATCTATTCAAAATGAAAGGTTAGTGTCAGCATGCGCGTTGTCAGTTTGCTGATGGCTTGTGTGTAGAGCCAGTCGTCCGGATTCGGGATGGTGCGTTCATCGAACGGTGTCAGCATGTTGTTGAACCCGATGGCGAATTTCAGCTCCGGCGCGAGTTTGAAAAATGAAAAATAAATGTCACATCCGAAACCGAATTCCACAAAATAGTCGAACGGTTTCAGCAGGATGGGTTGTTCCTTGTTGCGTCCCAGGTCAACATAAATACCACCGCCGCCGATGATGTATGGACGGTAGTTGACTTCGCGGTCGGCACTGAATTTCAGGTACAAAGGTATCGAAATAGGCAATGAAACGACATCGGTGCGGTGTGTCGCTTCGCTGTTCGGGTCGGCCGATTCCGGCTTGTATGTCAGGATATGTTGTCCGAAATGCAATGTCGGAATGGCGCGCAGGTTCAGATGCTTGCTCAGGCGCAAGTCGCCGATGACGCCTACGGAAAATCCCGGCGTCAGGGCGGATGAGCGTGCCTGATATACTTCGCCATTGATTTCCGCCAGGCTTGGCGTAACGGCAAAATCCATCAGGTTCACGCCCAGGGAAAAACCGAAATGGAACAGGCGCGCGTCCGCATAAGGCAGGTTCTGCGCCCTGAGGTTCCAGGTGTTGCCGGCCGCTACTGCCGCAAAAAATATGATAAAGTATTTTTTGAACATGGATGTCGTTTTCAAAACCCACCATAAAAACGCGATTCTTCGCGGATTATTGTCCGGCCGCAAAGTTACGGAAATAAACAAATTGTTGCAACCCGTGATTTTTATTACTTTTGCGAACGCAATGAAACGTTTTGTCATTTATATGGTTTTTGCCGCTCTGGTGTGGCAATCGTCCCGGGCTTATGATTTTGCCGCCTATGCGCCTTACGACCGTTTGTGGACCGACGCCATGTTGCAGAACGACCTGCCTGTGCACTACAAGTTCCTGCCGCTTTTGCTGACCGGGGCCGATACCGGTTTCCGTGGCGAATACGTTGCCGGTGCGTGGGCTTTGTCGGTGCCGGTAGCGCACCATTACGGCCTGAAAATCGATGCGGTTTATGATGAACGGTTTGATGTACGGTTGGCAACGGATGCGGCTGTGGCATATTTGAAAGACTTGAAAAAAATATATGCCGGCGATGTGGAGAAACAGCTATGCGTGTATGCATCTTCTGCAAATTGTTCTGGCGATTCGGTATCCGGTACGCTGGACAGCCGTCTGGCGTGGCTGGCGGTCGAATGGAAGAACGCCGTGCAGGAAATAGGCCAGTATGATATGTTTTTTGCAGATACGTCATTGGTTTGTCTGGACAACAATTTGCGCGTGTCCGATTTTTGCGCTGTGCTGGAACTTGACAGCCTGCAACTGTTCGGCATGAATCCGTGTTTGTCGCCTTCGGCGCAATACCTGAAAAAAGGCTACCGGATTTATCTGCCGCAGGAAAACCGGGTGTTGTATGCGGATAAGACAGCCCAACTGGACAGTTTGTCGCTTCCCGACAGACCGGTGGTCTGCCAGCCGACTTTGCCCGCGCCCAAGCTGCAATACGTCGTTTATCGGGTCAGGGCGGGAGACACGCTTGGCCATATCGCGATGCGCTATCATGTCGGCGTCTCGCAGTTGAAACGTTGGAATGGATTGCGTTCGGACATGTTACAGATAGGACAACGCTTAAAAATATACAGATGAAGGCATATAAGGTGTTATTGTTCATATTTGCGGTGATTGCCTTGCTGGGCTTGCTGTGTCTGTTTTTTCCGGAGGAAGGAATCCAGATAGGCAACCAGACTTTGCGTTTCCCGACATTGTCGGAGGTGCTATCGCCTGCCGATGAAGCGGAAATGCCGGAAGAGAGTCCGGAAGAATTGTTGCGGAAACGCCAGGAAGAGATGCGTCTGCAGCAGGAAGCGGAATACATGCGTTTTTTCCGCGAGAATCCGGCGCGTATTCATTTCCCGAACGACAGCATTGCGCTGTTCGATCCATTGTTTGCTGCGCTGGACAGCGCGCGAACATACCCTATGCGCATTCTGCATTATGGCGATTCGCAGATTGAGGAAGACCGGATTACCAACATGTTGCGGGATGAACTGCAAGACCGTTTTGGCGGCAGTGGAGTGGGGCTTGTACCTGTTATACAGACCATTCCGAGCATGTCCGTCGGACAGGCCTGCGATACGGATTTGCCGCGCTACATGGTGTTCGGCAGCCAGAATATGCGTGCCGGACATCGGCGTTACGGCATTGCCGGACAGTTCGTGCAATTGGACACAACGGCAACGATGCGTTTCTTCTCGCGGCCGGTCGATGTGGCGCCGGAACATGCACGCTATTTTGACAGATTGACTTTGCTGGTGGGCAATGTGGATGAAACCTTGCATGTCAGCGTGTCGCAAGCCGGCAGCAAAACGGTGCAGGCACCATCCGAAGGCTTGAAGTTGCTGGAATTCGACATGCCCGACAGTACGCGCCGCGCCGTGATGACCATGAGCGGTTATGCAGAGTTGTACGGTGTCCTGCTGGATGGCGAAACCGGCGTTTCGGTCGATAACATACCGATGCGCGGCTGTTCCGGCACGGTTTTCACGGGCATGGACAAAACCATTTTGCGGACGTTCTGCCGGCAGAAGAATGTACGTCTGCTTATTTTGCAGTTCGGCGGAAATTCCATGCCCTACATGAAGACGGAAAAGCAACTTTCGGCATACAAGTCCTCCATTATCAGGCAAATCAACTATCTGAAGCAGGTCGCGCCGGATGCCTGCGTGCTGTTCATCGGCCCATCGGACATGACGACCCGCGTCAAAGGTGTCATGCAGACCTATCCGATGTTGCCGGCCATGGTGGATGCCTTGAAAGAGGCGGCGTTTGCCTGTGATGCCGCCTATTGGGATTTGTACAGTGCCATGGGCGGACATAATTCCATGCTGGCATGGGTCAAGGCCGTGCCGCCGTTGGCTTCTTCCGATCATGTCCATTTTACCCGTCTCGGAGCCGAAAAAATAGGCGATATGTTTTATAAGTCCTTGATGCTCTATTATGATTATTACCGTTTCCGGAACGGCGATACGCAATATTTGGAAAATGTGGAATTGGAAACAGATACGGTTACGGTTGGGGAATGACTTCGTGAAATACGTAGTGCTGTTCCTGTGGTTGTTGTGCGGTGCGGTGAATGTGCAGGCACAGCCGTTGTTGCGCGCGCTTCCTGATTATGAGTGCGTGCATTACGACAGGAACCGTCTGCATTTTCCGGCAGGCAGGGAAAGCATGTCGCTGTTCTATGCCCGTCTGGATTCTTTGTTGTTGTTCGGCAAGGGAAATATTAACATTTTGCACATAGGCGGTTCGCATATTCAGGCCGATTTCCTGCCTCATGCCATCCGTACCGATTTGGTTTCCATGCAGCCGGGGCTGGTAGCTGAACGCGGCATTATTTTCCCGCACAATGTATTGCCTCACATGAACACTTCGCGCAACTACACTATCCGTTGCAGCGGCGAGTGGACGGCCAACCGCAATTCGCGCAAGCCGTGGAATTTGCGTATGGGTTTGGCTGGAATGGCGGCCATGACTTCCGACACGGCGGCCGAGGTGCGTTTTTGTCTGAACAAATCGGCTGATGCGCCTCAATGGCGGTTTGACCGGTTGCGCGTGCTGGGTTATGCTTCGTCCGATTCGGTCGTACCCATTTTGCTGGCGCTTGGCGATACGCTTTTGCCGGAACTTGACACCGTGCAGCCGGGTTATGTGTTCCGCCTTCCGGCAATGACGGATTCGGCTTCTATCCGTATCCGGATTCCGGCCGATGGGCAGTGGTTCACGCTTACCGGCATATTGCCGGAAAACGATTTGCAGGGCATCAATTATTTTTCCGTGGGAGTGAACGGTGCGGCTGTGCCGGCATGGTTGCGTTGCGTGGATTTTGAGCGTGATTTGCGTTTGGTCAAACCGCAACTGGTTGTGTTTGGTATCGGCATAAACGATGCGGCGGTGCCCTACGGTGATTTTAACCCTGAGAAATTCAAGCAGAATTACCGCATGCTGATTGAACGCATCAGGCGCGTTTCGCCCGATTGCGCTTTGATTTTCACAACCAACAACGACAGCTACCGCAGTGCAGGCCGTCGCACAATGGTGCCCAACCGCAACGGCGGACTTGTACAACGTGCGTTTTATGAACTTGCCGAGGAATACCAGGGTGCAGTCTGGGACTTGTTCGATTTTATGGGCGGATACGGCTCCGTGGAAAAATGGGAAATGTATGATCTGATACAGCCGGACCGCCTGCATTTTACGCAAAAAGGTTATGAACTGATTGGCCACATGTTTTACAACGCTTTGATAAGTGATTATTTGGGATATTACTGATTTATGGAAGAGATATTGAAATATTTTCCGCAACTGACGGAAACGCAGCGTGCGCAGTTTGCCGCGCTTTATGACTTGTACGCCGAATGGAATGCCAAAATCAATGTCATTTCGCGCAAGGATATTGAAAACCTGTATCTTCATCATGTGCTCCATTCGTTGGGAATTGCCAAACTGATTGCTTTCAAGCCGGGCACGGACGTGCTGGATGTCGGTACGGGCGGCGGTTTTCCCGGAATCCCGCTGGCAATCCTGTTGCCCGAATGCCGTTTCACATTGATTGATTCCATCGGCAAGAAAATCAAGGTCGGTACGGCTGTTTCGGAAGCTATTGATCTGAAAAACATTACATTGAAACATTTGCGCGTGCAGGAAGAGAAAGGGAAATACGATTTTGTGGTCAGCCGTGCGGTCATGCCGCTGGACGAGTTGGTGCCTCTGGTGCGGAAAAATATGAAACCGCAGGGAAAAAATGCCTTGCCGAACGGTTTGATTTGCCTGAAAGGCGGTGAACTGCAACACGAGTTGCAACCGTTCAGGAATGTGGCGGAGCAGTTCAGCCTTTCCGATTATTTTTCCGAGCCGTTTTTTGAAACGAAAAAAGTCGTTTACGTGCCCCTCTGATTTTTACAGTCCATGGCTTCTGCCGGTTTGGATGTAGTCCGGCTTTTCCGTGTATTTCCTTGCATGGCAATGGTCGCCCGGAACCCGCTTTTGGAGTGTCATGTGGCTTTCCTGATTGGAATTTGCCCTCTTTTTCTACCAAAATGAACCGATATTCGGTGATTTACCTGTCCGCCATGTGCTATTTTTGCAACAGATTCGATTATTAACTTCAGTTTTATGGACATGAACCGCAAATTCCGATTTTGGGCCGTCGCGCTGATGGCGGCAACCGTATTGCCGGCCTTTCCGGCCGGGAAAACCGTGATAAATCCAACTGTTTTTCAAGTGCAGGAACCCGACTATGAGTTAAGCCCGCTTACCGGCATGACACGCCGGCATTGGCAGGATGCTGCCCGTTATCTTTTGTCGGGGGCGTTCTCGTATATCCACGATTTGGATAACCCGATGAAGTTTCCCAAGCAGTTGGACAAGACTTATCCGCGTAATGATGGGCAAATCCCGACGGAAAAACTGGAAGGCTTGTGCCGCACCCTGTTTGTGGCCGCACCGTTGCTTCGCGAAAATCCGGATTTGGAACTGAACGGCATTCCGGTGGCCGAATATTACCGTCATCAGCTTGTGAACTTGACCAACCCGGAAAAACCGGGTTACATACGCTATCGCGGCAATGGTGGCCCGAGCCAGATTCTGGTTGAGTTCGGTGCGTTGGCCATTTCGCTGTCTGTTATTCCTGAAATTTTGTGGGAGCCGCTCACGCAGGAGCAGAAAGATGCCTTGGCGGCAACCATGCTCAGTTATGGTGACGGCCCGACTATCAATTCCAACTGGCGTTTCTTCAATATTTTCGTGTTGAGTTTTTTCAAGGATCAGGGCTATCTGGTAAACGAAAAATGTCTGACGGAGAATCTGGAAAAGGCCTTGGCGTTCTATCGTGGCGAAGGCTGGTATAACGACGCGCCGGCATACGACTATTACAGCATGTGGGCGTTCCAGACATACGGCCCGCTTTGGGCGCAACTTTACGGCAGGTTTTATCCGGAATATGCCGACCTTTTCATGGCGCATTTGCGCGACATGGCAGGCAATTATCCGTATATGTTCAGTGCCGATGGCCGGATGAATATGTGGGGGCGCAGCATTATTTACCGTTTCGGTTCCGTAGCGCCGCTGTCCATGCTCGGTTTTTTCAACGACCCCGGGCACATCAATTACGGCTGGATGCGCCGCATAGCTTCCGCCACTGTGTTGCAATTTTTGCAACATCCCGATTTCTTGCAGGACAATGTGCCGACAATGGGTTTTTATGGCCCGTTCGCGCCTGCCGTGCAGATATACAGTTGCCGTGGTAGCGTTTATTGGATGGGAAAAGCGTTCCTTGCCTTGCTTTTGCCGGCAGATAATCCGTTCTGGACAGCTACGGAAAATAACGGTCCTTGGGAAAGCGAGTTCGAGCGCGGGCACGTATATAACAAGTTCCAGCCGGCCACCAATTTGATGATTACCGATTATCCGAACGTGGGCGGTGCGGAAATGCGTTCGTGGTGCCATGAAACCGTGGCATCCGACTGGCAGTTGTTCCGCAGCAGCGAAAACTACAACAAACTGGCTTACCATACGGAGTTTCCGTGGATGGCGGATGGTGCTGATGGCGAAATCTCCATGAATTACGGTGTCATGAACAGCAAGGGTGTATGGGAAGTCTTGCGGCTTTATACGTTCAAGGAGTTTGAAGACGGCATGTACCGCCGTGATGCCGTGCTGGAAACCAATGAAAATGTCGCTTTTCAGCTGACCGACATCCCGTTGCCCGATGGTGTGCTTCGGGTGGACAAAGTGACGGTTCCGGCTGCAATGGATATCCGACTGGGGCATTATGCGTTGCCGCAGGCCGGACAAGACTTTTCCGAGCAAAACCGTGAGGTGAACGGCCAGCCAGTGCGTATCGTGGAGAACGGTCAATACAGCCTGGCAATGTTGCCTCTGGCCGGTTGGCAGGACATGCAGACCGTTTATCCGAAAGGGCTGCATTCCCGTTAGCGAAACCTGCGCGTTGACCATGGCTACCGGGCGTGTGGAGCAGGAAAGTATTTATGTAACCTTGATGCTTTGGAAAAAAGGCAAGAAGGGATTCACGAAGAAGGAGCTGTCGCCAGTCAAGGAAATAAATATTGCCGAAGATGGCAAGCGTGTGGAAATCGTATTTGCCGACCGTAGCCGTAAGATTGTTACGTTCCGCTGATTTCGGGACGTCCAAAAAACAGGCCTGCATGTAATTTGCATGCAGGCCTGTTTTTACTGTTTTGCCGGCAAATGAGTGTTTGGGGTACGCTTTTTTGCCTTGAAAGCAACCGGTTTTTCCGGATTATCCGGTTTGTCGAAATATTTTTTCGCTTGCGATTATAAATATCTGATTGTTAATATGTTGACGATTCGCTTGTCGAATGTTTTTTAAGGAGAAAATTTGGCAATGCCGGTTGTCGTGTATTATCTTTGCTGCCATACAACAGGACGCATGTGTGTTGTGTTCTAGCTCCATAGACCGTCGTACAGATTACCTTATGCCTTAACAAAACAAAACTTTTGCAAGAACGGTTTGGGAGAAAACGGGGTGCATCAAAATTATTTGGTGCACCCTTAATAATATCAGGACGTTTTGAAAAGCTTATTTGTATTGCCGGCTTTCCGGCAGGGGATGCCGGCATTTTTTGCCGTTATGGGAATTTTATTACCTTTGCCCGCAGGATTTATCATACAAGTTTAGGAAGAGTGACTGCTGTTTGGTGGCCATGTCTGGTTGGGATTCTGTTTTTGGGCATCCCTGGAAAAGGCCGGTGTCCCTCAGGGAACGATACATCTTATGTTTCATTGTCGGGTTGCAACCCCGACACGGTAGCATGCATGGTTGCGGTTTTGGAGCGGCAACCCGCCGACAGTTTGACATCTGACCAGCGCGCATGGTTGGCCTTGTGCGGCCTATGCCTGCAAGACAAGAACTTTTCAGACACTATCGGCCCGCAGAGCCGCATAGACTCCGTGGTTAGTTATTACGAGCAGACAAAATCGCCCTATCTGGCGACAGCCTGTTTTTACAAGGCAAGGAGTTTGTATTATGTAAACCGTTATGAGGCAGCCGTCCCTTTCTATCTGAAAGCTGAAAAACACGCCGAGTCGGTAGGTGATTACAGTCTGCTGGCACGGATTAATATGGATATTGGCGATTTCAATGTTTACCAGCGATATTATACGAAAGCGCGCGGACGTTTCCAGAAAGCCTTGCGCTATTATGAACTGGCGAATGAAAACCATGGTGTTTATGCACTGACAAGCATTGGCTATTCATATCTGTATGATGAAAGTTTCGATGTGGAGCGGGCGTTGCACTATTTCCATGAAGCATTGGATTTGGCGCAGGGAGATTCCGCCTTGACGGGGTTGGTCTTGTATGAAACGGGTCTGGTTTTTTATGAAGAATTCCGCTCGGATTCGGCAAAATATTATTTCCTGCAAAGTGAGAAAATATCCGAAAACAATTACATGAAAGCATCGCGGAGTCTTTGCCTTGCCAATATCTACTATGAAGAAGAGCAGCTGGACTCTGTGCTTTATTACCTTGACGCGGCATTGGCTGTGTCTTCCGATATTTATGTGTCCCAGGAATGTTGTGAGATGAAAGTCATGCTGGCACAGCAGGCAGGTGATTACGAGGAGGCAAACCGGTACAGGGAACTCGAACTGGCGTGCTTGGATTCAATCGGGCGGATAGAGCGGAGCCATCATGAGGCATACGTCTATGAACATAATTACCACAAGGAACAAGAACGCCTTCGTGAACGTAATACGTGGATAGCTGCTGTCATGTTGGTGTTGGTACTGATAGGTTTGTTTGCTTTGGTCGGATTGTTTGAGCTTCTGGAAAAGAAGCAGTTGCTGAAACATTATGAAGGTAAGGGCCGCCAGGCCGAGCAAGAACGCGATTCGTGGGTGGCTGAGTTTTTCGAGGTGCAGAAACAGAAAATCCAGGCCCACATGCAAACCTTGCAAAAACATGGGACGGATTATGAAACGGCCCTGCGTACCGCCTATAATGAAATGCTTCGGCTGGATAGTTTTCCTGATTTCTGCAAATTTGCCGATAGCTACCTTAATAATCTGATAACCAAACTGCATGTGCAATATCCACAATTGGATGAGCGTGATTTGAAACTGTGTGTCCTGCATTTGCTCCAGACCCGCAACAAAGAAATATCCTTGCTTTTGAACATTTCGGTGAACAGCGTTGGCAATACCAAAACCCGTTTGGCCAAAAAGGTCGGTGCCGGTTCTGCAACGGGATTGACGCGGCTCCTGTACGATATTTTTGCCCGTAGGGAGTGATTTTGTTTTTGGGACATGCCGTTTGCTTTTTCTTGTTGTAGGGAAATCATTATTTTTGCAAAACCAATAGGAATGCAATGGATGTAAATCAGAGTTATTTAGAAGCCGTAAAAAATATAAAGGCGGCTATTTTACGCAGTCAGTATCGTGCAGCTGCATCGGTAAACAAGGAACAACTTTCTTTGTATTATGGCATTGGGCGGTATGTTTCCGAGAATTCCCGTAAAGGCTTTTGGGGCAAAGGGGCTATTGAGCAGATTTCTTTCTTGTTGCAGAAGGAACTTCCTGGACTGAGGGGATTTTCGGCAACCAGCATAAAAAACATGAGGACGTTTTATGAAGAATGGGCGCCCGTTTTAAATCGCCAGCCAATGGCTGACGATTTGGTCTTGAATGAAAAATTATTGCTGACAACAATTCATCAGCCAACGGCTGGCGATTTTGATTGGACAGATTTTTTGTCAATCGGCTTCAGCCATCATACGGAAATTATTGCCAAGGCCAAGACATTGGAGGCGAGGATGTTCTATATACACGAATGTGCTGTCCGGTATTGGAACAAATATACTTTGAGGGATTACCTGAAAGCCGACCTTTACCATCATCGGGGCACGTTGCCTAATAACTTTGCCAAGACGTTGCCGGATGCGAAACATGCATTTAAGGCTATTTGCGCCTTTAAGGATGATTATTTGCTGGATTTTATTAATATAGAGGAACTGGACGAACAAGAAGATGATCTGGACGAACGTGTCGTGGAAAAAGCCATAGTAGCCAATGTTAAAAAGTTTATTATGACTTTTGGGCAGGATTTCAGCTTCATTGGCAACCAATATCGTATAGAAGTGGCAGGGGAAGAATTATTCATTGATTTATTGTTTTTCAATCGGGAACTTAATTCTTTGGTGGCGGTTGAATTGAAGTCCGGGAAATTCCGCACTTCTTATTTGGGTCAATTGAGTGCTTATCTTTCGGCTTTGGATTCATATGTAAGGAAACCTCACGAAAATCCTTCTATCGGAATAATACTTTGCAGGGAAATGAACCAAACTTTTGTGGAGTTTGCCGTGCGTGATTATAGTAAGCCGTTGGGGGTTGCTACTTATCGTGTGGCCGAAGACATGCCGGAACGGTTGCGTAAATCCTTGCCGGACATAGAAGACCTGAAAAAATTGTTATAAGAAAAAAGGTCGGTGCCGGTTCTGCAACAGTATTGACGCGGCTCTTGTACGATATTTTTGCCCGTAGGGAGTGAATCATTTGGAAATCATTATCTTTGCCTCCGCAAGTTGAATACCATGAAAAATATTACAACCGCCATGTATTTCATTTCCCGTATATGTGTTTTGTCGGCTTTGCTTGCCTGCTTGTCGTTTTCGGAAGGCTGCACGCCGCGCAAGGGCCGTCCGTCTTACATTTCGTTGGCGGGCTGTTCGCTTGACACGGTGGCCGGCATGGTCGGTGCATTGGACCAAGTCCCGGCCGACAGCCTGACTGCCGGCCTGCGTGCATGGCGTGGTTTGTGCGGTGTATGCCTGCAAGATAAAAGCTATGCCGATACCTTGGGTCCGCAAAGCCTTATTGACTCGGTGGTGGATTATTATGAACAAGTCAAATCCCCATATTTGGCGACAGCTTATTTCTACAAAGCCCGGAGTTTGTATTATCGGAATGAATATGATGCATCCATGCCTTTCTACTTCAAGGCGGAAAGACTGGCTGAAAAATTGGATGATTACGCTATGTTGGCGCGTATCAACATGGACATCGGGGAATTTAATATATATCAGCAATATTATGAAAAAGCGCGTGAACGGTATAAGAAAGCGTTATTTTATTATGATTTGATTGAAGAAACTCATGATAATGTTTATGCATTTATAGGTTTAGGGGATACTTATGTCGGAGCAAAAGAATTTAATCCAGAACATGCGATAGGTTATTATTCTGAAGCCATGAATTTGGCAAAAGGAGATTCTGCCTTGTTGGAATTGATTATATTTCAAATTGGTTATGTTTTTTATGCCCAGGGCGAACTGGATTCTGCAAAGCATTATTTTTTGCAAAGTGAAAATATATATAAGTACACAAATTCAATTCCATCGCAGAGTTTATTCCTATCTTTTATATATAACAAAAAGAATAGTCTTGATTCTTCTCTTTATTATGCTGATATAGCTTTAGAAACAACAGAGAATATCTATGTCAGGCGGGCTTGTTATGATATTAAGGCTTCAATTGCAGAGCAGGTTGGTGACAATGAAGAGGCCGATCGTTGCCGGAGGCAGATTCTGGACTGTTCGGATTCCATAGCCAAGATAGAACGCAGCCAGCATGAAGCATACGTATATGAAAGCGAATATCATGCAGGCCAGGCACGTGTCCGTACCCGGAACCGTTGGATAGCAGCAGTGGCAACCGGCGCAGCGTTGGTGCTTGTGTTTTTGTTGCTTGCCGGGATGCATTGGCGGCGCAAAAAGTTGCAATATGAAAAAAACGAAAAGGAAGGCCGTCAGACGGAGAGCGAACGCAATTCTCTGATAGCGGAACAGTTTGAAACGGTAGGCCGCAGGATATCGGCCCGTATGGGTGATTTGCAGCGGCAAGGCCTTGATTATGAAACATCGTTGCGCAATGCGTACAACCATATTCTATGTCTGGACAATTATCCCGATTTCTGCCGGGTTGTAAACCGGCAATTCAATAATATGGCTACCAAATTGCATGTGCAATATCCGCAACTGGATGAGCGCGATATGAAACTGTGCATTTTGCATTTGCTCCAGACCCGCAATAAAGACATTGCCATGTTGCTGTATATTTCCATAAACAGCGTTGGCAATACCAAAACCCGTTTGGCTAAAAAGGTCGGTGCTGGTTCTGCAACAGTATTGACGCGGCTCCTGTACGATATTTTTGCCGGAAGATGCCTCAATTAAAGACGGGAATAGCCAATTTGTCGAATATTTTGATTTGTTTGTTTGCAAATTATTGATAATCAGAAGGATTTATCAATGATTTGTCTAATGTTTTTCTACCGCAAAATTTGGTGTACAAGGTTTCTGCATACTATTTTTGCCGGCATGAAAAAGACAGAAGTTTGGAATAAATATTTTTTAGTGATAGCATTCTTAACAGGGCTTGTAGAATTGATGGTATAAAAACAACAAGATGTTTGTATTGGTATGATTTTTTTTGCAAAAGGAAAATATGACATGGTAAAATCATATTATGGTCAAGTCCAAGGTTATACTATTAGGCAAATAGAAGATGCCTTGGCGAGTCAAACTACGTGGAATGTATGGAAGAATAATCTTAAAAATATGTACAACAATGAAACAGAGAAACATTTGGATGCTGCCTTTAATTTTTGGGGCGTTAAGTAGCTTTTATTCGTGTAAGGAGGTTGTGGACCCTGTTGTCATAAATGAATATCGTTTTACGAATCAGACGGGCGGTTCTGTCTCTTTCGCTGCGTTCTATCGGAATAATGCAGTGTCCGCCTATTTGCCGGCTCCTGCTGTCGTTTTACAACAAGATAGCACCTTTTGCCAACAATTGGATATGTTGTTCGGAACAGTTTATGACCATGTGATTATTGGTGATAGTGTGGTTGTTACTTCTGGTATAATTGCTTTGGCGGACAGCTTGGTCATCCGTTTTGGTGACAAGCGGCAAGCTGTTTTTACGTTACCGTCCGATACTATGCCTTGTAATTTGCTGAATCTGAATAATTACAATAGCGAGAAAATAAAGGAACATTATACGGTTTATTCGTATGTTTTGACAGAAAAAGATGTTAATGCGACTTTGCCATTGAATCTTGATTGACGTGCTGGGATGATTTTCTTGTAAAAAAGCAATTATTGCAGGTTGACATATTTTTTATATTTTTGCCTTGATTCTGAATCAGTGTGTTTACATGATAATTTATAAATAGTTCAAGAAAATGAAGAAAACAGTTTTGGTGGCTTTTGCCTTGTTTTTTGTGGCTTTTGCTGGCTCTGCCCAGCATCATGTCCGTGTGGGAGCGAATTATGGGTTGCCGGTCGGCGGTTACGATGGTTTGCATGTCTCGACCCAGTATGAATATGAGATTTTGAAATTTTTGTCGGTAGGTACGGGACTTTCCTATGGTAGCGGCATAAACGACGGATGTTACTCAACGCTTACGATGTTGGATTTGCAGTTGGGATTTTCGCCCCTGAACACGGAAAAACACCGTTTGATGATTGGTCTCGGTGCCAGCGGAACGTGCGACAAGATATTGAATGTAACCAGTTCCGCACAGCAGCTTTCCGTTGCCGCCCTGGGACAAATCATGTATGAATATACTTTGCCGTGCAACATAACTTTGGGTACGCATTTGCGCGCCAATGTTGGTTCTTTTTATGGCTCGTCCTTGCGCATGATGCTTGGAATGAGTGTGGGCTATAAATTTTGAGCATGATATATCGGCTGGAATGGCAGGAATATACGGGAATTACGCATATTCCTGCTGTTTTTTAGCGGATACATGAATTTGAAACCTTGTTTATGTTTAAGATATGAGAGCGAAAAAGGCTGTCTTGCTGTTATTTCTTGTTTGGCTTGTCGTCCCGGCTTTTGCCCAGCAGGGTAAATTCACGCTGAAGGTTGGCGTTACGGTTATGGATGCCCCTTGGCAAAAGTATTTTTACAACGCTGATGGTACATTCAGCTATCAGGAGCAGACGGACTACAAACGTCCGCAAGGCACGCTGTTTCTCAGTTATTCGCTGCTTCCACGCTTGTCGTGCGGCCTTTATGGCGGCTATACGCAGTTGTGTGCTCCCTCGCATGTCATGCCTGAAATAACGCAAGACCCTGATATGGGTGAAATTGTCGGCTATACGTACGAAAACAGGAACACGCAGGCATTTAATTATGGCGTGAATGTGGAATTTGACGTCTTGCCGCCGGCGTGGCGTATCAAACTGTATGCAATAGGGCGTGCGGGCGTGCAGTCGGAGTGGTGGAACGGCGCGTCTGCGGTTGGCGAAACGGCAAAAAAAGTTTGCTCGCATCATTGTTTTGAGGTTGCAGGCGGTGCGGGTGCGGCATTCTATTTTACCAAGCATTTTGGCATTTACGCCGAGGCTTTGGGAGGCCGTTTCCGATATGAATATTTCCGTTGGCAGGCAGGTCTGTCGTTCAAATTTTAAGTCATGGACAATAAAAGGGCAGGGAAACTGGCGGTTTTTGCACTTTTGTCGGTCGTTTTCACCTCGTGCTACAAGTTGTTGGAGACCGATTTCCCGGATTATGAGCCGTCGTTGGTGCTGAATGCCATGTTGCGTCCCGGCGATGCGTTGCGTGTGCATGTGAGCCGGTCGGCAAACCTGGGCGATTCGGCCGTTTTGCCGGTCAATGATGCCGTTGTCCGTATCAACGACACGGTGTTGCCGCCGGTCGGAGATGGCTGGTATGCGTCAAGCGATAGCGTGCGTGCCGGCAGTACATATGTCTGCACGGTGGAGGCATCGGGGTTTCCTGCCATCACGCGAAGCGCCACCGTGCCTTATGCGCCTGAAATTGTTTCGTTGTCGGTCTTGCCGGAATTGTCCGTTTCCGCCTCCGGCGAAATGAACCGGCGGTATAACCTTACTTTCCGTAATGACACGTCGCGGCTGTGCTACTATCATTTTGTCCTGGCCGATTATGTGGAGGATTACCGGCCGGCAACTGGCCCCGCTTCCAGCATGTCGGTTTCGGAAGCCGTCATAGACCCGAACAGCAATGTCGTTTTCCGTAACGAGCCGGAACCGTTGTCGGTGTTTTCCAACGTGAATATGGATTCCGATGTGTTCACCTTGCAGTGGAGTGTCCCGACGCAAATGCGCAGCTTGGCCGACACGGTTTTTGTGAATTGTTCGGCATGTTTGGAATTACAGTCGGTAAGCGCGGAGTATTACCGGCATTTGAAGCGTGCCGCTGCCGGATATTATGACAAAAACGGGATTTTTGCAGCTTATGCCTCAACATGTTATGTGCTTGGGGAACAAAAATAACATTTTTATGCGCCGGTTTTTGACTTTGTTTTGCCTGTTTGTGTTCTTGCTGCCTTGCGCGGCGGAACGGCGCGTGTCGGGTTTCGTAAAGGACGCGCAGAGCAGGGAAGTGCTGATTGGCGCCAATGTGTGGTGCGCTTCGGGGCGGACGGGTGTTGCCACCGACAACCGCGGCTATTTCCAGTTGCAGTCCGGGCCTGACACTCTGGTAGTTTCGTATGTCGGATATGCTACGCGGAAATTCCCGTTGCCAGCCGGGCGCGACACGCTGTTGCAGGTGCTGCTGTCGTCAGCGACGGAATTGCAGGAACTGGAAGTTACGGCCTCCCGTCCGCCGCGTGCGGATGTCGTGCGGCTGACAGCCGACCAGATGGCGTTTTTGCCGGCTTTGGGCGGAAAGCCCGATGTCGTCAAGGCACTGCAACTGATGGCCGGCATACAGGGCGCGACGGAGGGTAGCAGCCTGATGATGGTGCGCGGTGGCGACCCCGGGCAAAACCAATATTTGCTGGATAATGTCCCGTTGGTTTATGTGAATCATTTGGGAGGCTTCATGTCCGTTTTCAATCCGGAAATCATCAACTCCATTGATGTGTACAAGGGGAATTTTCCCGCCCGTTTCGGCGGAAAATTGTCCGGCATCGTAGATTTGACCCAGCGCGAGGGCGATGTGTCCGGGCACAAAGGTTCGTTCAGCATAGGGCTTACCGATGCTTCGCTGACGTTTGAGGGACCTTTGTCGGAAAACAGGAAGTGGAGCTATCTGGTAACAGCCCGCAAGACTTTTACGGAAGCGCTTATGGCTGCGGCATCCGGCCTCCTGATGGCCGAAAACAAATCAGTTATGGCATACGGTTTTCATGATGTGAACGCCAAGATAACTTATCGGCCGGATGAGCGGAACAGCTTGAGTCTGAATTTGTATCAAGGCGACGACTATCTGGGAACATGGTTGAAAAAAATGGAGCAGCAGCCGGACGTCAGCGGCAGCACCGGAAGCGTTTGGGGCAATTTTATGGTGAGCGGCCGTTGGAATCATGTGTTTTCGTCCAGATTATTTGCAGAAAACATCTTGTCCTATACTCGCTACCGTTTCCGCGAGAGCGAACGTTATTCCGACGGTGCGGGAGGCGCGCAAAGCGATTCGGAAAATATCTGGCGGAGCAGTGTGCAGGATCTTTCCTGGCGTTCGGCCTGGAAATTTTCGGCGGCTCGCTGGTGGCGTATGGAGGTAGGTTCGCAATTGTCCTGGCTTTCCTACGAGCCGAATTATGTGTATGCGTCCTTGGCGCCGTCGCAGCAGGCAAGGCAAATTTACCGTTCGGCGGAGATGGCCGTTTACTGGGAAAACCGGATTGAACTGGGGCGGCACTTCCTGTTGCAGCCGTCGGTGCGCTTGTCAGGCTATGAGACCGAAGATGCCTTTTTCTGGCAGCCCGAGCCGCGTTTGAGCCTGCAATACAGCCCGTGGAACGGGCATACGTTTACGCTGGCCGCCATGACGGTGAGTCAGAATGCGCATTTGCTGTTTGCCGATGGCTTCATCCTGAAAAACGAAGTCTGGTTTCCCGCTTTGAAAAATGTGCCTCCGCAACGTTCTGGCCAGTTGTCGGGCGGCTGGACGGGCTATTTCCACGACCGCATGTTCAGCGTACAGCTGGAAGGTTATTACAAGAAAATGGAAAATCTGGTCGCCTTGAAAGATGGCTATCATGAACTGGCCGATTTGGCCGACATGGAACAGAAACTGGAAACCGACGGGGTGGGAGAGGCATATGGCGTGGAACTGACGTTGAAAAAGGAAAAAGGAGTGTGGACGGGATTTCTCACGTATGCATGGAGCGAAAGTTGGCGCACGTTCCAAAACATAAACGGCGGCAAGCCTTATGATTTTGAATACAACCGCCCGCATTCGTTCGCGGTTTCCATAAACAGGAAACTTGGTGAACACTGGAATCTGAATGTCTTGTGGGTATGTGCCAGCGGCCTGCCATATACGCCGGCGGTCGGGCGCGTGCTTGTGCCATCGGGCACGTTTGACGCCAACGGTTTGCCGGTTATGGAAGAACAGCTTGTCTATGGCGATAAATATTCGGCGCGCCTGCCGCTCTACCATCGTTTGGATGTCGGTGCCGTTTACGATTACCGCACCCGGCGCGGAAACCGTGCGCAATGGTCGTTTTCTGTTTACAACCTGTACAACCGCATGAATGCCTACGATTGCGCCTATCTGTCGCGCAACCCGGACAAGGATGATTTCCCGCAGGAAGACACGACCCTGAAACTCTACCAGATAAGCTATTACCCCATAATTCCGACTTTCTCGTGGAAAATGTACTTCGACTATTCGGCCGCCCGGCAGAAACACGAACCGAAACGCCGCCAGCCCTCGGAAAAACCGGCCCGGAAACATGGCTGGCTCTATTTGGAGTAGTTGTGATCCCGCAAAGAAAGCACCTTTGGGTCTGTCTGCCGTATTTTGCTTATCTTTGCAGTCCGAAAAATGACATGACAGCGAATGAAAAAGATGAAAGCCTGTATCGGGAATTGGATTGACAAGCTGGCGGCCAGGTCGGCCGCGCGGAAACGGAATGTGCAGAGATATCTGGAATTGCGCCGCCTGAAACGTATCCGGCGCAAGACGGTGCCGGCATATACGCATTGCAAAAACTGTGGAACCGAATTGCGCGGCATGTATTGCCACCGTTGCGGGCAATATGCACTTGACATCAACCAGCCGTTCTGGAAATACGTGCTCCAGTATTTCGAGAATGTCTATCAGTTCGATGGCAAGGTTTGGGTAACGTTGTGGATGCTGGTAAGGCGTCCGGGATTTCTGACCACGGAATTCAATGCAGGCAAAATAGCCTCATACGTGCATCCCATGCGTCTGTTAATGTTTATCACGGTGCTTTTCTTTATCGGGTTCTTTGCCTTTCTGGGCGACAAGATAGACTCCGGATTGTCCATACACACGGAAACCTACGACGAGGTTCTGGCCGATATGCCGAAGGACAGTTACGATGCGCTGGTTTCTGGTTTGGCGGAAGATACGGATACGGTGGTGGCGGTCATCGCCGATTCTGCCGTGATGGCGGCTTATCCGGAACTGTTTCGGATTCTCGAAATGGCTGCTCCCCATGGTTCAGCATACAACAAATGGCAGCATCCCGATACAATGTTGGTACGTATGCCTTCTGGTCTCTTGTCCGAGTATTTTGTCAAGGCCGGGAAATGGCGCGGCGTACAACTGTATGATGGCATTCATTTGCTGTCGACCAGACAGACGCAAGGCGTTTTGTTCAAGGAGCGGGTCATGGGTGCCTTGAGCGGATACGCGCCGTTGGTGGCGTTGTTGCTTACTCCGGTGCTCGCATGGCTGTTCATGTTGTCCTACCGGAAAAGGAAAATGCCCTATATGAGCCATTTCGTTTTTGCCCTGCATTGGAGCAGTTTCCTTTTTCTGCTGGTTACGCTTTACATTTTGTTGGGCGAATTCTGGCATTACAGCGGCTATCCTGCCTGGGGATTTGTCCTGATAATGCTGGTATATACAACAATCGCTTCGCACAGGGTCTATGCTGGAACAGGTTGGATAAAGTCTTTTTTCAAGACACTCCTTGTGTTGTTCGGTTATACCTTGGTTGTTCTTGTCGTTTTGGGCACGTTGTTCGGTCTTTTGCTTTATAGCCAGAAACAGATTATTGCAAATATCGTGACTTCGATGTAGCTTTTGGCGTGATTTTTGCAACCTAAAATATTTCGACATTTTGAACCGGCATGTTTTCTTGCCGTCATGTTTAATCTGAATGACTAATTTATGAAAAGAAATCGAATCTTGCTTCTTGTGGTGGTTTTGTATTCGTCCGTATTCATGTTTGATGGACATGCATCCTCGCGCTGGTATATGAATACCGATACGGGTGTTAGTATCGCAATGGAGAATGTGGATTACCTGATGCGTGTGGACGATTCCTCCGCTTTTACCGTTGTTCTCAAGGGTGGGAATTCCGTAACAGGAGTCTCCAGTGTATCCTTCAGCCAGGAGTCATCCACGGCTACAGACATGACCGTATTGTCTGAAGTGCGCTGTTATCCGAATCCGGTAACGGACCGCTTGTGCATTAGCGGCTTGTCTTCTGGCAGCCGTGTGGATATAGTTTCGCTTGATGGCAAGCTTATGAAAAGTGTTGAATCGGGCGGATCGGAAATCACACTTCCCGTTGCAGATCTCCCTCAGGGCACATATTTGCTGCGCACGGCAAACAGTACTATGAAATTTCTGAAACATTAATTTTATCTTTTCAAGATTTATCCGGGTATGAAAAAACATATGCTATTGTTGTTGCAGTTGTTTTTGTCTGCAACATATTTATATTCTCAGTTTATAGTGGAACGGCAGGATGGTACAACCGTTTCTGTGGAGGGTGATTTGCGTTTTACGCAAGATTCGGAAAGCGGCTCATGGTCAACCGGAACGACATATTCTGTGGAGTGGGATTTGACGAAGCTGAAGCGTATTTATGCCGATGAGTCATCCGGAACGGGTCGTCTTGTTTTTGATGCCAACGGTGGCATCGGCACGATGTCTCCCGTTGTCGGTTTGCGTGATGGTCAGGAATTCACTTTGCCTCGGAATACGTTTGTCCGCGATGGTTTCCGTTTCATAGGTTGGAGCACCAGCAGTCAGGATACGGAGCCTTTGTATCAGGATGAGTATCCGACTTTCAGTTATTATTCTTCCTATAATGCCATGCTGTATGCGATATGGGAGCCCTCGACATCGGCAGTAGAGATATCATTTGATGCCAATGGTGGTAGTGGTAGCATGGCACCGTTGTATACCCGTTCCGGGCAGGTTATCCTGGTTCCTCCTCATCGTTTTTCACCTCCAGCGGAAGGTTACGAGTGCAAGGCTTATGACACATCTTCCGATGGTTATTCCCATTACCGCATAGGCAGTACTGTCAGTTTTACCGAATCTTGTACGCTTTATGCTTACTGGTCGCCGTTGGATGCTTCTGTCGGCGGTGCCAGCGAAACTTACAAAGGTCAGACAGTTTTCGTGGAAGGAGTCACCATTCGCGAAGAAGACTGGGTTCAGGGCAACCGCGGCAACATCGGAAAAGATGTCGAATGGAAGTCCGGCTGCGGCTGGTATGATGCCTATCAGGCCTGGTATAATTTCTGCTGGGCAGGGGCGGCCAGCAACGTTATTCACTGGTGGTTTGACCGGAACGCCGATTACATTGCCAGATACAGAGAGACTCATCCGAATCTGCCGGAATTTAAATACACAGGGAAGGGCTGTTCCCAAGTTTTTACCTTTTTTACGGAAAAATGGCATGAAAACGTAGGGAATTACCCCCATAACGGCTTTAACTGGTTTATTTGGGGCTCCGAAAACGGTGTTCAGACCTCGGCAATCGGACAGGGCGGTATATTTAAAGAGGTTTTTAACGATAATCCCGTATTAACCGAAATACTCCAGTCCCCCAATCGCCGCTCATTCAACACCTTTATCGAAGAGGCTCTTAAAGAAGGTAAAATCGTTTCTTTTGACGAAAACAGTGCTCTCTTCGGTCCGCATGCCCTCACTGCCTGGGGTTTCGATTTCGATGAGGACGGCTACATCAATATGGTCTACTATACCGATCCGGCTACAGACTGGAACAACAGCGACTCCGCGCGGGATCTTTCTCTTTCCAACATTCCCGTTAAATACGATGCCGATAACAAATATGCCCCCTATATGGAAACGACTATCGAAGTTGACGGGGTTATCCAACACGGGAAAATTCCGATCATACGACTTTATTCCTACAGTCAGGGAAACGAATATTGGGAAGCCTATTTTGCCGCACAGAATGAGTGAGCGGAAATACGATATGAGGATTCTATGAAAAAAAGCGGACTTGTTATGACAATCAAGGAATTTGTGTTTAATCCATTTATGGAAAACACGTATGTGTTATATGATGAAACCGGCGAGGCGGTGATTGTAGATGCGGGTTGTCTGTATCCGGAAGAGCAGGAACAGATACGGCAGTATATCGATTATGCGCAGCTGAAACTGAAATATGTGTTGAATACGCATTTGCATCTTGACCATCAGTTTGGCAATGCTTTTCTGGCAAGGACATACGGTGTAATGCCAATGGCTCATGAGGGCGATGCTGTCATGGCCGGTGACATTGCCCGTCAGGCTGCAGCTTTTGGCATTCCTGTTCATGTAGAGGATTGTGCTTTGGGCGGTTTCCTGTCGGATGGACAAAAACTGCGGGCCGGAAATCTGGAAATAGAGGTGATACATACGCCCGGACATTCCAAAGGCGGCGTTTGTTTTTACATTCCTTCGGAGAAGGTAGTGTTTGCCGGTGATACGTTGTTCCAGAATTCCATCGGGCGTACAGACCTGCCGGGCGGGAACCATGCGGAGCTGATTAACTCCATCAGGAAACGACTGTTTGTCCTGCCTGATGAAACAATTGTCCATACCGGCCATGGTGAATCCACGACTATTGGTGATGAAAAATCATATAACCCGTATTTGTAGGCCGTTTAGTGCTGGAAGGCCTTGAGCCGTTTCATGATGGTAAACACCAACCGGTCCGGCAAATGTTTTATCAATGGAATGAAAATGTGATTAATGGCTCCCGGTACGGTTTGCTTTTTGCGTTTGAACATTTTCCCGAGAGCTTTTCTTGCCAGTCTGTCTGGCGTCATGCTCACACCCAGACTGACGGCAACGCGCCGCAAGCGGTCGTTCAGTCCATACAGCCCCGTGTCTACGGCTCCGGGGCAAACGGCAGTCACACTGACATTGTAGGGCATCAACTCATACCAGAGCGAACGGGAAAAATTCAGTATGTAGGCTTTGGTGGCATTATAGACGTTTATGCCTGGCATGGTCATCCACGCACTCATGGAAGACATGTTGAGTATGTAGCCGGAGCCGCGGCGTTTCATATCTTCTCCGAAGAGCCGGCACATCTTGGTTACGGTTACAACGTGGAGCGAGAGCATCAGTTCAATGCGGGCAGGCGCGGTCTCCACAAACTCGTTGAAAAAGAACACGCCGGCATTGTTGATGAGAACGTCAATCTCCAGGTTGTTTGTCCGGCAATAATCATACAGTTGTTCGGCTGCGTCCGTTAGTGACAAATCTGCATATAGTCCGGTAGCTTGTACGCCGTATGTGGCGGACAGTTGTTGCGCCGTTTCCACGATTTCCTTTTTCTGGTTGCTGACAAGCAACAGGTCGCAATGATAATCATTGGCCAGAACGGTGGCATATTGCAATCCTATTCCGGAACTTGCACCAGTGACTAAAGCTAACATATTTTTGTGTCTCCTTGTTTTTTTATAAGGTAGCCTCGGCTTCATCGATTTCCTTCTGGAGTCTTGCAGGCAGTTCTTTCACACAGTGATGGCATTTCATTTCCAAGGTGTACATGCGGCCAATGCAATAGTTGGAGTGTTTGCAGCCGCTTCGGTATGTCATGTCGGCTTCCTCCATTTTCCGGATGAAGTCCGTGTCGTGAACCAGTGCGCGGGCTATCTGCACAAAGTCGAATCCGCAATCGAGTACTTCCTCTATGGAAGCACGGCTGACAAGTCCGCCTACATAAATAAGCGGGCATTTGAGTTCTGCCCTGAATTTCTTGGCATCCTCCAGGAAATAAGCTTCCTTGAACGGTACGGTCGGAATCATGAGCCGGCCGACAAGTGCAATCCCGGCTTTCAGCCACCAGAATTTCCAGGGGTTCATGTAGTAGGCCAATGTTTTCAGAGGCATTGCACCGCGCATGACCTGCATGGGCGCTTTGCTGACGAAACCTGCGGTCAGGATAATACCGTGCACACCGAATTTCTCGATCTCTTTTGCTATGGTCAGGCAGTCGGGTAATTCCAGCCCGCCTTTGAATCCGTCGTACATGTTGGTCTTTACAACCACGGCCATGTCGTTGCCGGCACAGCGCATTACTTCGGCCAGTACTTCACGCATGAAACGCATGCGGTTTTCCAAGGTGCCTCCGTATTCGTCCTTGCGGTGGTTCGTGTAGGGTGACAGGAACTGTGATATGAGGTATCCGTGTCCGGCATGAATTTCCACACAGTCAAAACCGGCTTCGCGGCACATGTTTACGGCCCGCCCGAAATCCAGAACCAGTTCGCTTATTTCATCTTTTCGGAGTTTGCGTACAAATGTCGGCGAATACAGGTTGAAACCGCCTGATGCACCTACCGGCATCTGTCCGCATGTATAGTAGTGTGTCATGTTGCCGCAGTGTCCGAGCTGTATGCTTGCTTTTGCTCCTTCGGCATGAATGGCATCGGTCAGTTTTTTCAGGTCGGGAATGATTTCCGGATGCATCCACAATTGCCCGTTGAATGATACGCCGCTTTTGTTTACGGCACAATAGGCAATGGTTGTCATTCCTATGTTGCCACGTGCTACTGCCGTGTGGTAATTGAACAAATCCTGTGATGGTTTGTTGTTGTAGCACATGTTTTCAAAGGCAGCGGAGCGGATGCTGCGGTTGCGAAGTGTTATGGGGCCCAATTGGCAGGGGGTGAACAATTTGCCTTGTTGCTTGGTTCCGGTTTCGTTTTTCATGTCTGTATATGTTATGGAATAATGGATCAATATATGAACGGAATCATGCGTTTCACCTTGCGTTTGGTAAATTCTTCACCGAACATTTCCGCATATTTTTTATTGATGGCATTGGCTCGAGGAGCAAGATTAGCAAATGTCCACAATGCGAATATTGCACCCGGAAGTGACCACGTAAGTATGGCAAAACCGACCCATTCCACAAATTCGCCGAAATAATTGGCTGATGAAACGTAGTTGTATAATCCGCCTGTGGGCATGTAATGTTTGGTTTCCCCAGGCTTTCGCAATGCACGAATGCGTTTGTCGGAATCCATGTTAATATACATGCCGGTAAAGAATAGAATCGTACCTATGATAAACTGTGGCGACCACAGCCATTCAATGGGGTAGGTGTTTTCCGGTGCCAGATAGAACAGCCAGCAACCTATCATGAAAGCGTTCACCGTGTTGAAAAAGAAACCCATGAACATGATGCTCAATGCCATTTTGCTGTTCCCTTTCAGCAGATATGGGAAAATGAAAGAACGCTGGAAATAGTGAATCTCGAAAAAAACCAGGAAAATCATTGGAACCAGTTGCTTTTCCGGGGCCATAATCCACAGCAGTATCATTACCAAAAAAGCAGGTGTTTCCATAATGACCCATCCCAGGCGGTTGGAAATGGTTTTGCCCCAGCGGTCACTGGTGAATACGCCGTATCCTGCTTTGACAAAAAACAAGGCAATGAAAACAACAACAGCCAATATGCTCATGACGAGCAACAATATGTTATATGGTTGCATGGTTCTTTCTGTAAAAGAAGTGATTGAAAAAAAACGCACAAAGGTAATCTTTTCAGATTTAAAAAACAAGATTTCTTATGACTTTCTTCCAGCTTTTACCGTAATCGGGAATTTTTACCTGTTTTTGTTTGTTTTTTGTGAGGTTTGTTGAATTTTTGGCAAGAAAATCATCTTTTTTGAGACACTGTTCAACAATTGATAACCTCAGATAGCTTATATTTGTACGAAAATTAATGCAAAATTTTTTAACCATGAAACGTATTCTTTCAGTACTGTTTGCAGCATGGCTGTTGTTGCAGTTGCAAGCACAGACTTTGACGGTCAATGTGTCGAAACCACGTGCCGCGGTGAATCCCGACATGTACGGAATCTTTTTTGAGGACATTAACTTCGGGGCGGATGGCGGACTATATGCCGAAATGGTAAAAAACCGCTCTTTTGAATTCCCGCAGAATCTGCAGGGCTGGAAAACATTCGGTAACGTGACTTTGTTGGACGATGGCCCGTTTGAACGTAACCCCCATTATGTACGTTTGGCGGCTCCTTCTCATCCGCACAAGCGTACCGGTCTTGAGAATGAAGGCTTTTTCGGAATGGGAATAGAAAAGGATAGCGCATACCGTTTCAGTGTGTGGGCACGTTCACCGAAAGCAACGACGGAAAAAATCACTGTAGAACTGATTGATTTGAGCAACAATGCCAATTATCAGGCTCTGGCTGCGGCCGACTTGCAGGTCAGCGGAAGCGGATGGAACAAATATGAAGTCATCTTGAAACCCGGTCGCACGGAAGCACACGCACATTTGCGTATTTTCCTCAGTTCCGGCGGCGAGCTTGATTTGGAACATGTTTCCTTGTTTCCGGTAAATACGTTCAACAGGCATGAAAACGGGATGCGCGCCGACCTTGCGCAAGCCTTGGCCGATTTGCACCCCGGTGTGTTCCGTTTTCCGGGCGGATGCATCATTGAAGGAACGGAAATTACCGACCGTTACGACTGGAAAAAAAGCGTCGGTCCGGTGGAGAACAGGCCGCTGAACTTGAACCGCTGGCAATATACTTTCCCACATCGTTTCTTTGCGGATTATTACCAATCATACGGTTTGGGCTTTTATGAATTTTTCGTGCTGGCAGAGGAAATTGGTGCGGCACCACTCCCTGTTTTGAATTGCGGCTTGGTATGCCAATACCAGAACGATAATGAAAGCGCGCATGTGCCGGTTACAGAATTGGAACCTTTCATACAGGATGCCATTGATTTGGTGGAATTTGCCAATGGCGACACAACTACGGAGTGGGGCCGGTTGCGTGCCGAAATGGGGCATCCCGCACCATTCGGCCTGAAATACCTGGCAATCGGTAACGAACAATGGGATGTCTTGTACGTGGAACGTCTGGCACGTTTTGTCGAAGTGTTGCGGCGCGAATGTCCGGATATCCAGATCATAGGAAGTTCAGGCCCGAGTTCCGACGGTGAGCAATTCGATTACCTTTGGCCGGAAATGGCGCGGTTGAAAGTGGATATGGTGGATGAGCATTATTACAAGCACCCGAAATGGTTCCTGGAAAATGCCGCCCGCTATGATAATTATGACCGCAAAGGGCCTAAAGTCTTTGCCGGCGAGTATGCGGCACATGCCGACAGCCGGGCCAACAATTGGGAGAGCGCGCTTGCCGAAGCTGCCTTCTTGACAGGTGTGGAACGCAATGCCGATATCGTACGTCTGGCGACTTATGCGCCATTGTTCGCGCATGTGGATGGATGGCAGTGGCGTCCGGATATGATCTGGTTCGACAATCTGCGTTGTGTGCGCACACCGAACTATTATGTCCAGCAACTGTATGCCCGGAACAAAGGTACGCATGTGCTGTCCTTGACTTCCGACTCGTTGGATTTGAGTGGACAAAAGGGCATCTATGCTTCGGCCGTACTTGACAAGGATATGGAAACCCTGATTTTGAAAATTGCCAATACGTCTGCCGGCAGCAAAACACTCGGACTCGATGTCAAAGGTCTCGGAAAAAAATATGTCCTGCCCGATGAGGCGGCTTGTACGGTATTGTCGGCCTTGTCTGCTGACATGGAAAATACATTGGACGTACCGGATGCCATTGTCCCGAAAAATGTGAAATGGCGGCTTGATAAACGGAATCATGCCATTTCCGTACCGGAAAATTCTTTTGTTGTCGTGCAAATAAAATTGGGAAATTAAAACTAAAAGTGTACTTTTGTAAACTCTCTGACAAACAAACTGAAATAAGGAAGCAATGAAGCTCCTGGCGGGGTAATCGTTGTAGCAGTATAGTGACAAGCCCACTATCGGGAAAAATATATCCTCGGTAATGGGCTTGTCATTTGTAAATGCGTTGTTAAAAGGTCAGAGAGTTAACAACGCAGCCGAGGATTTTAATTTTTTGACATGATGAAAAATAGAATCCTCCTTTTTTTATGCTTTAATGCTCTTTTGTGTTTTCCGATTGCAGCCGAAAACCACTTCTCCGATTTGCATGTCAGTGCGTTGTCAACCCGGAACATCCTGCCCAACGACGATGTACAATACATATATCAGGATAAGGAAGGATATATCTGGTTTGCGACCCGGAACGGATTATACCGTTACGATGGATATACCATCCGTGCCTTGAAATCCGATATTCATACCCCCACATTATTGACCAACAACAACATATATTGTGTAACCGAGGACAATGCAAACCGCATGTGGCTGGGCATGGACAATGGCCTGAACATGCTGGACAAAACAACGGGAAAAGTGTCAAAAATAGAGCTTTCCTGTTTTCATAACAATTCGATAACCCGCATTCTGGTATATGAAGATGAATTGTTCCTTTGCACGGAAACGGGACTAATGAGATACATTCCCGACAATGACTCCATTACCATATATGGCCTGCACAATACAAACGGAGTCTTGCCAATGACTCCCATCAAATGCGCCTATCTGGATTCGCAGGGGCAAATCTGGATAGGTACCTGGCAAAAAGGGCTTTTCCGGTATGATCCTGAAAAGAATGAATTCCATGCCTATCCGCAATTGAACCCGCAGAACTCGGCACATGTCATATTTGAAGACAGCTATCACCGCATATGGGTCGGCACATGGGGCTACGGACTGGTTTTGCTGGATACTCCATACAATGTCAGAACAACATGGCAGACATATGTACATCGGGAAAACGATAATACATCAATAGCAGACAATATCATTTATGCGATAGCGGAAGACAAAAACAACAATTCATTGTGGGTCGGTACACGATATGGCTTGAGCGTTATGTCCATGGACCAGCTTTCAAAATTCAGGAACTATTATCCGACCGATGAGAACGCCGCAATCCCCGGTAATGAAATAGATGCCGTCATGGCCGATAATCAGGGCATCATGTGGCTTGGAATGGTTGGTGGAGGAGTCTTGTCCGTTATAACCCGAAAACCGGATTTTCAGAAGGATAATTTGTCCGGAATACGTCAACAACTGCTTACGGCATCTGTACGTTCCATAATGGCAGACTCGGATGGTTTGTTGTGGATGGGAATAGGCAGTTCTGGTTTTGTCATACAGGACAGGAAAACAGGGAAATGGATATTTTACAAGCAACATCCGGATTTTAGACAATCTGATGTGGCAACGACAGTCATGTGCCTGACCCAGTCCCGGCATACCGGAAAAATATGGATAGGAACTTACGATGGCGGCGTGTTTGTTTATGACAAAAGCGCACCGGTGGGCATGCGGGTGAAAAACTACTACAGGGAAAATGAAGGATTCCTGCCGGGAAATCGTGTGTATGCCATAAAGGAAGACAGGGATGGAAACTTGTGGTTTGCTACACACAAGGGGCTGGGTATGCTTTCTCACAATGGCGATTCCATGTTGTTTGACAAAATACATGTCGATGGCCGGCTGACAGATAACTTGTCGGTACAGGATATTGCGCAGGACAGCACCGGCAATATCTGGCTGGCAACCTTGAATTGTGGCGTATTGTGCCTTCGGAAGTCGGATGCGGCAGATGCGGTCAATGGATATGAATGCACGGATTATACCATAAACAATGGGAAACTGAATACCATGATGACCACTTGTGTGCATGTCGATGTAAAAGGAAAAATATGGGTCGGTTCCGCCATTGGCGGCTTGAATATGTATTCGCCTGAAGATGATGCTTTTGTCTGTCTGCAACACAGCCTGAGAATACAAAGCGATGGCATATTCAGTATTCAGGGAGACAAGGCCGGCAAGTTGTGGCTCGGCACGGGCGATGGTTTGTTGTGTCTGGATGTGGCAGACACATTGTCGGCTTCGACCTATCGTCTGTTCACGGTTTCTGATGGCTTGAACGACAACGCTTTCAACAGGAACGTTTCTTGTGTTTCTCCGGATGGGGAAATGTTTTTCGGAAATCATAACGGATACACTTGCTTTTATCCGGAAAGAATAGTCAGTCCGGTCGTGCTGCCAAAGGTACACATCACGGATATCAAAATATTCAACAATTCCTGGCAGGCATTGGATGACGATACACGGAAAAAAGTATCGCCTCTTTCGCCGGCCTATACGGACCAGATTGTGCTGAACTATCGGCAGAATAACTTCACAATTGAATTTGCCGCTTTGGATTATGCGGACCCGATTCGCAACAAATATGCTTTCCAGCTGGAAGGTTTCGATGAAGAATGGCGTTATACGGATGCTTCGAGGCGTTTCGCTTATTACAACAATCTGCCGTATGGAAATTATACTTTCAAACTGAAAGCAACCAATTCGAACATATCGTGGGACAAGGTCGGAATGGTAACGCTGAAAATCAGGTTGGTCCCGCCGGTATGGAGGCGTTGGTGGGCCTATCTGATTTATTTCCTGCTGCTGTGCTGCATTGCCTATGTCGTTTTCATGGTGACACGCAAGCGTATTCTGTTGCAAAACGAGTTGCATTTGCGTGAAATGGACAAACTGAAATCGGAAGAACTGAGCCATGCTAAGCTACAGTTCTTTACAAACATAACTCATGAACTGCTGACGCCTTTGACCATTATCTCGGCAACCATCGATGAACTGAAAGTGTGTGCACCCAAACAGATGGAGTATTATCATCTGATGGGAAACAACATAAACCGCCTCATAAGGTTGATCCAACAGATATTGGAATTCCGTAAGGCGGAAACCGGTAACCTGAAACTCAAGGTGTCGCGGGGCGATCTGGTGTGGTTCATACGTACAAGCGTGGACAGTTTCCTGCCTCTTATGAAGAAAAAGAATATCCATGTATCCTTTGTTTGCCAGCAGGAAACCTTGCTCGCTTATTTTGATCCGGACAAAATAGACAAAGTACTCTACAACTTGTTGTCGAATGCCGTGAAATATAATCTGGAAGACAGCGAAATCATGGTCAAGCTGTCTTATGATGCAGATGCCGATTTTGCTATTCTGCAGGTAAAGGACAACGGACCCGGCATGTCGGCGGAAGCCCAGAAAAATCTCTTCAAACGTTTTTATGAAGGCGATTACCGTAAGTTCCATACAATAGGCACTGGCATTGGATTGTCGTTGTGCCGTGACCTGATGTCGCTGCATAGAGGAAGCATCTCGGTTGAAAGCGAATTGGGCAAAGGAACATGCTTCAAGGTCGTTTTTCCTGTAAACAGGGATGCCTATCAGGCTGATGAAGTAGATGAAACCATTACCATCATGCCTGTGGCGGAAGATATGCCACATATAGCGGATGCTGTCGCCAATGAAGAGCTGGTGGAAGAAAACAACAAGGAATATGCCTTGTTGCTGATAGAAGACAATGAAGAACTGCTCCGCATGATGACCCATTTGCTGAGCAAAGACTATATTGTCTATACCGCAACTAACGGTAAGGAAGGTCTGGAAGTTATTGAAAGGGAATATATAGACTTGATTGTATCGGATGTGATGATGCCGGAAATGGATGGCATGGAGTTTTGCCGTTCGCTGAAGGGAAATATAGAAACATCGCACATCCCTATCATTCTGCTTACGGCCAAGCAGACACCTCAAGACCGTGTGGATGCCTATGATGCCGGTGCGGATGCCTTTATCAGCAAACCATTCAACCTGAGCCTGTTGCATTCACGCATCATCAACCTGCTTAAGGCGCGCGAGCGCGTAAACAAGGACTTTAAAAAACAACTGGTGTTTGAGGCCAAATCGTTGAACTATACGAGCATAGATGAAACATTCTTGCGCAAGGCAGTCGATTGCGTACACAAGCACTTGGATGATTCTGAATTTGATCAGTTCCAGTTCGTGTCGGAGATGGGAACCAGCAAGTCAACCTTGTTTCGCAAACTGAAATCACTGACCGGCCTGAGTTCCTCCGCATTTATACGCAATATCCGTTTGAAGGCCGCGTGCCAGATTATGAATGAAAAACGTTCCATTCGTGTATCGGAACTTGCCTATGCCGTAGGCTTTAACGACCCGAAATATTTCAGTTCGTGCTTTAAAAAGGAATTTGGCATGCAGCCGAGCGAATACATGAGTAAACAGGGTGCGCAACTTGAAGAAGAGTAGGCAAGGCGGAATTTGTGCGCCGGCATTTGCAGGCCATCAGCCGATGGTTGGATATTGTATTGTAAAATGTGGCATTGAAAACAATGGAAATACATAATCTGCTGGATGTGACAACACGTTCCGGACTACGTGAATGGCTGATACAGAACCATAAAAAGGAAAAGGAATGCTGGGTGGTAGTGAAACGTGGCAGGTCTGCTGATGACAATACTTTCTGGTATATTGATGCAGTGGAAGAAGCCCTGTGTTTCGGCTGGATAGACAGTACCACAAAGAAAATAGCGGATGGGCTGACAGCCCAGAAACTTTGTCCCAGAAAGCCGCGGAGCAACTGGTCCGAACTCAACAAGGAGAGATGCCGCAGAATGGAACGGTTGGGACTAATGACCGATGCCGGAAGAGCCGTCCTGTCGGACATGTCGCCTGATGGTTTTACCATAGACAAGGACATATTGCAAAGGCTGCAATCCGACCCGGTCGTGTGGAACAACTTCTGTCAATTCCCTGATTTATATAAGCGAATCAGGGTTGATACTATCCAAATCAAGAAGAATCAGCCCCAACTTTTTGAAAGCCGCCTGAACAAATTTATGGAAAACACACGGAAAGGTGTCCTCTATGGTGAGTGGAATGATAATGGAAGATTAAACCAATAGAATTATGAGAAAGGCAAGTAGAGAAATGAGCAGCGAATGGGCTTTGGAAATAATGCGCAAGGCTCCGTATATAACAGTCAGTTTCACAAGAGCGGATGGCACTGCCTATGGTGTGCCTCTTTCACTGGCCTGCGTTAATGACGAGGTGTGGTATTTTCATTGCGCTCCTGAAGGAGACAAGCTGGATGCCATTGCGGTACACCCCGAAGTGTGCCTTTCGGCCGTTACGAAGTGCCAGCCTACCGTTGGTCCCAAGGATGGGACTTTCACCTTGCAATACCGTTCTGCCATTGCTTTTGGAAAAGCGGAGCTGGTAACGGATACCGAAGAGAAAATTTCAGCCCTCAGGGCCATAAGCCAGCGTTTCCTGCCCAAGCACATGGATGCTTTCGACGATGCAGTCAAGAGAAGCCTTCACCGCACAGCCGTGGTGCGGATAACCTTGTCCGCTCCACCAACCGGCAAGCGCAAACAGTATGATGACAATGGGGAGGAAATGAAATACGGAAGGATGGAATGATGTAGGATAGTGGATAAAAATAAAAATGTCCGATTAATTATAATAATGTTTTGCGATAGTATTTTTATAAAACTTTGAATTATAATATCCATATTCTAATTTTTTACTACCTTTGCAATCTAGATATTAGAAACAAAAATTGTTCAACCCATATGAAATGGCAAGTGTGCATATAGCTACGCTTAACGAATAGCATTTTAGTCATAGCTATTCAGCAACGGACAGGCTTATAACAGCTTTGTCCTTTCTTGTTTTGCCATTATTCCAAATTTATAATTATGCGATGTGTCATGCCGCCTTGTGCAGCAGGACTTGTCGCGTCATATCAAGTTGAACAATGAACTATACATATAAGAATATTTGGCTCATCAACTTTCCCGTAATGATGAGCATCCTTATCGAACAATTTATCAATATTACCGATGCTATTTTCTTGGGGCATGTAGGAGAAATAGAACTGGGTGCATCCGCCCTTGCCGGGATTTGGTATCTGGCTATCTATATGCTTGGCTTCGGTTTCAGTTTGGGTTTACAGGTCGTTATCGCACGGCGTAATGG
>CALUNA010000020.1 GCA_944321895.1 uncultured Bacteroidales bacterium | reverse complement strand
GGGGGGGGGGGTAAAATTAACTTACATGGCGTGCGGAAGCCTTTGTGCGACTTCGGGCAAGATGCGTATGTGTAGTTTTTTGCCATGTACGTTTTGTTTTGCCTGCAAAAGTCAAGGATATTTTTTAGAAATTCAAGGCTTTTGGGTGGTGTTTTTTTGGGGGTGCGCGCAGGAAAGCCGCCGTGGGCGGTGGAGGGGCGTTTTTTTTTGCACGTGGTTGCCATTATTGGAGACGCTGCACGCAGCGTCTCTACAATGCGGCTTTGCAGAAACCCCCGCCCGAACGTTGCAATCCGTCGGGTGGTGCGTTTCCGCCTTATCCGCCGCCCGGCAGGCCAGCGTTGGGCGCGGCCAAAATTCATACTGTTTGAAGCCGAAGGCAAGTTTATGAATTTTAGCGTCCGACGCGCCCGCATGTCGGGATGCAGGCGGATTCCGCGGCGGCATTCTTTCCTCCCTTTCTTTTGCTGTTGAAAGAAAGGGAGTACAAGCGCAGCGCGTAAGCCGTTTGCAGCCGATGCCGCGGTTTTCACTGCCGCCTCGCACGAAAATGTGCGCAAGGCTTGTCATTGTCCGCGCTTAATCGTACCTTTGCCGACTGAATTTTTAATGACTTGTATGGATAGGAAAGTTAGGGTGCGTTTCGCACCAAGTCCCACCGGCCCGCTGCATATAGGCGGCGTGCGCACGGCTTTGTACAATTATCTGTTTGCCAAACAACACGACGGCGATTTGATACTCCGCATCGAGGACACGGACAGCAACCGTTTCGTCCCGGGGGCGGAGGAGTATATACAGGAATCGTTCCGCTGGCTCGGCATCCGTTTTGACGAGGGCGTCGGCATCGGCGGCCCGCACGGGCCGTACCGCCAAAGCGAACGGCGCGACATATATAAGAAATATGTGCGGCAGTTGCTGGATGCGGGCAAGGCGTATGTCGCCTTTGACACGCCGACGGAGCTGGAAGCCAAGCGGCAGGAAATCCCGAATTTCCAGTATGACGCAAGCACGCGCATGCAGATGGTCAATTCGCTGACTTTGCCGCCCGAGGAGGTGGAAAGGCGTATCGCCGCAGGCGAGAAATATGTGGTGCGCATCAAGATTGAACCGAACGAGGACGTGCATGTGCACGATCTGGTGCGCGGCGAGGTGGTCATCAATTCGTCGATTGTGGACGACAAGGTGCTCTACAAGTCGGCCGACGAACTGCCGACCTATCACCTGGCCAACGTGGTGGACGATTACCTGATGGAAATTTCGCACGTCATCCGTGGCGAAGAATGGTTGCCATCGGCCCCGTTGCATGTGTTGCTCTACCGTGCGTTGGGCTGGGAGGACGTGATGCCGCAGTTTGCGCACCTGCCGTTGCTGCTTAAACCCGATGGAAACGGCAAGCTGAGCAAACGCGACGGCGACCGGCTGGGCTTTCCCGTGTTCCCGCTGGAATGGCACGACCCCAAAACGGGCGATGTGTCATCGGGATACCGCGAAAGCGGCTATTTCCCCGAGGCGGTCATCAATTTTCTGGCCTTGTTGGGATGGCACGCGGGCTCCAATCAGGAAATATACTCCCTGGACGAGCTTGTGCGCGAGTTCAGCCTTGACCGTGTGAGCAAGAGCGGTGCCAAGTTCGATTTTGAAAAGGGCAAATGGTTCAACCACCAGTATCTGAAAGCCAAACCGGACAGCGAGGTGGCCGACCTGTTCCAGTCTGTCCTGGTGCAGAAGGGCATTATCGAGGATTCGGAGCGGGTTACGCATGTCGTCGGGCTGGTCAAGGACCGCGTGAACTTCGTGCCCGAGCTGTGGAACGAGTGCTCGTTCTTCTTTAAGGCACCGACCGAATTCGACGAGAAGTCGTTGAAGAAACGCTGGAAAGCCGAATCGCCCGCGCAAATGGAGGAGCTGATGCAGCTGATTGCTTCGATGGACGACTTCTCGGGCGTTCATGCCGAGCCGGAAATCATGGCCTGGATAGAGCGCAAGGGCTACGGTGTCGGCATCGTGATGAATGCGTTCCGCATCTGCCTGGTGGGCGCCGCGCGCGGGCCGCATATCTTTGAAATAACCGATTTCATCGGCAAGGAAGAAACGCTGAACCGTATGCGCTACGCGCTGGAACATATTTCCATGTAAAACGGACGTGTGCATTTTTCAGTACGACAAGACATTTGAGGGCATCCTGACCTGCGTATTCGATGCCTATGTACGCAAGGCTTTTCCTGACTGCCTGCTGGCGGAGGAAGAGCCTTTGCCGTTGTTTTACGACGACCTGTTCCACAGCGTGTCCGACCCCGAAAAGGCACGGCGCGTGTGGTGCGGCTTGCAGCGGAAACTGTCGCCGTCAGCCATGCACGAGCTGGCGGTGTGCTGGCTGGCCGACACCTGCCCGCATGTGGATGAACTGCTGTTCCGCTACATGCGCAAGGCACTGGACGCGCCGCGGGGCGTGGAGCTGGATTTCGGCGATGCCGATGTGCTGGAGCTTTCCAAGCTGTACAAACAGGTAACCGGCGAGCGGATGCGCCTGGTGCAGTTCGCACGCTTCCAGAAAACAGCCGACGGAACGTATTTCGCGCCGTTCGAGCCTCTTTATGACGTGCTACCCCTTGCGGTGGAACACTTTGCCGACCGTTTTGCCGACCAGAAATGGCTGGTCTATGACATGAAACGCGGTTACGGGTTTTATTACGACCTGCAACGGACGCGGCAGGTGTCCTTTGAACAGTTGCCGGAACAAATGGAAGGCGGCTTCCTGGCCGACGAACTTCTGTCGGAAGACGAAAGAATATTCCAGCAACTGTGGCAAAGCTATTTCAAGGCAACCTGCATACGCGAACGCCTGAACCCGCGCAAACACCGTCAGGACATGCCCGTGCGTTATTGGAAATACTTGACGGAAAAACGTTCAGGCAGATAACCGCATCATATTGCCACGGAAAACTGTTTTTTCTTTGCGGAAAAGTCCTTACATTTGTCGTGAATCTTTAAATCGTAATGCTATGGACTTTTTGGAATTGTGCAAACGCCGTTATTCGGTGCGTGATTACAGCCCCCGCCCCGTGGAGCGCGAAAAACTTGATTACATCATGGAATGTGTACGTCTGGCACCCTCGGCGGTGAACTTCCAGCCGTGGCGTTTCCTGCTCGTTTCCGATGAAGCAGGGCGTGCCAAGGTCGTTTCTTGCTACTCGCGTGAATGGGTGAAGACCGCGCCAATGTTCGTGGTGGTGTGCAACGACCGCACGGCAGAGTGGGTGCGCCGTTCGGACCAGATGCCGCATGGCCGCATCGATGTGGCCATTGCTACGGAGCATTTGTGCCTGGCTGCGGCGGAACAGGGGCTTGGCACGTGCTGGGTCTGCAATTTTGACGTGCATAAACTGTCGGAAGCCTTCGGTTTGCCTGAAAATCTGGAACCGGTAGTCATTGTTCCGATGGGCTATCCGGCACAAGATGCTGTTCCTGAAAAACAACGCAAGGACTTGCAGCAACTGATGGTATGAACACCATTCATTTCTTCGATGAGAGCTTGCACTACGAGCGTACTTCGGCCGCACGTGCCGACAGCTTCTACCGTGAGCAATTGAATGCGACGGAAGTGGAGCGTTATGACCGTGATACGCCCGATGACATGGAGATGCAACATCGTGATATCGATGTGCGCATCCGCGTGGATGGTGTGGATATGTACGTCTCGGAAAAGTTCCGCAAACGGGGTTGGGATGATTTGCTGCTGGAATTGTACAGCAAATATCCGGCCGTACGCGGTTGGACGGAAACCGGTTCGCCCGACTTGCTGGCCTATTTCCTGCCGGACAAAATCCTGATTTTTCGTGAGGCGGATGTGAGGCGCTTTTATGACAGGCTCGTTGTGGCCATCCCGGAAAAAGAACTGGCTGATTTTTATGCACATGCACACGAAGTTCGCAGCAAACAATTAAGGATTTGTTTATCAAAACCTTGCTGCGTCCGGTTGCTTGCCGCGCTGAACGATGGCTATACGACATTGAGTGTTGCCATTCCGTTCCACGTGCTCCGCGAAAACGGGGTGAAGTGGGGATGCTATGCAGGCAAATGATGGAGAGAGGCATGTAACCATAACTTTATCAGGCTGCCCGGAAGAATCATTGCATGCGGAACTTTTGTCAATAGCCTGTCCTTTTGGAATGGCAATATTGGCTTTTGTCATGTCAAACTGTTTTATTCAGAGACAGTTGTGCCATTGGCATCTTTTATGGAATAAATTCTCGTATTTTCGGTTTTGGAGGCCATTTATGGGATAGCAGTTTTTCCCGTTTTCTTTCATCTGGTTTTCAACCTGTGATAAAAAAATATTGAATTGTTGCGCAAGCGATATGGAAATATTTTCGGGATATTATTTTGAATTGTCCGAATATTTATATTTCTTTACAGCATGAAAAACATCTGTTCAAAAAACAGTAATCAATCCTATAATTTAACAATATGAAAAAGTATCCTAAAATTGGTATTCGCCCTACTATCGACGGCCGTCAGGGTGGTGTTCGTGAAAGTCTTGAAGAAAAAACAATGAATCTGGCAAAAGCAGTGGCAGAGCTGATTTCCTCAAACCTTAAAAACGGAGATGGAAGTCCGGTAGAATGTGTCATTGCAGATACCACAATCGGTCGTGTGGCAGAAAGTGCCGCTTGTGCGGAAAAATTCGAACGTGAAGGCGTCGGCAGTACCATTACTGTAACATCTTGCTGGTGCTATGGTGCAGAAACTATGGATATGAACCCTCATTACCCGAAAGCTGTCTGGGGTTTCAACGGCACGGAGCGTCCGGGAGCTGTCTATCTGGCGGCAGTATTGGCTGGCCATGCACAGAAGGGTTTGCCTGCTTTCGGTATTTATGGCCATGATGTACAGGATCTGGGGGACAATACAATTCCTGCAGATGTTGCAGAGAAAATTTTACGCTTCGCACGTGCAGCCCAGGCAGTCGCTACCATGCGTGGCAAATCTTACCTTTCAATGGGCAGCGTTTCAATGGGTATCGCCGGCTCTATCGTTGACCCGAACTTCTTTCAGGAATACCTCGGCATGCGCAATGAATCTGTTGATTTGACAGAAATCATCCGCCGTATGACGGAAGGTATCTATGACCATGAAGAATTTGAAAAAGCCATGGCATGGACGGAAAAATACTGCAAAGTAAACGAAGGTAACGACTATAATGTATCTGAAAAAATTAAGACACGTGCAGAAAAGGATGCAGACTGGGAATTCATTGTCAAGATGACCATTATCATGCGCGACTTGATGCAGGGAAATCCGAAACTGAGGGAAATGGGTTTCAAGGAAGAAGCTTTGGGACACAATGCTATCGCTGCCGGATTTCAGGGACAGCGGCAATGGACAGACTTCTATCCGAACGGTGACTACTCGGAAGCGTTGCTGAACACTTCATTCGACTGGAACGGTATCCGGGAAGCATATGTAGTAGCGACAGAAAACGATGCTTGCAACGGTGTGGCCATGCTGTTCGGTCATTTGCTGACCAACCGTGCCCAGATATTCTCCGATGTAAGAACATACTGGAGTCCGGAAGCTGTTAAACGTGTAACCGGAAAAGAACTGACAGGCATGGCTGCCAATGGCATTATTCACTTGATTAACTCAGGAGCAACAACATTGGATGGTACTGGCCGGCAGACAGATGCAGAAGGGAATCCTTGCATGAAACAGCCATGGGATATTACGGAAGAAGAAGTAAGCAAGTGTCTGAAAGCTACAAAATGGTATCCGGCAAACCGTGATTACTTCCGTGGTGGTGGTTTTTCCTCCAACTTCCTCTCAAAAGGCGGGATGCCTGTAACCATGTCCCGCTTGAACCTGATAAAAGGATTGGGGCCGGTACTCCAGATTGCCGAAGGATGGACAGTGGAAATTGACCCTGAAATCCACAAGGCATTGGACGAACGTACAGACCGCACTTGGCCTACCACATGGTTTGTTCCACGTTTATGCGACAAACCGGCATTCAAGGATGTATATGCTGTAATGAACAACTGGGGAGCCAACCACGGAGCCATCAGCTACGGACATATCGGCCAGGATTTGATTACACTGGCATCTATCCTGCGCATCCCTGTATGTATGCACAATGTAGACGATGATAAGATTTTCCGTCCGGCTGCCTGGAATGCATTCGGCATGGACAAGGAGGGAGCCGACTACAGAGCTTGTACTACTTACGGACCGATTTATAAATAATTAAACAATGCGTGTATAATGATTACCAAAGAACATATAGAAGAATTTATAGCGCAAGCTCATCGGATAGGCGATGCCAAACTGACCATTTGCAGCAGCGGTAACCTGTCTTGGAGAATCGGTGAAGAAGCACTGGTATCAGGTACAGGTTCGTGGGTTCCCAACCTTCAGGCAGAAAAGGTTGCTGTCTGCAATATCGCTACCGGAGAGGTACAGAATGGAGTAAAACCATCGATGGAAAGCGGATTCCATTTAGGTATTCTCCGCGAACGGCCTGACGTAAATGTAGTACTGCATTTTCAGTCTGAATATGCTACCGCCGTTGCCTGCATGAAAAACAAACCGGAAAACTTCAACGTTACTGCTGAAGTTCCATGCCATGTAGGCAGAGAAATCCCTGTAATTCCTTATTACAGACCTGGTTCTCCAGAACTGGCTCACGCTGTTGTGGAAGCCATGAAAGACCACAATTCTATCCTGCTGACCAATCACGGCCAGGTAGTTTGCGGTTCAAGCTTTGACCAGGCATTTGAAAGGGCCATGTTCTTTGAAATGGCCTGCAGAATCATCGTACTGTCTGGAGGTGATTATTCCGTGCTTACACCGGAAGAAATCAAGGATCTTGATTTCTATGTATTAGGCAAAAAAACAAAATAGGAAACCTTGGTTATAGCCACAACAGAAAACATGTCATGATACATTCTGTTGTGGCTTTGTTTTATCCAAAAAGAAAAACTATGGCAAACACATATCTGGCAGCCGATTTTGGTGGCGGGAGCGGCCGGGTTATGGCTGGAACCATCGAAAACGGTAAATTGCAGCTGGAAGAAATTCATCGTTTTCCCAACAGGCAGGTAAAGATTGGCAACCATTTATACTGGGATTTTCTGGCACTTTTTCAGGACATGAAAGAAGGCATGAAAAAGGCGGCAGCCAGGAAATATCATGTAAGAAGCATGGCAATTGATACCTGGGGAGTAGATTTTGGACTGATAGATAAAAACGGAAACCTTATCGCTAATCCCGTATGCTACAGAGACAGCAGAACGGAAGGACTTCCTGAAGAGTTTTTCAAAATCATCACGCCACAGGAACACTACAAGGAAACAGGCATACAGGTAATGAACATCAACACCCTTTTCCAACTGTACAGCATGAAAAGGGAACATTCGCCGCAACTGGAAATTGCAGACAAACTGCTGTTCATGCCCGACCTCTTCAGTTATTTCCTGACAGGCACAGCCAACAATGAATATAGCATCGCGTCGACCTCCGAACTTATGAATGCCCGGACACGTACGTGGTCAGAAAAAACAATTGCCAGCTTGGACTTGCCACGTCGACTGTTCGGCGAAATTATTCCGGCAGGAACCGTAAGAGGAACCCTGAAACCCGAAATCGCGGCAGAAACGGGATTGGAAGAAATAGAGGTTATCGCAGTAGGCTCACACGACACGGCCAGTGCCATCTTTGCCGTTCCAACGACAGAAGCGGACAAAGTTTTCTTAAGTTCAGGCACATGGTCGCTTTTGGGAGCGGAAATAGCCGAACCGATCCTCACTGAGGATGCCCGTACGGGAGGTTTCACAAACGAAGGAAGTACCGGCGGAAAAATTAAATTCCTGCAAAACATAACCGGACTCTGGATTTTGCAACGCTTGATGGCAGAATGGAAGAACCGGGGAGAAAACACGGATTACGAACTCATTATCGGAGCGGCTGCCCAGGAAAATATTGCAACCATTATAGATGTGGATGACAAACGGTTCACCAATCCGGCAAATATGGAAACTGCAATAATGGAATATTGCCATGAACACCGGATGCAATGTCCGGCCACAGTAAGCGAATTTGTGCGTTGTGTATGCCAGTCATTGGCCAGTCGTTACAAAAAGGGAGTGGAACAACTGAACAAGTGTTTGCCGGCTCCCGTCAAACAGCTACACATCATAGGCGGCGGTTCACAGAACAGGCTTATCAATCAGTTGACAGCTAATGCACTGCAGATTCCGGTATATGCAGGGCCTGTTGAGGCTACAGCTATAGGAAACATCCTTTTACAGGCACAAACCACCGGCGAAATTGACAGTAAAGAAAAATTGCAGGAGCTCCTGCTCAACACGGTCATTCCTCAAGTATATCTACCGAAATAAAAATCAAAAACACGGAAATCAACCATGAAAAAGAACAGCGGACCAATCCTTTCTAAAGATGGAGTAAGCTACGTGCTCCCGTTCATACTGATAACATCTTGCTTTGCCTTATGGGGTTTTGCCAATGACATTACAAATCCTATGGTAAAAGCCTTTTCAAAAATCTTCCGCATGAGTGTAACGGAAGGGACACTGGTACAGGTGGCCTTCTATGGCGGTTATTTTGCCATGGCTTTTCCCGCTGCAATGTTCATACGGAAATATACATACAAGGCAGGTATATTATTGGGTCTGGGGTTGTATGCCCTGGGAGCATTTCTCTTTTTTCCTGCAAAGATGACCGGCAGTTATTATCCGTTCCTGTTGGCTTACTTTATACTGACCTGCGGACTGTCGTTCCTTGAAACAAGTTCAAATCCCTATATCCTCTCCATGGGTACGGAAGAAACGGCAACCAGACGATTGAATCTGGCACAGGCATTTAATCCAATCGGATCGTTGTTAGGTATGTATGTAGCCATGAATTTCATTCAGGCCAAGCTGCATCCCATGGATACGGAGGATAGAATGAGTATGTCTACCGCCCAATATGAGGCCTTGAAAGAAGCAGATTTAAACACTTTAATAACTCCATATCTGGTTATCGGGCTGATAATTCTTGTAATGTTGATTATAATAGGAGCAACTAAAATGCCCGATAATGGCGAACAGTCAAAAGAAATTCATTTTATACCGACTCTGAAACGGCTATTTGCCAATCACCATTATAGAGAGGGAGTCATAGCACAATTTTTCTATGTCGGGGCGCAAATCATGTGCTGGACTTTCATTATTCAGTACGGAACACATCTTTTCGTGTCGCAAGGCATGGAAGAAAAGGCTGCTGAGGTCCTGTCGCAAAAATACAATATCGTAGCGATGATTATTTTCTGCATCAGCCGGTTTGTCTGTACTTTTATCCTAAAATACCTGAACCCGGGATTATTGCTGAAAATATTGGCAATAGCAGCCTGTTTCTTCACTTTATGCGTAGTTTTCCTGCAAAATATTTGGGGGCTCTATTCGCTTGTTGCCATATCGGCATGCATGTCACTGATGTTTCCGACCATATACGGCATAGCCCTGAAAGGCCTTGGCGATGATGCCAAGTTCGGGGCTGCCGGTTTGATTATGGCCATCCTTGGAGGTTCAGTCCTTCCTCCCGTACAAGCGGTTATTATCGATATGCAGACTGTATTGGGAATGCCCGCTGTGAATGTATCTTTCGTATTACCGCTAATTTGCTTTATCGTAATCATCATTTACGGCCAGCGCTCATACCGGAGGGATTTGAGAGCTGCTGGATAATAAGACATTGAAAACGAGTATATTGCATGCTCGCTTGTGGCTATTGTTGCTGCAACCGGTCTGTGTCGCGTGACTACGGCAAAAAGAAAAAAGCGGAATCTGCCGATGGGCAGTCCGCTTAGGAGGAACGCGATGTTGCAGTGGGGGTATCAGTTGCTTTTCTACAGCGACAAGTCGCGTTTGCAGAACAACACAATACCGGCCATGTAAAGCAGCAGACCGCTACCGAACATTAGCACGATTTTCCAAATTTCGCCTTCACCGTTGGCCAGGGCCGTGTTTTCAAACAGGCTGAAAACGGACATATATTTGAGTGCGGTCGTTCCGCTGGCATCGGCTGCCATCTTGAAAACATAAAAAAGCAAAGGCAATCCCATGCCAAATCCGAGTGAATACTTGGTTTCGTTGCAGCAGGCTGATGCCAAAAAACCGATGCCGGACAGCAAGGTCATTAACGCAGCCAGGCCTACATTGAGGTGGATATAATTTGTCGTGTCCAGCAGACCGGGAAAAAGACTGTGGCAAAGAATCATGGAAAATGCGCAGCAGATGCACAATAGCAGCCAGGTGCCGGCAAGCAGGAATATGGCCTGGGTCGTGGCAATGGTCGTGCGGGAGAGTGGGGTAGCGAGCAGAAATGCCATGTTGCCTTTGTCCACGTGTTGTGCCATAAGGCGGTTTGCCGTAATGTTGGCATAGAGCAAGGGGAAAATGAGCATAAGCATTCCGTACAAGTATGAACTCAGAAACGATGTCAGCGAACAGTCGGCTGCAATCTCGAAACCGAAGGCGCGCATCAATTCCGGAGACATTTTCATGGTGGCCAGCGCTATCAGGTCTTCGTTGCCGGCAGGATCGAACATGTTCGTGATTATGCTGGAATACATGATCAGTACAGCCAGAATAATGGCAAACAACAGCCGGTTTTGTTTCAAGTCGTATATGAAAAGGTGTTTGTTCATAGTGATTCGCTATTTGTAGTATTGCATGAATAACTCTTCCAGGGAAATTGTTTCGGAGCAGATGTCAGTCAGCTCAAACCGCCCAAGGGCTTTTATAAATCCGTTTATGTCTTCTGCATTGACTGATACGGTCAGCATGTTTCCGTTGCGGGCGACTAATTTGCACGGGCATCTTTCTAGCAGTTTGTCGGCAGTTTCCGCATGGGCGAGGGTCAGCGTGTAGCGCCGTTGTTTGCTCTTGTGCAGCGCCCCTATGTTTTCCACGGCAACCAAATGGCCTTGTCTTATGATTCCGATGCGGCTGCACGTGCGTTCCACCTCTTCAAAGCTATGCGATGACATGAAAACAGTCGTGCCGCGTTCCCGTTCCTGGACTATCATTTCGTTGAATCTGTGTTGCATCAAGGGGTCTAATCCGGAGGTCGGTTCGTCAAGCACCAGTATGCGCGGCCGGTGCATGAATGCGGCCACAAGGGCTATTTTCTGCTTCATCCCTTTTGACATGCGCGATATGCGCACCGACGTGTCTATATCGAGGTAGCGGATAAGCTCATCGCGGCGGCTTGTATCGTGCATTTGGCGCAGTTTTCCCATGAATTTCAGGAAGTCCATGCCGTTCATGCCATCAAAAAAGTTTATCTCGGCAGGCACATAACCCAAATCGGACATGATTTTTGCCCGCTGTGCGAACGATGGCAGTCCATTGACATGGCATTGCCCGGCATCGGGCGCAATAAATCCGAGCAACATGCGTATGGTAGTTGTCTTGCCGGCTCCGTTCGGCCCTAAAAAGCCGAAAACCTCGCCTTCGGGAATATGCAGCGACAAATCGAACACGCCTTTCCCGTTGCCGTAATCTTTCTGTAAGGATTGGATTTTTATCATGGTATGTGATGCGGTATCTTTTTGTATTATGAAATGGACTGAAAGCACACATACAAAAATATATGAATAAATGGGGTTTTCCAAACCAATACATCGTAAAATATTATAATGATTCAGGTGCTGAAAAATATAAAAACGAAGCCTTTTTCCGAGCAATCACCATCTCCTTATTTGCGCCTTGTCTGGTCCGTACTTGATTCTTATACCTGAGTTGTTTTCATTTTTAAATTTCAACACTCCCGTTTTTCCTCAAATCCGGTCAAGAAATGAACATGGCATGCTTTATCCGTTTTTTATGATTATCTCAGGCCATTGCAGAAAGGATACTATTTTCTCCGAAACGTTGTATATGTTTCTATCTCTTCAATATAAAAACCGGGGAAACATGGTTGACATGTATCCCCGGAAATTTATCTGTTTCTCAAAACTACATTTCAAATTTCACCCCTACAAAATAGCTGCGTGGCAGGCTCGGGCCGTAAATATATCCGGCATCGCGTTCCACGCCAATGTCGAAATCTTTCTGGTAGCTGTTCAGGATGTTTTGTACGCCGGCGTTGACTTGCAGCACATTGCCGCTTCCGATGGGGATGTCATAAGCAGCCTTGAAGTTTATGTCAAAGAAATTCGGTGTCCAGACTTCCTCGTCCTGGGCAATGTATCCGGCATAATGCTGTACAAGCATTTTTCCTGTGTATGTTCCTGACAGCGAGAGCGTTAGCGGACGCACCGGCATGTAGTTGGCCGTAAGATATGCATAAGCATCCGGCGAGCGGAACATGACCGTTTGCGGCTGTATGTTCTCATTCTGACTCCATGTTTCGGGTTCCGTATAGCGGCTGCGTTGCAAAGTGGCTCCGGCTTGTACGTTCCATTTTATCGAAGGGACAATACGTGTTTCCAGGTTGATACCTTTCACCACGGCACCGGCACCGTTCCTGCGTTCCAGAATCAGGTTTCCATTGGCATCCTTGCCTTTTTCCTCAATGACGAACACGCGGTCAAGCATGGTGTAGAATCCATCGACAAGGAACGTGGTCTGCACTTTCCCGAATGTCTTGTAAAACTCGGCGGATACATTGACGCTATGTGAACGCTCAGTCTGCAGATCGTCGGCAATCTGGATCAGCGCCACTTCGCCGCCGACCGCCGTGATGTGCAAATCCTCGTTGAAAGCCTGCGGGGCACGGAATCCGGATGCGTAACCGGCACGCAGAATCACCCATTCGGCGGGGCTGTAACGCAGGTTGACACGCGGACTGATTATCGGCTTGTCAATCATGTTGTGCTTGTCCAGACGCAAGCCGAGCAATATGCTCCAATGCTTGTTTTTCCATTCGTTTTGGGCAAATGCGCTGTATGTGTAAACTGTCTGTTCTATGGTGCGGTCGTAGCCGAGCATGACATCTTTTAGCGTATTATAGCTGTATTCCGCACCGGCAGTCAGGTTGGCCGGCATGAACAGGCAACGTTCCATGGCGTAAATGTATTGCACACCGCCCAATGCGGCGAAATCATGTGTGGAACCGTAAGCGTTCAAGTCCTGCTTTGCGCCGTAATAGCTGTTCCGGTTAATGTTCTGTGCCGATGCATAGGCGCTTAACCTGTGTTTGTAATCTGGTGTGAACCAGTCGAATTTCACGTTGCCGCTATGGATTTCGTGTTCGGTCTGCTCTGCAATGTCGGCTTCGTGGGCAATTTGGTCGAGTTTGTTGCCGCCGCGCCTGAACTCGTGCGTGTTGTGATATTCCAGCGTCAGTTTGGATTGCGTGGACGTCTTGAAATAGCTGCGGAAACCGAGGTTGTGTCCACGCAAGACACCTATTTCGGTGAATCCGTCGCCGTTGGCATCGTATGGTGTGCGTTGGCGTGTGTTGCCGTAAAAACTGACGCCTTTTTTCGTGTCGTCGCTCACCAGTGCGGCGTTTATGGACGTGTTGATGTCCGGTTTTGTCCCGCCCACCAACGTTGTGGTGTTCCCGATGCTCAGCGAGTTGTTCAGCGGCTCCTTGGTGATGATGTTGATGGTTCCGGCAATGGCGTTGGAGCCGTACAGGGCGGAGCCGCCTCCGCGGATTACTTCCACGCGGTCAATCATGTTGGCGGGAATCTGTTCCAGGCCGTAAACGCCTGCCAACGAGCTGAAAATAGCCCTTCCGTCAATCAGAATCTGTGTATAAGGTCCTTCCAGACCGTTGATACGCACTTGCGTGAAACCGCAGTTCTGGCAATTGTTTTCCACGCGCACTCCTGGTTGGTAGTTGAGTCCTTGTGCAAGGCAAACCGAGTTGGTCTGCTCGAACAGTTTGGGCGAAAGCACGTTTACGACGGTGCTGGCTTCGCGTCGGGTCGTTTCACCGCGGTTTGCCGTCACAACCACGTTGTCGAGCATGATCAAATCCTCTTCCATTTCTATTTTTTCCTCCAAGGTTACATTCGGGCGGATGGTTACCGGAATTTCCACGGTCTTGTAACCGATGGCGGAGGCTACCAGCATATGTTCGCCGACAGGCAGGTTTTTCAGAAAAAAATGCCCGGTTGCATCGGTCGCCATGCCCAATGTCGTTCCTTTGATGGATATGGTAATGAAAGCGAGATGTTCGCCTGTGTTCTTGTCGGTTACGTGTCCGGTAATATGTGCGTCCGTGTCTGTTGCCGTGATTTTGCGTATGTTTTGCGGTTGCGATTCAGGAACAGCAGCAGGATTATTGGCCCGGACAACTTGTCCGGAAATGATTGTTAAAGCGGTAAAAACCAATATGTGAAGTGTTCCCGTGATTGTATGTTTCATTTTGATTTTGTTTATGTGGTTGTACAAAAAGCAGCATATGGCGTTGTCGGTTTGCCATATGTGCGAAATGATAATTGCGTGGTGCAATTGGGTTTCGTTTGGTGGAAAATGGGAGATTTGCCCGTTCAGGCTTGTGTGGGAGGACCACGCAGCAGATTTGCCCCTATGTCGGCACTAAAAAGTTGCTGCAATCCGGGACCGAAAAACAGCTGCCGGCACCAGACAAAGGCAACCGGCATGGTCGGCAAACCAATGCTTCCGATGTTGTCAAAATGGCTTAGGAAGTGAATTGTTTGCAGCGATGCTGCCGAATGTTGATGATTGCTTGTGCCGATGTGTGAATGTACAATCCACACATTATCAATCTGATGTGCGTGTGCAAACAGCTGCGAACTTGTGTAGAGCCACACAAAAAGGATGAGTGGCAAAAGACGTACGGCCTGGAATGAAGTCGTTTGTTTCACAATCTGTTTGTTTGCATTGAAAAAGGGCTGTAAAGATAGCGGTTATTCCGGATTCCCGAAATAACCGCCGCAAAAACAATTACATGTCCGTGTTTTCTTGTTTCTGGATACGTATTTTCTCAATCAAGACATTCTTGATGGAATCGAATTCCGCCCGGTATTTTTCGGGCACTGGTTCGACGGGTGGTGCTTCCATTTTGAGCGGGTCGATGGGCGAACCGCCTTTCCAGACGCGGAAATCGAGATGCGGGCCGGTGGAATTGCCCGTGCTTCCGACATAGCCGATTACCTGTCCCTGTTTGACATGCGTGCCGACCTGTATGCCCGGACCGAATTTGGACAAATGCAGGTAGGCTGTCGTGTAAATGCTGTTGTGGCGGATTTTAACCGTGTTGCCGCCACCGCCCTGGTAGCCTTTCGAGATAACGACTCCGTCGCCGATGCTCACAACCGGTGTCCCTTTGGGTGCTGCATAATCGACACCCGTATGCGGCCTTACGGTTTTGAAAATGGGATGACGGCGTGCGTACGTGAAGCGAGAGGATATGCGTTTGAAATTGAGCGGCGCTTTCAGGAACGCTTTTTTCAGGCTGTTGCCTTCTTCATCGAAGAAACCTTCCAAATCATCTTTTGCAAAATGGAAGGCATATTGTTCCTTGCCTCCGTGCAGGAAACTGGCGGCATAAATGTTGCCAATGCCGACAGAAACCGTATCGACATACAGCTCATCATAATATACCTTGAAAGCATCCTGCGTTTGCAGGCCGAAAAAGTCTATCGTCCAGGCGTATATGTCCGACAAATCCAGGGCCAGCTGTATGTTCAGGTCATTTTCGGTGATGGCGTTCCACAGGGATGACGTGATGACTGCTTCCGATATTTTCGTTTCGCTGCGTACTTCTTTCTGGCTTTTTTCCACATGGAGTGTATCGGTCAGATGCAGTACGATGCTGTGTATTATGTCTTTGTGATAAACGAAATATACCAGTTCGGGTATGGAATCGAGTGTATAAAATGCGCTGTAATCATTGCCGGCACGGAATTTTTTTACATCGAAGACGGAGTCGTTGAGTGTCAGCAGTTGGTTCAGGATGGAAGCAGGCGCTCCCAGGCTTCCCAATACGGTTGACAATGACTGGCCGGACTTGACCGTACCTTCGACGACACGGAACGAATCAACCGGAATACCGTATTCGTAATGTACCTCATTTTCAATGGCTTCGGTTATTTCTGCATCGGTTTGTTCTGCCTGCCTGTTGGAATGGCAGCCTGCCAGCAATGTGCAAGAAACGAGTGCACAGATAGTTAACTTTTTCATGTTTTTTATTTGGTTTTTGTATTCATGCAGAATTTACATGGTGACATGAATTTTTGTTGGAACTTCCGGTCGGATGTCACTTGGAAACATTTCTGTTTTTGTTTTTTGTTTGTCCTTCCCGGTCTTGTTCATCTTGTGACTCATTGGTGGTATTTGCCGTTTGTTTCCATCCACCGCCCAATGATTTGTACAGTTCCACGAATGCCAGATGTGCTTCGAGTTCTGCATTGATTACCTTGATTTCCGCATCGAAATACTGGCGTTGTGCATCCAGTACATCAATGTAGTTTATGTCACCGTTTATATGCTGTGAACGCACCAGATCCACGTAGGTTTTGGCTGCGTTTTCCAGATTTTGCATCAGTACAACGGTTTTTTGGGCACTCGAAAGCGAGATGAATGCATCATTGACCTCCTTGAATGCAGTCAGTACTTTTTCTTCGTATTGGAAGCGTGCATTGTCATATGCAGCCAGGGCCGCTTCATATTGTGCCTTCCTTTTGCCAAAGGCGAAAACGGGTGCAACCAGCTCTCCGGCCAGATAGGTGAACGGTGATGCAAAAAATCCTGCAAATTCATTGTTTTCCACACCGCCTATCAGGTCTATCTTGAAACGTGGAAAACGGTCGGCCCATGCAATGCCGGCATTGGCCATGGCAGCCTTGAGGTTTTGTTCGGCGCCGCGTATGTCCGGTCTTCGGCGCAGCAGGTCAGAGGGAAGTCCCATTTGCAGGTCCGTGCGTATTTGTTCGCTTAGTTGGACGGGCTTGCGTTCTATTTTGGTCGGAAATTCTCCTGCCAGCAGGGCAATTTCGTTTTCCTTGATGCGTATTTCCTTTTCCAGCGCCGGTATGAGCGATGCCGTAGTTGCCAGCTCTACCTGTGCCTGCTGGTAGGTGATTTCCGATGTCAGGCCGCCCTGAAAGCGGATTAATGCCAGATGTGCATTTTCTTTGCGGGTGTACAGTGTCCTTTCCACGATGTCCAATTCGCTGTCCAGTGCAATCAGTTCGAAATATGCGGTGACAACTTCTGCTATCAGGGTCATTTGCGTGGCTCGTTGTGCTTCCACACTGGAAAGATAATTGGCCAGTGCAGCGCGGTTTGACCACCGGAGACGCCCGAAGAAATCCACTTCCCAGGTTACAATGGCCTTGATACCGGTTTCAATGTCTTCTATGAATGATTCGTTTGCGTAGTCGTTGGTTTCACGTTCCCAATAGGCTTGTCCGCTCAGGGATGGAAACTGGTCGGCTCTGACTATGCGATGTCTGCGTTCCAGTTCACGGACCCTGGCTGTGGCGGAAAGCAGGTCTTTGTTGTTGTCCAGGGTTTTTTGGATCAGTTCCTGTAATGTGGAATCCGTATAAATTTCCCACCAGGCGACATCAGCCATGCACAGAGAGTCGGCTTCTGTTCCGGCCACAATGGTTTCCGGCATATCCAACTGTGGTTCCAGACACTGCTTGGTAACGCCGCAGCCGTATAAGAATGGCAGGCAGACTACTGCCATGAACAGGTATTTCAGTTGAAATTTCATTTCTGTTTTCTTTTCAGTTTAGCAAATTTGGCTTTTATCCGGTATACCCAAACGAAGAAAAACGGTACAAACACAATTCCGAGCGTGATGGCAACCAGCATTCCGGCAAATACGCCGACGCCTATGCTTTGGCGGCTTGCGGAACCCGGGCCGGAAGCAAAGACCAGCGGTAACATGCCCAGTACGAAAGTCAGCGATGTCATCACAATTGGACGGAAACGCAGGAATCCGGCCTTGACGGCTGCTTCTACCACATCCTTGCCTTTTTCTACTTCTTCTTTGGCAAATTCGACGATCAGGATTGCATTTTTTGCCGCCAGACCAATCAGCATGACCAGGCCGATCTGGAAATAGACGTTATTTTCGAATCCGAATATCCATATGGCCAGGAATGCGCCCAAACATGCAATAGGCAAAGAAAGCAATACGGCAATCGGCACGGACCAGCTCTCATATTGTGCTGCCAAGAACAGAAACACGAACAAGAAAGCCAGTGCTATTACCAGACCCGTTTGTCCACTTTGTTTTTTTTCCTGATATGACAGGCCGCTCCATTCTACGCCAATTCCCTTGGGCAGATGTTCTTGTACGATATCTTCCAATACGTCCATTGCCTGTCCGGAACTGTATCCGTGGGCAGCTTCGCCGGATATGGTTGATGAATTGAACATGTTGAAACGTTTCAAGGTGCCGGGTCCGCTTGTGTAGGCTGTTGTCCCTAAAGAGGTTATGGGAATCATGGTCCCTCCGTTGCCACGGACAAAAAACAGGTTCAGATTGTTGCGGGTGGCTCTGTATGGCGCTTCTGCCTGGATATATACGCGATATACACGGTTGAACAGGTTGAAGTCGTTTACATAGACTGAACCGGTAAAGGCTTTCATGGTGGTGAATACATCCGAAACGGAAACTCCGAGTTGCTTGACCCTGTCACGGTCCACATCAAAATACAGTTGCGGAATGTCGTTTTGCATGCTGCTGGACACGCGCGTCAGTTCAGGGCGCAGGGATGCATAATGCAGCAACGTGTCCGTGGCTTGTTGCAGGTCGGTATAAGTCATGTCACCACGGGCTTCCAGAACCATTTCGAAACCGCCTGATGTTCCCAGTCCCGGAATTACCGGGGGAGAGCTCAGATAGACTTTGCTTTCAGGATAGGTTTCAAACTCCTGGCGTACTTGTTCCATGAATTCCGACAGGTCCTGTTGGCGGCGTTCTTCCCAGGGTTTCATGATAACGGTCAGTTGGCTGCGGCTCTGGTTTGTTCCTACGCGCGGGCTTGAGCCGGTGACATTCAGCACGTGTTCTACGTCGGGTTGTTCCAGCAAATAATCCATGGCACGTTCCGTAATGATGCGCGTGCGCTCCAGCGTAGCACCTTCAGGCAGTTCCAGCTCAACTGTAAAATAGCCCTGGTCTTCCTGCGGCATGAAACTTTGTGGTACAAGTTTGCTGAGCAACCATATCCCGATCATGGCAATTCCGAAGGCGGCAAAAATGCGTTTCGAATTCATTAATGCCTTGCGTATCATTTTTTCATAAAAATGATTTCCCTTGTTCAGATATTTGTTTATGAAACGGAATACGAAGTTTTTCTGTTCTTCTGGTTTTTCCACATCGGGCTTCAGGAATTTGGAGCACATGACCGGACTCAGAGTCAGGGCAACGATTGTGGAAATGATTACTGAAACGGCAATGGTTATGGTAAATTGCCGGTAAAGCAGGCCGGTGATTCCTGAAAGAAAACTTACCGGCACAAATACGGCGCAGAGTACCAGTGACATGGCTACCAATGCACCTCCAATTTCTCGCATGGCCTTTTTGGTGGCTTCGTATGCCGAAAGTCTTTCTTCTTTCATGATGCGGTCCACATTTTCCACAACGACAATGGCATCGTCTACCACGGTACCGATGGCCAGTACAAGTCCCAGAAGTGTCAGCATGTTCAGGGAGAAACCGAAAATCATCATGACTCCGAAGGTTCCGATGAGCGATATGGGTACAGCAATGGCCGGAATAAGTGTTGCACGCCAGCTTTGCAAGGAAAGGAAAACCACCAGAATAACCAGAACCAGTGCCTCGAGCAGTGTCTTGTATACTTCATGAATGGATTGGGAAATATAGGTGGTCATATCGAACGGAATCTCGTATGAAATTCCTTCCGGAAAGTTCTTGCTGATTTCTTCCATTTCCTTTTTGACAGCCTCGGAAACTTCCATGGCGTTGACACCCGGCAACATTTTTATGTCCAGAACAGCCGCATTTCCACCGTTTATGCCACTTTCCGTATTATAGGACGATGCTTCCAGCGATACGCGGGCTACATCACGCAGCCGGATTATGGAACCGTCTTTGCCGGCACGGATAACGATATCTTCAAACTCACTGACTGTAGACAACCGTCCTTGTGCAACGATAGGGATAGTAACATCCAGTCCTTCCATAGGCTGTTGTCCCAGCACACCGGCTGCCGATTCGCGGTTTTGTTCTTTCAATGCGTTTTGTATGTCCTGTACAGTCAGGCCGAGACTGGCCAAACGGTCTGGCTGTACCCAGATTTGCATGGCGTAATACCGGCTGCCTATATTTGAGACACTGCCGACGCCGGGAATACGGCGTAACATGTCCAGAACGTTTAATGTGGCATAATTGCTCAAATAAATTTCATCGAATTTGGGGTCGCTTGACAGCAATGTAATGGTCATTAATTTGCTGGAGGCTTGCTTGTCCACTGATATGCCGTTCTGTACGACTTCGGCCGGTAAACGGGATTCCGCCTGTTTTACACGGTTTTGTATTTCAACGGCGGCAAGGTCGGCATTTGTATTGATGTCAAACGTGATGGTTGCCGAAAATGTGCCGGTGTTGGTACTGCTTGATTCCATGTAGAGCATGCCCGGCGTGCCGTTCAATTCCTGCTCAATGGGCGTGGCTACAGCCTGTGAAACGGTTTCGGCACCTGCGCCCGGATAGGATGCGCTTACCTTGACCACAGGAGGCACTATTTGCGGATATTGGTCTATCGGAAGCATGAACAAACCGATGAGGCCAACCAGTACGATAACAATGGATATGACCGTTGAAAATATGGGCCTGTCTATAAAAAAGTCGCTCTTCATAGTTTACTGTGCCAATGTAATGGTGTCGGCATCTGCCGGTTGTGTGGGTTCAGGTTCCGCTGTTTTGGTATAATGCGTGTTTTCTGTCGGCAACACGGTCAAATCCACTTTCATGCCGTGGCTGAGTTTGTGGAAGCCTTCCACAATAATCATTTCATCACGTCCCAGACCGCGCTCTACTACAATATTGTTGTCTACCTGCGGGCCAAGTTCAATGAAGCGTTTTTCCACAATGCTGTCCGGACGTGCAACGAATACGTATGCAGCTCCTTTTTCAATGACAAGGGCTTTTGTCGGTACAACGATGGCATTTTCACGGACATCAAGCAGCAGACGAACTTTTGTCATTTGTCCGGGAAGCAATATGTGTTCCGGATTAGCCATTTCAGCACGTACGGAGAATGTGCCGGTATTCGGGTCAACCTGAGGGTCGGCAAAGTCCACAATGCCGCGTATGGGGTATTCAGAATTGTCGGCAAGCGTGATGGTTATGTACGGGACCCAACTGCGCAAGGTGTCTTTTTGTCCGAGATTGACGTTGCGTTCCTTGCTTTTCAGGTAGTCCAGTCCGGTCATGCTGAAATCCACGCGCACCGTATCGCTTTTTACGATGGTCGCCAGCAGTGATTTGCCGCCGGGACCGACCAATGTACCAATGTCCACGTTGCTTTCACTTATGTTGCCTGAAATGGGTGAGCGCACTGTTGTATAGCTCAGAGCTATTTCTGCCTGTGTGAGGTCTGCTTCGCTCATCACAACTTCCGCTTTTGCGCTTTCATAGGCGGCAACGGCGTTGTCCATATCCAGCTGGCTGGCAGCATTCTGTTCATAGAGCGGACGGATGCGTTCCAGGTCGCGCTCGGCTTTCAGGGAAAGCGCCTGGTTCTTGTTCAGTTGCGCCTTGGCCTTTTCAACCGCAGCCTGATAGGGCTTGGGATCTATAATGAAAAGAATCTGGTTTTTCTTGATATATGTACCTTCTTCAAACAGCATGTTTTCAAGATAACCCTCCACCCGGGCACGGACTTCCACGAACTGTTGTGCCCGGATTTTACCGGCATATTCGCCATAAACTTCAACGTTGTCGGTAACAACATGCTGGGCTGCAACTACCGGATAGACGGGTTTGGGTGGCTTCGGGCGAAACAGCCAATACAAGCCTCCGCCCAATACCACGGCGCAACAACCTATGATAATCCATGTACGTCTTGAAAAAGTGCGTACTTTGCGACCGGCCTTCCTGCTTATTATGATGGTACGTTTTCCAGCCTTGACGGTCTTTTTGAGAAGTTCTTCTTGCGATATCTTCATTTCTGGTGCAATAAAGTCAAAGATTCCGATTTTGGCTGCAAAAGTACTATTTTTTCTCTGATCTATGGTTAATATGATACCTTATCTTTTATTTAAAACACATTAGAAAAGAAAAAATGACGGGTTCGGATTTGCCGGGGCAAACCAAGGTGTTTTTTATAACTGTTTCCGCGGGGAAACCGGCGAATATTCCTGCTATTCGGCTGTCAATGTATATTCGCCAGCGTTTTCCGTTACGGCATTTTGTAATTCGTCCAGTGTTTTTTCATTGCCATCGAATTCCACAACGGCAACAGGGGGCTCCAAGGTAACTGTTGCATGTACTCCAGGAATACTGTTCAGTGCTTTTTCCACATGTGCGCAGCAATGTTGGCACATCATGCCTTTTACATGAAATGTTTTCTTCATAATTTTATCGTTTTTATTGTTGTGTGATTGAATATCCGCATCCTTGGCGGTTTTCATTTTTTTACGGCGCAGCCGCAGGCTGTTTGTCACGACGCTGACACTGCTGAATGCCATGGCTGCTCCTGCTATCATGGGATTCAGCAAAAATCCGTTTACGGGATAAAGTATTCCGGCTGCAATGGGAATACTGACAAGATTGTAGAAAAATGCCCAAAACAGATTTTGTTTTATGGTACGCACGGTCGGTGCGGAAATATCCAGCGCTTCGGAAATTTTGGTCAAGTCGGAGGAAATAATGGTCATGTCGGCCGTATCCATGGCAATATCGCTACCTGTTCCCATGGCGATGCTCAGATCTGCCTGCGATAGTGCAGCGCTGTCGTTTATGCCGTCGCCAACCATGGCAACCTTGTGTCCATCGTGTTGCAGCTGCCGCACAAAGGCTGCCTTGTCTTGTGGTAGCATGCTGGCCCTGATGTTCTTCAGTCCTGTTTGGGCAGCTATTGCAGTTGCTGTTTTTTCATTGTCGCCGGTCAGCATGTACAGCGTGAGATGTTGTACTTTTTGCAACAATTCCACAGCTTTGGCCGAGTTTTCCTTGATGCGGTCGGTTATTGCAACAAAGCCAATAGCTTCGTGATTGTCGGAAAACCATACCATGCTTTGCGCTTCCGCTTCCAATTGCATGGCTTTTGTTTCCAGATATGAAGATACTTGTATGCCTCTGTCCAATAACAGTTTGCGGCTTCCTGCATAATATTCCTTCCCGTCTATGCACCCTTTTACACCCATGCCGGAAATATTCTCGAACTTATCAACAGGCAGATCCGGCAAAGCGGCATAATGTACGGTAATGGCATCTGCCAGGGGATGTTCGGAGCGGCGTTCCAGATTACACAGGAATATGGAATAATCCTTTTCGCAATCGGTGTTCCATACCGTATGGTTGACAACAGGTTTTCCTTCCGTAAGGGTTCCTGTCTTATCCATGACTATGGTGTCTATGTTTTGGGCCGTTTCTATGCTTTCGGCGTTTTTGATGAGTATACCGTTTTCGGCGGCTTTGCCAATGCCGACCATCAGCGCGGTAGGGGTAGCCAGACCAAGAGCGCACGGGCAAGCAATGACCAACACGGTGACGGCAGCCAGGATGCCATAGGTAAAACCATTTTCAGGAGCCAGCAGCCACCAAAGAATGAACGACAACAAGGCTATTCCCATAATGGCAGGGACAAATACGGCAGCAATTTTATCTACGGTTTTTTGTACGGGTGCTTTGCTGCCCTGCGCTTCCTGTACCATGCGTATGATATTTGCAAGCATGGTATTGCTGCCAACCTTGTCTGCCTTGAAACGGAATGTGCCTTTTTGGTTCAGCGTTCCCGCATAGACCTTGTCGCCGGCCTGTTTGCCCGTGGCGATGGGTTCGCCACTCAGCATGCTTTCATCAACATATGAACTGCCGTCAACCAGTGTCCCATCTACTGCAATGCGCTCGCCTGGTTTGACCATGAGCAGGTCTCCGACATGGACTTGTGACACCGCTACGGTTTCCTGCCTGCCGTCGGACAGTATGCGGATGACGTATTTCGGACTAAGGCCCATCAATTTTTTTATGGCAACGGATGTTTTGCTCTTGGCGCGTTCCTCGAGCAATCTCCCAAGCAGTATGAAAGCGATGATGACACTCGACGCTTCAAAATAAACATGCGGTTCAATGCCGCGTGTAAGCCAGAAATCAGGAAAAAGGAGGTTGAAAAGACTGAAAAAATAGGCAATGCCGGTACTGCTTGCCACTAAAGTGTCCATGTTGGCGGCACCATGCCTGAGCTGTTTCCATGCATTTCGGAAAAAAGAATTTCCAAAACCGAATACGACAGGTGTCGCGAGCAGGCACATGACAAGACCGGAATGGGGCAGGGAATTCCCGAAGAAACTGATTATCAATACGGGTAACGCAAGTGTAACGGCACCTGCCGTATTTATCTGAAGCCGGCGGTAATTCCTTGCACGAATTTTTTCCGTCTCGGTTTCCGGTTCGTCATTGGTAACAAGGTCATAGCCGGCGTCCTGCACAGCGTGCCGGAGTTGTTCAGGAGTACAATCGTGTTTGTCGTATTCTACATGTACGGTTGCAGCCGCGTAGTTTACGACAGCCTTGCTCACACCCGGTTGCCGGTTCAAGGTTTTCTCCACACGGGTGGCGCAGGCGGCGCAACTCATGCCCAATACGTTGAAATTTTGTTGGACAGTATTTTTGTTTTCCATTATGGACAATAGTTTGGGTTTATGCCTGCAAATTTACGGTGGAAAACGCAAAGGGGAGTTATGATATTCGGGGAATAAGTTATAAGATTATGTCGCTTTTGTCTTAAATTTCGTCCAATGGCTTGCGCCGTTTCTCTTTTTGCTGTTTGAACTGTGTGGGGGTGATGCCTGTCACGCTTTTGAATTGTGCGCTCAGGTAGGCGGTGCTGGAGTAACCCAGCCGGTCGGCAATCTCGTTCAACGTCAGTTCGCCATAGGTAAGCAATTCCTTGGCACGCTCGATTTTTTGGGCAATGACATATTTTTCTACCGTGTTGCCCGTGGCTTCGGAAAACAGTTTGCTCAGTGTGCCGTAATCCTTGCCGATGGTTCGGGCCAGATAGTCCGACAGGTTGGTTTGAATGGGTAGGGTTGTTGGATGGTGCACCATGGCAATGATAAGGTCCTTCATCTGTTGCACTGTCTGCAACCGGCGGTCGTCTATCAGTTCGAACTCCAGGGCTTCCAATGCTTCTTTTACCTGCAGGCGCAGTTCCGGGGTCATTTCCTCGGCAGTGACGGCGATGCCGAGTTCCACGGAAAGCGGATGTAAACCCAATGCACGCAGGGCGTGGTCCACGGCCATGATGCAGCGGTGGCATACCATGTTTTTGATGTGGAGCGTATGGGTCTCGTCTGTCATTGGTTGCTGTCATTGATTGCTGCAAAGATAGTGAAAGTTGGATGCACCCAAAAATCTCCGGATTTCTTGTCCGGATGTTTTCGGGGAAACAATGAGGCTTCAAACATGCTTCCGGAACCTTGTGGCAATTTTATGGCGAAAGCCGGAGTAATGGGTCGGATAAATCGTAAAATAATCTAAAAAAAACAGTCCGCTCGTATATTTCAGGGTGGATGTTTTGATTTTTTGTACTTTTGCAAATTATTATTGTTGCAGGTTTTGGGTGCTGGAAAATCTATCTGTCCGGCATTTGTAAAACAAATCTCGTTAATCTAAAATCTATTTTATTGTTCTATGTTTTTAGACATTCTTCTTTTTATTGCCGGTCTTGCTTTGGTTGTTTTGGGTGCGGACTGGTTAGTGAGCGGTGCATCTAAACTTGCTTACCGGTTACGTGTGTCCGAACTTGTTATCGGGCTTGTTATTGTTGCTTTCGGTACATCCATGCCGGAACTGGTGGTCAGCGCGAGTGCGTCGTTGAAAGGTTCAAATGACATTGCCATAGCCAATGTGGTTGGCAGCAACCTGTTCAATTTGTTGTTTATTCTTGGCATTGCCGGATTGATTTATCCGATGGCAGTGAACCGCAGCATTGTGCGTATGGATTTGCCGGTTTCGTTCTTGGGAGCATTGCTGTTGCTTGGTGTGGGTTTGTTTCCTCGTTTTGTGAGTGGTGATGGCCATATTTCCTGGTGGGAAGGTGTCATCATGCTGGCCGTTTTTGCGCTTTACATGGCTTATGTTATGCATATGGCCATGAAAAACCGTAAGGAAACGGTCAGAACGGATGCGCAACAAGTCAATATCTGGTGGGCGATTATGCTGATACTCGTAGGTTTGGGAGGACTTGTCGGCGGCGGTAATCTGCTTGTTGACAGTGCCATTTCGCTGGCGCGCGAGTGGGGCATGAGCGAGAAATTTATCGGGATGACCATTGTGGCCATGGGAACATCGCTGCCGGAGCTGGCTACATCCGTAACTGCAGCTGTCCGCAAAAAGAACGACATCGCCATAGCCAACGTTGTGGGAAGCAATATTTTCAATATCCTGTTTATCATACCGGTATGTTCTTTCATAAGCCCGGTTACATATTCGACGCGTTTCAATTTTGATTTGTTGTTCCTTATGGGTGCAACTGTTCTCTATTGGCTTTTTGTTGCCCGCAAGCGCATGCAATTCCGTCTTTGTTCTATTGTATTGGTCGCCCTGTATATCCTGTTTACGGTATATATGGTGCAGATGGAATAATGTTTCTGCCGTTTTGCCAAGCCGGAACAATGCAAAACAAAACGGGGGGCACTTCAAAGTGCACCCCGTTTTTCATATAAACAAACGATATGATTCTTATTCAGCCACAATCACTTTCAATGTGCTTTGTGCTGCTTTGACGATATATGCGCCTTGCGACAAGCTGATGGCCGTATTGTTCGAATTGATTACCATGCGTCCGGTCGCATCGAACACGCTTACCTGCAAACCTTCCGGATTCAGAATCTGCTTGCCGTTGAACGATATGGATGATATTGCAACTTGTTGCAAACCTGTGGTGCTGTTCGGTGCAATGCTGATGCTGCTGAAACCGCCATCGCCACTTGTTTGTGCAGAAACAATTTCAATCATGGCGGGACTTGTGCTGTTTACCGGAATGGTTATACTGCCCGGAGTTTTGGGAGCTGTTGTTATGTCAGGAATATTTACATTGTTTACGGCAACGGTAATATCCCGGTCACTTGTTATTCCGGAAGCGGTTGTCAGAGTCACTTCCTTGCACGCACCGACAAAGAAATAGATGCGAGTTTTTCCTTCTGATATCCGGCGGTTAGAGGATTCTTCAACGTTTTTGGAGAATTTCCAGCCTTTGCTGCTGTCATATCCATAACCATTTTTAATCCATGTTTCCGTACCGTCAAATGTAATGGTGGCACTTGATGCGGCTTGCGGTTCAACAGCTTCTACGTTTACGGTGAAAATCTTGGTTGTATTGTCTTCGCCGGTTACAACGATATTGCCTTCCTCATCAATGGCGGCACTACCGCTTTCGCATGTCAAATTTTCAGCGCTTACAGTCGGAGCAGTTGTTCCGGCCAGATAATAAGCCGTTACCGTTCCTTGGCTGTCATCTGTGGTGCCATCACCGTTTGTTACGCTTTGTTTGATAAATGCTTTGAAACCATTGCTGTATACGGCTTCCTTCAGTACTTTCGGGGCGGTTTCCATGCTGATATTGACTGTATAGGTCTTCGTTGTGGTTCCATCACCGGCAGTTACGGTAATGGTCACGGTAGCAGGCAAGCTGGTCGGTTGCGTGATTGTGGCAATGCTTGCGGCAACATCGGTAGTGGTGGCTGCAACAACCGGCATGGTAGCACTGTATGGCAGAACCACGCTATATTCAGTTGTGTTGGCATCGAAACCTTCAATTGCAGTGCCATTAATTGTTATGCTTGACAAGGTCGCGTCTGTGCTGGCGGTTTGTTCTGTCGTCAGTGTTACGGTGTATGTTTTCAAGGCCTCGCCTGATGCATCTTCTGAAGCAAAAATGCTGTATTCAACCGGACTGCTGAAATTTTGTGCACCGGTCGGTGAATAGCTTTTGGCTGTTCCTTGCAGGGTGATTACCGGTTCAATGTTAGTCAAATCCGTACCGTACGGCAGTTCTGCGCTGATTGTACTGTTCTCGTTGTCAATGGTTGCTGCAATATATTCTCCGTCGCCATAAGGAACCTGGAAAGATGAAATGGCAGGGGCGGAAGGAGCAAAAAACGTGATTCCGGATAAATAAACCGAGCCATTTACACCGGCAATAACGAGTTTGATATCTCCAGTATTTTCCGTTGAAAATGTTTGTTCATTGCAATTATTAGGCCATGCTGCGGTTTGTATGGCAGTTCCATCATTTATACTGTATGTCAAATATCTGGGAGAATTGTTTCCGTCAGCCTGGATAGTGAAACTTTCACAGCCTGAGATGTATAAGGTTACATAACGATCTGTTTTGGAAAGATTTGGTATTGTTGCACCTGCCTCATTGCATTTGGTTCTTGATGAATAATTTGCTGCATCGTATGTTATCCAATCACTGGCTTCAATGTTTGTTTGCGATAACTCAATGTACTCTCCGTCTGTAATAGCATGATACGTTTGTCCATTCACATTTCCTGCACCAAACAGGACTAATGCTGTCAGTGCGAGCATTTTTGTAATAACTTTTTTCATGATGTAAATTAATTATTGATTAAACAATTAAGATTTTGTATTTTCCTTTGCAAATACAGAAGCAAAAGTATGTAAAGGGCATTTTTATTTTGTGTTCAAAAAGGCGTAATATGTGTAATATTTGACAAATTCGTTTTTTAAAATCCAATTATGAATATGATAAAATGTTGTTTCAATAGCTTTATCACAATTATTTTTGTATCTTTGCGGCTGTGAAAAATAAACACATTCAATAATCTAATTTCAAACTATCAAGTTATGCAAATTGTTGAAATTCATGCAAGAGAGATCCTCGATTCGAGAGGTAATCCGACCGTAGAGGTCGAAGTTCGTACCGTATCCGGCGCATTTGGCCGCGCTGCTGTTCCGAGTGGTGCTTCCACGGGTGAAAATGAAGCGCTTGAGCTTCGCGATGGTGACAAGAACCGCTATTTGGGTAAAGGCGTTCTGAACGCTGTCAAGAATGTGAATGAAGTGATTGCTCCTGCCATAGTTGGCATGAACGTATCCGACCAGGTTGGTATCGACAAAGCCATGATTGCCTTGGATGGTACTCCTACGAAATCAAAACTTGGTGCCAATGCCATATTGGGTGTATCCCTGGCAGTAGCCCGTGCGGCAGCTGACTATTTTGGCATGCCTCTTTACCGTTATATCGGCGGTGCAAACGCCAAGACATTGCCCGTTCCAATGATGAACATTATCAATGGCGGTTCCCACTCGGATGCTCCTATTGCCTTCCAGGAATTTATGATTCGTCCGGTAGGTGCTCCTTCGTTGCGCGAAGGTGTCCGCATGGGCGCGGAAGTGTTCCATAATCTGAAAAAAGTGCTCCACAAACGCGGCCTTTCCACGGCTGTCGGCGATGAAGGCGGTTTTGCTCCGGCCCTGAACGGTACGGAAGATGCCCTCGATTCCATTATCGAGGCTATCAAGGCTGCCGGCTATGTTCCCGGCAAGGACGTTATGATTGGTATGGATTGCGCTTCTTCTGAGTTTTATGCCGATGGTATTTATGACTATACCAAATTTGAAGGCGAAAAAGGTGCAAAACGTACTTCCAAGGAACAGGTTGAATACCTGAAAGGTCTGGTTGAAAAATATCCTATCGACTCCATTGAAGACGGTATGTCTGAAAACGACTGGGAAGGTTGGCAGCAGCTTACAGCCGAACTCGGCGGCAAGTGCCAGCTCGTTGGCGATGATTTGTTCGTAACCAATGTGGAATTCCTGAAAAAAGGTATTGAAATGGGTTGCGCCAATTCCATCCTGATTAAAGTAAACCAGATTGGCTCGCTGACAGAAACGCTCGATGCCATTGAAATGGCTCACCGTGCCGGTTACACAACTGTTACTTCACACCGTTCCGGTGAAACAGAAGATTCAACGATTGCCGACATTGCAGTAGCCACCAATTCCGGACAGATCAAAACCGGTTCCATGTCGCGTTCCGACCGTATGGCCAAATACAACCAGTTGCTCCGCATAGAAGAAGAACTCGGTGACGAAGCTATTTACGGTTACAAGAAAGTTTACCGCAAATAAGACGGTTTCTTCCTGACCGTTGCTAAAACCGGTTTCATGTTACATGGAACCGGTTTTTTTTGTCTTCTCTTTGGGGATGCAGGGTGGGGTGTGGCAACAAAAAAACAGTTGCCGTAGTTTTTACGACAACTGTCCCCTGCGGAAAGTGAGGGATTCGAACCCCCGGTACAGTTACCCGTACACCGCATTTCGAGTGCGGCCCGATCGACCACTCCGGCAACTTTCCAAAAGCGGCGGCAAAGGTACGAATAAAAAATGGAAAAATAAAAGGCGGTGCATATTTTTGCTCCGCCTGATATGTTAAAAAATTATTTCCCGTTTGCCTACTTTTTGCACCGTTCATTCAAGGCTTCTACAACCTTGTCCGTAATGTCATAGCCTTCTTGTGCATACATGATGTTATCATTGGCGGTGTTGCTGATAATAAGCTGATAACGGCCGTCCTTGTTGAATTCTTTCAGGAAAACATTGATGGTGTCGCGAAGCTGGTCGCTCATTTTCTGTTGTTGCACCAACAATTCCTCGGTAAGCTTCTGTTCCAGTTCCTGCAGGTCTTGCTGTTTTTTCAACAGGCGGTTGTGTTCCTGTTCTGCACGTTCACGGCTCAGGAAAGCATTGTTTTCAAGCTTGCGCTGGAATTCCTGCATCTCGTTCTGCAGCGAACGGGCTTTCACGTTCAGGGTGAGACGTGAATCTTCCTGTTTTTTTATCAGTTCTTCGTTTGCATCCTTGGAGAACGTATATTTCAATAACAATGAGTCAACATTGATATACGCGACTTCAAGTCTTCCATTTCGGATAGTGTCATTGGGAGATGCATAGTCTGTCGTTTTCCTGTTTTTCAGGCTGCCGAACAAGACGAAAAGGATAATAATGGCTATTGCAAAAATAGCATTCAGAATGAGTGAAATTTTATTCATGAGTATCTGTTTATAAATTGCTTACATCTATGTTGTTCTTGTTTGTTACACTGGCTTCCCTGTCCTGCGACTGCACGCAACCTATTCCTTTCTGCTGCAGATGCTTGTTGCCGCCGACGTGCATATTCGGGAATTTCTTGTTTTTTGTAAAAAAAATACGGACTCCCAGCAAGGCTACCGCCAATAGAACCAGTATGAATATGATAATGAAACTTTTAATGAGCATATGACTGGGGCTCTCGAAAAACCGCACAAAGATATAGCATTCTGTCGTAGTTAGCGTGTATGCAATATTCATTTTAAACATAAATGAATATTGAAAGGCGATTTTAACTCACCGGAATGTATGTGTTAAAAAAACTGCTCCGGAAGTGTTGCCCACAACAGCAACAGGAAGTGGAAAGTTGCAGAAGATATAAAAAATATTCCCGGAACAGTGCTGATATTCAGCAATTTCCGGGAATAACTAAATTTCGGGTACCGGCTTTTTATTTGGGTATATCGAATTTTACGACAATAGATGAAAGCGCTGGAATAACCAGAGCTTGCCCGGCATCTACGTGTTTTCCTGTCAGAATGTTTTTTCCAACCGGCTGGTAGGTATTCATAATTTCTTCATAGTTTTCCCACGGGATATTCTTGTCTTCGTCCGAGGCGTTCAGGAATACGAAAACCGCGCCTTTGTCCGTATAACGGAAATAGGCATATGTATTGTCACGCGAAAGGAAATGCATGGTTTTTCCTTCATGCAGAATCGGTTCGTTTTTGCGGAAATTCAGCAAAGTACGGTAATGCGTGAATACATCCTGTTGCATGTCATTGCGTTGTGCCGCATCGAACAAGTTGACGGGGTCATTTTGCCATCCTCCCGGAAAATCGACACGCAGGCCGCCGTGTCCTTGCCGCTGATCTTTAGATAGGAAGCGCAACTCTTCGCCATACAGCATTTGTGGCACGCCACGCATGGTCAGCAACAGCGTTGCAGCCAATTTGGCACGTTCCGGATTTTTGTCGAGCACTACATCGCCTATGCGTTCGGTGTCATGGTTGCCTGTAAAGACGAGCAGCCGGCGTGCATCCCGATACAGGTAATCGTCGGCAATGGAAGCATACACTTTGGTCAATCCGCCGTTCCAACCCTCTCCGTTGCTGCTGAGTGCCTGGCACAATGCTTCTTGTGTCGGGAAGTCCATAACAGATGGAAGGTTTGAATTGAAGCCGTCCTTGTTGTCGGCATCTGCCTCCCAGTAGGCGACTTGCGATGCAGGGCGTGTCCACACTTCACCGACGATGTTTATGTCCGGATATTCGGTGCGGATGGCCTTGCACCATTGACTCATGGGTATTTTTTCATTGTATGGATATGTATCTACGCGCAGGCCGTTCAGGTTGGCGTATTCAATCCACCAGATGGCCCATTGGGTGAAGTATTGCAGCAAATCCGGATTGTCCAGGTTCATGTCGGGCATGGATGTGTCGAACCAGCCGCTTTCCATGATGTACAGGTCTTTTTTGCTTGCATTGATGTCCATGTTGGTGGAGAACATGAAATTGCTTTGGGTGTATGTGTCGAACTGGTGTATCCAATCCTGGTAGGGCAGGTCCTGCATCCACCAGTGGGCGGCACCGCAATGGTTGGGCACCATGTCCATGATGACTTTCAGGCCGCGTTTGTGCGATTCTTCTACAAAGGTTTTGTACAGTTGGTTGTCACCGAAACGAGGGTCTATGTGATAATAATCGGCGCAGGCGTAGCCGTGGTAGCTTGATGTGGGCTCGTTGTCAAGCAACAGCGGTGTGTTCCAGATGGCGGTTGCTCCCAGGTCTGCTATGTAGTCCAAATGGTCTATAATTCCCTGAATGTCGCCTCCGTGCCGGCCGAAGAATGCTTCACGGTCTGCTTTTTCGATTGTATTGTCCGTTTGGTCGTTGGACGGGTCACCGTTGGCAAAACGGTCGGGCATAATCAGGTAAATCACATCTGAAGGATCAAAGCTGTCATTGGCGGCGGGCCGTTGCCGGCGTTCTTCAATCAGATAGCTGTATTTCAGTTTTTTGCGCCCTTTTTTCAAAAGGAAAGTATATGTTCCCGGATTCTTTACATCTACCTCAACAAACAGGTAATTCGGGCTTTCTGCATTGCGTACCTTGTTTATTGTCAAGCCTTCTTCCAATATGGATACTTCTGCATCTTGCAGGTTTTCTCCATAAAACATGATGGTCAGCGGCGTGTTCATGCCTGTCCACCAGCTGAGCGGTTCTACTTTCGATATCGATTGCCCGTTGAGCAGGAACGAGCCGAGCAGCATGCTGCAAATGAGGAAAGATAGTCGTTTCATACGTTTTTATTTTTATTGTTTGGTGTATATCAGGAACCACCAGGGTCCCATTTCAAAATTCTGTTTCTCGGACAGCTCAACGCTTTGTCCGTCCCATGATGCATACGTACCGGCGAGTGTGTCCAGTTCGGCTGTTATGCCGGTTGTTTCATTGCTGAAGTTGAACAGGGCAATGACTGTATTGTTGTCTTGTTTGCGGGCGCATGCGAATATATTGTTGTGTGTGTCGTTTGTATTTATTCGCAACATTCGGCCGCCCTTTTCATTACTCCACAGTGCGGAATTCGCTTTTCGCAATCCGTTCAGTTTTTGATATAACATGAATTGCGGTGCCCGGCTGTTGATAACTATCGTGTCTTTTTCAAAGAATTTCAAGCGTTTGTCGGAGCCGTATTCTTGTCCCGTGTAAATCAGGGGCATCCCCGGAACAACATATGTAAAAGCAGCCATGGCATCGGTGGCGTCGCCGAGACGTTCGAATTCCGTGCCATTCCATGAATTTTCATCGTGGTTACTGGTAAAATTCATGCGTATGGCTTTTCCGCAAAATGTCGTATCTGTTTTTGCAAAATAATTCCATAAGTCTGCCGTATTTTTTTTGCCTTGTGCCACATCGTTCATCAGATGGTGCAGTTCCCAGCCATAATACATGTCAAATGCATTTTCGGTATGTTCCGGCAGTTCTGCCTCGGCCAGGGTAAACAGATCAGGTTTGTGTGTCCGCATTTCGCTGAAAGTGTTTTCCCAGAAATCGGTTGGAATTTCCATGGCCACATCACAACGGAAACCATCAATTCCGATGGTGTCGAGCCACCAGTACATGCTTTTTTTCATGGCTTCGCGCATATCCTGATTGTCGTAATTCAGTTCGGCAATGTCGTACCAGTCATAATTCACAACCAGATTTCCGAGTGAGTCGCGCATGTGCCATCCTTCGTTTTGTGTCCAGGGATGGTCGGGTGCGGTGTGGTTGGCAACCCAGTCCAGAATGACCTTGAAACCCAGGTCATGAGCTTTACTCAGAAAAGTTTCAAAATCGGCCCGTGTTCCGAACTCCGGATTGAAAGCGCAATAATCTTTTATTGCATAATAGCTGCCGAGTGTTCCCTTGCGTTCGAGTTCTCCGATGGGTTGTATCGGCATAATCCAGATAATATCCACGCCCAGATTTTTCAGGGCAGGAAGCTGTGCTGTTGCAGCCGCGAATGTGCCTTCCGGCGTGAATTGGCGCATGTTCAGTTCGTAAATGGTGGCATCATATGCCCAACCAGGGTGGGCATCCGGTTGTTGTTGTCTGCTGCAACAGCTCCACAGCAAGGTTGTTGTCAGTAAGAGTGAATACAAATAAACTGTTGTGCGTTTCATAAAAATTATTTTTGTGAATGATATTGTTTCCGTATCCTTGTCACGCTTCATCGTTTCATGATTTTGTGCATGGTATTTCCTTCAGTGGTTTTCAATTCAACCAGATACATGCCTGCCGGACAGGCTGTCAGGTCAAGTGTCGGGGCAACGGAATGCAGGATGCACATTCCTTGCAGGTTGTATATGCTGATTCCGAGTATGTTTCCGCTTGTCCTGACAAAAACCGGTCCGTCTGTAACTCCCGGATAAACCATGTCGGTTTGCAGTTCTGTTGTTTCCAGCCGGTCCGGTTCATCCGGCAATGCGGGCAGTCCCGGCAAGTCTTCTATTTTACGGTCGGTGTAGATGCGTACATCGCCGGGTGCCAATGTTATGGTCATGCCGGTATTGGTAACGGTCAGCGGTTCGCCGGAAAGCAGTTCATACCATTCTCCGGTTTTCGGGAAATTGGGGTTGGTAACGGCATCGGCTGTTGCTTTGAAATTGCCGATTACCACCATGTTCAAGTCATCATGTGTTATGGCAATGCGTCTGCCCTCGTCCCAGTCGTTCAAATCAATATTTAGTTGGCAGTATCCTTCGTTGAATGCATCTGGATAGCGTTTTCGCAGGTTCAGCATCTTGGATACGGCCAAGTAGGCCATACGGCGTCCGTCATAACGGCTGTACCAGATGAAGCCGCTGGGTTTTTCTTCCATGCGTATGGAGGATCCGGATTCTCCGCTTTGTACGTCATATCCGATTTCGCCGAATTCCCACAGCATTTTTGGACCGGGAATCAAGGTTGCAAATGCCATGTTCAACGGTACGCGTTCAAGGCGGGCAACGGAGTCGGTGGTCAGGTTTCCTGCACCCCATGTCTTGGCTTTGTAAAAATTGCGTTCTTCGTCGTGGCTTTCCGCATAGCCTACCCAGTTGCGTGGTATCGTGTTCATGGCCGAGAACGAGCTGTTTTCCTGCCAGCCCATGGCTGACTGCGAGAAGGCGTTGTTTACGTTTTTCCACATGTACATTCCCTTGGATGCCAGTTCGTTTTCTTCGCGGCTGTCGCAAAAATGTTCCAGAATGAACATTATGTCCGGATTTGCCTCTCTGGCGGCTTCGTAATATTCGGTCAGATAGCTGATGCGGTCTGCATCATAGTTTCCTGCAGTCGATTCTGTTGACTGGCGTTGGGTCAGTCCTTTGCTGAGGTCAAGGCGATAGCCATCTATGTGGTATTCTTCAATCCAGTATTTCAGCATGCGTTTGAAGTGCTCGCGCACTATCGTTTTTGAGTGGTTGAAATCATGGAAAACGCTGTATGGATGCGGTGCCGTTACGTTGAACCATGGATTATCGGCTGATGTACGGTTGTTCTGGCTGTCCCAATATAGTTTTGCAAACGGATGTGTTCCTGTGGCGTGGTTCATGACTACATCCATAATAACAGCCATGCCGCGTTTGTGGCATTCGTCGACGAATTGCTTGTATAGTTCGGGCGAACCATAGGCTTTGTCGGGAGCAAAATAGTGGTTCGGATTGTATCCCCAACTGTTGTTGTCATCAAATTCCTGTATCGGCATCAGTTCCACGGCTGTTACTCCCAGGTTGCCCAGATAGTCCAGGCGCTCTATGGCTGCTTGCAGCGACTGTTCCTGAGTAAAGTCGCGCAAGAGCAATTCATAAATCACCATGTTTGTTTTTGATGGCATTTCAAAGTCGGTTATTTCCCATTGGTATTCCGGCCGGTTAATCTGGAATGTGGCGACACTTCCGTCTGTTTTCCCGGTCGGGTAGGAGGGCATATCGGGATAGCGTTCGTGTTTTTCATTAATCCACACGTCCTGAGGGTCGAGCACCAGTTCGGTGTAAGGGTCGGAAATCCGGATGGTGCCATCTACGATGTATTGGAAACGGTATAAACGGTCTGCATCCAGCTTGTCCAGTGTGTACCACCAGTAATCGCCGTCTTTTTTCAGCTGGTAACTGTTCGATTGTATCCAGTTGTTGAAATCACCGATTAAGAAAACATTTTCCTTTTCAGGGGCATAGAGTACGAATGTCACTTCAGAGGCACTTGTAATGTTTATGCCATCGGTTGTTCCTGTTGGGCGTGCAGCTGTCGTGGCAGCCTGCGGCACACATACATGGAGCGTATCGGCGGCAGTTTGTTGTCCGGTAGTTGCTGTTGCTATGACCGTGTAATCACCAACTTGTCCGAATATGTGCTGGTAGGTCAATGTTGTTGCCGAAAGGGCTGTTTTTACCGGAGTGTTGCCAATGGATAGTGCTATATCGGCCGTAATGGATGTATTCACCACAAAATCAAGGGTATCTCCTTTGTCAACAAGCTGGTTCCCGGTTGGTGATGCAAAGTTGATATTCAACCCTTTTTCATATACATCCACAAAAATGTCTTTTCCTCCGTCGGCTTTTCCTTCCAGATAGTCGGTTGTGGAACCGGCTTTCGGTTCTCCGCTCCGGAATACGAATGCCAGTTTTACGGCTTTTTCCCCTTCGGGTATGCCGTAAAATTCCCTTATGGATGGTGAGATGACTAATTTCCACTGGTTGTCACCCAGTGATGCCAGTTTGCACTTGTCCGTATTTTTTCCCCAGTCGGAGACGACATGTTTCCAGTCGGAATCGGTTTTGCTTTCTGTTGTAATGACTCCCGTATGGGCATATACCGTACCGGTGTAATCCTTCAAACCTCCTGTACCCAATGCGGCATTGAAAATGATTTCTATTGTTCCGGCATCTTCCGTGACGAAAGCCGGATTTGTTGTGACTACTTGTGCCCATCCACATAATGAGCAGGCAAACAAGCATAAACAGATAAGTGCTGTTTTTCTCATAGTTGTTGCGTCTTGACTTTGGTTCAGAATCAGTGTTTTTCCAGGTAGTTCATGTCCTTTTACTTAAAGGCATCCAATGCCGGAGCAGGCTGTCCGGCCGATGTGAAGGCTCCCATGTCGTAGGCGCTCCATCCGAGGGTGTTATAACTTGCAGGTTTCCATTGTCCGTACACTTGCGGTTCCCAATAAAATATGCCTGCACAATTTTCCGTCAGTTTGATTTCATTTATGAATTCCTGCAATACTTGTGCTGCCAAAGTTTCGTTGTTCTGTTTTGTACCGACCTCACATACCATGACTTTACAGCCGTATTTTTTTGCCAGTGACTGGATATGTTCCACGGCCAGCCGGTTCATTTCCTGCCAGTCTTTATCCGGATTTGTTTGCGGATAGTGCGAGAGTCCTATCATGTCGAATTTGCCGCCTGCGTTTTTGAAATTCCTGAACCACCAGTCGTTGTCTTCCCATGCGTTGTCGATATGCACAATGACTATTGATTCTGGAAAGATGTTTTTGGCGGCATCGTATCCTGCATTGTGCAGGGTCGTATAATTTTTCCAGCCGTTTTCAATGTCGCCGTTTTCATTCCACAATTTTCCATGTGGCCAGAGCATGCCGTTGCGGGTTTCATTACCTATCTGTATCCAAACGGGTGTGATGTTCATGTTTTTCAGACAGCTCAGAATATCGCTCGTATGGGTTGCCACGGCTTCCTTGAGTTGGTCGAAGGTATGGTTTTTCCATGCCGCGGGAACATCTTGACGGCCCGGGTCGGCAAACCAGTCGCTGTAATGAAAATCAATCATCAGGTTCAGCCCCTGTTGTTGTGCCCGGCGTGCCTTGAGTAGCACATCATCCTTGTCGCATAGACCGTAAACAGGATCGACCCATACGCGTAAACGTATGGCATTCATGCCGATTTCACGCATAATGACGAAGCAATCGGTTTCGTAGCCTGTTGTATTGTAGAATTTTATGCCGTCTTGTTCCTGTTCGGTTATCCAGCTTATGTCGGCGCCTTTGGCAAATTCATTTGGTGATGCAAATTCCAAGGCCGGTTCCGTTTCCGGTTTATTGCAGGCTGCCAGCATGAGGGCCAGCATGATAGGGGCAAATGTTTTTTTCATACTGTTTTCTGAAAGATTAGTTTCTTGTACCGCCGCTGCGGATTTTTTTATTGCAGACAAGAAGCCGGTCAGGGCTTCCTGTCTTGTCGTTTTAATTCGGCGATTGCCGAATTGTTTGATACTTGTTATTCTTCGCAACGGGTAGCAGTCCTGTCTCTGAAGTTTTCTATCGTATCATTAACAATAGTGCTGCTCAGCGTGCGGTTATTGATTGCGTTTGCGCAATCGGCACCTTCTTCTATTGCAGCCAGTTCTTCATAATCCCAGCTGGCATTCAAGACATATTTATATCCGCCGCTTACGGTTCCTGTAGCTTCGGCTGTCCATGTTCCATCAGGCTGTTTTGTCATTGGAGTGCCCTCTAGGTTCCAGCCGTTGAAGTCACCGACAACATATATGGCATCTTCGTCAAGCAGTCCTTCCGGTGCGGTTGCATTGAACGTAATGGTTCCTTCCTGTACGTTGCACGGAGATGCACCGTCTTTCCATTTGGCAGAAATAAGGCAAACAGGAGTGCTCTTGTCGGTAAATGTCAGGTCGGATTCGCCGGAATAGCCGGCTTTGATGGAAACAGCACCCGCTTTGATGGTCCAGGAGGCGGAGTCGCCTGTCTGATACAGCCAGTCGAATGTGCCATCGTTTTTCAATTGTACGGGTTTTCCCTGCAAGGTGTCGCCTTCCATAGGAACAACCACTTTGTACCAGCCATCCCATTCTTTGTCGTTGATGGTTCCTACCGGTTCCATCCGGAGCATTTTGTCATCAACAACGGTAGACCAGTCGGTGCTGCCTTCTTCCAGATTGTAGCTTCCCGGGAAAACGATTTCGTTGCAGACTTCGCCTTCAAACTTGACGGCAATTACGAAACTTCCTTCAACAGCTTCCAATGTGGGATAGTCTTTTTCAATGACAGGAGGAGTAATTCCGCCGCCACCATTTCCTTTTTCATTGTCACATGCACAGAACACTGACACCATAGCTGCAGCTGCAGCCATAAACAAATACTTTTTCATGATGAATTGAATTTAAAAATTAAACATAAAAGTTAATATGATTGATATTTTGTTAATATCCGGGATTTTGCTTCAGGTTACTGTTTGCCGTAATATCCGAGTAGGGGATAGGGTATAGGTTGTATTTTTCATCCAGTTCTTTTACGGCATCGCCGGAGTTGGCTCCCCCTCGTCCTTCCCATGTGCGTGTTACATTTGGGCCGGCAAATTGTCCGAAGCGTATCAAATCGGAACGGCGTCGTCCTTCGCAGTAAAATTCGCGTGCCCATTCATCCAGCAGGAAATCTTCCGATAACGTGAATGGTTCTTTGTTGTTGGCGCGGTCACGCAAGGCCTGTATGGCTGCTTCTGCTGTTCCGTTTACGGCAGCCCCTCCTCTGAATACTGCTTCCGCGTATGTCAAGTAGGCTTCAGCAACACGCATGAGCGGAATATCCGTGTCCGGAAAAGCAGGGTCGCTGCCAACCTCGCCGGAGGCATGGATAGCTGTCCATTTGCAGATAGCCCAGCAGTCGTTGAATGTGGCGCTCTGGTTGCCGAGCAGGTTGCATGAGAAGCCCGTGGAATCTACACTTTGGCAGAACATGGCGCGGTCGTCACCAGCCAGGGTCGGGATCAGATTTTCATCTCCTTTGATGTTTGGTGCTTCTGTCTCGTCAAAAAACATGTATATCAGCTCGGGTGAAGAACGGAAGCATGACCATGAGTCGGACGAGCCGGATGGGTTCATGTTGGCATCACGGAAGGCGTTGACCAAAAAGCGTGCACCGCCCCAACTTTGTATTTGGATGCCATCTTGGGCTATGGTCAGGACAAATTCACATTCCGAGCCGTTTTTGTCGTTGTCGCCCATGAACATTTGTTTGTATACAGGGGCTAGTTTATATTGTGAGTTCATCACCTTGGCGGCATATTCGGCTGCCTTGTCCCATTGTGCGGTTCCGGTATATATTTCCGCGTTCAGATAGAGGCGTGCCAGCAACAGGCGTGCTGCATTCTTGTCCACACGGTAAAGCGATGGCTTTTCTTCGGCCAGTTCATTTTCTATGTCAATCAGTTCGGTTTCCAACCAGCTGTACAATTCTGTGCGTGTTGTCTGTTTCGGAAGGTCCATGGATACGGTAGTGCTGAAAGGTACGTTTCCGAACAAGTCGAGCAAATGATAATAATTCAGTGCACGGATAAAACGGACTTCGGCACGCTGCAGTCTGGTCTTTTCATCCGAACCGGTGGCATTGTCCAGAAAATGGTTGCACAAGGTTACGTCGAAATTCAGACGGTTATACAGCAACATTACAAACTCGTTGGATGAGTTCCAGGAAATATTTTTCAGGTCCGGAACACCGGCGTCGTTCCATATCCACCAGCCTTCATCACTCGGAAATTCGTTCAAAACCCACATGACGCGGTAGAATGCGGAATAACCTTCATCATCGGCAACGATGTCGCAATCGCCATCTGGCCCTTTTTGGCCAGTCAGGGCAAGGGTAGAGTAGCATTTGATATAAACAGCGTCCTGATCGAATTTCTGTATGATATTCGGATCGATAGGTTCTGTGTTCAGGTCGTTTATACATGATGGCAACATGCAGGTTGCCATGGTATAAAATATCAGTTTTTTTACGAATTTGTTCATATATTGTTTTCTTTAGGGTGTTTGACATTAAAATTCCAGGCTGAAGCCAACGATTCCGGTCAGTGAACGGGGATAGATATTTGAATCTATGCCGCCATTTACTTCTGGGTCAAGACCGGAATAACCGGTAATGACAAACGGGTTTTGCGCAGTTATGTACACACGGGCTTTGATGTTGGGCTTGTCAAATGTATAACCCAATGTGATATTGTCACAACGCAGGAATGAGGCATTTTCAACAAACAGGTCAACCAATTGTCCTTCTGAATAGTCTTCGCGGTGGAATGGTGTACTGAATTCACCTACGCCATAATACATGTTGTATGCATTTTGCTGCAGGCTGTGGAAACCGCCGTTCTGGTTCTGATATACCATGTTGTAGGGAACCCATTGCAGGTTGTCGCTTAAAACGTTGTTATATACGTAGTTGCCTATGCTTGCACGCAACGAGAATCCGAGGTCGAAATTGAAGAACTGCCATTTGCTCGTGAGACCCAATGTGCAGTCGGGCGCAGGACTGTGGTAGAAAATCTTGTCTTCGGCTGTAATTTCGCCGTCGCCGGTCTGGTCTATGATCTGGTATTTTCCATTTTCGTCAATATATGTTTCATATACATAGAACGAATTGGCCGGGTGTCCTACGGCATGTGCCTGCACGGTTTTGTTGTTTCCAATACCACCGGTGGCAATGAAGTAACCATCGCCATCTCCCGTGGTCAGTTTGGTGATTTCGTTTTGGTTCCAGGTAGCGTTGAAGCCTAAATCCCAACGCAACTTTTTCGTGTCTATGGCTACTGCGTTCAACATGAATTCCACGCCTTGGTTGGTCAATGAACCGACATTACTGATTACGCGGTTCTTGAAGTTCGACTGTGCGGGCACGTCGACTACGTTGATCAGATCCGTTGTCAAACGGTAATAATAGTCAATGCTACCGGTGATTCGGGCATTCATGAAACCGAAATCAATACCGGCATTGTAGGTAGTGGTTTTTTCCCAGGTCAATTCAGGATTGTATTCATTCGGGCGGTACGATGTGTAATAAATATATTCTCCGTTGGCATCTTTTTCGCCCAAGGTATAGTATGCATGTTCTTTGCTGACTACGTATACGGGCATATAAGGATAATCGCCTTGCAACAGGTTTTGTTGTCCGGTTATACCGTAACCCAGGCGGAGTTTCAGATCGGACAACCAGTTTACATCCTGCAGGAACGCTTCTTCTTTCAGTTTCCAGCCAAGGGCAACGGATGGGAACAGACCCCAGCGGTTTTCCGGAGCAAAACGCGATGAACCATCACCACGCAGGGTAGCCGTAATCATGTAACGGTTCATGGCAATGTAGTTCAACCGGCCGAAGAACGAAACCATGTAGCTCTCGGTAGCCCATTCGTCACTATACGGGTTATAGGCTGTACCCCGGAGGAATTCATCGTTGTTCGTGTTTGGATAAGTGCCTTGTCCATTGGATATTCCATCGTTGTAGAAATGTTGCCATTCATATCCGAGCATGACATCAAAGTGTTGATTTTGCGTGAAATCCTTGTAATATTGTGCATAAGCATTGAACGACAGGTTGTATTTCTGTTTTTCTGTATATCCATCCCAGCCGTAATAGTGGTTGCTGTAAGAGTAGGGGGATATGACTGTGTTTTGGATTCCGTATGAATAATCGGTACCGAAATTGGCATGCAGGCGCAAGTCTTCAAATCCGTGGATTTTGTAGTCGGCTTCAATGTTGCCTACAAATGAACCAGCCTTGGAACGGTCATCTTTTTGTTCAAGTGTTGCCAAAGGGTTTGCCGTTGTTTGGGCGTTGGGGGTCAATTTCCACTCGTCATCATTGTAGTTTGCAGGACGTGTGCCCTGGTAATAGCCTCCGAACAAATCGGTGGATTTGTCATAAATGGGTTTTGTGGGGTCCATGGACAAGGCCGCACCGACAACGCCTCCATCAGCAAACCGGTTTGTAATGTACATTCCTTTAGCGTTTACGTTGAACGACAGATGTTTGTCAAAAAATGTCGGGCTTAGGTTCACGGTAGCAGTGTAACGTTGCATCTGGGATGTTTTAATGATACCGTTTTGCAATGTATAACCTACAGAAACCCTGTATGGCATATTCTTGGTTCCTCCGGCAACGCTGATGTTGTGGTCTGTGCTTATGGCAGTGCGGTATATGGCGTCTTGCCAGTCGGTATTTTCCGTACCCAGAGTTGACATGGCATCATCCGAAAGCAGGTCTTGCGAGTATAGTGCATTGGCATATGTACGCAAGTCATCACCGCTCAGTACCTCCAGACGGTCGGTCAAGATACTGGTCGATATGTTACCGCTATACGAAACCTTGGGTTTGCTTCCGGCTGTGCCTTTTTTGGTTGTAATGATGATTACACCATTTGATGCGCGTGAACCGTAAATGGCTGTAGCAGAAGCATCTTTCAATACGGTAATTGTCTCGATATCATTGGGATTGACCATTGACAGGGGGTTGGAAACGCCTTGGATTCCATCATTATCCATGGCCAGACCATCTATGACAATCAACGGGTCATTGGATGCGTTCAGTGATGAACCTCCACGGATTCGGATAGTAGCGCCGCCGCCGGGGGTTCCGCCATCGGTTGTTATGTTCACACCGGCAATTTTCCCCTGCAGCATTTCCTGCATGTTGGTGTTCAAACCTTTGTTCATGTCATCCGGCTTGATGGCTGTTACGGAACCGGTAGCGTCCTCTTTTTTAACAACACCATAACCGATTATCACGACATCTTCCAGTGCCTGTACATCTTCCGACAAGGTAATGGACAGATGTGTTTTTCCTGCGACAGATACCTCCTGGGTCTGATAGCCGATGTAGCTGACCTGCAATTTGGCGTCTGGTGCGACCTGGAGGGTAAAATTTCCATCATAATCGGTAATAGTACCGTTTTGTGTGGATATTTCCAATACGGAAACGCCAATGAGGCTTTCTCCTGTTGCATCCTTCACTGTACCTGTTACTGTGATGGATTGTGCGAACAAACTTGCGTTTCCCAGCAAAAGCAGGACCAACAAAGTTGCACGCATGCTTCGATAAGAGATTTTCAGTTTCATGAGTACATTTGGTTTTTAAGAATGATTTAATGTAAAAAATTGAGTTTGTTATGTGTTATTCTGCATTCCGATAACTTGTATTTTCCTTTATGATGAAAACGGCTACTATTCCCAGAAGCAGTAATATTCCGGCAATGACCAGCATGTAAGCCTGTGAACCGCCGACCAGTTTCAACAATGTGCCGCCAGCCAATGCTGCTATGATTTGCGGCAGGCATATCGTGCCGTTGAAAAGTCCCAAGTAAGATCCCATGTATTTGCTTCCGGAAAGAGAGTTTGTCAGTATGGTGAAAGGCAAGGCCAGCATGGCGGCCCATGCAAAGCCTATCAGAAAATAACTCCCGAACAGTATGTATTGATTGGAGATGAAAGCGGTTGAAATGAAACCGGCTGCACCACACAGCAGGCTGACTACGTATGCCACCTTATGCGACTTGAATAGAGGAATCACCATTGCCCATAAAACAGAACCAATGGCTTGCATCGCAAATAAAACACCGACCCAGTTCCCTGCTTCCTGATATTCGGCAGACTGTACGTTTGTCGTATTCCAACAAGTATCGGCAATGGCTCCGTTCGTATATGTCCACATATACATGAAAGCCGCCCAGCAAAAAAACTGTACGACACCAACTGTCCAGAAAGTACTTGGGGCGTTTTTAAGCAAAATAACAAAATTCACCTTTTCCTTCTTTCCCGTATTTTCCTGGATATGATGGAACTCCGCATATTCTTTTGGAGGCATCTCCTTTACTTTCAAGGTCGTATATATGACACACAGTATTAATATTGCTGCACCGATATAAAATGAATAAATGACGGAATCAGGAATGACACCTTCTGCCGCAGTATTTGAAATACCTATCCATGTGAAGAAAAATGGGAACAGATATCCGACCAGGCTACCTGCATTGCATAGAAAACTCTGGATGGAATATGCAAGGCCCTTCTGCTTTTCGTTGACCATGTCACCGACCAGCATTTTGAATGGTTGCATGGCCATATTTATTGATGTATCCAAGAATATCAGTGATATTACTCCGAATATCATGGCACTCTTGAATGTAAAGTGGAAACTGCCTGCGTTCGGTAGCAGGCACATGACAATTACGGCAATCAACGCACCTAAAAACAGATAGGGGATGCGCCTTCCGAACCGGCACCAGGTCTTGTCACTCATGGAACCTATAATGGGTTGTACGATAATTCCCATTAACGGAGGCAATATCCAAAAATAACTGAGATTGTGCGGGTCTGCACCCAATGTGGCAAAAATGCGGCTTATGTTTGCGCTTTGGAGCGAATATGCAATTTGCACCCCAAAAAATCCGAAACTTATATTCCAGAGTTGCCAAAATGACAAGTTCTTGTTATTCATGGTATTTCTGACTTTCTAAACAGTACAAAATTACCTGAAAGGAGTCCTACGACAACCTGATTTGCGCTGAATTGCCGTTTGGATTAGCTGAACGGTATAAAAAATCGGTTAAACGGTATTTTTGACAACTTTGTTTGTATATATAGAAAAAAACTTCTACTTTTGGGAAGTTTATTTCTGTATTATAATTTATATTATGT
>CALUNA010000019.1 GCA_944321895.1 uncultured Bacteroidales bacterium | reverse complement strand
AGGCTGATATTGTCACGGCCTTGTACATTCAACATAAAACATTGCCCATTCATTGACACAAATGACAATAAGGCTAATAAAAACAAAAGTATTTTCTTCATAACCAGCACTCCAAATAGAATTCATATCTAATTTTCAACAAGTGTCACAACACTACGGGCATTTATTCCGAACTTATGACAGCCTTCTCCCATGTATTCCAGATTGTGATTCTCATCTGTGACATATATTTTGGCATCATTCAGATTACCAATCTCTACTATCTTATTGCTTTCAAGCATGTTAATCAGAACAACGACTTTTTTTCCCGTCTGCGGTTCCATGTAGGCAGAGAGCATTATTCCCTGCAATTCATCTTCGATTGAGTTTTTTTGCCCGGATGTTATGCCAATGCGCACCATACCCGGCCTGACAAACCTGCTGTAATTCCCCAATGCCCATAATAATTTTGTTGTCACAATGTTGCCATCGTATCGCAAAGACATGGTTGCTTCTTCTATGTCATCAATCGGTTTTTGCGGTTCCACGTAAATAAGCCCATCCTTATGGTCCCATGGACTGATGGCAAGCCACCACCCCCATGCACAACTATTGGCGATAGCCAGATCGGCATGTATTATCCGGCTGACATATAATGCCGTACGCATTCCTAAATCACGTTGTGAATTTCCTTCCGGTATCATTGGCGTCTTTTCCAATATGCAATATTCCGTCATCCAGAAATCATGCGCAGGAGTCATAGTCCGTATTCTGTCTGCCAGCGTTTGTCTGGTTTTTATCATGACATCCAACGGCCATGTTGTCCAATAGGCGTGGGCGGATACAATGGGAAGTACGTTCTCCATAGTACTTGTGGAATATATCCCGCCATCCGAATACAATTCGACGAGCTGGTTGTCTACCTGAGGACGATACGTATTATCATTTAGCAGGAAGTTATAATCTGCCGCTTCTCCGAATACGATATCCGGTTTCATGCCGCGTTCTTTCCAAACCTTATTCATGGCATCCAGCACCTTATAACATTCCTTGTTGGTTGCGTACATACCTTCCTGGCGTGCATTCCACCAATCCACTTGAGGCTCGTTTAGCGGACTTATATAGTCAAAAGCCAGTCCGATGGAATCAAAATGCTGCATGACTGTAGCAAAAAACAAAGCCAGATTACGATATTGGTCAGGCCGTAAATTAATTGCAAGCGAATCTGGCGAGAATGTACTGCCGTTTCTTGACATAAAATAAGGTGCTGCGTTTGAAAAAGCCAACGTGTAAGGAACCCCACGTTTTTTTGCTGCACGCAGAAACCATTGTTGTCCGGATTGTTTGTTCCAGTCATAGCTACCATCGGGCAACATGAAACATTCCATTCGTTTCGATTTCCGCTCTATCATGCTGCGTTCTCCTATTTCGTAGCTTCCGGCGCCTACATTAAACCGCCACATGGACAAGCCTATGCCTCGGGGATTACCGCATGAATCCAATTCCTGGCTGAACAACAAATCTGCCATATGCTCTTTTTTCGCTTCCGGCCAGTTTTTGCCTATATATTGCAAATGCCATGCATCCGATGCTGCAAAATTATGTATCGTCTGGAAACGTTGTTCCGGCTGCAACTCATAACTGAAATCTGCTTTCTCTGAACATGCACACAATAATGAGCCACATATCAACCAAATAAATTTTGAATTTCCCATTTCTTTTCTATTTATATTATAATTGATACTTCCATGTTTCTCTCCATTCTATTACCGGCTTACCATCTTCAAAAGTAACAGGAAGCCATACGTATCTCGCATCTATCGGATTGGCCGGTGTCCACCTGTCTGCCATAAATATATACAAGTCCTTTTCCGGCACATGCAAAACGTATGTACTTTGTGCTCCGAAAGTCAATTCGGCATTTTCGCCGCGGCATGGATTTCCCAGTTCCTGCCACGGTCCCCATATGGAAGTTGCCCTTGCACTGCGCGCTGCGTTTGGAGCCCATCCGGTGCAACCTGAACCAATAAAATAATAGCAGCCGTCTCTTTTGAACAAGGTCGGTGCTTCCATGTAGCGACCAATGAAAAAACGTTGGTATCTGCCAGTATATCCTAAATAATCATCCGTCAGCTCTGCTATATGCAAGGTCGTGTTTTCTTCCGAGGCATATATATGATATGCTTTGCCATCATCATCAACAAACAAAGTCATGTCACGTGCCATTTGACCTTTGGACAAATCCCTCAACAAATAATCCATGCTGTCATTGTATGAACCGTCAGGCATTATTCCTGCATTCGGGCGCAAACTTTTCAAATATCGGTATGGACCTATCACATTTTTACTGACAGCTATTCCGGTACGGGCCGTATTGTAGCCTTGCCCACGCAACTCCAGATGAAAATACATCACATACAGACCCGTCTTTTTATTGAAAATAACTTTCGGACGTTCCATAATGCAACCTTGAATTATATCTGACAGTGAATCCGTCTTGTTGACCTGCAATGCAATACCTCTATTATCCCAATTATACAAATCAACTGAAGAGTACACGCTCACGCCAACTTGTGCCGTATTGCCTGCACGCCCTTCCGTCTTGTATTCGCCAAACCAATAATAAGTTCCGTTTTCCGAATAGATACCACCTCCATGTGCGTTAATCGGGACTCCATCCGTATCTGCCCAGACTGCCCCCGGCCTGAAAGAAGAAGTTTTATCCGTACAGCCACAGAATACGGAAAGAAATACTGTTCCATAAATACCGAACAGCATCAGTTTGCATCGCATTGCCATATTCTTCATCATTTAATTGTTATTTTATAAGTATCTGATTCGAGCAGTCTTGGAGCAACAAGTACAATCCGGTATATTGTGTCTCCCCAGTTTTCCATAAAATTGGCATCGGTAAGAACCAATGGTTCTATTCTTGCTTCCAGATTATTACTCAGTGCAATTTTAAAATTTCTATCAAACCTGTGTCTGCCGGATGATTCCAACAGTATGCCATCATTACATATTTGTGGTTTCAGGCATGTCAACAACATTATCATGTTTTCCGTATCCGGCTTTCTGTTCATACGGAATTTATCTTCTACGGTAATCGACTCGTTCCTGAGAAAACGCAGCGAACGTTCCCATGTTTCAATGCCAGCTTCCTCCGGATATGCTTTGCCCAGTTCCATAGATAACAAAACTTGTTTGGCCGTATGGCGATATTTGACATCAGAAGCTGCATATTGTGCACCAGCCATCTGCATATATCCGTTTATTTCCGGGCAATTATGGTATGATGACTGCGTGTGCCACAGTGAATATCGCTCATCAGAAAAGGTTTTTGCATTGTACACTGCCCGTCCAGCATCTATTATCAACGGTTTGCCATCATAATAAACTATGAAATTTCCCACATCATTGTGGTTATGGCTTTCATCATTGTGACCGCCTTTCATGGCAAGATAGAATCCGTCCCGGCTATTTTCATGACTACGTGCCATGAACACTTGAATGTCAGGCAGGCTTGCATCCAACAACAAGGGTTCCTTGCCCTGTTTTTCAGACATTTCATTCAACGCAAACAACTGATATAATGACAATCCCATATGAGGCAAGTTAAAATCAACATTAAGACCTTCTTCACGCAGCAGGAAGCAGCCAAAGTCCTGCATAAGCAGATTTTCCGTCTTTTTCCCCCACAAATAAATTGCTCCCGGATCAACTTCCGATACCAACCGGGCTGTCGCATCTGCAAAATTGACGTAATAATTGCCTGAAATATATGCTTTTGCTATGTACAACCCCATGTTTTCTATTATCGACTCGTGAAAAATATTCATTTTTCCTTCGGTTATTTGCTGGAATTGCAATAACAGATAAAACAACATTCTGCCAGCTCTTCCCCAATAGGCTGGTCCTTCGTCACAACCTCCATCAGGCGTATACCAGTTAATGAACTTATCGGCACTGGCTATGATTTTTTTCACAAGATAATAACGTTGCATGTTATCCGGTTCAAAAATCATTGCACAAGTCAGCATATTTGAATTAATCCATGGATCCCAGTTATTTACCTGCTCCCTGTCCAATCCGAGATAGCCATACATACAACTCATATAAGGTTTCAGAATACGACGTTGTATTTCCTGAAACAATCGTTGGTTAATCAACGGTGAAACCGCATCTAACCTGTCTCCAAGCAGATAGTAGGTCCATGCCAAAATCTGGGCGGTTTCCGCGGCAAATAGTTCAACTACAGGGTCCGTCACATCCGGCAGCCCAATCCCTTTGTTCTGTATGTTCAGGTGAGCAACCGTGCTCCAACTGGATTCTTCCAATATCATCCAGACAATATCGGCAATCCGGTCTATAAATCTGCCTTGGTTCTCCATGCATTCCGCCAGTACGAAAACAGATAATGCCGTCCGTCTTTCATTCTGTTTCTTATCCACTATGCTCCTGTTTCCAATACGTGTATAGGCCAGCCAGTCTGTCAGGTATATCGGTTCATATTTTTTATTGGCATATTGTTCTGCCGCACGGATGTATTGCTCCTTGTATTTTTCGGGAATATTATTCCACGCAGCCCGTTCGTGAATTGTCGGGAATGGAGTCCAGGTTTTGTCCAATGCCAAACGCAAGTCTTGGTCGGTTATGGACGAGTTTATCAGATTTCGTTGTTCAGCCCTGCGTTGTTGGGCCAATGTCACAACTGGAACTGCCAGCAACAGTATAACAAAAATCTTTCTCATGTTCTTCTTTGCCATGATTTATTTATTGTATAATTGCATTTTACATATTTCTGTTCCAAACAACAGGAATGCACCCACCCCATAGACTTCGGTCTGTTCTTCTGTAATATGCCTGGGGTCCGCACCTATCGGCTGTACATAACCCAGCCTGCCATCCGGATGCACGCGTTTTACCACTGACTTCCAAGTTTTCATTATGTCACCGGCATATCTTTCCGGAAGAATTCCATTATTGATTCCCCAGGCAATTGCATACCCGATCAGTGCTGTAGCACTTGTTTCCGGAACCGGATAAGCAACTGTGTCAAGCAATGATGGGTGCCACATGCCATTTTCATCTTGCAGTGCTATAATACGTTTTGTCATGTCGGTATATAATTTGACATATTTTTGCCGTTCCGGATATTCTTCAGGCAACTCGGACAGGAGAAGGGCCAATCCGGCCATTACCCAACCGTTTCCCCTGCCCCAAAATACTTTCCGGCCATTTGCCTCCCTTTTGTCGAAATATCTGTGGTCACGGAAAAACAAGCATTCCTGCGGGTCATATAAGTAGTCTACTGTAGCCCAATATTCTTTTTCCAGGAAATGATAATAAGCAGTGTCCCCGGTCAGGCGTCCCATTCCGGCAAAAACAGGCGGTGCCATAAACAAAGCATCGCACCATGACCATCGATCAAACGGGTTCCGGCGTCCGGTTATCCATAAGTCAAGGTTTTCGCTCGGATGATTAACAATAAATTCCAGACGTGCCTGTGATGGATAAAACATTTCTGGCTCTCCATATTTTCCGTACAATGCAAGATACAGCTGGATTACGGCCAGATCGTCAGCATAATACATTCGAGGCCCCGGCTGATAATATTCCGTCCGAGCTACGGAATCGAGCCAATGATAATAATAGTTGCTTGTGTCCAACCTCGCAAAATGTTCCATGCCAATATACAACACGGCGTTTGTCCACATCCAGTTCTCATGTTCCGGCCGGAAACGGTTATTCGGGAAATCCGCCATTTGCCAATCGGTAACCTTTTTCATAATTCCATAAGATTCTGTTTGTGAAAAACAGGAAAGGGTTCCGCCAAACAGGAATTCCGGCAAAGACATTATCAACACTGACACAAGTAATGATATACGCGCATGCATACAAATCCAAGATTCACAGATAATAAAACGGGAATATCCGACACAAAACACCTGCTATATCCACAACATCATGAACAACTTTATAACCAACAGGTTTTCCATATCGGACATTCCCATCACTTTCTATTCCTTAATCAGTTTTTCCTGATAAACAGTCTGTCCGGCATTGATTTGCAGAATGTAAAAACCGGCAGGTAATGTTTCCAGCGATATTGTTTTTGCATTCTGCGTTTCCAGCAGTTTTTCTCCAGACAAGGAAATGAGCCTGATTTTGTAGCTATCAGCCGGAACATCTATGTTCAGCGTGGATTTTACCGGATTCGGATAGCAACGGAAAATCCGGCCTTCCGTTTCCACCAACGCTGTATAAACGCCTGAAAGTACGACATTTGCCATTAAGGTTGTATTCTGACTTACGGAATATGTGTTTGGATGCCATGTCAGTTTATGGTCCAATCCACTTGCACCATCTTTGTCATTATCATTGACATGCAACTCCATACCGAATTCCTTGTCTTCCGCAATCGAGTACATGCCTATTCCGGACCATTTGTAGCGCATTTCCACGTTATATCCATTATCCGTCTTTTTGCCGGCAACAGTCAGCCAGTTGTTATTGTTATACATTTCCTTCAGACTTTGCGGATTCAGCTGGAACTGATACCAGACATCGGTTCTGGAATAGACGCCGGCTTTCTTGTTTCCACCATCAAGAAACAGCTCAAAACCATCATTTTCATTTAATTCTGATCCAGCAACAGCATCAGGCATTTTGTCATCGCAGACTTGCAGGAAAATATACAAATAGTTTTTGTCCCACAACATTCTGAACGAGGCGCTCAAATTCTCCGGCATACAGGCATCGCCGACATAATTCTCCAGCAAATATTCCGGTGAATTTCCCCATGCATCTTCCAATGCTTCACCATCAATTGTCATGGAACACGTTGTCGGATATTTCTGATATATGTTTACAATCGTTTTAGCCGGTGTCGTAACCGTGAACGGATCAGATACACTGTAGTTTCCGCATGGGTCGTAAGCCATGATAACAATATTGTAAGTTTGCTCCGGTTCTACATTGTCAATGGTTATTGCAGGTGAATATACGGTCGTATCCTGACGGCCATCGCTCAATTGAACAACATACTTCTGGATACCACTTTCCGATTCCGGTGCGGCCCATGACAACGATATTGTCCTGTCTGTCGGTAAAATTTCCACATCTGTTACTTTTGCGGGTGGATTGGTTACATTTTCGAATCGGGAACCAAAAATCAAGATTTTATCGATACCAATTATTTTATCATCTTGGGCGACTACTTTCAAAACATGTTCCTTGTCCTCCAACGCATTACCATAATACATCAAAGAAAAAGCATCATATTTATTCGTGGCTATTTCAGACACTTTCTGGTCATCAATCCATATACCCATATTACCAGATGAAGTATTTGCATATCCATATATGACCACACGTTTTCCTTCGAAAGTCAACTGCGCCGTGGCATCTGCCTTTTGTGTTTGTGTGAAATCGCCGTTATAGGCATTCTGCGATATATTGGCCGACCAGTTTGCATCATAATTGAATTGATGTAATCCTTGCCCGATTGTCCGGTCGTTGATAATCAACGGAACAGCCAATGTCGTAACGTTGAACCGTGTTTGTCCGTTTTCAGGCGTATTGGAAAACTCATCCATGGTTGAAACCGTAATCTGATATGCCGTATTCGGATTCAAGCCCTTGATGATACAAAATGTATCGGAAACCTGCGCATAGGTTTCATCATTGACTTTTACATCAAATCCACGTCTGTTTACATCAGCGTGTTCCCACGCCAGTAAAATTTCATCGTGCAGAACATACTTGGCCTGGACATTTTGCGGAGGTGTAACGGGAGCTGCTTCCGCTGTTGTAATCAGAACGGAACCATAAGGCTCTACAACCAGGTCATTAGGCACTTCCGCCAACATTTTGGTTGTATATTCCTTTTCCGATATTTGCGTAGAGGCATCCAGAACAAGTCCTTTCAGGTTATTGCCATCCGACATCCCCATAATAGCGTACAAATCCAACAAAGTAGCGACTTCATCTGATTTGTTCACCACCAACAGACTTTTCACGCCGGATTCCGACTCAACAGGGATTAATTCCATGACGGTTTCGTCACCGGAAACCGTTTTCATGTTTCCACGCAGATACTTTGCTCCCCACATGAACATTTGTGCCGGTGCCGAATAATAATCACCTGGCAACAAGCCATATGAACCATCTTTTGAATTCCATACAGTAGCCCCGCTCATGCCCTGAATAGCCAGTCGTTTGATGAGCAAAGCCATCCATGCTGCTCCCACATGATTATGATGCCGCGGTTCATAAGGTGTCCATGTCCACTGCACGTTATATTCATCCAAAAAGGTTTCTATCTTTCCGTCCAAACCTTTTGATTTCAGATAACTGATAACACCAGATGGATATGATGTGCCAATCTGTTCCAGAATTCCAGAAAACAGTTCCTCGTTGGTTGTGCTCGGATCACCGGATGCATAATTGTGCCACGATATGAAATCTATCGTTCCGTTGCATTTGTCAACAAACGGTTTGTACCAGGCTGAATTCGGCCACGTCAATGCCGGACCGCCGACCTTTATGTCGGGATATTGTTGTTTCATGGCAACGGCTATCCGATATATCAAATCCCACAGAGCATCGATTTTTCCTGCATTTTGATATGTATTGTCCCGTTCGTTCAATATTTCATAATAGTCAATCTGAAAACCAAGTTCCTTCATTATTCCCGGCAGTTTTACAAACAGATTTATCAGTTCCTGTTCTTTATCCGTTGCCAGGACGCCCCCGTCCTGAAGCCAGGATGGCCACTCGTCCATACATAAAAGTACTTTGGAATTCAAATGCCCGGGAGTGACATTGGTCATTATATTCTTTATTTTTTCCTTATCCCAGTCGCGTGTCGAAGCATCTGTCCAGTTTTCCACCAATCCAGCCCGATGTATCCTTACCAGTCCCGGACGAATCATATTCAGAAAATCCACATGGAACTTGTCATACGTATCCTGAAACGCCGCGGCATAATTGTTTACTCCCCAATGCATGGCAGTAAGCGGGACTCCTGCTGTATTCCAGTCTACATTCAGTATGACAGGATTTTTGGCTATACGTACGAACAAAGGTGCACCAAATTCATAACCTGCTTTTGTAAATGAGAGTTCAGCAGAAACACCAACTTCCAATGCACATTCTATGTCATATCCCAAACCGCTGTAAATAGAAGTCAATTTGGAAATAGCTATTGGAGTATTCGTTTGTGTATCAAGCAAAGATATTTCCGAAGCTACCAGTTCCACTTGCTTGTCGAATAAGACTCGAATCAGACCCACATCAGTTTGTTTAATGGCAGGAGTTACCACAACTACATTACCGTTTTGGTTAAAGGATAGTTTCTGATTGATGTATATGCCATCTTTGACTATATCCAGAAAATAGATGGTCGCTTCCGAAAAATCTGCCGAGATTTGGTATTCACCATCAGCCAGAACATTCACGGCGGCAAGTTCCACCGCCACACCGGAAAGCGTTTCGACTTTTATTTCTGCTGCCGACAATTCCGCAATTTCAGGTGTTGTACGGATTGAAACCTGCGAATTATCAACAGAAAGCAGAGTGAGATCCGTTCGGACAACATCCATTCCTATCTGCAGCCAATCAAAAATCAATTCGCCACTGCCGGGGTTGGTACCTCCCGTCATCAAACGAAATTCTTTCACCCGGGTAAAGTCAAAATCACCATCTTCCAAATAACCATTGGTGAAATCCAACGTATATACACCTTGGGTTATACCATCCAGCACACTGCCATTCAACACGCAACGTTTGCCATTCACATCAATCAGACGCGGCGAGAATTCCTGGTTCAAAGGACGTTCGCCTGCTGCTTGTTCACCATTGATAACTTCCAGAGAAAGTTTCATGGTTTTGTCACGTGACAAGTCTATCGTATTTTTAAGGCTTAAAGTATAATATGTATTCCATGCATTATATGATGCAGATACCGGTATGTGCAATTTTCCATCCTGCATATAAGCTCCACCCTTCTCAGCATGTGTGCTTTGTATGGCATCACTGACCATAACGCCATAATATTCCGTCCTGAACGTAGTTTCATTCTGAATTGGCAATTCGACAGGTACATTCCCCAAATAAATATAGTCAAAATACAAAGTACCTTGGGTTATGGTTTGTGTCCCATAATATCCCAATTCTATTTTTTTTATACGTTCCATATTCACGCCAGTGGTATACTTGCTTAAATCCACAGTTCCACTGACCCATTCATTGTCTACAGTAGATACACTGATTTCCCAAGTGGAATTATTCCCTCCCGTACGAGTTCCGTATTCATCATATAAAAAGAGAACAATCGAAGGTGCAAACCCTTCTACCGTCGGATCACATTGCAGATTCTCGGACTTTATCTTCAACGTTATGTTGGCATTGTCCGACAAATCAATAGAATTACTTAAATCAATAACAGCAAATTGTTCATAGGTTTTTATTTCGCCCAGCGTTAGTTTGAGCGCACCATCTTCCATGGTAAAAATAGTCGAACCTGATCCTGTTATGGAGTTTGTTCCCTCATCACTGACAGACTGGCCGGTAAAATCATTTTCATAATATGTTGGCCCCAATTTGCTTTGGGCGGACATAATCTCCACGTTACCCAACAAACAGCATAATATGCACAATAAAGACAGGCAATGCTTTTTCATAAAATTAATATTAATAGGTTACTTGTTATTCTACTATAATGGTTAATGAATACGGCAATAATACCATTTGATTACTGCTTATGGTCAAAGGCTCTTTCCAATCCGCATTTATTTGCATAACAAGGGCCGGCCGGATACCCAAACCCGGCTTGACTGTAAAATCAACGGATTGGATAGATTTGTTGATGAGCAGGATCGCCTTGCGCCCATTGTCATTTACTACGGGAACAACCTCTATCTGTTGATTGTCCGAAACATATTTTTTCACACTGCCAGTAAGGTATTCATTTCCCCATAAATAAAGTTGGCCGGTGGCTCGAATGATATTATTGTCATCTATCAATCCGTAAGAATGGCCCTTCAGATGCCACACACAGATGCCATCGGTCAATGGTGCCAAATGGTTGATGACAGAGGCCTGGAATACGGCACCTTCATTGTTGGCATGGCGGACATCAAACGGTGTCCATACCCACTGGACATTATATTCCGTAAGGAAATATTCCAAATCAAGGTTTCTTTTAGCACATTCCTGGCGCACGTATGCAGCATGTTCAGCCATGGCCGATACGGATTCAGACAGAATTTGAGAGGTCTGGACTTCCGGATTGCCGGATCCGTAATTGTGCCATGATATAAAATCAATGTTTTTCCCACAACAATCCAGAAATGACAACAGCCACATTGGTTTTGGCCAGGTCAGAGCAGGCCCGCCTATTTTCATTTCCGGCAGCACTTCTTTAACGGCACCGGCTATTCTGTTAAACAAATTCCAATATTCGGGCAAAATATCATTGTCTTCCCAATACTGTTCTCCTTCATTCAGGATTTCCCAATATCCGACATTCCATTCCGGATGTTGTTTAATGAATATGGCCAGGTCGCGGCACATTTCCACCAATTTGTCGGCCTGTTCACTTGTTAATCCCTCTTTTGTCGTCAACCATTTAGGCCATCGGCAAATCGGATTCAGCAGCACAACTGCATTGCCATATGCCTTGCGGGCAGCATTGAAGGATGCGGCTATACGTTCATAGTTCCACGTATGCAAGATTTCGTCGCTCCATGTGTCGGCAATTTGCGCTTGGTGGATGCGTATGATTGCCGGCGATATTTTCCGGGCATAATCAACCAGACCGGTTTGCACAACCTTCTGCGGATGAAGAATTTCATAATCGTTTACTGACCAATGCTTCTTGGTCAGGACGTATGTTTCTTCATTCCAATCTATTTTCAGGTTTAATTTCGGATCTCCATACACTGTCATGGAAAACAGCAATAAGAGCCATAAACATATTGTTTTTTCAATTGGCTTCATTCGGTATCATATTACGATTAGTATTCAGTTCATATTGCGGAACAGGCAATACGAAAATTCCTTGGAAAGCAGGTTCCTTGATTACTTTTTCTTTCAGTTCATCAACGCTGTTGATAGTTGCCCCGCGTGTCGAAGATGAGGGATCAATATCTTTCAGAATACCTGCATTGAACCAACGGATAATATCAAAATAGCGGTGAGACTCTCCTGCCAGTTCTACCATTCTTTCATGTTGTATTTTTGTCAGGTCGTCACCAAACGGATATGCATCGGGCAACTGTCCTTGGCGGGTAAAATAGGGCAACGGATTGCCATATTCCGTCTGATATGGATCATCGGCTGCGGTAATCATGTTGTTGGCCCGCTGGCGAATTTCAGACAGACATGCGGCGATTGGTTTTCCAGCCACATCAGTTGCACCCAAAGCCAGTGTTTCCGCGTACATCAGCAATACATCTGCATAACGCATTGTGCGTATGTTTATATCGCTCAAGCCATTGATTGCCTTACCGACATATTCGTTTGTCTGCTGGTTGAAGTCGTAATCATATTTCCGGAAACTTATGTACAAATTATCCTCTCCTTTCACAAAAGGATTCATCGGAAAATTCATCGATTCTTTTCCTGCACTTTCCGCATCGGTATTGTAAGCATATATGAGCTCCTTTTCCTTGTACCAGGCACCATTTTCAGCCCATAGGGTGTAAATCCGGCGGTAATCGTCGGTTTCATATTGGCGTAATAATCTCCGTGTGGCTGCATAGTTCCAATATCTCGGCGATTCCACGCCGCAGTCGGATGTCATGCCGCCTATCATGGAAACCCAGTTCATTTCCACACAGTCCGCATTGTCCTGGTCCACCTCCCAGACTTTTGTTCCAGAAAAAGTAAAACCGACTTCAAACAAAGATTCCGTATTGTATTCATTCGCGTTTGTGAAATTATCCCGATACGATGTTTGCAAGGCGTATGTGCCAACTTCCTGGTTGATTACCTTGGCAAATTCCGCGGCTGCCTTGTTATAATAAACCAGTGCGTCGCCTTGGTTTTTCAGTACCATTTGTGCATAATACAAATATGCTTTTCCCAAATAGGCCGTAGCGGTTCCCAATGTTGCGCGTCCTTTCTCATACGCGCTTGAATTATTCGTATAGTTGGCTTTTTCCAGATATGACTGAGCGGTTGCAAAGTCATTCATGATAAGATTCCATATTTGTCCGTTTTCAGCCGGCCCTTTTTCCAAATCGGTTTGTGAAGATGCCGTTTTGTCACGCATGGGAATCCGTTCTCCGAAATACATGACCAAATGGAAGTTGTAAAATCCCCGCAGAAAATATCCTTCCCCGAGAATCCGGTTTCTCATTTCATCCGATATGTTCATGCTCGGCACACGTTCTATGACGACATTTGATTTATGGACTCCATCATAGAGTTCACGCCACAGCATTTCCGTCATTTTCTCGGATGCATTGTTCTGATAGGTTGCCAACGAAACCACATTCTCCTCCATTTTGGATGTATTCGGCGTAATTGTACCTTCATCTGAACGGACGGCATTGATGATTTCTATACCGCGCATATACATGGAGTTTTTCTGCATTACGGAATAGGCGGCATTCACAATCTTGACCGCTTCCGTTTCACCTTTGGTAAAAAAAGCCTCTGTTTCGCTTTCCGGATTGGTACGCTCCAGAAAATCGGAACAACTGCAACATAATGCCAGACTTATTAAACCGGCATATCTCATAATATAATTTTTCATTTTTCCGTATTTTTGATTTTAGAAACTCAACTCCAGTCCGACAAAGAAACTGGCTGCCACAGGATATACACTTCTGTCAATACCGTTGTACATGTTGACTGCCTTTATCCATGAATCGGCCGTGTTCCTGATTTCCGGATCGAATCCGGAATATCTGGTCAATGTAGCAAGGTTTTGACCCATTACATATACCCGGGCTTTCTGCACATGTATCTTTTGCATGATTTCTGCCGGAATTGTATAACCCAACGACAAGTTTTTCAGACGCAAGAATGAACCATCTTCCACAAACCGGTCAGATATCTGCAAATTGTAAGCATTGCCTTGAACGGCACGTGGCATTGTGTTTGACGGATTGGTCGGAGTCCAACGTTCCAAGACGGCCTTGCCTTGCTGATGGAAATCTTTCATGCCTTCGGTCCAATATCTTGTTTCGTTGAATATGTCACTGCCATAAACGCCTTGCAGGAATATACTGAAATCAAATCCTTTCCAATATGCATTGAAGCCAAGGTTGCATGTAAATGCTGGAAACGGATTGCCGATAAATGTACGGTCATCGGCTGTTATTTGTCCATCAGGAACTCCATCTGGACCCGATATATCTTTGAAACGGATATCGCCCGGAGCCAGACCATCTGGAATATCACTGTCACCTATCTGATATATACCTTCCATTTGGTATCCGTAGAACATTCCCAGCGGATGACCGACTTCCGTTCGTGTTATTCCTTCACCAAAACGTTGGGTCTGACCTCCGGTGATAGGCAGATTGGCAGTTCCCAACTGCAGCACTTTATTGCGTTCCAGCGTAAAATTCGCTGTCGCATCGCAAGTAAACTCGCCGCGGTTCTTTCGGGCTGTCAATGCCAGTTCCACTCCCCAGTTCTGAACGTCTCCCGCATTCAGCAACATGGATGAGTTATAGCCCAGTCCGCCCGATGTCGGAACCGGAACATCTATCAGCATGCCCGTCGTCTTCTTGTAAAAATAATCCCCCGTAAATGAAAGGATCTGGTTGAACATATCCAAATCCACACCAACATCCACAGTCGATTGTTCCTCCCAACGCAAATCGTCATTCACGATTTTGTTCAGTGTTGTACCCGGAACAATAGTGTTGTTCAGCACATATACGGCTGTCGTTTGCAAACTGACATCCTTCTCATAATTGCCTATGCCAAACTGACTTCCCAAAAGTCCCCAACTCGCACGGATTTTCAGGTTATCGAGGATCGAACGCGTCGGTTCCATAAAGTCCTCTTCGGAAATACGCCAACCGGCAGAAAAGGACGGGAAATTTGCATAACGGTTATTTGCACCAAATTTTGAAGAACCATCCCTGCGGAAATTCCCTGTAAACAGATATTTTCCCTTATAGTCATACAGTATGCGGGCCAGGAACGACTCTATTGCCCATTCTCCCCAGCCGCCTCCGACAACCATAACCGCATCGGATGCTTTGGATGCAAAAGAAACCGGCAGTCTGACATTGAACTTATCGGCTGAACCCGTCATGTTCTCACTGAGTCCATATTCCCACGTATAACCTGCCATTACATTAAGATTGTGTTCATTGAACTTTCTGGCATACGTCAGTGTGAGTTCCGTGGCGGATGACAAGTCGCGCCCTCTGTATTGTTCCATTGCCGTGTTTGGCAAAGATGAACTTCCTGCCACATGTGGAAGATTGATTTCCTGTTGCGAATTGTAATTTATTTTCAACGACTGACTGGCTTTGAAAACAAAGTTTTTCAATATGGTAAAATCCATATACACGTTGCCTGACAACCCTTCATTTCGGTTGGAAGCAGGATTCAAAGCTATCGATGCCAACGGATTGGAAGGATTTATGTTGTCCATGCTGTCAGAAGCTCCGTCAAAGCCTCCTTCATTCTCAGAATTATATATCGGAATCAGTGGAGTGTTACGCAATGCCGACTCTGCCTGTGAACTGGTGTTCTTCGAAGTTTTACTATACAAGTTCAAACTTTCTCCCAAATGAAATATCCCATATCGAACATCCGTATTTACCTGCAAATTAAAACTTTCAAATCCGGAGGAAACTTGTATGCCTTGTTGGTTCAGATAGTTCAATGAAATATAATTTGAAACATGTTCTGAACCACTTGCCACTGACAGCGAATGCTTGGTCATGGGCGCCATGCGGTACAATTCGCCGAACCAGTCGGTATTCTGCATGGTTTCCGGATGCAACATGGCCTCCTGTACCCGTTTCGGAATCAGGTTATAGCCATTGGCATATTGGCCACCTAATTGGTTAATCTGATAATTTTCATTTACAAACTGGATATATTCGTTTGCATCCAAAAGTTCCACTATGTTGTTCGGATATTGCCAACCGACATATCCGGAATAATCAACTCTCGGTTTCCCCTTTGAACCTTTTTTGGTTGTTATGACAATTACACCGTTTGAACCACGTGCCCCATACAATGCACAAGTAGCCGCATCTTTCAGAATTTGCAGGCTTTCCACATCATTCGGATTTGGTGCCGGAGCTCCGGGTATTCCATCAACCACATACAATGGTTCCGTGGAATTTACGGAATTCGTGCCACGAATACGAATAGAGGCATCTGCTCCCGGAATACCACTTTGCACAACCGTAACACCGGCCGCCTTTCCTTGTATGGCCTGACTTAAATTGGCCACTGGTACAGATGCTACTTCATCTGCATTGATTACGGAAATCGAGGAGGTCAGATCAGCTTTCTTTTGTGAGCCATAAGCAACGACAACGACCTCTTCTATCACCTCCGTGTTGGGTTGCAAGGTAATCTGCAACAAATCCTGGCCATCGTAAGGTATCGTCTGGGTTTGGAAACCCACATATGAACACTCGATAACGGCATTCTCCGAATCGGATATTTCCAATGTAAAATTTCCATTTATATCCGTAATTGTCCCCACTGTTGAACCCTTCAGCATAACAGTTGCGCCTATCAATGGCTCGCCATCTCCCCATACACTGCCTTTAACTGTTTTGTTCTGTGCCAGAAGTACCAGTGAATGCAACAGCAATGTACAAATAAATAATAATGTCTTTTTCATTTTGATAACAACTTTCCAACAATTATTCCCCCAGGACCAGCAAAAGCTAATCCAATACATAGGTAACAAAAGACGGTCCGGCTCTGACAACATCTTGCCCGACCGTCTTTTCTTCCTTTTTTATTTCCTTACTTTACACGTGAATGATTCCATGCTGTCAGGTTCAAACAAACGTATGAGAAGAACCCCGGAAGGACAACCGGACAGATCAAACAAAGTATGTCCTGACGCTACGGGAAAGCGGGCTATTTCCGTACCTAACACATTATATACACATGCCTCAAAGTCCTTCTCAGAAAGGATATTCAGTTTATTATCGGAAACATATACATTCTGTATGTACTTTTTCACTTGCAGTCCGGTATCACTCTTTCCAAAAATAAGTGGTTCATTGTTGTTAAAAGTGTAACCACCCATTTTTATGTCCTTGTCTGCCAAGCGAGCGTCCAAAAAAGTCAGCTCATATGCTTTTTCCGTATCGAAATCTGCAAACAACTGAAATGTTTTTGCATCCGCCGAAATGGCAATATCATAAATTTCTATTTCAGCACCATCCTTTTCCGTTACTTTGAAATTTTCCTTGCAAATTCTGGTATATTCTTCCCGTGAGTCATAACTGTTCCATTCCAAAGAATCCGTAAGACGTACTGTTACGCTCAAGTCTGAAAAGTCCTCGAATGAAACACTCACTTTACGATTCTCGACACATCTGCAATAGGCCGCTCTGTCTGCTGAGAGATACTCATAGCCGGCTGCCGTGTTTCCGGGTTTGTCTGTCGCCAAATTCAGTCCCAATGTCCTGTCGTGTTCAACCGGTCCTGATGCGTGCCAATGCGACCAACCCGAAACAGTCACTGTCCCGTCTGGTGCAATGGTAAACTTGCCGGGATCACCATTCCCTGATGAATTTTCTATTCCAACTCCATCTCCGACGGAAATCCGCAAAGCATTTATCATATCATTCCAGTTAGCCGTTTCGCTCCACCAGGTAGGAGTCCCGTTATAGCTACGGATCAGCTTTTGCCAATCACCTTCATGCGCCAAGTTTTCATCCGGCCAGTTTGTCGGCACATAATATCCTTCCGGACAAAGCCCGCGGGCACGTGCGGGAAAATCAGGATGTTTGGAATAAACCTCAGACAAACCGAACAAGGTTTCCACTGTATATGCGTATCCGTAACGCACCCCGGCTTCTTCCTCTGTTTGTAAACCATTATGAGTATTTGCATAATATTGAATAGGATTGCCTTCCAAATCGGTTTTCACCCGAAGGCTTTCCAACATCCACTTACGGCCATCAGCCATGGTTGCAACCTCGTATACATTTCCCTCATGATCTTCTATAAGATCTTGCGCATTGGTCGTTGCAATGCCCAATGCACTGCACAGAACCATACTGTAATAAATAAAATTTTTCTTCATGATATGTTTGTGATAAAATTGACGCTGCAAATATATATAAGCTGTTTTTAGTTTATCTGCAAATTCATCCCAATGTTGTATGCTAACATCCCAAAGCATGAAACGATATTTGTTCATCTATATTGCCAATCCGCACATTTCGTTCATTTATGTATGCTATTGTCCCTTTCTGAACCTCGCAAAATGCATATAAAACACACAATATCAAATAGATACAGTTCGCTCAAAGAGGCCGTTCCCATATTTTGTGTTTTTGGAGAACATGAAAAAACAAGTACTTTTGCCATGTGCAACGATACCCAAAATCTTACTATTGAATTTTTAAATGATAAAATCATGAAACCAAAATCGCTTTTGTATTTGTTACCGTTCGTGTTGGGATTTACAGGTTGTGAACAAGAAACATCATCACCAAAAATGGTTGCCGGATTCTCCACGCCTAATATTCCAAGCACTTATAATCAGGTAATATATAATACCGCCAATGAAAAAGTAATGAGCAGCGGAATAAACATGGTATTGACCAATGCATCCGGAAAAATTTCCACACAAAAAGCCCAGCTTTCATCCATGGCATATCAAAAATTCAACACTATAGTCATTGAACCTATTAATATTGACAGCATACATGATGAAATTGCAGTATGCAAGCAAACAGGAATTCCTGTCATTCTACTGAATGCCACTTATTGCGATGGCATCGATGCTGTCATTTCTGCCGATTATGAAGATGCCGCCCGACAAGCAGCCGAATATCTTGCTCAAAATATGCCCGATGGAGCAGATTATTCCATTTTCTATACAGATGGAACTTCTAACGCCAATGTAGCATTGCTGACACAAGGAATAACCAACACGCTGGATCCTGCCATATACATGCCTAACCTGAACAATGGAGCTGCCCGCTATTGCGCCAGCGAATCAAGTGCAAAGCTAACGGCCTCCGCACTGTTGAGAAAAAACGTAAATGCGTTCATAGCCTATGATGATGTGACTGCCAAAGGGATTTACAGCGCACTGACCGAAGCTGGAAAAGAAAATGAAGTAATTCTAATCAACATCAGCGGTTCGCCAGAAGCAAAATCCATGGTTGCAGACGGTAAGTTGGATGCCACCATCGCCATTTCACCGGCCGCCTTGGGTGATGCAATTGCTCAAGTTACCATAGCACTGTCGCACAAACAGGCCACTGAGCAAACAGTCTTGGTAGAAGCCACGCTGATTGATAAAAACAACATAAACGAGTTTGACCTTGACTCATGGAACTGACAAGACACACTTATGAGAAAAAGAATTACCATATTGGTTTTATTGCCGGCATGCATCATTGCAATTCTTCTCTTGCTACGCAGTCACTGTATCAACAAAAGAAATACAACATGGCAAAACATTGAAGCAACTGTCGCCAACAGCTGGGAGAATTACGTTTCCACCAATTCGGAAGTTCCCTACCCCTTCTCCGATGCTCTGGAAAGCGGAATCTTGTATTATTGGGATTTATATTTCATACAGAAAGGACTGTTGTTACATGGCAAGTACGAACTGGCAAAATACAATGTCGACAATCTGATATTTCTAGTCGACAAATATGGATACGTGCCCAATGCGACTGTATCTTGGGGATACGACAGAAGCCAGTTCCCTTTTTTGTCAATGATCGTGTGTGATTATTATTTCTCACAATCTCCGGAAACACACAATCTGAAATGGCTGAAAAAAGCCTATCTCGCCTTGCGGAAAGAATACGAATTCTGGACAGATTCTATCATAGAAGATCATAATACAGACATATACGGTCTGCAACGCTACGGACAACATGCACATGATTCTGTGTTGATTGGAGTATATGATGCCTTAAAGCAAACAAGATTCAAAAAATATCCTGAACCTCAAGGAGTTTTGGCAAAGAAAGAATTCGGAGCAAATGTAATTGCTGAATGCGAATCCGGATATGACTTCACTCCAAGATTCCAACGCCAGATTTGCAATTATGTTCCAGTTGAACTGAATGCGAACCTGTGGATGTATGAAATGAATTTCATTAAAATAGAACAGGAACTGGATTACTATTCCGGAATACAATGGCAACAAAAAGCCGACAGACGCAAGGATTTGATCAACAAATATTGTTGGGATGAAAACAGAGGGGCATTTGTCGATTACAATTATGTTACAGACACGTTAAATCCCGTTATTTCATACGCAACTTTTTATCCGATGTTGTGGGGATTTGCCACTCAGGAACAAGCCAAACGGATTGTAAAAAATTTGAACATTCTGGAAACAACCAATGGAATACGCTTTTGCCAGCACACCACAAGTCCCATAACATACCAATGGGATCACAACAGCATATGGCCACCGGTACAATATGTATGCTATCGGGCTTTGGACAAATATGGATACAGGAAAGATGCTGAAAGAATTGCCAGAAATTATTTGAACATCATTACAAAAAACTATAACTCCCCTAAACCGGAAAGTTATATGGATAATCGCAGCAATATTGTGATAAGAGAACCAGGAAACCTATACGAAAAATATAACATAAATGGAAATATTCTGGATTATGCTGACTATCCGGCCGGACAAATGATCGGTTGGTGCGGAGGAGTCTTTTCCGATGCTTTGCATTTCATAACAACTGAGAGATAGCGCTATCTTATTATAATCAACTCTTTTCTTAACCGCTTGAAAAAAGCACAAAACAAACAGTCATGAAAAAAACATTATTTTCATTAGGATTATTGGTATCCGCAGCATGCTTGCATGCACAAACCGTGTACAACACGACAAGCTTTGAAAGTGACTTCACGACCACTCCGTTTCCAGAAGGAGTAACATTGTCTACAGAACAAGGTTCCTCCAGCTATGAAACGACTGAAAATGGTCTTGTCATAACACTAAACAACCTGGGGCAATATAAAAATGTCCTTACAATCAATTTTGATACGCCTATTGACCTGTCGGACGATGCAACACTGTTGCTTAAAGGTTCAACAGAAACGACAACGGAGAATCAGACCCGTGTAAGAATCCGATTGGGCGACAACACCGGAAAAATGGCTCCATCCGACAGCCAAATATGGCGCACAAACATCAATTTTGCAGGAACAAGTTCTTTTGACAAGCAATATAACTTTGCAACAACTGACATGCAAAACAATATTGATCTGACACAGATAACAACCATACAGATCCAGACGCAGGATGCAGGCCCGCTGAACGGAACCGTAACCATATCCAAAATCAAGCTGGGAAGCACTCCTGAACCACAAAAAACATATTATATAGATGATTTTGACAGTGATACATTTGCCGATGACAATGTCAGCTTCCTGGTCGATGGCGGCTCCGGTTATACAATCAGTGATGGCGCATTGAACTTTACGACCAAAGCAAATCCCAATTGGGGACAGCTATGTGAATTTTCCTTCCAGAATCCTATCGACATCAGTGCATGCCCGGAAATGGAAATAATTACAACAAACGGAGGATTCCAGATCCGGTTAGTGGACAATACCGGCACCGACACCGGCGATGATTCCAAGTATATCGTCTGGGGAGGCGGAACATTCCAGTTTGGAGAATCTGCCATTGATTTGACAAAAATCAAAAAAATACGTTTCTATGATAAGACCGGTGGAGCCGGCGGTGAAAAAATTTCCATAGACAAAATACGCCTCGGGAAAGAAGAAGAAAAGCAGCCTACAGATATTGCTGTTTCCATAAAATCGGACATCAGATTCTACCCGAGCATTGTTCAGAACACATTGCATATCCAAGGCATCGAAAACGACGAGACTGTATCCATATACAATGTTTCAGGACAGCAAGTTTGTTTGTCGCAGCATGAAAACGGCGAAATCAACGTTTCAAGCCTGGCAAAAGGAATATACTTGCTCAAACTATCCGGCACAAATACCACATTCAAATTCATCAAAGACTAAGGTATTTTCAAACGATGAGGCAGGCCAAACAAACAGGCATTAGTTCAGGGCCTGCCTTATCGTTCTTTTACAAAACCCTACCAACAATGCATCTCCGCATGAAAAACATATTCTTATGCATTTTGCTTTCATGTCAAAGCATATATTCCCATAGCCAGAAATACGAGGTCAGTACCAACAATCAGATAGAACAACAAATAGACAGTTTGCTCGCCCAAATGAGCGTGGAAGAAAAATGTGGACAAATGGTCAATTCCGCTCCCGGAATTCCACGTTTGGGCATATTGCCCTACAACTGGTGGAACGAGAGCCTGCATGGAGTTGCCCGAAACGGAAAAGCAACTGTTTTTCCAGAACCTGTCGCCATGGGAGCTACCTTCGACACGGAGCTTGTTTTTCGTGTAGCAAATGCAATCTCCGATGAAGCACGGGCAAAATTCAACATTACCCAACAAGCACAAAATTATTCACAATATGCCGGACTAACATTCTGGTCACCCAATGTAAACATATTCCGAGACCCGCGTTGGGGACGAGGCATGGAAACATATGGCGAAGACCCATACCTGACCTCAAATCTGGGAATTGCCTTTGTTAAAGGCATGCAAGGAAATCATCCGTATTACCTTAAAACATCAGCATGCGCGAAACATTATGCCGTACATTCCGGTCCGGAGGCCCTGCGGCATGAATTTGACGTATATCCGACTACAAAGGATTTGTATGAAACATATTTGCCGGCATTCAAGGCATTGGTGACAGTCGGAAAAGTAGATGCAGTCATGGGTGCCTATAACAGAGTATATGGAGAAAGCGCATCGGCAAGCAAGTTATTGCTGATTGACATATTGCGTAAAAAATGGAATTTCCAGGGACATGTAGTAACTGACTGCGGAGCATTGGATGATATTCATCTGTATCACAAGATTACCGAAAACGCTATTGAATCAGCCGCCCTGGCTGCAAAAAACGGTGCAAACCTAAACTGTGGCACCACCTACGAGCATTTACCGGAAGCAGTAAAACAAGGACTGGTTTCCGAGAGTACAATAGACAGCCTGTTGCGGCCTTTGTTGTGTACACGCATCAGACTTGGCATACTCGGAGAAAATACCAGTAATCCATATAGCCAAATCGGTGATTCTGCCATATGTAGCCCCGCACACCAACAACTGGCACGGGAAGCAGCCCGAAAATCCATGGTACTCCTGCAAAACAAACACAATACCTTGCCATTATCAAACGATATAAAAAACATATACCTCACCGGGCCTTTTGCGGCCGACATCAATGTGTTGTTAGGTAATTATTATGGCCTGAACGATAATTGCCACACATTTCTGGAAGGCATTGTTTCCGAAGCGCCATCTGCAGCTACCATTAATTACAAACAAGGAATAATGCCGACAACTCCTAACATAAACCCCGTTGACTGGGTTACTGCGGAAGCTGCTGCAACAGATGTCGTGATTGTTTTTCTGGGAATTTCCAACTTGTTGGAAGGTGAAGAAGGAGAAGCCATTGCCTCTTGCCATATGGGTGACAGATTGTCGCTGGCATTACCCCAACATCAAATTGATTTTTTGGAAAAAATCAGCAATGTGCCGGACAGAAAGGCTCGAATCGTAGTTGTTCTGACAGGAGGAAGCCCAATCTTACTGGACAGAGTAGCACAATTGGCTGATGCTGTTATCATGGCATGGTATCCGGGACAAGCGGGAGGATTGGCCTTGGCCGACATTCTCTTCGGCAAAGTATCTCCATCAGGCAAATTACCGGTTACTTTTCCTGCTGACGAAGAACAATTGCCTGATTATGAAGACTATTCCATGAAAGGACGTACATATAGATATATGACAGAAAAACCCATGTATCCGTTCGGCTTCGGATTAACATATTCCTCCCTTGAAATAAGTGATTTGCGTCTGAATACTAATCATATCAAAAAAAATGATCGCATGAAACTAAATTTCCTGGTTAAAAACTCCGGTTCTTACAAAACCGATGAAGTCTTGCAACTCTATGTGACATTACCAGGTGCCGGCATGGACAATCCGCTGTATTCACTCAAATCGTTCCGAAGAATCACACTTGAACCACAAGAAGAAAGGTTGATGGAATTTGAGATAACTCCAGACATGCTGGAAACAATAACAGCCAATGGAGTTCCTGTCATACGCCCAGGCAAATACAAGGTAACAGTTGGCAATTGCAGCCCTGGGGCCAGAAGTTTCGAGTTGGGTTGTATCACTGCAGAAACGTCATTCTTTGTCAAGTAAAACCTGAAAAAACACGGCATAAAACGAACCATTACACAAACAGGTTCACGAAAATATGCCGAATGTAATTGAAAAACACATATTTATCCGTAATATGAGCAAGTTCCGATCCTTAATATCTGGTTGCATCTTTTTCTGTTCAATTGCAAATCCAGCCACCGGAAATTTCCTGTCAGGCCTGGAATCATATATTGAAAATCCTGCCATATATGAACAGAATCAGGAAAGTAGCCGTAGTCACTATATCCCAGAAAAGCATATATCACTCAATGGAACATGGGAATTTAAATTCTACAACACTCCTTATGAAGCAGCACAAGATTTTGATGCCCTTATTCACGGAAAACTCAAATGGGACAAAATAACAGTTCCCGGCAATTGGGAGATGGAAGGATTCGGGGACAAGCTGTTCCGCAATGTAACAGCACCATTTACCGCCAATCCTCCATATGTTCCCAGGGAATATAATCCGACCGGAATCTATCGGAAACATTTCCGCATGCCGAAAAATTGGGAAGGAAAACAAATTTTTATTTGTCTGGAAAAAGTGGCTTCAGCCTATTTCATCTGGATAAACGGCAAAGAGGTCGGTTACAATGAAGGAGCTCAGGAACCGGCTGAATTCAACATTACCCCCTATTTGAAGAGCGGTGAAAACGATGTGACCATTTTTGTCGTCAAGTATTCCGACGGTTACTATCTGGAAGGACAGGATTATTGGAGACTGGCAGGCATTTTTGATGATGTATACATTTATGCAAGCCCCGTGGACCGGCTTTTTGACTGGCAGATTATCACCGATTTGGATAACAATTATGAGCATGCTGAATTACGGATCATCGCTACCGTTAAAAGATATCGGAATGCTCCTTCAAAGAAATACAAGTTGAAAGCCGAACTTATCGACAATAACCGGCAGCCTGTTACCCAGATTGAAAGCGGTCAGTTCTGCCTTGAAAATTCAGGCGAGAAGACCATTGATATGGCAAAAAACATTGTCAGCCCACTGAAATGGACGGCAGAAACACCTTATTTGTACACATTACGTATGTCACTCATCGGCATGCAGAATGACACTGCCGACCAAGCCATTGTCAAAATCGGATTTAAAGAGACAGAGATAAGAAACGGTGTGTTTTACCTGAACGGACGACCCATAAAAATTCATGCTCAAAATTCGCACATGCAACATCCGGAAACCGGACATGTTATTACTGAAGAGACTATCAGAAAAGACTTTACAATATTGAAACAATTCAATTTCAATGCAGTCAGAACATCACATTACCCTCCCGTAAACCGTTACTTGGAATTGGCCGACGAATACGGTCTGTATATCATTGACGAAGTTGGCGATGAAGCACATGCCACCGAATACGTATGCAATGATGCACGCTTCACAGACATGTACAAAGAAAGAGTAAGAAGAATGGTTCTTAGAGACAGGAATCATCCATGTATCCTGTTTTGGAGTGCCGGAAACGAAAGCGGTGAAGGTTTTAACATTACAGAAGTGGTTCTGGAAGGCAAAAAACTGGATCCGACCCGCTATTGGATGTATGGAGGAAATGCATTCTCGCATCCTGCCGAAGATATCATAGGTCCAAGATACCCTACCCCGTTCGAGCTTGAAGTTGAACTTGGATTGGGCATCAGAGGCGAAAAGAGGCCCTCTTTCATGGACGAATATCTGTCGGTTGCCGGCAATGGCGGCGGCGGTTTGGATGAATACTGGAATGTCATATACAAATATCCCCAACTCATGGGAGGTGCCATATGGGATTTTGTCAGTGTAGGCTTGACCGAGCCGGTCAGAATTCTGAAAGACCAATCAAAATACAATACCCCCGTACACATTATGGGAAATGCACAACGTATGAAAGAAAAACAGAATCATGTGCTGGATTTGAACGGTCACGACCAATGGGTTGAAATATACAGACAACACCAGTTGGAAATACAAAGCAATCAACTCACCTTGTCATGTGATGTGTTTCCAAGAAAATTGAATTACAGTAGCGGCATCTTCATTACCAAAGGAAGTTACCAATTCGGTCTCCAACAAACAGGTAGAGACAGTCTGGAATTTTACCTCTATACCAATAAGAAGCACAGTCTGAAAACAAAACTACCGGAAAACTGGGAAAACAACTGGCACAATATCAAAGGTGTGTATGACGGTAAACGCATGTTCATATGTATAGACAACATCATAGCCGACAGCACAAATGCAACGGGACACATAAAGAACTTTCCTTTCCCCGTAAATGTCGGTCGCAATGCCGAACTGCACGGACAGGAGACCAACACATATCTGTGCGATGCACTCATTGACAATGTAGTCATATATGACAAGGCCCTGTTTGACGAAAAACAAACTACATACGAACCTCTTTTACGACTCGATTTTGAGGAAGAAACAAATCATGGAACCTTTTACAGCTACGGTATAGGGGCCAGAACTTACGGTAGTATTTGGCCCGACAGAAGTGTACAACCGGAAATGTGGCAAATGAAAAAAAGCGCCCAACCCATTGTTTTCTCACTCATTGATGCCCAAAACGGCATGGTAGAATTATGGAACAGGCATGCATTTACCAACTCAAGCGCATATCAAATTACATGGCAATTGGAGGCCGATAACCGAGTACTTGAAAGCGGTGTATTGCACACAAACACACTGCCTCTTTCCAAAGATACACTCACCATCAACTACACCAAACCGAAAATAGAACCCGGAACTGAATATAGACTCAGCATAACTTCATGCCTGAAAGAAAAAACATTATGGGCCGAAAAAGGCTTTGAGGTAGCTTGGGACCAATTGGAACTGAACTGGTTCGAACAGCCATTACCTGTTAAAACCACAGCCCGAGAAATCCGAATACAAGAAAACGACAGCATGGTAACGATTGAAGGAAACAACTTCAAATACGGATTCAACAAAAACAACGGCAAACTGTGTTCCTTCATGATTGAAGACACCGAGATGCTTAAAGAACCGCTGGAAGTCAACTTTTGGAGAGCCCCGTTGGCCAACGAACTGGATGCATGGTGTTCCGCCAATGCAAAATCTCCGAATTGGAAAGAAGGATATGGCCATCATGTTGCGACAGAATTCTATTCCATTGGCATTGACAGACCGACAACCCAACTCACCGACTTCAATGTATCCCAAAACGCCTGTAACATAATAATCAACACACGCGAAATCATCAGATTGGGCGACACAGAAGAATGGCAGAAGGATTTGTATGTCAGCGGTATAGAATCTTACGGATTTGAAAGTCTGTTTACATACAAAATTGATGACTCCGGCAAAATGTACATCAAGCACAAAATAATCCCCAACGGGAAAATGCCTCTATGGCTACCCAGGTTGGGCGTTTCCATGGTCTTGGACAAGCAGTTCAAACATGTCAAATGGTATGGAAGAGGACCGCAGGAAAACTATCCGGACAGAAAAACAGGTTATAAAATAGGAGTTTACGAATCGGATGTCTTCACCATGTATGAACCCTATCTCATGCCTCAAGATTATGGGCTGCGGACAGACAACCGATGGCTGGTTGTGCACAACGGAGAAAAGAAAGGGATGAAAATAGAAGGTAAAACGCTTTTCAACTTCAACCTATACCCTTTCTCCACCGATAATCTGACAAAAGCCATGTATACTTATCAATTACAGGAATACTCTGGGCTAACTCTCAACATAGACCACAAGACATCCGGTGTTGGCTGTACGGCCAGATCCATAGAAAACAGATACAGAGTCATGCCTCAAATGTATGAATACAGTTTTTCCATCTGTCCATACACAATAAATAATAATGGAAAAAAGGAGTCAATGAGAAATCATTAACGAACAAAGAATTTGATGCTATTGTATTATCAACTTAAATTCAACCAATCAATCTTATAAAACACAAAACAATGAAAAGAACAGTTTTATCGTTTTTAGTATTAATCTCAATTTTTAATACTATATGTGTAAAATCAGAGGAACATGCAAAAGAGGCCTTGTGGAAAGGAAATGGCAGAATAGCAATAAGCAGTGACGGAAACGAACATGACAATGATGATTGGGCTGCGACACCATTATCTTTAGCCTTGCTTGCTGCTAAAGGTTTACAGGACAAAATGGTTTTATATACATATAGTGATCATATATGGGGAAGTAATCAGGAAGTTGTAAATCTTTGGGGAAGAAGCTCTTATGAAGAAATGAGAATAAGTGCTTTAGGAGCCAAACAACATTTTGGATACAATAACAGCAAATTTGTGTGTGCTGTTGACAATCCTCAAATCGCATATAATTCATTACGGGATGAAATAAATAAGTCTTCGGCAGACAATCCTTTATTCATTGTAGCGGCAGGCCCGATGCAGGTTGTTGGTGAAGCCTTGAGATTGGCAGAAAAGGACAAGAGAAGATATGTGACAGTAATATCTCATTCTGATTGGAACAATAATCATGCAGCAGAGCCATATATACTGAGTGGTTGGGATAATCATTTCGGATGGACGTTTGAATTTATGAAAAAGACTTTTTCAAAAGAAGAGAATGGAGGAGTTAAGTTTGTCCAGATACTTGATCAAAACGGCGGTTCGGATTATAAAGGTCTTTATTGTGAGTCAGAGAATTATGATTGGATTAAAACGTCTGAAGCCCGGAATAATCCTGTTTATAAACCGGGAAGTTGGGATTGGTTGTATTCAAGGCTGGAATCTTGTCTGAAAACGAAAAACGGTAAAATCTGTACATCGATGGAAGAAGGAAAATACTTTGATCCATCAGATGCGGGTTTGATAATTTTTCTATTAACCGGAGTTGAAAAAACAAATCCAGATATGGTTAGAGAAATTATGGAACTTAAATAACTAAGGTATCTTTTACATGTTTCGTTTTTTGTTCTGATTACAGTAGTAGTTAAAACAGGACAACCTAAATATAATTTTTTAAAAAAAAAGAATATTAAACTGAAAAACTGAAGTTGAATGACTATTTCGAAGGAATTGCAATGAAAAAGAACCTTTTATTCATAATTGCAGGCCTTCTCTTCATGATGCCGTGCAATGGGTTGTGGACACAGACAAGCACACACGGAAGAATCGTTGTACATCCCGAAAAGCGATACCTGCAATACGAGGACGGAACTCCGTTCTTCTACCTGGGAGACACGGCATGGGAACTCTTTCACCGTCTCACTTTGGACGAAACACGCATGTATCTGTCGGACCGTGCCATGAAAGGATACACGGTCATACAAGCCGTTGTCCTCGCCGAACTGGATGGGCTCAACACTCCCAATGCGTACGGAGAACGCCCGTTTACAGACAAGGACTATTCCGTGCCGAACGAAGCATACTTCAAGCATGTGGACAATGTCATCGAACTGGCCGACTCACTGGGACTGGTCATAGGACTGTTACCAACATGGGGAGACAAGATAAACAATGCATGGGGAACCGGACCTGTCATTTTCGATACGGAAGAACGTTCCGAAGCATACGGACATTTTCTGGGCAAACGGTATGGTGACCGGAAAAACATAATCTGGATATTGGGAGGAGACCGGAACTACACCGGTTTTGAAAAAATCATACGTGCCATGGCAAAAGGCATCGCCATAGGCATTTCAGGAAAAGAAGACTACACGAAATGTCTGATGACCGTTCATCCATGCGGCGGAGAAAGTTCGGCCAAATGGTTCCATCAGGATGAATGGCTCGACTTCAACATGCAGCAAAACGGACATTGCTATGACACGAATGTATGGGAACGGATACAAAGGGAATACAACCTGACACCGGTCAAACCTATTATGGATGGAGAACCTCTGTATGATGAACATCCGATATGTTTTGACCGTACAAAATACGGGATATCCATGGATTTTCAGACACGCCGTTTTTTCTATCATGAAGTATTTTCCGGAGCATTTGGTCATACATATGGATGTCATGCCATTTGGCAAATGTGGGAACCGGACAAAGAGCCTGTAAATGGACCTGTTCGCCCTTGGTATGAATCATTGGGGCTCATTGCCTCATACCAAATGGGATACGGACGTGCCTTGATGGAAAGCCGGCCTTTTTTCTCGCGCATACCGGACCAAAGCATTATTCTGAAGGGTCAGCAGGATGGAACTCGACACCTCTCGGCCACACGCGACAAGAACGGGACTTTCGCAATGGTATACAGCGAACAGGGAGAACCTTTTGAAATAGACCTGAAAAAGTTGTCAGGGGAAAAACTCAAGGCCTGGTGGTTTGATGTACGGAACGGGAAAAGTCTAAAAATCGGCGAATTCAGCAACACTAAGGATTCCCGGTTGTTCTGTCCCCCGACAAAAGGGAAAGGGAACGACTGGGTACTCGTCGTGGACGATGCTTCATATCATTTCCCAGAACCGGGCAAACCGATAAAATAATTAAAAATAATATAACTGATAACTCACACTATTATATGCACTTCAATTAGAAAGCGAAAGTTGATTGTATAATCCAATTTTTATTACGAAATTGCGCTCAAGAATAAAATAGGCAAACATTACTGATCGTCATGCTATTAAGAGAATATAAATGCACTAAGTTGAGATTCATGCTTAGCATAATATCCTGCATTGTCACTTTTCCTCTATATCCAGACTCAATCCAATTTCAGCATTTATCCACGGAAAACGGCCTTTCCAACAATTATATCCATTGTTTTTATGAGGATCACAACGGCTATCTATGGATAGGAACTTCATTGGGGTTAAACCGTTACGATGGAAATTCCGTTACGAACATACAAGTGAACGACAGGAATGATGATGTTGCTACCATAAATCAGATTTATGATATCGCACAAGACGAAGAAAACAACATCTGGTGTTCTTCATTCGGGGAGATATTCTGTTATTCATATAGAACCAGCAAAATAACCAGATATGACATCCATGAGCTGACTGCTTTGGACAATCTGCACATATATGCGATAGACTGCCAAAACAATCTGATTTATTTGGGCACCAACAAAGGCATATATGTCTTGGACCTCAATATCATGAAAACCTACAAGCTGTTTATGGAAAGCGACCACATAGGTGAAGTTCGGTCCATTCTCATAAACGACGACGGATATATCTGGTTTTCCGGCTCCGAAAACATATACAAATATCACCTTGTATCGGGAACCTACTCCACATATCAAACAGCCCGCAGCACAAAATACAAGCAAGATGAAACGGCCGTCAAAATACAAAAAGACACCTACGGACAAATCTGGTTCGGGGCTCCCAGCGGGATATACAAATATCAAGCGGGAACAGACACCATTGTTTTTTGCTATCCGTTAGAAGGCAATATCAATTTCCAGGTCGAGTATCCCTATATATGGATTGCATCATGGACCAACGGCCTAATCAGATATAACATGGATACGGGAAAATCCGATTACTTTAACTGCACAGGAAAAACAGAAAACGAATTGTCGTGCAATACACTTACAAGCATATATATAGACCACAAACGTACCATCTGGATCGGGACCGGTGACAAAGGTATAGATATCATCCAGCAACAACCCCAAATACTCCATGATTACACGCCAACCAATGCAAACGGCATGTCATCCGCACAAATAAGAGATGTTTACATGGATAGCAACAAAAACATCTGGATCGGAACATATTTGGGACTAAACAAATATGATGCAGAAACGGAAACATTTACACCAATCTATTCTTCCGGCAATATAAACAACAAGAATCCGATTAAAGACATAGTTATCACGATTTGTGAAGACAACAACGGGAAACTATGGGTTGGTACCTTGGGTGGCTTACAGATTCTGGACAAGACAAACAACTGTCTGGAACAGTTCAGCATGTTGACCAAGGACGACATTCTGCGAAACAACCAAATATGGTCACTGTATAAAGACACAAATGGCTGGCTATGGATCGGAACACGGTCCGGCATTTTCCATCTTGACCCACAGACAAATAATTACCATACCTATTTCTTCGGACCAGACATAACTCCTTCCACGCCAAACGAAAATAGTGGAACTTGTTTCCTGGAAGACAACGGAAACATATGGATTGGAACCAAAAATGGAGTTGTCAGAATAAATGCCGACAAGACCATATCCATGTTCACAAACAGTCAGCATAGCCTCAGTTCTTATAGTATCAACACCATTTTCAAGGACAAAAAAGGAAACATCTGGTTTTGTACAAACAAAGGACTGGCCAAATTCGTTTCTGATGAAAAAGGGTTTGAATTGCGGCTGGCTTCCAATAACTTCAACAACGCTGATTTTGTACAAATGCAACAAGACATTGATGGATTATTATGGATCGTAACATCCAAACAACTGCTGATATACAATCCGGAACTGCCCTGCTCAGAAACATCCTGCGCAACCTACATGTACCAGCTGAAGGACCACACCAATATGCCATGCGGATTCATTATCACCGATGAGCAAAAAGCATATCTGGGAACTCCGGGCGGACTCTTGTACATGGATATCAAAGGACTAAAAAACAACTGTGACGAATCAATAATGCATTTGTCCAGATTCCTATTGTTCAATACCGAACAAGTACCCTTGATGCCGGAATCCCCGTTGACCGAAAACATTGACTATACGCATCACATTAACCTGACATATCACCAAAACTCCTTCTCTTTTGAATACATTGCACTGAACCTGTCGCACATTTATCCTTTCCAATATTCCTACCAACTGGAAGGCTATGACCGAAACTGGATATATGCAGGAAACAATACGACTGCCGTATACACACAGATTCCGCCTGGAAAATATAAATTTAAAGTCTGCTTATCCAACACATTACTTTCTGAAAAACCTGTCATCAAGGAAATTACAATCCGGATTCACCCACCCGTATATGCCACATGGTGGGCATTTACAGGTTATGGAATAGTATTTATTCTTTTATTGTATGCTTTCCGCAGATATTCCATTATAGACATAAAGGAGAAAAACGAATTACAGATAAATTTATTGAAAAAGGAAAATGCAGAAGCCTTATACAACATGAAAGTCAAATTTTTCATGAATACATCCCATGAGTTCCGCACACCTTTAACACTAATCAACGGCCCCCTGCAACGCCTTCTGAAAGAAGAACATGAGAGTGAAAAACTGAAAATGCTTCTGCTGATTCAGAAAAACACCAACAAACTGCTGGAACTTGTTAATCAACTACTGGAATTCCGAAAAACAGAAACAGGCACCAGAAAACTCAAGGTAAAAGAAAATGACATTATTTACCACACATCGGAAATAATTGCTTCATTCGAAGAACTAGCGGAACGTCAAGCCATCCAGTTGGAAATGAAAACCACATTTGAGCATTTAAACGTATGGTTTGATTCAGATATGTACGAACGTATATTGTTCAACTTGTTATCCAACAGTTTCAAACATACACCAACGGGAGGGCGAATTTCCATTTATATCACCCTTACGGAAAAAGATGCAGAAACGACAGGCAAGACTTTTGATTTATTTGCCAAATCAGAAAAAAGACAGAAATCATTTGTAAAGATTGTTGTTGAAGATACGGGAGCCGGAATTCCACAAAAAGATATCGGACATATTTTTGACCGGTTCTACCAGATACAGGACAATAGTCCCGGAACCGGCATTGGCTTGTCATTGGCAAAAAACCTGGTTGAATTACATCACGGCTACATTGAAGTAGAAAGCGAAGAAAACGTAATCACACGCTTTGCCGTCCTGTTGCCTATGGGCAAGGAACATTTTGAGCCCAAAGACCTCGAAACGAGCCAAAATACCGACTGCACAGATACATATACAGTACATCTGACACCTGTCAACTACAACAACTCTACTGCGAATGTATATGATGACCTCGACAAAAACAATCTGATGCAGAACATGCATAAAGAATCAGACAAGCCCATTGTACTAATTGTAGAAGACAATCCGGACATTATTATCTGGCTACGTGCTACATTGCAGGAACAATATGTCATCTATGCTGCCAATAACGGGAAAACCGGCTTGCAAAAGACTTTGAAAATAATGCCTGACATTATTCTGTGTGACATAAATATGCCTGTCATGAATGGCATACAACTGACACAGGAACTGAAGAAAAACCAGCTGACAGCACACATACCAATTATCATGCTCACGGCACTGAACTCCAATGAATACATGGTAGAAGGATTGAACTATGGAGCTGACGACTACATAACCAAACCATTTGACATTAATGTCCTGAACCTGAAAATAAGAAACTTGTTGTTGACGCTCCGGCATTCAAACCAGAAAAATGCATCGGAAATGATATTCAACGAGTTTGCACCCAAAAACATAGAGTCAAATGATGAATTCATGGAGAAACTGGATAAATTCCTGAAAACGAACATGGCCAATTCCGATATGGATGTTGATGAAATCGTACAGCAGTTAGCCATAAGCCGTTCCAATCTTTACCGAAAGATAAAAACCATGACAGGCATGTCCATCAAACGTTATGTATTGACATACCGCATGTCCTGCGCCCAAAAACTACTGCAAAATCCAGACATCCGAATATCCGAAGTCATGAACAGTGTTGGAATTTGCAACAGGGCATATTTCATCAAAACATTTAAGGATTTGTACGGAATAACCCCCTCCGATTACCAAGAACGGTTTATGAAAGGAGATATCAAAATATAATCCTGCATGAGCAGGATTATAATGACTGAATATTTTACAACACTTTCCTTTTCGGTGTAGTTGCCTGGAACTCTTTCAGGTAAAATGGGTCGAAATAGGCAACATTCTCAAATTGTCCTGCGGCATAACGCTGTTCGGCCAACATTATCATGTTTGCCGCTTCAGGATAGATATTGTCCAAAAAACGTGCGTTTGGATGGGTCAGGACAGTGCGGCATTTTTCCGCCCCGTTACCGAAAAACCAAACGGAATGATTTTCCAATATATCGGCATATGAATCCTGCGTGACGACAACAGGCAAGACTTCACTTATACGCTGCAACCGCATGTCATAACAGGCGCTGTAAACTTCCATCCGGCGGGCATCAATCATCGGACACAGCAAGGCATCTGCTTCTGTTATTCTCTGGCGGGCGGCAACGGCCATTACCTGCAACGTGTCTATGGCGATAAGTGGAATCTCCCAGCCGAAACATAAGCCTTTGGCTGTAGCCGTACCTATTCGCAGGCCGGTATATGAGCCGGGACCTTGACTCAAGGCTACCGCGTCCGGACGTTTCCCCTGTGTTTTCAGGAAATCCAGAACTTCCTGTATGAAAACACTTAACAGCCTGGCATGGTTCAGGCCTTCCGTATTGATTTTTTGGATCAGGCAAACGCCATCCTCGCTGGCTGCGACCGAACAAACAGTCGTTGATGTTTCTATGTGGAGTAAAAGCATAATAAACTACCTTTCGGGTGCAAATGTACGTCTTTTATTTGATTGGGAAAAATACGGTTGCGCTTTATTTCGGACACGACAAAGCCTTCAGACAAGGCTATCATGGACAGCTGTGTTCTTCCTGCACAATATCACACCTGTTTTTGACGAATATATTCTACAATCCATTCGCCAACTTCTTTCGTACCGTAAACGGCTCCACCTGCCACCTGGATTTCCGGCGTGCGGACGTTAGCTTCCAAGCTTGCATCTACAGCATCGCGAACCATTTTTCCTTCCGCCTTCAGATCGAAATACTCGAACAACATAGCCACAGAAAGAATCTGGGCCAGCGGATTGGCTATGTTCTTGCCCTTGGCTTGCGGCCAGGAACCATGGATTGGTTCAAAAACAGGCGTACCCGTACCCGTTGATGCCGATGGCAACAAACCCATCGAGCCGGAAATCACGGAACCCTCATCGGTCAGAATATCACCGAACGTATTTTCCGTTACCATCACGTCAAAGAAAGTCGGTTCCTGAATCATGCGCATGGCTGCATTGTCAACATACATGTAATCTACCTGCACATCCGGATATGCGACCTCCATTTCCTGTGCTATACGACGCCACAAACGGCTCGATGCCAGCACATTCGCTTTGTCGACCACCGTCAAATGATGACGGCGTCTGCGCGCATATTCAAAAGCAACCTTCAAAATACGCTCCACCTCACTGCGGGTGTACATGTTCGTATCGTATGCCTTGCAGGAATCTTCATACTTTTCACCAAAATACATACCGCCGGTCAGTTCGCGGATACAAATAAAATCAGCGCCATCGACCAATTCCGGTTTCAAGGGAGATTTATGTATCAGGCACTTAAAGGTCTGGACCGGACGTATGTTGGCAAACAGGCCAAGTTTTTTACGCATGGCAAGCAACCCTTGCTCCGGCCGAATCCTGGCCGTCGGGTCATTGTCAAATTTCGGGTCGCCAACAGCCGAAAACAATACGGCATCTGATTCCTGGCATATCCGGAAGGTCTCTTCCGGAAACGGGTCACCTTCCTGCTCTATTGCGGTAGCACCACACAACGCATTCCGAAAAGACACATTATGACCAAATTTTTCACATACGACACGCATTACCGCCACACCCTGGGCGGATATTTCGGGCCCGATACCATCACCGGGCAACACTGCAATCTTCAAATCCATATTCTTGCTTTTGTTTCTACACTTGATTATTCATTCTCTATAATGTTCAACATTTTGACAGTCGCCTTGATGGCTGCTTCTGTCTGGTCGGCATCCAAACCATGTGTTTTGATGATTTTTCCATTGAAACGCCAGACTATGGTGGTATGCACCAATGCATCCGTTTTCCCTCCCGGCGGAATAACAACCGCATAATCCAGCAATTCGGGCGCGGGTTTGTTCAACTGCCTGTAAATTTTCCACAAAGCCTTCGTGAACGCATTATACTGTCCATCGCCATTGGCGGTCTGTTCATACATTTCCCCATCGATTTCCATTTTGACCGTAGCCACGGGGCGCAATCCATAGGTCAATTGCATGGAATAATTCACCACTTTAATGCGTTGCTCCTGCTGACCGTGTTTCAAGACATCCGATACGATATATGGCAATTCATCTTTCGTAACCAATTGTTTCTTGTCGCCCAATTCAATGATTTTCTGTGTTACCTTGCGCATGGCATCTTCATCGAGCGTAATCCCCAATTCCTCCAGATTCTTACGTATGTTGGCCTTGCCGGACATCTTGCCCAGGGCATATTCCCTGACACGCCCGAAACGTTCCGGAGCCAGATCATTGAAATACAGATTATTCTTGGAATCACCATCGGCATGGACACCGGCACACTGCGTGAAAACATTATCTCCGACAATAGGCTTGTTGTTCGGGATACGGATGCCTGAACAAGTTTCCACCAACTTGCTTATCTGGTATATTTTCGATTCCTGTATGCTGGTGTTGTATTTCAGCTGGTCATGAATAACGGCTACCACACTGGTCAGAGGTGCATTTCCGGCACGCTCGCCCAATCCGTTCACCGTTACGTGCACACAATGTGCGCCTGCCTCAATGGCCGCACAAGTATTGGCAACTGCCATGTCATAATCGTTGTGAGCATGAAAATCAAAGCGGACAGATGGATAACGGACCACCATTTCGCGCACAAAATCAAAGGTTTGCCGTGGAGACAAAATGCCGAGCGTATCAGGCAGCATAAAATGCCGAATGGTACTGCCCGCCAACGCATCCATCATCTGCCATACATAGTCAGGTGAATGTTGAATGCCATTGCTCCAGTCTTCCAGATATAAGTTTACCGAAAATCCCATATCGGCCGCCATGTCAAGTGTTTGCCGGATATCGGAGATATGTTCTTCCGGCGTTTTGTGCAACTGCTCCGTAACATGTTTGTAACTGCCTTTGGACAATAAATTTACAACACGACCGCCGGCATTCCTTATCCACTGCAACGATTTGCCTCCATCTACAAATCCCAATATCTCAACCTTATCCAGCAAACCGGCCTCGACCGCCCAGCTTGTAATGCAACGAACCGTTTCAAATTCACCTTCCGATACACGTGCCGACGCAACTTCCATGCGGTTGATACCTAACTCTTTGAGCATAAAGCGGGCTATATTCAGTTTTTCCTGCGCAGCAAAGGCTACGCCGGAAGTCTGCTCACCATCACGCAACGTAGTGTCCAGCAACTCTATCAATGGAATATTCTTAGAAACGGATTCGACGCTGTTCATATTCTTCTATTTTGTCCTTTCTGCTCAGCAAATAATCAATGTCATCAAAACCGTTCAGGAAACATTCCCTTTTGTAACCGTTAATGGCAAATGATTCCGACCGGCCTGTCGTATCGTTTGTTACAATCTGTTTTTCCAGGTTTACCGTCAGAGTCATGTCCGGTTTTTGCTTGACTGTTGCAAAAATCTCCGCCAGAAAATCGTCTGATACGACCACCGGCAACACGCCATTGTTCATCGCGTTGTTTTTGAAAATATCGGCAAAGAAGCTGCTCACCACGACGCGGAATCCATATCCGGCAATAGCCCATGCAGCATGTTCACGGCTGCTACCAGAACCGAAATTTTTACCCGCCACCAAAATTTGTCCCTTGTATAGCGGATTATTCAGCACAAAATCCGGATTCGGATTGCCATTTTTGTCATAACGCCAGTCACGGAACAAGTTGTCGCCAAAGCCATCCTTGCTGGTAGCTTTCAGAAAACGTGCCGGTATAATCTGGTCGGTATCCACATTTTCAAGCGGTAAAGGAATGCAGGTTGACTGCAAAATATTCAGTTTTTCCATATCTGTTTTTTTTCTTTGTCCATATCCGGCGAGCCGGGAAACTACGGGAAACATGGCTGCCGGACAGAAAATTTTTATTATCAAAGACTTGTACGCGGGTCAGTTATCTGTCCGGTAATCGCTGCCGCAGCTGCAACCAACGGACCGGCCAAAATGGTACGCGCCCCGGGACCTTGCCTCCCCTCAAAATTTCGGTTGCTGGTTGATACCGCATATTTCCCGGCCGGCACCTTATCATCATTCATGGCCAGGCATGCTGAACATCCCGGCTGGCGCAGCTCAAATCCAGCTTCGGCCAATATCCGGTCCAAACCTTCTGCACGGATCTGTCTGTCGACTGCCCAGGAGCCAGGTACCAGCCAAGCCACCACATGTTCCGCCTTATGTTTGCCTTTCACATAATTGGCGAACAACCGAAAATCTTCCATACGACCATTCGTGCAACTTCCAAGGAAAACATAATCGATTTTTTTGCCCAGCAGCTGTTCACCTGGTTGGAAACCCATATAATCCAATGATTTCCGGAATGAAATACGTCCGGCAGGTTCCACTGTTTCCAGCTCCGGAATCCGCCCGTCAATCGACATTCCCATACCAGGGTTGGTACCGTAGGTAACCATTGGTTCTATATCTGCTGCATCCAATACGATTTCCTTGTCAAACACGGCACCATCGTCCGTAGGCAGGCTTTTCCAATATGCCAATGCTTTTGCCCAATCCTCGCCTTTGGGAGAATATTCACGCCCTTCAAGATAGGCAAAAGTCGTTTCATCGGGAGCAACCATGCCTCCGCGGGCTCCCATTTCAATGGACAAGTTACATAAGGTGAGGCGTCCTTCCATGCTCAGCGCACGCACAGCACTTCCGGCATATTCCACAAAGTAGCCGGTTGCTCCGCCAGTTGTCATTCTGGATATGATATAAAGTGCCATGTCCTTGGCCGTAACCCCTTTGGCAAGCCGGCCATTGACGGAAATCCGCATTGTTTTTGGTTTGGTTTGCAAAATGCATTGCGTAGCCAGCACCATTTCCACCTCGGATGTGCCGATACCGAAAGCAACCGCACCTACTGCGCCATGCGTGCTTGTATGCGAATCACCGCACACCATGGTCATCCCCGGTAGAGAGAGGCCGTTTTCCGGTCCAACAACATGTATAATCCCGTTTTTGGGATGTCCCATCGGATAATAGTTCAAACCGAATTCCTTTGCGTTTCTGTCCAATGTATCCACCTGGTTCCTTGACACTTCATCGCGAATCGGCTTGTCTTGTCCCAATGTGGGTATGTTATGGTCTGGCATACATGTTATTTGAGCAGGACGAAAAACCTTCAGTTTCCGTGCACGCAATCCGGCAAATGCCTGCGGACTGGTAACCTCATGACAATACATTCTGTCAATGTATAATTGTGTCGGACCATCTGCCAGTTCCGTTACCACATGAGCGTTCCAGATTTTATCAAACAAAGTGAGCGGTTTGTTCATCTGCATTTTTCCGTTCCGTAGATTATTTCCCATACTCTTTATCTATCAATCGATTTTAAATTTGTTTATTGCATCTATATATGCCTCCAACGAAGCTACGACAATGTCCGTATTTGCTCCAAAACCATAATATAACTTATGGTCGTATAGGATTTGCATGTGCACTTTGCCGACATCATCACTACCTCTGTTAATGGCTTGAATGGTAAATTCCTGCAAAGTCATTTGCCGTTTAATTATCTGCTTCATTGCCTTGATGGCCGCATCTACCGGACCATTTCCGCTGGCGGCGGCCTCAAAACGTTCGCCTGCTATGTTCAACCCGATACTGGCTACAGCACGCACTCCCTTGCCGGATGTTACTTGCAGATACTCCAGTTTGATGTGACGGTTTTCCCTATGTTCAACGCCAGCCAGCATCAACAAATCATCGTCATGGATTTCCTTCTTCCGGTCGGCCAGGTCCAGGAATTTCGCATATACGGCATCCAGTTTTCCGTTGTCCAGTTCAACCCCAAGTATGCTCAATCTGTGTTTCAATGCAGCACGACCGCTACGGGCTGTCAGCAAAATGGAGTTTTCGTCTATGCCGACAGCTTTCGGATCCATGATTTCATAGGTCTGGATGTTTTTCAGCACACCATCCTGATGAATGCCTGAAGAATGTGCAAATGCATTGCGGCCTACAATTGCTTTATTCGGCTGTACGGGCATATTCATCAATCCGGAAACCATCCGGCTCGTGGAATAAATCTTACTTGTATTGATGTTGGTTTCTATACCCAAATGTTTATGACAATTCAATGCCATCACCACTTCTTCGAGAGCCGTATTGCCGGCACGTTCGCCTATGCCATTGACGGTTACCTCCGCTTGTCGTGCTCCGTTGATTATGCCTGCTATCGCATTGGCCGTAGCCATGCCCAGGTCATTGTGGCAATGTACAGAAATAATCGCGTTATGGATGCCATCCACATGTTCCATCAAATATCTTATTTTGGCGCCAAATTCATCCGGCAAGCAATAACCGGTCGTATCAGGTATGTTCACAACCGTGGCACCGGCCTTGATTACTGCTTCCACCACCCGGGCCAGATATTCGTTATCCGTACGACCGGCATCCTCACAATAGAACTCCACATCCTCCACATGTTTCTTGGCATATTTGGTTGCAGCCACTGCCCGTTCCAGAATTTCTTCCCGCGTGGAATTGAATTTATATTTGATATGGTAATCCGATGTGCCCAAACCCGTATGAATGCGCTTCCGCTTGGCATGTTGCAATGCCTCCACTGCCACATCTATGTCTTTCTGGATTCCTCGCGTCAATGCACATATGGCAGGCCAGGTAACCGCTTTGGATATTTCCACTACAGAATTGAAATCTCCCGGACTGGAAATCGGGAAACCGGCTTCAATGACATCTACGCCCAAAGTTTCCAAAGCTTTGGCCACCTGGATTTTCTCTATCGTATTCAATTGGCAACCAGGAACCTGCTCTCCATCACGAAGTGTCGTGTCAAAAATATACAATTTGTCCATATTTCTTTTGATTATTGTTCTCAACCTTTCCGTATCGACTCCAAAATATGGAAGAAGCCTTTTCCACCATGAAGTGAGAAAGGCTTTTCCGTACTTTTATATCAAATCCATTCACATACCAAACTCACTTCCGCTCGCATTGCAAGAGAATAATAATACCGAGTAGTAGAATATGCAAATATGAATTATTCATAAATCCTTTTTTGAATCCGGGTGCAAAGGTAACACTAAAAAATCGTTCCGACAATATATTTGAAATATTTTTATGGTTTTTCCTTTCAAACTATCACAAAACATCTCCGTTCCATCATTTGTTCCTGGGCAGCGAAAACAGCCTTATATCAGATCGGCCACTGTTCCGTGTGTCACCGTTATTAAGTCGGCCGGTTTTATCTTGAACTGCAGACCTCGTACACCGGCACTGACAAAAATACAGGGAAAATCCATGCACGTCCGATGAAAATAAGTCGGGAACGCTTTTTTCATGCCGACCGGCGAGCATCCGCCTCTGACATATCCTGTCAATCCCAACAACTCTTTCATGTGTATCAGGGCGCAACTTTTGTTTCCGCTGATTTTGGCCGCTTTTTTTAAATCCACTTCCGCTTCGCCGGGAAGCACGCATACAAAATAGCCGCTCTTATCACCTTGAAGCACAATTGTCTTGAAAACCTGTTCAATATTTTCGCCCAACTGTGCTGCCACATGCACTGCGCTCAGGTCATTTTCATCCACCTCATAAGGCACCAATTCATATGGCACCTTGCGCGCATCGAGCAATCTTGCCGCATTCGTTTTCTGTGCTTTCATATGAATCATGCATGTTCAAACTCGCGCAGGAAACGTACATCATTTTCTGAGAACAGACGCAAATCGTTGATCTGGTATTTCAAGTTGGTTATGCGTTCTATTCCCATTCCGAAAGCGTAACCGGTGTATACATGGCTGTCTATCCCGCAAGCTTCCAAAACGTTCGGGTCAACCATGCCGCACCCCAGAATTTCCACCCATCCCGTATGTTTGCAAAAACTGCATCCTTTTCCACCGCACAAGTTGCAGGATATATCCATCTCTGCGCTTGGTTCCGTGAATGGGAAATAGGAAGGACGCAGGCGTATTTGCGTTTCCGTACCGAACATTTCACGCGCAAAATAAAGCAATGCCTGTTTCAGATCGGCAAACGACACGTTCTTGTCCACATAAAGTCCTTCCACCTGATGAAAAAAACAGTGTGCACGTGCCGATATGGCTTCATTACGATAGACGCGCCCCGGGCACAGCACTCGAATAGGAGGCTTCTGGGTGGTCATGACACGACTCTGTACGCTGGAAGTATGCGTACGCAACATAACATCCGGATTTTTTTCCACGAAAAATGTATCTTGCATGTCACGTGCCGGATGCTCCGGCGGGAAGTTCAGAGCTCCGAATACATGCCAGTCATCGTCCACTTCCGGCCCTTCGGCTACGGTAAAGCCTATACGGGAAAATATATCAATGATTTCTTCACGTACCAATGAAAGCGGATGACGCGTACCCAACGCAACAGGATCGGCCGTACGGCTCAAGTCTGTCTCCTCTTTTGCCGCATTCGACTGGACAAAACTATCGCGCAAGGCATTGATTTTTTCCTGCGCCATTGTCTTCAACTCATTCAACAGCTGCCCTATTTCACGCTTCTGTTCGTTCGGAACATTACGGAACTCGCTGAACAACTCCGTAATCTCACCCTTTTTGCTCAAATATTTAATGCGCAGGGATTCCAGTTCTTCCTGATTTGCAGCTTTCAGTTGCTCGATTTGTGTACGTAATGCTTGTATTTTTTCTTTCATTTTCCTTTATGTTTTTATATCATGACAAATACTGCCGGCAAAATGCCACAGGTCCGGCAAAGGTACACATTTTTTCACGTATACGATAACAGGACTGACATTTTATTTCAACAAGCGGCTGCATTCCTGACATTACATCACAAATACTTCCGCCGGATATACTAACACTGCCATGTCATGAAACGGATATTTTTTCCCGACAGTATTGCAAAATACCTGAAAAATAAATATCTTTGCAAAGTGTTTTTAATGGTATTAGATTTAGATTCAAATTAGAAGTGAAACGAAAGTTGGGTTGTCGTGAGGACAGCCTTTCTTTTTCTGTAGCATACCATTGAAAACCAACCGGCAGGAAAAGTCTGAATATCTGTTTTTCAACAGAAACCTGCTTTTCCATTGAAAAAGTTCAATTACTAACACAATCAACATGTTTACTTCCAAAACACAGAAAAAAATGATTGATGTTGCACGGGACTTGTTTGCCAAGAAAGGCAAGAAGAACGTGACAATGAACGACATTGCGGCATCCGCTGCAAAAGGACGCCGGACACTGTATACCTATTTTAAAAACAAAGACGACATATACAAGGCCGTTATCGAGGAAGAACTCAATTTTGTGTACGAAAAACTCTGGGCCGTTTCCCAGAAAGACATTCCACCGCATGAAAAGCTGACGGAACATATTCTGACACATCTTGACGCCATAAAAACAGCTGTAACCCGAAACGGTTCATTGCGTTCCGACTTTTTCCAGGACATCAACGAGGTGGAACGAGTCAGAAAGAAGATTGACACCAAGGAAATAATTCTTATCCGGCAGATTCTGGATGCAGGAATCCACGCCGGACAGTTCATTCCCATGAACATCAACATGTCCGCCACAATCATCTTATATTCACTGAAAGGCCTGGAGGTTCCCTATATCCGGCAAAACATAAGCCACGATTTCGAACGGCACAAACGGGAAGTGGTGGATTTTGTACTGAGAAGCATAAAAAAAGAGTCGTATCGCTTGTAGTGAGAAAACTCCTATAAAATAGGATTTGAGTTCTTGACCTTCTTTGTAATCTGCCGTTCCATGTCGGAATACCTTTCGGCGCAGCCCGCCATTGAAAACCAAGTTTGTCTCGTTTTGTAATTAGTGTTGAGTTTTCCAGTCTCAGCAATACGACCCTTAAGGCACTACAAAGGTATAATTGTTTTTCATAATTTCCAAACAAAAACTCTTTTTTTTTCTCAAGCTTTCTTTTTTGCACAAAAACCCCGCAAAATTTCCAGAATAAAAAGAATTATTGTAACTTTGCGCTCGCTAAAAAAATGCATCCTTTATATTAACAGGAAACAATAATCTCAAAAAACAGAACATTTATATCATGTCTAAGAAGAAACAAACAAATCCGGAAGATGAACAGTTGGCCAATGTTGAAAATGCATTGAGCGCCTCTGAATTGTTCTTTGAACAGAACCAGAAAAAAATATTATATGCGGTGTCTGCTGTTATTGTCATTGTCCTGGCCGTATTGGCATTCCGTAACTTCTATCTGGTTCCAAAAGAAGATCAGGCAGCCAACGAGATATACAAGGCACAAGCCTATTTTGCCGTTGACTCTTTCCGCGTTGCCCTGGAAGGCGATGGAGTTGAATGCATCGGGTTTGAAGAAATCGCCTCTGAATACAGCATCACAAAATCAGGTAATCTGGCCTGCTTATATGCAGGAATCTGCAATTATAAGCTGGGCAATTATGAAGAAGCAGCAAACTACCTGAAAAAATTCGATGCTAACGACTTGAATATATCCGCCAGCGCCCTGCAATTGCTTGGTGACAGTTATGTAGAAATGAATGAACCCAAAAAAGCCATTTCATGCTACGAAGAAGTTGCCGGTATGAACCACAATATCTTCAGCCCCATGAGCCTGAAAAAAGCTGGTATAACCTACGAGGAGCAAGGAAATTACAAAGCAGCCGAGAAAGCCTACCTCAGCATAAAGGATAATTATCCGCAGAGTCCGGAGGCAAGCGACATAGACAAATACATAGCCCGCGTAAGAGCTACAAAATAAGTCTCCATGGCAACGAAAAATCACAACTTGTCCGAATACGATCCGGAAAGTTTGCCTGCAGCAAAATTTCTCGAACCGCAGCAATATGGACTTGTTGTCGCCGACTGGAATTCGGAGATAACATACGCCCTGCTCGAAGGAGCATACGACACACTGACTGAACAAGGAGTTCGGCCGGACAACATCACGGTTGTGCACGTACCGGGCACATTTGAACTGACATATGCCGCCAAACTGTTACAGGAAAAAGGTTGCTATGCCGCCATTATTGTAATGGGATGTGTCATACAAGGAGATACGCCGCATTTTGATTATGTATGCCAGGGAGTTACACAGGGAGTTACCATGCTGAATGCACGTAAGGGCGACAGCAAAGCGGCATGTCCAGTCATATTCAGCGTTTTGACTACATTGAACAAGGAACAGGCGCTCGAGCGTGCCGGTGGAAAATTGGGAAATAAAGGCATTGAAGGTGCCATTACTGCCATAAAAATGGCGAATTTATTTCTGCAATAAAAAAATTATTATTATCTTTGCAGCGTTTTCAGGGGCAGTTACCAGAGTGGCCAAATGGGGCTGACTGTAACTCAGCTGTCTTTCGACTTCGGTGGTTCGAATCCATCACTGCCCACGAAACATTTTGCGGAAATAGCTCAGTTGATAGAGCACTAGCCTTCCAAGCTGGGGGTCGCGGGTTTGAGTCCCGTTTTCCGCTCCATGAAAGCAATCCTTTGGGTTGCTTTTTTTGTTTGTAATCCGTTCCGTAAAAACAAACCCCGTTTTTTTTCCTTGTGTAAATAGTCTGATGAATTCTTATAAACAAGGGTCCCTTTTGATGGCAATTCCGCATCTTGCCTGTTCCCTTACGCGCCAGTCAGCACAAAACTTCCTTAACAATCATTCCCCGGCAGAGAAGCAATCGTGTCATTCCGAAAAACAACAGCTGCACAAACCTGTGAAAACAAAAAAAGCGCAACCACCAAATTGGCGGCTGCGCTTCATTCATTTTTTATGAAGAAATTGAATTATTCCTCATTCAGCGTTACACGCTTGAAATCAGTTGCCGTAATGCCTTTGGCCTTCAGCAGATCCTTAATCGGGGTTTTATTGTCCATAATATAAGTCTGCTCCAGCAAAGTCGATTCCTGGAAGAATTTGTTCAGGCGTCCTTGGGCAATCTTGTCCAGCATGTTTTCGGGTTTGCCTTCCTGGCGTGCCTTTTCGCGTCCGATTTCCAACTCGGTTTCAATAATCTTGGCCGGAACGGAATCACGATCCAGGGAAACCGGATTCATGGCGGCTACTTGCATGGCTACACCGTGAATGGTTTCATAATCGGCATTTTCTTCTTTGAAAGCGACAATTGTAGCCAACTTGTTGCCCGGGTGTATGTATGCGGTGGTCGTACCGCCGTTCACATATTCATAATAGTCAAGCTCCATTTTCTCACCTGTTATTCCGGACCGTTCTGTTATCATGTCGGCAACAGTGCGGTCTTCGCGTACGGTTGCTTTCAATTCCTCCAGTGTTTTGGGTTTATCTGTCATTGCTATATCCAGAATATATTTGGTCAAGGCAATAAAATCTTCGTTCTTTGCAACAAAGTCTGTCTCACATTTCAATGCGAGTACTGCAGCAAAATTACCTTCAGCTTTAGCCAACACACAACCTTCAGAAGCTTCGCGGTCGCTGCGTTTTGCAGCGATGGCTTGCCCTCTTTTACGAATAAGTTCTACTGCTTTCTCAAAATCGCCGTTAGCTTCGGTAAGCGCATTTTTACAATCCATCATACCGGCGCCTGTCATATTGCGCAATTTTGAAATTTCTGCTAATGTTACAGCCATAATTTTTCTATTTTACTACTTGTTTGTTTTTATAAATTTCGAGAGTCGGACACGGGTCCAACTCTCGGTTTTTGTTTTTATTCAGCCGTCTGGGCAGCAGGCTCACTTGCAGATTCTTCTTCCGCTGCAGGTGTTTCTTCTGCCAAGGTTTCGGTGTCTTTATTTTCCTTACGTACTTTTATCCGTTTGGCTGCACGAGGTTTACGTTCCTTGTGTTCTGCGGGCATCTCTTCCGATTCGGCATTTGCTTCCGCATCGGCGCGTTCTATCTTGCGTTCTTCAAGACCTTCCTTGATAGCATCCACAATAGCAGTCAAAATGACTTCTACCGATTTGGTTGCATCATCATTGGCCGGAATGACAAAATCAATACCGTTGGGGTTGGAGTTCGTATCTACGATGCCGAACACCGGAATACCCAAGCGTTGTGCTTCACGAACAGCGATATTCTCCTTCATCACATCCACAATGAACAAAGCGGAAGGCAGGCGGGTCAAGTCAACGATGGAACCCAGGTTCTTTTCCAGTTTTTCACGCTGACGGGTGATTTGCAGTTTTTCACGTTTGGAAATATTGTCAAAAGTGCCATCCGTAGTCATTTTGTCTATCGTAGCCATTTTTTTGATAGCTTTGCGGATAGTCGGGAAATTGGTCAGCATACCACCGGCCCAACGCTCGGTAATATACGGCATTCCTACTTCGGAGGCTTTGGCTGCAACAACATCCTTGGCCTGCTTTTTGGTTGCTACAAATAATATTTTACGTCCCGATTTTGCAATCTGACGTGCAGCGGCGGCTGCTTCATCAATTTTGACTACGGTTTTGTTCAAATCGATGATATGGATTCCGTTACGTTCCATGAAAATGTAAGGAGCCATAGCCGGATTCCATTTGCGTTTCAGGTGTCCGAAATGACAACCTGCTTCTAACAACTGTTCAAAATTTGTTCTTGGCATTTTTCTTTTTTTATTATTGTTTACATTCTGTGAAATCAATTGCACGGTAGTTCCTTTTCTGGAAGTCTGCACAATTTAGATACTAAACTTGTTTTTCCGTCCATCCCTTTTTACAGTTCAGGCTGCGAGATGACAGATATTAACGTTTGGAGAACTGGAAGCGTTTGCGTGCTTTTGGACGACCCGGTTTCTTGCGTTCCACTTCGCGCGGATCACGTGTCATGAAGCCTTCCGATTTCAGAGCCGGCTTGTCTTCCGCATTGATTTTTACCAAAGCGCGTGCAATGGCCAGACGCAAGGCACCGGCCTGGCCGTTAAAACCGCCACCGTTCAGATTAACCTTAATATCATATTTTTCCGTAACACCCAGCTTTTCCAGCGGTTGTTTTACTACATATTGCAAAAGGGGTGATGGAAAATAAACTGCAAAATCACGTTTGTTAATGGTAATTTTACCATTTCCTTCACTAACGAAAACACGGGCAACTGCCGCTTTTCTTCTTCCTATGGCATTTACTACTTCCATGTTTCTAAATTATTTGAGTGAATTTAAATCGATTTGTTTAGGCTGTTGAGCCTGCATGTTGTGTTCTGAACCTGCAAAAACATACAGGTTTCCAAGCAGTTTGTCACCCAGACGATTCTTGGGCAACATTCCCTTTACTACCTTCTTTACAAGACGTTCCGGAGATTTGGCAAACATGTCGGCCGGAGTAAATTCGCGTTGTCCGCCAGGATAACCCGTATGACGTACATATACGCGACCCGTCCATTTGTTACCGGTCAATTGAATTTTGTCTGCGTTGATAATGATGACATTGTCGCCGCAATCAACATGCGGAGTAAAACTCGGTTTGTATTTACCACGCAGCAACTTGGCTACTTTCGAGCACATACGTCCCAATACAAGATCGGTCGCATCGACCAAAACCCATTCTTTCTGTGCCGTTGCCTTGTTCACAGAAACGGTCTTAAAACTTAAAGTATTCACCTTTATTTGTTTTATTAATTAGTTAATCAATAAGTATCCGGAGTTTCCACCACTTGTTTTGAAAGAGGCTAATCGGAACAAAAACAAGCAATTACAAAATTCCAAATACCCTTTTTACTAGGATAATAAACGGACTGCAAAGATACATTATTTATTTTAACTTACAAACAGCCCGGCAACTTTTTTTTGCAAGAATATGCAGTATTATCCTGCTGGTTTTCCCGGATTTCAATAAAAATCTAATTATCAGTCATTTGAAACAAGCTGAACATAGTAGCGGGAAGCATCCTGACGCAATTCACCCTGGTCCAGCATCAGGCGTATGACTTTCATTATTTTAGCTTCCGGGAAATCGGCCTTATCCATTAGGGCATGGATAGTCATCGGCTGTTGCTGCAATAACGATATTATTTTTTGCCGTATCTGCCCGTATTCGCTGTCCGACAAACGGTCTTTTCTGGACAAACAGACATCACATACTCCGCAGCAAGGTGCATCATGTTCTCCAAAATATGACAACAAGACCTGACTACGGCAATAGTTTTTTTGCTGCGCATATTCCAACACGCTTTGTAAACGGTTGACATAACGTTCCTTGCGTTTTTCATACACTTCGCGCGACAATACGACTTTTTCGGGTAATTCACGTTCCTGCAAAAAGACCAGATATGGTGTCTTGCGGCGTGGTATATAGCTGATAATACCGTTTCGGGCCAATGCTATCAAATTTTCGTGCAAAACATCGGTATTTACATTCAGGCGATGTGCTACGGTTTCTTCATGAATATGTGCAGGTTCAGCAAACATGCCTGTATATGAGCGCAACAATATCCGTATCAGATTATCCTGCAACTCCGTATTGCGGAAACCGTACAAATCATCTTTGCTTGCTTTGAACATTACCAGGGAGGATGTTTCCTGTTCATCGGTCAGTTCCAGATAACCTGCCTGCTGTAATATCTTCATCGCGCCGTAAACCGGCAGGACCGGCAAATGAAATTTTTGACAAAAGTCACCCATATCGAATGCGAACATTTTGTCCAGTCCCGACCCTACTCCAACCTGGCAATAATTCCCCACTGCATCATATACACGCACGACAAATTCCTTGTCCGGAAAATTATCGGTTATGCGTTTTTTCACCTTGACCGCATCGGTTTCGTTATACAACAAGACGGCATATGCCTTTTTCCTGTCACGTCCGGCACGGCCCGCTTCCTGAAAATAGGCCTCCAACGTATCCGGCAAGTCCAAATGTATCACCGTGCGCACATCCGGTTTGTCGATACCCATGCCAAAAGCGTTTGTTGCGACAATTACCCGTGTAACGTCTGTTTTCCAGCGGAACTGTCTGGCATCCTTGTCTTCATTGGAAAGGCCGGCATGAAAATGTTCCGCGGAAATGCCGTTTTGTTGCAGGAATTCCGCGACCTCACGCGTGCGTTTCCGGTTACGCACATATATGACCGACGTACCCGGAACCGTTTGCAGGATTTTCAGCATTTGCCGGTTCTTGTCTTCCGTTTGCCGCACGACATATGCCAGGTTAGGTCGGGCAAAACTCTGCCTGAAGACATTATGTTCTCTGAATTTCAGTTTGTCCTGTATATCATCCACTACATCCGGAGTTGCTGTGGCTGTCAGGGCAAGCACCGGGACATTGGGCAATTGTACACGTATATCCGCAATATGCAAATAAGACGGTCGGAAGTCATAACCCCACTGCGATATGCAATGGCTCTCATCCACAGCAATCAGGCAAACAGGCAAATGTGGAAGACGTTCCTGGAACGAGGTTGTTGCCAGACGTTCCGGTGACACATACAGAAACTTGTAACCGCCATAGATACAATTGTCCAGCAGGCGGGAAATGGTCTGATTGTCCAGCCCCGCATATATGGCCACAGCCTTTATTCCCCGCTCCTGCAAATTGGCAACCTGGTCTTTCATCAAGGCAATCAGAGGCGTTACAACCAGACACATGCCTTCTTGTGCCATTGTAGGAACTTGAAACGTCAGCGATTTTCCGCCTCCGGTCGGCATGAGCCCCAACGTGTCGCGGCCATTGCCAATGCTATGGATAATTTCGTCCTGTAACGGGCGGAAAGTATCATAACCCCAGTATTGCTTCAGTACGGAAAGATATTTGTCCATAAGTTTTCTGTTCTTACAAGTCCGATTTCATGGGCCTGCTCCGGTTTATTCAAAAGTCAACGCCAGTTGCATATGCGCGTCCGCCTTACGAATACGCTGCACCAACAATGCACGCACATTTTCCGGCTTCAATTCATTTATTGTTTCGGCGGCAGGCAACTCACGGCATGTAATGAAATATCGCGCCTTTTTCATAACGACGCCCATTTTTTTCAACTGGGTTGCATTCAGGCTGGAACAACGACGCGAAACCACTATCATTTTTGCCGATTTGACCCCTATGCCGGGCACGCGTAACAGCAAGTCATAGTCGGCACGGTTGATGTCAACCGGGAATTGTTCCGGATGGCGCAAGGCCCATGCAAGTTTCGGGTCGATATCCAAATCCAGATTCGGACTGGTTTCATCGACAATTTCCTCTACCTTGAAACGATAGAAGCGTAATAGCCAGTCTGCCTGGTAAAGCCGGTTTTCGCGCACCAACGGCGGTTGCTTCAGTACCGGCAGCCGGTTGTCGTAAGTGTTTATGGATACATATCCCGAATAATAGACACGTTTGATGGAAGGACGGCGATACAAGGCCGATGACAGACGCAATATTTCCCGGTCTGTTTCAGGTGTTGCACCAACTATCATTTGTGTGCTCTGGCCTGCGGGTGCAAACCGGGGTGCAAACCTGTATTTTTTCCTTTCCTCCACATTCTCCAGCACGCCCTGGTGGATATACTTCATGGGCTGGTAGACGCTTTCCAAGTTTTTTTCCGGTGCCAGTCGTCGCAAGTGTTCATCCGTGGGAATTTCCACATTTACGCTCAATCTGTCGGCATACAGGCCGGCCTGACGCACAAGCTCCTGCGTTGCTCCCGGAATACTTTTCAAATGAATGTAACCGTTAAAACGATGCGTTATGCGCAATTCACGCGCGACAGCAACCATGCGTTCCATTGTATAGTCCGGATTACGGATAACTCCCGAACTCAAGAAGAGGCCTTCTATGTAATTGCGGCGATAAAACTCGACAGTCAGTTCCACCAATTCGGAAACGGTGAAAGTTGCACGGCGAATGTCATTGCTGCGCCTGTTAATGCAATAAGCGCAATCGTACATGCAAACATTCGTGAGCATGATTTTCAGCAATGATATGCATCGGCCATCTTCGGCAAAACTGTGGCAGATTCCCCACCCGCCTACCGTATTGCCCAAGCCTCCCGTACGGTTACGGCGCACCGTGCCGCTCGAAGCGCAGGAAACATCATATTTGGCTGCATCGGCCAGTATCCTAAGCTTTTCCAGAGTCTGCTCCTTCAACATTCCGTTCCTTTTTATTATCTGCAAAAGTAACATAAACGACAAAACCGGAAAAACAAAACGGGAAAAAAGTTGTAAACAATAAAAGACAACCGATACTACACCATATCCTGTACAAAAAACAGGCGGAAGAAACAATCCTCCGCCTGGCATTTTCCCTGTTACTGAATCAACCGTTAATCATCGTAGCCTATGAAATTGAATTGCAAATCAAACTTCAGTTCCAATCCGTTATTCAACTCTATTTCATAATCCCAGCGGTCACGGCTGATTTTCACAATCTTTACGTCCGGATGTTTTTGTGCTACAAAATCCTTGATTTGTGTCGGAACTACACTTGCCGGTACGGCTGAATATTTGCAATCCACCTCTTCCCAGGCGCAAGTACGGTCAAATTCCACTTTCTCACCGGTAGTAAACATTACCTCATAGCCGGTAACGACAAATTCTCTTTCCTCTTTTGCATAAGCAACGCCAACTCCATTGAAGTGTGTATTGACAAATTCTTTCACTTGTGCAGGCAAGGTTTCAAACTGAACCATTCTGTCTTCATCTGCAAATGCCTTACAACTGAATAATGCTACTGTGACCAACGTCATCAAAATTGCTTTTTTCATAACTAACATGTTTTTTAGGGTTATACTTGATTATTGATTTTACGCTGCAAAAGTAAAAGAGGATTCTGAAATGATTCTGAAATATGATATTTTCAGCAATATTTTTTTCAAAATTTGATCAAGCCACACAATACAAAGAAACAAGTTGTTGATTATCAATAAACTGAAATCAAATTCAAATTTCCAGTTATAAAGTCATCATGCATCATTTGCCAATTGTCCGCCTGCTTATCTGTCCAAATCTATTACCATTTTGTCTTATCTCAGTTCCACCAATTCATATTTCTGGCTTCCCATGCCTAATGCTTCTGCATGGTCCAGAGTGTGCATGCCGTGACGCGAGTCGATCCGTTCAATCAGATGAATCTTCCCATGGTCATCCGATGCGCGTACCAAGTCCGTGCAGGCACGGTCCAATGCCACAGGATCGAGCGAAGCAAGGATGCCGATATCTCCCATTTTCGGGTCTTCGGGCGAGGAGTCGCAATCACAATCCACAGAAAGATTATTGGCCACGCTGATGTAGAGAATGTTGTTCCCGCAATGATCGGCTATGGCCTTGGCAGCTTCGGCCATCGATTCCAAAAAATCATCCTGTCCCGGATTTCCCCAGCTGGTGGTACTGGCTCCTGCGGAATGAATCAGGCGCTTCCCATTGGAAGAAGCAATCCCGATTGACATGTTCTTAATGGCTCCGCCGAAACCTCCCATGGCGTGCCCCTTGAAGTGAGAAAGGATGATAGTAAAATCATAGTTCAAATAATTCTTTCCCACGATATCGCGGGTTAGATGCTTTCCTCCTCTCACCGGAAGTTCCGTTTCTCCCTCGGCATCCATGATATCCACGGGCGCAATGGCCGTGAAGCCATGGTCTGCGGCGGCTTTCAGATGACTTTCCGTATCGGAACGTCCACCTCCGTAAGCCGTATTACATTCCACAATGGTTCCATTCACTTTCTGCACCAGTCCCTTGATGAGTGCAGGTTGCAGAAAATTGTGTCCTCCCGGTTCTCCGGTAGAAAGTTTTACGGCCACCTTTCCTTTGGCCTCACGCCCGAGTGCCTCATAAATCCGAATCAGGTTGTCCGAATTGATTTCCCTGTAAAAATACACCTTAGGTACTGCTGTCTCAGTCTGTGTTGCATCTGGTTGGGAAGATGATTGTTCCGTTTGGGCGTTTGCACAACCCCATGTCGTTAGCCACATGGCCCACATCATTGTCATAATACTTTTTTTCATATTCTTTGCTTTTTAGAAGTTGCTTAAAGACGGACATTAAAACCAGCCATCACCGTGGCGCGCGGCATGGGATATCCGGCATTGATTTCGTATTTCTGGGCCAGCAGATTCTCACCGCGTACCCAGATGTCCAGCCAGCGGGTAGCCCGGAAGGAAGCCCGCACGTTCCACAGCACGAAGTCCTCTGTCACTGCGGGGTCGGTCTGGGTATAGAGTCCCGCAATATATTGCAGCCCCGTCGACACGTTCCAGCGGCCTTGGGAGAAATTGGCTCCGGCGTAAAGTTTGTGTTCCGGAGCGGCGATGACCGGATGCGCCATGTGCAGGTAACTGTAGTTCCCGTCTACCGACCAGGCGCGGTTAATGCGGTAAGCTGCCTGCAATTCGACTCCTGTATTTTCTATCTTTCCGGTGTTCTGGTTCAGCATCCCGCTCCCGTGCGGATTGGGCAACGTCTGTATCAGGTTCCTGGCATTGATGTAAAACAAATTCGCTCCATAGTACAGCTGTCCCTCCATCAACCGTTGCGAGAAGGCCAGTTCGTAGTTCCACATTGATTCCGGTTGCAAATCGGGGTTCTGCGGCGGAAACATGTACATTTCCCGCAGGATAGGATAACGGAAACCTTTCGAAGCCGATGCCTTCAGTTCCATATCCTGCGGCAGATGGAAAGCCAGTCCGGCCTGCGGCACCCATTCCGTGCCCACCCGTGAATGATGGTCCACCCGCAATCCCGCATTGAAAGTCAGCCAAGTGCAAAAATCCTGTCGGAAGTCGATGTAGCCAGCCAGTTCGTCTTCCTGCTTGTCTACCAAATCAGAGGTAGTGTCTACCTTTTCTCCGCTCACATATTCATTCCAGGCACGGCCTCCGTAGCGGAACCAGTCGAATCCCAGTGTGATACGGTTTCCCGTGAAGAACTGTGTGCTTTGATAGAGGGAAATCCCCAGCATCTGATCGTGCGAAAGGAAACGGTCGTCTTGCAGCCCTTCACCCTCGGAGGGCGTATATCCATCGTTTATCCAATGGTCTCCCCAGTTGTAGAAGAAACTAAATCCGCCGGAAGTCTTTTCATAACGATTCTCCAGCGCAAACGAAGTCATGCCTCGTGTGATTCGCTGGTCAGCGTCGAGCAACGGTGCACTGATCGGGCCCGGATAGGAAGCATTGAAATGCGTCACGTTCACATCACCCCGCACGTTCCAATGGTCAGTCATCTCGTATCCCAGCTTGGCATATCCCCCATACTGTTCAAATCCCATGTCAGCCCGATGCCCGTCGGTACGGTTATAGGAACCTGACACTACACTCGAAAATCGTCCCTTACGGACTTGGTTGGTCAGTTCTGTTTCCAGAGTATTATACGAGCCATAGCCTGCGTGCAGTTGGGTATTCACCCCATCTTCCTGCAGCTTCCGAGTCACGATGTTGATGACACCACCCATGGCGTTTGAACCATACAACACCGAAGCAGGACCTCGCAACACTTCCACCCGTTCGGCCAGAAACGACTGACAGGCATCGGATATCGGGTGTCCGAATATACCAGCATATTGCGGATGACCATCAATCAGCACCATCAGTCGCCCCGTTTCTCCGCTCAATCCGCGCATCGAAATGCTTCCTGCAGCTCCGTTGGATACACCATATCCCATTACCCCGCGCGAAGTAACAAAAAGTCCGGGAATCTGTTCGGTAAGTACCGGCAATAAGGATGGTTGCATAGAATGCTCAATCTGGGTACGTCCTATTACCGACACCGTTTGTGACAAATGACGTATATTGGTCTTGTTGCGAGTGCCAGTTACAACCACCTCCTCTATCTTGTAAATGCGGTTTGTATCCAAAGTATCACGTAATGATGTTTGAGCCACACCTGCCTGGCAAGCCAGACTGATTCCTATAATGGAGAGACATACTTTTTTCATTAACTGATTTGCATTGTTTTTATGTTGATTCCAGTTCTGAATAACAGATGTTTACTTTTCCGTCAGCTCACGAACAGTCATGTTGTTACAGCAGCATAATAAATTTCAATTGAATGATGGATAGTACAAATTCCACATTGCAGGCTGAAATTCTTTGTCGCAAAAGTAGATTATTTTATATAAGCCATTGTATATAAAATACAGATTTAGTAACCATTTTTCCTGACATATGCATATTTAAGTCTACTACCATACGCCCATCCCAATAAGATTCCTATTTGTTAGGCATAAAATATTTCCATATTTTTGTCTGAACAAACAAATATCAACAGAAAAAACAATGAACACGGAAGTTATTCAGGAAATCGACGTACAGAACGTCATGACCAAGTCATCTCTGCCAGTCGGAGGATATTCGGTCAATCCGTATGTGGGCTGCCCGCACGCCTGCAAGTATTGTTACGCTTCGTTCATGAAGCGCTTCACCGGGCATACTGAAGCCTGGGGAACGTTTCTGGACGTCAAGCG
>CALUNA010000018.1 GCA_944321895.1 uncultured Bacteroidales bacterium | reverse complement strand
AAGAGTCCGGTGCAATACCGAACTCTTTTCCAAAACGGATAATGTTTAAACCGTCCAACTTTTGGGGGGCACTTCATGCCGGAGCGGAGATTTTTATTTGTAACGTAACAGGATTACTCTTCGACAATTTTCTTGAACAGTTTTTTCATGTTTACTTCATCGGCGAGCATGGCGTGCAGTTGTTCTATGTTGACGCGTTCCTGTTGCATGGTGTCGCGGTGGCGTACGGTTACGCAATTGTCGTTCAGCGTATCGTGGTCAATGGTTACACAGAATGGTGTACCAATGGCATCCTGACGGCGGTAACGTTTCCCGATGGAATCTTTCTCGTCGTATGCGCACTTGAAGTCGAATTTGAGCATGTTCATGATTTCCCGGGCTTTTTCCGGCAGTCCGTCTTTTTTCACCAATGGCATGACACATGCCTTGACCGGCGCCAATACTGCGGGCAGTTTCAGGACTACACGGTTTTCTCCGTTTTCCAGCGTTTCTTCGGTATATGCAGCCGACATGATGGAAAGGAACATACGGTCCACACCGATGGATGTTTCAATAACGTAAGGCGTATAGCTTTTGTTCAGTTCCGGGTCGAAGTATTCGATTTTCTTTCCGCTGTATTTGGCATGTTGGCTCAAATCGAAATCTGTACGGCTGTGTATCCCTTCCACTTCCTTGAATCCGAAAGGCATTTCAAATTCAATGTCGGTGGCGGCGTTGGCATAGTGCGCCAGCTTGTCGTGGTCGTGGAAACGGTATTTGTGGTCTCCGAGGCCGAGTGCCTTGTGCCATTTCAGGCGGAATTGTTTCCAATGTTCAAACCATTTCAGTTCTTCACCCGGACGTACAAAGAACTGCATTTCCATTTGTTCGAATTCGCGCATGCGGAAAATGAACTGGCGGGCGACGATTTCATTCCGGAATGCCTTGCCTATTTGCGCAATGCCGAAAGGTACTTTCAAACGTCCGGTTTTTTGTACGTTCAGGAAGTTTACGAAAATACCTTGTGCTGTTTCCGGGCGCAGGAAAATTTTCATGGCGCCATCGGCCGTAGAACCCATTTCTGTGGAGAACATGAGGTTGAACTGGCGGACATCGGTCCAGTTGCGCGTGCCGCTGATGGGGCAGACGATGCCTTCGTCCAGAATGATGTTTTTCAATTCGACAAGGTCGTTGGCATTGAGTGCCTTGGTATAACGTGCGTGTAAAGCTTCGCGTTTGGCAATGTGTTCCTGCACGCGCGGATTGGTGTTTTTATACAGTTCCGCGTCGAAACTGTCGCCGAATTTTTTGGCGGCTTTCTCAATTTCCTTGTCTATTTTTTCATCATATTTGGCAAGCTGTTCTTCAATGAGGACATCTGCACGGTAGCGCTTTTTGCTGTCCCGGTTGTCGATAAGCGGGTCGTTGAACGCATCGACGTGTCCGGAAGCTTTCCATGTGGTCGGATGCATGAAAATAGCGGCATCAATACCGACAATATTCTCGTGCAGCAGGATCATGGAATCCCACCAGTATTTCTTTATGTTGTTTTTTAGTTCCACACCATTTTGTCCGTAGTCATAGACAGCGCCAAGGCCATCATAAATTTCGCTTGAAGGGAATACAAAGCCGTATTCCTTGCAGTGTGCTACCAGTTTTTTGAAAACATCTTCCTGTGAAGCCATAATTCAAACTTTGTTTATTATTAAAAATGTAGTTGTTTTTCCGTGTTTTTGTGCATTTGATTTGCCGCAATCTCATTTGGCGGTACAGCCTGCAAAAGTACAAAAATCTTGTGCCTTGTGCAACAGCCTTTCTATTTTAGCAATCAAGTGCAATGGAGCACTGTTTTTTTTCTTTATCGTTTCAGCCATTTGATGAAATTGTCCGGATTTTCATCGAACGTATAACTGTGTGTCAGCGGATTTCCATTATGGTCAAGCATGACATAGAACGGTTGCGCATTTGCACCGAACTTGCTGCGTTGCAGATAGCTCCATTTGTCGCCCACGGTTTTCAATGTGCGTGTTTTCCCGTTTTCGGAAATCGTGAACGGCTCTTTCAGCGGGGTTTTGTCATCGACATAAAGCGTAATCAAGACAAAATCTTTTTCAAGCATGTTTCTTACGGTCGGATCGGTCCATACGGTCGCTTCCATCTTGCGGCAATTGACGCATCCGTATCCAGAAAAATCGACTATCACCTTTTTGCCAGTCCGGGCTGCATGGTCCATTCCTTCTTCGTAGTCGGTGAACAAGGCATGTACTTCGTTGTCATAGAGGTTAAAATCCTGGGTGTGCAACGGAGGTGCGAATGCGCTGATGGCTTTCAGCGGCGCGCCCCACAGGCCGGGAATCATATAGACGGAGAATGCAAGTGAAATCATTGCCAGGAACAGTCGTGGCACGGAAACGTGTTGTATTTCGGAATCGTGTTCGAAGCGGAGTTTTCCCAACAGGTAAAGCCCCAGTAGGAAAAAAATGATAATCCACAGTGCAATGAACACTTCACGGTCAAGTATGTGCCATCCGTAGGCCAGATCGGCTACCGACAGGAATTTCAGTGAAAAGGCGAGTTCGATAAAGGCGAGTACGACTTTTACGACGTTGAGCCATCCCCCCGATTTTGGCAATGATTTGAGCAGGGTGGGGAAGAAAGCGAACAGGCTGAACGGGATGGCCAGCGCAATGGCGAATCCCAGCATGCCAATGGCCGGTGCAAGCAGGCTTTGTGATGCAATTTCCACCAACAGGAATCCTATAATCGGACCGGTGCAGGAGAATGAAACCAATGCCAGCGTGAATGCCATCAGGAAGATACTCAGCAGTCCGGATGTTTTTTCTGCTTTGTTGTCGATGGCTGTAGACCATTTGGATGGCAATGTGATTTCAAAGGCTCCGAAGAATGATATCGCAAAAACAACCAACAGCGCAAAGAAGAACAAGTTGAAAAATGCGTTTGTTGACAGGCTGTTCAGTGCACTTGCCCCGAAAATGACTGTAATCAGGATACCTAATAACAGATAAATGACGACTATGGATATGCCGTAGAGTATGGCATCACGTTTGCCGCGTGCCTTGTTGTCGGCCCGTTTCAGGAAGAAGCTGACCGTCATGGGGATTATCGGCCAGACGCATGGAGTAAGCAATGCCAGCAGGCCGCCTACAAATCCTGTCAGGAATATCCACCAGAACGAATGGTCGGAAGTCGGGCTGTCGTTGCCGTAGGCCTGCAGTTCCTGTATGACCGGTTTCCAATAATCTGTCTGGAGCATGGGTTGGAAGAGTGCGGTTGCGGTCAATGTATCTGTAACCGTTTTTTCCGTATTCGTGGCTTTGCCTATGCTGAATGTTTCTTCCGTTGGCGGAAGGCAGGTCTTGTCGTTACAGGCCATGTATTCCACATAGCCGCTGATATATATGGCAGAGGCATCTGTAAAACTGGTTTTTTGTGTGAAAACGGCTTCGTTGTTATACCAGCTCAGGTTCATGTCGAAATTGGCATCGTATTCTTCGACAATGGGACTTGCTGAAGTGATGTTGCCAATTAACGTTGCATTTTCCACTTTGTCGAAGACAATGTTGGTCGGTTTGGGGCCGCCTTCCGGCAGTTCCATGCTGTAGAGGTGCCAGTTGTCATCAATAATGGCTTTTATGATAATTTCTCCGGTTGTGTCGGAAACGGTATTGTGTTCAAATTGCCATGTGATAGGTTCGTAAATTTGTGCACTTAGTCCGATGGTGCAACACAGTGTGCAGAGGAATAGAAGTTTTCTCATATGTTGTTCAAATTATAGTTTGTTTTTATGGTGCTGTTCGATAATTTCGGATAGTTCCCTGACCGTGTTGACAATGTAGTCAGGTTGCTCGGCCTCCAGTTCCATGCGCGGTCTGAATCCCCACGTAACTCCTATGGAAATGACACCTGAGTTATGTGCCGTTTGCATATCCACGGCACTGTCGCCGACATAGAGTGTTTCCTGTCTGTCGCATCCGGTTTGGGTGAAGATGTCATGTACAATCTGCGGATCCGGTTTCACGGGAATTCCTTCGCGTTGTCCGAATACGGCCGCGAAATGTATTTCCGGGAAATAGTATGCCATCAAGGCAGCGGTGCCTTCCTGGTATTTGTTGGAAGCCACGGCTGTTTTTATGCCTTTTTGTTGCAGGGTGTCCAACAACTCGGTTATTCCCGGATATGGTTTTGTCAAATCGGCTTTGTGCAGGTTGTAGTATGGCAGAAATTCTGCACGTATGCGCAGGATATTTTCCTGTGTCCGTGCTTTTTCCGGCAGTGCCCGTTCAAAAAGTTTGTTGATACCGTTTCCTACAAAATAGTTGTAGTCCTCTACCGGATGAGTTGGAAAACCGCAGTGTTCCAGCGCATGATTTGTGCTTGCAGCCAAATCGGCTACGGTGTTGAGCAGGGTGCCGTCCAAATCGAAAATCACTAACATGGTTGTTATTTTTATTGTGTCAGCATGAATTTGAAACTGATTCCGAAGTCTGTGCTTGTTACCGGGTAGGATGTTGAAATTAAAGGTGTTGTTCCCTGGTGCTCGAAATACAGTTGGATGTTTATTTTAGAGCTGAACACGTAATCGGCGGTAGCCCGGATGGCCAGCACCTTGTTTCCGCTTGATGGTTGTGTCAGGCCTTCTTCCATTTTTCGCAGCAGCGATTTGATGTCCTTGTAAGAAACGTCGGCTGTCAGTTTCAGGTCGTTGCTGATCCGTTTCTGCTTGTCCGAGTTCAGTTTGAGGATGACATCGAAGTCCTTGATGGTGTAGCCGAAGCCTACGACAAACTCATCGTTCCGGCTTTCTATCAGTTGCGTGCTTGAAACGTTCAGTGTCAGGTTGCGTTGTTTGCGGTATTCCACTTTGGCAGTCATGCTGTTTTTCATGGCTACGTTTACGCCGACCAGCGGGCTGAACTGCTCGGTCAGTGAGACGCTGGCAATGTCGTATGCGGACGATGGGATAGGATTGCCGGTTTGTACGTCCTGCACGAATCCCAGTCCGTTTTGATCTCCTTCTATGCCGACCCAGCTGGAGTAGGAGCTGTAATTTCCGATTGTGTATTTGCACGTGTATCCGTGTGTCAGGCTAACCGACTTGAAATGGTCCTTGAGCCATGGGAGTTTTCCCAGGCCATCATACGATAGGGTCCAGTTCGGCAATATCTGCCATAACTGCAGGAACGGGTTTGTACTTATTGTATTGATGTCTTTTCCTGTATATGCAGCCAGGAATGCGGGAATCAGAACGTCGCTGGAGTTTGTTGCAATGGTTCCTAATTCGGAGTTGTAAGCCTGGTTGCCGAGTAACTGGTTGTTTTCCTTGATGAATCCGCTGTTGGGATATTTGGTATTGCTGTACATGCCTTGCAGGCGTCCGGCCATGATATCGCGGTAGCGCAGGAAGGTGTCGTATGTTTCCGAAGAATAATTGTCGGCAGCTTTTCCCATGCGTGTGAATGCGGTTCCGATGGCTACTTGTGTTATGTTGTAGTTTCCCGTGAAGGTTTCCATTTTGCCATCTTCCAGCATTTGGATGGTTGAGCTGTTTGCAATATACCGTTTCCCGTTCACGTTGATTTTGAGTCCTGGCAGTGGTTCGGCAGTTATTTTCAGGTCGAAGTCGGATGTGTATGCAGCTGTGGATGGATTGGAGATGCTGTCGTTTATGTACAGCCAGCCGTTATTTCTTGCTTTGTCCATGAAGTTTTTGTCGATGAATCCGAAGGCAAAATCATAGCCGGGCGCATATAGTTCGCTTTCCCGTTTTTGTCCCATGAATGTGGGTTCGTAATAGAATCCGTTTACGGTCAGGCTGTTCGATTCCCTGTAGGTAACCGATACTTTCCTGATCATCATGAGGAAGCGGCTTGTCATGTCGCCGATTTGTTGCGGAATGGTCCGTTGGTTGGGGTCCTGGCTGACAATGGTCAGCAATACGCTGTCCATTCGTGCCGGTGATGTGAGCCGGATTGTGTTTTTGTCTGTCTGCTTGTATTTTATTTTTACGTTCCGGCCGTTCTTGTCCACGGCGGTCACGTTTATTTTTTCTGCATTCAGCCGGTGGTTTACCACTGTCGGTTCGCCGACAGCAGCCGATATGGTTTGCGTATATGTTTTGGGTGTAAACCGTCTGTTTTGTGTCGGTCTGCCGGAATATCGTTGGTTGACGAATTTCAGATATTTCGATTTGTTGTACAAGTTCTCGAAGTTGAATGCGCCATCGGCCTGCCATGCTCCCATACCAGAAATTACATTGCCGATGTTTTCATCATCCAGGGTAGCCGTCTGATTCCAGTTATAGGTGGAGTTGTAGGATGCATTGGCTGTAATCCAGTCCAGTGCGGGGATTTTGTTGAAAGGCAGTGCCCACGAAGCAGAGAACACCTGTTGGTAGGCGTATGGTGTGCCGAGCTTTGCGATGCTTGCCATTACGGTGTCGCGCCATGCTTCGTAGTATTCTTTTCCGATTTCCGGTGTGAAGTATGGCTCTTCTATGTTGGCGTTCATGGCTGTCTGCAAACTGAACTTGATGGATTTGGACAAATCGTAGGCAATGCTGAAATCGCGGTTCCACATGAAATCTTTGGAAAAGATCAGGTCATCGTTTACGGAATTGCTTCCGCTGAAGTCACGCAACACGGTTTGGGTGAACGTACGTGTCATTTCCGTATTGAAGGACCAGTTTTGCGGCAGATAGTAGATGTTGAAGTCTTTTATTATTCTGAAAGCGGGCTTGTTCAGTGCCTTGCTGTCCTTGAATGGTTCCCAGGGTTTGGGCGAGAACGTATGTCCGTAGCTGATGGAGCCCCGCTGGGTTTTGACCATGTCTTTTTCTATTTCGGGCGTATGTTCGTTTTGTTCCGAATGTGCGTAGCTGAATGTGAAATTGGCAGGGTCGTAGAATTGCGGTTTTTTGCTCTTTATGTTCACTTTTGCGTTGGAGACCGTAAAGTTGCGGCTGGTTGCAACGGTTTGTGACGCTTCCTTAATGGAGTCGGTTTCATGTTTTGAGTCGTACAGGTCCAGCACATCCTGCAATTCTATGTCTGTGTCCAGCGGGTCGTATTTGGGTGACTGGGTTTCGTTCGTGTATGAGAAATACAGTGGGATTTGTAGTTTTGCTTTTTCGGGGAACAGTCGTCCGGCTTCCAATGCGGCTGACAGGCTGAGCTGGTACATGTCTTCCATGTTGCGGTCCTGTACATTGCTTTCAATGCTTCCGTAGCCAGCCGTTTCAATTCTGCCGGCTATGTTGAACTGGCCTATGTCCGACAAGCTTAATGCGGCATTTGCCATGGCGGCCCAGCCACCTTCTTCATTGTATTCGCTCATGCGCATTTCGTTTACCCAGATTTCTCCGGATTTGATTTCGTTGCTTGCGTTCCTGATGCCGATCATGATGTTTTCCACTTCGCCCAATGTCGGATTACCCATTACGGTTATTTTGTTGAGCGGTTTGTCTTCATCGTACACGGAGTAGGCAATGTTGTTGGCCACATTCGGTGTCCCGCTTCGTTTGGCGGCATTGCGTTTTTGTTTTGCATCCGTCAGTACTTCAAACGGAAAATCGAACATGTTGTTTTCCGGCCAGACAATGTATCGGTTGGCATCGTTGTCAGAATAAATGCCGGCGGGGGTCAGTACGAGCGGAATTTCATATTCGTAGTAATTGTTTACCATGTCGGAACCCAACCGGATGAAGCAGGTCAGCTGGTAGTCTTCCAGTCCTTGCGGGTCATCCAGTAATTCTTCCGTGTGTACGAACATTTGCATGCGTTTGTAGTTGCGCATGTCGTAGGCTGTGTTTTTATATACGGCGCGGGCATCGCCTGGAGCCAGGTTTGTAACGCGCAATACCATGGCCTGTTCGTTCTGTTCAATCATTTGCACTTGTCCGGGATCGGTCTGGCGGGTAATACCCGGCGGCAACAAATAGTTTACGGGTTCCTTACGCGAATCTTCTTCTATGTTGACGGCCTGGACATCCAGACTGCCTTCCGAAACGGGAGGATTCGTGATGTCATATAATGTTTTCGTATAGCTCCGCCATTCTCCGCGTACCAGGTCAAGTGTAGCAAGGCGCAGATGTGTTTCTTCTTCAAAACCGGTCAGGAACAGGCGGAAAAAGCGTATGTTCTTAAAGTTGCGGATGCTGCCTACTCGGTCATCATATTCGTTGATGGGGATTTTGAACTGATACCAGTCCACATCGACCGTATTGCCGTTTTCCAGTTGCACGCTCGATGTTATTTTGTTGGTGATGTAATTGGAGCCGACCACCATGGCTTCGGGTGCAATCCGGATTTTGTACTGGTAGTATTTTTCATATTCGTTCAGTGTGTTGTCACTGTTAATGTCTTCAATGTCAGGAGACAAGGTGGCCGCCGTGCTGTAACCATCCTGGTTGTTGTCCGATTCAGGCGAGTTGCCTTCTGTGTTGTTGTAATATTTGTAGCGTTCTGTAATGCTTTTCTGCTCATTATCATAATCGGAACCGCGATAGAAGTGGTAGTTGTCGCCTGCCGGGTCGTTGAGTGGCGAGAATGGGTCATCTTGCCATTTGGCACGTGTGGCGGCGTCTATTTTTGCATTTATGGCATCTACGTAGTTTTTATATGTCATGTTGCCGTTTTGGTCGGAAAACATGAATTCGTCTTCGTTGCTCAGTCCATCCAGACCGACATCCTGTGCGGCGCGGGCACCGGTTTCGTTGCTGAATGCCGTAACGGTTGATTGTGTGCGTGGAACGCGCCCCCACGCCGTGGATTCCGTGCCGTCGGTGGAGCCATCTATCGGAAGTCCGTGTTCAAATGATTTTTTCCCATCTTTCAGAATGTCTTCGCTGATATCTCCCAGGTTGAAATACAGGTATCCTCCCTTGTATGTGGAGCTCGGGTTGGTCAATGCCGGGTCCATCAGCCAGAACTCTATGTATTCAATGTTTGATGTTTCAAAGTCGGTTACGTCCAGTTTGCGCATGATGCCGCCCCATCGATCGGCTGGATTGGCCAAGGTTCCGTCAGAGTTCATGCCGTCGCTGTCCAGATTGTAGGGACCGCGTTCGTTGGGGTAGAACGACAGGTTCAGAATGTTCAGGCGCGATACTTCGTTTGCGAGTGATTGTCTTTCCGGATATATCTCCTTGACCTTGACAACGCGTACGCGATGGTCGGACAAGGCATCTTTGTCGTTGGCCAGATGCGACGGTGTCCCGTTTTGGGGTACATTCAGAATCTGGTCGATGGTGTACCAGGACAACAATGCCCTGTTTTTGCCGTACTGTGTGTTGTTGCTGAGCATGGATTCCGGAAACATGCTTGGTGTGCTCGACAGTTTCCAGTAGTTGAAATAATGCAGGTCTATGTTTGTTTTTGTCGATTCAAAATCATCTATGTATGCAAGTCCGGCTTCGGAAACCTCTTTTGTGTGTCCGGGAATCAGCTGGGCAAATTCGGCATTGATGGAGAATGTGGAGGGGGCGGTAGCGGTGGTGAAAGGCAACTTGTCAATCAGATTGGTGAGCCATTGTGATTCGGTCTTCCACGATGTGTTCAAGCCCCAGATGGTATTTGACAATGGCTCGCTGCCTGTGTTTACTTTGGTCGTAAGCGGTCTTTCCGACAAGTGCATGATGGTTCCGCCGACAACCAGGTTTTCATTGAATTCGTAGTCGACGTGTGTACCGAACAGTGATTTCCGCTGCATGCTGAACAGTGACTGGTTTTCCAGTGTGACATTTACGTCCGTGTTTGAGTCCAGTATGGATTGGTTCAGAATCTTGACTGTTCCCATCATGTAGTCAACGGTGTAGTCAACGTTTTCGGTAAGTGTTGCGCCTCCGGCTGTGACTGTAACGGACCCACGCGGCACGTTCATGGCGTTCAGGCGTATTTCGTTGGCGGATGAGCCCTTGTATTTTCCGGTGATGACAAATTTGTTTTTTTCGCTGAATTCCTGGGCTACAACGAGTGTGGAATCGTATAGCTCTTCATACACGTATTTGTCGGCAATGGCATCGTTGTTAATGGCTTTCCGCAGGTGTGAGCCGAAAGGTTCCAGCACGGGAAAGATAATGCGGCCGGAGCTGGAAAGTGCGGTATAGCCTTCCACATAGTCGAATTTGCCGTCAGGGTTGGTATTTTGCTTGCTGTCCAGACGGTCCAGGTTCATGACTTTCAGCAAGGTTTTGTTTTTAATGTCGCCTTCGGAAATATATTGCAGGTCTGTTCCGACGGAATCGTTTCTGTACATGATGTACAGTTCGAAGTCTTCGGATTGCATTTGCGATGCGCCGGTGGAATAGACGTTTTTCATCATCAGGTCCCATGATGCCAGCGCCGGGTCTTGTGTGGTGCTTTTCAGCAATTTGACAACCAGTGTATTCGGAGCTTCTATTCCATCGGTCGAGAATTCGCCGACCTGGTATGTTTGTCCTGCATAGGTATATTCATAGGCTACGGCGAGCACTTCGTCCGGATTGAGCGATGTCTGCAACGACAGGATACCCAAGGCGCTGTTCAGCGTATATTCAGAGGACGAAAGCAAGCGTGCGCTTTCTATTTTTTCATAGTCTTCACCGCCATAAATGCCATAACCTTCATAGTTTGCGGCCAATATGTTGTTGGTTTGCTGTATGTCACGTATGCCGGGCAGGTTGATGACATCGTTGTATAGCGAGTTTGCTTTGTTTCTGGGCAGCTGGCTGCTTGCATCGGGTGTCCAATGGGTGTTGTCAATGTGGTTTGATTCTCCCAAATCCATGAATGCCACAATGTTGCGTGCGTTGTCATAGTTGCCGCGTTTGTTGGTTACCCATACTTCTATGCGCTGGATGGTTATTCCGGAAAGTATATGCGGCAGTTTGCTCATGGAACTTTCATACGTGTCCCTGAAATAATGTCCCAGAAAAAAGTGGCGGTTTTCATCGTAGTTGTCAACTGCAATTTCGTATTCGGTTGTCTGGGTTCCGCCTTTGGAACTGACTGTCTGGCTTTCGGAATTCTGTTGCGTGACAATGGCCTGTACTTTCAGTTTGCCGAATTGCAGGTCCGTCTTGATGCCGAACAAGGCCTGGCTTCCGGTAATCAGTGAGCTGTTCAGTGTCATGCTGACATTTCCGGCTTCAATGTTCTGGATAATGTCATCTTCCTTGCCTTTGTATGCAAGTTTTACAGCCTGTTGGTCAAAGTCAAATGAAGCCTCGGTGTTGTAGTTCATGTTGAAGTTCACCTTGTCGCCGACTTTTCCGTTTACGTTGAGCTGTATTTTATTGTCAAAGTCAAAGATGTTGTTTTTTCTTGATTTTTCGGTCAGTGCCGGATTGTCAATGTAATTGTGGTTGAATCCGAATTGCAGTTCGGCTGAGCCTTGTGTTCTTAGCCGGACGCCTCCCGGACCGAATATCTTGTCGGCCGGTCCAATGTCGAATTTCATGTCCGTGATGTTGAATTTCTCTTCGTTGTTCCGTTCGCCGGTGTTGTTTTTTTCCTTCCAGTATTCCTGTATGGCTTTACGGGCGGCATAGTCTCTGTACTCGCTTTCGGTCATCATGAAGGGGGTTGCTATGTCCGTGTCGCCCATGCGGGTGTGGATGATGTAGTTGCCGGTTGCCGGGTCGTATTCCACCTGGGTGGTTATGTTTTCCGGATTTTGCAGGTCGAAAGGATATGACAGATCCAAATCTTCATAGGTGTCTTGTCCCAACTGTTTTACGCGGACGGGCAATGTATCGGCAACGGCCTCGTTACCGGTGGTTTCGGTTGTTTGTGCATAAAGCCCGGCCTCCCCGGTGAAGAAGGCCCAGAAACAGCTTGACAATATGTATAGAAATTTCCTCAACAAGGATTTGGATTGTGTTTTTGTTTGCATTGTGCCCGGCTCGTTTTTTATAACATTTTGAGGGCCGTTTTAATGACCTGTTCTACAGTTGCGGCCGGTTGTGCTGTCAGAATCTTGTCTACCACTTTTGCCGATGGACCCGCTGCAAACCCGAGCATTGTCAGTGCGGCGACAGCTTCCTCTTTCAATTCGTTGTCGATGGCGGCTGATTTGGCAGCAATCATTTCTCCATTTTGTTCGATGTTGATTTTTTGTATCTTGTCATGCAGTTCGACAATGATACGCTGCGATGTTTTTCCACCGATACCTTTAATGGCGTTCAGGGCTGCCGTGTTTCCCTGGGCAATGATTTGCTGTATTTCAGCGGCGGAATAGGAGGACATGATCATTCTGGCTGTGTTCGCGCCGATACCGGATACGGTAAGCAGCAAAAGAAACAGTGTGCGTTCCCCTTTGGTACGGAAACCGAACAGCAAATGTGTATCTTCACGAATGATTTCATGAATATACAAGATTGTTTCCTTCGAGCCGGCAAGAGCCGTGAACGTTGGCAGGGCAATGTGTACCTCATAGCCGATTCCACCTGTTTCAAGCACGGTGTAGGTGGGTGTCAGCTCCGTTATGGCTCCTTTTATGTAGTCTATCATATTCCGATGTATCCTGAAAAAGTATAATATTTTTTAACCCGGCAAAAATACATAAAATATCCGTGCCGGACAATACGCTGTTTTTCTGGAAACGTCAGGCTGTCGTTTTTATTGTGGAGATAATGATGTCAGGACAGGAAATGTTCATGCCGCATTGGAATTTCTTTTCCGTAGTTTTCTGATAACCAACCATATGACAGCGATTCCGAACAGTGTGACGATAACAATGGATAGTTCATGGCTGTATTGGTTGATCAGGTCGGCCTGTCCGTGTGCTATGTATCCGAGAGTTGCCAGTATTATGTTCCAGGCACCCGCTCCTAATGCAGTAAATCCCAGGAAGCTCCAGAAGTTCATTCTCGCCAGGCCGGCCGGAATGGAGATCAGTTGCCGGATGCCGGGAATAAGCCGCCCTATAAAGGTGGATATTTTTCCGTGTTCATTGAAATATTCTTCAGCTTTTTGTATTTTTTCGCTGCTCAGCAGGAGCAAGTGTCCGACTTTGCTGTTTGCAAACTTGTATACAATGGGTCTGCCAAGCCATATGGCCAGTGCATAATTGATGATTGCACCGATGAGTGCGCCTAATGTGCCGAACAAAATGATGAGCAGTACGTTAATTGTGTACGACTCGGTAACATTCAGGCTGCTGTTTTCATGCCCGGCCACGTACACGGCTGGTGGAATGACAATTTCCGATGGAAACGGGATAAACGAACTTTCGATAGCCATGAGTGCGGTAATGCTCCAATAGTTCATGTTCTCGCCGTACCATGTTTCTATTTTTTGCAAAACGGAAGGGCTGTTCTGGTTGTTCTTTTCTGTTGTGTCGCTGGTTTGAGCAAAGCAGTATATGCTGCTGATAATCAAGATGCTTGTAAGAATTGTTTTTTTCATTCTGTAAGTATTGTTAGTCGTTGTTTTTAGTTGGTCGCTTGTTTAACAGGTGGACAATCAGGTCGCTGATTTCCGGACAAATTTCAAAGAACAAGTCTATTGCTTTGGGATTCTGGGCGGCAGCCATGTCCAGGTAGCCGAATGCGTTTTCGTAGTCTTCCAGTTTGGCGTAGGCGGCAGCCAGCATCAGATGGACATGTTCCAGACTGTTGTCTATTTTTATGGCATTCAGGTAACAGTCGAGCGCATCTCTGTAACGGTTCATGTCCATGAGCAAGTTGCCGTATGCCATGAGTGTTTCTGCCTGTTGGGGTTCTATTTCCAGTGATTTCCGGTAGGCCCCGGCCGATTCTTCCAGTCTTTCCAGATTGCTGTATGCTTCGGCCAGATACACATAGGCATCGTATGCGTCATCTCTGAGGCTGATAGCTTTTTCAAGAATGGGAATGCTATCCTGGTAGCGGTCGTTTTCCAGCATGCAAATGGCTATGCCTATGTAGCCCTCATAGTTATCCGGTGCTTCTTCTACCGACAGGCGGTAAAAACGCAGGGCGTTTTCAAAGTCGCCAAGTTTTTCGTAGCATTCTCCGATGAACGTGTTTGCCTGCCATTGTTCAACATCTGCTCTTTCGCGGTATTCCATGTAGCATTTTATGGCTTCGGCGTATTGCCTGAGTTGGAAATGTACATGTCCTTTCTGGAGCCACACCAGCATGTCCTCTTCATCTATGGCCAGGCAGAATTCGTATGCTTCAATGGTTTTTTCGTACATTTTTTGTACAAAGTATATTTGCCCGAGATTGAACCATGCCTCGCTCATGTATGAGTCCATGTCCAGAATCCGGTTGTAGGTTTCAATGGCCTTGTCTATTTGTTCAAGACGTTCCTGGCAATAGGCGAGTTCAAACAGCAGGTCTATGTTACGGGGATTGGTTTTGTCGCCCGCAAGCAGGAATTTTTCTGCCGTGTGGAATTTTTCCTGTCCCTGGAATACAAATGCTATGTCCAGGCAGATGTTGTCCAGGTCCGTATCATTGTTTTCCAGTAAGTGGTCCGCCAGTATTTCGGCTTCCTTGTTGCGGTTCAGTTTTGACAAGGCATCTATTTTGAGCAATTGTGCTTCATAATCGTTTGTGTTCGGCAACCGTTCCAGGGTAGCCAATGCCTTGTGTATTTCACCGGCGGCAAGGTAGGTTTTTGCCCGTTTGATTTGCAGTTCGCTGCTTGCCGGATGCAGGCGCAGGCCTACATCAATGGCGCGGTCGGAGTCTTTTGTCCGCCCTTTGTGCAGGTAATATTCCGAAATGGTTTCCAGCTCTTCCACATCGAAGTAACCGGAATTTTCGCCGGAAAGGTATTGTTCGAATCGGCGGACTATTTCGGCTGCGTTTTCATCCAGATAATCATTCATACGGAAAGTTTTGTGTCCGTTCCTCTAAAAAGCGGGACGGGCGAATATGCTGTACGCCTTATCCGCCCTGAAATTTTGTTACTTGTTCAAGAGTTCCTTTACTTTGGCAGAAATCATTCGGCCGTCGGCCTTGCCTGCCAGTTGTTTGGTGGCTGCACCCATTACCTTGCCCATGTCTTGCGGGCCGGTTGCTCCTGTCTGCTGTATGATGTTTTTCAGGACCGCTTCCAGTTCGGTTTCGCTCATTTGTGCAGGCAGGTATTTTTCTATGATTGCGATTTCCGCCATTTCTTTTTCTGCCAGTTCGGGACGTCCTCCGTCAATATACATTTGTGCGGAATCCTTGCGTTGCTTTACCATTTTCTGGAGTATCCGGATGGCATGTTCATCGCTGAGTTCGCCGGATGCGCCTTTGGCTGTTTTGGCTTCAAGGAATTCTTTTTTTATGCCGCGCAATGCATCCAACGCGACTTTTTCTTGCGCCAGCATGGCTTTTTTGATGTCTTCGCTTACGGTATCGAATAGTGTCATAATGAGTTATGTTTGATAAATTTATTGTTTGGATTGCATTTTTCGTTTCCAGGCTGGGATTTCTATGTTGCTGTTCAGTTCGTCATCGTTTTCCCAGTCAATGTCATCTATGGAAATGACGGGTATTTCCTCTGTCGTTTCTTCGTTTTCAGGCGTTTCCTGAGCTGTTTCTGTCTTTTCCGTTGGCTGTTTCCCGTAAAATTCCTTGATGGCTTCGTCTACGGTAGGAGGTGCGTTTTTTTCTGTATTCTGGCTGTCAGTCTGTTGGCCGGCATCTGGGTTGGCCTTGTCGGTTTCAGTCTCTTTGGACTGTTTGGCCGGCATGCCGGGAATGGAGCTTACGGCAAATCCTGTTGCAATGATTGTTACCTTGACTTGCTCGCCAAGGGTGTCATCGAAGGTGGCTCCCCAAATGACTTCCACGTTTTCGCCTACGGTTGCCATGAATTTGTGTATTTGCTCCACTTCTTCCATCCGGATCTGGTGCTCGTTCGAGCAGTAGAAGCTGAGCAGGATTTTGCTGGCACCTGTTATGTCGCTTGTGTTTACCAGCGGTGAGGTCAGCGCATCTTGTATGGCATTGGTAATGCGGTCTTCACCGGCTGCGTATCCGGTGTTCATAATGGCCACGTTACCATCTTTCAGGATGGTATATACATCTGCAAAGTCTGTGTTGATGTATCCTGGAATCGTTATGATTTCGGCAATGGCTTTGGCTGCGTTAGTCAGCACATCGTCGGCCTTGGCGAATGCGTTGGATATTTCCAGGTCCGGATATATTTTCCGGAGTTTCTCGTTGTTTATAACCAGAATGGCATCGACGTGCTGGCTGAGCTGTGCGACACCTTCCATGGCCTGGCGTATTTTCTTTGCTCCTTCAAACGCGAACGGGATGGTTACGATGCCGACGGTCAGGATGTTCATTTCGTGTGCGACCCGTGCAACAACGGGAGATGCGCCTGTTCCGGTTCCGCCACCCATTCCGGCGGTAATGAATACCATTCGGGTGTTGTCGGAGAGGACTTCCTTGATGCGGTCGATGCTTTCTTCGGCGGCTTCGCGTGCTTTTTCCGGGCGGTTTCCTGCGCCTAATCCATCGGTTGTGTTTTTCCCCAGCTGGATTTTTGTCGGGATGGGCGATTTTATAAGGGCCTGATTGTCCGTGTTGCAGACAACAAACGAAACATCTTTGATGCCTTGACGGAACATGTGGTTGACGGCATTGTTTCCGCCGCCACCAACGCCGATGACTTTGATAATGTTTTCTTCGGCCAACGGCAAGTCTAACGGTAAAGGTTCATATCCTTCCATAATGTTTATCTATAAAAGCAGATTAATTATCGTCTTCAAAAAATTTGAGTACATGTTCGCCCATGCGTTCCATGAAGTTGCTCATTTTTGGAATTTTGGGCTTCTTCTTTTGTTTTTCCAGATGTTCTTTTCTGTATGTGTCGCCCAGAACCAGCGTTCCTACCAGCTGGCTGTAATTCGGTTTGTAGTATTCTTCCGGTGTGTCATCGCTGAGCCATTCCATGTGTGAGCCATATTCAACGGGCATGCTTGTATATTGCTGTACAAAATCCTTGATGTTTTTTAGCATGCTTCCTCCGCCGGTAATGTACAGGTTTCCCTCCAGTTCGGGCTCCCAGGTTCTGAGTTGGCTGAATATCTTGGCTGTCATTTCTTCCAGACGTGCTTCGATAATGCAGCCGAGTTGTTGGGTTGACACCCGGATGGGTGCATTTTGCGGGTTGTCTGATGGAATGACAATGCAGACAGGCTGCACGAGGCTTTCCAGCGCCTGGCCTTTGCTCCGTTTGAGTTTTTCGGCATATTTTTCGCTGATACCGAAACTCGTTTCAATGTCTTTGGTGATATGTTGCGAGCCGAGCGGAACAACGGTGACATGTTGCAGGTTGCCGTCCTTGAATATGCTCAGTGTGGTGGTTTCCCCGCCGAAATCGATGATGGCGCATCCGGCTTCACGTTCTTCGGCGCTTAGCAGTGCGGTTGCAAGGGCTTCCGGTTTGGTGGAACTGTTTTCTATCAGAATGCCTGTCCGGTCGAAACATTTCTGCAGGTTATCAACAATCAGCGAATTGCCAATCAGCACGCCATAGCTTCCTTCTATATTGGTTGCGTTCTGATTCAGGGGTTGCAATACTTGCTTGGTCTGGTTCAGGATGAAGTGATGCGGTGCTACGCTGAAAACCGTATGGTTTTCGTTGGTGCATTTGGTCTCAGCTTCTTTTTTCATGTCGTCCAGCACCTGGGCGGAAACGAGAGGTTTGGTGCCGAGGTAGCGTTTGACTGTTGTTTCAACCATTTGCATGGAGCGGCCGCCTGTGCTTACAAAGACCGACTCAATGTCACTTTTGAGCCGGATCCGGTTTTGCAGCAGTTTCAGGCATTTGTTGATGTTCATTGCCGCATTGGTCGTTTTTGTGACTATGCCGTATTGGATGTCTTTGGCCGATATGGTTTCATCGCCCAGGATTTTCAGCGTGTTTTCATCCTGACGTTGTGCGGCGATGGCAGTTATGTGTGTGCTGCCCAAATCGATGGCAATCAGAGTATTGTTGTTCTCGTCCATAAATTACTCCTATTTTTTACAAACAATCTGGTTTTTATATTGCAAATCTATGACTTTGTACGCTTTCCAGCCAATCTTGCTGAAACCTTCCGTGTATAGTTTGTACAGTTTGTCCAGTTTGCGTTCATATCCATCCAGCTTTCCGAGCAGGATAATGTGTCCGCCTATGCGTGGCACCAGTTCAATTTTGGTGTCGTCGCGGATGTATATTTGTTCTATCTGTGCATTCCAGAAATCGTCGTTTTCTATGAATGACACGAAATCATACAGTTCGCTGCATGCCTGTTTCCTGCTTATCCGGTTGCCGCTCACAATCGGGACATAGGCAGCATATTCCGTGCTTGTAGGCATGATTTCCCGTTCCGTGTCCACGTAATAGTTCTCGGTTCCGGTTATGACACGGAACTTTGGTTCCCGCTGGGTCAGTTCTATGTTGATTTTATGTGATGGTGTTTTGTAACATTCTACATTACTGATCATTGCATGCCTGGCAAGTGTTTCCTCTATTTCTCCCATGCTGGTTTTTTGTATGTTCCGTCCCAGCGGGTTCAATCCGTTCCGGTTCAGCAGTTGCATGATTTCCTGTGCGGACACGAATTGCCGCTCGGTGCTGTCGCTGATGCATATGCTGACGGCCGTGCAGGTTTCCTCGTTTTCCTGACGGTCAAAAAAACAGATACTCCATGCCAGATAGGCAATAACCAGCAGGGCACTTGCGCAGAGTAATATGAAACGGACTGTCTTCACGTTGTTATGGTTCCATGTTTCAGGTGGTTTGTTACGAGTTCCATTTTTTTTGCAGCAGCATGTCCTTTATTTTCGGGACAATGGCATCTATGTCTCCGGCTCCCAGCGTGACGATTACTTCATCGTTTCGGGATGCAAGCAGTTCCACTATGTTTTCTTTTGGACAAAGTGTTTTATGTCTGTTGCTTATCTTGTCCAACAACATTTCAGAGCTTACGCCTTGTATGGGAAGTTCGCGGGCCGGATAGATGGGCAACAGGATAACTTCATCCAGTTGGGACAGTTCTCTGGCAAACTCATCGGCAAAATCGCGTGTCCGCGTGTACAAATGCGGTTGGAAAACACCGGTGATTCTTTTTCCGGGAAACAAGGCTTTGATGGATGCGATGCTGGCATGCAGTTCGGTCGGATGGTGAGCGTAGTCATCCACCAGGACGACATGTTCGTTCCTTACCAGTATGTTGAACCTTCGGTATATTCCTGCATATGAACTCAGGCCAATGCGCAGTTCGTTGTTTGAAACGCCGTTGAGCCATGCCATGCCCATGGCGGCAATGCTGTTTTCAATGTTGATTCTGACCGGTACTCCCAATTTCAGATCTTTTATGGTGTCGTTGGGTGTTACAAAGTCAAAGCGGATTTCTCCGTTCTTGATAATGATGTTTTCAGCATGGAAATCACCTTCATTTTCGGAGTAGGTGTATTTCTTTACGCCGGTGGCCAGACGTGGTGTTATGTCCAGATTTTTATGTATGAGCAGTGCGCCGCCCGGCTGTATGAGCGATGTGAAATGTTCGAAGCCTTCACGGAAACCGGCCGCATTGCCGTAAACGTCCAAATGATCAGGGTCGGCGGCGGTAATGATGGCCATGTAGGGCGACAGCTGATGGAACGACCGGTCAAATTCATCGGCTTCGACAACAATCAGATTGCTGTTTGGCGACAGGAGCAGATTGGTGTTGTAGTTGTTGCTTATGCCGCCCAGAAAGGCGTTGCACTCTATTTCAGACTGATACAGCAAATGTGCCAGCATGGTGCTCGTTGTGGTCTTGCCGTGTGTCCCGGCCACACACAGGCTTTTCCCCTGCCGCGTTATGTCTCCCAAAACTTCGGCACGTTTCCTTATCTGGAAACCGTTCTCCCGGAAATAGCACAGTTGCTCATGGTCATCGGGAATGGCCGGAGTGCGTACGATGAGTGTCTGGGTCTTGTCAAGAAATGCTTTCGGGATGGAAGCGACATGACTGTCCAGAACGACTTGTATGCCTTCATCTTCCAGTTCGCTGACGAGCATGGAGTGAGTCCTGTCATATCCTCCGACATTGCAGCCTTTGAACTTGAAATAACGGGCAATGGCACTCATGCCGATTCCGCCGATTCCGAGAAAATAATAGTTAGTGTGCATATGTTATATTAATTGTCTATACCTTGATAGGGGTTTCCGGTTGGCCTGCAAAGGTACGAATTTTATGGCAGAAGTATAAATCCGGTTTTTATTCTTGTTCAGTTTTTAATTAAATTCAATGTTTCTTTGGCAATGCGCATGGCAGAGTCTTTTTGTGCCAGCAGGCGAATGTTTTCTGACAATCCGGCAAGGTGTTGCTTGTCAGCCATCAGTTCGAGTGCGCAACCTATCAATTTTTCTTCGGCTTCGGCATCTTTGACCAGAACGGCGGCTTTCCTGTTTACGAGCGCCATGGCATTGTGCGTCTGATGGTCTTCCGCCACGTTGGGCGATGGAACCAGAATGGCTGGTTTGCCCAGCAGGCACAATTCGGAAATGCTGCTTGCTCCGGCTCTTGATATGACTAAATCGGCTATGGAGTAGGCGTAGTCCATACGGCTCACAAAATCTTGCACAAGCAAATTCGGGCAGACAACCTGTTCGGCAGCCTTTCTGGCCTGTTCAAAATAGATTTTCCCTGTTTGCCAGATAACCTGGATGTCTGATTTCTGCAACTCGGTCAAATGTTTGATGACACTGTTGTTTATGGTGCGTGCTCCCAGGCTTCCGCCGATAATCAGGAGCGTTTGTTTGTCCGGTTGCAGTTTGAAGTGTGCGTAGGCTTCCGCTGCTTTCGGTTTGATATCTGATAATGATTGGCGTATCGGGTTGCCTGCCAGCACGATTTTTTCGGCGGGGAAGAATTTTTCCATGCCTTCGTAGGCAACGAATATCTTTTTGGCGCCTTTGGCCAGCAACTTGTTGGTTACGCCGGCAAATGAATTCTGTTCCTGTATGACCGTGGGGATGCCGAGGCGGTTGGCTGCTTTCAGCGCGGCTCCGCTTGCATATCCGCCTACGCCGATTGCCATATCAGGACGGAAGTCTTTAAGAATTTTGCGCGCCATGCGCAGGCTCTTCCACAGGTCCCGCAGTACGGAAATGTTTTTCCACGGTTTTTTACGGTCGAAACCGCGTATGGGCAAGCCGATAATTTTGTAGCCGGCCGCCGGCACACGTTCCATTTCCATGCGTCCGAGCGCGCCTACAAACAGGATTTCGCAGTCGGGACAAAGCTCTTTCAATGCGTTGGCTATGCTGACAGCCGGAAAAATGTGCCCGCCGGTTCCGCCTCCCGATATGACGAAACGTTTGGCTCTTGAATTTGTGTCGTTCGTGTCCATAACTAAAAAGTCTAAAGGTCTTCTATGTCGATAGTTGGTATGTCTTGTGCACTTTCGTTCCTTACTTCTTCCTGTTTTGCTTCTTCCTTGCGGTATTTGCGTGTAACTCCCAGAATAATGCCGAAATACAGGCTTGTGATCAGGATGGATGTTCCGCCACGGCTGATAAGTGGTAGCGGCTGCCCTGTGACAGGACCTAATCCGACGGAAACGCTCATGCTTATAAATGCTTGAATAACAACCATTAATGAAAGTCCGATGACTAACAGCGCAGAAAATGTGTTTTCGCATTTCTGGGCGATTTTGCCGGCATGGAAAAGCATGATCAGGTAGAGCAGGATGACAAATAATCCGCCAATCAGGCCGGTCTCTTCAATGATAATGGCATAAATATAGTCGGCATATGCCAGCGGCAGGTAGTCGCGTTCCACGCTGTTTCCGGGCAGCACACCGAAAATTCCACCGCGTGCAACGGCTATTTTGCCATGCTGTTCCTGCAGGTTTTCATCCGTAATCACATATTTGTTGTCGGTGCTGCTGCCTTCCACGAACCTGTCTATGCGTGCAACCCACGTGTATGCACGTCCAAACATGTCCGGCATTTTTTCCTGCGGAATGGCCTTGACGGCAAAAAAGCCGAGCACTCCGCAAAGCAGCAATATCAGAATGGGCGGCAGAATACGTTTGAACGAAATATGCCCGACAAACATCATGATAAACACGACACCAAACAGCAATATCGCTGTCGACAGGTTGGCTGTTACGATTAATGCGCAGGCAATCAGGCATATGCCGATAATGTATTTGAAGAAAGTCTTTTCCGATTCTTCGTCATGTATGCGTGAAATCAGGTCGGCGCATACAATGATGACCGACAGTTTCGCAAATTCCGAAGGCTGGAAACGTATGCCGAACAGTTCAATCCAGCGGGTTGCATCGTTTTCCGTAACTCCAATAAAAGGTGTGAGCAGCAGCAGGATAAGTGAAACCAATAGTGCAGGATAGGATAGAATCCGCACTATTTGCGTGGGAATCAGATGAACGGCAAAGGCCAGCAACGTTCCGGCGGCCAGAAATGTTATGTGCGACATGATGGGCGCTGTGTGTTTGGCTGCCTTGTAGGCCAAAGTGCTGCTGGCGCTGTACATTTCCAGAATGGAAACGGCACACAGCAGGAAAAATACGATCCAAAGCACCGCGTCGCCTTGCAGATATTTTCTGAGAAATGAGTTCATAAGGTTACGGAATTAAGTCTGAATGATTTTACCGTCCGCGGTAACTGATTACAGGTTACGCACTATTTGTTTGAATTGCTTGCCGCGGTCTTCGTAGCTGGTGAACAGGTCGAAACTTGCGCAACAGGGCGACAAAAGCACGGTGTCTCCCTCGTGTGCAGCCTCGTAGGCGGCATTGACAGCATCTTGTATGTTATCCGTATCAATGATATTTATGCCTTTCCCGTCAAAGAACTGGTGCAGCTTTTCGTTGTGCAGTCCCATGAAAACGAGCGTATGTACTTTTTCCTTGACCAGGGCTTCTATTTCGCTGTAGTCGTTGCCTTTGTCCTTGCCGCCCAGAATCAGTACCGTAGGTGTTGTCATGCTTTCCAGCGCATACCAGCAGGAGTTTACGTTGGTGGCTTTGCTGTCGTTAATGAAACGTACGTTGCGCACGGTTGCAACATATTCCAGACGGTGTTCCACGCCTTGGAAATTGGACAACGCTTCGCGGATGGTGTCCTTTTTTATGTTCAGGATTTCTGCCGCAATACCGGCGGCCATGGAGTTGTAGGTGTTGTGCCTGCCTTTCAGCGACAGTTCCTGCAACGGCATGACAAATGGCGGTTGCAGGTTGGCATGAATGACGAAGTTGTTGTTTTCTATGTAGGCAATGTTGTGTCCGTTCTTTTCCGTTCCGAATGGATAAAGAGTTGCACCGGGATGCAGTTTTTTCAGTTCGGCATTGATAACGGGGTCTTCGCTCCAATAGATGAAGGCATCGCTTTTGGTCTGGTTGCGGGTTATGCGGAATTTGGCGTTCACATAGTTCTGGAAGGTATAGTCATAACGGTCCAGATGGTCGGGTGTGATGTTCAGCAAAATGGCAATGTCGGCCTTGAACTCGTACATGTTGTCCAGTTGAAAACTGCTCAGCTCGATAACGTAATAGTCGTGCTGTTCGTGGGCCACTTGCAGCGCAAGGCTGTTGCCGATATTGCCGGCCAACCCGACATTGAGTCCGGCTTTGCGCAGAATTTCATAAACAAGCGTCGTTGTCGTGGTTTTCCCGTTTGAACCGGTTATGCAAATCATCTTGGCCTGTGTGTAGCGTGCCGCAAATTCTATTTCGGAGATGACCGGCGTGCCTTGTGCTTTCAGCTGTTGGATGAGCGGGGCACTTTCGGGTATTCCGGGACTTTTAATGACTTCATTGGCAGCCAGGATTCTGGCTGCCGTGTGGGTGCCTTCTTCCCAACTGATGCCATGTTGGTCAAGCATGGCCTTGTAGGGTAGTTTGATGTTTCCCATATCGGAAACAAATACATCAAAGCCTTTTTCGCGTGCCAGTATGGCTGCGCCTGTTCCGCTTTCGCCGGCACCGAGCACGGCGATTTTTTTCGTGGAAACGGATTGTCTGTCGGAATCTCGATTCATAGCCGATGGTTTTTGAAGTTATGTTCTTATCTCATTTTCAATGTAATGATTGTAATGGCAGCCAGGATAAGGCCGATAATCCAGAAGCGTACTACAATGCGACTTTCCGGCATTGCCTGCAGGGGTTTCTGCCACAAGGCGTCAATGCCTGCGTTTCCGGGTTTCTGGAAATGGTGGTGCAGCGGCGCCATCTTGAAAATGCGACGTCCTGTGCCGGTTTTCCTTTTTGTGTATTTGAAATAGAATGTCTGCATGATGACGGACAGGCTTTCCACCAGAAAAATGCCGCATAATATCGGAATCAGCAGTTCCTTGCGGATAATAATGGCGAACACGGCAATGATTCCGCCCAGGGTCAGGCTGCCTGTGTCGCCCATGAATACCTGGGCGGGAAAACAGTTGAACCACAGGAAACCGACAGTCGCACCAATGAAGGCGGATGCGAATATCATCATTTCGCCGATGTTCGGGATGTACATGATGTTCAGGAAGCCCGCATAATTGACGTTTCCTGACACATAGGCCAGAATACCCAGCGCAGTGCCGATAATGGCGGAACTGCCGGTGGCCAGACCATCCAGACCATCGGTCAGATTGGCACCGTTGCTGACAGCCGTGACAATGAAAATGCAAATCAGCACAAAGAATATCCAGCCCAATGTCTGTTTGTATTTGCCGGCCCAGTTGAATGCGTTTGCATAATCCATGTTGTTGTTTTTGACAAACGGGATAGTCGTTTTCGTGCACTTCTCATTCTGATGACTGTAATCGACCGATTCAATGCGGTTTTCAATGCGTGTCTCCACGTTTTGCCGGATGGTTACTTCCGGACTGAGCCACATGACCAGCCCGACCAGCAAGCCGACGGCCACCTGTCCGACAATTTTGAAACGGCCGTTCAGGCCTTCTTTATTGTGCTTGAATACCTTGATATAATCGTCGGCGAAACCAAGGAGTCCGAGCAACAGCGTGGTCGCAATCATGAGCAGGATATAAACATTGGTCAGGTTGGCAAACAACAGAGTGGGGACCAGTATGGCCAGGATAATGATGATACCACCCATGGTCGGCGTTCCTTTCTTGCTCATTTGTCCTTCCAGTCCGAGGTCGCGGATGGTTTCTCCGATTTGTTTGCGTTGCAAGAAACGGATAATGCGTTTGCCGAAAACCGTAGCGGTTATCAGGGCAAACAGGAAAGCCATGCCAGACCTGAAAGATATGTATTGGAACATTCCCGCTCCGGGAACATCCAGCTTGTCCAGATATTGAAACAGATGATAAAACATAATTGTCAGTTGTTTTTAAAGTATGTGTTTATGCCTTTATGTTTGCTCTTATTTCTTCGTGGTCATCAAAATGGTGCTTGACACCCTTGATAATCTGGTAGTTTTCGTGTCCTTTCCCGGCCACAAGTATAACATCGTCTTTTTGCGCCATCATGCAGGCGGTTTTTATGGCTTGCCTGCGGTCGGTTATCATCAGGGCGGCCTGCTGTTCTTCGGCAGTCAGTCCTGCCCACATGTCGTTCAGAATGTCTTGCGGTTCTTCATCGCGCGGGTTGTCGCTGGTCAGAATCACCTGTGTGGAACCTGTCATGGCTTCGTGCGCCATCATGGGCCGTTTGCCTTTGTCGCGGTTTCCGCCGCAACCGACCACCGTGATGAGTCGGCTGCCCGGTTTCCGTATTTCGTTGATGGTTCCGATTACGTTTGTCAAAGCATCGGGCGTATGTGCATAGTCCACAATGGCTGTCCAGCCTTTGGGTGAGCGGATGGCTTCGAAACGTCCGTTCACGGCGGTCAGTGTGCTGAGTATGCGCAGAACCTCGGCCGGTTCGCCGCCAAGGCATACGGCAGCACCGTAGATGGCCAGCAGGTTGTAGGCATTGAAGCGTCCTACCAGCGGCACGAAGACTTCATGCCCGTTTATTTGCAGCAGCATGCCTTCGAATCCTTCTTCCAGAATATCGCCCTTGAAATCCGCCAGACTTTTGATGGAATAAGTGTATTTTTTCGCCATAGTGTTCTGGAGCATGACCAGACCGTTTTTGTCATCTTTGTTTGTAATGGCGAATGCGGTTTTCGGCAGGTTGTCGAAAAATTTCTTTTTTGCATCCCGGTAATTGTCAAATGTCTTGTGGTAATCGATATGGTCGCGTGTCAGGTTGGTGAAAATTCCGCCGGCGAAATGCAGTCCGGCAATGCGTTTCTGGTCTATGGCATGTGAACTGACTTCCATGAACGCGTGCGAGCATCCGGCTTCCACCATTTCCGCCAGCAACTTGTTGATGGCCAGTGCATCCGGCGTGGTGTGCGTGGCTTCCACGGCACGCTCGTCCACATAGTTGCACACAGTGCTCAGTAGGCCGCTTTTATGCCCCATGGCCCGCAAGGTCTTGTATAACAATGTGGCAATGGTCGTTTTGCCGTTGGTGCCGGTAACACCGGTCAGGAGCAGTTTTTGCGATGGGTTTCCGTACCATTGCGCGGCTAACAATCCCAGACATTCGGCACTGTCGGCTACCTGGATAAAACATACGTTTTCCGGCAGATTGTCCGGCAAGGTCTGACAGACAACAGCGGTTGCACCGGCTTCAATGGCCTTGCCGATGAACTGATGACCATCAACGGAACTGCCGGTGGTGGCGACAAACAGATCGCCTGTACTTATTTTCCGCGAATCGAATTCTATTTTGCTGATATCCCTGTCGCTGTTTCCTGAAACGTATTCAGGCTTTATGCTGTTGAGTAATGTTTTCAGATTCATGTTTGTTCCTTTCTTTTTTTATTGTAGTTTCAGAATGATTGTTTTTCCTTTAACGGCTCTGCCGCCTTCCGGTATGCTTTGGCTTACAACGCGGCCGCGTCCTTCGAGAACGGCTTTCATGCCGGTCCGTTCAATGGCGTAGACGGCATCCTTGGCTCCCATGCCTATGACGCGTGGAATCAGATAAGGCGATACATCCATTCCTACAAATTCCATTTCGCCGTTTACGCGCGCCCATTCGGATTGCTCTCCGGACAGATGCAGTCCGATATCTTTGGCAACTGTTTTTATGGCGGCCTGCATACCGCGTTTTATGGTAGGTTCTTCAGCCTTGAAGTCTTCTGTTGCGGCAATCTGTTCCGGTGTGATGCGTATCTTGTTTGCCATGGTACGTTCAGCTATTTGCCTGACAACCGTGCCGCACATGGTTCCGCCCGACGGGTAGAAGTTCGGACCCGGTTCCCGAATGACACACAGACAGGTGTATTGCGGGTCGTCAAACGGGAAGAAACCGCAAAACGAAACCTGGTGTGCCTTGCCGCCGCCCTTGTATCCCAAATGGCCGCGTGAAATCTGTGCCGTGCCGGTCTTGCCTGCTATGTGCACCTTGTCCGAACGGGCGGCTCCGGCCGTAGCATAATGCTTGCTCCATACGACACCTTCCAGTGCGGTGCGGATTTGCTCGAGCGTCCGGTCGCTGCAAATGCTGCTGCGTATGGTTTCCGTGCCGAATGTCTTGACCGTATGTCCGTCCTGCCGGATTTCCTTGACAAAAAACGGCTTGACCATTTTTCCGCCGTTGGCAATGGCGTTGTAGAATGTCACGGTGTAAATGGGCGGAATCTGTACCTCGTATCCGATGCTCATCCACGGCAACGTCGTGCCTGACCAGTGGCTGTTCTTGTCTTTCGGCGAGCGTATGTTCGGTTTGGCTGTACCCGGTATTTCGAGTTCCAGCGGTTCGTTCAGTCCCATTTCATACAGCTTGTCCACAAAGTCGGCGGGATTCTTGTCGTATGCGTTTACGATTACCCGCGATATGCCGACGTTGGATGATGCTTCCAGGGTATTCTGTACCGTGATTTTCCCGAAACCGCCTCTGTGCGCATTGTGGTCGCGCATGGGCACGTTGTGGAACATGAATATGCCGTTGCCGGTATCGATGCTGTCCCAGATATTGATTTTGCCGTCATCGATGGCGGCCATGAGCGATGCGGTCTTGAACGTGGAACCCGGTTCGGCCATGTCGGCAACCACGCCGTTGCGCAGTTCGTAATAGTTCCCGTCGTTGCCGCGTTGCATGTTCACTATGGCTTTCACTTCGCCGGTATGGGTTTCCAGCATGACGACGTAGCCGGAATGTGCCTCTATTTTGTTCAGCATTTCCAGCAACGATTTTTCAGCAATGTCCTGCAGGGTTATGTCGATGGTGGAAATGATGTCCATACCGTCTTGCGGTTCGACTTCTATGATGTTGACGTAACGGTTGGCGGCCTTCTGGCGCGTGCTGATGCCGGGTACGCCTTTCAGCTCCTCGTTGAAATAGAGTTCCAGGCCGTTTTTCCCGCCTTTTGTTTCATCGGCGTAAATGTCGCCGATGGTCCGGCTGGCCAATGAGCCGAACGGTTTCACGCGGCGGTATTGCTGGCGGCTTATTAATCCGCTTTTGTAACGTCCTTTGTTGAAAAGTGGCATTTGCTGCACGGCTTTAAGCTGCGAAAATGTGATGCGCTTCGGGTAGAGTAGCAGGCTGCCGTCGCCCCGGTTGTAGGCGTGCGAAATCATTTTTTTGTATTCGCTTGCCGGACGGTCCTTGAAAAAATCGGCCAATGCGTGCGATACGGAATCTATGTAATCCTTGTACAATGATCCGTTTTTTTCGTGCAGTGCCGGCACGCGCGTGTCCATATATATATAATAGGTAGGAATGCTGCTGGCCATGAGTTGCCCGTCGCAGGAATAGATGTTGCCACGGTTGGGATTGACAATGATGTCCGATTTTGTCTGCCGTTGTGCAAGTTGCAGCCACTGTTCGCGTTCCGTTGTCTGGATAATGATGATTTTTGTGACAACGGCGCCGAAAAGTACCAGCACTATGAAATAGATAATGCCGAAACGGATAACAATATTTTTTCTTCTGTCGGACATGTTTTATTGCAGACGTGCCTTATTTTATGATAATTGCCGGTTCTGTGCTTTCTTCTATGTTTATGTTGCGTTGTTTCAACAATTTCTGTACGTTGCTTTGCCTGCTCATCTCCATTAGTTCTGCGGAAATGGTCAGGGCTTCGTATTTGGTTTCCTTCAACTGCTTTTGCAATGCGACGATGCGTGCCTGCTGTTTTTCGCAATAAAACCGGTTGTCTATGTAAGCGAAAGCCAGCACGGCCAGCAGCAAAAGCAGGCCATATTGCCTGCGTATGAAATCTTTGGTCAGGAAATTCCCGTTCAGGATGTCCTTGATGCTTCCGCGTTTGATTTCCGAAAAATCTTCGTTGTTGCGGATTTTATTCCATATTTCATTGATTTTCATTGCTCTTCTCCTTTGTAAACGGCAATTCTCAATTTCGCACTGCGCGCCCGCGGGTTCCGCTCTATTTCCGCTTCATCGGCTGTGATAACCTTGTTGTTCAGCGGTTTGAGTGGTGAAATTGCGTTGCCGTAAAAGTCTTTTTCAATTTTTCCTTCAAAATTCCCGCTCCGGAAAAAGTTTTTTACCATCCTGTCTTCCAGTGAATGGTAGGTCAGGACAGCGATGCGTCCTTCCGGTTTCAGTACATCAATGGTTTGTTTCAGCAACCGTTTCAAGGCTTCCATTTCGTGGTTAACTTCTATGCGGAGTGCCTGGAACAGGCGTGCCATGTCTTTTTTTTCCTTATCCCGTCCGAAGAACGGTTTTAATATTTCCACAAACTGGAAGATGCCGGTTACGGGTTCTTGTTGCCGTTGCTTTACGATGGCCCGTGCAATTTGCCGCGCGTTGCGCAGTTCGCCGTACAGAAAAAAGATGTCTGCCAGTTGTTCTTCGCTGTATGTGTTGATAATGTCGGCAGCTGTCATGCCCGCTTTGTTGTTCATGCGCATGTCCAGTGCGCCATCGAACCGGAACGAAAAGCCGCGTCCGGCTGTGTCGAAGTGATGGGACGAAACGCCAAGGTCGGCAAGCAGGCCGTCTATTTTTTCCACGTCGTAGTAGCGTAAAAAATTTTTCAGGTACTTGAAGTTTCCGTGTATGAATGTGAACCTTGTATCGTCTATCCGGTTTTCATAGGCATCCATGTCCTGGTCAAAGGCAATCAGCCGGCCGCTTGCACCTAACCGGCGCAATATCTCGCGCGAATGTCCGCCACCTCCGAAAGTTACATCCACGTAGGTCCCGTCGGGTTTTATGTCCAGCCCATCAACAGTTTCGGTGAGCAGGGCAGGTGTGTGATAGATTTCAGCCATTTTCCTTGCGCATCATTCGTTCTTTCAGTAAAGCCGCAAAATCCGTGTTGCCCATGCGCTTTTCGGCAAATGCGGATTTGTTCCAGAGTGCAAACCGGTCAAGCATGCCCACGAAAAGCAAGTCGTGGTCTGCTCCGATGGATTGCAGGTAACGCTTCTGAATGAGTACGCGTCCTTGCGAGTCAATGTCGAGCCATTCTGCATCCGCCACAAATTGCATTAGCAGCAACTGGTCAACAGGATTCCACTCATCAAGCGTGGCTTTCAGTTCCTCGACCTTGCGGTTCCATACCGGTTCGGGGTATAAAATCAGGCACTCGTTGTCGGCATCTTTGCGCATGACAAGACGGCCGGCAAATTCGGAAGGAAGCGCTTTCCTGTATGCGGCGGGGATAAAAATCCTTCCTTTGGCATCGGCCTTTGCTGCAATGTTTCCGATGAATGTAGACATGTGCTTGATTTGTTTGTTTTTACGGGTGTAAAGGTATAAATATATTTTCATATTCACCACATTTCCCCACAAAAAAGTTTTCAACACTTTTTCACCCGTCTTGTCATGTTGGAATTCGCACTTTTTTTGTTCTGAAATTTAATCATAAATGATTTGTAATTAGTGTTTTATTGGTTTGTTCCTAATGTTGTGGGTAAAAGTGGTTTACTTGAAAATACGGTTTTCTGTCTTTTCTTGATGATTTATGCGTAATTTTGCAACATGAAATGAACTTGCTTGATGCAGGATGTTTCCTGCTTCGGGCTGTTGTTGGAATTTATGGAACCGACATTGCGAATAGATATAGATGCAATCTTGAAAGCCAAGGCACCAAATGCTTCTGTTCCGCGTTTTCTTGTTTCGTATCTGAAAAGAATCGTTCATCAGGAAGAAATCAATGCTTTTTTGGCTTCGGAACCGGGGACCGGCTTTGATTTTATCGATGCAACGCTGAAGTTCTTGCATGTGGACGCGGTCGTTGATGGTTTGGAGCATTTGCCGGATTCCCGTGAGCCGGTGGTTTTTGTGAGCAACCATCCGTTGGGAGGGCTTGATGGAATGGTGCTGGCGCTCATGATAGGAAAACATTATACGACAGACCTCAAGGTTCTGGTAAATGATTTGCTGATGTATCTGTCACCATTGTCCGGGCTTTTTGTGCCGGTAAACAAAACCGGTGCGCAGACAAAGTCATATGCAAAAAGCATGCGTGATGTTTACGAGTCGGGGAGCAGTGTGCTGACATTTCCGGCCGGGGCGTGTTCACGCAAGCTGCATGGTGTCATTCAGGATCTGGAATGGCGGAAAAACTTTGTCGTGAAAGCTGTTGAATACCGGAGACAGGTCGTGCCAGTCTATTTTGAAGGGCGTAACTCGCGCTTCTTCTATAATCTGGCACGTGTGCGCAAGTTTCTGGGAATCAAGCTGAATGTGGAAATGCTGTATCTTGCGGATGAAATGTTCAGGCAGCGTGGCAGTTGCTATCGGGTGCGTGTGGGAGAGCCTGTCTCGTGGCAAATGTTTGACCGGTCACGTACACCCGTGCAATGGGCACAATGGATGCGCGACGAGGTTTACAAGATGCGTTAGCGCCGGGTAGATGATTTCCGTGCATGGCATTAAAAAACGTGCGAAAGATTACAGTTTATCGGTAGATTGCGAAAAAAAACGTATTTTTGCAGACTCATTTGGAGGAAAACAGGGCGTAGTGTAATGAAAAAGAAATAAAAATAAGCCAAATACAGCATGAAAGTCTTAAAGTTTGGAGGAACATCCGTCGGTTCCGCTGCGCGTATGAAGCATGTCGCCAGTCTGATTTGCGACGGAGAACAGAAAATCGTCGTATTGTCTGCCATGTCGGGAACCACCAACTCACTGGTAGAGATTTCCGATTATCTTTATAAGAAAAATACATCCGGTGCGTTGGAACATCTGAACAGCTTGGAGCAGAAATATTATGCCGTAGTGAATGAATTATATGCCACCGAGCCTTACAGGGAGCAGGGAAGGGAACTGATCAAATCCAAGTTCGACTACTTGCGTTCGTTTTCCAAATCCGTCTTTACTACTTTTGAGGAAAAAGTGATTCTGGCCCATGGCGAGCTGATTTCCACGGCATTGGTCAATGCCTATTTGCAGGAGTGCGGGGTCAAGTCATGCCTGTTGCCCGCACTTGACTTTATGCGCATAGACAAGAACGGTGAGCCGGACATGGCGTTTATAACCGGGCACATTCATGAAATGCTGCAGGAAAATGCCGGATATGAACTGTACATTACGCAAGGTTTTATCTGCCGGAACGCTTATGGCGACATAGACAACCTGCAGCGCGGCGGCAGCGATTATACGGCTTCCATCCTGGGAGCTGCCATTGAGGCTTCGGAAATCCAGATATGGACAGACATAGACGGCATGCATAACAACGACCCGCGTTTTGTGAAAAATACAAAACCGGTTCCATCGTTGCATTTTGAGGAAGCCGCCGAATTGGCTTATTTTGGAGCTAAAATACTGCACCCGACCTGTATTCTGCCGGCCAAACTGCACAATATCCCGGTGCGTCTGCTCAATACCATGGAACCGAGTGCGCCAGGAACAATCATATGCAACGAAATAGAAAAAGGCAAAATCGTTGCCGTGGCGGCCAAGGACAATATCACTTCCATAAAAATCAAATCGGGACGCATGTTGCTGGCCTACGGTTTCTTGCGGAAAGTGTTTGAAATCTTTGAACAGTACCGTACTTCCATTGACATGATTACAACTTCGGAAGTAGGCGTTTCTGTAACCATAGACAATCCGCATCACCTGACTGACATAGTGGACAACCTGAAAAAATTCGGTACGGTCACGGTGGAAGAAGATATGGTTATTATCTGTGTGGTAGGCGACTTGTTGTATGAGAACATAGGCTTCCAGTCGAAAGTGGTGAATGCCTTGCGCGATGTACCTGTCCGCATGATTTCCTATGGCGGAAGCAACTACAATATTTCGTTCCTCGTCAAAGCCGAGGACAAAGTAAAGGCACTTGGAAACTTGAGTGCGGAACTATTTGAGTAAAACGTTTTTTCAAGAAGCACTATGATGAAAGGTTCTTTCCCGACAATTGCGTTCCAGTCCTTGCAGACTCCGTTTTACTATTACGATCTGGATTTGTTGCAGCGGACATTGAAAGAAATCAGGACACAGGCATCCGAGCCTCATTTCCATGTACATTACGCCATGAAAGCGTGCGTCCATCCGGCGGTGCTGAAAACAATATGCGAGGCCGGACTCGGTGCGGATTGCGTGAGCGGCGGCGAAATAGAAGCCGCCTTGGCTGCCGGCATACCGGCGGAACGTATTGTATATGCAGGAGTAGGCAAAGCCGACTGGGAGATAAAACTGGCTCTGGCCAATGATATTTATTGCTTCAACGCGGAGTCGGAAGCAGAGCTGGAGGTAATCAACGCATTGGCTGCCGAAATGGGGAAAACAGCCCGTATAGCCCTTCGCGTCAATCCGAACGTCGATGCACATACGCACCGTTACATCACGACCGGCCTGGAGGAAAACAAGTTCGGCATCGATTTGTCACAGGTAGGTCATGTGGCGGTTTCGGTCAAGACCATGCCCAACCTGAAACTTGTCGGACTTCATTTCCATATAGGTTCTCAGATAACCGATATGATGCCGTTCCAGAATTTATGCGTGCGCATAAATGAACTTCAGGATATGCTGGCGCAAAAAGGCATTTATGTCAAGGATATAAATGTCGGTGGAGGGCTGGGAATTAATTATGAACATCCGAACCATTGTCCGATAGCCGATTTTGAAGGATATTTCAGAGTATTCCGCAAGCATCTGCAACTACGTGAGAACCAGAATCTGCATTTTGAACTGGGACGTTCGGTGGTTGCTCCATGCGGAACATTGGTTACGCGGGTCCTTTATGTCAAGAAAGGCTTGCACAAGCAGTTCGCCGTAGTGGACGCCGGCATGACGGATTTGATACGTCCGGCTTTGTATCAGGCATTCCATCGCATAGAGAATCTGACATCCAGAGCCCCGGAAGAGGTCTATGATGTCGTGGGTCCCATTTGTGAATCTTCCGATGTCTTCGTGAAAGATTATCCGATGGCTGGAACGCGTCGTGGCGATCTGCTCGCAATTCGTTCGGCCGGTGCGTACGGTGAAGTTATGGCATCACGCTATAATTTGCGCAAACTGCCGGCTTCATATACTTCTGCCGATTTGTAAGCCATGGACGGATTTTGGTGCTCGGTTTCTGTCGCCGGTTGGATTGCAATTGCCGTTCTGCTGGCCGCGTTTGTCGCGCAAATGTTTCATTATGCATGTTATATGGCACTTGTGCCGAGGCGTCTGAAACGTGGAAGACCAGGAAAAACTGCCCTTGTGGAAGATGTTCCCGGCGTGTCTGTCATTATCTGTGCGCGTGATGAAGCCGATAATCTTAAGGCATATCTGCCTTCCGTGCTGGAACAGGATTATCCGTTGTTTGAAGTTATTGTTGTCAACGATGGTTCCGTAGATGATACGGAACAGGTTCTGGAACAATATGAAGCAATGTACGATAACCTGAGGACAACTTTCGTCCCGAAAGGCGCACATGTGCTGAGCTCGAAAAAATTGGGCTTGTCGCTTGGCATTAAGGCCGCCCGGTATGACCGTTTGTTGTTTACGGATGCGGATTGTCGTCCGGCAAGCCCCCGGTGGCTGGCGTCAATGGCAGAAGCGTTTGACCAACAGACAGATATCGTGCTCGGACTTGGTGTTTATTATGAAAGGGACACATGGCTGAACCGGCTGATTGGCTACGAAACCCTGTTCAATGGTTTGCAATATCTGGGTATGGCTATGGCTGGCAAGCCGTATATGGGTGTAGGGCGGAACATGGCCTACCGGAAACAATTCTTCTTTGAAAGCGGTGGTTTTGCGGGAATGCTTGGCCTGAAGGCCGGTGATGATGATTTGTTTGTCAACAAAAATGCGACGAGTCAGAACACACGGGTGGTGGTTGAGCCGGATGCGCTTACATGGTCGATTCCCAAGAAGACATGGCGCAACTATATTGCCCAGAAGGGAAGGCACCTGTCCGTATCCACTCATTATTCAGTAAGCAGCAAGCGCCGTCTGGCAGCGGAACCGTTGAGCAGACTGATTTTTTATGTATCGTGTCTGACCCTGATTTGTACGGGCGTATTATGGATGAAGCTTTTTGCCATATGCCTGTTGCTTGTCCGTTGGCTTGTACAAATGTCGGTAATGAACAAGGCGGCGCGTCGCTTGGGACTGCGCAAGTATGGACCGGGCATCATGTTGTTCGATATTGTACTGCCGCTATTGAATTTGTATATGCTTCTTCGGGCCGGCAACTACAGGAATCGCTGGTAAGGCAACTTGTAATTGCCCGGACAAGATGTTTCATACGGGTTTGTCTGAATGAAAGCCGCCGGTTCTTGCCGCCATATTTTTGGAGACAAGTGTTTTCACATTCCTTTTTTATCCTTATTTTTGCACTTCAAACCCCGAGTACATGAGAATAAACATTTTAGTAATTTTGCTTTTGTCTGTAACATTCATGCATGCGCAGCCGGCCCGTGATGCCGACCGTCTGTTTAATGAACGTGAATATGAACAGGCACAAGCAATTTATGGAAAGTTGCTTGCCGGAAGCCCATCCAATGTCTTGTATCAGTATCGTTATGCGCGTTGCTGTTACGAGTTGGGTGATGCGGAAACAGCAATACGTTATTTTGAGCAGGCGGGCGAGCGTTATCCGTTGCGGAATTTCTATTTGGGCAATCTGTATTTTGATGACTATCGGTTTGAAGAAGCGATAACAGCCTGGCAGAAATACATGGAAAGCCTTTCGGAAACAGATGAACGCTTGCCGGTACTGGCAAAACGCATCGAAACAGCCCGTCTTGGTGTGCGTTTTCTGGCACGTGTGGAGGATATAACCATTGTGGACAGTATTCAGGTAGCAAAAAGAAGTTTTCTGGATTTCTATCGTCTGTCTCAGGAAACAGGAAAGCTGGAAATGCGTAATGTGCAGAAAGACAGTGTTCTGCAGCAAATTGTTTCCTATACAAACCAGCGCCAGGACCGCACTATCTTTTCGGATGTGAATGAAAACCGCCTGGATTTGTTCCGGACCCTGCGTCTGTTGGATGACTGGTCAACCCCGAAGCCTCTGCCTGCGCCGCCAAACACAAAATATAACGAAAATTATCCATTTGTCATGTCGGATGGCATAACGTTTTATTTTGCTTCCGATGCTCCAGATGGATTGGGAGGATACGATATATACATAACCCGTTACAATTCGGAAACGGAAACTTATTTGCAGCCGGAAAATATCGGTATGCCGTTTAACTCGCCGGCTAACGATTATATGTTTGTATTGGATGAAAGCCGTCATCTGGGCTGGTTTGCAACAGATCGCCGCCAGCATTCAGACAGCGTAATGATTTATGTATTCATTCCGAACGAAGCTACCAAGATTGTCCGCCATCCGGATGCGCGGCATGTGGCCGATCTGGCCGCCTTGATAACCTATCGGAAAGCCGCCCGCCCTGCATTGCCGGACCAGACGGTCAACCCAGCCTTGAAGCAGCCGGATGAACAGCCGGATTTTTCCTTCTATATCAACGACAATATAGTCTATAAACGTTATGCCGACTTTCGCAGCAGAAAGGCCGAACAATTGTTCAGAATATATCAACAGGCAGAAAAGAAATACGAAGAACAGAATGCACGGCTGGCTGAATTGCGCCGCGCTTACGAGCTGGCACCTCCCGAGCAGAAAAAAGCCATGGCAGACAGTATAATCAGTCTGGAACAGCAGTTGCAGCAGCAACAGTCCGTGTTGGACAACAAGCTTATCGAAGTGCGGAACACGGAAATTGAGTATCTGCAAGTCCAGAAGCAATAACAGCTTGCATCCAGGCTTTTCCGTGCAGATAAACAGGAAATTCTTGCACGGACATGCCGGTTTGATGATAAAGGACACAGGCAATCTTCTCCTGGCGTTGTGCTTGGTAAGTTCAAAAAAAGTAGTTACCTTTGAAGCCTCATATCTGAAATGAGCTTATGGAAATAGCAATCGTAGCCATATTGATCGTAGCAGGCGTACTTTTCCTGCTGGCGGAATTATTCCTGATTCCGGGTCTGTCCGTAGCCGGTGTTGCCGGGTTCCTGTCTTTGGCGGGCGCCGTATATTATGCATATGTCAAAATTGGCACATTTGCCGGTTCGCTGACAGCTTTAATCATGCTGGCGGTGATGTCATTTGCCGTCTATCTGTTCCTGAAGTCGCGCGCGCTGGATAAAATGAGCCTGCATGCGGATATTTCCGCCAAGATAGACAACTTGCAGGGCAGAAACATAAAACGGGGCGATACGGGGATTACCTTGTCAAGATTGGCACCTATGGGTAAAATAGAAGTAAACGGCCTTGAGGCGGAAGCGAAAACCCTGGAAGGCTTTATTGATGAAAATACAATGGTGCGTGTCATGGACATACAAGGTAACACGGTGATTGTAGAAACCGTCGGTTCTCAAAATAAATAGATTAAATTATTCATAAACCTCCGTCACGATACTCGGAGAACTAAATTTGTAACAAATTATGCAATTGATTACGATTATTTTATTTGCTCTGTTGGGCATAGTCCTGATTTTATTCTTCTACTATGTCCCTTTCCTGCTGTGGATTTCGGCAAAAGTTTCCGGTGTCAGCATTTCGCTGATCCAACTGTTCTTAATGCGTATCCGTAAAGTGCCGCCACACAAGATCGTGGCATGTATGATTGAAGCCCATAAGGCCGGACTGCATGACATTATGCGTGATGCTTTGGAGGCTCACTATCTGGCTGGAGGTCATATCGAGCGGGTAATTCATGCATTGGTTTCCGCCTCGAAAGCCAATATCGACTTGACTTTTCAGATGGCGACGGCCATAGACCTGGCCGGACGTGATGTTTTTGAAGCCGTACAGATGTCGGTGAATCCCAAGGTGATAGATACGCCTCCGGTTACAGCGGTGGCAAAGGATGGCATACAGCTTATTGCCAAAGCGCGTGTCACCGTACGTGCCAATATCAAGCAGTTGGTCGGTGGTGCCGGTGAAGACACCGTTCTGGCGCGTGTCGGTGAGGGCATTGTGTCCTCCATCGGTTCGAGCGATTCTCACAAGTCCGTATTGGAGAATCCGGATTCCATCTCCAAGCTGGTGTTGAAAAAAGGTCTGGATGCCGGAACGGCCTTTGAAATCCTGTCCATTGATATTGCTGACATAGATATAGGCAAGAATATCGGTGCGCAACTGCAAATGGACCAGGCCGAGGCCGACAAGAATATAGCGCAGGCCAAGGCCGAAGAACGCCGTGCAATGGCTGTAGCTCTGGAACAGGAAATGCGTGCCAAGGCACAGGAAGCCCGTGCCAAGGTGATAGAGGCCGAGGCCGAAGTGCCGAAAGCCATGGCCGAAGCTTTCCGTAGCGGAAACCTGGGTATCATGGACTACTATAAAATGAAAAATATAGAGGCGGATACGGCAATGCGCGATGCTATTGCCAAACCGACAAAGAAATAAACATTGCCGGAAATGATTGTGGGGAAAAGTTCCCGCCTTCTCCGGCCATTTATCCGTTGAACGTATGAATATCAGTGCATTTATTCTGAAATTATTCGGCTGGAAAGCGGTCATGACTGTTCCGGATGAACCCAAATGTGTGATTTGCATTGCGCCTCATACAAGCAATTGGGATTTTGTAGTCGGTAAGCTCGGAGCAAATGCCATCGGAAAAAAAGCCGGATTCTTAATGAAGAAGGAATGGTTCGTTTTCCCGCTCGGGCCAATATTCCGTGCCATGGGAGGCATACCGGTTGACCGTTTCAGAAAAACATCCGTGACCGATCAGGTGGCGGCGGAATTTGAACGCCATGAGCGCTTTGAAATCGGTATCACCCCGGAGGGAACACGCAAACCGAATCCGGAATGGAAAAGAGGATTTTATTATATTGCCCTGAAAGCCAATGTTCCCATACAACTTGCTTATTTGGATTACGGGAAAAAGGAAATCGGCATAGGAAAAACGTTTGTGCCAACAGGAAATGTGGATGCCGATATGGGGGCAATAAAAAATTTTTATAAAAATATCCGGGCAAAAAAGCCGGAGAATTTCAAAATGTAGGACTGGTTTTTAGTGAAATATATGGATTTGAAAGACAGAAGAACCATACGGCGTTATGCAGAACGTCCTGTTTCAGATGAGTTGTTACGCAATTTGTTGTCATTGGCATGCCGTGCGTCCAACACGGGCAACATGCAAACATATTCAGTGATTGTTACCCGCAGTGAAGAAAAGAAGCGTGCACTGGCACCCGCGCATTTCAACCAGCCGATGGTTACGGAAGCTCCCGTCGTGCTGACTTTTTGTGCGGATTTCAACCGTTTCTCAACCTGGTGCGAACAGCGTCAGGCTGTGCCCGGATACGACAACTTCCAATCGTTTGTCGGTGCGGCAATCGACGCAATCATTGTGGCGCAGACTTTTGCCGTAGCTGCAGAAAGAGAAGGGTTGGGATTGTGTTATCTGGGAACAACAACCTACAATGCCGGTCAGATAATCGATGTGCTGCACTTGCCGCGTTTGGTCGTACCGGTTACGACGCTTACTGTTGGCTATCCGGCAGAGATGCCGGAGATGCAGGATCGTTTGCCGTTGGACGCAATTATTCACAACGAAGTATATGAGCCATTCTCGGCAGATGTCATAAATAAGTTGTATGCAGCCAAAGAGGCATTGCCGGATACGGCCAAATTTATTGCAGAAAATGGAAAGCAAACCTTGGCGCAAGTGTTTACGGATGTCCGTTACACCCGGGAAAACAATGAATACTTCTCAAAGGTTCTGCTTGATGTATTGCGTAAACAGGGATATTTGAAATAGGCAGATATCCCGTCATGATGAAAATCTGAGAATATTTTGGATAACAGAAATTGCATAGAGGTTATCGGCGCGCGCGTCCATAACCTCAAAAACATAGATGTATGTATTCCGCGCAATTCATTGACAGTGATTACCGGTTTGAGCGGTAGCGGAAAATCGTCCTTGGCTTTCGACACGATTTTTGCCGAAGGCCAGCGGCGTTATATCGAGACTTTTTCCGCTTATGCCCGCGGCTTCCTGGGCAGCATGCAGCGGCCGGATGTGGACAAAATCACTGGTTTGAGTCCAGTCATTTCCATTGAACAGAAGACCACGAACCGGAATCCGCGTTCCACGGTCGGGACCACGACCGAGATATATGATTTCCTGCGTTTGTTGTTTGCGCGTGCTGGCCAGGCCTACAGTTATGTTACCGGCGAGAAAATGGTCAAATATACGGATGACCAGATTGTGGATTTGATTCTCAAAGATTATGAAGGACGCAAGGTATATTTGCTGGCGCCGTTGGTGAAGAACAGAAAAGGACATTATCGGGAGTTGTTCGAGCAGGTTCTGCGGAAAGGTTATTTGCATGTGCGTGTTGATGGCGAGTTGCGTGAAATTACACATGGAATGAAACTTGACCGCTACAAGAATCATACGATAGAGGCCGTAATCGACAAGCTGGCTGTCAGCCAGAAAGATCGCCGGCGTTTGCAGGAATCCATGTCGAAGGCCATGCAACAGGGAAACGGTATCGTGCTGGTTTTCAATCAGGAATCAGGACAGGTGCGTTATTTCAGCCGGTCGCTGATGTGCCCGACAAGCGGAATAGCCTATAATGACCCTGCACCGCATAACTTCTCTTTCAATTCGCCTCAGGGCGCTTGTCCTGTCTGCAAAGGTCTGGGAGTCGTCTTGCAACCGGACATGGAGAAAATCGTACCTGACAAGAAATTAAGCATTTATGAAGGCGGTATCGCACCCTTGGGCAAATACAAACAGACGACAATTTTCTGGCAGATAGAGGCCATTCTGGAAAAATTCGGCCATGACCTGCACACGCCGATAGAACAGATATCGGACGAGGCCATGGATGAAATCATGAACGGCACGGAAGAACGCCTGCAGTTGAAAAATCAGGCCCTGGGCAATTCGAACTATTTTTTGCGTTATGAAGGCATTCTGCGCTATCTGGAAATGCAGCAGGAGAATGCCATGTCTGCTTCCGAACAAAAATGGGCTAACCAGTACAGCACGCAGGCCGTGTGCCCTGAGTGCAAAGGGGCGCGCCTGAAAAAGGAAAGTCTGTATTACCGTATCGGCGACAAAAACATCTACGAACTGGCATGCATGGATGTTTCCGACTTGTATGATTACATGAATGGTGTGGAAAGCCAACTCACTGAAAAACAGCAGCGTATTGCAACCGAGATTTTGAAAGAAGTGCGTACCCGTTTGCAGTTTATGCTCGATGTCGGTTTGGGCTATTTGTCGCTCGCGCGCAGTTCCGATTCGCTGAGCGGTGGCGAAAGCCAGCGCATCCGACTGGCCACGCAAATCGGCTCGCAACTGGTGAACGTGCTGTATATCCTTGACGAACCGAGTATCGGGTTGCACCAGCGCGACAACATGCGTCTGATAGATTCGTTGAAGCATTTGCGCGATATGGGAAACACGGTCATTGTCGTGGAACACGATGAACAAATGATGCGCGAGGCGGATTATATTATCGATCTGGGACCTTATGCAGGCCGCCTTGGCGGAAAACTTGTGTTTGCCGGCACACCGCAACAGATGCTCGCTGCCGATACGCTGACTTCGTCCTATCTGAATGGCAAACGGAAGATAGAACCACATGCCATTCGTCCTGGAAACGGCCTTTCCATACGCTTGAAAGGATGCACGGGCAATAATCTGAAAAACGTGGATGTTGAGTTCCCGTTGGGGAAAATGATTTGCATAACAGGTGTTTCCGGAAGCGGAAAAAGTACGCTGATAAACAGTACGCTTTATCCAATTCTAAGCCGTCATTTCTACCGTTCCAACGCGGAACCGATGCCTTATGTCGCCATAGAAGGCATGGAAAATATCGACAAGGTCGTTTGTGTGGACCAGAGTCCGATAGGGCGGACGCCACGCAGCAATCCGGCTACCTATACCGGTGTTTTTTCCGACATACGGAATCTGTTCACATCATTGCCGGAGGCGAAAATCAGGGGATATAAGCCCGGACGATTCTCGTTCAATACGGCCGGCGGACGTTGCGAGGCCTGTGGCGGAAATGGTTACAAGACCATAGAAATGAACTTCTTGCCGGATGTGTATGTTCCTTGTGAAGTATGTGGCGGAAAACGTTATAACCGCGAAACGCTGGAGGTCCGGTTCAAGGGCAAGTCAATAGCCGATGTGTTGGACATGACCATAAACCAGGCCGTAGAATTCTTTGAAAATCAAGCTTTTATATTGCATAAAATAAAAACATTGCAGGATGTCGGGCTCGGCTATATCAAACTGGGGCAGAGCAGCACGACATTGAGTGGCGGTGAAAGCCAGCGCGTGAAATTGGCGACGGAGCTTGGCAAACGCGATACAGGCAAAACACTTTATATACTTGACGAACCGACTACGGGATTGCACTTTGAGGACATTCGTGTCTTGCTTGGCGTCCTTGACAAGTTGGTGGACAAGGGAAATACGGTGATTGTCATTGAACATAATCTGGATGTAATCCGGGTTGCGGATTATGTCATCGATATGGGGCCGGATGGCGGACGGAACGGAGGAAAAGTCATGTGTACAGGGACTCCGCAGCAGATTGCGGCCTGTGTGGAAAGTGAAACAGGAAAGTTTCTGCGTTGAGAATAAGTAATAGAAAATCTGAAAAAACACGTATTGGAATGATTAACAAACTATTTCAGCACAAGCCTTATGAAATAGGGCTGGCCATGAGTGGCGGTGGCATCAAGGGGCTTTGTCATGCGGGAGTTCTGAAAGCTCTGGAGGAAGTTGGCGTAAAGCCGAATATCATGTCAGGAGTGAGTGCCGGAAGCATTGTTGCCGCATTTTATTCTGATGGTTATACGCCTGATGAGATCGGGGATTTGTTTTCCGATGTCAGTTTTCGGGAATGGACGCAAATCAGACGTCCGACGGGTGGTATTTTTACCATAGAACCATTTGTTTCTTTTTTGAAAAAACATTTGCGCACCAAACGGGTGGAGGACCTTCCTATTCCAGTGCGCATAGTGGCTACTAACCTGGATGCCGGCAAAAGTGTAACCTTCAAGTCAGGTGATTTGGTGGAGTGCATTGCGGCTTCGTGCAGTGTGCCTGTACTGTTTGTTCCACGGAAAATTGATGGCGTTAATTATGTAGATGGAGGCGTATTCAAGAATTTTCCGGTGAGCACGATACGCGATGAATGCGAGCATTTGATCGGTGTCAATGCCAGCCCGCTCGTGGCGGATGAATACAAACTGACAATTATCAATGTGGCGTTGCGGGCTTATCATTTCATGTTTAAGGCCAATATTATTCATGACAAAGAGCTGTGTGACTGGCTTATTGAACCTACTGACATGGGCGGTTTTGATACTTTCGATACGGAAAAATCGAAAGAAATATTCAATCTCGGCTATACGACAGCCAAGGAATTGATAAAAGAGCGCCTGCAAGTCAAGGCAAAATTATAAATTGGAAAGCCTATTGCCGCCACAAGGTGGTAATGCTCCTGAATGATTTTGTGATAAATTATACATAAACCCGGAACTATGAAAAAATTATTTTGTTTGCTATTTGTATTGGCAGCTTTTGTCAATACGGTTTTTGCGCAGGATGCAGTTTACCAGTTGTCGAGCCATATTTTGGACATTGCCGAGGGTAAACCGGTTCCAGATGTGGAAATTATTCTTTCCAAACAGGATAAGTCGGGAAACTGGTCTGTGGTTGACAAAAAAATTACCGACAAAAACGGAAGGGTAAAAGATTTTCTGCCTGAAGAGGCTGGTGTGAGCCATGTGGGAATATATAAACTGACCTATTGCACGGCACCTTATTTTGCACTGCGAAACCAGCAAACCTTTTATCCTTTCATCGAGGTCGTGTTCGAGATAAGCGATGACAGCCACTATCATGTTCCCATTACGCTCAGTCCGTTCGGGTATTCCACTTACAGGGGAAATTAAGCGGTCAGAAGAAATCTCTCCGCTTTACCTGTTGCCTTGTGGTTGTAAATTTATTCTGTCGTATTTTCGTAGCGCGCCATGGTTTGCCTGAGTCGGTTGCGCATTTCGTTGCGTATGGATTCCGGCTCAAGTACTTCCAGTTGGTTGCCTTGCGCGAGGAGTAATTGGTAAAAATCGAACGTCGGTTTTATCTGATACTCGAAAAATGTCGCATCGCCTTTTTGGCCTGTCTCTTTTTGTGATTTGTGCAAGGGCAGGGTACGCAGGTAATTTGCAAATTCGCCATACGCCGCAATGACAACCTTTTCTGCCGGCTCTTCGGAAGGAATGACGCCGCAGCAGCCTTCAAAATAACGTTCAATGTTGAAATTCCTGTTGAACTCGAATGTTTTGCCGGATTCCGTAATGTCCTTGATTCTGTCAAGTGCATAGATGCGGTAAACGTCTGCCGGTTCAATGCCTTTCGCTTTGTTCTTTGCCGAATAGTAGGGGCTGCGCGCTATCACATACCAGCGTTGTTTTACTACTTTCAGGTAATAAGGTTCTATCTCGAAACTATTTGCTTCAGAGTGCCAGAAACTCTGATAGGTGATATACAGTACCTCGTTTTTCCGCATGGCATTGGTGATGGCGGTCAGCCATGTGCGCCCGGATGGGATATTCTCAAAAATAATCCGGTTTTCGAGTTTGCTGTCTGCCTGGATTTGGTTTAGCGTGGTGTAAGAATCTATCAGCCAACTGCGCAAAGTGTCATGTTCCAGGTTTTCCGGGTCGTCTATGTAGTATTTGTAGCCGTTTTTGTCGCATTCTATGTCTATGTTGAATATGTCCATGATTGCTTTGCGATGGTTGTGGAAGGTCCGTAACGGCAAGGAATCCTCATCGCCATAGCTTAGTCCGCTTTCTTTCCAAAGCCGGTTGATTTCTTCGTAGGTGAGCCGTTTGTGTTGGCGGATAATGTCTACAAGCCATACATACCGCCCGAAAAGATTTGCTGCCATAGATTGTTTTGTTTTATTTTTGCGGCAAATATACGAATATCCTATGCCAAATTATGGCATAGGATAAAATATTTCTATTTTTCCACGCAAAAAAGATTTCCAGGACTGGCCGATGCCTTTGTGAAGTATAATTATCGCAGAATTACCGGTCGTGGTTCGGCTTTTGTGAAAATGCGTATGATGGAGAACTGCATTTTGTCCTTGAATATATCAAATTCAGAACTTTGCAGGAGTTCGCACCGGTCTATGAAATTCTTGTCGAGTTTGTATGACTGTGCATCTTTGGTGACGAAGAATGTGTTTATCATATATACCACATCTCCCGAAACATTTGGGAAGTGTTGTTTGCGTATTTCGTCCAAGGTGGTGAACTCGATTTGCTTGTTGCATTCCACAACGATTTTTCCATTGTACGTTATGCCGTTGATAACGACAGGTTCCGGCAGGTCTGTTTTTGTTACGTTCACGAATCCCGCTTCCGGCTTCATGTCAAAGCCAATGAAACTTTTTACGAATGTTTCGTTGATATAGGCTGCGGCCGTTGGATTGTTGAAATCTTCATCCGATACATATTTCTGGCCAAACATCATGGCGCAACAAAAAAACACGGGCAACAGGGTACAAATCTTTTTCATACAGGCAGAGTTTAAAAACATTGCAAAATTATAGATTATAATATTTTTTTGCAATATGGTGGAGCATTATGTGTCAAAATCCATAATCGGCATGTGTTTTTTGAATCCTTTGCCTTAATATGGCATAGCCCCATAATACCTTTGCGGTGGTGTCAATGGTGACGAACAACATTTTAATTTCAACATTATGCAGATTATGATTAACCGTGGAGAAGAGATGCTTCGTATCTCGCCCAAAGAGTGCAAGAGAATCCAGTTTTCAACTAACCATGGCCGTATACATGGGTGGTTTGTTGTAATGGTTCATCAGATACTGGTTCTTTCAACACACCGCCCCAAATCTTGCATAAATGAAAAAACAGCATCCGGATACAAGTTCTCTTACATCCGGATTTTGTTTTCAAACGCAGTTACAATAGCTTGCATGTCATTGGGCAGTTTTTCCCATACGAAAGTGTAAATCTCATCGGGTATTTCCTTGTAGAAAGCGGCAGCTATGCCGCCTGTGATGGCTCCCATAGTATCCGCATCGCCGCCGAGGGATACGGTGAGGCGGATGGCATCTTCATAATTTTTGCTGTCCAGGAAGGCAATGATGGATTGGGGCACTGTTTCCTGGCAGCTTTCTTCAAAACGATAGTGTTCGCGAATATCACAGCATGTTTTGTCAAGTTCATAGCCGAAAGTGTGGCTTATATAGTTGCGAATGTATTCTTTGGAGCTGCCTGTGCGGGCCAGAAAAATGGCTGCTGCCGTGGCTTGTGCGCCCTTGATGCCTTCCGGATGGTTGTGGGTTATTTCAGCTGACAGTTGAGCTATGCGAAGCGTTTCATCGAGGGTACGACAAACAAAACTGACAGGGGAGACCCGCATGGCAGAACCGTTCCCCCAGGAATTGTATGGCCCCATCTCCTCACGGTATAACCATGCAGTGAATGAGCCTCCATACCCGCCCATGGGAAATCTGTATTTGTTCCCCCATTCACGCATTGTTTTTGCCAAAGATATGCGGTCGAGCTTGGAGCAATTCAACAGCCAATCGGCGACAGCTATGGTCATAATGCTGTCGTCGGTGTATTCCATACGCTCATCGAACATGTTGAAATGGTAATCTTTTGTCGGGTTAAATTCATAAATGGAGCCAATGACATCACCGGCTATGGATCCGAGTATGCTTGCATTTTTCATTTGTGGTTTTGCTTTTGGTTGTTATTGTTTATATGGCAAATTGTGATAAATGTTTTTGTAATTTACACATTGTCAAGCTGTTCTGCTTTACAATATTTTTCTGGCTATCCATGCGCAGGCCTCCGCATCCGCCAAGGCGTGGTGATGCCGTGTGAGGTCATATCCGCAACGGGCGGCCACGGTTTGTAATTGATGGTTGGGAAGTTCTGTGCCAAAGACACGGCGCGAAGCCCGGCAGGTACAGTGGAATACATATTCGTCTGGGTAATCCATGCCGTATGTGCGGAAAACTGCCCGCAGGCAACCCTCGTCAAACGGGCTGTTGTGTGCCACGAACGGCAATCCTGTTATGTAGGGCGCGATGTCCGCCCACACTTCCGGGAAGGCTGGCGCATGGTCTGTGTCGTCGCATGTCAGCCCATGTATCCGTGTGTTCCAATAGCGGTAATAGTCGGGGCATGGGTGTATCAGGCGATATATTTTTTCCCGGATAATTCCGGATTCCACAATCACCACACCTACGCTGCATACGCTGGAGCGTATTTCGTTGGCGGTTTCAAAATCTATGGCGGCAAAGTCGGTCATATTATCTTTATTGAAAAGGTATATTTATTTGCAGGAGAATTGGCTCGTTCATTGTTCCGTCCTCGTTCATGATGGCAGCGTTGACGTATGTGGTATTTTGGGCTATCAGGCGACCGTAACCGGCATGTACGTGCCCGAACAGGCAGTATGAAGGACGGATGCGCTGGATGTGCAGGAACAGCAATTCGCTTCCGTAATGTATCGGTTTGCCTTCCATGTCCGATTCATCAAGTATGCCCAGGGGTGGCTGGTGCGAGATGAGCACGTCCACGTTGGCTGGGATGGTGTGAACCAGGCTGTCCTCGAAGCCCTCCATGAAGAATGGGAGTCCATAGAAATGCACTCCCTCGATGGTGATGCCCGAGTTGGCAAGTATGTGGCAGTTTGTGTCCAGCCCTTCGACTGTTGCCCCGTGCAGGCATACATCGTGGTTGCCAGGTGTAAACAGTTTGTAGCGGTAGGGTAGGTCGCAGAACCATTGCAGGAACTCCAAGGCTTCCTCTTCCGTACCATATTCGGTGCAGTCGCCACAATGTACCAGCACGTCCGCCTCCGGCAGCCGACTTAATCGGTGGTGAGCGTTGTGCGTGTCCGACAAGCAAAGAATAGTTTGTATCATGTTTTGTGATGTTTACATGTGTTCACTGGATGTTTTAGTTCTGTCTGCAAATTCATTCCGCTACCTTGAAGTTGAACATGGGTTTTATGTTGGCTATTACGTCCACGGTGTCGCGGATATTCTCCCGTATATTTTCGGTGTTTCCAAAAACTATGGCGGAAAGCAAGGGCATGGCGCATTCATTATGTCACAAAGCTATGAAATAATTTGGATATTTTCAACAAGGCTCTGGAAAACATACGCAAATTATCGTGCAACAAATTATAATTTCTCATTGGTATGAGATACTCTTTTGGTATGTGGGCTATTGCTTCTCTTTGTTTTATCCGGCTAATGATGTTGGCCTTTGTTTGTAACTGACTCCATAAAAAACATCCCAAAAGTTTTGTGTCTAACTTTTGGGATGCAGTTCATCGTGGATTAGATAGAACTGAAGCCAGACAAGGGAATTTGTTTTCGGAAGTGTCCTTTTAAAATTGGCGCATCATCATTTTGATTCAGCAATAACACCTATAAGCTTATGTAGTTCTTCGTAAGCATGTGAGAAAGAAACGAACTTCAAACAATACCACCATTCATTATTTTTGACAGACATACCTGTTTTATTCATTATCTCTTTGAATTTCTCACTGTCCAGTAGCTGTTGCGAGACTTGTTCTTGCTCGCTTACTTTCTGAATGCCGCAATATGTTTTTTTGCTCTTAGCATCGTATTCCACCGTTACACGGATTTCAATATCCGACAAAGGAAGTTTGACGGACAAATTTTTCCATTGACCTGCAGTTGTCCAGTTTTCCCATGTTCCGGTTGGAATATAACCTTCAGATTTGAGCTTCTCAGCCCAAGAATGGAATGTTTCATGCTCGTTCGAACAATAAGTTTCTTGCTTTAAGGGTAATTTCTCCTCTTCCACATTCTCCACTACAGGAGCGGGTATTGACTTTATTGCTACATTTTCCATATCGGTCTTTTGGAATTGTTTTTCTTTCTTGTCCTTTGGTGTTTTTTTCTTGGGTCTTGGATCATAATGGATATTATATGACTCTACATTTTCCATGTCTACTTGTGGGGGACATTTGTATTTGGTTCTAAAGACAATGGTCGCAACTGCCATCAAAACTGCATACACAATTAATGAAAAGAACACAGCAGTCCACAATATGCCTGTAAATTCGCTCTGAGAATTGTTTTCAACGCTAACTTCTTCGGATGCCTCTCTTGCATCAGTCGGCTGTTCTTCGGTAGAAACAGCAATGGTATCGGAAGAAGAATCAGATGAAAAATCCCACAAATCCAATATTGCTGATATTCCCCATTCCCCTGTTTGACCGATATTGGAAACATATTGCTTGAATCCTGGTATCGGATTGCCGGCTGAAAACACAATGAAAGCAACCCATACAACACACGCCCAACCAGCCCCTTTGTATCTTGCAAAATGTTTTCTTGCCGTTTTCCAACGGTTTTTAGGGGTGTTTTTGAGATGCTCGTAAATCGGCAGATACTCGTCTATTGTTGCATTGGCGTCTTCAAGTGTATTACGCAGGTGTTTCCCTCGATAGCTTTTGGCAGAGATTCTGCCATTCTGATTGATGTGTATTCCCTCGTTTTGAACCGCGGCATGTACATTGTTCTTATTTATCTTAGCATGATATATAATGCTGCCAACGCGTATGAAATCTTCCTTTTCGCTTTCCAAAAGCCAAAATCCATTGAAAATGTGTAACCAATCGGTGTGCCTATAAGTATATCTGTTTACCAGGAACATAATCAGAAACACAATAGGTGTTACAAGTGGGACACATTGTACCAGTATGGATAATATAGTGAGAATCAGTATTAGGACGCTTAGTCCTATCAAAGCAAGACACCCATTTTTTGCGTCTTTTACTGGATTGTTTTCTTTTTTTGACATGATATCTATTTCTTATATTTTTTATATTCGGTGAATGATAATCCTGTTCCTCGCAGGCCGGTCGTAAATCGTACTCCGTTTCTACCAAAAGTGATATTCAACACACGAGAAGCAATAGTTAGCGAGATTCCCGTTTTGCTTATATTGAGAAAAACTTTAGGTAACAAACGTATCCTTCTCCAAAAACGCATGTAAACCATAATTCAAAATTATTTGGCTATTATATCAAATGTCTTGTATTTATGAAAGAACTGGCGGAATGGATGGAGAACTTTTTCGCATATTTTCCATTCAGCTTTTCCCAGTCTTGTTGGATGATAAGAGTTGAAAAGGAGAATGCCTTTTTCCGGGTAATAATACAATTTACAATAAAAACCACATTTTGTGCCGTCTTCTAATTCAAATTCATAATCCCAACGGCAATCTTCATCCGGAATGATGCTATTGAAATAATTCTTGACAAGGCTGTTGAAAATGTCGCCATTGTTGTCACAGCAGACAATGATGTTGGGTTTGAGGATGTTTATTTCGTCCATCAGGAATCCACTGTCTTTGTCTAATGCTTTGCGTAATGAAGCAGAAGAACATGTTTTCGTTCCGGCTATTTTCTTGGCTTCAATGTAGGCAAACGGGATTTCGTTGATGGCGCTAACAAGGTTGTCAATATTGTGAACTTGTGTATTAAACTCTTCTCCCTTATTCTCTTCTGTCATATAGTACAATCCATATAAAAGTCTGGCTATATTCTTGAAAAAACCTGTTCGTCCTTTTAAATTCCGGGTTTTCCAAGCATTGTCTTGCGACTTTTCATTATCCTCATAACCTACCAAGAGTCTCCGAGTGTCATGCCCCCAATCATCAGGACAATCTTTAACAATAAACATTATTTTCCTTTTGGATTTCTCCCACTCTTGGTTTATGTCATAACCGCTGTCTTCATCCTTGTACTTGACAACAAGTCCATCAGGACAGAATTTATCCTCTATGTTTCCATCTGGATAAGACGCTTTCCATTTTTTAAACAAGGAGTTGAGCCTTGCATTATACCCTTCGTTTAATTGTTTCTCGTAATAATTCATAATAGTTTTGGAGCTTTTTTGTCGTTTTTGGTGGCTGTGTTTATAATTATCGTGTTGTTATGACAAGAATATCGATTGGCAATAAATATTGCCAATCGATAAAGATTTAATTGTCTTTTTACTTTTTCGGTACAAACGCATAAGTTTTGTTACTGCTGGAGATTACTTTGGCTTCACCACCCAAAGCTCTTGCAGCGGTTTGTAATTCACTTAGACTTGCATAAGTTTGAACGTTGCCGTTCGGAAAATTTAAAGTATACATAAAATTATGGTTTTTATGTCCGTCAGCTCCGGCCGGACGTTAATAAATCAAAGAACGTGGAGCTGCATGCCGTACCTTTATCTTGTTCTGGAAAATCTCAGGTTCTCAAACTAAGGCTGGGCATTACGTTCCTGTATATGTCATTGGTTTTCAAAATTCCATGTCTTCGCCTTCGGGTGAGAACATGTCCGTTTCAAAATATTCCATGGCGAATGTTTCGAACCCCTTTTGGGTGTTTTCGTACAGAGCATCCTTGCCGCTGCTTAATTGGTTGAACAGGGCGATTATTTCATCCGTATCAATATCGTCTGGTATTCCGTATGGGAAATGGCTTTTGAAGACTCCCATATAATCTATGGCGGATGTTGGCTGGCTATTTACGCGTGCCAGTTTTATCAGTCCCTCATCGGCCTTGAAAGACATAATGTCGCCTTCAATTTTCAGTTCAGGATAGCAACCTCCCTCCTCGTTGTTGGCATTGTCGTTTTCGTAGAGGGTGTACATGGTTTTGTAGGCTTCTTTCCTGATTTCTTCCGCCAGTTCATCGGTATTGATGAGTTCCTGGCCGAACATGGCAGCTCCTAATGCGCTTTCGAAGTAATCGAGGGCATCGTCGTAGCTGATGTTGTCCGACAGTTCATAATCCACATCGGTTATGGTGATTTCCAATGTTGACATGTCGTATGTCGTGTGCAAATCTCCCAGCAGCACTTCCCAGTCGCCTTCAATTGTTGAAATGACTGTATAGCTTATTATGAAATCATCGGCTTCTTCTTCCAGGCTTTGTGTAATCTGTTCGATGAAGCGGTTGCTGTCTCCTGATTCGCCGCATTTGAATGTGTAAACAAGTTCCTGTTCCAATGGGTTGCCGTATTCATCTTTGTATTGCAGGGTGGTTTGCCAGGTCCCTTCGGCGGCTTTTGTCAGTTTGCCGTCATTGCATGAGGGTAACATAAGGCCTGCAAAAAGCAACAAAATGGAATTTCTTGCCATTCTTTCGATTACCTTTCCTTTCATGTGTCTTGTTTTTGCTGTTTGGGTGGCGGACAATTTGTCCAGTTGGTCATGGTAAGTTTTCATAATAAAAAAATTGAAAGTTATTATTATTGTTATTTCAAAGTGTCTGCAAAAATATGGCGTATGCTATGCCAAATCATAGCATAATTAAAACAACATGGATTTTTTTTGTTAGTCTGTGCGGGCAGCGTTGTGTTGGTAACGTTAATGTTTTTCATGACATTTTGTTAGTGTCTTTCTCCCTTGGTTCCTCATGGGCTTTATATAAAACGAAACGTGGAACTGCAATGCCACATCTTAGTTTGAAGGTCCTGAGAAAACCTGAGATACGGATGTTAGGATAGCAGCCCACGCTGGACATGGGAACCACTATGCTCTCTGTGTATCTCGTTTTGAAAATTTCTCAGGTTCTCAAACTACAAGACAAGCATAACGCTTCTTTTTTCAAATATGTTTTTCGGATAGTTTCTTCCACTATCCGTTGGCAAAGTTAAATAAAATAATCGGAATTTCTCATCATATTGTTGGTGTTTTGTGCCAATTATATCCATATCCCCCAAAAATCTTATCTTTGCAGCGGAATTTTAATTCTGCTGTATGAATATTTTGTTGAATATCTTGTGGATAGTGTTGGGCGGCCTGCTGATTTTTCTGGAGTACCTTGTTGCGAGCCTGATACTTATGATTACGATTATCGGTATCCCGTTTGGGCTGCAGACCCTGAAACTTGCCTTGGTGGCTCTGGTGCCGTTTGGCCGCGAAATACGCAGTACGCCATCGGATGGCGGCTGTCTGTCCGTTCTGATGAATGTCATTTGGATTCTTGTCGGCGGCATCGGCATTTGCCTTTCCCATTTGGTGTTGGGCGCCGTGCTTTGCATCACCATTATCGGCATTCCATTCGGATTGCAGCATTTCAAGCTGGCCCAACTGGCGCTTGTACCGTTTGGCAAGGAAGTGATCTAAAAGTCAGATTTTCATGAAAATATAACTTTAATTTGACCTTTCTTACTATGAATCAAATTCAGTTCTGGATTAAGAATGCCCGCAGCATAGCATTGCCTCAGAGTGTTTTGCCTGCATTGCTTGCCATTGCCGTAGCGGCCAAACATGATGGCTTCTGTTGGTGGCTCGCTTTGGTGGCCTTGTTCGGTATTATTTGCGCCCATTTGGGCATGAATCTGGCCGATGATTTTTTTGATTACCGTGTCAGAAGCGGGGAGAACCGCAACGCGATGGCTTCGGAAGGTATCCGGGCGCGTATCGCCAAATACGACTACCTCACCTCAGGGAAAGCGACTGTCGGGCAGCTGGCTGGTGCTATCGTTGTCATGTTGGGATTGGCTGCCTTGGCCGGTTTTGTCGTGTTGTGGTTTCGTGGATTGCCTGTCGTATATATTGCCTTGGCCGGTTTGTTTCTGGGGCTGGAATATTCCGCTCCGCCGCTCAAACTGGGTTATCACGGCTTGGGCGAACCGGTCATCGGCCTCATGTTCGGCCCGTTGTTGATGTTGGGTATGCACTATGCCGCTTGTGGCCTGTTCGGCAGGGAGATTGTCTTGCTGTCGTTTGCCGCGGGCTTGCTGGTGGTCAATATCATTTTTGCGCATTCGGTGCTTGACCATGCCGCCGATGAAAAGGTCGGGAAGATGACGTTTGCGCGCCTTTTGGGCAAGCCGTGGTTGCAACTCGTTTTTGTGGCCTTGTTCAATTTGCTGCCCTTTGCCTGCGTGGTGGCGGGTGTTTGCCTCGGTTGGTTCCATTGGGCTTATTTGTTTGTCTGCCTGTTGTTGCCTATGGCTGTTTATTTGGTTTGGTCGTTGCATGCGTTTCTGTACGGCAAGGAAATCTCCCTGGAACCAGCCTTTTGGATGGGGCCCATGGGCAATTGGGAAGGCATGAAAAGTATCGGCATAGACTGGTTTATGATTCGCTGGCTGGTGGCGCGCAATCTGGTTACGTTCTTTTGCCTGATATTGGTTATAGTTAATCTGATAATCGCATTTTTCTAAAAATATGCTCCTATGCTGAAACAGTTTTTCTATTTGGGTTGGTGGTTTTTCGGGGCGCGCGTATTGGGACGCCGCAAGCCGTTGCAAACCGTATTGTTCATTTCCGACCGTTGCAACTTGCAGTGCAAGCATTGCAGCGTTTACCAGTTGAAGAATCCGCATAACATGACTTACGAGCAAGTGCGCGAACATTTGCAGTATTCCTATGACCTGGGTTCGCGCTTTGTTGATTTCGAGGGTGGCGAAACAATGATATGGCGTGACGGCAAGCGCAATATCAACGATTTGATAGACCTGGCCAAGGAAATAGGTTTCTTTTCGGCCACCATCACGACCAACGCACAGTTGCCGTTTACGGGCTGCCGTGCCGATTCCATTTGGGTGAGCCTCGACGGCATAGGGCCATATCACGAAGCGGTGCGCGGCAAGGGCACTTTTGCGCGTTTGGAACAAAATATCGCGACGGCAAACCACAAGGCCTTGAACGTCAATATGGCAGTCAATACGCTGAACTATGAGAGCGTGGACGAAACCATTGAATATGTCCGCAACAATCCGCATGTCAAATCCATTTCCATCAATTTCCATACGCCTTTCCCGGGAACCGAATACCTGATGATTGACAGGGATTTGCGCAACCGGATAATCGACCGCGTAATCGCCTACAAGAAAAAAGGTTATCCGATTATGAACTCCGTTTCCGGCTTGAAGAAAATGAAACGCAACGACTTCAAACGCCGCTGTTGGGTGACCAACTTTGTCTATCCGGACGGCAGCCACGGCAATTGCATTGGCGAAGGCACGGACATTTGCAACGATTGCGGCCTTTGCATGGCCGGCGAAATGGCCTCCGTCTTCAACTTCTGCCCCGACACCATTCTGGCCGGCCTGAGTTTGAGGATGTAGAATAAAAGAATACTTTCCAAGAGATTTTCAAAGGGGCTGGGAAAACCCTTTGTTTTGTGTGTTTCCGAAAAAGCAGGATTGCATCTTGTTTTAGATTCGGAAGCATAAGGTTTTGTATTATATTTCAGATAAAAAGCTTAACTTTGCACAAAACAATTGGTATATATTGGCTTAAATTTAGTTATGGCAGATAAAAATGGGAAGTGGTTGGCTGAATGGCTCGGAAAAGGCTGTTTCACCGTTTTCCAAATGCTGCTCAAATATAATGCAGCTTTCATTGGAGATGTTGATGTAAATTACAGGAAGCTGGATGTTGATTTCAGAAATTTGATTATAACTACCAAATAATAATAATGGGAACAAATTTTTTCACTAACGAAAAAGAAAATACGCTACTTGAAAAAATTGAAGGGGTTTTCAAGTATAAGAAAGTGTGTTTTTTTGATGCGCTTGTAGGGTATTTCAGGGCTTCCGGATATTTTAGAATCCGAAAGTTCATTCAACAGACTCCACACATTAGAATTTTAGTAGGCATTAATATAGACAAGTTGACTTATCAGGCCAATCAGCAAGGGTTACTTTTTAATCCAAATAGTGAACAGTCTCAAGAGGAATTCTTTAATGATATAAAAAAGAACATCCAAGAGGCTAAGTACGACAAGGAAGTGGAAGACGGAATGTATCAGTTTATTGAAGATATTGTTTCCGGCAGGATTGAAATGCGTATTCATCCCAAACAAAACATACATGCCAAAATCTATATCTTTCGTGAAGAAGTATATCATCCACATGGCTATGGTTCGGTCATTACCGGCTCCAGCAATCTGACAGAAGCCGGACTGGAGAAAAACTTTGAATTTAATGTAGAGCTCAGATATGACGATGATATCCTGTTTGCTACAGAAACCTTTGAAAAGCTATGGGCTGAATCTGTTCCTGTTGATATCACCCATATTGAAAAAATAAAGAAAGAATCCTATCTGAATACCGAATTTACGCCATACGAAGTTTACTTGAAATTTCTTTTGGAGTACTTTGGACGCAGTATAGATTTTGATCCGAATTCTGTATCAGATTTGCCTAAAGGTTATAAGAAATTATCTTATCAGGTTGATGCCGTAAATGATGGCTACTCAAAAATGATGAAACATAACGGTTTTTTCCTGTCCGATGTCGTTGGATTGGGAAAGACCATTGTAGCAGCCCTCATTGCCAAGAAATTTTTCTTTGCTAACGGATTTCCAATGCATCGCTCTCATACATTGATTATTGTCCCCCCTGCCCTTAAAGGAGGTTGGGAAAAAACAATGACAGAATTTAAACTTGACAATTATAAGATTATAACAAATGGAAGCTTGCATAAAATAAAGAATCCGTCACTTTATGATTTGGTCATAGTTGATGAAGCTCATAAATTCAGAAGCGATACAGCTTCCATGTACAACGAGCTACAGAAACTTTGCAAGACTAAAACCCTGCATGCTGACGGAAGCCTGCACGATAAGAAAGTGATACTTGTTTCTGCAACTCCGTTGAACAACAGGCCCGAAGATATAGCCAATTTGGTTTATTTGTTTCAAGATTCCAAAGACAGTACATTGGAAGAGGGAAACCTGCAACGTTTCTTCCGTGAACAGATTGATAAATACAAGAAATTAAAGGATAAAAAGGATATAGAACATATTTCCAAGGAGATAAAGGCTATTTACGAAAAGATTAGAATCAAGGTAGTAGAGCCATTGACTGTTCGACGTACACGTACAGACCTGATGGAGAATGAGGCATACAGAAAGGATTTGGAAGAACAGAATGTTCATTTCCCTGTTGTAAAAGCCCCGGACAAGATGTATTATGAATTGGATGATGAATTGGAAACCTTGTATGACAAGACTATCAGATATTTAGGAGATAAAAAAGGTAAAGTGTTGAAATACTATCGTTATCAGGCAATTAAATATTTGACAAAGGAAAAGAAAAAGAAATACAAAAAGGCGGATTTGATTTCTGAGCAGCTTGCAAGTATTATGAAAACATTGCTTGTCAAACGGATAGACAGCAGCTTCTATGCTTTCAAACAATCTTTGAAAAGATACTATCAGGCCAATAAAGTCATGCTTGATATGTTTGAGAAAGGCGTTATATACATCGCCCCAAACCTGAAAGTCAATGAACTGTTGAGCGAGGGGAAAGAAGACGAATTACTAAAACAGATAGAAAAAGCGCAGTACACAGACCCAACCATAGAGGTGTGTACTCCTGAAGATTTTACCTCCGATTTCAAGGAAGGTTTAGAGCACGACGGAGAAATATTACAGGAACTTGTCGATGAATGGGGAAAGATAACTTACGACCCTAAACTTGATGTTTTTATAAACAAATATCTTAAAAACAAATTGTTTGACAAATCCATAAACAATGAAGGCAAACTTGTGATATTCTCCGAAAGCAAAGAGACTACCAGATATTTGTCCGAAGCTTTAAGAGAAAACGGATTCGACCGCATACTGACAGTACAAAGCGACAATAGAAATGACAAAATGCCCTTACTTGAAGCTAATTTCGATGCCAATTATAAAGGTGAGAAAAAGAATGATTATAATATAGTCATTTCTACCGAGGTGCTGGCTGAAGGTGTAAACCTGCATCGTGCCAATGTCATAGTCAATTACGATACGCCTTGGAACTCTACCAGACTGATGCAACGAATTGGGCGTGTAAACCGTATCGGAAGTACAGCTAAAGAAGTGTATATATTCAATTTCTTTCCAACAACCAAGGTGAACAATGATATAGAATTGGAGAAAAAAGCCAAGATGAAACTTTTTGCTTTCCATGCCGCATTGGGTGAAGACAGCCAGATTTACTCCACGGATGAGAATCCGGAAAGCTTCGGACTTTTTGACAAGAATATAGATGAGGAGAGAGATGAAAAATTGCACTATCTGATGTGGCTTAGACAACTGAAAGAGGATGATCCCGATTTGATAAAACGGATAAACAAAATGCCGTTGAGAGCACGTGTGGGAAGGAAGAGCAAGCTTGTTCCCATGAGTACTATTGCGTTTATTCGAAATAAAAGAAGAGATGCCTTTACTTTCATTCGTGAAGACGGAAGCATGGAAGAACTTACCTTTCTGGAAGCAGTAAAAGAATTTGAGGCAAAGCTGGAAGAGCAAGCTATTCCTTTGCATGACAAACATCATGAGCAAGTAGCAAAAGCGATAGAAGTCTTTTCGGAGAAAGAAGAAGATGCAAAAGCTGTTACCAAGAAAGTAGTTACCACCCAAGGTCCAAATGAAAAAAAAGCATTGGCTTATCTTGATGGGTTCGTAAATATTCCAGAAATTACTGACGAGGAGGCCCATTTGATAGAAAAGGCCAAACGTGCCATATCTACGGGAAAATTCCAACAGCTGCAACGAGATATAAACAAATTGCAGAGTGCTACAAAAAAAGCACCTGTTAAAATCGTTATAATGCTGGAACAGCTCATGAAAATTATAAATTCTTATCCTCTTGAACATATTGAATTGAGCAGCAATGAAGTTCAATCAATAAATCATACGAAAATAACTAAGGAGTTAATGCCGGAAATAATTATTTCAGAAAGTTTTTCGATATGATGTAACTTTGAAATGTTTTGGGTATATGAAAAAAGTAAATGATATCGTTCTAAAAGACAGTATTATACGTACCATAAAAGAAAATGGCATTGATTATATATGTATAACAGACATCGCCAAGTTAAAAAGTGATGATTCCACTGCCGTTATCGGTAACTGGATGCGCAACCGTAATACCATAGAATATTTAGGGATGTGGGAAAGTTTGTATAATCCGGATTTTAAACCTCTCGAATTCGAGGGGTTTAAAAAGGAGGCAGGATTGAATGCCTTTACCTTGTCGCCTCAAAAGTGGATAAACGCTACTGCTGCCATTGGTATTCTGTCAAAGTCTGGAAGATACGGAGGAACCTATGCTCAAAAAGATATTGCGTTCAAGTTCGCAAGCTGGATTTCAGTCGAGTTTGAATTATATTTGATAAAAGAATTTCAAAGACTTAAAGAGGAAGAACAGAAGCAACTCGGCTGGACTGCCAAACGCGAACTCACAAAACTTAATTATCATATCCATACGGATGCTGTCAAACATAATTTGATTCCTTTGGAAGTCACTCCCAGGCAAGCGAACATGATTTATGCCAATGAAGCCGATGTGTTGAACGTTGCCATGTTTGGCATGACGGCAAAAGAATGGAGGGAGAGCAATCCGGATTTGAAAGGCAACATACGCGACTATGCCACAATCAACGAATTGATATGCCTCTCCAATATGGAAAACTTGAATGCCGTGTTTATAAATGACGGCATGCCCCAAAATGAGCGACTTGTCAAACTGAATAAAATTGCTATTCAACAGATGACTGTTTTGAATGAGGCAAATAATAAGAAATTGTTGGAATAAACGATAAACGAATATATTTATGGAAAAATCAGAACTTAAAAACATATTGTCTTCTGTATTTGACTTTGAACAATGGAAAAACATTTTAATTGAGATGTTTCCAAGGGTCGAGTTCTTCACCCGTGTTAATCAGGTTTCCCATGATTTGATCAAAAACGGTGGGCAAGCAGGTATGATTCGATTGGATGATGACCGTTCATTGGCCATATACACTTTTGAAGTAAACGACAATGTTCTCATTGGCCGAAAGATGTAAATTAAACTGTGTCAGCAAAGAAAAGAAATAAAATATTAACTTTGCTAACACAGTTTTTTTGTATGAA
>CALUNA010000017.1 GCA_944321895.1 uncultured Bacteroidales bacterium | reverse complement strand
CAAAAGCCTTGAACATGGCGGCTCTGACAGCCGTATTAGTGAACATTCCAAGTAATTGGCTGCTCATATTCCATTGGAACATGGGAATAGCAGGTGCAGCCATCGCATCGTCTTTTGCCGAAGCGTGTTCGTTGGCAGTGTTGGCAATCCGTGTTTCACGTAAAATGGATAAAAGGCTTTATGGCTTGTCTTGGAGCTTCGACAAAGGTGTATTACTCCATGTTTGTCGTGTATCCGTTTGGAGCATGTTCCATTCGTTTATCAGCGTAGCCCCTTGGTTTCTGTTTTTCGTAGCAATAGAACATTTGGGAGAATTGCAACTGGCAGTGGCAAACATTCTCCGAAGCATATCCGCCCTGTTCTTTGTCATTGTCAGTTCGTTTGCCGCCACAACTGGTTCGTTAGTAAGCAATCTGATTGGAGCAAACGAAAGAGGACAAGTGTTTCCGCTGTGCAGCAGGGTTATCCGATTAGGCTATGCCATCGGCTTACCGCTGATTACGCTTGCGTTGGTATTCCATCAGCCTGTTGTCAGTGTCTATACAGATAATTCGAATATCGTGCAAACTGCATGGTTGCCGTTTGTGGTCATGTTGCTTAACTACGTCTTTGCCTTACCCGGTTATGTCTATATGAATGCTGTAACGGGAACAGGAGCAACACGAACAGCTTTCATCTTTCAGGCGACAACCATTGTCGCCTATCTGCTCTACCTGTGGGGATTGAGCCATTGGGATGTACCCCTTGCCGTTTATTGGACGGTAGAATACCTGTTCGTGATTGGACTTGGGGTGCAATCTGTTATTTATCTTAAATATAAACACTATTAAAAACTGAATGTCATGATGAAAAAGATATATCCACGCACAGGCGACACGCAGACTGTGTACCTGAATGCGGTTGTAAAAGACCCGTCTATCGAAGTGGGCGACTACACCATCTACAATGATTTCGTGTCCGACCCGTTACTTTTTGAGCGGAACAATGTGCTGACCATCACGATGGACAATGGAAGCGAGTTTGCCTGCCATATCTTCAAATTGATTTCGTAATTTTGCACTTGTTGATTGACTTTTTTCTTTGTAAATCATTGACATACATTTTTTTCTTATTGTATAATCATTGTTGTATGAAACATGTATGTGTAGCATATGAATGCGTGGTAGAGCAGATGGAAGCTCGCAAGGGATAGACTTGAGGTCACAGGTTCGAGTCCTGTCTACGCAACAGAAGTTTTTTCATGGTTTGTGTTGCGTGATCCCGAGCCGTATCAGTCCCTCCGCCGGACGGGAAACAAGCACGCGTTTTTTTTAATGTTAATAGAGGTGGGTACCCGGCTACTGGTCGGGTGCTGTTGTTTTATCTATTATTGAATTTATTCTTAAGCCATTTGCAAATACGGTATCGCCAACCATGTTTACGAGCCTTATTAACTCTTACAACAAGTTCTGTACATGCATTTAATAGTTTAATGTGAAAACTCAAAATTTGATTCTTTGTATTTTCTCTAAATACTACATACTGCGATCTGTAGTTTTCGTTAAACTCGTCCGTTCCTGTTATAAAGGTCTGTATTTCAGAGTGAATTTTTCCTATATCACACTTATTTATAAGGAAAGAGTCTTTTATACTATATTCCACACAGTCAATTCGGTTAGAAGCGATTTTCAACCATTCTTTTATATCTTTAGCTGATAGTTGGCCCATATAAATTTTACGCAAAAAGTCAGCATAGAATTTTCTAATATCTTTAACTTCTTGCATGTAGTAATCTTTGATAGACCTATTAATGGTAAAATTCCTATTAACAATGATGGCCAACCAAATTCCTATAAAAGACGTGACAACAAGATTAAGTAGTGCTATCCAATCAGATGTGGTAAGATATACCTCCATTATTTCAAGTCCGTTATCCATACTTTTTTAGGAAAATCTTTAGCAACATACCTATACCATGCCTCATGAGACGCACTTTTTTCAGGTTGCCGTTTGTTTAGCCTCCTCTGTTCCCATTCTACGTATGTTTCTTTTTCAATCATATCTTTCCACTCAGGTTCTTCCTCTGATATTATGATCAGGTTCTTCTGAACGAGCTCTAGTGTGAAATCATAGACAAGATTTCCAAAAGCTTCATCTAAAAATGATGAAGCATATCCACTTGTTCCATCTAATGAGACTTCCAGCATTTCATTAGCATTTAGAGCTTTATAAAAAGCTTCATTCAAAACTTTATGATAGAAATCTTCGCCAGAGTCATCTCCCTGACGAGAATATCGAGGACCGGGATCTGTAGAATAATTAATTACTGCAATTTTGTAAATCTGCTTCGCCATCTTTCTATACATTCTTTATTTAAAGTCCAAAAATAAAAAGTTCCTTTAAACTTATTCTTTAATATCTTGGAATTTTGTGGGTTTTCAAAGTCCAAAAATACGTTATTTGTAATAACAATCAAGTTCTCAATATGTTTATTTTGGGAAGTATTATAAATTTTAGGCAATCCCTTATTTCTATTTGGATCCTTTGTTCTTGATTCATATTGTTTTTCAAAGGCATTTAATAAGATTTCCTTTGAGTCATTCAACATACTATCTTGGATTTGCTTAAAGAATTTCCTACGTATGGTTTTTAAAATACCTTCACCAATATCTGTCATTGTAAAGATAACCTTATCTTCCATATAACTTGTCGAAAACAACCAATTTTTCTTTTGTTTGTCTTCATTTGCATGTTCCACAGAATTTGCGCAAATTTCCTGAGCAATGCTATAAATAGGCTTATAGTTATCTTCAATACCCGTCAAGTGTTGCACAGCTTTTCTTATCTCACGAGCTGTAGCAGCATTATCTGTTCTATCAAAACCTCGGTTTAATATTAAATTCTTATTATTTCTGGGAAATGTTGCTTTTTTCACTACATCTTTCATTCTATCCAAAAAACCAGAATCGACAATAATCTTTTTGCATCGTTCATCATCTGGAAATGTTCCCCAACTTCTGATGTTCTTCTTTGATAATTCGTTTAATTTTGATAAGAACAAACAAATAGCTCCAATGTCAATTGCAGAAACATTACATAATTCAAATCTTACTATTTTAACGCCAGAGTTATCCAATAAAATTTTTTCAATCTTTCGGATAAAAGACAAAACATTCTCTGGATATTGCAACAAAGCAAAGTATTTGGGAGCAAATAGAGTTTGTTGTACAACTCCATTGTGTATATGTCTTTCCCTTTCTCGTCTGTATTTTGTCTTTTTTCTACAATTTCGAGCAATCCTTAGGTTCTTAGCTTTTTGTTTAGCTTTTCTAAGCCTATACTTATGGCTAATATGCCACCAACGTGAATGATTTATTGTTTTTTTTTTCATATATTCATTACTCGTAGTTACGGCAGTAAATTATATTGAAAAATAGATCTCCCAAAAACAATATAATGCCCGTTATACACTATTAATTAATAACATATTCAACCTAATCACTCCTATCAAAACCATACATATTAGGTAAAATTGTATTGCAAAAACACTCAACTTTAATTTGGAGGGTATAGCAAAATGGCGTAAATCCCATAATTGCTTGATTTACGCCATTTATTGCGGAGAGAGAGGGATTCGAACCCCCGGTACCTTGCAGTACAACGGTTTTCAAGACCGCCGCGATCGACCACTCCGCCATCTCTCCAATAATTGCCTTTTCCTGAAAAGCGGCGCAAAGGTAACGCTTTTTTCGGAAACAGGCAATAGCTGAAATGAAATTAGCACGATGCCAGATAATTCTTGATATTGCGTTCTATGCGCTCTGCAAGATGGCCGGTTTCTTCTTTCACGAATTTCTCACCGGTAATGTGCTCGTACAGTTCCATATAGCGGTCTGTTATGCCGTCCACAATGGCGTCAGTCATTTCGGGCACCTGCTGTCCGGCTTTTCCTTGGAAGCCGTTGGCCATCAGCCACTCGCGCACAAACTCCTTGGACAACTGTTTCTGCGGTTCGCCCTTGTCGAAACGTTTCTGGTATTCGTCGGCATAGAAATAGCGGCTGGAGTCCGGCGTATGGATTTCGTCCATCAGGTAGATTTCGCCGTTGTGTGTCCCAAATTCGTATTTCGTATCCACCAGAATCAGGCCGCGTTTAGCTGCGATTTCAGTACCGCGCTGGAACAAAGCCAGCGTGTATTTTTCCAACAGCGCATATTCTTCGGGAGATACCAGCCCGCGTTTCAGGATTTCTTCCTTGGAAATGTCCTCGTCGTGCTGTCCTTGTTCGGCTTTGGTGGTCGGTGTTATGATCGGGGTGGGGAAGGCCTGGTTTTCGCGCATGCCGTCCGGGATTTTCACGCCGCAAATCTCACGCACGCCGCTTTGGTAAGTACGCCATGCGCTGCCGCACAAATAGCCGCGCACAATCATTTCCACCGGAAATCCCTTGCATTTTACGCCCACCGTGACCATAGGGTCGGGAGTAGCCAGTTTCCAGTTCGGGCAAATATCGGCTGTGGCATCCAGGAATTTGGCTGCTATCTGGTTCAGCATCTGTCCCTTGTAAGGTATGCCCTTGGGCAGGACGACGTCGAACGCCGAAATGCGGTCGGTTGCCACCATGACCAGTTTGTCTTCGCCTACGCTATACACATCGCGTACTTTTCCGTGATAAACACCGGTTTGATTCGGAAACTTGAAATCCGTTGCTGTTAATGCTTTCATATCCATTGGTTTTTAGTTGTTAGTTTATCAATTTTTAGATAGCTAAGCTGTTTAAGAATAGAAAAATTATCTCCTACTTTATGATTTTCTGTATGAAAAGGCTCCATTTCCGACGGGTAAAGCTCTATATTTGTTATAAAAATCCTCTATAGCTCTACTTTCCAGACTCTTTGCATTTTCATTTGTTATAGTAGTGAGGTAGTACACATCCGATCCCCCTTCCATAGCAATATAGTTATATCGGCTATAAACCCATTTGGTTTTCCATTCTTTTTTTGCCTTTTTAGCTTCTCGTAGATGAGACATTAATCTTTGTCTCAGGTTATCAGCCTTTCCTATATATATTATTGGAGAATTACCATTCGGATAGACGAAGTGATGCTTTCTACTAACAATAAAATATATGCCCTTCTTATCACAAATTTGTATGTTTGCGTTTTCATCAAAAAGAGCAATAGGTCCTTCCAGTTTCTGGTTGGCTCTGTCTTTGTTTATAAATTCTTTTAGAAAATAAAAGCATCGTTTCATTCTTTCTTTCTTGGCTCTTTTTCAGCATTCTGTTCTTTCTCAAACTTCTCGTATGCTTCCACAATGCGTTGCACTAATTTGTGGCGCACAATGTCCTGCTGGTCAAATTCTATTTTTGCAATGCCCTTGATGCCGTGCAGGACGCCTAACGCATCTTTGAGGCCGGATTTTTGCGATGGCGGCAGGTCAATCTGCGTCATGTCGCCGGTAACAATCATTTTCGTGTTCAGCCCCATGCGGGTCAGGAACATTTTTATCTGGTTCACGGACGTGTTCTGCGCTTCGTCCAGGATAACGACGGCATCGCTCAGCGTGCGGCCGCGCATAAACGCCAGCGGCGCAATCTGGATAGTGCCTTTTTCCATGTATTCCTGCAATTTGGCGGCCGGAATCATGTCTTGCAGCGCGTCGTAGAGCGGTTGCAGGTACGGGTCTATTTTCTCCTTCATGTCGCCGGGCAGGAAGCCCAGTTTCTCGCCGGCCTCCACGGCCGGACGACTCAAAATGATTTTGCGCACTTCGCGGTTTTTCAGCGAACGGACAGCCAGGGCAATGGCCGTATAGGTTTTGCCCGAACCGGCCGGCCCGATGGCAAACAGCAGGTCGTTCGTTTCGTAAGCTTTCAGCAGTTTCTGCTGGTTCGGCGTGCGCGCCAGAATGGAACGTCCGTTCACGCCGTGCAGAATCAAGTGGTCATAATGGATTTCGAGCGGTTGGTTGCCTTTGATGATTTCCAAAATCTGGCTTTCGCCCAATACGTTGTATTTCAGGCAATAGGCTTCTATCTGCCGGATGTTTTCCAGCAAATGCTGCGTATCTTCCTCGTTTCCGATAATCTTGACCAAATGCCCGCGCGCCACCATTTTCACATTCGGGTGCATGTCACGGATCAGTTGGATGTTGGCGTTGTTGACGCCGTAGAATAGCGAAGTGTCTAAATTTTCGGATAACTCGTAGATTTGTTCAAGCATGGTTTGGAAGATTGATTGCGCTTGCAAAAATACGGAAAACATATAAATATGCCAAGCGTGTTGCGAAAGCTGATATGGTTCGTTATGGATTTTATAATGTTCTGATTCTTCTGTGGGTTGGTTGGGAAAAGTGCTTCTAAATAGTATAGGATTTAAGAGTCTGGCTATGTGAAAATATTTATATACACCTATATAATACATCATTTTTTTAGATATTGTATTCGCTCAATGGCTATACTGTCATTAGAAAATAATCATTTTATTGTTGATTGAGCTTTTTGTTGCATTTCGGACATGTACCTTTGATGACAAATGAGATGGAATGGGCAATAAATCCTTCCTGTAGTTGCAAGTCGGGGATGGCAATGTTGTCCATGCAAAATGACTTTTGGCAGGACTCGCAGTAGAAATGTATGTGGGCATCGGAGAGGTTGCATATTGTTGTGCTGGTGCACAGCTCATAATTCAAAATGCCCCTTCCGTCCTCGAACGTGTGTACAATCTCTTGTTCCTGAAACAAGGTCAAAACCCTAAATATGCTGGATTTGTCCATTGTTATCAATTCATTTTCCAAGTCGGACAGACACATGGGACGGTCCGATTCCTTGAGCGTCTTTAATACGAGAATCCTGTTGGCGGTCGGTTTTACCCCTTTTCTTTCCAGATAAGCTGTGATGTCATTTTGTTCCATAGCCGTATTTGTTGAAAAACGCCACAAAGATACGATAAAAGGGCAAGTACGAATATAGAAGGAGGAATTTTGCAACCGGGTTGCATATTTCTGCTGGTCATGTGGAATGCAACTGGGTTGTATTCTTTTCACTCTACTTTTGCAGTGCAAACAATAAAAATGAATGGAATTATGGAGAATCATGTACATGACCATGCGCATAATCATGGTAATAGCAATTTGAAAGGAAAGGCCGTTCTGATAGTGGTCACTGCATTATTACTCTTGGGGGCTGTATTGATAGAGCATTACGGCAGTCTTTCTACATGGCAACTGTTGATGGTTTATCTTGTACCTTATCTGCTCATCGGATATGATACATTGAAAGAGGCTTGTGAGGGTATAGCCAAAGGCGATTTCTTCAATGAGCATTTCCTGATGTCGGTAGCAACGCTCGGGGCATTGATTATAGGTTTTCTGCCGGGTGCAGAAACGGAATTTCCGGAAGCGGTCTTCGTGATGCTTTTCTTTCAAATAGGAGAGCTTTTTGAGGGATATGCAGAAGGCAAAAGCCGTGATAGCATTTCTCATCTGATGGATATACGGCCAGATGTGGCTTATGTGGAGCGTGCCGGAAAGTTACTCAGCGTATCACCGCAAGATGTGAATGTAGGTGAGGTGATTGTCATTAGACCAGGCGAGAAAGTGCCTTTGGATGGCAAGGTGATTGAAGGTACATCTGCCTTGAATACGATAGCTTTGACTGGCGAAAGTATGCCGCGCGAGATAAAGGAGGGCGATGAAGTGATGTCAGGGTGCATTAACCTCTCTGGAGTGGTGAGGGTGAAAACTGCCAAAACATTTGGTGAGAGTACGGTTTCCAAAATCATCCATTTAATAGAAACGGCAGATGCCAGTAAATCACGCAGCGAATCATTCATTACGCGTTTTGCCCGCATTTATACACCGATTGTGGTTGTGGCGGCGTTGCTGCTTGCTTTCATACCTCCCTTGTTTACAGCCGAAGCCTTTATGGCCTCATTTCCCGTCTGGTTGCATCGTGCTCTTGTTTTCCTTGTCGTTTCGTGTCCGTGTGCATTGGTAGTCAGTGTTCCGTTGACATTCTTTGGAGGCTTGGGTGGCGCTTCTCGTCAAGGCATATTGATTAAGGGTAGCAACTATATGGATACTTTGGCAAAAGTGGGTACGGTTGTTTTTGACAAGACTGGTACGCTGACCCGTGGGGAATTTGTCGTGGAGGCTGTTCACCCGGAGGATTTCAGCGAGCAGGATTTGTTGCATCTGGCTGCGCACGTGGAGCATTATTCCACTCATCCGATTGGCGAGGCCCTTCGTGCAGCCTTCCCCAATGAAGGAAACGATGGTTGCACCATTACCGATGTGGAGGAAATTTCCGGTCATGGCATTCAGGCAAAGGTAGGGAATCGTATCGTGTGTGTAGGTAATGCTAAGATGATGGACAGTTTGGGTATTGCTTGGCGTGATTGCCATTGTGTGGGTACGATTATTCATGTGGCAGTAGATGGAAAATATGTAGGCCATATTGTTATCAATGATTGTCTGAAGGAAGATAGTGCAGAGGCCGTCAGTTCCTTGAAAAAACTTGGTGTGGAAAAAGTCGTGATGCTGACGGGCGACAGAAAGGAAGTGGCAGCGGATGTTGCTGGAAAACTGGGAATAGACAACTGTTATGCAGAATTGTTGCCTGCGGGCAAGGTGGAACATGTAGAACGTTTGTTGGCATCCCGGTCAGCAGGAAGTACTCTGGCTTTTGTGGGGGATGGTATAAACGATGCGCCTGTGTTGAAGCGTGCCGATGTCGGCATTGCCATGGGTGGTTTGGGAAGTGATGCCGCTATTGAGGCTGCCGATGTGGTGCTGATGGACGACAAGCCTTCAAAGATTGTAACAGCAGTGAACATAGCCCGCCGCACCATCCGGATTGCTTGCGAGAATGTTTGGTTTGCTATTGGCATAAAGATTGCCATCCTGTTGTTGGCAACTGTTGGCCTTAGTACCATGTGGATGGCCGTATTTGCTGATGTAGGTGTAACCGTATTGGCTGTACTTAATGCCATGCGTGCATTGACTACGCAAAATAAATAGAAAACATTGATTAGTATGGCGTTTGACAATTCCTGAATAGCAACAATAGTTATTCAGGAATTATTGTTTAGTCACAATTATAATGTGTTTTTTAGAAAAGGAAATACGGTTAGGAAAAAAATGGGGGGTAATTGCGTTGTCGTTGTGTGTTGTTGGGAATACTATACTAATGCCAATGAAATGTCGCCATATTAACGTGAGTATGATGAATTAAAATACTAATCAGAAAAAATGAACGATAAGCCTTTCAAATTTGGTTCTGTATGGAATCTTCTACAATCTCAGTTGTATATTATTTGTATTTTCTTATCGCCATAAGTTTCCCATATTCAGGCAACTGCCTGTAAAACTGGTAACTTGTCGAACCGTGGTCGGTGTGGCAAGCGTAATGTTCCAATCCGTTGCTGATGAAAAAGCAATCCACTTGCAGGCGGCTGTTGTAGATGGCCACTTGGTCAAAAACTTCCTGCGACAATTCGACATGCGGCGCTTTCAACTCAATAATGGCCAGCGGTTCGGCCGTAGGCGTGTAGGCTATGGCATCGCAACGTTTTTGCATACCGTTCACGTCCAAAACTTGCTCCACGGCCAGCAGTCCGGCCGGAAAATGCAGGTTATTGACCAAAAAATGCAAAAAATGCTGCCTGACCCATTCTTCGGGTGTCAGCGCAACGAATTTTTTGCGCCACTCATCGTAAATCAGGTATTTTTTATCTGATTTTTTCAGCTTAAAATCGAAAGAGGGTAGGTTGAGTTGAAACATTTTTGTACTTTTGTATTCCGTTTGGCAAAGATAGGCAGATTTTTCCGAAGTCTGGAATATATTTGTCGGTCTTTCCGACTACCGTTTTACTTTTAATATTGACAGCTATGAAAACGAAAGAGGAAATTGTGGAAAATTGGTTGCCGCGTTACACGAAACGTCCGTTGGATCAGTTTGACGATTATATTTTGCTGACCAATTTCAATAATTATGTGGAAATGTTTGCCGAATGGTTCGATGTGCCGGTTTTAGGCCGCGACGGCAATATGATCAATGCGTCGGCCAAGGGCATCACGATTATCAATTTCGGCATGGGCAGCCCGAATGCCGCCATTATCATGGACATATTGTCTGCCATACATCCCAAAGCGGTCCTGTTCCTGGGCAAATGCGGCGGCTTGCGCGACAAGAACCATGTCGGCGATTACATTCTGCCGAGCGCGGCCATACGTGGCGAGGGTACATCAAACGACTATTTCCCGCCGGAGATTCCGGCTTTGCCGGCGTTCAATCTGCAGCGTGCCGTTTCGTCCAATATCCGTGACTTCGGGCACGACTACTGGACCGGTACCGTTTACACGACCAACCGCCGTGTGTGGGAACATGATGAGGCGTTCTGCAACTATCTGCGCAGCACGCGCGCCCTAGCTGTGGATATGGAAACCGCGACGCTCTTTTCCGTCGGATTCCACAACAGCATACCCACAGGTGCGTTGCTACTGGTTTCGGACATGCCGCTGCAGCCCGATGGCATCAAGACTTCGGAGAGCGATAGGCACGTAACGGCCAATTATGTGGAAGAACATCTGAAAATCGGCATCAAGTCCCTGATGTCGTTGCAACACAACAGCAAGACCATTAAGCATTTGCGTTTTGAATAAACCGGAAATATGCTGAACAAGACCTACGTTTTCCATACCTTGGGCTGCAAACTGAATTTTGCCGAAACATCATCGGTAGGGAAGCAGTTGCAACAAATGGGTTTCCGCAAGGCAAAGGCGGGCGAGGAAGCCGGCGTTTGCATTGTGAATACGTGTTCCGTAACCGAAACTGCCGACCGCAAGGACCGCCAGGCCATTCATAAGATACGCCGCGAGCATCCGCATGCAGTCCTGATTGTAACCGGTTGTTATGCCCAGTTGAAACCGGACGAAGTGGCCGCCATTGATGGCGTGGATTTGGTGCTGGGCATGAACGAAAAGTTCGATATTCCGGCTTTTCTGGAAAAATACGGGCAGAACGAAGTCGCACAAGTGCATTGCAGCCCCATTCGCCAGAGCGATGAGTTCCATGGTGCTTGTTCCAAGGACGACCGCACGCGCTTTTTCCTGAAAGTGCAGGACGGTTGCGATTATTTCTGTACTTATTGCACAGTTCCGCTGGCCCGCGGCAAAAGCCGGAACGGCACCATCGCATCGCTGGTGGCCGAAGCGGAAAACGCCATTGCGGGCGGTGCAAAGGAAATTGTCCTGTCCGGCGTGAATATAGGCGATTTCGGCAAGACGACCGGCGAGTCTTTTTTCGACCTTGTCAAGGCACTTGATGCCATCCAGGCCGATGTCCGCTACCGTATTTCCAGCATAGAGCCGAACCTGCTGACTGACGAGATTATCGATTATGTGGCCTCATCGGCACATTTTGCGCCGCATTTCCATATCCCGTTACAGAGCGGCAGCAATGACGTGTTGCAACTGATGAAACGGCGTTACACACGCGAGGTTTTTGCAGCCAAGGTGGCCAGAATCAAGGCGGTTATGCCGCACGCCTTTATCGGTGTGGATGTGATTGTCGGTGTCCGCGGCGAAACGGAAGATTTTTTTGACGATGCCTGCCGTTTCATAGAAAGCCTGGACATATCGCAATTGCATGTGTTCACCTATTCCGAGCGTCCGAACACGGAAATGCTGAAAATTCCGTATGCGGTTCCGCCGCAGGAGAAAAAACGGCGCAGCGATGTGCTGCATGCCTTGTCGGCACGCAAAACGGAACAGTTTTATGCGGCACACAGAGGCTACGAGGCTACCGTGTTGTGGGAGAGCAAGAAAACCGGCTCTGTCATGCACGGATTTACGGAAAACTATATCCGTGTGGAAGCGCCTTACCAGAAAGAATTGGTCAATACTTTCCAGAAAATACGTGTCAGTTGAAGCGACGGAAAGACCGGAAGCAATAATCCACCGAATTTTGCGTTTCTATTGTGTTTTTTTATTGTGATTTTTGTCGGATAAAGGCGGATGTTGAAAGATATTTTGCAGAAATAAAAAAAAATAGTACTTTTGCACCGTTTTCTGAAACACACATTAAAAACAAACCTGTTTTTAATAATTTCTGACAATACATTTATCAATGACACGCAAACTTCCGGCCCGACCGGCTTCTGTATGCCGTGTTTTTTTACCGAAATATTTTTATGAGTAACAACTTCACCATTTTGCAGTTAAATGCAAAAACCCTCCCTGAATTAACGGAGATAGCCAAGGGACTTGGGCTAAAAGTAGCAAGTTCAATCAAAAAGGAAGCGTTGATATACGCAATTCTGGACCAGCAGGCCATAGATAATTCGCAACGCAAGGTTGCGGCAGCCACCAACGCCGAAAATCAGGCTCCCTCCAGGAAACGGGCACGTATCCAAACAAGGAAAGCGGAACCGGTGGTTGTGGAAACAGCCGTACAAGGGCAACAGGAAACGAAAAATACGGTCGTTCCGAAGAAAAAGAAAGAGACCCCGAACCAGCAGGACAATGAGCAGAAACAGCCTGAAAACCAGCAACAGCCCATGGAAAATAATACTCCGGCTCAAGACCAGGCGGAAGTAAAACAGCTCCAGAAACCGGCTTCCAGGAAAAACAAAAAAGGTACGGGCAAGAACAATATTGAAAACAAACCGGAAAACAAGCCGGAAGAACAACCGGCAACGGAACAACCGGCCAGACAGGAAACTGTGGCTGAAGCGGATAACCATACGCCGGACAACCAGCAATTGCAACAGGAGCAGCCGCAAACAGCCGTACAACCTAAAAACAACGAGAAAAAGGAGAAACCTTATGATTTTGAAGGATTCCTTCAGGGAACAGGCACTCTGGAAGTAATGTCGGAGGGCTATGGATTCCTGCGTTCGGCTGATTACAATTATTTTTCTTCACCCGATGATATTTATGTTTCGCAGTCGCAGGTTAAACTGTTCGGCCTGAAAACAGGTGATACGGTTACCGGCGATATCCGTCCGCCCAAAGATGGCGAAAAATATTTTCCGCTGATCAAAGTGAACAAAATCAACGGTCGCTCGCCAGAATTTGTACGCGACCGTGTGGCATTCGAGCATCTGACGCCTCTTTTCCCGAACGAGAAATTCACATTGACCACTGGCAAGAACGACCCGCTTTCGTGCCGTATCATCGATTTGTTTTCGCCTATCGGCAAAGGGCAGCGCGGCCTGATTGTGGCACAACCGAAAACAGGTAAAACAGTGTTGCTGAAAGAGATAGCCAATGCCATTGCAGCTAACCATCCGGAAGTGTTCATGATTGTGCTGCTGATTGACGAACGTCCGGAAGAAGTTACAGACATGGCCCGCAGCGTAAAGGCCGAGGTCATTTCCTCCACGTTCGATGAGCCGGCAGAAAAACACGTGAAAGTGGCCGGTATTGTTCACGAAAAAGCCAAACGCCTGGTTGAATGCGGGCACGATGTGGTTATCCTGCTTGATTCCATTACGCGTCTGGCACGTGCCTACAACACGGTTGCACCGGCTTCCGGCAAGGTGCTTTCCGGCGGTGTGGATGCCAATGCGTTGCACAAGCCCAAACGCTTCTTCGGTGCGGCACGCAACATTGAGAACGGGGGCAGCCTGACCATAATCGCAACCGCCTTGATTGATACGGGCTCCAAAATGGACGAGGTTATTTTCGAGGAATTCAAGGGAACGGGAAACATGGAATTGCAGCTTGACCGCCGTTTGTCGAACAAGCGTATTTTCCCGGCCGTGGATATCATGGCGTCCAGCACGCGCCGCGACGATTTGCTGCTTGACCAGGATACGCTGAACCGCATGTGGATTTTGCGCCGCCATTTGGCCGACATGAATTCTCTGGAAGCCATGGAATTTTTGAAGGACCGCATGGAACGCACGGAAAACAATGAGGAATTTTTGCTGTCGATGAATTCATAACGACCAGAAACAAAAAGATAAAGCCAATGTGCGGCTGCCAGAATCCCGGCAAAGTACATTGGCTTTTGTTTTTATGAAACAGCGCATACAGAAAATATCGATTCATGCCGGATTTACTTGTCCAAACCGTGATGGCAGGGTAGGGACAGGCGGCTGTACCTATTGCAACAACCAGACTTTTGTGCCCGGATATTGCCAGCCGGCCAAAACAGTCACGCAACAGATTGAAGAAGGAATCGGTTTTTTCCGGAAAAAATACCCGGGCCAGAAATACATTGCCTATTTCCAGTCCTATACAAATACATACGCGCCGTTGGAGCGTTTGAAGGCGTTGTATGAGGAAGCGCTTGCATTTCCGGACGTAATCGGATTGGCCATCGGCACGCGCCCCGACTGCGTTTCGGATGAATTGCTTGATTATTTAGGCAGCCTGGCCGAAAATTATGCCATTACGGTGGAATATGGTGTGGAAAGTACCTGCGATGCCACCTTGCGGTTGATTAATCGGGGACATGATTTTGCATGTGCACAAAAAGCAATCCGGAACACGGCGGCACGCGATATCACGGTAGGCGCACATCTGATTTTAGGATTGCCGCAGGAAGACAGGGAGATGATGCTGGCACACGCGGAACGCATTTCCGAACTGCCGGTGCATGTGCTGAAACTGCATCAGCTGCAGTTGGTACGCGGCACCAAAATGGCGGAACAATACCGGACGCATCCGGAGTGGTTCCGGTTCTGTTCTGTTGATGAATATATTGAGCTGGTGCTCGATTTCAGGGAGAAACTCCGGCCGGATATCCAGATAGAACGCTATATCTCCCAATCCCCGCCGGAATTGCTGATTGCACCCGACTGGGGATTGAAAAATTATGAATTTGCCGACAAGCTCCGAAAACGCATGCGGGAGCGTGGCCGGTTGTAGTCTTATCTTGTTTCAACAAGTTTCTTGCACAGTTCGGGTACACCGATTGCGGCCCGTTTCTGTATGTGCTCCAATGGATTGGGTATGCCGGACAAGTCCAGGTTACCGGGATCGACCACATAGACGGGCACGTTTCTGGAAACATAGTGGAGCAGGGAGGCGGCAGGATAAACATTCAGCGATGTGCCGACAACAATAAAAATTTCAGCCGTTTCCGCAATCTTGATGGCCGTCTCGAACATGGGCACGGATTCGCCGAAAAACACTACGAACGGCCGCAACAGGCTTCCATCGGGATGCTTCGCATCAAGTTTCTGCTCCCAGCCTTCAATCGGAACAGTGGCCAGCTCATCGTAACTGCTGCGCAGTTTCCGCAGTTCGCCGTGCAAATGTGTTATGTGCGTGCTGCCTGCACGCTCGTGCAAATCGTCAATGTTTTGGGTAATGACCTGTACATCGAAGTATTTTTCCAGGTCCGCAATGGCATAATGCGCTGCGTTCGGTTCCTTTTCCAGCAGCTCTTTCCGGCGGATATTGTAAAACTCGATGACTTTGGCGCGGTTTTGCAACAATGCTTCGGGTGTGCAGACTTCCTCTATCCGGTAATTTGCCCAAAGGCCATCGCTGTCGCGGAATGTGGCGATTCCGCTATCGGCTGATACGCCTGCTCCGGTAAAAACAACAATTCTTTTCATGTTTCTGATATTTGATGCAACTTGAAGCTTTGCACATTGTGCGTGCAGCTTTGTGTGCAATATTCGTAAAAAATCCGGATACCTGCAAGCCGTTGCGTGCAGCCATCCGGAAAAATAGTCCTGAAAAAAGCCGTGCAAACGATGTTCCGGATGTTCCGGATTCATTTGCACGGCAGAACAATAACGATAGGCCTGAGCCAGCAAAGGCCGTTTGGCTTAGTTGTTTTCAGGACGCAGTTTGCGTACTACGGCACCGGCGCGCCACATTTCGCTTTCTCGCAGGGCTTTCAGTTCTTTTTCCAGGCCTTCGCGGTAGTCGGGCTTGCTGTTCGTGTCGATGGAGCGTTGGGCTTCGTTGCCGCAGGCCACTTCGTTATACAGTTTCTCGAATACCGGTTTTACGGCATCGTGGAACGGTGTCATCCAATCCAGTGCACCGCGCTGTGCGGTTGTGGAGCAGTTGGCGTACATCCAGTCCATGCCTTTTTCCGCGAACAGCGGCATCAACGACTGTGTCAGTTCCTCAACGGTTTCGTTGAAGGCTTCCGATGGTGTGTGTCCGTGGGCGCGGAGCACTTCGTATTGCGCGAGCAGCAATCCCTGGATGGCTCCCATCAATGTGCCGCGTTCGCCGGTCAGGTCGGAATAGACTTCGCGTTGGAAGGTCGTTTCAAACAGATAGCCCGAACCGACGCCGATACCCAGTGCGATGACCCTGTCCCATGCGTGGCCGGTGGCATCCTGGAAAATGGCGTACGAAGAGTTCAGGCCGCGGCCTTGCAGGAACATGCGGCGCAACGATGTGCCCGAACCTTTCGGGGCAACCATGATGACATCAATGTCGGCTGGCGGAACAATGCCCGTGCGGTCCTTGTAGGTGATGCCGAAGCCGTGCGAGAAGTACAGTGCCTTGCCGGCTGTCAGGTATTTCTTAATGCGCGGCCACACTTCTATCTGGGCGGCATCCGACAACAGGTATTGGATAATGGTAGCGCGCTGGCAGGCTTCTTCTATTTCGAACAGGGTTTCGCCGGGCACCCAGCCGTCGGCAACGGCCTTGTCCCATGTCTTGCCGCCCTTGCGTTGTCCGACAATGACGTTGAAGCCGTTGTCGCGCAGGTTCAGCGACTGGCCGGGACCTTGCACGCCGTAACCGATAACAGCGATTGTTTCGTTTTTCAGCACTTCGCGTGCTTTTTCCAGGGGGAATTCTTCGCGGGTAACGACGTTCTCGTCCACACCGCCAAAATTAATGATAGCCATAATACTTTTTTTGTTTATACAGTAAATCTAAAATTCCTTTTTTGCAGGCGTCTTGCGCCGCTTTCAAATTCGAAGTGCAAAAGTAGTGTTTTTTTATCTGGCAAACAAATAAATTCGCAAATTGTTATGATTGCATTTGAAATAATTTCAAAAATCAATTTTTCAGGCTTATGTTGCTTACATATCATTACATAGTGTGACCGTGTGGCAAGCCACTACGCCGGCTGTTTCCGTGCGTAGCCGGCTGTTTCCCAGCGACACGGGTCTGAATCCGGCCTGCAAGGCCGCCTGCACTTCCTCTTCCGAGAAGTCGCCTTCCGGGCCGATAAGCACCAGCACCTCGCCGCCGCGTTGCAGGGCGTGTTGCAACAGCACTTTGTCTTCCTCGTAACAGTGTGCAATGAATTTCTGGCTTTCCGTAGCCTGTCTGATAAAGTCGGCGAAGGGTGTCAGCGGATGCAGCTTCGGGATGTAGGCCTTCAGCGACTGTTTGGCGGCCGAAATCATGATTTTTTCCAGCCGTTCCGGTTTGATGACCTTGCGTTCGGAGAAGCGGCACAGCAAGGGCGTTATCTCGTCGATGCCGATTTCCGTGCATTTTTCGACCATCCATTCCAGGCGTTCCATGTTTTTGGTCGGCGCAATGGCTATGTGTAGCTGGAAAGGCCGTTTGCCGACCTCGTGCGAGCCGGACAGTATTTCAAATTCGCAGTGCTTGGGGTGCGGATTGGTGATGCGGGCCTCATAGGTGCCGCCTGCGCCATCGGTCAGCAGGATTTTGTCGCCTGTGCCCAGGCGGAGCACTTTGACGCAGTGTTGCGATTCTTCTTCGGTCAGGTAGTGCCGTTCGGCTATGTCGGGTACGTAAAACAAATACATTGTCGGTAAAGTTAAATTTGCGGGTTTATAAAACCGAAAATTTGTACAAGCAGGTTTTGATGCCTGCCCGTACAAATTCTCAGGGGGATAAGTCGGATCTGTTTTTCTTATTTCAATACTTCCACGCTACGTTTCACGAACGATGCAAGGGCTTCTCCTTTCAGCATGTTGCTGGCCAGCAGGGCTATGTCAATCAGCTGTTTCAGTTTGTCGTTGCCGGCCGCGAATTCTTTCCATACTTGTTTGCGGTCCTGTTTGATTTTGGCAATGGCCTTGGTTACTTCTTCCACCTTGGCTTTGTCTTCGGCCGGAATGTCTTCCTGCTTTTTGTCTTTCTGTGCGGCTTTCAATGCGTCCTCTTCGGTTTGTTTGGCCGCCAGTTCCGTGTTGAGCGGTTCGAGTTTTTCGGCACAGGCCGTTTCTTCGGCGTTCAGGATTTCCGTAATCAGCGGGTGAGCCGTATTGACAACCACGTTGTAGGAGTCGGGCATTTCGCCGTAGAAACTCATCATGCCGCCTTGCAGGGCCGACATTTCCTTCATACGGCGCATGAATTCGTTGCGGGTGATGAACAATGGCAATGCGTCGGCGTTCACATTCTCGAACGTAACGGTGAAGTTGGCCTTGTCCATGGCGGGCAACTGTGAGCTGAAAGCCGTTTCCAGCGCTTCTTTCTGGGCGTCGGTCAGCGTAACCTGGTTGTTGTCCTCCTTCTTGATGAGGTTTTCAATCACGTCGCTGTCCACACGTACGAAACGGGTCTTTTCAAACTTCTGTTCCAGCTGACTGATGACATGTACGTCCAATTGGCCGTTCATGAGCAATACATCGTAGCCTTTGTCCTTGGCGCGCTGTATGTAGGAGTACTGTGCGTCAACATCGTTGGCATACAGGTAAATCAAATCGCCCGATTTGTCTTTCTGGTTGCCTTCGACCAGTTTCCTGTATTCTTCGAACGTGAAATATTTCTTGTCCACGTTGCACAGCAACGCGAATTTTTCGGCGCGTTCGTAGAATTTTTCGTCACTCAGCATACCGTATTGGATAAAGAGCTTGATGTCATCCCATTTTTCCTCGAACTGTGCGCGGTCGTTCTTGAATATTTCTGCCAGACGGTCGGCCACTTTCTTGGTGATGTGGCTCGATATTTTTTTGACGTTGCCGTCGCTTTGCAGGTAGGAACGCGACACGTTCAGCGGAATGTCGGGCGAGTCGATGACGCCGTGCAACAGGGTCAGGTATTCGGGCACGATGTTTTCCACCGAGTCGGTTACGAACACCTGGTTGCAATACAGCTGGATTTTGTTGCGTTGCAGGTCCATGTTGTTCCTGATTTTCGGGAAATACAGGATACCGGTCAGATGGAACGGGTAGTCCACGTTCAGGTGGATATGGAACAGCGGTTCCTCTGCCATGGGATACAGTTCGTGGTAGAACGCCTTGTAGTCTTCCTCCTTCAGGTCGGCGGGCTTGCGTGTCCAGGCCGGTGTGGTGTCGTTGATGATGTTGTCCTCATCGGTTTCCACCTGTTTGCCGTCCTTCCATTCTTTCTTTTTGCCGAAGGCGATTTCCACCGGCAGGAACTTGCAGTATTTGTTCAGCAGTTCCTGGATTTTGCTCTCTTCGAGGAACTCCTTGGTTTCATCGTCTATGTGCAGCACGACATCTGTTCCGCGCTCGGCCTTGATGGTTTCCTCCATAGTGTACTCGGGGCTACCGTCGCAGGTCCAGTGCATGGCTTTGGCATCTTCCTGCCACGATTGTGTGAAGATTTCCACTTTCTTGCTGACCATGAAGGCGGAGTAGAAGCCCAGACCGAAGTGGCCGATAATGGCGTGAGCGTTGTCCTTGTACTTCTTGACAAACTCTTCCGCGCCTGAAAAGGCTATCTGGTTAATGTATTTTTCTATTTCTTCGGCTGTCATGCCCACCCCGTGGTCGGATATGGTCAGTGTGCCTTTTTTCTTGTCCACGGACACGTGTATGCGCAGGTCGCCCAACTCGCCCTTGAATTCGCCGTTCGAGGCTATGGTCTTCAACTTTTGGGTGGCATCCACCGCGTTGGAAATTAGCTCACGCAGAAAAATCTCGTGGTCGCTGTACAAGAATTTTTTAATCACGGGGAATATGTTGTCGCTTGTTACCCCAATATTTCCTTTTGCCATAATTGTGTATATGTTATTTTGTTATTGTAATTTTTTCAGGAAAAATCCGGCGTCAGTCTTCAAAATAAGTGCCATTTGGCATGAACTGTCAAAATGTCAGTGCAAGCTGCCGTCCCGTTTTGGGACGGAGCGTTTCAGTCATGCAAGCTTTCGTCCCGTTTTGGGACGTGGCATTTCAGTCGTGCAAGCTACCGTCCCGTTTTGGGACGGAGTGTTTCAGCCGTGCAAGCTGTCGTCCCGTTTTGGGATGTGGCGTTTCAGCCGTGCAAGCTGTCGTCCCGTTTTGGGACGGAGCGTTTCATCCGTGCAAGTTGTCGTCCCGTTTTGGGACGGAGCGTTTCATCCGTGCAAGCTGTCGTCCCGTTTTGGGACGGAGCGTTTCATGGCTGCAAATGGTTGTCCGATACCTCTGCCGGATATGAAAAACGCCGTCCGGAGAATGGACGGCGCGTTCCGTTACAGTTCCAGGAGCACTTTGCCGCATTGGCCGCTGGCCATGATGTCAAAGCCTTTCTGGAAATCGTCGAAGGCGAAGCGGTGCGTTATGACGGGCGTGAGGTCAAGGCCGGTTATGAGCATTTGCTCCATTTGATACCATGTTTCCCACATTTGCCGTCCGTAAATGCCTTTCAGTGTGAGGGCGTTGAAAATGATTTTGCTCCATTCCACCTGCGTGGTGTCGGGCAGTATGCCGAGCAGGGCTATTTTCGAGCCTTTGTACATGTTGTCTATCATGTTGCTGAAGGCTGATGGTGCGCCCGACATTTCCAGTCCGATGTCGAATCCGCGTATGTTCAGTTGGCGCATGGCCTGCTCGACTGTTTCGCCTTTGGTAGCGTTGACCACAAGGTCGGCTCCCATGCGTTTGGCTATGTTCAGCCGGTAATCGTTCAGGTCTGTTACGACAATGTGCCGTGCTCCGGCAAAGCGGCAGATGGCTGTCGCCATGGTGCCTATCAGCCCTGCTCCGGTGATGAGGACGTCCTCGCCGAGCAGCGGGAAGGCGAGCGCGGTGTGCGTGGCGTTGCCGAAGGGGTCCATGATGGCGGCTATGTCGTCTGAAATGCGCGGGTCGAGTTTGACGACGTTGCTTTCCGGAATGCAGAGGTATTCGGCGAATGCGCCGTCGCGTTGTACGCCGACTCCGACTGAGTTTTCGCACACGTGCAGTTTGCCGCGGCGGCAGTTGCGGCAGTGGCCGCAGGCGATGTGTCCTTCGCCGGTTACGCGGTCGCCGATGCGGACGTTGCGCACGCCGCTGCCGATTTCTACGACTTCGCCGACATATTCATGCCCGATGACCAGGGGCGTGCGGATGTTTTTCCGCGACCAGTCGTCCCATTTGTAAATGTGCAGGTCGGTGCCGCAAATGGCTACTTTCCTGATTTTGATCAGTACATCGTTCACGTCCGGCTGCGGAATGGGCACGTCTTCCATCCAAATGCCGGGTTCCGGTAGTTTTTTTACTAATGCTTTCATGGATTGGTATTTTATGGATTATACATCAAGTTCGTTGTCGGCGGCGCGTTCCATGAGCCGCCGGTCTATTTGTTTGGTGGTGTTCGCACCGAGTTTGCGCAGTCGTTCTATGCGTCCTACGACGGTGTCGCCCTTGCGGGTGGAACTTGTCAGTTTGTTCATGGCTTCGTCATAGGTCTTTTTGGAGCCTTGCAGGGCGTTCCCGAGTTTGAGCATGTCTTCGGTGAAGCCGACAAACTTGTCGTAGAGCGCGCCGCTTTCCTTGGCTATTTCCAGCACGTTGTTTTTCTGGTTTTCCTGTTTCCAGATGAAGGAGACGGTGCGCAGGGTTGCGAGCAGCATGGAGCTTGACACGAGCACGACGTTCTTGCCGAGGGCTTTGTCAAAGAGTCCGGCCTCGTGTTGCAGCGCAAGGGTGAGCGCCGGCTCGACGGGCACGTAGAGGAACACGAAGTCCGGCGAGTTGATGCCGTACAGATGCTGGTAGTTTTTTGCGCTCAGTTCGGCAATGTGCTTTTGCAGGCTCTGGATGTGTTCTTTCAGCGCGGCCGCGCGTTCAGCGTCGCTGTCGGCGTTGTAGTAGCGTTCGTAGGCCGTGAGCGACACCTTGCTGTCGATGACGTAGTTTTTGCCCTCGGGCAGGTTAATGACAAAGTCCGGCCGGACGTTGGCGCCGGTTTCGGTTTTCAGGTTGGCTTGTGCCGTGTAGTGCACGTCGCGCAGCAGGCCGGCTTTTTCCAGCAGCATTTCCAGTTGCATTTCGCCCCAGTCGCCTTGCGTTTTGCTGTCGCCTTTCAGCGCGGAGGTGAGCCGTTGCGCATCGTCGCTCATCTGGCGGTTGATGCTGATGATTTGTTCCAGCTCCTTGCGCAGTGAGGCTTTCTCGCGCGTTTCGGTGTTGTAGGTTTCCTCCACTTTTTTCTCGAACAACTGGATTTTTTCCTTGAGCGGGTTCAGTATGCTGCCAATCTTTTCGGCGTTGCTCTCGGAAAAGCTCCGTGTTTTTTCTTCCAGGATTTCATTGGCCATCAGTTTGAACTCCTTGTTCAGTTCCTCGCGCATTTGCTGCATTTCGGTTTTCTGCGTGTCCAGTTTTTCCTGCATGGCTTCCATGCGGCTTCTGCAGGTGGCTATGGTGCGGATTTGTTCCTGAATGTCAGCTTCTTTCCGTTGCAGTTCGGTTTTTTGCTCATCGAGGCGTTTTTGCAGGTCGGCAGCACGCCCGGCCAGCACGCGGTTGTCGGCCTCGAGCGGCAGGAGCGCGTCCTTTTCCTGTTTCAGCAATGTGTTTTCGGCCTGCATTTGCGTAGCCTGCTTGTGCATGAAGAAATATATGATGGCGGCCAGCAGGCAACCGGCCGCCAGGCCGACAATCAACCAGATAATATTCATCGGTTTCTTTTTTTGGGAATGGTTATTTGTTCAGTACTTTCCTGAATGCGGCAATGCACTTGTCCAGTTGTTCGCGGGTGTGCGCCGCCGACACCTGCACACGTATGCGCGCCTGGCCTTTCGGCACGACGGGATAATAGAATCCGGTCACGTAAATGCCTTCATCGGCCAGCTTGGCGGCCACTTCCTGCGACAGTTTGGCATCGTAGAGCATGACGGCGCAAATGGCTGATTCGGTCGGTTTCAGGTCGAAGCCGGCGGCTTTCATCTGCGACACGAAATAGTCCGTGTTTTCATGCAGGCGGTCTTGCAGCGTGTTGTCGCGTTCCAGAATCTCGAAGGTCTTCAGTCCGGCGGCAGCAATCATGGGCGGGATGGAGTTGGAGAACAGGTAGGGACGCGAGCGTTGCCGCAGCAGCTCTATGATTTCGCGTTTGCCGGTCGTGAATCCGCCGACGGCTCCGCCGAATGCCTTGCCGAGCGTTCCCGTGATGATTTCTATTTGCCCGCGCAGTCCGTAGCGTTCGGTTACGCCGCGTCCGGTTCGTCCGACCACGCCGGCCGAGTGGCTTTCGTCCACCATGACCATTGCGTTGTATTTCTGCGCCAGCTCGTAAATCTTGTCCAGCGGGCACACGTTGCCGTCCATGGAAAAGACGCCATCGGTGGCAATCAGGCGGAAGCGTTGCGCCTGTGCCTTTTTGAGCTGTTCTTCCAGGTCGGCCATGTCGGCGTTGGCGTAGCGGTAGCGTTGTGCCTTGCACAGGCGCACCCCGTCAATGATGGATGCGTGGTTGAGCGTGTCGGAGATGATGGCGTCCTGTTCAGTCAGCAGCGGCTCGAATACGCCGCCGTTGGCATCGAAGCAGGCGGCATACAGGATGGTGTCTTCCGTGCCGAAAAAGCGCGCGATGGCGGCTTCCAGGCGTTTGTGCAGGTCCTGCGTGCCGCAAATGAACCGCACGGACGACATGCCGTAGCCGCGTTCGTCCATGGCCTGGCGGGCAGCGGCCATCAGTTCCGGATTGTCGGCAAGGCCCAGGTAATTGTTTGCGCAGAAGTTGAGCGCCTCCCGTCCGTCTTCCAGCTTGATGCGGCTGCCTTGTGGGGAGCAGATAATGCGTTCGTTCTTGTAGAGGCCGGCCTGGCGGATGGCGTCAAGCTCGGCGGCCAGATGTTTTTGAAAATCGTTGTACATGGTGTTATGATTTAATTGTTGGTAAATGCGCTGTAACATATCAGCCGGTCGTAGCGTGCACCGAACGGCCGGTGATAAACATAGATGGCATATTCGTTTTGTGTCTGCCAATAGCTGCCTTCGGTACGTTGCAGGGTGGCTGTGCGTGCGCCTTTCGGCAGGAACCAGTACTGGAAGTTGTAACCTCCCTGTTTCAGGTATTTTGCGTAAACGTATTGTTCCGTTTCGTTGTCGTAGGTCATCAGGCTGTTCGCGTCAATAATATTATAGTTGAAGTCACCGCCCACGTGCATGGTTCCGTCAAAGAAGGGTTGCGCCATGGGCAACCGGAAATGTACCCACATGTAGTCAGCTTCCACATCGCTGTCGTAGGCATCTTCACGGTTAATGACAAACTGTCCGTTGGCATCGTAGCTGGTGCTGTATGTGGAACTGGTCAGTATTTCCGAGGGGTAGAGCAGGGCATGGTAATAGGTACGGTCAAAATCGACTTTTTCCACGCCTGTTCCCAGGATATATTCCGACAGCAGGTCGAAAACGCGGTATTCGTTTCCGCCCTCGAAAATCAGTTGCCTGTTGTTGATGTAACGCAGGCGGCCGGCTTCCACAAAAGTAGGTTTGTTCAGATATACCTGATTGTCGATACGTCCGTTCTGGCGCACCAGCACGGTCAGTTCCGTGAACGGGTCGCTTATGTTGTATGTTCCCGGATTTATATCGAAATCAAGTTGTTGGTAGCGTTTGTTCAGTTCAATGTCCGTGTTGCCGCGCACCACGGATGTTACGGAAACGCAGGGTTCCACCACCGAAAAACATGCCCATGCAACGGTGTTTTCCTGGTCGCCGTCTTCGTATATCCGCACGGCATAGTTGCCGGATATTTTCAGTTGCATGTCATCGTTGGGCAAGCGGAACGTGTAGTGCGTGTAGAGCTGCTGCGTGTTTTCCGAAAGCAGGTAATCGTCTATGTCGAGTGTCGTAAAGCCGCTGAGATATTCGTTGCTGTTCAAATCGGACAGCGTCCAGTCGGCATTGCAGTGATATACGGTGTAGGTATAGTAGTGCGGCTCGTGCGACAGTTCGTCGAACGAAATTTCGAGCACATCAGAGCCGTCCAGCTCCAGAATGGGACGCTCCAGGCGGTCACTGTCGGCCAGACGTATCCGCAAGGTTTTTATGTCCGGGTCGGATATGTGGGTGTAATAGGTTTGTGAACCGGCCGTGGCAGCTGTTACAATGGCCAGCAAAACAGAAATCAGGGTTTTGTACTTCATTTTTTGTGTGTTTGCAATTGATTCGACAAATATAGATGAAAAAAACCGACAATTATGCTTTGTTCATTGAGAATTTTTATATACTTTTGCGCCGGTTTTCGGAAAACATTGCCATTTTAGCTCAGTTGGTAGAGCAACGCATTCGTAATGCGTAGGTCTGGGGTTCGAGTCCCCAAAATGGCTCAGGAAGCAGTAAAGGCAAGGTTCAAGGCGTTGCCTTTCTTTTTTATCTTCCTGCCATGCCATTGTTCCCGTCATTTGGATGGTGTTCATGCGCGTTTTTTGCATGATGAGTTGCCATATGAAATAAATGTGGTATTTTTGTGCATCGTAATCAAAACCTGCATAACCATGAATTTGTTCTTCAGGAGAGTCTGTTTGCCGGGCTTGTTTTCCGTGTTTTTTTGTCTTGAAGTTTTTGCAGCCAATACAGGTGCTTTTGAGAAGGTCGGTATTTGGGAAAATGTAGTCGATTTTTCGATAAATCGTTCCGAAAACCATCTTGTCATGACGCTTGTCACGCCGGAAGGCCGTACTTTGCTCTACGAATCTTTTCTGTCCGACAACCGGTGGAGTGAGGCTGAACCAGTTGAAACCATTAACCGGTATGCCGGCGATACGGCATCTGTCGGCGGTGTATTTATGACAGACAACGGGCAGCGGCTCTATTTTCATGCCAATTATTCCGGTGGTGCCGGCGGCTTTGACATATATTACAGTGACAGACTTCCTGATGACTGGAGCGTACCGCAACTCCTGGATAATATAAACACTGCCGACGACGAGACTTTCCCTGCGTTTATTCCGGGCGATGAAACCATGTATTTTCTCAAACACCAGAAAAGCAATGACCCGAAAATAGAAAAGAAAGAGGCTGACAGAATGAGCATTTATACTTCCGAACGTGACCCGCGTGGCGTATGGAAAGAGCCGCAGCCAATAGATAATGTAATCAACGCAGGCTATCTGCAGGATATTTTCGTAGCTTCCGACGCACGGACAATATATTATACGATACGTTCCGAACGCAAAGAGGCAACGCAACTGATGTTCGCGCGCCTGCTGTGGAGCAATTCGTGGCTGCTGCCGGCACCGCTTGTGGAAAACGGAACCGGTTATGACCTGTTTTCACCACGTTGTGCAGGAAAAAGGCTTTATTTTGTCCAGTCCGGCAACAAGAAACAGATGCGTCAGGGGCATATTGTCCGCATGCGCATGACAGATAAAGAATCCATGCCGCTCACAGTGGTTACGGAAAAAGGGCGGATACAAACCCTCGGGTCACACAAACCCGTTGAAGCCGATGTTACCGTCTATAATCCGACAACCCTCAAGATTCTTGGCCGCTATCGGAGCAACCAATGGAATGGCAATTACGATATGGCCAATGTTTCCGACGCACAATACATTGTCGATGTGCGCAATCCTGATTATTCTTTTGCCAGCTACCTGCTGGATTACCGCAAGGCAGCCGGGCCGGTAATGCCCGATGTCATCGAACTTTTCGATACGGTACAATTGTCCGTGAGTGTCTATGACAGCGAAATATTCCGTCCGCTTGCCGGCGAGGTAACGGCAGTAAGTACAACAGACAGGAGCACTTTCCGGGCCCGGGCACATGCCGATGGCAAATACCTGCTGGCATTGCCGTTGGGTAGCGACTATGAAATTACGGCAAAAGCGGCGGGCTTTGCCGAAGATGAATTCCTGTTTAAGCTTGGAGGCGATATCGTCTTTTCTTATTTTGAACGGAATCTTCCGCTTGAGCCGCTGAAGCGTGATATGGAGGTGAGCATAGTGGATGCGGAAACGAAAATGCCGGTGGCTGCCCATGTGTTGTTCGACAACCGCAACCGCGAGGAAACATGCCACATCGCTCCGGCACAAATGCAGGGCGGCCATGCGACAGTAAGGCTGCGCGACAGTGACGTCTATGACATGACGGTAGATGGCGCGGATGGCTATGCTTTCCACAACGGTGTCATTGACCTTAAGAAACAGACGGGCAACAAGATTGTTGTAGAACTTGTACCGCTGAAAATCAATGCATCGCTGCAACTGTACAATATCAATTTTGCCACTGGTTCGGCCGACATAATGCCGGAGTCATACGCCGAGCTTGATCATGTAGTGCGGCTTATGCGTGATAATCTGGAACTGATCATTGAAATCTCGGCCCATACCGACGATGTGGGTAGCGTGAGTTACAACAAAATACTGTCCGAACGCCGTGCACAGTCGGTGGTCGATTACATTGTGGAAAGCGGCATACCGAGCCGTCAGCTCCAGTCCAAGGGCTATGGAATGAGCAAGCCTCTGGTGCCCAACGATAGTGAAGAAAACCGTGCCAGGAACCGGCGGGTGGAATTTGTAGTCCTGGAAACCGGACAAACGCAACAATAGCATGACCGAATTGATAAAAATGAAAAACAATGGATAAATGTAAGTTTCTTGTCATCGTACTTTTCTTTGCCGCCGCTACAACCGTCAGGGCGCAAAAATATGCCGACATTTATGGCAGTTTGCCAAACAAGACACTTGATCAGGCCTACAGCTTGTTGATGGAATATCAGCGGGCAAATCCGCAGTGGGCCAATACCTATGTGCAGTTAGGCATGATATGTGAAAAAAAACTGCGGGAAACCGATCCCTTGCGGGATATCCAGACCGCGCAATATTGGGCGGACAATGCCAAGCTCTTTCTGGAAACTTTCGGCGTGTTTTATTCCGAAGGCGATGTCCGGACCAACAGCGAATATTACCGGAATTTAGGCATTCCGGCCGCAGGAAACCACATTCAGGATTCGGAACTCAAGGCATTTGTGGAAGAACATTTACGGTTCTGCAGGAATTTCCGTGATTCGACAACATTGGCCTATCAGGCTCTTGAGGAATCAAAAGGTTATTACAACAAGTGTATAAACACCTTCAAGGGCATTTGCAACGAATACGGTAACCTCAATGAAATGCTGTTGCGGCATGATGAAAACCTTAAGGGCATACTCGATACGCTTGGGGCGGACATGGACAACAGTGTCAAGGCGTTTGCACGTTACAAGGAGATACTGGCTACATATCCGATACTTGATTACCGGCAGACGTATGAACTCAAACCCATAGAAACATTCCGGCTTGATGGATTGACCAACAGTGATTTTTACATGGAGCATTTTACCATGTGGGATTATCGCAAATGGATAGACGAAGTGGAGCGCACATTCAATGCCGATATCGTGCCGTTGCGTAACCGTATTGACGACATTAACCGGCAATACGAACAGGGAAAGCAGGAATATGAAAGCCATGCCCCGTTTGTGGCGGCAGTTGCTGAGCCATATGATGACTTGTTCATCTTCCAGCTTGGCAAATATGACAACAATTCGCTTGTGCGCGAACTGTTTGCCTATCTTGATGACCGCAGGAAGCTTCTGTTAATGGCAGGCGACAGCCTTGTTCTGCCAATTGATTCGTCTGCGGCATTGCTTAACCGGAAGATGCGCCACATATACCGTATCTCGGAACAATTGCAGCAAACGGAGCAATCCCTGGCCGTAGCCGAAAAATCGATGACATCCGAACACATAGTCCGGTTTGCCGGTTTCTTTGACCAAAACTACGGTGGCAGACAAGGGCTTGAAAAATATGCGGAAACGGAAACCATGTTTCTTGACAGGGTTTTCGGCGATGTGCTTGGCAATTTTTCCGCATACACAAAACTTGTCGGACGGCAGCAGGCCAGGCCGGCATACAGCATTCGTGGAAAGGCAGCCCCGGTCCCGTTGTGGATTGTTGCGGAAAATGACATGCCGGAGCTCAAAGGTTCATACATTACCACTTGTGTTTCCTATAACCAGCAAGGCCTTCCGGATTATGTGGCCGGCATAAAGAAAAACGCAAATAATGTGGCATTCGTCGCAAGGATAGATGACAACAGGGCAACCGCATGGCTGGTCGAACTGAAAAATGCGGAGCAGATATGCAACATGTCGGTCAATGGTTCCGGCTGTGTGGTAGCTGTCAGGCAGAATGACCAGTTAGCAGTCGTATTCCTGGACGGAAATGGCAAGGAAACACGCCGTATCGGGCAGAGTGGAAATATGCCGGCCGCAGTCAGTCATGAAGAGTTGTCAAATATTACTTATCTGGCTTACAGTGCTAACGGCGCAGAAACAAGACTGAGCCGGATAGACGAAATGAACGTATGGACCATTGTCCTGAAGTCGTTTGATCGCATAGAACGGCTGGTTGATGTTTCCAATGGAGTCCTTGTCGTCGGTTACGGAGAAGGGCAGATGGTGTGCGGACGCATAAACAGCGATGGCAGTGTGGGCAATATAAGCCGGATAAGTTCGTCCGGAGCAGTTCCTGACCGGATATTCAGGGCTTCAGCCCAAGATATTTGTTTGTTTTTCCGTGATGCGCAGGACAAATTGCAGATGGCCATAATTTCCGACAAGGGAGACGTGAAATGGACTTCCGTGAGATGAAAGGATTGTAATTCAAGCGGGATGGCGCGGAGTCCCGCTTGTTCCCGTGCATGTCATTTATCCTGTTTTTCCATGCGTACCACGGCCCAATTGTTTTTTTCGCGGCATGCGGTCATGTGAAGTCCCTGTTTTATGGCTTCGGCCTCTATCAACGGAACATCTTCCGTATAGAATCCACTCATGTACAAAATGCCGCCTTCGGACAGGCAGTCGGCGTAGAAATGCATGTCGGCCAGCAGGATATTCCGGTTTATGTTGGCCAATATCATGTCGAAATGGCGTCCGGGAAGCAGGCTTGCATCGCCTTGCAGCACTTCAATGTTGCCTGCGTGGTTTTTGGCAATGTTCTCCAGTGAGTTTTCCGTACACCAGTTGTCTATGTCGATGGCTGTAATCGAGCCGGCACCGCGTTTGGCTGCCAGTATGGCCAGCACGGCAGTGCCGCAACCCATGTCCAGCAATGATTTTCCCCGCAGGTCTGTTCGTAACAGCTCACTGACAATCAGACTTGTGGTTGCGTGATGACCGGTGCCGAATGCCATCTTCGGGTCAATCAGAATGTCATATTCCATAGGTGGAATATCCGTATGGAAAGAACTGTGAATGACACATCTGTCATCAATAACAATGGGTTGGAAGAAATGCTTTTCCCATTCTGCGTTCCAGTTCTGGTCGGCTATGGTAATGACTTCGCTGATTTCCGCACCGGGGTAGGGAAAATTTCCGGCCATTTCATCCAGTTCGTTTTTCCGGTAGTTGGCGTTTGGAATGTAGGCCACAATGCCTTCTTCCACGTTCTCAAAACTTTCGAAACCCATCTCGGCCAGTGCCGCGACAAAAATATCGGCCGCAAAATCTTCGGCAAACGTAAATCTAAAACGGACAGCAGTGTATTGCATGATTTTTTGATGAATAATGATTTCTCCGTACGGTTCCGGTTGTCAGACATGCCGGTTTGCCGTGGACAGGAATTTTGGGTATTGCCGTTTTGGAATTCCGTCCATTTGTTGTCATGTTGCAGTCGTTGTCGTGCGTAATGTTTATCCTGATTTTTTGCAAATGTAGTGTTTATTTTTCTTTTTCCGTACTTTTGCACCGGATTTCATATATTTTTAGCGGTATCAGGACATGACCTATCAGGAAACACTTGACTATTTGTATGCTTCGCAACCGGCCTTCCATTTGGTCGGGCAGGCGGCATATAAACCTGGATTCGGAAATACGAACAGGCTGTTGGCGGCACTCGGCAATCCGCACCAGCGTTTCAGGAGCATTCATGTGGCCGGAACGAACGGGAAAGGTTCCACGTCGCATTTGTTGGCGGCAGTCCTGCAGCAAGCCGGTTACAGAACAGGACTTTGCACATCGCCGCATTTGGTCGATTTTGGAGAACGCATACGGATAAACGGACAGAAAATAGAGCCCGGTTTTGTGGCGGATTTTGTGGAACATCATCGCAATCTGTTAGATGAAGTGAAGCCTTCGTTCTTTGAAACTACCATGGCCATGGCCTTTGCCTGGTTTGCCGGAAAGCAGGTTGACATTGCCGTTGTTGAGGTTGGTTTGGGAGGCCGTCTTGACAGCACCAATGTCATAATGCCGGAATTGAGTGTCATTACGAATATCGGCTTTGACCATACTGAATTTTTGGGCAATACGCTGGAAAAAATCGCGGGAGAAAAAGCCGGCATCATCAAATCTGGCGTACCGGTCGTTGTCGGTGAAACACAGCCTGAAACGGCTCCTGTTTTCATGCAAAAGGCAGCCTGCTGCAATTGCCGCATTTTCTTTGCCGACCGGGAACCTTTGTGTCCGGATTTGCCCTGCGAGTTACAGGGAATATACCAGCAAAAAAACAAACAGACAGCCTGGACGGCCATTCGGGTTTTGCGTGAAACGGGTTTTCGGATTTCCGATGATGCGTTGGCTGATGGCTTTGCACATGTCTGTACGCTGACCGGTTTGCAGGGGCGTTGGCAAAGGATACAGCAGCAGCCTGCCGTTATTTGCGATACAGGACACAATGCCCATGGCATACGCTATGTGGCCGAACAACTGAAACAATATCCTTGCCGCAAATTGCGTATTGTTTTGGGCATGGTACGCGACAAGGATATAGCCGATGTGTTGTCATTGCTGCCTCCGCATGCCGTATATTATTTTACACAAGCCCGTACGCCGCGTGCCATGCCATCGGAAACCCTGTTGCAAATGGCAACACGGGCCGGCTTGCAGGGGCATGCGTTTGACTCTGTTCATGCAGCATGCCGAAAGGCCTTGGAAGACGCTGATGCGGATGATCTGGTCTTTATTGGCGGCAGTAATTTCGTGGTCGGCGAATTCCTGGCCGACAAGGAACAAATCCTTTCAAATTAATACGGATTTGACCGGATAACAACGAAAATGCATTTTTTTTCGGCCAAATATTGCTGATTAAAAAAAATCATGTATCTTTGCCCCCGAATTTTGGAAACAACAGGTAGAAAGTTACATATATGCAATTCATTCGATTCAATAACAATTGGTGGTGGCGCAACTTCCGGGATAAACAATGGAGTTGAGTCGTTGCACGTGTGTATTTTTTGTAAAAACATAAATCAAAGCTATTGTTTATCAGTTAACAATAGCTTTTTTTATTATCCGGATATGAAAAAACTGATGTAAAAACAACCAAATAACAACTAAAAGAACCGCGTTATGGAAAAGACCAAGAAATTTTTGCTTCCTGAAAAGGAAATTCCCACCCAATGGTATAATATCGTAGCTGACATGCCCACCAAACCCATGCCGATGCTGCATCCGGGAACCAAGCAGCCGTTGAAACCGGAGGACTTGTATCCGTTGTTCTCCAGAGCTGCTTCGGACCAGGAACTGAACGAAACCGATGCATGGATTGACATACCGGAGGAGGTGCGCGACAAATACAGAATTTACCGTTCAACACCTTTGGTGCGTGCCTATGGATTGGAGAAGGCACTGGACACGCCGGCCCATATTTATTTTAAAAACGAAAGTGTAAGTCCTGTCGGTTCACATAAGCTGAATTCGGCTTTGGCGCAGGCGTATTATTTGAAACAGGATGGCATAACAAACGTAACAACCGAAACCGGAGCGGGCCAGTGGGGAACGGCTTTGGCATTTGCAAGCCGGGCCTTTGGCCTGGAACTGGCCGTTTACATGGTAAAAGTCAGTTATGAACAGAAACCATACCGTCGTTCGCTGATGCAGACTTGGGGTGCGCAGGTCATAGCATCGCCCAGTATGAGCACGAAAGCCGGCCGCAAAATCCTGACGGAACATCCCAATTATCAGGGCTCACTCGGAACAGCCATTTCGGAAGCGGTGGAGCTTGCCATGCAAACGCCTAATTGCCGTTACGCGCTTGGTAGCGTGCTGAACCATGTTGCCTTGCACCAGACAATTATCGGTCTGGAAGCCGAGAAACAAATGGAAATGGCCGGCGAATATCCAGACATCGTTATCGGATGTTTTGGCGGCGGTTCCAATTTCGGAGGCATTTCGTTCCCGTTTATGCGCCACAATATCCTGAATGGCAAGAAAACGCGCTTCATAGCGGCGGAGCCGGCCTCATGTCCGAAACTGACGCACGGGAAGTTCCAATATGATTTCGGCGATGAGTCGGGTTATACGCCTTTGATACCAATGTTTACGCTCGGACACAATTTTTCTCCGGCCAACATCCATGCAGGCGGATTGCGCTATCACGGTGCCGGAACCATTGTCAGCCAGTTGTTGAAAGAAAACCGAATGGAAGCGGTTGACATCAAGCAGTTGGACTCGTTTGAAGCGGGCGTCTTGTTTGCGCGGTGCGAAGGCATTGTTCCTGCACCGGAAAGTTGCCATGCCATTGCGGCGGCTATCCGCGAAGCGAACATTGCCAAGGAAGAAGGCAAGAAAAAGACCATTTTGTTCAATTTGAGCGGGCACGGCCTGGTCGATATGTCGGCCTACGACCAATACCTGTCAGGCAACCTGATAAATTATGCCATGACAGACGAGGAAATCCAAAAAAATCTGGACCGGATAGAGACTTTGGTGTAGGCGGAACTTTGCATGTTCATGCAGCTTGCATGACAACGGAATTGATGAATCGGATTTTATGTCCGGTTCATCTTTTTTTAAAAGCCTCATGACCTTATTGGAAATTTCATATTGCCTGATTGTCAATAAATTGCAATGACTTCCGGTGGTTTCTCCTCCTGTTTTTTCAAATGTTGTTGATTTTCTGTTTGTCAAATCTAAAATTTAGAACTATTTTTGCAGCCGATATTCCGTGTGCGCACACGGAATTATGAAAAAATACGGAAAAGAACTGATAATCAATAATGGTAGAACAAATAAAAAACACAAATCATGAAAGCATTGAACAGTAAGACAGCGGTCAAGACACTTCGGCCAGAACGCATTATCCAATTTGGTGAAGGCAATTTTTTGCGCGCATTCGTTGATTGGATTATCTGGAACATGGATAACAAGACGGATTTCAACAGCAGCGTGGTAGTAGTCCAACCCATAGAAAAAGGAATGATAGACATGCTGAACGCTCAGGATAACCTGTATCACGTGAATTTGCAGGGATTGGACAAGGGACAGACTGTGAACAGCCTGGATTTGATAGACGTTATCAGCCGTTCATTGAATCCCTATACCCAGAATGATGAGTTCATGCAACTGGCCGACATGCCTGATATCCGTTTTGTCATTTCCAATACAACGGAAGCTGGCATTGCATTTGACCCCAGTTGCAAGCTGGAAGACAAACCGGCTTATTCATATCCGGGAAAACTGACCCAGCTTCTTTACCGTCGTTTCAAGACTTTCAACGGCGACAAAAGCAAGGGGCTGATTATTTTCCCGTGCGAATTGATTTTCCTGAACGGACACAAACTGAAGGAAACCATATATCAATACATCGATTTGTGGAATCTTGGTGCAGAGTTCAAATCCTGGTTTGAGGAAGCATGCGGCGTGTATGCAACTCTGGTAGACCGTATTGTTCCCGGTTTCCCGCGCAAAGACATTGCCGCCATCAAGGAAAAGTTGCAGTATGATGACAATCTGGTTGTACAGGCAGAAATATTCCACTTGTGGGTGATTGAGGCTCCAAAGGCGGTAGCAGAAGAATTTCCGGCAGACAAGGCTGGTCTGAATGTGCTGTTCGTGCCGAGCGAAGCACCTTATCATGAGCGCAAGGTAACATTGCTGAACGGCCCGCATACCGTATTGTCGCCGGTGGCCTATTTGTCGGGCATAAACATCGTGCGTGATGCCTGCCAACACGAAGTCATCGGAAAATATGTCCACAAAGTAATGTTTGATGAGTTGATGGAAACCCTGAATCTGCCGAAGGCGGAATTGCAACAATTTGCCACGGATGTGCTGGAGCGTTTCAACAACCCGTTTGTGGACCATGCCGTAACAAGCATTATGCTCAATTCCTTCCCGAAATACGAAACACGCGATTTGCCGGGCCTGAAAACCTATCTGGAACGCAAGGGCGAATTACCGAAAGGGCTGGTGCTCGGGCTGGCCGCGATTATCACATACTACAAAGGTGGAAAACGGGCGGATGGTGCCGAAATCGTTCCGAACGATGCACAGGAAATCATGGACCTGCTCAAACGGCTTTGGGCTACGGGCAATACAAAAACTGTTGCCGAAGGAGTGTTGGGCGCAAAATTCATTTGGAACGAAGACCTGAACCGGATTCCGGGACTGACCGATATGGTTATTGGATTTTTGGACGAAATACAGTCCAAAGGCATGTTGGAAACCGTCAAGACCATCTTGTAAAAGTGCATAGCGATGACTTCCGTTTTAAAAATCAATCCGTCAGATAATGTTGCTGTCGCCATTGTCGCACAGAAAGCCGGCAATCTCATTCAGGTCGAAGGAAATGAAATCACTCTGCTTGAAGACATTCCGGCCGGACATAAAGTTGCTTTGAAAGATTTTGTCCCGGGTGAAAATGTAATCAAGTACGGCTATCCCATCGGGCATGTTACCGCAGATGTACGCAAAGGAGCATGGCTCAACGAACACAACATAAAGACCAATTTGGCCGGCTTGTTGGAATACAGCTATCATCCGACTTCACCGAAACTTGATTTGCCAAAACAGAATCTGACATTTAAAGGCTACAGACGCACTAACGGCGATGTCGGAATCCGCAACGAGATATGGATTATACCGACTGTAGGTTGCGTAAATGGAATTGTAAACCAGTTGGCGGAAAAACTGCGTCAGGAAACGGCCGGACAGGGGGTTGACGCCATTGTTGCTTTTCCACACAACTACGGTTGCTCGCAGTTGGGCGATGACCACGAGAATACGAAAAAAATCCTGCGTGACATGGTTATGCACCCCAATGCTGGCGGAGTCCTGGTTGTCGGACTGGGTTGCGAAAACAACCAGCCGGATGTGTTTGAACAATTCTGTGCCGGATACGACAAGGAACGTGTCAGATTTCTGGTTGCCCAGAAAACACATGACGAAATTGCCGATGGAATGGCGTTGTTGCATGAATTGTACGATAAGGCCAGAACCGATGTGCGGACGGAAATACCGTTGTCCGAATTGCGTGTAGGATTGAAATGTGGGGGCTCGGACGGCTTTTCCGGAATTACGGCAAATCCGCTCTTGGGAATGTTTTCCGACTTTCTGGTTGCACAGGGAGGAACCAGTGTGCTGACGGAAGTGCCGGAAATGTTCGGTGCAGAAACAATTCTGATGAACCGGTGCGAAAATGAACAATTGTTTGGCCAGACAGTCAGACTCATCAACGATTTCAAGGAATATTTTCTGTCACACGGCGAGCCGGTGGGTGAGAATCCATCGCCGGGAAACAAAGCCGGAGGTATTTCCACGTTGGAAGAAAAAGCCCTTGGTTGCACGCAGAAATGCGGAAAAAGTTCAGTTCGTGGTGTTTTGGCCTATGGCGAACGTCTCCATGTAAAAGGTTTGAACCTGCTCTCGGCTCCGGGGAATGATCTGGTGGCGGCCACTGCATTGGCATCCTGCGGCTGCCATATGGTGCTGTTCACGACAGGACGTGGCACACCCTTCGGAACCTATGTACCAACCATGAAAATATCGACCAATACGGCCCTGGCCCAAAACAAGCCGGATTGGATTGACTTTAATGCCGGCGTTATTGTGGAGGATGAACCAATGGAACAGACCTGCAAACGATTTACGGATTATGTAATCCGTGTGGCAAGTGGGGAATATGTCAATAATGAGCGTAAGGGTTATCGCGAAACAGCAATATTCAAAACCGGGGTAACATTGTAGGCTTGGTACCCAAGCAAGGAAATAAACGCCTTTCCCGCATTTATGCCAGAGGCAAATGCGGGAAAGGCGTTTTATGCAATGGGCCGGACAGGACGGCATTTTTACCTGACCATCTTTTCTCTTATTTTCTTTATGCAAATTGTGCTTTTTTTCGATAATTATCTGTACCTTTGCGCGAACATGGATAGTTTAATTACACGCTAAAATTATGAACATTCTGGAAACAAAATTTGCGGGTCTGACCTTGAAAAACCCGATTATCATGAGCAGCTGCGGCCGCACGGCAAAGGCTGCCAACAATAAGGCGATTGAAGATGCCGGCGCAGGAGCAATTGTGCTGAAATCATTGTTTGAAGAAAACATCACGCGCGAAACCGAGCATTTGAACCAGAGTACGGACCACTCCGAGAGTGCCGATTATATGCATGGATATATTCGGTCGCATGCCATGAGCGAATATCTGCAATTAATCAAGGACACCAAGCGCTTGTGTTCGATTCCCGTCATAGCCAGCATAAACTGTCATTCGGCAGGCGAGTGGGCACAGTTTGCCCGTATGGCGGAAGATGCCGGTGCAGATGCATTGGAGCTGAATATCATGAGCATAGCTACCAGCAAAGATTATGTAAACGGGAGTTTTGAGCAAATGCATCTTGATATTGTACGTTCCATCAGGAACATGGTCAAATTTCCGCTCATTGTGAAGCTCGGCCAGAACATATCCAACCCGGTTTGGCTGGTTGACCAGCTGAAATCCGTTGGTGCAAATGCCGTTGTTTTATTCAACCGTCCTTATCAGCCGGATGTAGACATTGATAACATGCAGTTTACCGTTGGACAGGTTTTCAGTTCGGAAAACGGGCTGGCAGAGCCGTTGCGGTGGACGGCGATTGTCTCCGCTGCAGTGCACGGCATGGACATTGCCATTTCGGGAGGAGTGCACGATGGTGCAGGAGTCGTGAAGGCACTGCTGGCTGGCGCATCGGCCGTGGAGGTATCGAGTGCCATATATAAAAACGGAAATGAATGGTTCAGACACACTTTGAATGAACTGGAACAATGGCAGGAAAAACACCAGTACAAGGCAATTGCCGAGTATAAAGGCAAAATGAATGCTTCCGGTACGGAAAATCCGGATTTCTGGCTCCGTACGCAGTTCCTGAAGTATTTTGCAACCAGGGAATAAAAAGACATTTCAGACAAACGGAACAACACGCGGGACATGTCCTCAATGACATGCCCCGCGTGTTTTCTTTTGGGGACAGATACGCGAGCGCAAATCTTTTTTCCGGAACCCGGAATGTGTTTATTGACAGAACTGTAGCCAATAAAAATGTACCTTGTACAAAATGACAATTTTTGAAAATAAAATATGTAAAAAAGTATGTGGTTTGAAGATTATTCTGTAAATTTGCCACGTAAATAGACAGGAAAGGTATATATGAGTTCTGATGCTTTTCCTGCCTCAAATTAAGAAAAACAGGACTCTAATTCAGACAAACTTTAATTAATGAAAAAAGTTTTACTTTTTGCATTCACCGTTTTCTCAATGAGCGGTATTGCACAGCACATTGGTACGATGAAACCTGTTGAAGGTTTCAAACCCAAAGCAGAACCTAAATTTGAAATGGCCAAACGCATTGATTTCAGCCAGCTGAAACCAAGCATGCAAACCAAGGCGGTTACCGAGCCGGAAGGAACGAAGACTTCTTATTTTTTGGATTATTATGATTATGCTTATGAAATAGGATATTGCATGAAGTCTCACGTAACAGCAGACATTTATATAGCCGATGATGGGACTGTATCTATTTCCAATATGTTTTTTACCAACGCTAAAATGTTTGGAAACGAATTGTATATAACAGGAAAATTAAACGAAGCAAAGGATTCGATTATAATTGACAACAACCAATTGTTAGGAACTTTAAGTGATGGTCAAAATGAATATAAATTTTACATTTGCAATTTAGATACGGCTTCTGATGCTGGAGAACCATTATTATCCCGTAGTTTTGCGTTGGCCATAGATCCTCAATACGGTGTTGTGCATTCTGATATGTATTCTTATTTAGGACTTTATGTGAGCAATGGCACTACTACAGAATGGTATTCGGATTGTACATACTTGACATATATGCCAGTTGAATATTTTCCTAAAGCAGTTACTTACGATTATACCTTTTTGGATTATGAAGGAACAAACCATGAAGCAACTGTCGATATTATTAACATGGGCAGTTATGTCTATATAAGTAGCTTAATGCCCCAATACTATCCAGAAGCATGGTTATGTGGTGAGATAGATAATAACAATATTATATTATATTCTGCTCAGATTGCAACTGATGACATTGCATTTATGTTTGCAAACACTAGTTTATCTACAGTAGAATCTTGTACTATGACATACAATGCAAGTGACAACTCATACATCTCGGAATCAGGAATTATGTTGATGAATATGTATTATAATGAAGGCTACTTTTTCGGTGACGCATGTTCCAATATGGTTATCACATCGACACAAACAGCTGTTAATACCGTAGAAGCCGGCAACAAGGTAGTTGCTTCCACTGAATATTATGATTTGTCGGGTCGCCGCATTTTCCTGGACGACACAACAAAAGGCATGTGCATAAAAGTGGTAAGATATACCGACGGCACAAGCAATGCTATCAAAATGATGAGATAACAGCAGTTATAACATTCCACATTAGCGGCAGGCATGTCACATGTCTGCCGCTTTTTTTATTATAGTTTGCAGCGGGTAAAACCGGTCAGCTTGGGCAGCAGCGTTACACTTGTGGCTTGACGAAGGTTGCGGCTGATGCGCAGTGAATGCTTGCATTCTGGCATGGCATCTGATTCCTGCAGTTGCTTTTCGGGTTTCATGCGGCAATTCCGGCATTTGATGCTATATCGGAAAAAATCAGTGGCAGCCGGAGGAACGGAAACCTCGGCAGCTATCTTGTTCCGCCTGATAGGTTCCAGACCGGTGGATTTGTTCACAAGAATTTGACAGACAGGACAGGTTGTCGTAAGCTGCTGATGAGAAGTCAGGATTGATTTGTTGCTGACTGGCTTTGGGACATGAAGGGATTGGTCGGTTAAAGAACAGACGGACGGATGGATAGAGTCTGCTTTTATCCGGAATTGACCGGAGCAAAAAAAGAAGACGGACATTGTCCGGGCTTGGAATCAGACATTGCTTTCGATTTGGCAGGGATAAAAAGACAAGATAGAGAAGTAATCGAAAGCTGGGGAGTATGTCCTGTTTTTAGTAAGCCCGAACAATGTCCGATGCATCTTTTCTATACCATTTTTCTGTTTTTATTTTGTTTATTCATATCTTAATGCTTCTATCGGGTCAAGATCAGCAGCCTTTTTGGCCGGATACCATCCGAAAAACACTCCTGTTATTGTACATACGGCAAACGACAGGACAACGCTCCAGGGTTGGATGAAGATGGGCCAGTGTGCAATCCATTTTACGGCAAAACTGGCTCCGCATCCTACAATGACTCCTATAAGTCCGCCCGTAATGCTGATCAGGATGGCTTCAATCAGGAACTGGGCCAGAATATCTATGCCACGTGCACCAACAGACATGCGCAAACCAATTTCCTTGGTGCGTTCCGTAACGGAAACATACATGATGTTCATGATGCCGATTCCACCGACAACCAACGATATGCCGGCTATGCAGGCCAGCAGGGTAGTCATTAAATCCGTGGTTGTATTCAGCATGTTGCTCAGTTCCTGTTGGCTTCTAATGTCAAAATCATCCTCATCGCTTTCTTTCAGTTTGTGTTGCCGCCTGAGTATTTCCGTGATTTCTGCGGTTGCATAATCGGTCATGTCTTCCGACAGCGCGGATGCAAAGATACCTTGCAGGTAAGTTACGGCTAGCAGGCGCTTCATGACAGTCGTGTAGGGTGCAAGCACGATATCATCCTGATCTTGTCCCATGGAGTTGTAGCCTTTTGATTCCAGCACACCTATGACCCGGAAGGGAACCTGGTTGAAACGTATTACCTGTCCGATGGGTTCTTTTCCGTTGGGAAACAGGTTGTCGACAATCGTTTTGCCGATGATGCATACCTTGGCGGAAGATTGGATGTCGGCGGCGGTGAACATTTCGCCATCTTCAATGTTGAGTTGCCTGATGGACAGATAATCCTGCCCGACACCGCTGATGGATGACGGGTAGTTGTTGTTTCCGCTGATAAGCTGTCCGGATGCAGAAACATTCGGGCTTATCCCTGAGAGATATATGCATTCTTCACGCAGGGCTTGGTAATCCTCCAGCTTGAGTGTTTGCATTTCCGATGCATCGAGCCTGACCCCTCCGCGGCGGTCACCACCCGGGTGTATCATGATAATATTTGAACCCATTTCCGAGATTTGCTCTTGGATGCTCTTTTTGGAGCCTTGTCCGATGGCAATCATGGTTATGACCGATGCAACACCGATAATGATGCCTAACATGGTCAGGAAAGCCCTCATTTTATTGTTGGACAGAGCCCGTAAAGCTATTTTCAGCAAATTTGTTCCGTTCATATGTGTAATAATAGTCCTAATGAAAAATCAGTCATCATCATTTTTAGGCAGTTCGGAAAGCGTCTTGCTTGCCGACATGATGTTCTGGTTATACGTGTCTTCTACTACATGGCCGTCGCGCAGGCGTATGTTCCGGCTGCTGTATTGGGCTATGTCCGGATTATGGGTCACGAAAATGATTGTTCGGCCTTCCGCATGCAATTTCTGGAACAGTACCAGAATTTCGAATGATGTTCTTGTGTCCAGATTTCCTGTAGCCTCATCGGCCAATATGACGGCCGGATTATTGACCAGTGCTCTTGCTATGGCAACCCGTTGCATTTGTCCACCGGACATTTGGTTGGATTTGTGCTCCAGACGGTCTCCCAGTCCGACTGCCTTAAGTGCTTCTATGGACCTTCTGCGGCGTTCGGCTGCGCTGACTTCCGGATTGTACATTAGCGGAAGCTCCACATTTTCAATGGCTGTGGTTTTGGGCAACAGGTTGTAATTCTGGAAAACGAAACCTATCTTGCGGTTCCGTAAAACAGCCCGCTGCGGTTTGCTCATGCTGCGTACGGAGATTCCATCCAGCAGATATTCGCCTGATGTCGGGGTGTCCAGACAGCCCAATGTGTTCAGCAGGGTGGATTTTCCGGAACCGGATGTGCCCATGATGGTTACGAATTCTCCTTCGGTTATACAGAATGAGATTCCCCTTAACGCATGGACCGTTTCATCGCCTACCAGAAAGTCCCTTTTGATATTGTGGAGTTCAATGACGTTCTTGCTCATAATTCAGGTTCTTATTTTCAATGCGGGCCCGGCATGAACGGGCTACGTTCCTTGTCTGAGGACAGCTTGTCCGGCATGGCCGAGAAACTGGCCTCAGAGATAATCTCCATGCCTTCTTCCAAACCGCTGGTTATTTCGGTATATGTGCCGTTGCTGATACCTATTTCCACTGGATGTGCAGTGAATACGTGGCCGGCTTTCGTCCAGACCTTGTGCTCGCTGTCAATGTCCTTGACCGTGTCTTCCGGGCTTATGAGCGGAATTTCCGGCGTGAAACGCAGTGCTTTGGCCGGTACACTCAACACGTTGGGACGGTCTATCGTATATATGAAGATGTTGGCGGTCAGTCGTGGTTTGAGTTTCAGGTCCGGATTTTGTGCCGATATGACAACTTCATAGGTTACGACGCTTTCGCTGCTGGTCGTGCTGCTGGAGCTGCTTGTGCTGTTGCTGCTGCCCAGACGGATTTGGGTGACCCGCCCTTCAAAAACATCGTTTGGATATGCATCTACGGTGAATGTGCATCGCTGGCCTTCTTCCACTCCGCCGATATCTGCTTCGTCTACATCGGCAACAACCTGCATTTGTGAAAGGTCGGCGGCAATGTAGAAAAGAGTAGGGGTTTCAAATCCCGCTGCAACGGTTTGTCCGGCTTCGACAGCGCGATCTATCACAACGCCATCAATGGGCGAGGTGATGGTTGCATAGGAAAGATTGCGTTCTGCCTTGGCCAGCGTGGCTTCGCTGTTGTGGTAGGAACTTTTGGCCATTTCATAATTGTAGACGGCCAGTTCATAGTCGGTATCGCTGATCAATTCTTTTTCATGCAGGCTTTTGCTTCGTACGTAATTTTTCTGCTGGTATTCATATTCGGCCTTGCAGCCTTCGTAGGTCGCTTTTGCTGATGCCAGTTCGCTTTCCAGAGTGACTTTATCCATTTCGGCAATCAGTTGCCCTTTCTTGACAACGGAATTGTAGTCTACGTATATCTTGTCAATAATACCCGAGACCTGGGTGCCGACTTCAACTTCGGTTACCGGCTCAATGGTGCCTGTAGCTGTTACGGAATTTGAAATATCACGTTTGGCCACGGTAGAGGTTTCATAGCTGAGTTGTTCGGATGTTTTTGAGCGGGTCAGCAACCAGACTACGCAGCCTATCACTGCAATTGATATGACACTGATGATGATTTTCTTTTTCATATTGGGATATAGTTTGTTTCTGCGATGTTTTTGTGTTTACTGTATTTCCAGGGCTTTGTCTTGATACAGGTTGAGCAACTGCGAGTTGATGACACTCATGTATTTGGCCTGAATCAGGCTTTGCTGCGCTGTCAGATAGTTGTTTTTCTCGGTTAACAGCTCCAGCGTATTTTTCATGCCCAGGTCAAATTGTTGTTGTATCAGATTATAGCTGATTGTAAGCGAACGCAACTGTTCTTTGGCGGCAAGATATTGGCTTTGGGCGGCAAGTGCATCGTTGTAGACGGATTCCAGCTCCGTTTGCAGGCTTTTTTGCGTGTCGATAATATTCAATGCGGCTGTCTGTTCGTTGATGCGTGCTTTTTCGACTGCTGTTTTGTGTTCCCTGTTCGACAAAATCGGAATGCTGATGCTGATACCTATGTTTTCGTTGAAACCATCTTTCATTTGTTGTCCAAAGGAATCTTCTATGACCGTGCTGTGTCCGCTTCCTATGCCGGCATTGAGCTTGATGGTGGGAATGTATCCGGCTTTGGCCTTGGATGTCTCTATGGAGGCAACCAGACTGTCAATACGGCTGTTTTTTATGCTTGGCATTGTTTGAAGCGATGTCTGATATATTTCCGGCAGGCTGCCGATGGGCTTCAGTACAAGTTCTTCATCTATCTCTGGAATGGATATTTCCATTTCATCAAAGCCGCTCAGTTCCAGCAGTTGTTTCAGTTGCAGTTTCATGGTGCGCAAGTTGTTTTCCGACACGACGAGCTGGTATTTGTCGGATGCAAGTTGCGATTCCAGTTGGGCAAAGTCCGATTGGGAGATGCTGCCGGCTTTGAGTAGCTCGCTCCCTCTTTCTACCTGATATTCAGAAGTTTCAAGCGTATTTTTATTGATATTTACGGCCTCATCGGCATATAATATCTGCATGTATATTTGCAGCAGGGACATGCGTATGTCCAATTCGGCTGCTTTGACACTGTTGCTGCCGGCTTCTTCATATAATTTCTGCTGGCGTATGTTTTTCAGGTTAATTCCTCCGCTGTAGAGGGTCATGGATGCGTTCAGGCTGTAGCTTCCGCTATATATGCTACTGCCTTGTACAAACGCATTGTTCCCGAATTCCTGGCCTATGCTTCCGGACAGATTCGGATACAATTGGGCTTTTGCCTGTTTGGTCGATGCCTCAGCCTCCTGTAGTGACAACTTGCTCTTCCGGATATCAATATTGTTTCCGAGTGCATATTCGATACATGAACCCAAATCCCAGACAGCAGGCTGTTCCTGGGCAAGAAGGGTAGCGTATGAATTTATGCCAAGGATGAGCGTCGTGAAAATCCAGAGTCTTGTCTTCATTTCTGTTTTGCGGTTATGATTTTGGCCGCAAAACTACTGTACGGGTATGTTTTGTTCAATTTTTTTAGACGAAACTCGTGTTTTTTTCGACATGTGGAACAATCAGGCTGACTGTTACAATGATGCGCATCTTGCTTATCTGTGAATGGTTTGGGGCTGGATGCCTGGACAGTTGTCAGAATATCCAATGTTTCAGGGCCTGAAAAATGCCATCTTCATCAACGGATGTTGTGACGTAGTCGGCAACAGATTTCAGCCTTTCGTTTGCATTTCCCATGGCGATGCCTATGCCGGCAGTTTGTATGATAGGTATGTCGTTCCCTCCATCACCGAAAGCCATGGTTTCTGCTGCCTGGATGTGTTCGTGGCTGATGACGGCCAGCAGACCGTTTCCCTTGTTTGCGTTTCGGGCCGTGATATCGGCAAAGTCGGGACACCAGCGGCTACATGTGCAACCTTGTAACAACGGCATGATCTGCTGTTCCGTGTTTTCAGATATTACGGGAGTGAGTTGCAGGACAGGCTGTTTCAGCATGCTCTCCACCGGAATCCCCGTGTCTATGTTGCTGACATTTAGAATTTCCTGGAAAATGTGTCTGGCTGCATCGTTGCACCGGTACGTTATCAGGTCTTTTTCACCTACTATCATTGTGGAAAAGTCCATTTCATCGGCAAATCCGAGCACTTTTCTGACATCTTTTTCAGGTATGGGACTACATGAAATGACTTGTTCGCCGATGAAGCAATAGGCTCCGTTTGTGGTGATGTATCCGTCAACAAAGGGCTTTATTTCTTCTATGTTGTCAATCAGCGAATATGGACGGCCCGTAGAGATGTAGATTTTTATACCTTTGTTTTTTGCCATGCCAATGGCATCGATGGTTGATTGCGGGATCTTGTGAGTCTTGAAACTGACCAATGTGCCGTCTATGTCGAAAAATAATGCTTTTATCATGCCACTCTTGTCTTGAATTTGTTCGGCAAAGGTCGGCATTTATTGTCTAATATGAAAATTGCCGGTGTATATTCATTTGGAAGACATGGATTTTATGCATATCTTTGTTTCCGTTATTTGTTTTTTGGTGGTTGCCATGGCGAGTTTGATTGGATATGAACTCTAAATTTGATACACGTTTCTTTGAACGTTATGCCCAGATTACTTTGCAGCATGTTCTGGGTGAACGTTATGCCGGCTTGCGGAATGCCGACCGTCCGGACTTGCAGGACAAGGATGCGGGTATGGGAATAGAGGTGACCCGTGCAATGGAAGAAAACAAAGATGTGGCAAAATCATTGATTAATGAAATGGCCGGACGTAACATATTCCATTTACCGGACAAGACGCTTAAGGAAATAAAGCGTTACGGATATGCTTATGGTTTGCAGGAATACGATCTGGTGGGAGAGGCCGAGTATGATTACTGGTTTCTTGCTTTGCCGCTGAAGCGTATTCTGGAAATAAAGGTACGCAAGGTTGCCGAGGGGTTTTACGGACATTTCAATGAGTTCGGGCTGTATGTCTTTTCCAAGGAAGACCTGACGCCGAACGAGGCGGCCTTGACCATGGATTACGTAATAGCATTGCAGCAAAACAATGACATCAGGTATGCAAAACTATTTCTTTCCCGGATTCAGCGGTTGTATGTTTGCGATTTGGCCACCAAACAAATGGATGCGTACGATATTTCCCGAATCCAACGGAGTTTTTTCTACCATAAGGCCATACATCCGGAATGACATTTTTGTCATGCGCGATTTTTTCAGGCGGTAATGTTGAGCTGGTTCAGCACCTGTCTTATTTTCTCGTAGGTAGTAATTGTGGTAGGGACAAGCGGCAGGCGCAGTTTGTTTTCGCAGAATCCCATGGCGGAGAGCATGCTTTTCACTCCGGCGGGATTGCCCTCTACGAACAGCAGTTTTATCAGTTCCGTAAAATGATGATGTATGTTTCTGGCACTTGCGTAGTCACCTTCCAGCGCAAGGCGGACCATACGGCTGAATTCTTTCGGGAAAGCATTCCCTATGACGGAAATAACGCCCACCGCACCGAGTGTAATGAGCGGGAATGTGATACCGTCATCACCGGAAATGACGGCAAAATGCTGTGGCTTGTTTTTGATAATGTCGTCTATTTGCGAAAAATTTCCTGAGGCTTCCTTGATGGCTACAATGTTACGGAAGTCATTTGCCAGTCTGAGTGTCGTTTCTGCTGTCATGTTTACACCGGTTCTTCCCGGTACATTGTATAGAATGACGGGTTTTTCCGAGGCTTGCGCAATGGCTTTGAAATGTGCATAAAGACCATCCTGCGATGGCTTGTTGTAATAGGGGCAGGCAGACAGGATGGCATCGAAACCATCAAGGTTGTCTGTGCGTATGTGTTCTACGACAGTCCGTGTGTTGTTGCCTCCTATGCCGACAACCAACGGAAGTCGGCCGGCGGCCTTGCGTACGACAAAATGCATGATTTCCTGTTTTTCATCTTCCGCAAGGGTAGGGGTCTCGGCAGTTGTTCCAAGAACAACAAGATAGTCGGCTCCGTTCCTGATTTGGTATTCAATAAGTTTTCCTAAAGCATCAAAATCAATGGTTTCGTCTTGTTTGAATGGAGTAATCAGGGCTACGCCCATACCTGTCAGTTTCTGCTGCATATGTTTATTTTTAATTCTGTTCAACCGTTTCCTTCAGGAAATGCCGTTTCGTTGCCTGCCGGCCGGTATCGGCGGCAAAATTACAAAAATCTAATCATTTGACCGAATGTTTTTCAGGTAAAAAAGGATATGCCTGAACAAATTGTTCATGTCTGTTTGTGATTGTGATGCTGTCTTGTGCTTTTCTTTGGGGTATGAGATGATAAAATCAAGCAAGGGAATATCTGTGTGTTGCAGTCCTGCCTTGCATGATGCATTTGCGTACAGCAGGATGTAAAGCAACGGCAGGCACGGCGACACTGTCAGGTCAATCACGATGTCGAACTGCTGTTGTGCAATTGATTTCAGGACCCGGGACGGTTTTCCTGTCACGCCAAGGTCTTTCTTGCATAGCCAGATGCCGTCCGGTTTCGTTGCCGTCTGCCCTGCAGCAGTGTAACGGCATACGGTGGTTTGTTTGCCATCCGCATTCAAATCGTTTGCGATTTGCCGTATTGACTCGTCTTGCTTGTCATTCGTGCTTTCATACAAAAGCAGTATCTTTTGCGCGTGCTCATAGTCAATATATTTCCTTGTACGGTTCTGTCGTTTGCAACGCCATGCAAGTATGCGGTATTTGAGTGTTTTTTTCATTGTGTTGTGTCATTCAGTCAAATAATGTGGGTTGTGTTGCTGTAGTGATTGGCCGTGTCTGTTCGGAATTGTTGCCGGCAATCATTTCCAGAAAGGTTTGTTCATCAATGATGGTTATGCCCAGTTCCCGTGCTTTTTCCAGTTTTGCCGGTCCCATGTTGTGTCCGGCCAGGATGTAATCTGTTTTTGCGGATACTGACGACAGGTTTTTGCCGCCGTTGTCTTCTATCATTTGCTTGTATTCTTCCCGCGAGTGCAGGTCAAAGGTACCGCTTATGACGAATGTTTTCCCTTGCAAAACGTTTGTCCGTGTGCGTTCGTTTTCATCTGTCTTGAATTTCAGGCCTTTTGCCCGCAGGCGGCTGATGATTTCCTGATTTTCGGGCGAGCTGAAATAGTTGAGCACGCTTTCGGCTATGCGTTCGCCGACTTCATCGACAGCCAGCAGTTCTTCCTTGCCGGCAGCGGACAGCGTGTCAATGTCCTTGAATGCGGCGGCTATTTTTTTTGCCGTCGTTTCGCCGACAAACCGTATGCCCAGAGCGAACAGCACGCGCTCGAACGGGACTTGTTTTGATTTTTCGCAGGCATCCAGAATGTTCTGTGCCGATTTGGTTCCCAGACGTTCCTGTTGTGCCAGTATCGGGACAGTGAGGTCGTATATGTCGGCAACATCCTTCAACAGTCCGTTTTTGTACAGTGCCGTTACGGTTTCGCTGCCCAGGCCTTCTATGTTCATGGCCTTGCGTGCCGTGAAATGTTCTATTTTGCCTATGCGCTGCGGCGGACAGCCGTTTTCGTTGGGGCAGTAATGGGCGGCTTCGCCTTCATATCGAATGAGTGGTGTGCCGCATTCAGGACAAACGTCGGCAAACGTGACTTTGGGGCCGCGCGTTTCATTGTTCGCCGGTGGTTCGACACCGGTTATTTTCGGAATGATTTCCCCGCCTTTCTCCACATAAACGCGGTCGCCGACATGCAGGTCGAGGCCGGCAATGATGTCGGCATTGTGCAGGGACGCCCGTTTTACGATGGTTCCGGAGAGTTGCACCGGGTCAAGGTTTGCCACCGGCGTAACCGCGCCCGTGCGTCCGACCTGGTAGGAAACCGAGCGCAGGACCGTGATGGCGCGTTCGGCCTGGAACTTGTACGCAATGGCCCAGCGGGGCGATTTGGCCGTGTAGCCCAGTTCCTGTTGCTGTTGCAGCGAGTTTACCTTGAGCACGATGCCGTCGGTCGCTACAGGCAGGTTTTTGCGTTCCGTGTCCCAGAAATTAATGAAATCCATGATTTCTTCTATGTTGTGGCATACACGGATGGCATCGGATATTTTGAAACCCCATTGGCGGGCGGCTTTCAGGTTTTCGTAGTGTTTGTCGGCAGGAAGATTTTCGCCCAATACGTAATACAGGTAGGCATCCAGCTTGCGTTCGGCCACGATGGCCGGATTCTGCTGTTTCAACGTGCCGGATGCGGCATTGCGCGGGTTGGCAAACAGCGGTTCTTCCTGTTCTTCGCGTTCGCGGTTCAGTTCTTCGAATACAGCCCAGGGCATCAGAATCTCGCCCCGTATTTCAAATTCATCGGGATAGTTGCCGTGCAGTTTCAGCGGGATGCATCGTATGGTTTTTACGTTGGCGGTGACGTCATCGCCGCGGACACCGTCGCCGCGGGTTACGGCCCGCACAAGCCGTCCGTGCTCGTAGATGAGTGAAATGGATGTGCCGTCGTATTTCAGCTCGCCCACTACCTCGAACTCTTTGCCGCCCAGTCCTTTGCTTACCCGCTCGTACCAGTCGCGTACTTCCGTTTCCGAATAGGTGTTCGACAGGGAAAGCATGGGATATTTGTGCTCCACTTGTGCAAAATTCTTTGTCAGGTCGCTGCCGACGCGCTGCGTTGGAGAGTGCGGGTCGAAAAATTCCGGCCAGGCTGTTTCCAATGCCTGCAACTCGTGCATCTTGTCGTCGAATTCCTTGTCGGAGATGGTCGGGTTGTTCAGCACGTAGTAATTATGGTTGTGCATGTCAAGTTCGGCACGCAGATTTTCCATGCGTGTACGTGCGGTTTCTCTGTCCAGTTTTTTCGTGTCGTATTCCATTTTTTCCGGATTATCGGCTTTTGATTATTTTGGCTTGTTTTACACTCCCATCGCCAAACAATTGTATAATATATACGCCTGCTGGCCAGTTGGTTGTGTTTATTGTGTATGTCGGAGTGTCAATATGGACCTGTGCGAGCATGGTGTTGCCGTATATTGAATAGACGTACAGGTAAGCATTTTCGGCATTGCTGATGGTCAGCGGCGACTGCCCGTTTGCAAATTCCGCGGTGTTGATGCTGGCGCGTTCGTCAAACGGCAACAGCGCGTGGTTGGTTGTGCCGAGCGACAGCCCGACGATAATCGGGTCGTGGTCGGAGCAGCGGAACATGGTGCCGTCGTTCCATGAGCCGTTGTAGGTGTATTTGTCATGCTCGTCCGAGTTGATATGATAGGCTGTCATGCCGGTGACTTGCATGTACATGCTGGGACTTGCCAGTGCGTGGTCCAGATAACCGGCTTGTTCGCGGTAGGTGTAGGAATAGGAACTGTCGTTATGAAATGCACGGTGCAGGTCGTAGTAGCCGGCATCGGTGAACACGCGTATCGGGTCTTCCTTGGCGTAGGCATTCAGGTCGCCCATGACGAGGAAATCCGTGTCGCCCCAATAGTTTTTGTTGTTGTTCAGCATTTGCACTACGGCTTTGGCTTCGTTGGTGCGCGTGTAGTTGTAGGAACCTTGTCCGTCTCCCTGGTCAGAATCAGAACCGCTTGCCGAGCCGCTTTTTGCCTTGAAGTGGTTGATGCTGAGCACGAATTTTTCCTGATTTTCCTTGAGGATGAATGCCTGTGCTTTTTTGCGGTTGCGTACGCCGGTTTCATCGCTTTGCAGGTTGCCGTAAGGGGTTACCTTGGCTGAATTGTATAGGATGCCGGCTTTGGTGTACGAGCCGTTTGCCATGCCGCCATCGTTGATGAAGGTGTAGCTTGTCGTGCCTTTGGCCTGGTTCAGTGCATCGGCCAGTTTTTTCAGGGCAGCTTGTCCCTGTTCAATTTCGACCAGACCATATATGTCCGCATCGATGGCCAGCAACGCTTTCATTATTTTTTCATGCTGCCTGGCCGATTCGGCGGCATTGTCGGGCCCATAGCCTGTCCCCAGATTATCGACTAAATAATATTCCAAATTGAAACCGCATACCTTCAGGTTGTAGTCGCCTATGTCCTCATGCTTCTGCATGGCGGTGCGGTTGTTGCCGTAAAAAGACTGTCCGCCTGACGGCACGAGGGTGGTGGTGCTCTGCACGTAAGCCGTGAGGTTCAGGATTTTTTCACCCATGCGCCGGTAGGTTGTCTGGTCGGTCAGCGTTACGGTGCCGCTGTTGTTGGCCGAAATGATGGAGTAATATTCGGTGCTTGCCGGAATGGCCTGATTGGTGGGGGAATAGATGCGGCGCGGGCTGATGGTCAGCTCCGAGCGGGTACTGTAGTAATTGTTGCAAACATAGAATGGTACATCGAAACAGATGGTTTTCCCCACGTACGGTTTCAAATCGGCGGTAGTCCATGTGTCGGGGTTTTCTATGTGGACATTGATGATTTCCGCATACGTGCAGAAGAATATGAACAAAAGAACCAAAAGACTTGCAGTCCGTTTCATGTATGTGTGATTCTGATTCGACCATGCAAAGGTAATAATTTTTGCGCAACGGGCGCAAGGTAGGTCGTCGGAAAATTCGTATCTTTGTGCCCGCTGATTATCTAAATTATTGCGTTTATGCCCGTTGCCGAATTTAAAACTTTAATGGCTGATTTGCGTCGGAAAGCCTATGCACCTGTCTATTTTCTGATGGGGGAGGAACCATATTACATAGACCGGATTTCTGATTTTATTCAGTATCAGGTGCTTGATGAGGCGGCGCGCGAGTTTGACCAGACAGTGCTATATGGCAAAGACACGGACATTAACACGGTCATAAACGTAGCCAAGCGTTTCCCGATGATGGGCGGGCCGCAGGTCTTGATTGTGAAGGAAGCGCAGAACATCAAGGATTGGGAAAACATGTATTACTACATGCAGCAACCGGCTTCAACCACCTTGCTGGTGTTCTGTTATAAATACGGCAAGCCGGACAGCCGGAAAAAAGGCGTGAAGGAACTGCTGTCCAAAGCGGTCGTGTTCGAGTCGAAGAAGTTGCGCGACAACCAGGTGGGCAGCTGGATAGAAAGCTATTTGTCGGAGCGCAAGGTTTCGGCTACACAATCGGCCGTGGTGTTGCTGGCTGAATCGTTGGGGGCGGACCTGAGCCGCATTGCGCATGAGCTGGACAAGCTGATGCTGGGCATGCCTGCGGGCAACAGGACCATTACACCCGAACTGGTGGAGCAGCATGTCGGAATCAGCAAGGAATTTAACGTGTTCGAGCTGCAAAACGCGCTGATTAAAGGCGACGTGCTGAAGGCCAACCGCATTATCAACTATTTTGCCGACAATCCCAAACAGAATCCTGTCGTGCTTGTGCTGGGGCAGTTGTTCAATTTCTTCTCGAACCTGATGATTTACCACTATTTAGCGGACAAAAGCCCAGCGGCCGTGGCTTCCCAGTTGAAAATAAATCCTTATTTTGTCAAGGATTACCAGTTGGCGGCGCGGCGTTTCAGTGCCTGGAAAACGATGGATATTATCGCGCTGATCCGTGATGCGGATGCCCGCTCCAAAGGGTTCGGGGGTGTTGTCGTGCCGACGCTTGACTTGCTGAAAGAGCTTGTCTATAGAATCCTGCACTAAATTCTTTCTTATTTTTTCGTACGGTAGCGGCAGGCTGTCTTGCCTTTGGCTATGTTGGCCAGTTTCGTTTTCAGGAACTGCCGCCTGATGGGCGATACGCGGTCAGTGAACACGTGCCCTTCCAAGTGGTCGTATTCGTGCTGCACGATGCGTGCGCTGAAACTGCCGTATGTTTCCGTTTGTTCCTGGAAATCCTCATCCATGTAGCGGATGGTGATGGTGGCGGGACGCACGACCGTCTCGCTTATGCCCGGCAGGCTCAGGCAACCTTCTTCGTAGCTTACGGTCTCCTCGCTGCTACTGATGATTTGCGGGTTGATGAAAGTTTTCCGGAAACCTTTGCAGTCAGGATAGTCATCGCCCAGCACGTCGCCGTCTATGACGAAAAGCCGGATGGGCAGGCCGATTTGCGGCGCGGCAAGCCCCACGCCATCCGCCTTGTCCATGGTTTCATACATGTCGGCAATCAACTGTTTCAGGTCGGGATAATCGGCTGTGATTTCTTCCGCCTGCTTGCGCAACACCGGCTGTCCGTAGGTATAAATAGGTAATATCATGTCTTTGTTGTTATTATTGGTTTGTTTCTATGGATTCATTTCCAAGTATGATTGCAGGATAATCGTGGCCGAAATTTTGTCGACCAGGGCTTTGTCCTGCCTGTCCTTCTTTTTCAGCCCGGCATCCAGCATGGCGCGGTGTGCCAGCACGGAGGTGAAACGCTCATCGACCATTACAACCTCCTTGTCGGGAAACTGTTTCCTCAGCTTGTCGAGGAATGGCTTTATGTACTGCATGCTTTCCGATTCCGTGTAGTTCATCTGACGCGGCAATCCGACCACGAACATGTCCACCGTTTCCTTTTTCGTATAGTCCGCGATGTAACTCAGGACACGATCGGCCGGAACGGTATCCAGTCCGTTCGCGGTGATGCGCAAAGGGTCGGTAACAGCCAGCCCGACGCGCTTTCTCCCGTAGTCAATAGCCATGATGCGTCCCATAAACCGTGCAAAGGTACGAAAAAAAACGCTCGCTTGCATATTCTCCATTGTTATTAGGATATTCTTTTCTATTTTTGTTCCTGTTTTTTTATATGCTTATGAAACGACTTTATGTATGCCTGCTGTTGGGCGGCTTTATCGCTGCTTCTTTTGCGGAACCGGTTGTCCGTAATTATCCGTTTGTGCAACGCGACACGGCTTTTCTTAGCATGGATGTTTATACGCCTGGAAATCCGGCGGAGCCTCTGCCCTGCGTGTTGTTTGTTTTTGGCGGCGGTTTCGTGTCGGGTTCCAAGGATGCCGCGCACAATGCGGCGTTCTGCCGTGCCTTGTGCGACAGCGGCTATGTGGTGGCGGCCATTGATTACCGCTTGGGGCTTAAGAATGTGAAAAAGGTTGGTGCGTTGCACGTCAAGCCGCTGGAAAATGCCATCGACATGGCTGTGGAGGATTTATATGCCGCTACGGGCTATATTCTGGAACATGCGGACGAATTGCAGGTGGATACGTCGCGGATTATGGTGTGCGGTTCGAGCGCGGGCGCCATTACGGCCTTGCAGGCCGATTATGAGCTGTGCAACCGTACCGCATTGGCGGAAAGCCTGCCGGAGTCGTTCCATTATGCGGGGGTTATTGCTTTTGCCGGTGCGGTGTTTAGCCGCGAGGGCAAGCCCGATTACCGCCTGCACAAGCCGGCACCGACACTGATGTTCCACGGGCAGGAAGACCGCATTGTCATTTATGACCGCATACGGCTGTTTAACCTCGGCTTTTTCGGCAGTAGCGAGCTGGTCAAACGCTTCGAGAAATACGGCACTCCGTATGCTTTGTACCGTTATCGCGGTTTGGGACACGAGGTGGCTGCCTATCCGATGCAATACAGTTTGCCGGAAATAAACCGTTTTATCCGCGAATATGTGTTGCAGCAACTGCCGTTGAAAATGGATGCCACCGTGTACGACTCCCGTTGGAAAGCCAATCCACGTGGCTCTATCCGGGCACAGGACATGTACCGTGAGCAATAGTGGAATGCCTTTTTGCACCGTGTTTTCCCCAAGGTGGGGGAATGCTTATGCGACGCCGCCGTTCCTGCCATTGCCATGGCGGTGGAGTGGATTTTCGGATGCATAGCCCGACAATCCGCATAGAGTGTTATCTTTGCAAACACTTGTTTTTTTCATGGACAACCTGAATTTTCTGACGATATGAAACTTTTTATCCGGCTTGTTTTCTGTATGGGAATACTCCTCGGATTTGCCTGCGGGTGCAGCACTCCGGCAACCAACGATTCGTTCGTCCGTGTTGAGAACGGACAATTCATGCTCGATGGCGAGCCTTGTTATTTTCTGGGAACCAATTTCTGGTATGGCCCTATCCTTGCTTCGGCGGGCGAGGGTGGCGACCGTGCGCGCCTTGCCCGTGAACTTGATACGCTGGCGGCCTGGGGAGTTACGAACCTGCGTGTGCTGGTGGGTGCCGATGGCGGCCCGGGCGTTACCTCCAAAATAGAGCCGACACTCCAGTATGCCCCCGGCAAATACAACGATGAGTTGCTCGACGGGCTTGATTATTTCCTCTATCAGCTCCAACAGCGCGGCATGAAGGCCGTGCTCTATCTGACCAACTCGTGGGAGTGGTCGGGCGGTTATTCGCAATACCTTTCATGGAGCGGGGCAGGCCAGGCGCCCATTCCGGCCGTTGACGGCTATGCTGCTTATGTGGATTATGTATCGCGTTTCATTCCCGACAGCGGGGCGCGTGCGCTCTTTGCCGACCATGTGCGTTTCATTGTCGGCCGCACGAACCGTTATACGGGGCTGAAATATGCCGATGACCCCGCTATTTTTTCGTGGCAGATTTGCAACGAACCGCGTCCCTTCGGAGAAGCCAACCACGAGGCCTTTGCCGAATGGATTGCCGAAACGGCGCGCCTGATACGTTCGCTTGATGCCAACCACATGATTTCCACGGGTTCGGAAGGAGTTGTCGGCTGCGAGGGAAACACGGAACTGGCCGAACGTATCCATGCGATACCCGAAATCTCCTATATCAACCTCCATATCTGGCCGTGCAACTGGAACTGGGCCTCGCGCGATGACCTGCTTGCGGGCTTTGACAATGCTCTGGCCAAAACCAACGACTATATGGACTTGCACCTCGAAATGGGCAGACGCCTCCAGAAACCGGTCGTTATCGAGGAGTTCGGTTTCCCGCGCGACGGAATGCGCTTTGAACGGGGAACACCGACCACGCTGCGCGATGCCTACTATGCCGGCATCTTTGGCCGCTTGCGTGTCTCGAAACGTTCCGGAGATGTGCTTGCCGGGGTCAATTTCTGGGCGTGGGGTGGCGAGGCCAAGCCCATCCACACCGTTTGGCAGCCGGGCGATGTCTATTGCGGGGATCCTGCCCAGGAACCGCAGGGGCTTTATTCCGTTTTTGATGACGATACGACCGTCGAACTTATCCGCCGGACTGCCAGCCAACTGAAATAGGGCAGTCGGGCAACGCGCCGCCGGTGTTTCTTGCACTATGTACCACAGTTCCCGGTGTCATTCGCTTACGCGCCAATTGGGTGGCGGTTTGTGTCGGTTTTCCACCATTGGAGACGCTGCACGCAACGTCTCTACCATGCGCCTTTGTGCGAAACTCCCGCCCGAATGTTGCAGTCCATCGGGAAGGAGGCGGATTCAGCGGCGGCATTCTTTCCTCCCTTTCTTTTGCTGCAGAAAGAAAGGGAGTACAAGCGCAGCGCGTAAGCCGTTTGCAACTGCCTGCCACCATTGGAGACGCTGCGCGCAGCGTCTCTACCATGCGTCTTTGTGCGAAATCTCCGCCCGAACGTTGCAATCCGTCGGCCGGTGTGTCCCCGCCTTATCCGCCGCCCGGCAGGCCAGCGTTGGGCGCGGCCAAAATTCATACTGTTTGAAGCCGTAGGCAAGTTTATGAATTTTAGCGTCCGGCGCGCCAGCATGCCGGGATGAAGGCGGATTCAGCGGCGGCATTCTTTCCTCCCTTTCTTTTGCTGTAGAAAGAAAGGGAGTACAAGCGTAGCGCGTAAGCCGTTCGCAGCTGCCTGCCAACATTGGAGACGCTGCACGCAACGTCTCTACAATTTTCGGGCTTATAATACACAAAAACCGCCGGAAACGTTTCCGTTCCCGGCGGGATAAGAGCTGCCGTGCAGCCGTGTGTTACATTACCTTTTGGCTGGCGGTGGTGCCGTCTGCATAGGTGGCGCGCACGATGTGTATCTTGCCCGGTGCGGCCATGCGCAGCACGCCGTAACCGTTGGTTTCCGTCTGGTGGAGCAGGCGGCCATTTACATCATAGAGGGCCACGCCGGTCATGTCCTGCGTATGCTCCACGAACACCTCGCCGTTGCTTTGCCAGGCACGGAAAGCGGCTACATCCTGTTGCGTGCCGGTGTTCTCGCTTGTCTGTTCTCCATCCGTGCTGATGATAAGCGTACAGTTTTCCGTGATATTGGTCATCTCCAGCAAGCCGTCTTCGCCTAATTGGCTGGTGATGTCCGTACCGTTCAGGGTTACGGACAGGATGCTGTGCCCTTCGGCTGCTGCGGCGTGGCAACGGAAGGTTTCACCATAATTCACCGTGGTGAAGAAATAGGCATTGCTGCCTGCCACGTAATAGGCTACGGTGTAGCTTTGTTGTGTGAAGCTGACTTGCAGGGTGGCGTTTTCCGTAAGTGCGGGCAGGGTGAGCGTGCCGTCTGCGCTGACTTGTGCGGTATAGTCCGTGCCGTTGAAGCTGACGCTGCCGATTTCATAACCCGGGGTGGCTTGTATTTGCAAGGTAGTGGTGGCTTCGGGCAGCACTTCTATGGTACTGTTTGTCGTATATACATTGCCATTATGGCTGATGCTGCCGCCTTGTCCTATCCGCAGGTTAAGCAGATAAGTTTCCGTAGGTACGTCTATGCCTTCCATGTTCAGGAAAGCACCCCATACGGGAGCCTGGATATAATCCATAAGCGCTGTTTTGGGCACATAGAGCTTGCAGGTGTTTGGGTTTATGGTTTCAAAACTCTGGCTTACCGCAGGCGGGTTGCCTCCCAGGCAGGTAATGGTGTCAAGGCTGGAACAACGGAAAAAAGCATCATAACTGATGGTTTCCACGTGGTTGCCGATAATAACGGCAGCGAGTGCGGAGCAGTAGGAGAACGTTTGGTCTTCAATGCTTGTTACGCTGTTGGGTATGGTCACTTCTGTGAGTTTGGAGCAGCCGGAGAACGCCCTGCTTCCAATGCTTGTCACGCTGTTGGGTATGGTCACTTCTGTGAGTTTGGAGCAGCCTTCGAACGCCCCTTCTCCAATGCTTGTCACGCCGTTGGGTATGTTCACTTGCGTGAGTGCGCCGCATCCTTCGAACGCCCAGTATCCAATGCTTGTCACGCTCTCTGGAATGGTGATGGAGAAGATAGGGCAAGACCGGAATGCGTAGTCTGGTATGGCCGTGAGCTGTGTGGGCAAATCTATTTGCAACAAGGTTTTCTTTCCGGAAAAGACCGCCTCGGGCAATGTGGTGTTGGTGATACCGGAAATGTCCAAATCGTATAGACGTGTCATATTGTTTTTGATGATACTGAAATCGTCATCGTTCAGTGTGCCTGTAACGGTCAGTTTATTGACAGCAGTCGGCATATAGCCTTTGGCTACAATGGCTTCCGTCAATCCCCCCGGTGTTTCCACATGTACGGTCAGTTCCACGCCTTCACCTTCTATATAGGTATAGCTGCTACCCCATGCTGTTGTGTAGGTATCTTTTGTGCCTGTGGGGATAAAAACAATGGCGAAGGAAGTGCCGCCAAAGCAATCGCTTCCCAATGCAGGCGGTGTAGTAGCCTCACAACGGACAAGAGCAAGTGCGGAGCACCAGGAGAACGCCCTGTCTCCAATGCTTGTCACGCTCTCGGGTATGGTGACTTGCGTGAGTGAGGAGCACTCGGAGAACGCATAGTTTCCAATGCTTGTCACGCTGTTGCCTATGGTTACTTGCGTGAGTGCGTAGCAGTAGTAGAACGCCCTTTCTCCAATGCTTGTCACGCCGTCGCCTATGTTCACTTGGGTGAGTGCGGAGCAGCTGGAGAACGCCTCTTCTCCAATGCTTGTCACGCTGTTGCCTATGGTCACTTGGGTGAGTGCGGAGCAGTTCTGGAACGCCTCGTCTCCAATGCTTGTCACGCTGTAAGTCGTGCCGTTGTAACTTACGGTTTCGGGAATGGTTACAGCGCCGGGCAGGGAAGTGTAATTGTCGTAGCTATACAGTGATTCATACGTCACTTCCACGGTCTTGGCGGCCTCGTCGGTAATGTTGTAATACAAATCACCGCTTTTGAAATCGTATGCCCATGCGCTTGCTGCCGTCAGCAGGGCAAGGGCAAATGCAAATACATTTTTTTTCATACTGTTGTACATTTAATTGTTTGGTATTGTTATTTTGTTTTGTTATTTCGGCATTGCCTCGATTCTCTTTGCCAGCTCGTAGTATTCGAGCATAAGCGGGTCATCGTGGAAGGCAAGTTCTGGCTTCTCGGTGTTTTGGGCATATTTCTGGTATTGTTCCATGGAGAGGATGAGCGACCAGTTCCCCCTGCGTATTTTTCCCGTCCGCCACAGCAGTTGGTCAATGATGTCATAATCGGCAGGGATGCCATGTTTTCCCAAGCGTTCTATGAACATGTCGATGGCATTGATAAGGCTCACAATGTCATTCTTCTCGATTTTGGGCATTTCGTTTTTGGGGAATCCGCAGAACTTCCAGAATAGCGGGAACATCTCTTTGACGATGGAGTCGTAAATGGGGAATTTGTAGCCGGTGACAAAGTATGCGAACTTGCTGATGAACGATACGGCTTTCCCTTTATCCTTGCCGTCTTTCCCTATTCCATAGTTCTCGGTGAACAGGTTGGTCCCTTTCCCGGGAATGTTGAAGGGGGTGAAGTTCTTGTTCTTGAGCAAGTCGCAAAAGGCTTTTTCCAGCGGTTTGCGCTGCTCTATGCCCCAGAGTACATCGGACAGTTCATCCATGGCGTAATAGCGTTTTGTCATTTGGGTGGAATACGTGCTGTCAATAACCACCAGGAGGGTGTAAATGTTTTCCTTCTTTTCCTTTCCCAAGGTCTTGTACAGTTTCGTAATGGATTGTTTGTCGAGCTCGTACAACGAGCCGTATTTGAATCCCGTGGATTCCATCCCTTCGATAATCTTTTTGATAAGTTTCAGATTGTCATTCATAATCATGTTTTTTTATGTTTTGTTATTTGTACACTGTTGTACCTTTTTTTCTTCTGTCCTGCCGGCAGGACGTTCCCGCAACCGTTTTCCATGCCGTCATGTGTGTTTATCCTTTTGGTTGCGGGGCGTCCTTCCTGTTTTTGTTATTGGAGACGCTGCGCGCAGCGTCTCTACCATCTCCGCTGACGCCTCGCACTTTCTGCACTACCGCCTTTTTTTACTCTGTCATCCCGGGCTTGACCCGGGATCCTGGGCGGTGTCATGCGAGGTATTGCATTGCGCTGTCGCCTTGTCATCGTCATCCTCGCCATCGCCTCGCAGGATGCCGGCTCGGCGGCCGGCATGACGGCGCTGTTTGCATCGCCGTTGCGAAACCCCCGCCCGGACGTTGCAGTCCGCT
>CALUNA010000016.1 GCA_944321895.1 uncultured Bacteroidales bacterium | reverse complement strand
TCGCAAGGAACCATTTCAGATGTGGATGGTAACTTTACTTTAAATGTACCAAGTAGCTCCAATACTCTGGTAATTTCATACATTGGAATGGAAACCGTTGAGGTTGAGGCCGTTGACGGGCTTGTTGTGGAGTTGCATTCTTCAACAGAGGCCTTGGACGAGGTTATGGTAGTTGCATACGGAACCGCCAAAAAGTCCGCATTTACCGGTTCGGCCACGGTGGTTAATGCAGAAGATATCGGCAAGGTGCAGAGTTCCAATGCCGCCAATGCATTGGTTGGTAAGGTTGCCGGTGTGCAGTTGAATACGGCTTCCGGTCAGCCGGGTGCCACTACGCCCTCTATCCGTGTGCGTGGTATCAGCTCCATCAATGCCGGAAATGACCCGTTGATTATTTTGGATGGCGCACCCTACGATGGCGACCTGAACAATATCAGCTCGCAGGATATAGAAACCATGACCGTTTTGAAAGATGCTGCTTCCAATGCCTTGTATGGTGCACGTGGTGCCAACGGTGTAATTATCATTACAACCAAGAAAGGCGACTCCGGCAAGGCTACCGTCAATGTGGATGCCAAATGGGGCGTAAACTCCCGTGCTACGCAAGACTATAACTTCATAACAGACCCGGCCCAATACTATGAAATGTATTATGGTGCCCTGAAGAGCTATTACATGAACTCGCAGGGAATGTCCGAGCTGGAAGCACATGCCAGTGCCAATGCCAACATGACCGGCAGCGGTGACTATGGTCTGGGATACAATGTGTATAGCGTTCCGGCCGGCCAATACCTGATTGGTACGAACGGCAGACTGAACCCGAATGCAACCTTGGGTAATGTCATCAGCTACAACGGACAGAATTATAAGCTTATGCCGGACAACTGGCTGGATGAAGCATACAAAACCGGTTTGCGTCAGGAATACAACGTAAGTTTCTCCGCAGGCACAAACAAGTCTTCCTATTATGCTTCCGTTAGCTACCTGAACAACGAAGGTATCACCGAAAATTCCGACTATGAACGTCTGACCGGACGTCTGAGAGCGGATTACCAGGTGAAGGAATGGTTGAAAACCGGTGCAAACATGTCATATACGCATTTCAATGCAAACTCACTGAGTGAAGACGGTTCATCCAACTCATCAGGCAATATCTTTGCATACGCAACCCAGATTGCTCCCATTTATCCGTTGTATATCCGTGATGGACAAGGTAACATCATGACAGATGCCAATGGTCTGACCATGTACGACTTTGGTAGTAAGGACAATGCTGGTTTGAGCCGTCCGTTCTTAAGTGGTGGCAATCCATATGCGTCCAACTTGTTTGATACCAACTACTCGGAAGGCAACGCAATGACAGCAACCGGATTTGCCGAAATCCGTTTCCTGAAAGATTTCAAATTCACGTGGACAAGCGGTATGGCAATGGCAGAAACCCGTGGTACCAGCTTTACCAACCCGTATTACGGACAATATGCTTCCTCGAATGGTATTTCCAGCAAAGCCCATGCTCGCAACTTGTCGCAGAACCACCAGCAATTGCTGAATTACAAGAAAGCCTTCGGTTCCCACAACTTGGACGTAATGGTCGGCCATGAGTCATACCGTTCGCAATACTACTATTTGTATGCAAGCAAATCAAATGTATTCGACCCGAATAATACGGAGCTTGCCGGAGCAATTACTGAAAACGGCAGTGATTCCTATACTACCGATTACAATACGGAAGGTTATTTTGGCCGTGTGCAATATGATTTTGGAGAAAAATACTTCGTTTCTGGTTCTTACCGTCGTGATGCTTCCTCGCGTTTCCATCCCGACCACCGTTGGGGTGATTTCTGGTCGGCCGGTGCGGCATGGATTCTGTCTAAAGAAGGCTTTTTCAATGCCGAATGGGTTGATTTGCTGAAAATCAAGGCATCATACGGATCGCAAGGTAACGACAATATCGGCAACTACCTGTATGTAAATACATATAGCATTGTGAATTCCGGTGGCGTTCCAGCAGCAATTCCAGCCACGATGGGAAATAAGGATATTACTTGGGAAACCAACGGTAACTTGAATGCAGGTATCGAGTTTGATTTCTTCAAAAACCGTTTGTCAGGAACCGTGGAATATTTCTACCGTAAGACAACTGACATGTTGTTCTCGTTCCCGTTGCCGCCATCATTTGGTTACACATCCTATTATGCCAATATCGGTGACATGTTGAACCAAGGTATCGAAGCGGAGTTGAATGCTACGTTGCTCAAATATAAGAACTTTACGTGGGATCTGAGTTTGAACTTGACCCATTATAAGAACAAAATCGCTTACTTGCCGGAAGAACGCAAGACCATGGAAGTGGATGGCGTGAAAGGTTTCAGCAGCGGTAGCCTCTATTACGGAGAAGGCATTCCTTTGTACACGTTCCGCTTGAAACAATTTGCCGGTGTGGCAGAAGATGGCCAAGCCTTGTATTACAAGAATATTGTTGATAAAGCAGGTAACGTGACCAGAAAAGATGTTACGACCAAATATGATGAAGCCGATTATTACCTGTGCGGTACGGCATTGCCTGATATCTATGGTGGATTCAGCACGAGTTTCGCGTTCTATGGTTTCGATTTGTCGGCTGACTTTACTTACCAGATTGGTGGTCAAGTATATGACAGCGATTATGCAGCGTTAATGGCTTCGCCGACAGCAGCTTCTAAAGGTTCTAATTTCCATGCTGATTTGCTGAATGCCTGGACGCCGGAAAATCCGAATTCTAAAATTCCACGTTTCCAATTTGGTGACCAATATACAACGGCTTCTTCTGACCGTTTCTTGACATCGGCATCCTATCTGAGCTTGCAGAATGTCAACTTTGGTTACACTTTGCCTGCCAAAGTAACCCGCAAGGCCAGCATTGAAAAACTGAGAATTTATTTGGCTGCTGACAATGTATGGGTTTGGTCGAAACGTCAAGGCCTGGATCCGCGCCAGAGCATTTCCGGTTCTGCAACCAATTCGTATTATGCGCCAATTCGTACAATATCCGGCGGTATTTCTTTAACTTTCTAAAAATTACATGATTATAGATATGAAAACGAATTTAGTGAATTTATTCGCAGGAATCTGTTTCTCCGCACTGTTGTTGGGTACAACAGGTTGTATTGAAGAAACTTTTCCGACAAGTGTTGCGACAGAAGACCAGCTGGCTTCTTCGAATATGGCCACAGAATCCATGCTGAATGCTATCCCTGCAAGTCTGAATGTTTTGGAAGTAGTCAGCCGTGATCTCCACTGGGACTGGGGATATGGTTCTATTATGCATATCCGTGATATTATGACTGCAGATATGGCTGTCATCAGTTCTGGTTACGACTGGTACACCGATTGGGAAATTAACAGCTACCAAGGTGAATCGTATGTATATGCACAGTTTATCTGGAACTATTACTGGCAATCTGTGCTGACTGCCAATAAATTAATCGGGGCTATCAATTATGAAACCGCTTCCGAACTCCAGAAAGGTTATCTGGCTGCAGCCTATGCTTTCCGCGCTTTCTTCTATTTGGACATGGCCCAGATGTATGAGTTCCTGCCAAATGATAAAACTTCCGGAATCAACGCGGCAGGTAACGATGTGACAAATCTGACCGTTCCTATTGTCCGCGAAGGCATCACGGAAGAGCAGTCGCGTAACAATCCGCGTGTCAGCCGTGAAAAAATGGCTGAGTTTATTTTGGCAGACTTGGATTCTGCTCAGAACAATATGAAGTATTATAAGGCGACGTCCAAAACCATGCCTCATCTGGATGTAGTGTATGGCTTGAAAGCCCGTTATTATATGTGGTTGGGCCAGTACGAAGAAGCCAAGGAATTTGCTCGCAAGGCCATTAATGAAACTAAAACAAAGCCAATGACGGAAAACCAATGCCTGAATACGACTTCTGGTTTCAACGATATCTCATGCTGGATGTGGGGTTCGCAAATGGTTTCAGAAGACAACTTGGTTAAAATCGGTATCTTAAACTGGGCATCCTGGATGTCGAACGAAACATCGTTTGGCTATTCATCACAAGAACCTTTTATAATGATTGGGGCAGAGTTGTATGATAGGCTTAATGATACGGATTTCCGTAAAAAAATGTGGGTTGCCCCGGAAGGTTCCATGTTGGCAGGACAGAGCTCTTTCCTGACATCTTCGCAATTCGGGGATTTCGGTGACCGTCTTACAGAATATGCATCTCTCAAGTTCCGTCCGGCTGAAGGCAACTGCGATGATTACACCGTAGGCGCCGCAACCGCTTATCCGTTAATGCGTGTTGAGGAAATGTACTTTATCGAAGCAGAGGCTGCCGCCCACCTGAATGACGGCGAGGCTGTCAATTTGCTGACAACGTTTATGAAGACATATCGCGATCCGGCCTATTCGTGCAATGCGACCGGAGATGAGTTGATTGATGAAATCGTTTTCCAAAAACGTATTGAACTTTGGGGCGAAGGCCTGACTTTCTTCGATGTAAAACGTCTGAATATGTCTGTAGAACGTGGTTATAAAGGTACAAACTTCCGTTCGGATGCCCGCTTTAACACGAAAGGACGTCCGGCATGGATGAATATCTGCATTGTTCAGAGTGAAAAGAACAACAACTCTGCACTTATTGGTTATGAAAACCCAGATCCGACTGGCCTTTATGAGGTATGGAACGAGGGTTCGAAATGACAATCTTTAGAAGAATAAAAACCAACTAATAGTAAGATGATTATGAAATCAGTAAATAAGATTTTGCTTGCATTGGGAGTTTTTGCATTGACATTTGCTTCCTGTGAAGACGTGGTTGAACAGCAAGGACCGGCACCAGCTGTTCCGGAAAATTGCTTGGGTATATCTTTCCCCTTAAGTGAAAAATACAATAAATCGGTCTATGAAATGGAACCAACGGCCACGCGGGAAATCACATTGGCCATGAGCCGTACCAAAGTAGGCACTGCTGTTGCAGTTCCTATCACGGTGGATGTCAATGACAGTAGCGTATTCGTTGTTCCTGACAGCGTACATTTTGCTGCCAATGACACTGTGGCTACTTTTAAAGTGACTTTTCCTGATGCAAAGGATGGTATTACGTATAACTTGAAACTGAGTGTATCAGGCGCTGATTATGTAAACCCATATATGACCAATCTGTATGTTGCAACTTCGGTTACATTGATAAAATGGGAAGATGCAAAAGCACCGGGTGTCATGATTGATGGTTTGGTTGCAAATTTCTTTAATACTCCGCCAGCTGCTTTCTATGTAAACTATAAAAAAGCAGAATTAGGTGATGGCATAATCAAGTACCGTTTCCTGAATCCATACACGACCTTGCCGGAGTATAAAGATCCAAGTGCTGCAGAGCCGGAGGCCATAGCAGATGCGGACGGTATTTTTGGTGGTTACCCGCATAATTATCCGGGGGATGTGGATAAATCCAAGGATTACAATATGGTTATAATTGTTCAGAATGACACAGCATCGATGGAACCATTTGCATTGGGTATGGATTGGGGATATGGCATGATTTCAGGTGGTTCTATATATGGATATCTATCTGATCCATCAATTACTATCGATAAATATCCATTAGGGACAGTCAAAGATGACATAATTACTTTCGGGGCAAATTCATTGTTTTCAAGTATGGCTAATTTTCAAAATGGTGGAGCTTTCCCATCTGCTGCTGTCACGACGATTTATTTGACTAAAGAAGCCTATTTGAAAGCAAGCGCTGTTATTGAAGATTACAATGAAGTGGACTATGAGCCTATCTCCGGTGCAATCAGTGAGTTCTCCTCCGAAATGCAGGAACAGAGTTGGAAGCAATCATTTGCCAAGGCTATCGATATAGATGCTGAGAATGAAAACAGCGAATACAAGAATCTGTATTATTTGTCTGACTTGTATGTAGATGGTTATGGTTTGGCATTCTATTATGATGAAACATCTGGCAGATTGACAATCCCGTCCAACCAGCCTGTCGGCTTGGAAATTTTCGGGCAGAAAATTTACATGTCAGTGAGCAGCAAGATAGCAACCGGTATGGCAAAAGCCCCGAACGGAGTGGAAACATACACTTTCGGCATATCTTTCCATTATGCGGATGGTACGGCCTTGGGTGATTTCAAGGAGGTGTTTTATTATTCTAAAGATGCTATTTCATTCAGCATGGATGATTTCTGCGGAGACTTTATCATGACAGGATATACGCTATTTGAAGATGGAACCGATGCGGAAATGGAAGTAAAGATAGAAAAATACGGTGCCAACAATGATTCGTTAGTAATAACGGGAGTGGACTTTGCAGAAGAAATTTATGCAGCATTCGATGCTGAATATTCCATCATGTCGATAGCTCCCCAAACTTTGGCTGACTTTAACATGGGTGGTACCTTGTATGACATGGCTTTGTTGACTGTTGATAAGACTACGCGCCAACCGAGTGGAAGTGCACTTCTTGACTTTGGTGTCGGCGTTTCCGGTAACCTGTTCGTTGATGATTTGTCTGCTGCCGTAGGTTATGTTATTGAAAGCAAGGCCGCCGGAGGTTATGCCGATGGTTATTACAACATTGTCTTCACGCCGGTATCGACCAAGAAGGGAGTAGCCAAATCAGCTAAGTCCGTACGTGCCCATGGGCAGATTGTCATGGAAGAAGAAACGCGTGGAAACAAACTGTCCGTTCAAGACAGGAATATCTATAAGGAACGCAAACAACATGTCCTGCAGCCGACTTCAATGATGTTGTTCTAAGAAGGACAATTGAATTGTTCCAATAAAGACAAGACAGCGTATCAGAAATTTTGGTACGTTGTCTTTGTTTTTGACATTGCAAGAAAAAGGTATATACTTTTTGGACAAAAGGTATATACCTTTTTATCAATTCCTATATACCTTTTAATCAAATCGTATATACGTTTTGGGAGAAGGTTCAGAGGCCAGCCTTTTCATGCAGCCGTCCGCCATTCTGCATGAAATGTCCGGCAGCAAAGGCATGTAGCGGTTTATACGGATGTTTCCGTTTTTAACAGCCGCTGGTTATGGAATATGGTCGGATTTGTTATACAAAAAAGCAGCCAGCAAGTGGATTTCACTTCTGGCTGCCTGTTTATAGCCGGTTGTCCTTATTCCAGCATATATCCTTTGGCGGTTTCCTGTTCAAGCAAGGCTTTGAGTTCGGCCACCTTTTCCGTATATTCGGAAGCGACATTGTGTTGCTCACCCATGTCCTCGCTCAAGTGATACAACTGTTCTTCCGTTGAGTTGCCGGATTCTATTTGCGTGTATTCGTAATACGATGGATAATTGTTCGGGCTGATGTATTTCCATTCTCCGTCCGTGATGGACAGCGACGAGGCGGCTTCTATTACATATTCCCTTCCGGCCGTATCGGTTCCCAGAAGTGTGGCAAGATGTTCCTGACTGTCTGTGGCTGCATCGGGGGCAACAGTTTCACCCACAAGTTTTGCCATGGATGCAAACAGGTCGATATGTGAAACCAGAGCGTCCGAAACGGCAGGTTTCACTTGTGTCGGCCAGCTTACAATGAACGGAATGCGTGTCCCAGCCTCGAAGATGCTGTATTTGCCTCCGCGGAAATTGCCCCATGGCTTGTGGTCACCGACCAGCTCGACTGCCTGGTCCATGTATCCATCGTCAAGTACCGGTCCGTTGTCGCTGGTCAGAATCACCAGGGTTTCTTCCAATATGCCTTTGTCTTTCAGGGCCTGCATGATCTGGCCTACTGTCCAGTCAAATTGCAGAATGGCATCACCGCGGTAGCCCATGCCGCTTTTTCCGCGGAAACGTTCGTGCGGATAGCGTGGCACATGCACATCGTTGGTGCCCACGTACAGGAAGAAAGGCTTGTCTGCCTGGCGGATAAATTGCACGGCCTTGGCGGCTATCGTGTCGGCTATGTTCTCATCCTGCCACAGGGCTTTGCCGCCACCTTTCATATAGCCGATACGCGAAATTCCGTTCACAATCGCATCGCTGTGTCCCTGGTTGGGCGATGGGCGTAACTTGGTGAGCATTTCCGGATGTTCCCGTCCCAGCGGTTCGCCGGGGAAAGGTGTGCTATAGCTTACAAATATCGGTGCATCCGGATCGTAGTTGGCGACCATCTGGTTTTCCATCCATACACACGGCACGCGGTCGCCCGTGGCAGCCATCAAATAAGAGTAATCGAAACCAATCTCGCTCGGTCCGGGAGCAACGGTTTTGTTCCAGTCCTGCGAACCGGTCGTATCGCCCAATCCTAAATGCCATTTGCCAATGGCTCCGGTCATATAACCGGCTTGTTTGAACATGTCGGCAATCGTGGTCTGCTCAGGACGGATAATCATTCCCGCATCGCCGGGAGCTATGCCTGTATCGTTGCGTCGCCAGCTGTAATGGCCGGTAAACAGTGAATAACGCGATGGTGTGCTCGTGGCAGCTACTGCATGCGCATCCGTAAAACGGATTCCGGAAGCGGCAAGACTGTCCACGTGCGGTGTTTGAACGCGTGTGGCGCCATAACATCCCAAATCGCCATAGCCTAAATCGTCGGCAACGATAAAAATGACGTTGGGTGTTTGAGGTAAAACCATATCGGCCTTTTTCTTTTGGTTGCCCGTACAGGAAACCAACATGCAGCTGCCAATGCCGCAGCCAATCAATAAACTGTTTTTCATGTGTGCGTAAATAAAAAAATGAATGTTATACAAAAGTAGATTAATTCCCTTTTTCTGCCAACAGGTTGTACGAAAATCTCCCCTTTTCTGTACGTATGTGTCATAATTTTCCTTGTGGAAATGTGAATGGGAAACGGAGAATCGGTTTTGCAGACAATAAAATTTAGCTATTCCGTTTCGGGCTTTATTCGTACCTTTGCCGGAAAATTCACGTATGATTGTTTGTATTGCCGAAAAACCATCCGTTGCAAGGGACATTGCGCAGGTTCTTGGGGCCGACAACCGTCGCGACGGTTATATGGAAGGAAACGGATACCAGGTAACCTGGACATTCGGGCATTTGTGCAGCCTGCTTGAGCCGCACGAATACACGGAACAATGGAAAAACTGGACACTGGGCAGCCTGCCCATGATTCCGGCACGTTTCAGCATAAAGGTTACGGAAGACGCTGGCATACAAAAGCAATTCAATATTATCAAAGGTCTGGTGGAGAAGGCCGACAAGGTTATCAATTGCGGGGATGCCGGGCAGGAAGGCGAACTGATTCAACGCTGGGTGCTGCAGAAAGCACAGTGCAAATGCCCGGTGGAGCGGCTTTGGATTTCATCACTGACACCGGAAGCCATTAAGGAAGGATTCCGGAACCTGAAGGACCAGAGCGCCTACCGCAACCTGTACGAAGCCGGTTTGATGCGCGCCATCGGCGATTGGCTGCTCGGCATGAATGCAACCCGCGTATATACATTGCGTTATGCCCGCGACCGGCAGGTCTTGTCCATCGGGCGGGTGCAGACACCGACCCTGGCACTGATTGTAAATCGGCACAAGGAAATCACGCATTTTGTTCCCAAACAGTCATGGGAACTGAAAACCAGGTATCGCGACACCTTGTTTTCGGCCATAGTGCGCAAAAGCGATGAGGAACTGGCCGAAGAGGCCGCCCAAGTCGACAACAGCCGGAAGAAAAACGCCAACACGGAAACGAACAGGGGAATCGCGCCCATTACGGATGAAAAGGTCGGGCAGGAATTGCTGGAAAAAGTCAGGAACGAGCCTTTTCGCATCACGGATATTTCGGCCAGGAAAGGCACGGAAGCTCCGCCGCGTTTGTTCGATTTGACCTCCCTGCAAGTGGAATGCAACAAGAAATTCGGCTATTCGGCGGACATCACGCTCCAGACGATACAATCGTTGTATGAAAAAAAGGTGGCGACTTATCCGCGTGTCGATACGACTTTTCTGAGTGATGATATTTATCCGAAATGCCCGAATATCCTGCAGGGACTGAAAGATTATGCGGCTTTTACGGCACCGCTGTCGGGCAAGCCGTTGCCAAAATCAAAAAAGGTTTTCGACAACTCCAAAGTGACCGACCACCATGCCATTATTCCGACCGGCGTACATCCGCAAGGGCTGACCGATACGGAGAAAACCGTTTTTGACCTGATTGCCAGACGGTTTATTGCGGCTTTCTATCCGGATTGCAAGTTTACGGCAACTACGGTAATCGGCGAATCGGCCGGAATCGAATTCAAGACAACCGGCAAACAGATACAGGATGCCGGCTGGCGTGCATTATATGCGCGTGAGCAACAGGATGAAAACAAGGAAAATGAAGAAAGCAACTTGTTGCCGGCTTTCCAGAAAGGCGAATCGGGCAATCACGAGCCTGTCCTGAACGAAAAATGGACACAACCGCCACGACCTTACACGGAAGCCACCCTGTTGCGTGCCATGGAAACCGCCGGCAAGCTGGTGGAAGACGATGAGCTGCGCGATGCGCTCAAGGAAAACGGCATAGGCCGTCCTTCAACCCGCGCGGCCATTATTGAAACGCTGTTCAAGCGCAATTATATCCGCAAGGAACGCAAGAACCTGATTCCAACCGAAACGGGCATTGAACTGATCAATACCATCAATTCCGAGTTGCTGAAATCGGCGGAACTGACCGGGCGCTGGGAAAAGAAACTGCGCGAAATAGACCGCGGAAACTATGCCGCCATCGATTTCCTGAACGAGTTGAAACAAATGGTGCGCGACCTGATACGCGATGTGAAAGCCGACAAGGCCGGTGCCGTTTGCCCTGTCTGCAAAAAAGGGAAAGTCATCCGCGGGAACACGGCATACGGTTGCAGCCGCTGGAAAGAAGGCTGTACATACAGGGAACCTTTTCAATAAAAACAAGATATATGCATACGATTGAACAAAAACTGGCAGCCTTTGAGCGTATTTTAGGTATTGTAGCGAGGCTGCGCAAGGAATGTCCGTGGGACAGGAAACAGACTTTCGAGAGCCTGCGATGCAATACGATAGAAGAAACCTATGAGCTGGCCGGAGCCATCATCAAGCAGGATAAGGATGAAATCTGCAAGGAGCTGGGCGATGTATTGCTGCATGTGCTGTTTTATGCGCAGATTGGGAGTGAAACGGATGATTTTGACATATGCGATGTGTGTGAACGGCTCAGTGAGAAACTGATTTATCGTCATCCGCATGTTTACGGGCAGGCCGCAGCCGATACATCCGAACAGGTTATGGCTAATTGGGAAGACCTGAAACTGAAGGAGAAAGGCGGTAACAAGACCGTTCTGGGCGGTATTCCGGAGGCTTTGCCGGCGTTAATCAAGGCACACCGCATTCAGGACAAGGCCCGTTCGGCCGGTTTTGACTGGGACGAGCGCGAACAGGTCTGGGACAAGGTAAAGGAAGAAATCAGCGAATTTCAGGCGGAAGTCGGGCACAAGGATGCCGACAAAATGGAAGCCGAGTTCGGCGACGTGATGTTCAGCCTTATCAATGCGGCACGCCTGTACCATATCAATCCGGAAAATGCGCTGGAACGCACAAACCGCAAGTTTATCAAGCGTTTCAACTACATAGAACAGAAAGCCAAGGAGCAGGGACGTTCGTTGCATGACATGACCCTGGACGAAATGGAAACCCTCTGGCAGGAAGCCAAGAAACTCTGACCCGGAAATTAACGGATCGGAGTTTTTATGTTCAGTTCGTTGTGCGGATAATTGGAATCGGAATCGACCGTGAACAGCAGATTAACGTTTTCGCCGGATTCTTTCGGGATGTAGTTGAACTGCAGGCCTACATAGCAATAGCCGGCCGGAACGTAGAACAAGCCTTTTTCGTAATCGGATGAAGCGGCCGTGAGCAACGAGTCCACATCGGCCTTGAGTTTATATTCAATATCGGCTTTTTCTTCTTCGCGTACAATGGAAAAACCGGTCAGCAGATTTGTGTAACTGTAAAAGCTGACGGTAAATAAAACCGTATCGCCTACGGCAATCGTGTCCATGACATAGCCATCGGCCGTTCCTAAAACAGACAGGGTATCCGTGCCGGAAACCATGGAATGTACTTGTATCAGCGGTGTATGGTGCGATTCCGTATTTAAACTGCATGAAGTTGCCAAAAGCAACGAAAAACTAAAGACAATCCAAAGAAACTTACGCATAAACAGCAGGTTTTTAGGTTTTTGAAATCGAGCCGCAAAGATAATAAAAACGGAAGCATCTGGCAAAACAGGATAAGTTTTTAACTTTTTTCCGTACCTTTGCAAACAAAAATTCATATGTTAGCACAAGCCATTACGCGGTTTATTGCCGCAAACAAATATCCGCATTTTGCGCCCAAGGCATTCTTTTTCGACATGGACGGCGTGCTGTTCAATTCCATGCCGCGCCATGCCAAAGCCTGGGTGGAAACCATGCGGCAAATAGGCATTGAGTTTTCAGAATACGATGCTTTTCTGAACGAAGGCCAGACCGGCCGGCGCATTATTGACATTTTTATCCGAAAGGCTTTCGGCCGGCCATCCACCGTCGAGGAACAGGAAAAATATTATCGTCTGAAATCCGATTTGTTCGATGCCGGCGGTGCTCCCGAGCCAATACCTGGGGTTGCGGAGGTTTTGAATGCACTGAAAAATGCCGGAATGCAGATTTTTGTCGTAACCGGTTCGGGACAGGCAAGTTTGTTAGGGAAACTGGAGCATTCTTTTCCGGGTATCTTCCAGAAAGAAAAAATGGTTACGGCACACGATGTCCGGCACGGAAAGCCGGATCCGGAACCTTATCTGATGGCTTTGCAAAAGGCGGGTGTGCAACCTTGGGAAGGTGTTGTCATAGAAAATGCACCCTTGGGCGTGCAGTCCGGACACGCGGCCAAACTGTTCACTGTCGGTGTCAATACGGGCATTCTGAGGCCGGAAGATTTACAGGATGCCGGTGCCGACATTGTCTTGAAAAACATGCACGAATTGTTGGATGAACTCCAACGCAACTCCATAGTGTAAAACCATTAAAAAAACAGCAAGTCATGAAAATAGCCAAACATCTGACTGATTTGATCGGACACACGCCGCTGCTGGAATTGGCCGGTTATGCAGGCAAACATAAGTCAAACGCAACGCTGATTGCCAAATTGGAATACTTCAATCCGGCATCGAGCATAAAAGACCGTGTGGCGTTTGCCATGATTGCCGACGCGGAAAACAAAGGTTTGCTCAAACCCGGTGGCGAAATCATTGAACCGACCAGCGGCAACACCGGTATCGGGCTGGCTTTTGTAGCGGCCTCCAAAGGTTACCGCCTGACACTCACCATGCCCGAGAGCATGAGCCTGGAGCGGCGTAACCTGCTGAAAGCCCTGGGCGCAAATATCGTCCTGACACCGGCGGCGGAAGGCATGGGCGGTTCCATAAGGAAAGCGGAAGAATTGAAACGCGAGAATCCTGCGGCCGTAATCCTGCAACAATTCGAGAACCCGGCCAATCCGCTCGCACATGAGCAAACAACGGCACAGGAGATATGGGAAGACACGGACGGAAAGGTTGATATGGTCGTGGCCTGTGTCGGGACGGGCGGCACCATCAGCGGTATCGGTCGCGGACTGAAAAAGCACAATCCAAATATCCGCATGGTAGCAGTCGAGCCGGCTACATCAGCCGTGCTGTCGGGCAAACCGGCCGGCAAACACGCCATTCAGGGCATTGGTGCCGGATTTGTTCCGAAAATCTACGATGCTTCCGTGGTGGATGAGATTGTATGCGTGTCGGATGCGGACGCCATGCAAACCAGCCGCGAACTGGCGCATACGGAAGGTCTGCTGGTCGGCATATCGGCCGGAGCTGCCGTGTGGGCGGCAACACAAATAGCCCGCCGGCCGGAAAACCATGGGAAAAATATCGTCATAATCCTGCCCGACACCGGCGAACGGTACTTGTCCACCGGGATTTATGATTGAAAAAGTGAAATAGGAACATAAAAAATCCGGTCATGTACATAGTAAAAGACCGGATTTTTTTGTATGCATACAAGGCTTATGCCTCCCCGCCGCCGAAACTCATGGGAACGGGTGGAATCATGTTTGAACCGCTGTCCGGCGTGCTTATCTTGCCGAATTGCTGTTCGTATTTCACGATATTGTCCTGCAGGGCGAACAGCAGCCGTTTGGCGTGTTCGGGTGTCAGGATAATCCGCGATTTGACATGTGCCTTGGGCGTTCCCGGCATGATGCGGACAAAATCAAGTACAAATTCCGAGGTGGAATGTGAAATGATGGCCAGGTTGGAATAGATACCTTCCGCCACTTCCGCCGATAGCTCTATGTTGAGCTGGTTTCCTTTTTTCTGTTCCATAACGTATTAAAAATTAAGAGCTTGTTCCAAATCCCATTTGATGTCGTCCAAGTGTTCCAGTCCGACGGACAAGCGCAACATGTCCGGATAGACACCGGCATCCATTTGCGCCTGTTCGCTCATTTGGCGGTGGGTTGTGCTGGCCGGATGCGTTATCAATGTGCGCACGTCGCCGATATTGGTTACGTGGCTGATCAGCTTCAGGCTTTCCACCATTTTTACCGTATCGGCCAGACCGCCTTTGATGCGGAATGTAAGCACGGCGCCAAAGCCGTTGCGCAGATATTTGCGTGCCAGTTCGTGGTATGGACTGCTTTCCAGACCGAGGTAATTGACCGACAGGATGCGTGGATTCTGTTGCAGCCAACGGGCAAGTTCCATGGCGTTGTCGCACATTTTCTGCACGCGGACCGAGAGCGTTTCAAGCCCTTGCAGCATCTGCCAGGCGTTGAACGGGCTCATGGCCGGTCCAAAGTCGCGCAGGTTTTCCGCTATGCAACGCATGGCAAAAGCCTTTTTGCCAAACTTTTCCCAGAAAACCAGGCCGTGATATCCTTCCGACGGCTCGGAGTATTTGGGGAATTTTCCGTTGCCCCAGTTGTAATTTCCGCCGTCGATGATGACGCCGCCCATCACGCTGCCGTGTCCGCCAATCCATTTCGTGGCACTTTCCACGACGATATTTGCGCCATAGTCTATGGGGCGGCACAAATAGCCCCCGCAACCGAACGTGTTGTCCACAACAAGCGGGATGTCATATTTTTGTGCCAGGGCAGCTACTTTTTCAAAATCCGGAACATTGAAAAACGGGTTTCCTATATTTTCCGTATAGAGTACTTTTGTGTTTTCATCTATCAGTTTTTCCATGTCTTCGGCTGAGTCTGAGGCGGCTTTGCGCGCTTCTATGCCGAGTTCCCTGAACGATACGAAAAACTGGTTGTACGTTCCGCCGTACAGATAAGGCGAGGTTACGATGTTGTCGCCGGTTTTCAGCAGATTCAGCATGGTTATCAACTGGGCGGAATGTCCGGAAGCCACTGCGACTGCTGCCACGCCTCCTTCCAGGGCTGCCATGCGTTGTTCAAAGACGCTGTTGGTCGGATTGTTCAGCCGGGTGTAGATGTATGGCGAATGTCCTTCTTCAAAATCCAGGTTGAACAGGTTCGCGCCGTGTTCCGCGCTGTCGAACGTATAGGCTGTTGTCGGATAAATCGGGACTTGCCGCGAGTTGGTCGCATCCGGCGTGTAGCCGGCATGTATCTGCAGGGTTTCAAAATGTAATTTCATAGGTAGTTGTATAAATGGCTGTTGTTCCGCGTTGCCATGACAGCAAAGCGGATGCAAAGCTACGATTATTTTTCCGGAAAACAAAAGCAGGATGCCGTGGCCGACATCCTGCCTTTTTGTTTATGCCGGAAGTATTTTTACTCGGCACTGAACAGTTTTCCTTTGTTGATTTTGGTTACTTTGCCATATTTGGCGGAAATTGATTTCATGTCAATCAGTTTCGGGTCGCCCATAATGACGATGCACACCGGTTTGCCTTTTATGTAGTTGTTGTAGTATTGCTGGATACGTTCGTAGGTCAGAGTGTCCAGACTTTCCTTGTTGACGCGTGCCGGGTCGTCCGTGTAACCGAGGCGTTGCCATGCATCAAACACCTGGCTTTTGGTCCGGAATGTCGGTTTGTTGGTCAGCATGGACTGGCGCAGATAAGTCTGTATGTTTTCCAGACGTTCCGGATGATCCGGCATGTTGGTCAACAGGTCCATAAAGACACTGACAGCATCAGCCACTTTGTCGTGTTGTGTGCCGATGTACCCCAGGAAGTAGGTTTTCTTTCCGGTTACAGGAGGTGTGAACATGGCTCCGTATGCGGTGTATGCCATGGAACGTTTTTCACGTATTTCGTTCATTACCAGTCCGCTGAAACCTCCGGAGAAGTATTGGTTGAATGCCATGCGGTCAACATCACCGGCAATCTCATAGGGCGTGCCATCTACGTAGAAATAGATTTTGGCCTGTTGCATGTTGGAATTCGGCAGGAAGAACAGCATGGGATTTTCATAAACTTCCTTGGTTTTGTAGAGCGGTGAATCACTGGCTTTTACGCCTTCCTTCATTGGCAGGTTGCCCATTAATATGTCTTTTACTTCGTTCACGGGTTTTTGGCCGACGTAGTGGATGTCGACAGCATATTCGGTGGCACGGATAATTTCGCCGGTCAGTGTGCCGATTTCTGCTTCAATGATATCCATGATTGACATACGGTCAATGTAACTCGACTTGTCTTTGTAGAGAACGTATTCCAGCAGTGCATCGGCCTGTGTTTCATTGTCTTTCTGTTCCACCATACGTGAGCTGATTTCGTAACCTTTCACGTTGTTCAGCTGTTTGTCGTCCAGTTTTGGCAGCAATATCTGTTGGGTTATGAGTTTGCATATTTCAGTCAGGTTTGCTTCCTTGCCGATAACCTGGATGGTGAAGTAGTCATCTGAAACCGAATAGCTGCAGCTTGCACCGAGTTCGCCTAACTGGCGGCGGAATGTTTGTGCATCAATGCTGGGCATGATGCCGGCTGTGTTCATCAGCTGGGTGGCATATTCCAGTTTCGGCATTTTTTCCGTACCGACACCGTATTTCAGAGTCAGTGAGAAAATGTCGTTGGCCTTGTTTTCCGTATAGAACAGTTTTACGCGGTCGTAGAGTTCGATTTCTGTAACATCATTAAAGTTGTTGTAAACTTCCTGTATGTGTCCCATTGGCAGTTCCTTCAACATTTTCGAGTAGGCTGTTTCAACGCCTTTGGGCGGATCGAGCGGGTCGATGGACGGTTTCTTCAGCTTGTTTTTCTTTGGTGTGCCTTCTTCTATGGACAAAGTCATGTGCGAAGCGGCAAAATACTGTTTGGCAACCCGTTGGATGTCTTCCTTGGTCATGGCCATTACTTTGTCTTTCCAACCCAGAATCTCGTCCACGTCGATATTGTAGGTGAACGCTTCCATCAGCAGATTCGATTTGGCATAGGAAGATTCCAACATCAAATCAAAACTGCGTGCATATTCATCTTTTACAGACTGTATCAACCAATCTTCTATATTGCCGTTGCGCAATTTGTCCAATTCCTGGAAGATGATTTTTTCCGTTGCGCGGTCGGATTCGTAGGTGCGCAGGTTTGCATCGAAATAAGGCACGCAGAACACCAGAACGCGTCCCTGGTCACGGCGCGAGTCCAATACGGCAGCAGCTCCCTGCACATCACCGTCCAAGGTCAGTTTGTCAAGCAGACCGGTGCTCATGCTGTTTGACAGCAGGCTGACGCACATTTCCAGTGCCAGTTCATCCGGATGTCCTTTGGGCACGCCTTTGAATCCCCATACGATTTGCGGGTAATAGCCCAGTTTTGCCGTGAATTTCGGGTTGTCCGTGAAGTCGGTTTCTGGCCATTGCTGGCGTGCTGGAACGGATTTTTTCTCCAAACGGCCGAATGTTTTCGCTATCAGAGGTTTTGTTGTTTCCGTGTCGAAATTGCCGACCAGCACCAATGCCATGTTTTCCGGCACATACCAGGTGTTGTAGAATTCAATCAGTTTGCTCAAACGCGGGTTTTTCAGGTGCTCGGCAGTACCGATAATGTCGCGTTCATACGGATGACCCGCATACAAATGTGAGAAAATGAAATTCCGGGTATGTTCCGAATTTATATCTTGATACAGATTGTATTCTTCAAACACATTTTCCAATTCTGCCTGAAATGCACGGAAAACCGGATTGATAAAACGGTCGGAGTTGATAGTCAGCCATTTTTCCATCTGGAAAGCAGGGAAACTATTGTAATAAATAGTCTGGTCGTAATTCGTTCCAGCATTCAGGCCTTCGCCGCCCATGCCTTCAATCAAGTTGGAAAAATCGTCTGTAGCTCCATATTGGGCAGCCTGTTTGGAAACTTCATTGATTTTTTTTGTCAGTTCCTCACGGACAACCGGGTCGGTCGAGTCGGAAAAGTCATCGTACAATTTGATAATTTCTTCATACAAAGGTTTTTCCTTTTCCCAGTCCAGTGCACCGATTTCCTGTGTGCCTTTGAACAGGACATGTTCCAGATAGTGCGCTAGTCCGGTATATTCCACGGGCTCGTCAATAGAGCCGGCACGCACAACCACGTATCCGCTCACATCGGCCTGGTTATGGTCTTCCCACATGTAAACGGTTAAACCGTTGTCGAGTTTGAATTGCGTCAAACCTTCTTTCTGCGCCGAGGCGTTTACGCCTAACAGCGCAAGGGCCAACAGCCCCACATAGCGTTTCAATTTCATAATTAAATAAATAGAGGTGTATGTTATTTATGAGTTTTCGTCACAGACATATTCCAGAAGATCGCCTGGCTGGCAGTCAAGCACGCTGCAAATGGCCTCCAACGTGCTGAAACGCATAGCTTTGGCTTTGCCTGTTTTCAGCACGGACAAATTGGCCGGCGTAATGCCTACCCGCTCGGACAGCTCGTTCAGCGATATTTTGCGACGGGCCATCATGACATCCAGATTGACGATAATCGGCATAATTATATGGTTAGATCTTGTTCTTCCTTCATATTCACGGCTAACCGGAGCAATTCATTCATCAGTAAAATGATAATTGCCATGATTATGCCGTAAGCGTTGAAAATCTCCATAAAATTGACATGGTAATTTTCGAAATGGACAAATCCACACAAGGCTTGCAGTTGCCACCAACGGACAATGGCAAACGATAATTCGAGCGCCAATAGCAACCAGCCTATCACGCTAATGCGCCGGAGGTTTCGTTTCTCGAACAAACGTGTGCGCAAAACGGAATACAACACGCGGATAATTTCAATTGCGATATACACGATAGCAATTAGAGCCACCAGCGATACGATTGTCATGGCCGTTTCCGAAGCGAGGAAACTGCGTACGGCCTTCATTTCCCGATGTTCCGCCAGAAACGAGTCTGGAATGGCAATATCTATTTTGCCGAGAGATACTTGTGCCGGAATTCCGTTCAGTCTGATTTCTTCCGATGTGGTGAATATATCGCCCCGGTCTGCCCGCAAAGGAATTTGCAGGGCATCGCAAGTGTGGCGTTCCACTTGCGAGCTACCAAGTGACCAACCGAACATAAAGTCCTGGATAATACCCGGCAAGGTAGCCAAACCAATGGTTACAGCTAAAATTACTGTGAAAACTTTGAACCGCTTCATACCCGTTTCTGTCTGTTTCTGGAACTTTTGGTTCCTTTTCCGGGGCAAAGAAACAAAAAGTTATCCAAATACGAAAAAAAAATATCGTTTTTCGATATTTTTTTTGATGGGGCAAAGAAAATGGCGTATCTGAGGATACGCCATTTTGCATGCAGAATATCATGTTAGATAACCGGTTTATTTTGCGGCTGCTTCATCATAGGTGATTTTAATGGTGGAACCATTTGATGTTTCCAGGTCGGCCACGATTTTCAGGCATTCTTTGTTCTCTACCACGGAAGTTGTAACATCCAACTTTCCGCCTGTAATCCAGTAAACGTCTGAATATCCGGAGGTTTCCGTGGAGTTCATCAGAATGTAGCTGCTGATATCGCCTCCATCCGGTGAGCCAAATGAACCGCCCCACGGACCATCGGTTTCGGGTTCATAGATGCCGGCCGAGAGAGCATTGTATGGAGATTTTACGCCGAGGGATTCATAAAAGGAATCTGGGAAAGGCTCTGTTGGATTCTGTATAATCCCTTGAGTAGCATAGTCCCATGCATAGTCGTAGTATGAGATAACAGCTGTTCCGGCACTGGTGGGCAAGGTGAGTACGTTCTCGGAATATCTTCCTGACGCATCTTCGGAATATTTAAAAGAGAATTCGCTTACATTCCATTCGGTATCTTTCAGCACCTTGTCTTCTGCTGTCGGTTCAAACCAATAGCTGCTTTTTTCCACGTGGATTTTTTCAGCCTTGGCCGAATGGCCCTGTATTTTTGTGCCAAGCACTGTAGTGAATTCCACATCAAAGGTATAGTTTCCGGCATCTTCCGATATTTTTACCGTACCGTCTGTCAGGGCAAGTGTTTGCGCTGTGCTGGAGCTGGCTCCATCGTGTATGATGGTAACGTATGCGCGGCTAATCATGTATATGGCCGTATCGGACAAATTGTACATGCCGGCAGCAGGAATTCCGCCTTCTTCCGTGAGTACGGGTGCAGTAGCTTCAAACTGAATGAAATATCCGTGTCCGTAGTAGGTGGGTTGCCATGTGTCGTTATAACTGACGCTGACACCTTCCGATGCCAGGCTGATGGCAAATGTTTCGGAAATCAAATTGTCTCCGACATATTGTACGCGGTTGATGGTAAGTGCTTCACGTTCGGAAACAACCGTATCCAGAGCAGATGTGTCCAACTCCGGTGACTGGCATGCAAAGCCGCTGACGGCCAAAGCTGCCAGTAAAACTGTTTTATTTATGATCTTGTTCATATCTTCTTTGTTCTTTTGTTACAAATTAGAATTTTATGTTAGCTGCCGGTTTAAGGTTGATTACCGGTTTCCGGACTGTGGGCAAAGATGCTGCATGAAACGATGAAACAAATTCGCTTTTGTTTTTTGTGTCCATGTTACGGGTTTGGGTCGCGTCCATGATTTGCAACTCGCCTTTATAGGAAATATTGATTGTATCTCCTGTCAGGTTTTGGGCGGCAACCCGGATGCTGGTGCTTCCATCTGTTTCATCCTTTACGGTAACCGTGCCCTCAGACAGGTAGAGAACAGTTTTGGTCGGTGCATAGTATATGTATGAACCCATAATGCCACTTGCGCTCTTGTAACCGGCCAATACGTTTCCTGCCTCCATGCTGCTGCCAATTGTATATTCTCCCTCAAATGAAGCCGGTCCTTCCGAAGGAGTTGCATAGATGTCGAGTATCATTTGGTTTCCTGCGAAAGAATCATTGTAGATGGAGTCACATAATATCAGGTAGTAATTGGAGAACAGGGGACGGCCGTATTTGTCGGTATATCCTAAATTGCCGTACCAGGCTCCCATACCATCCGACAACTCTAAATCCAGTTCCAGCTTTCCGTCGCCTTCTGCCGGGTCAATAATCAGATCCGGATTCGGGAAATTGGCTTCGTCCCAAACAAAGGAAATATATATTTCCGGAGTGTAATAGTAATTGCCGTCGTATAAGTATGCGACAATGGTGTATTGGTTTCCATTGGATTCATGATAGCAACCTAACTGCGCTTCTTCGTATAGAATTGTCAGGCCTGCAATTCCCAATACAATTTCGGAAAAGGCGGAAACTCCAATATCCTGGACTTGAGGCAGGTATTCAACAGCCCAATTTGTAGTATCCATGGTAAACTGCAGGGAGTATCCGGTTGGCATAGTCCAGTCACTGCCCATATAATCCTGCAAAACGGATTCTAAGCCTTTGTATGGGTCGCGCAGGCAGAACAGATTGGTTCCTTTGGCCTGTTGTACCGAACATGAAGCGGCACCCAATCCGAATGGGTCGGTAAACGTGGCTGTTCCCCTGTTTATCCATTCATAGTCCCTCAAAACAGAGATTGTTACGGAAGCGGCGCCGTAAATGGAAACGTTCTCCATGTCCATGGCCAAACTGAGTTCCGCGTTCATACCCAGCGTCATGTTCGGAGCGGTAACGTGGATGGTGTCCACCGTAACTCCTTTTTCAAAAACGATGGAGTCCGGCAAGACAAATACTCCGTATTCGTCTTCGACCGTATATTTTACGGTTTCCTGCTTGTCTGCATTGACACGTCCGACCAACACGTCAAAAGCAACGGTTGAATCAGGCAGGAAAGTGTGTGACGTAACATTGGTTTCCAGAAAATATACGCCGCTGGTTTCCTTGGGCGCAATTTCGCGTTCAACAATTTCTTCGCATGAAGCGAAAGCCAAAGCCACCGCTCCAAAAGCGAGCAATATTCTATTTACTGGTTTCATATTGAAAATAAATTATAAAGTTCAACATATTAGGCCTTTGGCGCAGGAACAGCTTCGTTATTGTCTGATTCGCTGATACCATCGTTGGCTTCTATTTCAGATTGCGGTACGAGCCACAACAAAATCGGGTCTTCGGCGTTGATATTGAACTGCCATGCGGCAGGGAACGATGTGTTGCCATCTTCTACACGGGTAACGGGCTTTTTCAAACGCATGATGTCGTAGAAGATGAAGCCTTCGCCCCATAGTTCGATGCGTCGTTGCAGGTAAATTTCATCAATCAGGTTGCTTGTCGGTGCCGTATATACAGGATTGCGATAGGTTTTTACAAAATCTTCCAATTCCTTTTGGGCTTCCGCTGTTTTGTTTTGTTGTGCCAGAGCTTCTGCTTTGATAAGATACATCTCTTCCGAACGCATCAGGAACCAGTCTTGTGCGGGAACCAGATTGGCCAAATCATTGTTGTCCGGGCCGAACTTCACGTTGGTGTAAGCACCGAATTCACTATCGGCGGAAGCTGTTGCAAACCAGTCCGTATATTTTGCATCGGCAACGACAGGTGAAGACGCGTTTTCGTCCAGCCACCAACCTTTGCGCACGTCGGTGGAAGCAATTTTTTCAAACAACGGTTTGTTGATTTTCTTCCAGGCACCAACGCCGACATAACCATCCGTGTAGAAAGAACACAAATGTGACGGCATGTTCACGATACCGGTTGTGACAATGTCGTTTGTTTCTGTTATAATATTTGCCCACATGACAGTCTTGTCGTTGGCATCCCAGAATTTTGGTTCAGCCAAATCTTCGATGGTATAAGGTGTGGCACCCGAAATGACTAATGCACTGTCTGCATCGTTATAGGCTTGTGCATAGTTGCCAATCAGCATGTTGGCTCTTGCGCGCAACCCATAGGCCACAGCCTGGTCCACGTAACCCTTATCCTGGCGTTTGTAACCTTTCAGCAGGTTTACGGCTTCGTTCAGGTCATTCATGATCAGCTCATAAACGGCTTTGACCGTTGCGCGCGGGTTGTTGGATGTCTGTTCCGCCGTTGTTTCTTCCGTGATAATCGGTACGCAAGGTTCGTTCTCGTGTCCGAGGTAGGTGAATTGGTGCAATTGTGCCAAAGCCAGATAATCAAATGCACGGATTGCCAATGCCTGTCCGCGATATGCTTTCAAGGTGGCATCCTCCGTGTCCTCCGAAACGGAAGCAATTACATTGTTGGCGGAATAAATCTGGGTATAGAACAAACTCCACATGAAGTAGGTGGCACTCGATGTATATGTCCTGTCCGTGTAATCTGAATTTGGCGAGAACCAGTTGTAGCCGATATTGGCACAAGTCATGTCGGAACCGTTGCAGTCCATATACATGCATGCTGCCGCATAGCCGAAATCGTTATGATAGTCAGTACCCAAGATGGCCATGGCGCCAATCATGTTGGCATTCATGGCGGCCACATCTGCAGCCAGCAACGCAGGGTTGTTTGCTATAGCCTGGTCTTTCTGGTCTTGGGTTATGAGAGAACCTTCCGGCACTTTGTTCAGCATGTCTTCGCAACCGGCCAGCGTCAATGCGCACAGAAAGACGGATAAATATTTATTGATAGTTTTCATATTCTGATTGTTTTTATTCGGTTTGACATGTTAGAAAGTGATACTGATACCCCCGGAAATGGAGCGGATCGGCGTATAGACGGCCGCATCGGCAGCTGAGTAACTTTGACGTGGATCCAAACCTTTGCGGGCGGACCATAGCCATACGTTGTCGGCCACGCCGTAGACACGCACTTTTTCCACCTTGATTTTCTTCAGCCATTTGCTCGGCAGCGAGTAGCCGATTGTTACGTTTTGCAACGACAGGTAGTCGGAGCTTGTCAGGAATCGGGTAGACATGGCATTGGTGTAGGTGTCGTTGGAATTTACCTTTGGTACATCCGTGTATGGGTTTTCCGGTGTCCATGCATTCAGGATATCCATGTGCCAGTTTCGTCCGGCATCACCGCCGTAACCGGCATGCATGCTTGCTGAATAGAAGTTGTCGTAGATGCGGCCTCCCAGCTGGTAGGCAAAATCGACCGACAAGTCCACGCCGTAAAATTCAAAAGAGGTGCCGAAACCGCCATAAAGTTTGGGCAATATGTCGCCTTGCTCATAGCGTGTTGCGTTTGACCAGTTGTCGGTTGTGGTGCGTCCCGTAACATTGCCGGCCGCGTCGGTAATGTCAACATACCACAATGAACTGCCCGTTACAGGGTCTACGCCGGCATATTCACGCATGTAGAAATTGTACATGGATTCGCCTTCACGGTACATGTAGCTGCCGCTGATCCATTGTCCGTTCAGGGATTCATCCAATTCCAGAATTTTGTTTTTGACGTGCGTGGCATTGGCATACATGTTCCAGGTGAATGATTTTGTGCGGATGATGTCGGCATGAAGGTCAATCTCCACACCGGCATTGCGCATGGACCCCACGTTCATAGGCAACGCATCGTAACCGTTTGAAGGTGAAACCGGCTTGAAGTACAGCATGTCTTCCGTACGGCGCGAGAAACCTTCAACTGTTCCGCTCAGACGCTCATCGAAAAGCGAGAAATCCACACCGAAGTTCATGTTGTAGGATGTTTCCCATGTTATGTCACGGTTTCCTTTATAGGACAAGGCCGTTGCAAATTCACCGTTGTTTTCAGAAATGGTATATTGGTCTATGTACGGATATAAGTTATTCAAGTTGTCATTACCTTGCGCACCGTAACTTGCTTTCAACTTTAACAAGTTAATCCAGTCCGCACCTTCCATAAAGCCTTCTTGGTTGATGTCCCAAGCTGCGCCGGCTGACCAGAAATTACCCCAGCGGTTCTCCGGGGCAAAACATGAAGAAGCATCGCGGCGATAGGAAGCCGAGATATAATACTTTGAATCGTAATCATACTTTACCTGGGCCAGAATACCCATTGTGGCATACGATGAACTCGCGGAGCTTGTGGAGGGCTGCACAATCGTGTTCCCTATTTCGGCCACATTGTCCTGGAATACTTTCTGCTGGAAACCAGACAATGAAGATGACACGTAATCATATGCCTCAAAACCGGCCAGGACATCAATGTTGTGGACACCGAACTTGTTCACGTAGGTTACCAGATATTGCTGGTTCTTGCTGAAAAAGCGGCCGTTCTGAACGGACACATATCCTCCTGAACTTGCAAACTGACCGTAGTATGGATTCATCAACATGTTATATCGGCTATTTGCAGATGTGATACCTATGTTTGCATTCAGTTTCAGACCCTTGTAGATTTCAGCTACGGCATACCATTTCCCGACGAAGTAGTCGCTCACATACTGCTCAATGTTCTGCTCCAACATGCCGGCCGGGTTGGACTGGCTCATGAACGGACGTTTTGCATTGGCTATTGTTCCATCACCGTAATCGTAGATGGTATAACCGCGTGCATCCTGCATTTTATTGCCATTGGCATCCCTGATATACAATGGATAAATCGGGGCGATGGAAGAAGTCAGGAAGAACAGGTTGCCGGAAGAGTTTGTCGTTGTTTGGTCGCTCGGTGAGCGGCTGGTTGAGTTTACATAAGTCATGTTTGTGCCTATTTTCAGCCATTTCTTTGCCTGATAGTCGGCATTGACACGTGCTGAAAGACGTGAAAAATCAGAATTCTCAATGATACCTGTGTCATCCAGTTTGCTGATGGATGCGTAATAGGTCAGGTCGTTGTTGGAACCGCTTACGTTAACATTGTATTCCTGGCGCAGATTGTTTGATTTGAACAGCTCGTCATACCAGTTGTCGGCCAGGTAATAATTTTTGCCATCGCTGTATCCTGGAACGGCATTCGGGTTCAGCTTGAAGTTCCTGCCGACCAGACGCTGTCCGTCCGGCAATGTATAAACCTGATAGCCAAGACCTCCGTTGGCGGCATCCAACAGATATGCGTTGGCGTATTCGTGGGCATAATCACTGCCCTTGCTTGCCTGGCTGTTGTACAAGGCCCGGTAAAATGTTTCATAATACATGCCGGGGTCAGTCATTACGTTGTATGCAGGAACCGCACGCGTGTTGTTTCCCCATTTGGCATCAATATTGACGGTTGCGCCTTTGCTTTTACCGCGCTTGGTCGTGATGATGATTACACCGTTTGCACCACGTGCACCATACAAGGCATTGGAGGCGGCATCTTTCAAGACAGTTACTGATTCTATATCGGCATTGTTGATAGCAGAAATATCACTGTCGTAAGGGACACCGTCCACAACATATAACGGGGAATTGCTGGCATACATGGAACCGATACCGCGAATTCGGATTGTGCTGCCGGTTCCGGGCTGTCCGTTGCTTGAGAGTCCTTGCACACCGGCTACCTTACCGGCCAGATTATTGGTTACGTTGGAAGATTGGTTTTTGCTGATTTCTTCTCCTTTAACTACAGCTGCAGAACCTGTGAAAGATTTCTTGGTCGTCGTACCGAAGGCAACAACCATGACTTCGTCCAGTTCGGATGTGTTGTCGGCCATTTCCACAACCATGCCATCTATGGCTTCTGCCTCAACTGTTTTCATTCCGATAAAGGAAATTACCAGAGTATTGGAGCTACTTGGTGAATTTTTGTAATGTGCTGGTTGTTATGTATTTGTAAGAGCGATGGTTTGTCCGGTGTGCAAACCGGTATCAGATTGTGTGTGTCATGTCATATGGTTCATTTGTCTGAAATCGCGTTTCAGAGTATTGTGAGATGGATTCTGAGTGTCATGGCGGGTATCAAGCCGGTATCGCAGGACAAGGTGTTTTTTTACGGCTTGTCTGCCGTTCATGGGTATGCGTGAAGGTGTCCAGAAGTAAATTTTCCTTTTGGAAAATCACCGGCAGATATAAAAAAATGAGGGCGACCCGTGAGAGCCGCCCTCATTGATAAAGGAGATTTATTTGGCTGTTGATTTGCGCGAATGCGCAGCTTTCAGTTCCTTTTCCAGTTTTTCGATTTCCTTTTCCTGATTGTTGATTGTTTTCAGCAAAGCATTCAATTCTTCATTTTCGATAGTGGTCGGATACTGCTCCTCTACACGTTGCAGAAAATCGGCCAACACGTTCATGTAGTTCATAAATGCTTCATAAGCAGATTCGTAGTTTGTTCCCCAGGCATCGGAGTGGCTCATGTAGCGGAAATTATCGGATGCCTGCAGGATTTCCCAGTCATGTTTCAGGGATTTGTCGGAGCACAGGCGTACTCTTTCCGCAACACTGTACAATTTGTTCAATGCTTCATGTTGCAGGTCGTTTCCGCACCATGCGCTCAGGTCTTTGGCTTCGCCAGACCATGACATGGGATATGGACAGCTGATAAAGTCATCGACGGCTGCTATTTTTTTGGCAGCTTCCGTAGGCAACATGAATCCGATGCCGTTTTCCATGGCAAAATAGGGAAGTGCCTTGATAAAATCAAATATGCCGCTTTGTGCATTGTTGTTTATGCCCAAGGCATCATAGCCGAAACCGATATTGACAATGGGTTCTTCTTCCGGTGTGGAATGTATCCAGCTCATGTATTTTCCGGCATCCAGCGGGAAGTCTTGCCATGTGTAGTCAGAAAAGCGGAAGGCAATGTCATCACTCAGTTTGGTGTTGCGCACCAGCAGTTTCAGTTTGGGTGCGGGAGCTGAGCGGTAGATGTAGTTGGAACTCTTCCAGCCCATAGTGTGTTTGGCACCTTCAACCAGCATGGCCTTGAAGCCCATTTTATAGGCTTTGTCGCCAATGTCATCGGAATAGATCAGGTCGGAATTGCACAGAGTGGTTGGGCGGATTCCAAACAGGGATTCTACTTTGTCAGCGTGTAGCTTGAGTTGGTTTTCCCACTCGTTTGCATTGAAGATGGAGGCCAGCGAGTGTGCATAGGGCTCGGCCAGAAATTCAATGCAACCGGTTTGGGCCAGTTCCTTAAAGCTGTCGATTACTTCAGGGGCGTATTGCTCCAATTGTTCCAGAATGATACCGGAAACGGCATAAGCACACTTGAATTTTCCGTTGCTGCTGCGTATCATGTCCAGAATCGTCCGGTTGGCCGGCAGGTAGGATTGTTGGGCAACATGCGTTATTTTGTCTTCGGTCTGGAAATCATCATAATAATAGTGATCCTGGCCTATTTCAAAAAAGCGATAGCGTTTCAGCCGGTAGGGTGCATGAAGCGTAAAATATAAGCAAATGTTTTTCATAACATGTTTTGTATAAAAGTCTTTGGAAATTGGTTCTGTTTATTGTCTTTCTTTGATTACTTTGTCATATATGGCCCGTACTTTCAGGCCGGCATCGTACCATTTGATGTTGTTGACTTCTTTGCGTCCGAGTTCGTGCAGGCTTTTGTACATGGCCGGATATTTGACTATGGCATAAATTGCATCGGCCATGGCATCGATGTCCCAATAGTCTGTTTTTATGGCATGTGTCAGGATTTCGGCGCAACCGGACTGGTGCGAAATGATGCTTGGTGTGCCAACCTGCATGGCTTCAAGCGGCGATATGCCGAACGGTTCGGATACGGACGGCATGATGTACACATCGCTTTCTGCCAGCATTTCATGTACCTGGCGTCCGCGCAGGAAGCCGGTGAAGTGGAATTTGTCGGCAATACCGCGTTTGGCAACCAAGTCAATCATGGCATTCATCATGTCGCCGCTGCCGGCCATGACGAAGCGGACTCCGTTGGTTTTCTGCAATACGCGTGCTGCTGCTTCGACAAAATATTCCGGACCTTTCTGCATTGTGATACGCCCCAGGAATGTCACAATCTTGTCTTTGCGGGGTGTTTTCTTGTAGGAATCTGCATCTGGCAGGGGTTCCACGGCATTGTGTACGGTGCTTACCTTGTCGGGATGCTGTCCGTATTTTTCAATGACGGTGTTGCGGGTCAGGTTGCTGACACAAATAATATGGTCGGCCATATCCATGCCCCGACGTTCAATGCTGTACACTGTCGGGTTCACGTTGCCGCGTGAGCGGTCGAAATCGGTTGCGTGTACGTGGATGACCAGCGGTTTGCCGGATATCTGTTTGGCAAATACTCCTGCCGGATAAGTAAGCCAGTCATGTGAATGTATGATGTCAAAGTCAAGCTGGTGGGCCAATACACTGGCAACGGCCTCATAGTTGCCTATTTCCTCGACCAGGTTGTCCGGATAACGTCCGGAAAATTCCACGCAGCCCAGATCATTGGTGCCGATGCGGCGGAAATCATATTTGATGCCGTTGCGCAGCCAGAAGTATTCATCGGGATTCATCTGGCTTCCAATACGCTGGTTCACATAATTCCAGTCATTCTCTTTCCATACGATAGGGACATTGCATGCGCCTATTATTTTCAGGAACGACTGGTCTTCGTCGCCCCATGGTTTGGGAATTACGAACGTAATTTCCATATCGGGTTGCTGGGCCATTCCCCGCGTGAGTCCGTAGCTTGCGGTTCCCAATCCTCCCAGAATGTGGGGCGGAAATTCCCAGCCGAACATTAGTGCTTTCATATAGAGTAATTATAGATTATGGTTACTGTTTTTTATATCTTTGCAAGGTTTCATATGCGCTGATTACTGCTGCCACGCTCCGTGCGAACGACATGCCTCCATGACCCTTGAACGGGGGATTGCCGTCGTACAGTTCGTTGAGGGTGCCTATGCATAGTTCCATCATTTCAGCGTCAAAACCGAGTAGCAGACGTTCGATAAATGATGTTCCGCTTGCCTTGTATATTTTCAGGTATGCTTCCGTATATTCCCCGAATGTACAGGTCCATACCGGACCGTTGTGGTAGTTCCGGTCGCGTTCTTGTTGCCCGCCGATATATTCCGGGCGGTAGGAGCCGCTTTTCGGACTCAGTGTGCGCAATCCTTTGGGGGTCAGCAGTTCTTTGGTGCAGATGTCCACGATGGCTTTCTGCTGTTTCCTGTCAAGCGGAGAGTAGGGCAATGATACGGCCAGAATCATATTGGGGCGTACTTCCCAGTCTTTGTAGTTGTCTATGACGTAGTCGTAGAGGTAAGTGCCGTTCCAGAATGTCTGTACGAACGATTCCCGTGTGATTTCGGCCTGATAGTCGAACAAGTCGGCCAGATGGTTGTTGTCTTTGCAGCGTGCCAGTTCTGCAGCGAATTTCAGCACATCGTACCACAAGGCGTTGATTTCTACAACATATCCCGTGCGCGGTGTGATAGGACGTCCGTTTTCTACGGCATTCATCCATGTGGCGGGTTTTTCCGTCCCGTTAACGAATAACAGCCCGTTTGTGTGCATGAACAGTTCCGGATGTTGCTGGTTGCGGATGTAGGTTACGATTTCCGTGACCAGGTCTCCATATTGTGTGGCGGCATCCTGAATGCTTGTGTGGGCCGCGTAGCGTTGTATCGCCCAGATGAACCACAGCAACACATCGGGCTGCTCCATTCCTTTGAGCTTGATTTTTTCGGGTTTGCCTTCCAGGAATGCTTTTACTTCGGGTACGGCGGTGTCATCCATGATGAGTTTCCAGTATTCCATGCGCCCGATGCCGAATGTGCAGTCCGGTACGGCTATGAATTCGTCACGTGCCACGGCTTTGAACCACGGATAGCCTGCAAGCAGGTAGCATTTGCTGCCTTCGCGTTTGTAGAACTGTCCGGCTGAGTTTTTCAGGCAGGCAAACATGTCCGTACGTGCTATGCGGCGGGTCAGTTCATAGTTCCATGTGGATTTCAGCGAACGTGTGGACACTTCGGAAATTCCTGCGGAGAAAATGATTTCCTCGCCTTTTTTCATCGGCATTTCAAAATAGCCGGGCACCAGCAGGTCTTCCTGATATTCGAAGCCGCGTTCTTGTTCCTTGTAGTATTCAATGTCCTTGTACCAGTCGGGATTGTGGTGATAGGTGTTTGTCTTGGAAAATTGCATGAACAGTTGCGGGAATTCCGGATACATTCTCATGGCAATGCCGTTGGCTACGGTCTGATAGCCCGTATCCGCCCTGTTGTTCTGATGGGTCAGTTCATTTACGCTGCGGAATGCCAAAAACGGTTTGAAACGGAGTGTCGTGGGTGAATGAGCTTCCAACAGCGTGTATTTTATCAGCACGCGCGGCTCAAAAGATACGAGCATACGCTCTTTGGACAGAATGACACCACCCACGCGGTAAATCGTGCGTGACACGACTTCACAGTCGAACTGACGGATGTATTTGTGTCCTTGCGGACTGTAATTGTTCCCGTTGTATTTGTGAATGCCCAGATTGAACTCGGCGCCGTGTTGGATAACGGTTTCATCAAGCGATGAGAGCAATACGTAATTGTCATCGCTCAGTTCCGGAATGGGGAGCACCAACTGTCCGTGATATTTTCTTGTGTTGCAGTCAACCAGTGTGGTGCTGTTGTAGGCTCCGGCACGGTTTGTACGAATCATTTCCTTTGGCAGGGAACGTTCCAGATTGATTAAAAGTGTTTTGTCAAAATTTAAATAACTCATAGGCGATGTGTGTTTTCATTAGCATTTGCAATTGTTGTTTCATGAAATCAATGCTCTGGAAAAGCGACTGCTAATATATGGTTTTTTCTGCAATGTGGCAATATCTTGCATGAAAAATAATGATTTAATTTACAAAAAATGCAAATTGTCATTTTTTTTGTCTGTCCTTGGCAATGAGTTCATTGCATTTTGTTTTTGTGTGGCCTTGTCTTGCAGGCAATTTATGGAGGGTTGTTTCTGTTTTCGGAAAAATTCCGGACCATATCCGGCATAGTTCATCAAGGGAATATGCCGCGTTTGCCGGGCTGGTGCTTGGCATGATGCAATAGGTGATGCAGGGGCGTTCGCTGAAGAATTTGCGGAACATGTTTTCTGCTTTCCGGCCGTTGAATACAATGGTGCTGATGTGTGGATGGCAATCCAGAAACGCATCTATGTTGTTGGGCGTCTCGTTTCTGATGGCGCTGTCCATGCTGCCTTCACGGTCGGCGGTACGGGCTACGTCCCACAGACCGATGCCCGATTGCAGCAGCAAAGCTTTTTTTTCTGCATAGTCCGTCGGTTCGGGCTTGCCGGTTATGCGTGCCAGCATTTTCCAGAACCGGTTTTGCGGATGGGCGTAATATTGCTGCATGGCAATGGAACGGTCGCCGGGAATGGAGCCTAAAATCAGTATGCTGATTTCGCTGTCTTCTATGGGTGCGAACGATGATTTGGGCATGATTTTAATTGTTTTGAAAGATGTTCGTGAAAGCATCTGCCAGCCTGGCGCGTACTTCTTCCATGTCAATGTGCTTGCCTTTTTCCAGTTGCATGGAAGTCACTCCCTTGTCGGTGAAACCGCATGGATTGATGGCGGAGAAATACCGTAAATCCGTGTTGACGTTCAGTGCGAATCCGTGCATGGTTACGAAGTGTGAGCTGCGTACGCCGATGGCGGCGATTTTCCGGCAATTTGGTTTGCCGGTGTCAAGCCATACGCCGGTCGCGCCGTGCAGGCGTTCTGCCCGGATATCGTAAGTGAGCAGGGTCTGTATGATGGCTTCCTCTACATTGCAAATGTATTGCTTCAGTCCGATGCCGAATGATGCCAGGTCGAAAATCGGGTAGCCGACAATCTGGCCGGGCCCGTGATAGGTAATGTCGCCGCCCCGGTTGGTCTGTACGAATGTGGCGCCGGATTTTTGCAGGTTTGCCGCCGACAACAGCATGTTTTGCGGATTCCCGTGCATGCCCAATGTGTAGACATGCGGATGTTCGCAGAAAACCAGCCTGTTTTCGGTAGGCAATCCGGCCATTTTCCGGCTGATGGTTTCCCGGAACAGCTGTTCCTGCCGTTCCCAGGCTGTCCGGTAGTCGATAAGTCCCCAATTTTCAATTTTCATAATGATGTCATTTGTTTTTTCTTGACGCAGGAAGGTCGATACGTCCCATTTTGGGCATTAGATTGAGTATCTGTTGCTGTCGTTTCAATATGTATGGTGTCGGATTTGCGACATGGTAACGGCGCGGGTTGGGCAGACAGGCAGCAATGCGGGCACATTCCGCGGCATTCAGCCGTTTGGCCGGCTTGTGGAAATAGGTTTGTGCGGCGGCTTCGACGCCGTAAATGCCATCGCCGGTTTCAATGACGTTCAGATAGACTTCCATGATGCGTTCCTTGCCCCATATCCACTCGATAAGCACGGTCAGGTAGGCTTCTACGGCTTTGCGGACATAGGATTTGTGATGCGGCAAAAATACGTTCTTGGCAGTTTGCTGGCTTATGGTGCTTGCACCGCGCACACGTTTGCCTTGCAGGGCCTCACGGCGCGCTATTTTCATTTGTTCCCATGAAAAGCCGTGATGTTTCAGGAACAGATTGTCTTCCGAGGCAATGACGGCACGCACCATGTCGGGCGAAATATCTTCCAACGCAACCCATGTGCGTTCAATATGCGGTTTTTCATGTTTGGCAATAGCCTCGCACGAACGGATAAGCATGAGTGGCGTTACATGGACGGGCACATATTTGTATAGTATCACCAGAAACAAAGTAATCCCGAAAAACAGACCAAAAATCCAGGCAAGTATTTTTCCGACAAGTTTCATTGTTTTTTTATCCGAAAACGATGGCAAAAATACGCAAAAAGACGGTTTTGTGTGAGCCTTTTTTATTTTTTCCCGAAAATGCCGTACTTTTGCAGCCGAATATTTTTACCCACAGCCGTTGCTTGTGAAAGTAGCGGCCGAAAGTCCGGACGGAGGACCATGTTCTTGCCGGACGCATGTTGAACCAAATTTATAAAAGAAACTTTATGGGAAATATTGTCGCAATTGTAGGACGCCCGAATGTGGGCAAATCAACCTTGTTTAACCGGCTCACCAGGACACGCAGGGCCATAGTGAACGAACAGGCCGGCACGACGCGCGACCGCCAGTATGGCAAAAGCGAATGGAACGGCCGCGAATTTTCAGTTATCGATACGGGCGGCTGGGTGGTCAAGTCGGGCGATGTGTTTGAAGATGAAATCAAACGGCAGGTCGCGCTGGCCATAGAGGAAGCGGATGTCGTCCTTTTTGTGCTGGATGCACAGAACGGAATTACGGATTTGGATATGGAGGTTGCGCAGATTCTGCGCCAATGTTCCAAACCGGTTATCCTGACTGCCAACAAAATAGATACTTTCGACCTGCAATACCAGTCGGCTGAATTTTACAAGCTGGGGCTTGGCGAACCGTTTATTTTGTCGGCCATGAACGGGCTTGGTACGGGTGAGTTGCTGGACAAGATACTGACCTGTTTTAAATCTGATGCGAAAAATGAGACGGAAGAAGAATTGCCGCGTTTTGCCGTGGTTGGTCGCCCGAATGCAGGCAAGTCGTCCATTGTCAATGCTTTCATAGGCGAGGAGCGTACCATTGTTACCGACATTGCCGGTACGACCCGCGATTCCATTTATACGCGTTACAACAAGTTCGGCCATGATTTTTATCTGGTTGATACGGCAGGTATCCGCAAGAAGGCAAAAGTGAGCGAAGATCTGGAGTATTATTCGGTTGTGCGCTCCATTCGCGCAATCGAGAATTCGGATGTATGTATTTTGATGCTGGATGCTACGCGCGGCATCGAGAGTCAGGACCTGAACATCTTTTCGTTGATTCAGAAAAACCGTAAGGGACTGGTTGTCTGTGTGAACAAGTGGGATCTGGTAGAGGACAAGCAAATCAGCAACATCAAACATTTTGAGCAGACGATTCGTGAACGTCTGGCACCTTTTGTGGATTTCCCGATTATTTTTGCTTCCGCATTGACCAAGCAACGGATTCTCAAGGTATTGGAAACGGCCGTGCATGTTTATGAAAACAAATTCCGTAAAATTCCGACCGCACAGCTGAACGAACGTTTGTTGCCGCTTATCCAGAGTTATCCGCCTCCCGCAACCAAAGGCAAGTATATCAAAATAAAATATGTAACGCAGTTGCCAAACACGCAAGTGCCCACATTCGTGTTTTTTGCCAATTTGCCCCAATACGTGAAAGAACCGTACCGCCGTTTTCTGGAAAACAAAATACGCAGTTGGTGGGATTTTTGTGGAACGCCGATACAGATTTTCATACGTCCGAAATAAACACATGTTTTGTGATTATCGTTTTGTCGGAATCATCCGGATTTGAAACCGGGCGGTTCCGTTTTTTTTTAATGTGGACTTATTGTCAATTTGTGCACATTTTGCGGCGATAAATCCACGTCTGCCATTTTGCTATCCTATATCTTTGCCGCAGAAGATTAAACAAACCAATTACTCAATTTTTAAAAACAAATTTATTATGAAAAAGACATTACTTTTTGGAGCAGCGATTTTGGCTGCAATGACAATGAATGCACAGATTGTAAAAACATTGCCGGAGGTGTGTAATTATCTTGATATTGAGGCAGAAAAGGCTAATCTTGTAGATGTTACTGTAACTTCTACAACTTGGGCAACGGCAAGTAATGGTACGGTGTTTAAGGGATATGAAAAATCTGATGGAACTGAGGCTGCAAATACTTGGAATCAAAAAAGTGGATATTCAGATGCTCGTTATACTCCAGATTTATCGGCAGCAGGAGTGTTGGATACACTATATACAGGTACTATGTTTCGCGCAGCTTCAGGCTCTTCAATAGAATTGGGTGATTTTACAATGACGGCAAATGGAAAAGTTCAGGTTTATTGGCAGCCTAATGGTTCTAGTGATCGTGGTCTTACAATTTCATGTGATGCTTTGGGATATGACCCTGTGACTCAAACAAAAGCTGATGCTGATAAAAATTGTTATTGCGCTGAAATGGAACTTGAAGCCGGTGAATATTATGCAGGTGATATCGTTATCAAGGTAATGTCCAATACTTGCAACATATTTGGTGTGAATATAGAGAATTTGCAAGGTACCGCTCTTTCCAATACGATAGCCGATGCCGGTATATCCTATAACGGTCGTGAAATTCTGAATCCGCAGGCAAAGAAAATTGTTGTTTACAATGTTTTGGGTAAACAGGTTGCACAGGGCAATGGCAACATCAACATGGATTCTTTCCAGTCCGGTGTTTATCTGGTTCGTGCCGAAGGTATTAAGAGTGCTCTGAAAATCAGAAAATAAAATAGTAGTTAAGCATAATTTATGAGGAAACTGCCTGGCTATGTGTCGGGCAGTTTCTTTTATTGTATTTATGCCGGATATGGAAAATCCCGACCGTTTTGGCCGGGATATTTTTTTACATACCGCTTTTGTGGTCAAGCCTGCTTTTGTGCACAAGTGTGTACAATCTGTTTCATTTCTTCGAAATGTTTTTCCTGGCTTTGCAGCAGTTTGAACTGTGCTTTGCTGCGTTGCCAGTTGTGCTTGGGTGATGCTATTTTGTAGTAGGTGTCACCGTTCAGGTAGTCGGTCAGGAAACGGACGGTCTGCATGTAGCTCAACAGCTTGGCACCGAAAGGCAGCCATTCCAGCTCTACTGGGCTCAGGAAAGTGGCTTTCCGCAAGTAGCCTTTTGTATAGGCTTGGAATATGTCCAGATTGACTTCCACATTGTCCAGATTCGGGTCGTCTTCGGCGCCGGTGTTGGCGGCCGTGCGCATGAAGTCACCGAAATCGGAAAGAACCAGTCCCGGCATGACCGTGTCCAAATCGACAATGCAGGTTACGTTTCCCTGCTCGTCGAAAAGCATGTTGTTCACCTTGGTGTCGCAATGATTGATGCGTTTGGGCAACAGTCCCTCACGGCACATGCGTTGCGGTGTGCACATTTCTTCGGCACGTTTTTCTATTTCATCAATCATCCATTGCGTTTCGGCTACGCGTCCGGCAATGTCGGCTTGTACTGCTTCCCTGAATTGTTGCAGTCGGAATTCCATGTTGTGAAAATCGGGTATGGTCTCAATCAGCTGGTCGGTGTCAATGTCGGAGAGCATGCACTGGAAGTCACCGAATGCTTCACCGGCTTTCTCGGCCAGTCCGGGGGTAATGATGTCGTAGCTGTGCGTATTCCGCAGGTTTATGTAGATGCGCCAATATTCCCCGTTGTCGTCTTTGTAGAAAAGTTGTCCGTCTTTTGTCGGAATCAGGCGCAACACTTTCCTGTCCAAATCGGTTTCGCCACGTTCACGCAGTTTTTTGCGCAGATGGTCGGTTACCAGTTGGATATTGCGTTGGAGTCCGGCAACGTCCTTGAAGATATTATGGTTGATTTTCTGGAGGAAGTATGACGTATCTTCCGGATTCTTGCTGTCAATGATAAAAGAGTCATTGATGTGGCCTATTTTCAGCGGTCTGATTTCGCCGATTTCGGTTGTGATGGCAAATTGTTCTGCAATATGTTTCATGATCTATTTTTTATGTAATTTGATTTCGCGTGAAAAACCATGCTGGCAGCTGACAGCAAATATTGTGCAGTTTCTGTCTGATTTTATGAGTTGGAAGAATTCCGATTCTTCGGCTGGTGTCCATTGTCCGCGCAGTGTTATTTTGATTTGTGACATGCCGGAAGGATTGTCAATCCATGTGCGTGAATAGACACTTCGTTCAATGCGTTTGCCTTGTTCATCGTAAACATCATCGGCCGGTCCTTCATAAAAATGCAGGTCCGGATCGCATATGCTGAGTGTCATCTCCTTTCCGGATTCGGTCGTCATGGCCATGCAGGGCGTATCAACGGACTTGATGGTTGTCTTTGCGCCAATTTCACCGGCTTCGAACAGGATGTATCCGGTGGTCTGCGTTTGATTGTCGCGAACAATATGTGCATGTGTGTTATGTTGCAGCACGGTGTATGGGGCTTTTTTGGGTGAAATCATCTGCGCGGCGGTTGTTGCCAGCTCTTCTGGTCCTGGTTGTATCAGAATCATGTATTCGTATTGCCCGTTTTCCGGTGCATTGCCGTGGTCGATATATGCCAAGGCAAAGTTGTTTGCCGTTGGCTGGCCGGTTTCTTCGTGCATGGAATGCTGCAATGTTTTCTGCACATGTACTTGCCCGTTGCGGATGAAAAAATAATTGTCCATGCCGTCCGACAGCTGGGTCAATGTGTTGCTGAGTGTGGTTTCAAATGGAAAATCCGTAATTTTTTCATTGGCTATGCCAATGCTTTGTTCCGGTTGTTCCAGAAAAACCTGGAACAGGGTGGTGTGTAGCGGACTTTCCGGTAGGGTGGATACTATTCCGCTTCCGAGCGCGACAATGCGGTTGTCGAAAAAGAAATATGATTTCCGTGCGCGGAGCGAACCGTTGTATTTGTCGTGTTCGTGCAGTTTCATGCCGAATGCTCCGTTTTGTTGTCCAATGGTGACGGCTCCGGCAAAGGTTTCATCGGACAATAGCATTTCTTCATAGCCGGAATTTTCATCCACGTTTTTGATATCGGCTTTCAAATCCTGCATGGATATTTCAGTGGCTGTCGTGCCGGGGAAGTGGTTCCAGTCCCAGCCTTCCTGCCGGAAACCTGAGCCGAAATTGGAAACAGGGTTTCCTTTTGACAGAATCTGCAGATTCCCGTGGTTCAGGTAACGGCCGTAAAGGTTTGCTCCGACATAGGATTCCGTGGCCCATAAATACCGGCTGTGTCCCATGGCTGTAGCCGACCACGTACCGCGCCGGTGTACGGCAAGGCAAGAATAGTTGTATGCCCAATTGCCGTTGGGCGATGTTTCCGGTTCTATGCCGGTTTGAATGAATTTGCGCGCAGTTCCGGTGGGCTTGTCCTGCACCAAACGTAAGTAGGCGGCAGCCAGCTCCCTGTCTATTTCCTGTGTGCCATCAGGTGAACCGCAGGCGGCCAGGCGTGCGAACTGTTCGGGAATCAAGTGTCCTTTGCCGTCCGGATGTCTTCCTGAGAGTGACAGTGGCCATGTTTGCAGGTTGCAGTATATCCGCATGGTCAGCAGGGCGTTTTTCAAATGTTCGTGGCTTGTCTGTTGCAAGGCAAATGCTGTTTTGTGCAGCAATGAAACGGCATTGACCGCTCCCTCCAGTCCGCCTACGGCGTAGGCCGGATAATTATGCCTGTGATGAAATATGGTTCCATCTATCTTGAAAGAACCTGCAGTGCCGTCCGAGAATGCCATGCCGTTGTCAATCCAGCGTGCAAAGCAATGCAGATAAGCTGCTTTTTCCGGTGTGTCGTCCAGCATGAGTATGCTGCTTAGCCGTGGAACGAGGCTTGTGTTGAACGCATCTATGTCCATTCCGGGAACGTGCGGCATCTTTTTTACTTCACCTGCTCCCGAGAACCATTCCATGGCTTGCTGCACTTGTTTTTTCAGTCCTGCTTCAGCCAGCACATCGCGCATCAGGAATGATGCGACGTAAAAATTCCGCATGCTGTAGCCCAGATGGTGTAGGGTGCCCATTGCGCTTCCGGCCTGGAATCCCTGGTCGAGCATGTGCCGCATGAAGAGTACGTACATTTGTGCAATCTCTTGCCGTTCTTGTGGGTTGTCGGCACGGTGGTAGGCTACAGCCAGGTCGTCCAACAATTTATTGGCCTGTACAAGCCCCATCGCGTTGTTGTAAATGACGTTGTAGGGAGCTGCTCCCAGATAGGAATATGTTTCACCGTAGCGTTCAAAAAAGATGGGTAATCCGTTAAGACTGCCATCGTTGTTTTGCTTGATCTGATATGTCCCGAGGCTTTGTTTCAGTTGTTTCAGGCTTTGTGCCTTGCGGTTTCCCAGCAATAGGTCATCCAGCCTGTTTTCAATGGTGAGCATGCCGTTTTTTTCGTCGGTAGAAAGTCCGGTTGCTATTTCCGTTTCAAAATTGTTTTGCCATGATGATAACAGCACCAGCCAGTGGCTGTTGGTTTCCTGATTGACATAGGGAGCCTGGAAATCGGCCGTGTGATGGCGGACATCCTGGAAAGAGACCGGAATAATGTGGTCAAAGTAGAATTTGCCGTGTGGCGTTTTGGGTGCTGTAATCCGGATTTCGTCCATGTCGGGTTGCGGTTTCCCTTCCATGTCCCTGTCGAATGCAATCCATGCGCCACGCCAGCCGGTAAAGTCTGTACCGTAGTCGAAGAAACAGCATGTTTGCCCGTTTTTCAGAAATTCCACTCTGATTTTGTCATTCGGAATGGCTTTTTCCGCATATATCCAGAATACGAAAGTTGCTATTGCGTTGTTGTCTGCGTAGGTGTTTTTGTTGCTGTATTTAACAGGCATGTGTATGAACCATTGTGCATTGGGGGCATTCCATTCCCATTCAAGGCTGTTTTTCAGGTGTTTGTAGTGTTTTGTGCTGATGGAAAGTGTGGAATTGCTGTCGGCTTCTGCCGGTGCAATGCCCTTTTCAAAGGATAAAATGGCCGGGTGGGTAAATTCTTCCATGGTTGTGGCGTGCAACCCGGAAGCTCCCCCCAGCCATCCTAACGTCAAGAAACAATATAGGATTATTTTTTTCTTGCCCATTTTTTTGTGTTTTTCATGATATTGACAAAGGTACGGAAAACGGCTGTTTCCCGTTACGATTGTTCCAGATTTATTTTGCGTGTCAATGCTTCCAGAAAATAATAGTCGGCATAGTTCAGCGGTACGTCTATTTCGCTGTCATGCGGGATGCTGCCAACTGAATGCATCAGCAGGAAGTTTCCGTTTGTGCCCAGGATAGCCAGATAGCGGCAGCTGCACAAAGATGCGATGATTTTGTCCGCCGTTTTTTTGTATTCCGGTCTGCCGTAGGTACTCAGCTCATACAAGGCCGATGCAATGACAGCTGCAGCAGAGGCATCGCGCGGTTCATACGGAATATCAGGTGCATCGAAATCCCAATAGGGGACCAAATCTTCGGGCATGTTCTTGTGTGTAAACAGATAGTGGTATATGCTGTCTGTCTGTGCCAGGTAGCGCGGGTCTTTGGTTTCGCGGTAGCATACCGTGAAACCATACAATGCCCATGCTTGTCCGCGTGCCCATGCGGATTCGTCTGCATAGCCCTGGGCCGTCTGTTTGTGCCGTACACCGCCCTTTACCTTGTCGTAGTCGATAACATGGTATGTGCTGTAGTCATCGCGGAAGTGGTTTTCCAATGTAGCGTTGGCATGGCTTATGGCGATGTTGCGGAATGTGGAATCACCGGAAAATCTGGTGGCTTCGAACATGAGTTCCAGATTCATCATATTGTCTATGATAACCGGACACATCCAGCCGCGTGTTCCTTGCCATCCGCGGTCCTCATCCCATGATTGGATAACGCCCGGAACAGGACGGAAACGGGTGGAGAGTGACCTGGCTGCTTCAACAATGACATCTTTGTATGCAGGATTTTGGGTTATGCGATAAGCGTTTCCGTAACTGCAATAAATCATGAAGCCTACATCATGATGCCATTTCAAATATTTGATGGAATCCAGGTCTTCGGTATATTTGATGCCGTAATCAATCCATTTCTTGTCGTGGGTCAGGTCATACATGTACCACATGGTTCCGGGGAAAAAACCGCTTGTCCAGTCGTCTTTCGGGATATATTCGATTTTTCCGTTGTACACGGTACGCGGATTCAGTATTTTTCCGGATTCTTCAATGATCTGTACCTGCCTTCCTATCTGTTTGGAGGCGAAGTCGATGGTTTTTTGTAGGTCGCAACATGTCTGTTCTTTCTGTTGTTGCGTTGGCCCGCATGAAGCAAGCATTATGGTTGCCAATAGAGGCATGTACAAGTTGCTGAGTTTCATATTTTCATTTTTTGTGTGTTGTAGTTAAGTGTGTCTACAGGATTAACTGATAAACGGTTTTCTGGTCTGGCAGGTTTGCCTTGAGCAGATATACCTGCGATTTTGGCAATTGAAGTATGCGTTTCCCGGTTTTGCCGGTCTGGGTGATCATGAGTCGGCCATCTATCGTATAGACGGACACGGCATCCGTTGTTCCGTCTATGCATATCTGGTTCTCATCGAGCCGGTAGTATCTGATTCCGGAAACATCGTTCAGGTGCTCCGTGAGATTGACACTCGGATTTTTCAGTGTGAATTCTACCGGTTCACCGAGCAGGCATGTTACGTCCAACACCGTGTTGCCGTTTTCTTGCCGGAGTTCCGGTGATGAACCATCGTCAGCGCTGGCCCATGTGGTTCCGGGGAGTACTAATGTTTTTGTTTTGGGTTCGCCTGGCAGGACAGCCTGGTCGCTGTTCTTGACTTTTTCCGGCAGGTTAATGGATGGATCACATACGCTGATGGCCATGCTGTTGTCATCTATCAGATGCATCAGTACCAGTGTTTCTTCCGTGCATCCCAGCAGATAGCCCGGCAAGGATTCGGACGATTCATAAATCACATAGCCGTATGTGTCGCTTTCCATGTCGTGGACGATATGTGCATTGCTGTCGCATTGCAAAACCTCGTATTGCGGATTCTCTGTCCATGCGGCAATTTCATCTTCCGTGGGTTTCAGCATGATCATGTATTCGTATGCGGCATTTTGTGGTGCAGTTCCATGGTTAAGCCATGCAGCTATGAAGTTGCCTGAGCTTGCGGTTTTGCCATTATTCTGTATGGAACTTTGTGAACCGCCGGCAATATGTAAATCCATATTGGGCGCAAGGCGGTAATAATTGCCGATAATGTCGCTTATTATGACCGGCTCGGCTGATTGGAGTGTATTGCTGTAACTTATGGCCGTAACAGATTCGCCGTTTACGGTTATTGTTTTGCTCGGTGCTGAAATACGGTTCTGGAACAGGGTGGTTTCCGTATTGTACGTGTCTTCCGAATTTCTGATGTTGCTGCCTATGCACACCAGTCGTTTCCCGAATGCGAATACGGATTTACGTGCCTTGAAGTCGGTTGTATAATAGGTGTTGTTGATTGCATTTTCTTCCCACAGTTTCATGCCGAAGATGCCGTATTCGCCTGACAGGGCTGATGCTCCTGCAAAATCTTCGTTGGAGCGTGCCATTAATGTGCTGCTTTGCGGGCAAACCAGTCTGTTCCAAGGCAGGTGTATGGTTGTGGTTCCCGGAATCCGGTTCCAGTCCCAGCCGGCTTCCACGAAGCAGCTGCCGGAGCGTGAAATGTTGGATGCTTCTGTTCCGCCGCCATTGAATATCTCCACGGCGCCATAGCTCTGGTAGCGTCCGTATCGGTTTTCCGAGGTATAAATCTCGGAGCCCCATACGTCACTGTTGTAACCTTTCATGCTGACCATGCTTTCCTGATAGCGGTGTATGCCCAGGCATGCGTGGTTGAATACGTAAAATCCTTGCGGCGTTTCTCCTTTGGTAATGCCCGCTTTTCCTAATGTGTCTTTGAGTGCAGTGCCGCCCAAACGCAGGTATTCGGCACCGAGTTTGGAGTCGATGCTTTCTTCTGCATGATAGAGTCCGCCGGCCAGGCTTAGTTGTCCGAAGGTTTCCACTACATCTGCGCTAATGCTGCCATCCAGCGGGTGGCGTCCGCTGATGCCGTTCGGCCAATCCTTGAAATTGCAATACTCGCTCATGGCGAACAGGGCGTTGGCAAGATTCATGCGTGCATCGGAAGATACATTGAACTCCGTGCCGTTGATACATGCGAAGAAGTCACCCAAAGTGGCTAATCCGCCGATGGCATAAGCCGGATAATGGCCGCCGTGATGGAATACGCAACCATCGGGCTTTATGCCGCCGACATTTCCCGGGGTCGGGAATAGCGAGCCTTCCACCCAGCGTGTCAGGGCTTGCATGGCACGGTAGCTTTCAAGCTCATTGTCCATCATGATGGCAGCTATGACACGTCCGTTCAGCAAGGTGTTCCAGCAATCCACTAATCCGTCGCGCGTATTGTTGAATGGCACCCGCGATTCCGGTAGTCCGCTCCAATAGGATAATGTGGCAGCCGCTTCATCCAGACGGCCGGTTTCTTGCAGCACATCGCGCATCAGGTACATGCCTAAAAATACTTCACGGATGCTATAACCATAGTGGTGGTTGCTCCCCATGGAACTGCCCCAAGCAAGTCCTTGGTCATGTGCAAAGTCCCACGCCAACAGGAATTTTTCCTTTGATTCTTCCGAGTTGTTGAAATAGGCATCCTGTGCCAGGCCATATAGCATAACCTCCAAGGTTGCCAAACTCATGTCGCCATCCGTTACATCATCGTTCATGACAAGAGGTGTACCTACGATGAAGTCGCCTTCTCTTTTTATGCCCGCGTTCTCAAAATAAGTCTTAGCAGTATTGATTCTGGAGTTTTTTGACAATTGTGCATCTATTCCTGCTTTGACTTGTTCCAGGCTGGCCTTGTTTTCTTCGGTCAGTGCATCAGGCAACGGTATGTCGTATTCCTGTTTTTCCCATTCCCACAGATATGCCCAATGGTTGTTGTATTCTGTCAGGTCCGTGTTTTCCGGCTGTTGTGCATCGGGTGCATTCTGATAGTTTACGTCCGACACGAAAGACATGCGGTCTATGTAAAGTGTGCCTTCCGCCATTCCTTCCGGTGATGTCAGGTACAGTTTCAGGTTGGAACGTACTTTTTTATCGCCTTTCATGTATTTGGAACCGATACGGCATATGCGCCATCCCTTGAAGTTCAGATTAAAGTCGAAATAGTACTGTACGTTTCCGTCCGTGTCGCGGAATTCGCAGCGTAACGGATTTTCGCATGGTGTCGGGTTATAGACCCAGAAAATCACGCCGTCGCGCCAAACTTGCAGTGTACGTGCTTCATCAATTAGCAGTTCGGTTGAAGTCTGTGTCCAGTTCCATTGCAGGCTGTGTGAGCCGTCCTTATAGGGGGCTGTAACCAGTTGAAGTGTGCCGCTACCATTATTTACCAGTGTGGCAGGTGCGGTTTCTGTCTCGAAGTTGAATGCGACATCCGCAGCAAATCCCCACCAAGGGAGCAGGCTTAAAAGAAAAACCAGTTTATATTTCATAGTTTCCGGGATTTATTCTGTAACGTTAATTGTCAGTTTTATTTCCATGCTTTCATCCATGATGTAGTTGCTGTTGCTTGCACGGAAGGTAACGTCGTAAACTCCAGCTGTCGTGAATGTGTAGTCGTATGATGTGACTGTTTCCGTCATGTCTTTGATGGAAACTGCGTATGTGCTGTTGTCCGTGTCATAGAAACTGCTGCTTCTGCCGGTCGGAATGGCAACAGGACCTAGGATCAGCCAGTCTTCATTCAGGTCGTATCGTGATAGGCTAAACGATATGTACCATTTATGTTCCGTAATGGATTCTCGCCATATGTGGTTGGATGCGGCATCTTGTGCATTGTATGGATTTGCCAAATTGAGCATGTCAAATGTGATGGCAGCTATGGAATCGACGCCGTATTCGGTTATTTTTTCTCCGGACGTTTTCAGGTTGGTTTCAATGCGCAGGTCGTTGATGTCCCACCCGGGTTGGTTTTCATCCTTGTTCTCCGGTTTGTAACGGAATGCAATTACTACATTTCCGCCCCGGTATGCTTCCAATGAAACGGTGTCGGTTCCGTTGCCTCCCGGGGTGTTCAGCGGCAGATTTTTGCAAAGTCCGGTCACGTTGTTCCAGTCATGGTCGCGGATGGCTGCCGAATCTGTTGCCGCGCTTTCAGTATTCTGTGTGAGTTCGGGCAAACTGTTGGCAAGCAGGACTTCCAGCGAGTTGGTTGGATTTGCACTGCTATTTGAAAGATTGGTTGAAAAAATCAATGATGAGGTAGTTTCCTCGAAGCAGTCATAGCGCATGGATATAAAATCCGGATCGCCGGAAAACAGGAATGTAATAGCTTGGTTCTTGGGCAAAGTATATGCTGTCCCATCGTAAGAAATGTAGGGTTTTGACATGTCCACATCAACGGAAAACTCCAGTTCCCGTTTCATATCTTGATTACAACTGGCCAACAGTACGCAGCCGAGCAGTATTGCAATATTCTTTTTCATATTTTCGAGTTTTCTTGCTGTTAAATGATATACATTACCAACCGGGGTTTTGTGTTATTTTGTTGTTGACAGACAATTCCGATGTTGGTATCGGGAAGTAGACATAGGCTTCTGATACTCCGTTATAATAATCGGCTGCATAGGTGTAGTTGCTGCCCCAGCCTTCTTTGTAGATGTATTCGTTCATGCCCTTAATGGTTGTATAGAATTCACCCCAGCGGATTAAATCCCATCTGCGCAGAGCCTCAAAGGCAAATTCCATGGCTCGTTCATTTTTCAGTTTTGCCAGAAATTCGTCCTTCGACAAACCTGCCGGCAACGCCTCAAGGTCGGCACGTTCGCGCACGGCGTTGATACATTCGTATGCCAGTGCGGTAGGAGCTCCGTTCAATTCGTTTTCTGCTTCGGCAATCATGAGCAGAATGTCGCTGTATCGCAAAATAGGGAAGTTGATAGGAGTGTAATTCTTGTGTTTCGGCAATACTTTTTCGTATTCGCGGCGGTATTTTGCAGCACAGCGTGTCTTGTTGTTTTTGCTGGTGGCTTCGGTCTGCTCTTCCAGAATTCCGGTTTGGATAACGGAACCTTCCGGCAGTTTGCCGTAATAATAGCGTCTGCCGGTTACAGCGCCTGTTGTACTGCTCACGATGTATTCAAACGGGGTTATGTTCCAGTCACCGCGTGCCGTATCTCCTTCGGCTTCGTACATTTCATACAGTTTCAGGGAAGCATACGCGAATTTATAGCTGTATCCCGGATTGGTGAGTCCACCCAGATTCATGTATTCTTCCGACGATGACAGGTCGGGCCCTCCGAAGCCGAGTGTGTTGCCCAGACGTCCGGCAGCCTGTTCCACGGAGGTACGGTTGCCGGCTTCTTCAGCTTCCCACAGGCTTTCTTTTACGCCGGTGCTGTTGTACAGGTCTTCGCACAAATCCTTGAAAACGCGGTTGTAGGGTTTTACCAATCCCAGGTTGGCAACACTGGCACTGTCTTTTACTTCTTTTGCCCATTTGAGTGCAGCTTCGTAGTATTCCCGTGAATTGCCATCGGTATCGCGTGCACCGGCACGGAACATATAGACGCGTGCCAGAATACCTTTGGCGGCTTCTCGCGTAATGCGTCCCGTATAGTCCAGGTCGGCAAGGCTGTACAGCTTCGGAATTGCCGTTTGCATGTCGGAAATGAGCTGGTCGTAAACAACCTGCTTGTCTGTACGTTCAATATCGAGCCCGTATGCGCTTTTTACGGATTCCAGTCGCATGGGCACATCGCCCCAGCATTGCACGAGGTGGAAATAGTAGAATGCGCGCAGGAACAGGGCTTCCGCTTCAATCCGCTGCCGTGTGGACAGGGTTATTTCTTCGTTCCTGTTGACGTTTTCGAGCAACAGGTTTGCACGGTTGATACCATCGTAGAGGATGGCCCAGAATTTCTGGATTTCCGTGCCGCTGCTGTTTGCGTTTCCGCAAATCATGGTTTCCGCGGCCGGATTGGAACGTTGGTAGAATGTCAGGTCATCGCCTCCGGCCAGATAGAGCGGGTAGTTGTTCCCGTAGAAGTGTTCCTGCATGATGGGACTGTAAACGCCCGTGAGGAAGGTATTGAGTTCGCTTTCCGATTTGAAGTAGGTTTCCGTGGTCGAAAGGCGTGGTTCTTTTTCCAGAAAGTCGGAACATGCCGTCCCCATTATCGCAGTGCAGGCGGCAAGGGAAATATATTTGATGTGTTTCAGTTTCATAATCTGTGTTTTTTACGTTTAGAAAGTAATGTTTAGGCCTGCATTAATGGATGCTGCACGCGGATAAGCCGAGAAATCAAGTCCGGGTGTCAGGGCGCTGTTACGTATGGACACTTCCGGGTCGTAACCGGTGTATTTGGTGAACGTGTACAGGTTCTGTCCGGATAAGTATATGCGCAGCTTGTTGATTTTCAGACGTGTGCAGATTGCCTGACTGAATGAGTAGCCTATGGATACGGTTTTCAGGCGCAGGAATGAACCATCTTCGATAAGCCGGGTGGAGAACACGTTGTCTGATGCGTAGGATGCTACGCTTGGAATATCGCTGTTCGGATTTTCCGGTGTCCAGCGGTCTATGTAGGATGCGAATTTGTTCAAGTCTTTGCGTTTCTGGTAGCCGCTTTCAAACATGAGTTTGTTGGCGTTCAGAATGTCGTTCCCGTAGGACCATTGGAAGAATATGCTGACGTCAAAGCCGTAGAATTCAAAGTTGTTCGTGAATCCGCCCGTGTGGATAGGATCGCCGCGGCCGATAAAGGTCTGGTCTTCCGAATTGACAATACCGTCACCGTTCAGGTCGGCATAACGGGCATAACCGGGTTGTGGGTTCATGTCGTTTACGTGCGGTGCTATGCCGTCTTTTAATTTATATATGGGGTTATTATTGGTGTCATAACCGGTTAGGATACAATCATCATATTTGTAGGTGCCCAAATACACATAGCCGTACATCATGCCGATGGGATAGCCCACCTTGGCAATGTAGTTCGGTGAGGTGAAACTCTGGTCAAAATAGGCATTTGTCTGCAAGGCTGTCTGTCCTTCGGCCAGTTCTACTACGCGATTTTTGTTGAATGCTATGTTGAAGTTGGTTGTCCAGCGGAAGTGCGGCCGTTCTATGTTGGTCGTGTTCAGCGTAAACTCCAGTCCCTGGTTGCGTACCGACCCGATGTTTTTCACGGTGCTCCGGTAACCGGTAGATGGTGGTGTAGCTGCCGTCAGCAACAAGTCGGTGGTATATTTGTCATACAGGTCGATGGTTACGGCTATGCGGTCTTTCAGAAAGGCCAGGTCGAAACCCAGGTTGGTTTGTGTGGTGGTTTCCCATTTCACTTCTTCGTTGGCAAGGTTCAACGGAACAGCGCCGGTACTTGATACTTCGTTGTTGAACGGGTAGTTTCCGTGTGCCAGGTCTGTTATGTTGGTGTAGTTGCCTTGGGCGGTTTGCATCAGTTTGATCTGGGAATAGTAGGCATATTCGTCGATACGGTTGTTGCCGGTGGCTCCCCAGCTCAGACGTATTTTACCTTCGTTCATGACCGATGATGCCGGTGCCCAGAAATCTTCTTCCGTAAAGTTCCATGCTACGGATGCGGATGGGAAATATCCGAAGCGGTTGTTTTGGGGAAATTTGGAGGAACCATCGGCACGGAACGATGCGGTCAGGTAGTAGCGCGATTTGTAATTATAGTTCAAACGTGCCAGATAGGAAAGCATGCTCCATTCCGTTTCTTCCGAGCTCGTCGTACTTGGCGTACCTTCGCTCATGCCGGCCATACCCAGAGATTCGTTCGGGATATTGATGGTTTTGAAACTGTAGTAGCCATAGCTTGAACCTTGCAAGGTCACACCGGCCAGAACGTTCAGCGAATGGTTTTTCTTGATCATTGTCTGATAAGTCAGCACGTTTTCGTTCAACCAGGTGCGGCGTTCCGAATTGGCCATGGTCGCGTTCACCTTGTCGGTGGAAATGGGGGAGCCGTAACGTGTCTTGGAGTTGTTGAATGTCTCGTTGCGGCGGTTGTCCACAGTGTAGCCTCCCGATACTTTCAGTTTCAGTCCTTTTATGAATTCATATTCCAGGTAGCCGTTGTATTGTGTATAGGAGATGGTGTTTTTCTTGTACTCATTGAGCAATGACATGTAGGGGTTGAAACGGTAGTCGTTTGTCTGGTCCACGCTGGCATCGTATGCATTCTCGAGCAGGGTTTCCAGTGGAACGTCAGGTTGTGTCACCGGACGGTAGCCCCATACGCTGTAGAACAGGTTGTTCATGCCGCTGTATTCCGACTGCGATGGGGATGAACCGTTCTGAATACTGCGCGAGTAGTTGGTCGAAAGATTTATTTTCAGTTTGTTTTTGGTCAGGGTTGTATTCAGACGGCCTTGCAGTCGGTTGTAGTTGGAACCGAGTACGATACCATCCTGGTCATAGTAGGACATGGAGGCGTTATAGCGTATGCCTTCCGTACCGCCAACTACCGAGAGGCTGTGGTTCTGCTGCATGGCGTTGCGGAAAATCAGGTCCTGCCAGTTGTACTGGGCTATGTCCCGATAGTCTTCCAATGTCCATTTCTTGCCTTCATAAGTCTGGAAATAGCCGCTGGAACCGCTCATTTCCGAAGCGGTGTATATTTCTGATTGCAGTCGTACGAACTCGTAGGCGTCCATCATCGGAATGGTGTGTGTGATACGTTGCACGCCAACCGAACCATCGTATGAAACGGTTGGCTTGCCTACTGTTCCCGTTTTGGTGGTGATGATGATAACGCCGTTGGCGCCGCGTGACCCGTAAATGGCTGCTGCGGATGCATCTTTCAGTACGTTAATGGATTCAATGTCATTTGAGTTGATGGAGGCCGCCACGGTCGGGTCTTCAACCGGAAAACCATCCACGATATACAATGGGGAGTTGTCCTGGGTTACGGAGTTCGCACCGCGGATTACGATATTCATGGTTCCACCTGGCATTCCTTCACCCGATGAAACGTTCACACCGGCTATACGTCCGGCCAGTGCCTGGTCGAAGCTGGCAACAGGAGCTTTCAAAATATCTTCTACGTTAGCCTTGGATACGGAACCGGTCAGGTCTTTTTGCCGTACATCCTGGTAACCGATGACAACAACTTCATCCAGGGCTTTGCTGTCTTCTTTCATGATAATTTTCATCGGAGAGGTGCTTGCCTGCATTTCTACGGTCTGGTAGCCGATATATGAAAATACAAGAACAGCTTCCTTGTTTTTTACGGACAAACTGAAATTGCCGTCAAAGTCGGTAATTGTGCCGTTGGTCGTTCCCTTTTCCATGACATTGACACCGATAAGCGTCATGTCTGTCTCGTCCAGAACGACACCGCTTACCGTAGTCTGCGACCATGATGCCGCCGATATGTACAGGAAACATAAAAGAGGCAGTAAATATTTGATGCAAGTGTTCTTCATATTATGTCGGGTTTTGTGAAATTGTTTAAAAACAGACATCCGGACGGTTACCGTCCGGAATGTCTTGAGTTTATCCGTTGGGGGATTATTTCATAATGGCTTTCTGAACCGCGTTGTTGATACGGACTACGTAAATGCCGTTGGACAACGGAATGGACACCTCTGCCTGCGAAGCCGATGCACGATATACCAGGGCTCCGGTTACGCTATATACGGATATGGCATCGTTGATGTTCAATCCCTTAATGGTCAGCAGGTTGTTTTGTGCGCTCAACTGGATGTTGTCGGCTGTCAGGCTGTGCAGGCCGCTACCGATTTCCCGGAAATCAATATTAATGTTCATTTCTTCGGTAATTACCCAGGAACACAAGCCTTCGTTTGCAGCATCGATGCTTTCGGAAATATTTGTTTCTTCGCCATTCGCATTTGTGTAGGTAACATAGGCTTCATAACCTTCGTTGGGCAGGAAATACCAATTCAATGAAGAGCCTTTTTGGAATAAGAAGGTGTCGCCTTCGGTTATTTCATCGTTTGCGTCGAAAACAACGCCGTTTTCATTTCCTTTGATGGTGACAACTGTAACGGTGAAGAATGGATGCTCGTATGCGCCAATATCCCAGCTGTTTCCTTGCGGACGTTCCAGACCGGTTATGTCTTCCGTAAGAATATCGGTAAGTGCCATACCTTTGTCAATAAGTGGGGAACCTGGTTTCAGATTCCAGTCAAGGCTGGCCCAGTATTCAATATTTTCTTCCAGGTCGGCCGCTTCTCCTGCTCCGACAGAGAATGTGTTCGGATTAACAAAGCATGGACCAACACCGGTAAATTCATTGGTTTCCAGATTCCATACCGTGTCATTGGTTGCATTGTCAGGAAATTGCAGGTTGGAATTGGTTACCCCTGCCGTTTCAGATATGGTCCAACCGTTTTCTCCTGAAACCGGATTACGTGTGTAGTTGTTTAGTACACGGCAGGTAGGACCTCCACTTGCACCGGTTATGCTGGTTGGAGTGGTCTGGTCTTCGGTTGTGCAGTTCCAAATAACGTTGTTGATAATATTGGCCGTGATTCCGCCTATATACATGCCGCCTATGTTGGCAACTATGGTGTTGTTGTAGAAATTGCCGCTTTGATAATATACCGCGCTCGAACCTGAGTTGTTGTATATTACGCAGTTGTTGATTTCATTGTTGGATGTTCCTTGTGCGCGAATGCCTCCGCCGGGTTGCAGTGCAGTTCCATTTATTGCGCTGTTGCCGTAAATTACGCAGTTGCGTATGTAGGTCATTTGTCCGCCTTGCAATCCGATACCTGCACCGCGTACTGTACTTGTGTTGCCACGTACAACGCAGTTTTCAATGGTCGATGTATAACCGGATGCCGGGTTGGAGAAAATGCCGCCTCCGCCGTTGGCTCCTATGCTTTGGGCATTGTTTTCAATGAGGCAATAGCGTACGACTCCTCCGGTCATGTTTATGCCGGCTCCGTTGCCTTCTACAACACTTTTGTTGCCGCGTATAATGCAGTTTTGCCAGATAGTTCCTCCGCGGCAGACTACTGCGCCTGCTTTTCCGTTAAGTACCGGATTCTCGCCATTGTCGCTGTCGCCTCCGTTGGTGAACACGAAACCGTCAATGACGATATCCAAAGCCATGTGTCCGCGTGCCTGGATAACGCGGTTTGTGCCATCTGCTTGCAGAATGGTCGGATTCTCGAATTCCCAAGGTTGTGCACCTTCTGCCTGGGGGCGCTCTGAAACGCTTGTTTCCGTACCGGCAAAGCTGCCGTACATGTTTACGGAGTCTTTCAGGTTTACTGGTCCGGATAGTTCATATGTTCCGCCCGCTACCCATACATCCTTTTTATTGCCTGCTGTACGTACGGCTTCGGTCAGTGCTTCCGTAATGTCGCTCATGGCGTTGTCCCACGATGAACCGTCTTTGGAACCTGCTCCGTCGGGGGTTACATAAACTACTCCGTTTTCCGGTAATGCCCATAAACTCATGGAGCATACCAAAGTCAGCATGATGAATGTCAGTTTCTTCATAGTTGTACTTTTTTTTGATTAAGAAATTTGCCGGCACATCGGATATTCCGACGTACCGGCGGTTGGTGGTTTTAATGGATTAGTTGAGAATTATTTTCTTTGTCTGTCCTGCTGCGCGCACGAGGTAAATGCCTTGTTGCAGTGTAACAGATGTATTTGAATCAGATGCTGTGAGTTCGGCTACTTTGCTGCCGGTTATGTTGTATATGCTTATGGTTTCACCGAGCTGGAGTCCACTCACTTGCAACATGCCGTTGTTAACCGTGCAACGGAATGCATTGATATTGTTTGCTTGCAAGTTTGTAGTGCTGCCTTTTGCTTTGAAGACAACTGTTATGTCCATGTCTTCTGTTATGGTCAATGTGTAGTTCCATCTTCCTGTTCCAGCATCTTCGATTATCTGGTTTTTTAGGTCTGTTTTAGTTCCTTCCGCATTTGTATAATATGCTTCAGCTATTTCGTAACCTGTATTAGTTGTGATGTATCCACTGAGTGTAGAGCCTTTTCTGATGCTTGTCGAAGTCTCGGATGGAATTGCTGTGCCTTTATCATCATAAATAGTACCGTATTCACTTCCTTCGATTGTTACACTTATGGTGTAATACGGACATTCGTATGCTCCGAGGTCATAGGCTGCGCCTTGCGGGCGGGTCGTGCCGATAAGGTCGGTAGCTGCCAATGCGTAATCTTCGGAAACATCGGTGCCTGCATTAATAAGCGGGGAAGTGCTTGCCAACGTGTAATCGCCATTGGCGGCATTTGTGAAACCGAAGTTGCCATCGGTGATTTGGATGTTGTTGGAGGTCGTCCACTCGACATTCCCAATTGTTTCTGTTGCTGTTATGGCTTTATATGCATTATTTGTGAATTCAACGCCAGTAGCCAAATTACTTTGAATGTCTGATGTAAATACGCTGTTGATAATTTTACCGCCAGCTGTTGTAACATATACAGAGTTTAAGTTTCCTCCATCAACAGTGCAATTTATGATGTCTGCGCCGTACATATAAATAGCAACGTTGGTTTTGTTCCCATAAATCAAGCAGTTAATGATCTTGGTTGCACTGGTAGTTGCTGTTTGTGTGTATATGCCGGAACCATTGGTTGTCGCTGTGTTGTTGCGGATAATACAATTGGCAATAGTACCATCGGTAGCCTGACTGCGAATGGCTCCTCCTTGTTCAGCAATATTGTTTTCAAAAAGACAGCCGGTTATACTTGATATTTTTGCGATATGGCAAGCGCCACCCAACTTTGCATTATTATTGAAAAAATACGAATCTTCTACTGTGCCGCCTCCATTGAAAAGAATTGCACCGCCTTGGCCACTTGCTGTGTTGTATAGGAAACGGCAATTGCGTACATAGCCGTTAGGACGAATTGTCATGCCACCGCCATTGCCGCTGGTAACTCCATTTTGAACGGTTACACCATCTAAGATTGTTTCAATGGGGAGGTTTGCTGTACATGTAAAAATAGGAAATGTGTTGTTTCCTGTTATGCTTGTTATGTTTTCAAATTCCCATGGTTGTGCATTATCTGCCTGCGCGCGTGTAGCCAAACTTGTTTCCGTTCCGGCAAAGCCGCCATAAATTTTCACTCCGTTTACGAAATTCATGGATGCTGTAATTTCATAATCGCCGGCAGCCAACCACCATTCATGTTCGCCTTGTTTATATACTTCGTTCAGTTTTTTGCCTTTTTCGGTCAAGTCAATAAGTTCTTCTCCTTCTTGAAGAGTGCGTGTCCATTTAGCATCGCTATCCAAGCCGGTTTGCACCAGGTAGCGCGTGGAAAAAGCTGAAATGCTGCAAAGGCAAGCAGCAGCTAAAAGAGTAATGTTTTTCATCATAATACGTTTGTTTTTAAGTTTAAAAATGAAATTTCGTTGCAAAAATATCTTGATCCTGGTTTCGGAATGGGATAAAATAGTCCGTAAAGAAGTCTAAAATCGTACTTGATACGTTAATCAGTCCGTTTTGTGTTTGTCTTGTTTTCCTTACAGTCCTATTCGTAGGGGATTATGTCGTTCAGCGTTCGGTTTCTATACCATGGGTCATTGGCTTTTTTCAATAAGCCGGCCATTTGCCGGCACAAATCCGCAAAAACCTCCGGTTGTTCTTCGGGGTTTATGTTATTCATCTGGAAGGGGTCATTCTGTTCGTCGAAAAACAGGGTACTTTTCAGTTTGCCTTTGCGGTCCAGTGTCAGCGCAAGCGTGTAGCGTTCTGTCTTTATGCCGCGTGTTTCGGCAAAATAGTCGGTAACGAGTCCTTGCTCGTCTTTGTTCCCGTCCAAATTCCGCAGGTAAAGCACGCCTGTCGGCAATGTGGCAGGGTCGGCAGTGCCGCGCAGGCAGTCCGCAAGGTCTTGTCCTTGCACGCTGGCGGGGATGTGTCCTTTCAGGCCGGCCAACGACAGGATGGTCGGCATAATGTCGGGGCTGGATAGCAGCACATCGTTGATATGGGGTTTCAACTTGTCCGGATAACGTATCATGAAAGGTACGTTCATGGATTCCGTGTAAGGTGAATTTTTCGGGTCGGTCACATGGCTTGCCATGGTTTCGCCGTGGTCGGATGTGAATACGACAATCGTGTTTTTGTCCAGGCCAAGTTCTTTCAGGGCCTGCAATATGCGTCCGAACGCGCGGTCCACGCCTGTTACGGAAGCAAAATAGTAGGGCGCACATGCCTGTTTGTCTGTCAGTTCCGGGTTTACGTTGGGACGTACAAGCAAACTGTCGAGCGGTTTGTCTTTATATAGGTTGTAATCCTGTTCCATTACGTCATCCAACGTGCGGTACGGGCTGTGTGGCGGGTTCATGGCTACCATCAGGAAAAACGGTTTGCCGAGGTCGCGCCGGTTTTTCAGGTAGTCTATGGCTTTGTCTGCTTCGTGCTCCGGCGACCATTGCCTGATTTCGTGGCGTTTGCCTTCCGTGTCCCAGTAGTGTGGTGATTTGTGTACATCGAATGTTCCGTACGAATACCAGTAGTTGAATCCATGCCGTCGTTCGGGAGGTGTGTAGGCATCCCATGCCGGCACTTGGCTTTCCACATAATGACCCGGATTTTCAGGGTCGTTCGGTGTCGGAAAATCGACATGCAGTTTTCCTATGTAGGCGCAGTCATAGCCGTTCCGGCTGAGGACATCGCTTATGGTCGTAACATCGGTGCGCAGGCTGCTGATGGGGCGTGTCGCGTTGCAGTTAAGCGGGACGCCGCTGCCGTCGGGATACATGCCGGTGAGCATGATGCCGCGGTGGGGACTGCTTAACGGACAGTTGCTCTGTGCGGATGTGAGTGTAACTGCTTCCGTGGCAAAGCGGTTCAGGTTTGGAGTATGGACGGGGTCGTTCAGAATCCCGACCGTGTCAAACGGGGCGTCGCCCCAGAATTCCAGGGCGTGGTTCCTGAACTGGTCCGGAAATACATATAATATATTGGGGGGTGTTTCTTGTTGCCTGGTGCATCCCGACAAAGCCAATGCCGATATCAAGCCGGTCATTCCTGCAAGCTGGATATGCTGGATTTTATTTGCAAATGCGTTGCTTTTGTTTGTCATGGTTTCTTGTTTGGTTACGATGACAAAGTTAAGCTGAATCCGATGCCGGGATTTCCTAAAATAGGACGCAAAAGGTATAAAATAGTCCGTATTTTAGGATGGCACTTATGTGCCGTTGCGTTTGTTTCTTGCTGACTATTAAGTGTTTATGCTTTCGGGTGCGTGCAGGTGGGTGAAAAAAACTGCAAGGGCACACATGTTTCTTGCAGTTTTCAAACAGGTTGTTTGTCAGCTTTTGGGAGCCTGTTCCGTATCTTTTTTATTGTCATTTTCATCGACGTTTTCTTCTTCGCTGTTGTTTCCTTCCTTTCTGTAAGCGGTAGGGGGCATACCGAATTGTTCCTTAAAACATTTGGCAAAGTATTTTGGCGAGCCGAATCCGGTCATGTATGTGATGTCGGCAATGTTGTATTCCGGATTGTTTTTCAGGTAGAATGCGGCTTTTTTCAGCCGGACGGTTTGTATGAAGTCATTGGGCGTCTGCCCGCATATTCCTTTTATTTTCCGGAAGAGCCGGGTGCGCCCCATGGCCATTTCACGTGAAAAACAGGCGATGTCAAAATCCGGATTGTCCAGATTGTCTTCAATCAGTTTGTATGCTTTTTCCATGAATTCCAGGTCCAGTTTGTTGGTGGCAATCTGGTGCATGGGAAATTCGGTCTGGTGCATGTATTTGTCTTGCAGTAACTTGCGTCCGTTCACCAGGTTGTTGCATCGTGTTATGAGCACTTTCAGGTTGAAAGGTTTGGTAACATAGTCGTCGGCTCCGAGTCGGAGGCTTTCTATGTTGTACTCGATGGCAGTCTGTGCCGTGAGCAATACGACTGGTATGTGGCAGATATTGATATTGTTCTTTATTTTCTGGCACATTTCGCTGCCTGACATTTTTGGCATCATGAGGTCGCTTAGGACAATGTCTGGCTGGTGTTCAATGGTCATTTGCAGGCCTTCTTCGCCATCGGAGGCGGTGATTATTCTGTAGATAGGCTCGAAGATGCTTTTCAGCATGGCTTGCAGTTCTTTACTGTCTTCCACAATGAGCATGGTGCAGGCCGGCGATCCATCAGTGGTTTGCGTGTTGATGATTTCTGATATGAATTCAGGTTCAAGGTCTTTCAACTGTTGGGCGCAGTTTGTTTCCACTGTCTGGATATGTGTTTTTTGTGCTTCGGTGAAATGTGCCGAACCTTTTTTCAGTGTCACGGTGAATGTGCTTCCTGCTTCCACCTGGCTGTTTACCGTGATGGTGGCCGAGTGTGCTTCCACTATGTTTTTGGTCAGTGCCAGTCCTATGCCGGTTCCCGGACCGGTCTTGTCCATGTGCAGTCCGTTTTCGGCCTGGTAGAACCGGTCGAATATTTTGTTTAGGGCATCGGCTGATATGCCAATACCGCTGTCGGTAACGGAAACGGCTACCGTTTCTGCCAGTTGTTCCACCGTTATGCGGATTATCCCGCCTTTGGGTGTATATTTGAATGCATTGGAAATGAGGTTGTAGAATACCTTTTGCATTTGTACCGGGTCAAACCACAGCATGATTTTTTCATCATTGCATACGAAATCAAGTTTGATGTTGCGGTAGGTCGCAAATTCCGCAAACGAAAGGTATATCTCATAAATGAACGCGACAAAGTCCAACTGGGCCACCTTTATTTGCAGGTATCCTTGTTCGCTTTTTCTGAATTCCAGCAATTCGCTTATCAGGTGGAGCATGGTGTTTGCATTGCGTTTTATGTTCAGCAGCCGGTTGTAGGCGCCGGGACGTATGTCCTGGGTTTGCAAAAGCATGTCCAGTTGCCCGATAATCAGGGTGAGCGGTGTCCTGAATTCATGGGATATGTTGGTGAAAAAGCGAAGTTTCGACTGGTTCACGGCTTCCAGTTGTTCTCGTTCTTTTTTCTCGTATTCCAAGGATGTCTTCAGTGCGAACCTGGAGCGGCTGAAAACGATATAGCGCCATAGGAAGAAGGCGATGATGGCGGCATATAGAAGGTATGCGTACCAGGTGGCATACCATGGTGGCGTGACCTGTATGTCAATACCGGTCGTGGCTACTATGGATCCGTCTGTGGGTGAAATACCTTCAATGGAAAGTCTGTATTTTCCAGGGCGCAGGTTAATGAAGTTCAACTGGTGTACTTGTTGCGGCATGTTTATCCATATGTCGGACAAACCTTCCATCCGGTAGCGGAACGATGGTTCGTGTATGGAAATGTAATTGTCCGTGGCAAATTTTATGAGTAGCATGCGCTGTTGGTAGGTCAACCTGATTTTTTCCGTGTAGGGAAGTGTCTGTTGCAGTATATTATGCCGGTCTCCCGGAAAAACCCGCTGGTTGTTTACCCACAGGTCGGACAAGTAGAGTTTGCATGAACGATGTGTGCTGTACAGGTCTTCTTCGTGGAATGATATCATACCGTTCATGCCTGCTATATACAGTTCGCCGTTCTGGGTCAGGCTCATTCCGCCGTTATAGAGCGAATTGAGTCGCAGTCCGTTGGAGGCGTTGAAATTCCTGAGCTGTCCGTTTTCAGGGTCCAGCATGGATAATCCGTGGGTCGTGCTGATAACTATGTAGCCGTATCGTGATTCAATGCAGTTGCTTACGTAGTCGTTCTGCAGGTTGCAGGTGTGGCTGTTGTAGTGTATGAACCGGTTTTCACCGGCATACAGATTCAGGCCGCCTCCGTTCGTGGCAATCCATATGCGGCCTTTGCTGTCAATCAATATTTTGTTGGCGTTGTTGCTGCTCAGGCTGGTGCTGTCGTTCGGGTCATGAAAGAAGCGGTCCAGCTGTCCTGTTGACGGGTCATACCGGAAAACTCCGCGACTTGCTATCCAGAAACAGCCTCCACTGTCGATTTTCAAATCGACATGATAGCTTACCTGTTTATGCAATTCTTCCGAGAACAAACTGAATTTTTCCGTGTTCCGGTCGAACAGAAACAGACCGTTGTAGGTGGCTATCAACAGTTTGTTGTCTGTGTATGGGACGATGGAGCGTATTATGTTTGATTGGTCCCACTCGGGTTTGATGTGGCGGAATTGCCTGAAACGCATGGTTTTCAGATCCAGACAGCACAGTCCTCCCAGATGGGTGCCGAGCCATAGTTTCTTGTCCTGCCGGTCGAGCCATGCTGTTTTTATGTTGTCGTTCACCAGACTGTTCGGGTTGTTGTGGTCTGATTTGTAGACATCGTATGTCTTTTCCTGTGGGCGGTAATAGATCAGTCCTTCGCCTTCCGTTATGAGGAAAAGGTTGTGTTTTTCATCTTCCAATATGTCGGCAATGACAGGGAACGGACGATTGCTGAATATTCCTTTTTGCAGGTCATGCATGATGCAGAATTCGGATTCCGAATTGAAATAGTTGACTCCTCCGAAATAGGTGCCGACCCAGATAGTTCCTTGTTTGTCTCTATACAGCGACCATACCGATTCATTTGTCAGCATCCGTGAGTTGGATTCGTTGGCATCATAATGCAGGAATCTGTCATTTTCGATATACAGGCAATCCAGCCCTTTGCGGGTTCCTATCCACAGGTTGTCGTTGTTGTCTTCGCATATGGTTCTGACGAAAGCCGATGATATGGAATTGTCCGGCTTTTTCTTGTCCGGCAGGTATTGTTTCTGGCTGCCATCGCGGCCTATACGGAACAGCCCGTGTTCCCATGTGCCTATCCAGATATTTTTCTTTGAATCCTCAAAAATGTCAGAAATCTGGCTTCCTGGCTTTAGAATGCATCTTATTTTGCGGTTCTGGTCTATGATAAACACACCATCGGATACCGTACCTGCAATGAGGCGTCCGTTGGACAGTTCGGTAATGACGGTTATTTCCGAATCCATTTCCTTTATGTGTGCATAGGCCGTTTTTTCTCCGTCCTGATATACGAACAGATCTTTTCCAACGGCAATCCAAAGTCTGCTCCCGTAGCAGATGGCGTCCACAGGGTCGGATTCAATGATACTCAGGCGCGCGTGGCGTAATTCATATTGGTTTACGCCGCTTTGTGTGTGAATAAAAACCTTTCCCTGGCCATCACCACATATTTTTTTTACAATATTCCCGCTCAGCGAATTGGAATCGTTCGATTGCGGTTGCATGGTCTCCATTCCGCCGCCTGTATAACGGTTCACTCCTTCGCGGGTGCCGAACCACATGGCGCCTTGTTCATCCTGATAGATGGTCATGACGGACAATTGTGACAAACCCTGTTCAATGCCGATTTTTGAGAAATAAATATTCTCGGCATGGGCGGCATGGAACAACAGCCCGCACATTAGGTAAACCGCAATATGTCGGAATTGTCTTTTCATGTAAGCGGAACATTGTATAATGTATGACCTACAGCCCGTTCTGGCTTAAATAGCGTTCGGCTTCGATGGCGGCTTTGCAACCGCTTCCGGCGGCAGTGATGGCCTGCCGGTAAACGGGGTCAGCCACATCGCCGGCCGCGAAAACGCCCGGAATGGATGTGCATGGTGTTCCGGGAATGGTTTTTATGTAGCCTGTTTGGTCTGTTTCCAGATAGGGCTTGAAAATATCCGAATTCGGTTTGTGCCCGATAGCCAGGAAAAAACCGTCAATGGCAATATGGACACGCTCTTCATCGGGCTCGCCTTTGCGTTTGATGAGGTCGGCACCATCCACGCCGTTCTCGCCGGTCAGGCCGACTGTATTGTGCTCGAACAGGATTTCGATGTTAGGTGTTTCCATGACACGTTTTTGCATGATGGTGGATGCGCGCAGGTAGTTTTTACGTACAATCATGTACACCTTGTTGCACAATCCGGCCAGGTAGATGGCTTCTTCGCAGGCCGTGTCGCCTCCGCCGACAACAGCGACATCTTTTTTCCGGTAGAAAAATCCGTCGCAGGTAGCGCATGCCGAAACGCCTTGTCCGGCATATTTCTGCTCGTCGGGCAAACCGAGATACATGGCGGATGCACCGGTGGCTATGATTACGGTATCGGCTTCAATGGTTTGTGTTTCATCGATAACTATCTTTTTGGGTGAAATGGAAAAGTCCACGGAGGTAACAACACCCCAGCGGACGTCTGCTCCGAAATTCTTGGCCTGTTTGCGCAGATCATCCATCAACTGGTTGCCATCAATGCCATTCGGATAGCCCGGGAAGTTTTCTATTTCGGTTGTTGTGGTCAGTTGGCCGCCGGGTTGCATGCCTTCGTATAGGATGGGTTGCAGATTGGCGCGCGATGCATAAATGGCGGCGGTGAATCCGGCCGGGCCGGAACCTATGATTAAACAGCGTGTTTTTTCCATATTGATAATTGTTTTATTGGCTTATATGCCGTTTTGTTTATTTTGTTGTTTATCGTAAGTCATTGACAAGCGCGTCCGGATAATCGCCTGGATTCAGTTGGAAATCCTTGTCGGCAGCCGGCGCATTGAATTGCTGCGCGTTGAGTGTTATTTCCGTTAGCATGCCGTCGGCACTTCTCATGGTGACAGACAGCGGTGCCAGGTCGGTTTTGCGCAGGGTCAGGCTCAGTTTTTTTATGCCTGTCTGTGCCGCGTCTGGGAAAAAGTCGATGATGTATTTGTCGTTTGCCTTTTGTGTGGAAGAGAATTGCAGCTTGCATGTCCCGGCCATGTTTCTTGCCAGCAGAATCGGGTTTATTTCCGCCACTTCTTCCCGGGTCGGTTCGGAAATGTTGATTTCTTCCGTATCTTCCACATATGCCCATTGTGTTTTGCCGTCATAGGCAATTTCCAGCCCATCGGCTTGCAAATTGAATTTGTTGCCTTTCATCAGGATGCTGCCGCGGTAAATAATGGGCGCGTTGGCATCTTTTTCCGTTACGGCTATGGTGTAGTCGGCTTTCAATGCGCCGGTTTCCGTCTTCCGGATCAGTTGTTTTACAAGCTCTTCGGGTTGCTGGGCTTGCAAGGCTATCCACGGCAGGCAAAGCCATAAAAGGCAAATGGTTTTCAGAAATCTGTTCATGGCAGTGTTGGTTTGTTATAGTAATCCTTCCAGTATTTGTGTCAGCGTGAAATCGTCCTGCACCAATACCTGACGCCCTTTGCTGCCATTGTTGCCGCTTACGATTCCGGCGGCTTCCAGTTGGTCGGTAATGCGTCCTGCACGGTTGTATCCTATTTGGAAGTGCCTTTGTATCACGGAAGTGGAGCCTTGTTGCTGCGCAACGACGAAACGTGCCACATCAGTGAACAGCGGGTCGCGTTTGCTCAAATCGACGCTGCCGGGCATGGGCGTGCCGTCATTTTCGCCGGGCACATATTCCGGCAGTTCGTATGCGCTCGGATAGGCCTGTTGCTTGCTGATGTGGTGGACGATTTCTTCCACTTCGGGCGTATCGACGAAAGCGCATTGCACGCGGACAACATCATTACCGCCGGAATAGAGTAGGTCGCCGCGGCCGACAAGCTGTTCCGCGCCGGTCGCATCGAGTATGATGCGTGAGTTGAGGCTTGAATCCACACGGAAGGCAATGCGGCTCGGTACGTTGGCCTTGATGATACCGGTAATGATATTGGATGAAGGACGTTGTGTGGCCAGAATCATGTGCATGCCCACGGCGCGCGCTTTTTGCGTGATACGCGAAATCGGCATTTCCACTTCCTTGCCCGCCACCATAATGAAATCGCCGAACTCATCGATGACAATAACTATATAAGGCAGGTAACGGTGTCCTTTTTCGGGGTTCAGTTGCCGGTTGATGAATTTTTCGTTGTATTCCACTATGTTCCGGCAATGTGCCTCCATAAGCAACTTGTAGCGGTTCTCCATCTCGATTACCAGTGAGTTGAGCGTCTGGATTACCTTGGTGGAGTCCGTGATGATGACGTTGTCTTCGTCGGGCATTTTGGCCATGTAGTGCTTTTCCAACGCGGCGTAAATGTTGAATTCCACCATTTTCGGGTCTACCAGCACGAGCTTCAACTCCGACGGATGCTTTTTGTAGAGCAGGGAAGTGATGATGGCATTCAGACCGACGGATTTTCCTTGTCCGGTAGCGCCGGCCACGAGCAGATGCGGTGTTTTGGCCAGGTCGAACATGAACACCTCGTTGGTGATGGTGCGTCCCAAGGCTACCGGCAGTTGGTATTTGCTTTCTTCCTGGAATTTTTTGGACGCTATGACCGAATGCATGGACACGATTTGCGGGTTCTCGTTCGGCACTTCAATACCGATGGTCCCTTTGCCGGGAATCGGCGCTATGATACGTATGCCGGTTGCGGCCAGGCTCATCATGATGTCGCTTTCCAAGTTGCGGATTTTTGAGATGCGCACGCCCGCCCGCGGCACGATTTCGTACAGCGTGATGGTCGGGCCGATGGTGGCTTTGATGCTTTCTATTTCGATGCCGTAGTTGCGCAGGGCAGTGATGATGCGGTTCTTGTTGGCGTTCTGCTCGTTCATGTCAATGACAGGCGCGTTCTCGTTCGGATAGGTTTTGAGCAAGTCGAGCGTAGGAAACTCATAGTGCGACAAATCAAGGGTCGGGTCGTATTTTCCTAAATTTTTCAGGTTGTAATACGGGTCGGCTTCTTCCGTGTCTTGTGGCGTATCGACTTCCAATGTGATATTTCCTTCCGCGGCTTCTTCCGGCTCGTCGGTTTTCCCCGTTTCTACAACGAAATCGGTTTCTGTTTCATCATGACTTTTGTCTTCATCATCACCTTTTTCTTCTTCAGCCGGTTGCACTTGGAATTCTATTTCTTTATCATCCGTTTCGTCGTTTATCGGTTCTTCTATCCATTCTTCGGGAACTATTTCCGTGCCGACAGCGACATTCTTTTCCGTTTCCTCCGTTTCTTGTCCGGCCTCGCCGGTTGCCGGCTGTTTCGGCTTGCGTTTCAGTGCATTCAGGATAGCCCGACCTGTTTTTTTCAGGAAAGGAATGGTACTCTTGTTGGAAAAAATCAGGAAAATCAGCAATAAGGCAAGCAGAATCAGTATGGTGCCGTATATCTGGACGTATGACACGAGCCAGTCGCTTATGCCCAGTCCGTGTCCGCCTCCCCAGCGGAAAAAGGAATCCATATAAAAAGGTTTGCATACAAATCCGATGGCGATGGAGCCCCAGATGAGCCAGAAAGCCGAGTGGAAAAATGTCCGCCAGAGCGAGAAACGTTTGACACCCATAAGGCGGAATGCCAGAACAGCGGCGGCGAACAAAATGACAAACGATGAGACGCCGAACCATTTGTCCAGAAAGGCATTGGCCAGGATTGCTCCCAGAATACCGGTCCAGTTGGTTATGTTCTTGCGCATGGCACTTTGGTCGTCCCACTGGTTCTCCAAAATGCTGGCATCGGCCGCACCTGTGAAGAAAAACGATATGAAGGCCAGCAGCGTATACAAAACGACAATGATAAGCAGCAATCCCAAAATGAAACGGAAGCGTTCATCATTGCAAAATGAACTGATTTGTTTCCAATAGGAAATGCGGGGGCGTTCATCCGCCTTTTTTTTGTTGTTCGTATTTGAAACCGATGGTTTGCTTGGTTTGCTTGGAGGCTTGGAAGGCATATGCAGATAATGAATTTATAACGAATCCGGATATTTCATATTTTTTCAACTGCAAAAGTACAAAAAAATACCTACATTTGCACATTGTTTTTTTGAATGGTTATGAATAAAAAACAAAGGTATGAAAATATAATTGCATGGTTCCAGGAAAACATGCCGGTTGCAGAAAGTGAATTGCATTATGGGAATGCCTTTCAACTGCTGATTGCAGTCATTCTGTCGGCGCAATGCACGGACAAGCGTGTGAATATGACAACTCCGAAACTGTTTGCGGATTTTCCGACCCCGGAAGCCCTGGCGGCGGCACAGCCGGAAACTGTGTTTGAATACATACGCAGCATTTCCTATCCGAACAACAAAGCCAAACATTTGGTGGCAATGGCCCGGAAACTTGTGTCCGATTTTCATGGTGAAGTGCCGGACACGGTGGAACAGTTGCAGACCCTGCCTGGCGTAGGGCGCAAAACAGCCAATGTGGTGGCTTCGGTTGTATTCAACCGTCCGGCCATGGCGGTCGATACGCATGTATTCCGCATATCGGAACGCCTCGGGCTGACAACCGGCAGCAAAAACCCGCTGCAAACCGAAAAGGAACTGGTAAAATACATACCGCCGACCCTGATTCCGAAAGCACATCACTGGCTGATTCTGCACGGACGTTATGTGTGCGTGGCACGCAAACCCAAGTGCGGGCAATGCGGATTGCAGCCCTGGTGCCGATATTTTGAGCAGCATCGGAATCCGCTGATTGCGGCAGACAGTGATGCGGCCGCTCCAAAACAGAAATCTTAAACTTTTAAAATCAAAAAAAATATGGCTTCACCATCATCAGAATGCCTGTATTGCCAGCATTTGCCGGCACTGGACGAGTTAATGATTAAAATTTGCGATTTGGGCGTATCGCAGTTGTTCCTGTTCAAGGAACAGTCGTGCATGGGACGTTGCAATGTGGTTTATAACAAACACGGTGTGGAATTTCACGAACTGGACGAAACGCAGCGGAATGCTTTCATGGCAGATGTGGCACGTGTCGGGAAAGCATTGGACAAGGCTTTCCGGCCGGACAAAATAAATTACGGTGCTTATGCCGATACGTTGACGCATTTGCACATGCACATTGTGCCAAAATACAAAAATGGCTACGGTTTCGGCGGAACGTTTGAAATGAATCCGAAAAAGACTTACCTGACTCCCGATGGCTACGAGTCCATGATTGCACGTATCAAAGCCGCTCTTTAGGCAACGGTTGCGGAAAAAGCAGGATTTTTCAACAATACAAGTCCCGATTGCTTTTTTTTCATTACTTTTGTCTGCTCTCAGGGCAACAGTGAAATAATAATAATCCTAATTTATAGAAATTTATGGCAGAACAAGACGTAAAGAAACCATCGTTGGAGAAACTCAAAGCCTTGCAGCTTGCAATGGACAAAATAGAAAAAGACCACGGCAAAGGCACCATTATGAAAATGGGCGACCACCGTGTGGAAGAGGTTCAGGTCATTCCGACCGGTTCGGTCGGGCTGAATATCGCGCTCGGCGTAGGCGGTTACCCGCGCGGGCGTGTCATTGAAATCTTCGGTCCGGAATCATCCGGTAAAACGACCCTGGCCATTCATGCTGTTGCCGAGGCCCAGAAGCAGGGCGGCATTGCGGCCATCATTGATGCTGAGCATGCATTTGACCGTTTCTACGCCGAAAAATTGGGCGTAGACATTGACAACCTGCTCATTTCTCAGCCGGACAGCGGCGAACAGGCCCTTGAAATAGCGGACCAGTTGATCCGCTCCTCGGCCGTGGACATCGTGGTGGTCGATTCCGTGGCAGCGCTTACGCCAAAGGCGGAACTGGAGGGCGATATGGGCGACAACAAAGTAGGTCTGCAGGCGAGGCTCATGTCGCAGGCATTGCGCAAACTGACCGCAACCATAAGCAAAACCAATACAACCTGCATTTTCATCAACCAGTTGCGCGAGAAAATAGGGGTCATGTTCGGCAATCCGGAAACGACAACCGGCGGTAATGCGCTGAAATTCTACGCTTCTGTCCGGTTGGACATACGCCGTATAGGCCAACTGAAGGATGGCGATGAAATCATAGGCAGCCAGACACGCGTCAAGGTGGTCAAGAACAAAGTGGCTCCCCCGTTCCGCAAGGCCGAATTCGACATCATGTATGGTGAAGGAATTTCCCGTACGGGCGAAATAATAGACCTGGGTGTGGAATATGGAATCGTCAAAAAAAGCGGTTCATGGTTCAGCTACGGTGACACGAAGCTGGCGCAAGGACGTGATGCCGCCAAGAACGTGTTGCGCGATAATCCGGAACTTGCCGCCGAACTGGAAACCAAAATCATGGAGGCTGTTCAAGCGGATTGACTTCAAGCGGATTGACTATGTTGTATACGATTACCATTTTTTCGGAAAATACGCCGGGTCTGTTGAACCAGATTACCATTATCTTCACGCGCCGGCAAATCAATATCGAGACCTTGTCCGTGTCGCCTTCCGCACTGAAAGGCATACACAAGTTCACCATAACGGTGGATACGACTCAGGACATGATTGAAAAAGTAGTCAAGCAGATTGACAAGCGGGTTGACATATTGAAGGCCTATTATAACGTTGATGATGAACTTGTGTCGCAGGAAATAGCCTTGTATAAGCTTTCTACGGAAAAGGTTCTTTCCATGGGGAGCATAGAAAATCTGATACGGCGCTATAACCTGCGTGTGTTGGAGATGGATACGAATTGCATTGTGTTGGAAAAGACCGGGAAATATGAAGAAACGCAGAGCCTGTTCAACGAATTGAGTGATACAATCGGTGTCTTGCAGTTTATCCGCTCGGGGCGTGTGGCCATTATCAAGGGTAAGACCGAGCGTCTGAGTGACATGTTGGCCGAGATTGAACGGAAACGGCAAGTAGCGGAGTAGCGTTCTTTCCCTTTTTATGACTAAAAAAAGCCTGTCCACGAAATAATATGGGCAGGCTTTTTGTGTTTCTGACACTCCGTTTTATTCCTCTATTCTTCGACAGCTGTTTCCGGGGCTATTTTCCGCAGATATTCTTCCGGATAGCCGGGACGCAATACGGTGGGCGGAATGTGAAACTCGTTTTGTAGAAAACGGCCGTTCTCTTCTGCTTTTTGCTGGCCGTCCAGATATTTGACGAGCAGGTACTCGCCCAGTTTCCGCCATGCGGCCGTTGATGCTTCTGCTTGTTCGCAGCTGAAGTTTGTCAGTTGGATTTGTGCATCAGCCGGACTGAGTTCCAGTGCGGCGCGGTCCATTGCGGGCACGAGCAGGTTGAAGTACTCTTCCCACTGTGACTGTACTTTTCGGATGTCAGGCAACATGGCGCTGTATTTGGAATAGGCAAAGTTGGCAACCCAGTTGTATGTCCAGAATGCCGATGTAGGAGAGTATTCAAGCAATGAACCGTTGTCGATGCTGTAGCATTCCGGTATGCGGTTTATGGTGCAATACATGGGCACATACAGGTTTGTGGCGGCATCATCCACACCGAACCAGAAAATACCGCCGATGTGGTCGGGTGCATATCCGCGCATTTGTGCTATGAACGAGAACCCTGTCTGCTGTGTGGCCGTGGGACGTTCGTGCCAGTATGTCTTGCCGTCCAATTCGAAGCCGAGCGGTCCGTAGCGCAACTTGCTGCCCCATGGGCCGGCTGCTGTCCCTTTGGTAATGTCCAGCTCGGTCCCTTCGTATTGGTCGCGCATGAATCTTTTGAAGTCCTGGGCGGAAACTTTCCAGACTGGTTTTATGTAAAGCGGCATCCGTTCTGTCGTTTCGCCTTTTATGTAGCTCAGATATTTGTCCATTTCGGGGTCAAGTTGGCGGAAAAAGCTCCATACGCGCGATTCGCATATCCGCAAACTGCTGTATTCAAGCGGGTTGTAGGTGTCCGAAAAACTGAAATCCTTGTCCTTGCCGTTGAAGTATTTTTGCTCGCGTGCAAACGATATGACATCATCGGAATACAGGCAGTTTTCCTTGTCCTTGAAGTCGATGGTCGTGATGCGTGCCTGGTTGGCATGTGCCGAAACACAGTCATCCGGCATGCGTTGTGCGACCCATACGGCTCCTTTGTTTCCCGGACCTTTGCCTATCATTTCCATTATCCAGACCTCGTTCGGGTCACCGATGGAGAATGATTCGCCGGAACTGCAGTAACCGTATTTTTCCACCAGGCCGGTCATTATCTGAATGGCCTCGCGGGCGGTGGCTGCACGTTGCAGGGTAATGTATATCAGGCTGCCGTAATCGATGAGCCCGGTCGTGTCGACCAGTTCAGGACGCCCCCCGAAAGTGGTTTCGCCAATGGTCAGCTGTCGTTCGTTCATGTTGCCGACAACGGAGTAGGTGTGCGGCACTTCCGGAATTTGTCCCAGATATTTGCCTGTATCCCATTCATATATGTCGCGCATGGCTCCGTCTGCATGGTTGGCGGCAGGCTGATAATAAAGTGCGCCATAAAGCGAATAAGAGTCTGCCGCATAGCTTATCAGCGTGGAACCGTCAATGGTGGCTCCCTTGCCGGCCAGGAAATTGGTACATGCCCAGGTCGTGCACATGCCGCCAAAAAGGGCCAGTAATGTGGAAAAATGTTTCTTTGTCATAGTGTCGTGTCTTGTTTGTTTGGAATCTGTCTGCAAAAATAAGTGCTTTCGGCGGAAACGGCAAACCGAAATCACAACAAATTTTAATTCTGAATGAATAGCGTTGTATATTTTCCGGTTATAATTGAAAAAATATTATCTTTGCACATTCAAAAGGCAAGCTTGTCGATATATGTGCAGAACATTGGAGGAATATGACCAGGCAGTGGCTGTGTGCCGTGATATTTTCAGTAAAAAACTGAAGGATTACGGGGCCTCATGGAGGATTTTGCGTCCGCAGAGCCTGACTGACCAGCTTTTTATCAAGGCCAAACGGATTCGTAGTCTGGAGGTTACCGGCGTTTCCCTGGTCGGCGATGGTATCTTCGGCGAGTTTGTAGCCATTGTCAATTATGGTGTTATCGGACTGATACAGCTGGAGCTTGGATATGCAGACAACGATGACCTTGATTACGAGCGCGGAATGGCCTTGTATGACAAATATATTGATGCCGCCAGAAATTTGATGTCGGTCAAAAACCACGATTACGGCGAAGCATGGCGCGATATGCGTACGAGCTCCTATACGGATTTGATTCTGCAGAAAATTTGCCGTACCAAACAGATAGAAGACAATGAAGGAAACACCCTGATTTCAGAAGGAGTGGATGCCAATTATTTTGATATGATTAATTATGCCATGTTCGGCCTGATCAAATTGCAGGAAGCGGCCGGATGTGCGGCCAAAACAGAACAACAGAATGTCATACAGCAGTTATAGTACAAACAGAAAAACGAATGGAAAGGCAGCAAATGCGGTTTTGATGGTTTCGCGCCTGTTGGTGGGGATTGTGTTTTTATTTTCCGGTTTTGTGAAAGCCGTCGATCCGCTCGGAACAGCATATAAGATAGAGGACTATCTGGTCGCTTTCGGCGGCTTTTTTGCCGACATGACATGGATTGCCCTTCCTGCATCGATAGCACTCTTTACCCTGGAATTCATGCTTGGCGTCTGTCTGGTATTCAACATAATGCCCAAAAGCACATCCTGGATTACATTTGTCTTCATGCTTTGTATGACGGGACTGACGTTGTACGTGGCGTTGGAAAATCCTGTTTCCGACTGCGGATGTTTCGGCGATGCACTGGTGCTTGACAACTGGACCACTTTCTATAAAAACATCGTGCTGCTGGTGTTGGCTGTTATTGTGCTGATACTGGGCCGCCGTTCCTATGCCACTTTCCTGCCGCCGGTGGAATGGTCGGTTATAGGAGTGTTTGCGGTGCTGATTGTTGGTTTGGCTACATATTGCCTGTTGTCATTGCCCGTGATAGACTTCCGCCCTTATAAAGTCGGTGTGAACATTAAGGAAGCCATGGAAATTCCGGAAGGTGCGGAACCAGACGTTTACGAAACAACATTCGTGTATGCCCGGAACGGCGAGGAACAGGAATTTACCTTGGAGAACTATCCAAAAAATGATTCTACCTGGGTGTTTGTACGCCAGAATACAAAACTGATCAAGCAGGGTTATGTACCACCCATTCATGACTTTTCCATTGTGACCGAGTCCATGGAAGACATAACTTATGACATATTGGACAATCCAGGCTATACGGTTCTGGTGATTATGTACGACTTGAACAAGGCCAACATGCGGCAGGCACGCAAACTGAATAACTTTTACGAGCAAAGTCAGATAAGAGGTGCGGACTTTTATGTCCTGACTGCTTCCGGCAATGCGGAAATAGAAAATTTCCGCCACATTACGGGGGCTGCCTATCCTTTCTGTTTTACGGACCCGATTACATTGAAAACCGTTATCAGAGCGAATCCGGGAATTGTGCTGCTCAAAAATGGCGTGATTGTGAACAAATGGAATGTACGCTTCCTGAAAGAAACCGATTATTCCGTAACGGATTTTGGCTTATAAGCCTCTGTCCCGACAGTTGAAAACTTTGATTAAACAACAAGAATATGAGAAAAAACATTGTAGCAGGTAACTGGAAAATGAACAAAACCCTGCAGGAAGGTGTAGCCCTGGCTACGGAACTGAAAACATTATTGGCAGGCAAACAGCCGAATTGCGAAGTGATTATCGGTACGCCCTTTATTCATCTGGCAACCGTAGCTGAACTGCTGAAAGACAGCGTCATCAAAGTGTCGGCAGAAAATTGCGCGGACAAACCATCCGGAGCATATACGGGTGAAGTTTCGGCCGCAATGGTAGCCTCTACCGGTGCAACCTATTGTATTATAGGACACAGCGAACGCCGCACCTATTATGGCGAGACTTATGAAATACTCCGCGAAAAAGTACAACTGGCCTTGGCCAACGGCCTGAAACCTATTTTCTGCATAGGCGAAGTGAAGGAAGAACGCGAAGCCAACAAGCAGAACGAAGTAGTGAAGGCACAGCTCGAAGGCTCCGTATTTAATCTGTCGGCCGAAGAGTTCGGCAAAATCGTATTGGCTTATGAGCCGGTATGGGCCATCGGAACAGGTCTGACCGCAACTCCGGAACAGGCTCAGGAAATCCATGCTTACATCCGCGGCCTGGTAGCAGAAAAATACGGCAAGCAGGTGGCTGACGACTGCACTATTCTGTACGGCGGCAGTTGCAATGCCAAGAACGCAGCCGGTTTGTTCGCAAATCCGGATATCGATGGCGGTCTGATTGGCGGCGCATCCCTGAAAGCCGAAGATTTCAATGCCATTATCAATGCCTTTTAAGCCTTGCCTTGTGGCCTGGCATGCGGCGGATACCTTTTCGGGCAATCCGCCGTTTTTCAATCAAATTACTAATTTCAGACAATTATGGCGCTTATAAAAAGTGTAAGGGGATTCACCCCGAAAATAGGAGACGGATGCTTCCTGGCCGAGAATGCTACCATTGTGGGCGATGTTGTCATGGGCGAAGGTTGCAGCGTGTGGTTCAACGCCGTGTTGCGTGGCGATGTCAATTCCATCCGCATAGGGAACCATGTGAACATTCAGGATGGGTCCGTGCTGCACACGCTCTATGAAAAAAGTACGGTGGAAATAGGAAACTATGTGTCGGTAGGGCACAATGTCACCATTCACGGGGCCATTGTGCACGATTACGCGCTGATTGGCATGGGAGCAACCTTGCTCGATCATGCGGAAGTCGGCGAGGGAGCCATTGTAGCCGCCGGTTCGCTCGTGCTGGGCAAAACCAGGATAGGGCCTTATGAAGTGTGGGGAGGCGTGCCTGCCAAATTTATCAAAAAGGCGGAGCCGGAACAGACCAACGAAATCAACCGGAAAATTGCCCACAATTATGCCATGTATGCATCCTGGTATGAACAAGAATGATTCTTGTCTGGAAGGAGAAACTGTTTGGGACGGGAATGTGCCGGAAAGCATGTTCCCGTCCTTTTTTGTAAGTGTTGTCTGAAAGATGCCGTGTCGAATTCCGACATTCTGCACATCTTTTCTGTAGATATGGTAATCCGTTATAGTGGGGGAATGTCGAATTTTGCCACATAATTCAGATATCGCAGAAGATATGGTAAAAAATGATTCAGATAATCGGAATGCCAGGCGGGGAAATCCATACACCGGCGTTCTGTGGGGACTTTTGATAGTCTTGTTGTTGAACTGGTTGATATTCCCGATGTTCAATCCCCGTCAGGTCATACCAACCGACTACGGCACATTCATTGAAAAAGTCACCGAAGGCAAGGTGAAGGAGGTTGCCATAAAGAATGGGCAGATTTATTTTTCTGTAGCAGGCGAGGATGACAACACGCAGACCTACCAGACGGGAGCAATCAACGACCCGGAGCTGGTGGACAGACTCCTGAATGCGGCAAGCCCCAATGAGTCTGGTAAAATATCTTTCAGCCAGATTGTTCCGCAGGAAAATTCACCGATTATGAATTTTCTTCTTATGTGGATTTTGCCCGGTCTGATTTTTTACTTGATTTGGCGGCAGGCAACCAAGACAATCCGTACACGTATGGGCGCAAACGGAAACTTCATGTCGTTTGGCAACAGCGGCGCCAAGATTTACGCGGAGTCAGATGTAAAAACAACGTTTGCCGATGTGGCAGGACAAGATGAGGCCAAAGAGGCCCTGAACGAAATTGTAGATTTCCTGCACAGTCCGGCAAAATATACGGAAATAGGAGCTTCGTTACCCAAGGGAGCTTTGCTGGTTGGCCCTCCCGGAACGGGCAAGACGCTGATAGCAAGAGCCATTGCCGGAGAAGCGAGAGTTCCGTTCTTTGCCATATCGGGTTCCGAGTTTGTGCAGATGTTCGTCGGTATGGGAGCAGCCAAGGTCCGCGACCTGTTCAAACAAGCCAACGAAAAGGCTCCTTGCATCATATTTATAGATGAGATTGATGCCATTGGCAAGAAGCGTGACACAGGTTTCGGAGGAAACGATGAACGTGAACAGACCCTGAACCAGTTGCTGACCGAAATGGATGGCTTTGACGGCGCAAGGGAGTTGTGATTCTGGCTGCAACCAACCGGCCGGAAAGTCTGGACAAGGCATTGCTCCGTCCCGGACGTTTCGACCGCCGCATACAAATGGAACTGCCTGACCTGGAAGGGCGCAAGGCTATTCTGAAAGTACATCTGGCAAAAGTCAAGCACGAAGACATCGACCTGGACATTGTAGCCAATGCCACGGCCGGTTCTTCCGGTGCGGAACTGGCCAATATCGTCAATGAGGCGGCCTTGCGTGCCGTTCGGATGGGACGTAAAAAGGTTAGCACGGCTGATTTGGAAGAGAGTGTGGAAACCGTCATTGCCGGCGCACAGAAGAAAAACAAGGTCTTGTCGGAAACAGACAAGAAAACAGTGGCTTATCACGAAATAGGGCATGCACTGGTGGCTGCCATGCAGACCAATTCGGCACCGGTACATAAGATTACCATCATACCGCGCACATCCGGCGCGCTTGGATATACAATGCAGGTGGATGAGGGCGAACAGGTATTGCTGAGCAAGGAAAACCTGTTCAACCGAATTGTGACCCTTACGGGGGGAAGGTCGGCCGAAGAAATCGTGTTCAATACAGTCACGACAGGAGCATCGAACGACATAGAACAGGCCACCAAGCTGGCACGTGCCATGGTAACCCGTTTCGGGATGAGCGATAAATACGACATGATGGGGTTGGAAACGGTGAACAACGCATATCTGGGCGGCGATTCCTCGTTGGCCTGTTCGGCGGACACGGCTGCCGACATAGACCGCGAAGTACTGCGTATTGTAAAGGAAACGCACGAAAAAGCCAGGAATATCATAGCTGCCAATATGGACATTATGCATAAGGCATCCAAATACCTGATTGAGAAAGAAACAATAACCGGAGAAGAATTTATGGCTATTCTGCATGAAAAGCATGACTGATCCGGACAGGAGAACTGGCTGTCAGGGCGGAGCAATCGGCAAACGCATTGTCTCTGATGTTAGTCACATTGTAGTCTGTTCCTTCAAAATGGACGGTGGCGGGAATGGTGAGCGCGCCTTCCGGTTTGGTTTCATAGCCGGTCAGTTCCACTGTGCGGGTGGTTGCGTCAATAATCTCGTAGGTCAGGTTATCGACGGTAAAGGTGGTTTGTGCCCATGCGCCTGTGGTGACCAGCAGAGCGATGATAAAAGTAAGTAATGTCTTTTTCATACAGATTTGATTGTTGGTTGCTGCTATTTATTAAGAAAGAACAGCCCGCCACCAGATGGCGGTTGCGGGCTGTCCTTTCCGAATGGTTTTAGAACACCACCTTGCCGCTTGCGCCGTTGCAGCGCAGCACATACACGCCCGCGGGCTGGCTTATGGTGGCGGCGGTGCCGCTATACACCTGTCGCCCCTGTATGTCGTAGAGGCTTACATGCAACTGTTGCGGATTATGGAGCAGGCCTCCCTCCATGCGTATGTTCTCCGGCAGGAAGGGCACGTGCAGGCCGGTGGTGCCTATGGCTTGCAGCTTGATGAACTCTTTCCATACCTCGGCCGCCTTGTAGTCTGCCAGCGATGCGGCGGGCACGAGCACCGGTATGTCGCGGGTCACGCCGTCGAACGTATTCCCCGTTACGGCCGGCGGGGTAGTGGGCAGCACGGTCATTTTGGCTAGTGACGTGCAGTTGGCAAAGGCCATGTCGCCCAGGCCGGCCACGCCCTCGGGCAGGGTCACTTGCGTGAGCTTGTCCATGCCGTAGCAGCTGTAAGCGGGAATATGTTCCACCTTGTCGCCCCAGGTGAACTCGCTGACAGACGTGTTGTAAAAAGGAGGATAGAACTTGCCGGAGCTGTTGTTTGCAAAGTCCCTGCAATGTATGGCGTTCCAGTTCACCCGCGTGAGTGCCGTGCAGTGGGCAAAGGCCATGTCGCCCATGCTGGTCACGCCCTCGGGAATGGTCACTTGCATGAGCTTGCTCATGCCGTAGCAGCTGTAAGCGGGAATATGTTCCACCTTGTCGCCCCAGGTGAACTCGCTGACAGGGCTGTTGTTAAAAGGCGGATAGGTCATGGTAGAGCTGTCATATACAAAGTCCCCGCAACGTATGGCGTTCCAGTTCACCCGCGTGAGTGCCGTGCAGTTGGCAAAGGCCCTGCTTCCCATGCTGGTCACGCCCTCGGGAATGGTCACTTGCGTGAGGGCAGTGCACTTGTAGAACGCTTCCTTGCCTATGCTGGTCACGCTTTCGGGTATGCTGATGGCAGGAATGGAGCAACGCAGGAACGCCCAGACGGGTATGGCCGTAAGTTGCGAAGGCAAATCAACCTGCAACAGGGTGGTATTTACGGCAAAGACTTCATCGGGCAGTGTGGTGTTGGTAATACCTGAAATGTCCAAGGCATACAAACGTGTCATGTTGTTTTTGATGAGGTTGAAATCCGTCTCGTTGAGCGTGCCGGTAATGGTCAGTTTGGTAATTATCGACGGGCTGTGGCCGTCCAGGGCAGCCTCCAGTCCTCCTGGTGTCTCCACATGCACGGTCAGTTCCCATTCTTCTATGTAGGTATAGCCGTTGCCCCATGCGCTGGTATAGGCTTCCAGCGTGCCGGCGGGAATGAACACGGTGGTGATGCCGGAGTTTTTAAAGCAATTGCTTCCCAAGGCGGGCGGTGTTGCCGTTCCGCAATGCAGCGTAAGTAGGCTGGAGCAGCCGTAAAATGCCTCCGTGCCCAGGCGTGTCACGCCGTCGGGGATGGTGTAGGTGGTTTCCGCCTTGCCGGCGGGATATTGCACGAGCGTGCTCTTGTCCTTGCTGAACAGCACGCCGTCTTCGGCGCAAAAGGCCGTGTTCCCGCTTGCCACCTCGAAACGGGCAAGCTTCTTGCAGTTGGCGAACGCACCGTCTCCCATGCCCGCCAGGCCCTTGCCTATGTTTACCTGCGCCAGGGCGGAGCAGCTTTTGAACGCATTGCTTCCAATGTGCGTCACATTGTCCGGAATGGTCATTTCCGTAAGGGAGGAACAGATGTAGAAGGCATATTCGCCGATGGTGGTCACGCCGCTACCTATGGTCACTTGTGCAAGTGCGGAGCAGTTTTGGAACGTTCCGTAACCAATGGCAGTCACCCCGTCGGGAATAGTGATATGTGTGAGGGCGGCACATTCGTTGAACGCCCAGTTCCCTATGTCGGTCACGCTCCCGGGAATGTTTGCCTGCGCAAGGGCGGAGCATTCGCGGAAAGCACTCTCTCCTATGCTTGTAACGCTGTTAGGAAGGGTTACTTGCGTGAGTGCGGGGCATTTGCGGAAGGCTTCCCTTCCTATGCCGGTTACCTTATATTCCACTTCGTTGTAGGTTACGGTAGCAGGAATGACCAGCACGCCCGGAAGGGAGCTGTAATTGCTGCCGGAGGTTTTTGCTTCATAGGTCACCTCTACCGTTTTGGCGGTTTCATCGGTAATGTTGAAATACAGGTCTGCGCTCTGGAAGCGTTGTGCCCACACGCCCACTACCGTGAGCAGGACAAGAGTGATGGTAAAAACGGTTCTCCTCATATCGATTGTCGTTATTGTCTTCATGTTCAGTCATATCTTGTTTGTTCATAAGGCCTCAAAAATACGACTTTTTTGCTAAATAATTTGTAGCAGAAAGAGAACTTTTGGTCGGGGCTTGGTTTTTCACGCACTTGTGTCGCTTATGGCTTGCAGGTTGGTAAATTCTTTCCAGCCCTCGGCTGCCCGATAGGCTTCCAATGCTGTGGCCGGCACATATACGGGTATGCCACGGTTCACTTTGTTGAAAACGCCCTTTTCGAGCATGGGGGGCACGGGTGCCAGCACGGTAAGTTGCCGGAGTGCCGTGCAGCCGGAAAAGGCGAATCTGCCTATGTGTGTCACGCAACTGCCTATGCACACCTGCGTAAGGGCGGCAACATGGCCGAATGCCTCCATATCAATCCTCGTAACGCTCTCGGGCAGAGTGTAGGCCGTTTCCGCCTTTCCGGCGGGATAGCGCAACAATGTGGTCTGGCCTTTGTTAAACAATATGCCATCCACAGAGCAGAAAGCCGTGTTGCCGCTGTCCACATGGATATGTGTGAGGGCGTAGCAATAGGTAAACAGCTGCTCCTCTATATGAGTTACGCTGTGGGGTATGTCCACTTGCCGGAGGGAAATGCATTTGTAAAATGCGGCGTTTTCAATGCTGGTCACGCTGGCGGGAATGCTCACTTCCGTAAGGTCGGGACAGAAAGCGAGCGCGGTTTTCCCGATGATGGTCAGGGTATAGGTCGTGCCCTCGATATTGATGGTATCGGCCATATCCAGCTTGCCTGCCGGTTCGATCTCATAACCGGCAAGCCTTGCCGTTTTGGCTTTCGTGTCCGTAATTTCATATTTCAGGCCATAGACGGTGCATAGGATGGTTTGCAGGTCGAAATGAAACCAGATGTCGGTATGCTCGTAGCTATTCTCATAGGCAGCTATGGCTTCGGCAAACACATACACGGATATTCTGGGGCAGCCCCTGAACGCATCCGTTTTTATGGCGGGTGGCACAATGGCCCGTATGGTCATTTCCGTGAGGGCTGTGCAGTTCTTGAAACAGTCGCTCTCTATGTTGGTCACGTTTTGGGGTATATCGACTTTTGTGAGTGCGGAGCATCCTTCGAAGCAGTTGAACTGGACTTTTGTCAGGCTTTCGGGTAGGTTTACCTGCGTGAGTGCTGTGCAATGGGCAAACGCATAGCTTCCTATGTTGTTCACTGCGTTGGGCAGTGTCAGTTGTGTGAGTGCTGTGCAACTGGTAAACGCATTGCTGCCGATAAAGGTCAGGCTTTCGGGTAGGTTTACCTGCGTGAGTGCGGTGCAGTTGTGAAAGCTATGGCCTTCAATCCTTGTTATGCCGTTGCATATATTCACCTGTGTGAGCGCGGAGCAGCCATAGAACACCCTGGTTCCCGTGCTTTTCACCGTGTTGGGCAGGGTTACTTGTGCCAGCCGGTTGCAGCCTTCGAAGGCCGAGTTGCCAATCTCCCTTACGCTGGCGGGTGGAGTATAGGCCGTGTCCGGCTTGCCGGCGGGATAGCATAACAATATGGTTTTGTCTTTGTTGAACAATACGCCGTCCATGGAACAGAAAGCCGTGTTGCCGCTGTCCACTTGGATGTGCGTGAGTGCGGGGCACTGGTCGAAAGCCCTGGTTTCGATGTGTATCACGCTGCGGGGGATGGTAACTTGCGTGAGGGCGTTGCACCCGGCAAATGCCTGTTCGCCGATGCTTGTCACGGTGTATGTGCGGCCGTTGTGCGTAACGGTGGCAGGAATGTCCAGTGCACCTGTTGGGGCGGTTTCGTAGTAGGTCAGCAGCACGGTGTTGGCCGTCGGGTCTATCTGCATGTAGGTCAGGTTATCGACGGTAATAAATGTTTGTGTCCATGCGCTTGCTGATGCCAGCAGGGCAAATATCCATGTGAATAAGGCTTTTTTCATCTTGTCCGTTTTTGCTGGAGGAAGGACCTCCCGCCACCACTGCCCCATTCTATTCATCCCTTTGGGGTGGCGGGTGTCCTTTCCGAATGGTTTTAGAACAGCACCTTGCCGCTTGCGCCGTTGCAGCGCAGCACATATACGCCTGCGGGCTGGCTTACGGTGGCGTCGGTGCCGCTATACACCTGGCGTCCCTGCATGTCGTAGAGGGTCAGATGCAGCTGTTGCGGGTTGTGGAGCGTGCCGCCCTGCATGCGTATGCTCTCCGGCATGGCCGGCGTGTTCAGGGCAGTCTTCATGGCTTGCAGGTTGAAGTCCTTCCAAACGGCGGCTGCCTGGTAGTCTTCCAGCGATGCGGCGGGTACATATACGGGTATGTCGCGGTTGACGTTGTAGAATACATCTTCGTCTGCTATTGTAGGCGGCACAGTGGCAAGAACCGTCATTTTTGTAAATCCGGGACAGTCGTAGAACGCATAACTTTCAATGGTCGTTACGCCGGCCGGTATGGTCAGTGTGGTGAGGGCGGCGCAATAGGAGAAGGCATTCACTCCTATGACGGTCACGCTACTTGGAATGGTATAGTCGGTTTCCGGCTTTCCGGCAGGATAGCATAGCAATGTGGTCTTTTCCTTGTTGAAGAGTACGCCGTTTTCAGAGCAGTAGGCGGTGTTTGCCTCGTCCACATTGATTTGAGTGAGGGAGGTACAGCCATCAAATACATATTCTCCCATATAGGTCAGTCTGGCCGGTATGTTCACGGTGGTGAGTGCGACACACTTGTTGAACGTATAGTCTCCAATGGATGTTATGCCTTCGGAGATGGTTATTTCCGTGATGGTTTCATTTTGAGAGAATGCGTCCGATGCAATGGCGGTTACGGTGTAGTTTTCGCCTTCGTAGCTTACGGTAGCCGGAATCGTTGCTGTGTTTGGCAGTTCATTGGTGAAGTTTATCACTTCCACTGTTTTGGCAGTCTGGTCAATTACTTCGTATGTCAGTCCACCGACGGTAAATTCATTCACTGCGATGGCTTGCAGGTTGAAGTCCTTCCAAACCTCGGCTGCCTGGTAGGCTGCCAGCGATGCAGCGGGTACATATACGGGTATGTCGCGGTTGACATTTTTGAATACATCCTCTCCCAATGTTGGCGGCACAGTGGCGAGTATGGTCATTTCCGTAAGTGCCTTGCAGCCGTAGAACGCCCTGTATACTATGATTGTCAGGCTGTTGGGAAGGTTTATTTGTGCAAGGGCGGTGCAGTTTTCAAAGGCCGAGGTTGCAATCTTTGTCACTGTGGCAGGAACGGTATAGGTAGTTCCCGTTTTGCCGATAGGATATTGTATCAACGTAGTCTTGTCCTTATTGAACAGGACGCCGTCCTCCGAACTATAGGCGGTGTTGCCTTCGGCCACATGGATGGCTGTCAGGGCGGAGCAATTGTCGAATACCCAATCGCCCATTTGGGTTAGGCTGGCCGGTATGTTCACAGTGGTGAGTGCAAAACACCTGCCGAACGTACTGTTTCCAATGGATGTTATGCCTTCGGAGATGGTTATTTCCGTGACGGTTTCATTTTTATAGAATGCTTCCGATGCAATGGCGGTCACGGTGTAGTTTGTGCCGTTATGATTTACGACAGCCGGGATGTTCACCACGCCTTCCTGTTTACAGCTAACTAATTTTACCGTGTTTTCAGCATAGTCTGTAATCTCGTATGTCAGGTTGTCCACGGTGAATGTGCTTTCCAACGGGTATACGGTGATATATTTCCACGAGTCATGATTGTTGTATGTGCTCACGGCTTCACTGGGTACATATATTTTGCCTTTCTGGAATACCTCAACTCCCAGTGTGGGGGGTGTGGTGGCCAGGATGATTATTTCCTTGAGTACAGCGCAGTCCCAGAACGCACCTCCTCTAATATATGTTATGCCTTTGGGTATGATTACTTTCTCGAGGTTGGCGCAAAACTCGAATGAGCTGGTTTCAAGTTCCTTCACGCTTTCGGGTATGAGATAGGCCGTTTCGCTCTTTCGGGCAGGATATTTGAACAACGTAGTCTTGTCTTTGTTGAACAGGATGCCGTTTTCGGAGCAGAAAGTGCTGTTGGCGGCATCCACATTGATTTCTTTCAGACTTTCGCAGTTATTAAAGGCGCCATATCCAATGGTTGACAGGGCGCGGCCTATGCTTACCTGGCTGAGTCGGGTACAATAAGAGAATACCTCGCGTCCTATGCTGCCCACGTTATCGGCAATGAACATGGTGTTGATATTCTCACAACCCCAGAACGCCCTGTCTCCAATCTCAATATTGTTGCTGGAGGTGTTTACTATGGTTATTCCCGTACAGCCGCTAAACGCATCTTCTCCTATCCGTGTAACCATGTAGTATGTACCCTTACGGTAAACTCTGTCGGGAATTTCCAGATGGCCGGAAAGGTCGGGGTAATTGGTGCCCGAATTATTTTCATACGTCACTTCAACGAGCTTATTTATGTCGTCAATGATGTTGAAGTACAAAGAACCGAACTGGAATCTTTGTGCCCATGCGCTCGTTGCGACTAACAGGGCTGCTGCTAATGTTAACAAATTCTTTTTCATAACTCTTTGATTTTTGTGGTTTATAATTTGTTTTTTGCGGCTTTTGCCGCGGTTGTTTGTCTTAATGGGTCAGGACATGCCCGCAACCCGATGGCGGTTGCGGGTGTCCTTTCCGAAAGGTTTTAGAACAGCACCTTGCCGCTGGCGCCGTTGCAGCGCAGCACATATACGCCTGCGGGCTGGCTTACGGTGGCGTCGGTGCCGCTATACACCTGGCGTCCCTGCATGTCGTAGAGGGTCAGGTGCAGCCCTTGCGGGTTGTGCAGCATGCCGCCCTGCATGCGTATGCTCTCCGGCATAACTGCCGTTGGCAGGCCGGTGGTGCTTGTGCCTTGCAGATTGGTGAATTCTCTCCATACGTCGGCCGCCTGGTAGTCTGCCAGCGATGCGGCCGGCACATATACGGGGATGGTGCGGCTGACATTCAGGAATACGTCGGTTCCCACTGTCGGCGGAGTGGTGGCAAGCACGGTCATTTCCGTAAGGCCGGTGCATTCATTGAACGCCATATTTCCGATGTTGTCCAGGCTTTTGGGCAGGCTTATTTTCGTGAGCTTTCTGCACCAGGCGAAGGCATATTCTGCAATGTCGGTCAGTCCTTCGGGCAGGGTCACTTCCGTGAGGGCGTTGCTGCAGGCGAAGGCATATTTTGCAATGCTTGTCACGCTCGCGGGAACGGCATAGGTGGTTTCCGTTTTGCCGGCAGGATATTGCAACAGTGTGGTCTTGTCCTTATTGAACAACACGCCGCCGTCGGAGCAATAGGCTTCGTTGGCTTCATCCACATTGAATTGCGTGAGTGCCCAGCAGGCGTAAAACGCATTGTTTCCTATGGTGGTCAGGCCGCTGCCTATGCTCACGGTCGCAAGGGAGGAGCAATCTTTGAATGCCTCTTCTCCTATGGTGGTCACGCCGTTGCCTATGTTTGCTGTCGTGAGCCCGGAGTTTCTGAATGCCGCAATTCCGATGCTGGTCACAGTGTTGGGGATGGTTATTCCCGTGAGTGATGTGCAATTAAAGAATGCACTGTTTCCTATGGTGGTCAGGCCGTCGGGCAGGGTTATTCCCGTGAGTGATGTGCAGTTGGAAAACGCACTGCTTCCTATGGTGGTCAGGCCGCTGCCTATGTTTGCTGTCGTGAGCCCGGAGTATCTGAATGCCGCGATTCCGATGCTGGTCACAGTGTTGGGGATGGTTATTCCCGTGAGTGATGTGCAATTAAAGAACGCTTCGTTTCCTATGGTGGTCAGGCCGTCGGGCAGGGTTATTCCCGTGAGTGATGTGCAGTTGGCAAATGCAGCGTTTCCTA
>CALUNA010000015.1 GCA_944321895.1 uncultured Bacteroidales bacterium | reverse complement strand
TCCTTCAGCTGGATGTCCAGCACACGGGGAGTGGCTTCGGGAAACAGCTTGTGGAGCTCGCTGGGACGCAACGGCTGATGCCGCAACTCGTCCAGAATACACGATTTCCATTTGGAATCGATCAGACTCATGGTCAGCCGCAACGGGCAGTCCAGGTCTACGGGAATTTTTCTTTCATACATGGTTCTGCTCTATTGATTCGCGTACAAAGATAGGGATAACTCCCTTAAGCCGGAATATACCGAATAATTTTTCGGTATATGAATAATTTTTCGGTACTTGCATGAATCGGGCTTACCCCGTACTTTTGCAGCAGTTACTAACCCGTTAAAAATACGTTTGTCATTATGAGAGCAAGTATCGAAGAGTATGAAGCTGTGGAAAAGGCAGCCATGAAGTTTGTGAAAAGTGTAGCCGAAGGCAACAGCAGCTATGCCAAAGAGTTGTTCATCGACGAAGCTGTCCTGTTCGGCTATCTGGACGGAAAACTGGAGCACGGCAACATTCAGCAATTCTATCATAATGTGGATACCGTAGGTGCAGGCCAGGATTTCAAGGCGCGTATCGACGTGGTGGCCGTAGAAGAGACGCTGGCCGTTGTACGTGTGCTGGAAGAAAAATGGGGCGGCCGCATCGACTTTACCGACTATCTGCTGCTGATGAAGATGGATGAAGAATGGAAGTGCGTGGCTAAGGCTTACAACCAGAATTCGAACACCATTTGTAAATAAATAGAAGGAGGAACCGAATATGAAAATTGTAGTGATTACAGGCAGCCCGCGGAAGAACGGGAACAGTTTTGCCATGACCGATGCATTCATCAAAGAAGCTGAACAACAGGGACACACCGTCCGGCGTTTCGATGCCGCATTCATGAAAATCGGCGGTTGCCATGCCTGCATGACCTGTTATAAGACGGGCAAGGCCTGCTCGTTCGACGATGACTTCAATCTGATAGCCCCCGCCATTCTGGAGGCAGACGCAGTGGTCTTCACCATGCCGGTCTATTGGTATTCCATACCGGCACAGATCAAGGGCGTGATAGACCGAATCTTCTCACTGGTTGTGGGTGGTAAGGACGTCGCCGGAAAGAAATGTGCGCTGATTACCTGCTGCGAGGAAGAAGATGTCACGGTCATGGACGGAGTACGCATCCCGATAGAACGTTCGGCCGCTTTGCTGAAATGGGATATGGTAGGAGAAGTGCTCGTACCCGGCGTACTCAACGTTGGCGACATTGACAAGACAGACGGTTGCCGTCAGGCAGCAGCGTTGGCCGACAAATTCAGTCCCGACACAGATTCATTTCCAACAAAGAACTGAAAAAACTGCTTCTCCTGGAAAAGAAGTCCACTCCAATCGCTTCCTCAGGGATAATAAATTCCACAATTCCTATTTGGATAACGACAAAGTAAGAACAACAGCACCTTTTCCGCCCAGTAATTCCAGCATTTCCTCACGGGTAGAAACCCCGTCTACTTTGGCCAAAGGAGTATATGCCCATGAGTTCGATCCATAAAATATGACTATGGAACTTCCCTGGTAGAGCATGATATCGCCCGGCACTGTTGTGGTCTGTCGGTCTGTCCGGGGTAGTGAGAAGCCCAGGGAACCGACTTTTTCCATGTCTCCGTAATCATCCAGACGGACTTCCAAAGCATTTTGTGCCAGTCTTTCCTTGAGAGCCTCAGTAGCTGAGTTATCGGCAAGCGTAGCGGTAAAAGAACGCCCGTTGAGCGTCAGTATCAATGTATTGCTTTCCATAATTGCGTCGTCATTATCAGGATTTTCATTCTCTTCATTATTTCCAGATTCTCCGGTGTCTCCAGTGTTTTCCGATTGTCCGGGAATGTTCGCTTCAGGGGCAGACGGTATATCGTCTGAAGGATTACAAGCCGACAAGGCCATGCAAGCAAAAAAACAAAAAGGGAATAACAACACTTTCTTCATAAGTTTATATGTAAAAAGAACAAAGGTAGGAGAGTGAAAGGTCACCGGCTTCCGCCAACGGCAGACAACCGGTGACACGAGCTGGCTATTGCAGTTTGCCATATTCTTCGTCGGAAACAGGCTCCAACCATTCGTTCGACGTATTTTCGCCCGGCACTTCAAAGGCCAGATGGGCAAACCAGCTGTCGGCGGCTGCCCCATGCCAATGCTTTACACCAGCCGGAATGTGAATCACCGTACCTGGCAAAATCCGTACGGCCGGCTTGCCTTCTTCCTGATACCAGCCGCGGCCGGCTACACCAATCAGCATCTGTCCGCCACCTTTGGTGGCGCGATGGATGTGCCAGTTGTTGCGACATCCCGGCTCGAAGGTCACATTGGATACAGCTACCTGTTCCCTGGATACCGGAGCCAGATAGCTGTTTCCGATGAAATATTCCGCATAAGCCGTATTAGGCTCTCCGATAGGAAAAATCATCTCGCGCTGGAAGGCCGCCCGGGCATCTTCTCCGGCAGTGTCTTCCGCCCATACATCCTTGGCCAGACGAAAAGCTGCCCATGCCTTCGGCCAACCGGCGTAGAACGAAATGTGGGTAATGATTTCAGCTATTTCCGTACGGGTAATACCGTTCTGCTTCGCTGTCTGCAGGTGATAAGTCAGCGAATTGTCGGTGATACCCTGGCTAATGAGTGAAGTGATGGTTACCAGGCTACGGTCGCGCAAGCCGAGTTTGTCGGTCCGGCTCCACACCTCCCCGAAAAGTACATCATCGTTCAGCTCCGCGAATTTAGGAGCAAATTCTCCCAGCTGGTCGCGTCCAGCCGTCTGTTTGATAGTTTCCTGTGCCATAATTGTTGTACTGTTTAATGACATTGCGAAAAATAGAAAAAGAAAAGATTTTTTTGCCTTCATAATTTCAAGTGAATCATTTTATCATGCGGCAAAATTAGTCATGAAGTATTTATTGTTTTGTATATGAATTACAGAAGTCTATACCTGAATCACGGATAATTACGAGACAACAGGCATAAGATAAACCTTTCATGACATATCTGTCATCAATCACGGACAATAAGCCGCAACAACATGCGGCCATTGGAATAACGATTGCAGAACACAATCCGGTCTTACTTACGCGCTAGTCATCAGGATATTTTCTGCAACAGGAACACGTGCATGCCATTATCGAAAAAATAGGATATTGTCATGTTGTACATTTTGCATATTGCATCCACAATGGCCAGGCCCAAACCGGTTGAACCTTTTTGTCTGGTTCCCTGGTAGAAACGTTCGAAAACACGTTTGTCCAAAGGTTGTAGACCGCTATTTTTTATTTTCAGGCAGGTATTCCGTATTTCAATTTCAATCTGCCCCCCTACCTGCGTATGAACATATGCATTTTTCAGCAGGTTGACAACCAGGGCCTGTGCCAACGACTCATTCATGCTGATTACCAGATTTCCCGATTCAGTGAGCGTCTGGCTGATATTTTTATATGTATAAGCTTCAGCATAATCCGGCAACTGACTCTTTACCAAAGTATTAAAATTGATATCAGAACTTTCTGGGAACTGTCTGTTGTCTATTTTACTCAAAAACAGCAAAGATTGGTTGAGTCGGGCTATTTGCTTGAGAGTCTGTATTGTTTTCAATATCTCTCCCATTTGTTCTTCCGACAGGTCGGAATCCAGCAACATTTCCAGACGGTTCTGGCAGATGGCCAACGGTGTCTGCAATTCATGCGATGCGTTCCCGATAAACTGTTTCTGCTGTTCGAAAAGCTGCTCCGAGCGTTCCGTACTGCGCAATACGGCTTCATTCAGTTTGCGGAATTCAACAACTTTTGTTTCATTTTTCAGGGGTTCCTTGCGTGATCCGACCGTATAATCATCGAACCAACGCAGCAAAGTGTGCAGAGGTTTCATGGAGCCGTAATAAATCCACAGATGCACCAAGATAATTGTCAGCAGCAAGCCTATGTACAGACAAATGCCCCAGGACAAAATGGCCTGCATCAAGTCCTGTTTTTCAATCGATGGGGTCATTACCATCAATTCGTAATACTGTCCTTCATTATCCTTATATATGGTTGTCAGAACACGTGCCGGCTCCTCTTCATACGTGCCGGGAACGGAAACCATCATGTCCCAATGGTTTATTCCCTTATTTTCACGCGCATAATTTCTGGAAACTTGTCTGACACGGTAGGTATTGTTTGTACCGTCCGGTTCTGTCGGCATTTCCACGCCAGCCAACGAGCGCGCTATCAATTGTGCGGCATATTCTTCCAATGTTTCATCGATTTCATCGTTCACTTCATCCAGCATGGCAACATAAAACAAGACGCCCCACACCGCCAACAGCACCAACAGCACCACCGACAAACGAATCGTTATTTGATATATCAGCTTCATGTAAAAATAACCTAACTGCTCTGCACCATTTTGTAGCCAAAACCGTAAACCGCCTTGATTTCCACGGTGGAACCGGCCTCTTTCAGTTTCTTGCGCAGATTTTTTATTTGAGCATATATGAAATCAAAGTTATCTACCTGGTCAATATTGTCACCCCACACCGCCTCCGCCAGAACTTCCTTGTTAATCAAATGATTGGGACGATATATGAAAAACAACAGAATATCATATTCCTTGCGGCCCAGTTCCAGCATCCGATTGCCTACCCACACCTGAAACTTGTCGGGTTGTATCCTGATATTTCCAAAGGTGATATAATTATCTCCCTGATTATTGTGTCGCCGCAATACACTTTTTATGCGTGCCGACAATTCAGCCAAATGAAACGGTTTGGCCAAATAGTCATCTGCACCGAGATCAAGACCGAGTACCTTGTCATCCAATGAATCCTTTGCCGAAATGATGATTACACTTTCGCGTTTCCGCATTTCCTTGAGTTTTTCCAGCAACTTCAGACCATTGCCATCAGGCAACATTATGTCCAACAGGACACAATCGTAATCATATATGCCCAATTTTTCTTCGGCCTGCGCAAAATCGGAAGCAGTTTCCACAACATAACGTTCCTTTTCCAGGGAACGCTGCATCACTTCACAAAGCGATGGTTCATCTTCTACTATCAATATTTTCATAATGCTGCAAAATAACCGCCTGATTCTGAAAACAAATTGAAAAAAGCCCATACCAGAGTTTCCGATATGGGCAATATCCGTATCCGTACGACAAATGACTATTCTTCGCCAACAATGTCCATGTCGCTGTCATCCGTATCAAAAACGGACAACTGACGGTGGAATATCTCATCGAGCGACATCTGGAATGTTTCTGTATGTGCAACTCCCTCAATAACGGACAGTTTATCCAGAATGATTTGCAGGAGGTGCTTGTTGTCCTTGGCGTACAGCTTGATAAACATGGCATAACGGCCTGTCGTATAATGGCATTCAACCACCTCGGGTATGGCCCGAATGGCTTCTACCACCTGATTGAAGCAACCTATCTCTTTCAGCGTTATGCCTATGTATGCGCAAGTCTGATATCCTATCTTGTAAGTATCCACTATGAATTCCGAACCTTTGATTACACCGATTTGCTGTAATTTCTGGATACGCTGATGAATGGCGGCGCCTGAAACATTGCACTCTCGGGCCACTTCCAAAAATGGAATACGTGCGTTTTGGGAAATCAAGCGTAGAATCTTCTTGTCTAACCTATCGATTTGTCTTGTCATGATATTATATTTATAATTCGGCTCAAAAGTACAATTTTTTCGAATGAAAACAAACTTTTTGTGCAAAAAAATATAGTAATGAAAAAAAGACAGCAACAAATCCATACAAAAGATTCAAAAACATGTAGCACACAAATAAAAAGAAAATGGCTGGATGCCCTACCATGCCATTGTTTTTACACTCACGGGAAATGTGAATAAGCATATCCGGCAATATATTCTGCGCTGGTTTACCTTCCTATCTACATAAAAAACGACATGTGATTATCGCGGCTTTTTCGTACGGGTGGATGATAGCGTTTTTCTATGCTACTACAGGCAATCATGCGAATTGTCCGCAATTACTGGCTGTTGAAGGAAGATTGCTCTTTTTCCCGTTCCCGTATGATATGTTCCGTTCATCATTTGGAATGCCAAAAAGCAAATGTCCGGATCGGAATAATTCTGTCCATCATTTTATTGTATAAAATTATAGATCCGATTCGAGGGGTTGAGTGTTTTTTGGTCCGATAATACCAGTGATTTGACCATGTGCAAGGTTCCTTGCTTATATCGCTGGAAGTGCTCCGAAGCAATATGTCTTTCGTAAGCATCCCGGCTCGCGTAGGTTTCAAGAATCGTTATCATGCAAGGATTCTCCTTCTCGCCAACGGCATACATGGTAAGAACCCCCGGCTCGGTACGCAGGGAAATTTCCCCGACTTCGATAGCATATTGCATATATTCGTCAAGATATTCAGGATAAATTTCGAGTTTCGACAAACGTACGATGCCATCATTTGCCATGGCTTCCTTGGCGCACATTCCCGGTTCTTCATCTAGTTTCAAACACCTTCCTATCACCTCTCCCGTGGCAATATAGGAATAGGTAGGAAACTCGAACAATACAGGCTTAAGCCGCGTATAGTCGAGTCGGCCATCGCCACCGAGCATGTCGGGTAAAACATAGGTATTGACAACACGACAAATAAAATTGTCGAACCCTTCCGTTTCGTAAATATCCACCACATCGCACTCCATCGTCAACGGAGAGGCATCGATAACGGGTGTGCCGTTTTCTCCCATATGATAATCAAAGACCTGGGATTTGTCAAACGACGCACCGCTGACACGACCCACATAATCAGCTTTGGGCAACATCTCCCGGCTAACGAGGTTGATGGACAATTTTTTCGACTTTCTGATTCCTTGGTTTGTATAATGGCTTTTGCTCATGCTCACGAGAATCCGATCATGTCCGATAATGCCGGTATGACCCACTATGAGCCAGTTTACTTTTCCTTTAACATCTGCACCGACAACCGTCAGCGGTTTCGGATAAAGAGCCAACATGTTTCCGATATTTTTCTTTCCCATTTCTGTCATATTTTCGTTGGACTGTGCCTTGAACGTATGGACCGGTAAGGACAATACGTACAAAAGTACAAAAATCACACACAGTTTTTTCTTGTTCATTGATTATCAGTATTGTATTTCATAAATAGTTTTAACGCGTTCCCGCTGAGAATTTCATCTGCATGAGGAGCAAGTATCTCATTTTCCAACAACTTTGTCCGCAGACGTTTCATGTTTTTTGTCAGCACCTCGGCCGGCAAGTAAGGATAATCAGATCCGTATAGCAAATGCTCAGGCGTGGTTATCGTCAATAAGGTCCGCATAACTTCCGGCGTCGGATTTCCGGCCAGATCATAATAAAAGTGTGTCATATTTTTTTCCCAGTCGACACTCTCCACAAGCCCCTTTACGAACATAGCCCGATGAATAGCTTTCATACGCGGCAATGCCAACGGCAGAAAAGACCCGCAATGAGGAACGACAAAACTTATATCCGAATAGCGTATCGGGACATTGTGTATAATCATGTTAAGTACAGCACGTGTTGTCTCCGTCGGATATTCGTATGAAGCGAGCGGCATCGAAACTATAAGGCCGTCATTTACCGGGACAGGCTTGTGCGGATGAATAATCACCACAGCACAACGTTCGTTCAACACCATCATCAAGGTATCAAGTTCCGGATCACCCAAATACAAACCCCTGCTGTTGGTCGCCAGTTTAATGCCGTCCGCTCCGAGAGAATCAAGTGCATAAATGGCTTCATCAAGAGCGGCCGCAACATCGGGCAACGGCAACGAAGCACAGAACATAAAACGACCAGGATATTCGGATTTCAACCGGGCGCAAGCTTCATTGTAACATCTTATAATGCGGCGGTTATCAGCGGCATCACCATGATATGGCTGCGGTGCCGGCATTGAGAGGACTGACCGACCGATACCTGCTCTGTCCATAAATTGCAAATGAGCCTCCACATTCCATTCCGGCAACGGATATGTCTCTTCGAGCAAAGCTCCGTGTCGTTCCAGATATTCAACAAACTCCGGAAGCACATTGTGGCAATGAACATCTACCATCTGCTGTGCCATGACAGAAAACGCGAATAATAAACCCGATAAAAGTGCCAGTACGAATTTCATATCATCCTCCTTAACATAGCCAATGGCATTTTCCACAGACCTCTCGCTTCAACTTGTACATAGCCAGCCATAGACCACAAGTTAAATCTGCAGACCATTGCATTGTCAAATACAAACTTCTGATTTTCTTCTGCCTGGCTATTCCCAAAGGCACGGTCGCCGCCGGCAGTTCCAATTCTACACGACCATGTCCCTGATGCAATTAATGATAAGTTTGATCTTTCCATTGTCTTCCGTTTTTATAGTTGTCTTTCTATCTTATCCATGCGGGTATCCGGACAGAAGTTCTTATTCCCATTCTTCTTGCATTAGGAAACATTCCTTGTTTTTTCCGGAACAACACAACAAGAATCTCCATTAGATCACAAGAAATCAACCAGATATCCCCCCCCGAAAGAACAACCATCCTGCATTCCATGTTTTTTTTCAACAATACAAAATTACCATGTTCCCTCATAACAAATGTACCAATAAGCCGGATATCAATACCGTTTTTACTGATTTTCATACGCCGGAATTCGAAAAACCGGCTGAAAAACGTATCTTTGCACATAAAGTTATTCCGTTGGCAACCATGAAAAAAGCAATAATGAAAATAAGAAATGTAAATGATTACAGCAGTTATCTCGGCTACACCAGCCAGCATCCTCTGGTTTGCGTCATTGATTATACGGAAGTTTCTCCGGTCCGTCACTGTCTGAACAATTACGGTGTCTATGGTCTCTTTTTTCACAATGAAGCAGAGATAAGCTTGTCATACGGTTGCGGCAAATATGACTATCAAAAAAACACAGTTATTTGTGTCGCTCCTGGCCAGATTGGGGGCAAGGAGGATAACGGTGAATTGGTCGTGCTGACAGGATGGGCGTTATTATTTCATCCGGATCTATTGCATGGTACTCATTTGGAAGAGTCCATAAAAAATTATTCATTTTTTGATTATCGTGTCAATGAAGCCCTGCAAATGACCGAAAAAGAGCACGATATCTTGTCATCGTTGATGCGGCAAATACGGAATGAACTGCAAAACAAACGTGACAGACAACAAGATGCCATCATTATAGGATATATCGAACTGGCATTGAATTTTTGCCAACGCTTCTACGATCGGCAGTTTATCAGCCGGGAAATGGAATTTTCGGATATACTCATGAAATTCGACAATTTATTGCGAAACTATTATGAAAAGAAACTGCAAATAACGCTTGGCATACCTACCGTACAATATTTTGCGGACAAATTACATATGTCTTCAAACTATTTTGGAGATGTAATCAAAAAAACAACCGGCGACACGGCAAGCAATTATATCAGACAATACGTTGTACAGCAGGTAAAAAACGAGCTTGCCAAAGGAAGTGGCATTGCACAAGCCGCCTATAATCTTGGATTTGAGTACCCACAACATCTCAGCCGGATGTTCAAAAAACAAACAGGAATGACACCAACGGAATATTGTGTAAAAATCCACAAACGATAATCCAGAAACCGATTGCCGCAATCATGCAAAAGCCAATGATTCCGCTGGTTGGCCTTGCTTACCGGTATTTTCCTTCATCCATATCTTCCAAAATGCTCAAATAACTTTGGTAACGTGATGAAGCAATCCTGTGTTGCTCTACCGCTTCGAGCACGGCACATCCGGGTTCATGCACATGCATGCAATTGCTGAATCGGCAAGCAGACGATATGGCAAAAATTTCCTTGAAATAATGCCCGACTTCTTCCTTTTTCATGTCAACGGTTCCGAATCCCTTGATACCCGGCGTATCAATAAGCCAGGTGTCCGGTGCAAGTTCATACATTTCCGAAAATGTCGTTGTGTGCATGCCTTTGTTGTGGGCAACGGATATTTCACCTGTTCTGGCAAGTTGCCTGTTCATCAGATTGTTGAGCAAGGTTGATTTTCCGACACCGGAGTTTCCCGAAAGCAACACTTTCTTTGCATTGAAATACGCCTTCAGTTCATCTTGACACGTATCATACAAGGCCGAAATGGCAAAAGTCCTGTAACCCAGCATGTCATATAACACACGCATTTGTTCCATATATGCCTTTTCATCCTCGGAATAGCAATCGGTTTTGTTAAAAATCAGGCATGCCGGTACACGATATGCCTCAGCCGTAATCAGGAAACGGTCTATAAATACGAGCGATGTTTCCGGATAGTTGACAGTCACTATCAAAGCTGCCAGGTCTATGTTGGAAGCAATAATATGCGCCTGCTTGGACAAGTTGGAAGAACGGCGGATAATGTAATTTTTCCTGTCACGGATCTCTGAAATCCAGGCTGTGCCATCCGGATTCCGTTCAAAGCGGACCATATCACCTACAGCGACCGGATTGGTCGTACGGATTGACTTGATACGGAAATTTCCCTTGATTTTACACTCGACACATGTTCCTTCATCAGTACGCACGATATAACTGCTTCCTGTGTTCTTGACAACTAATCCGCCTGATTCGATGTTTGTTTCCATTCTATAATCTTTTTCTGGACTCAAAAAGCCTCTGTGGCCGTTATGTAGAATTGCGGTCTGGACTCAAAATTGTTCATGGCCACATCGAAGCGCAAATGCACGCGCGCATCATTGAGCCGACAACGCAAACCGAGCCCATAGGCAAACTTCAATTTATCCAAATGCGGTTGCCGCCAGTTCAGCACATCGCCCGCCGAACAGAACGCAGTGGCTTTCAGACGCCAGAACAGCGGCACACGATATTCCACCTGTCCCACAAAACAGAACATATCGGAAAATTTGTTTTCGCGGAATCCGCGCATCAAATCACTGCCGCCAAGGGTCGGAAGCATGGCAAACGGAACCTGCCGCCCGAATACGCCATCGGCATAGACTTGCCAGGCCAGAACTTGTCCCTTCCATGTAGTCACATATTGCCGGTAATCCAGCGTAATGTTCCCCAAAGCATAAGTACTGGCAAATGATGGATAATAAATTGCCATCAGTTTGGCAAACAATCCTTTTGTTGGATAAAAATGGTTGTCACGTGTATCATAGGCAGCCATCAGACCCGCTCCAGCCTGAAAATACTCCGACCATCCGGCGTTCCCGTACAATCGCTGTACGGAATCGACAGCCGCTGCCATTTCCGGACGGAACAAGACTTTTTCATAGCGCAACGAGACGGGAATACCAATAAAAAGATTATCGCAAATTTCATACTGGGGTTGCAGGTTCAAATATGCATTTCGTGATGTGTAATTCAGTTCCAGGCCGGACCAGGAACCGCCTATTCCGTAATACTTGTTTGGGTAGTTCCTGAAACCGGCATTAGAATACAAATAGCAACGGTGTTCCTTGTCTATATATATTTTGGGACTGACATTGAACGTAAACTGGTTCAGGAATGTGTATATTGCGCTGTATGAGATACTGCTTATACGTTTCAGGTCACGGCTTTTAAAATAGAAACCTCCGGCCAGGCCAGGCCCGAAACTCGTTTCCTGCTGGTACGAAACAATAGGCACGACATACCAGCTGCGTCTTATCAGCGTCGTATCGGTTTGGGATGCCTGCGCGCGGATGTTTTCTGCAAGCAGGCAACTCATTAGCATGAGAGAAAGAAATACCTGGAGCTTCAAATAATCTTGTTTTTCCTGCAAAAATACAGATTTTCGTTCAATGGGGCAACCGGAATATGCAGAAATGGACAAGTTGGATATTGCAACCTGTCCATTCCGTTCTTGTCCTGCTGTGGTCAATATCCGGTCACACTGTCATGATTTCCTTTTCCTTGGCAGCCAGAAGTTCATCTACCTTTTTGATGTATTTGTCATGAATTTTCTGGATATTGGATTCTGCATCTTTTTCCGCATCCTCAGGCAAGCCTTCCTTGATCAGTTTTTTCAGCCGTTCTATCATATCTCTTCTTGTGTTCCGGATACTGATTTTGGCCTCTTCACCTTCGGAACGGGCCTGTTTGGCCAACTGTTTGCGCCGTTCCTCCGTCAGCGGCGGAATAGCCAGACGAATCACTTCCCCGTTATTGGCTGGAGTTATGCCTATTTCAGAATTGATAATGGCCTTTTCTATGACAGCCAGCATGTTTTTCTCCCATGGTTGGATAGATATGGTTTTCGCATCGGGTGTGGTTATTGTGGCCACATTTGCCAATGGTGTCTGGCTTCCATAATAATCCACCCGGATACCATCCAGAATACGCGTATTGGCTTTTCCCGCACGAATGTGGGCCAAAGCATCATCCAAATGCAGAATAGCAGCATCCATGCTCTCGGACGCCTGGTCGTAATAAGTCTTTACATCTACCATAATTTTGTTGTTGTGTTGTGTTGTGTTGATATTGTTTTGTTTCCTAATTATGCACCAGCGTCCCTATCTTTTCGCCGGATATGACTTTCTTCAGATTTCCGACCGTGTCCATGTCGAATACATATATCGGCATGTTGTTTTCCTTGCACATGGTTGTGGCGGTCAAATCCATGACTTTCAGATTCCGGTTATAGATTTCATCGTATGTAATATCCGTAAATTTGGTGGCAGTCGGGTCCTTCTCTGGATCGGCCGTATATATGCCATCCACACGCGTTCCTTTCAGCATTACATCTGCCTCTATTTCTATGGCCCGCAACGATGAGCCGGTGTCCGTGGTGAAATACGGATTACCCGTTCCGCCCGAAAAAATGGCGATTTCACCGCGCTCAAGAGTTTCTATCGCTTTCTGTTTGCTGTAAAATTCACCTATCGGTTCCATACGGACTGCCGTCAAGACGCGTGCTTTCACGCCAATGGTTTCCAAGGCTGAACTCAAGGCCAAACTGTTGATTACAGTAGCCAGCATTCCCATCTGGTCTCCCTTCACGCGGTCAAAACCTTTGGATGCACCGCTCAATCCGCGAAAGATATTGCCACCGCCAATTACAATACCGATTTGTACGCCCATTTGGGCGACTTCCTTGATTTGTACGGCATATTCTGCCAATCGCACTTCATCTATTCCATATTGCCTGGTTCCCATCAAAGACTCGCCACTGAGTTTCAGAAGTATCCGTCTATAATCCATATAAAATTCTTTTTTATTTGCTATAATGTTGCAAAAATAACGGATTTGCAGGAAATATGCAAACGCCGGAATATCATTTTCCCAATAATCAGACAGTCATCGTCACAACCGGATTGACCAAAGCATCTATGTAGTAATATATCAGGATAGCACACACAATGATTTTGGAGAGTGTCCCTATCAAAAAGCCAAGAAACGAGCCAAAACCGGCACGTATGGCAGCTGCCGTTTGTTTTCCATCTATAAGTTCACCAAGAACAGCTCCCACAAAAGGACCAATCACCACTCCCCAGATTCCGAAAAACAGGCCTACAACAACGCCTATCATGCTTCCCCAAACACCTTTCTTGCTACCACCAAACTTTTTGGTTCCCCATGCCGGAATGATATAGTCCAGCACCTGAATCAGAATGACGATAACCAACCAGAAAACCAGAAATTTGGTTGAAAACTCTGCACGTTCCGTAAAATGAAGCAACAAGATACCGACATAACTCAACGGTGCACCGGGCAAAATCGGCAATACGCTTCCAAGCAGGCCGACCAACAGACACAATCCGGCCAGAATAATCAAAAAAACATCCATGTCAAAAATCAAAAAAAAAATTATCTCAGTTTATTTAAATTGAAATGCGGACCTGCAACCTTTGCAAACAAGATGGCCGCAACCGTCACAGCCAGTGCTCCCGTAAAATAGGACATGGGCAATCCTCCGGATGTATCGGCAATCTTTCCTCCTAACACCAGACCGATACCAATGCCGACGTCCCAGCTGGTCAAATAGGTCGAACTGGCCGTAGCACGGCGATTGTGGGGTGCCAGATTCACAAACAGCGTGTTGTATGCAGGAAACATCATGCCGTATCCGACTCCCAACATGGTTGCAACAATAAAAAATCCGGCCAGACCTGCTGTTTCCCAGAATTCATGCACCCACGACAAAGACGACAGGATATAAAAACCGACACAACATATAATGCTACCAACGGAAATCACCTTGGTTATCAACCCCTTGTCAACCAATTTTCCCGAAAAAAGCCGCGATGCAATCAATCCGAAGGCCATCAGCGAAAAGAATATGCCCTGCCCGCTTTCTATACCCAATTCACGGCCGTAAATGGCAATATAACTGGTTGTCATTCCATAAGGAATGGCCAGCAACAGCAGGCAAAGTCCGGCACGCAGTCCCTTGACCAGGAAAAAGCGGTCATATGAATGCAAAGGCCTGTCTTCCGGCACGACAATACGCGGCTTATTGGGCATCTTTATCATGCAGGCAAACAACAACCCAAGTACGCCCATACCAAAGGCAAAATAAAATATGAAGTTATAACTGCTATGTGCAACCAGAAACAAACTCGTCATCGGACCGACTGCCATTGCCAGATTATTGGCTACGCCATAATATCCAAGCCCTTCACCACGCCGCTCGGATGGCATAATATCCACAATGATTGTATTGCCCGCAGTCGACACCAAACCGAATACCAAACCATGCAAGATACGCAACAGGACAAACATGAACAACAGAGTTGCCTCCGCATAACCCACAAAAATCAACACAAAACAAAAATAGGCACCCACATATATGGGTTTTCGCCTGAACTTGTCCAATATATAGCCGGAAAAAGGACGCACGCACAGAGCCGCTACCGTGTAACACGACAAAACGATGCCAATAACTGATTTTGTCGTATCAAACATGTCCATCAGATACAGCGGCAGAACTGGCAGCAGCAAATAAAATGCAAAGCACATCAAAAAGTTACCGGTACACGCTGCTATGTAACTGCCGGTCCATAGTTTAGGTTGCGACATTTATTGCGGTTTTGTGGATTTTCGGTCAAAAAACGGATTTTTGGAAGAACAACTGATTGCTATTCCATAGAGCGTTTCACAATCCGGAAGTAATTCCAAACGTCTGACAGCCAGTCCGACTGAGAACATAACGCGCGTATCGACACGCAAATCGGCAGCCATGGCACATGCGGAACCGATGGCAATGCCGACATCAGTCGTATTAATGGCGCAAGGTACTGCACGAGGTTTTGCCTCACAGGTCGGGAAACCGCAATACGCGCAGTTCAACCCCTGCACCTGCTGTCTGGTTCCTATCAGCAACAAGGCATCGCCCTGCAGGATATTTTCCGCATCGCGTATCAAGAAATGCATGCCGGTTTCCTCACTCAACTGCAACATCATGTCCGAAATGGATTTAATCGTATCGCCCGTTGCAATGGCAATCTCGATGACATCAATTCCTTTCCCTTTCGGAGCCGTACGGGCCGCCGTTGCCATGGCATTGGCTGCAGCCAGCACACGTTCTTTCCTGTTTTCCCGTTCATTAATAAGCATAACTTCTCTCTTTTTTCTGCCATGCAAAGGTAGTTTTTTTCAGCCATTGGACAATAAGAAACACACAACACAACTATTTTTTACACCCGGAATTGTGCAAACAGAACGGAATCAGGCCTTTGCACAGGAACACGGACCGGCAACATCCGGCAATCCGACATACAAAAAAAAACGGCAGATTCACACCCTGCCGTTTTCCATCATTTTGTCAAAAACTTTGCTATTATTACTGCTTGATTTGTTTTTGCTTCTCCACAATGGCATCCAACACAGCCACCGCCGTGATATTGACAATATCGCGCACAGAACTTTCAAAATCCGTAAAGTGGATAGGTTTGTTCAGACCCATCTGAATCGGGCCGATAATCTCCATGTCATCGTGGTTCATGGCTTGCAGAAGCTGGTAACCCGCATTGGCCGAACTCAGGTTCGGGAACACAAGCGTGTTGACTTCCTTGCCGAACAAACGGGTGAACGGATATTTTTTGTCACGCAACTCATCATTGATGGCAAATTTGACCTGCATTTCGCCATCAATGGCCAGTTCCGGATAATTTTCCTGCATATACTCAACCGCCTTATGTACATTGACCGGGCTTCCAACGGTATCGGTTCCAAAATTGGAATATGACAACATGGCCATTACCGGCTCATGGTTGAAGAAACGGACAGTCTGCTCGGAAAGGCGTGCAATGTCAATCAGCGTTTCCGTGTCGGGATGGCGGTTGATAAGCGTATCGGCCAGGAAGAAAGTCCCTTTCTTGGAATTAAGGATATGCATGGTCCCGAAATGCTTGTATTCCGGACGAATTCCGATTACCTCCTTGGCCACCTTGATCGTATTGGAATACTTCGTATAGATTCCGGTAATGAATGCATCTGCCTCGCCGGTTTCAACCATCATCATGCCGAAATAGTTGCGTTCGAACATTTTGTCGTTTGCCTCCTCAAACGTATATCCTTCACGCGCCTTGTTCTTGACCAGAATACGGGCATAACGTTCCCGACGTTCCGCCTGATTGTCGTGACGCAAGTTTACTATCTCAATGCCATCCAGGTTCAGTTCCAATTCATCGGCCAATTTTTTGATCCGCTCATCATTTCCCAACAAAATCGGATGGCAGATTCCTTCCGCCTTGGCTTCTACGGCCGCTTTCAGCATATTCGGGTGGATACTCTCGGCAAAAACCACACGCTGCGGGTTGCGGCGCGCCGTTTCCAACAGCTGGCGTGTCAATTGCGATTCATAACCCATCAACTCTTTCAGGTGCAGGCGATAATCATCCCAATCCTCAATCTGCTTGCGTGCAACACCCGATTCCATCGCTGCTTTGGCCACAGCCATGGAAACTTCGGTAATCAAACGCGGATCGACCGGTTTCGGAATGAAATAGGAAGGGCCGAAAGTCAGATTGTTCACGTGATATGCTTCATTGACCACATCAGGTACAGGCTGTTTTGCCAATCCGGCAATCGCACGTACGGCAGCCAGCTTCATTTCCTCGTTAATGGCGGTAGCATGCGTATCCAAAGCACCACGGAAAATGTAGGGGAAACCAATGACGTTGTTAATCTGGTTCGGATAGTCGGAACGACCTGTAGAAATCAGAACATCCGGACGCGAGGCTACCGCATCTTCGTAGGATATTTCCGGAACCGGATTTGCAAGCGCGAATACGATAGGCGACGGTGCCATGCTGCGCACCATATCCTGCGTCAGGACATTGCCGCGCGACAGGCCGAGGAACACATCTGCTCCCTTGATGGCCTCTTCCAGCGTATGAATATCCGTGCGGTCGGTTGCGAAATAGCGTTTCTGCTCATTCAGGTCCGTACGGGTTTTAGAGATAACGCCCTTGCTGTCAATCATAACGATATTTTCCAGACGTGCACCCAACGAAACGTATAATTTCGTACAAGAAACGGCAGAAGCGCCTGCACCGTTCACGACGATACGCACATCTTCTATTTTTTTGCCCGCAACTTCGAGCGCATTAAGCAAACCTGCACTGGAAATAATGGCCGTACCATGCTGGTCGTCATGCATGACGGGAATATCAAGCTCTTCCTTCAAACGACGCTCGATTTCAAAACATTCCGGCGCCTTGATGTCTTCCAGGTTGATACCGCCAAAGGTCGGTGCAATGGCCTTGACTGCCTGGATGAACTTTTCCGGGTCTTTTTCATTGACCTCAATATCAAAAACATCTATGCCTGCATATATCTTGAAAAGCAGTCCCTTGCCTTCCATCACGGGTTTTCCAGCAACAGCACCTATATCACCCAAACCCAACACAGCCGTACCATTGGAAATTACCGCGACCAGATTGCCTTTATCCGTATATTTATAAGCATCCTGCGGATTTTTTTCTATTTCCAAACAAGGTTCCGCCACACCTGGCGAATAAGCCAAAGATAAATCACGTTGTGAACTGTAAGGTTTGGTCGGAACGACCTCAATCTTACCCGGTTTGCCCTCTGAATGATACAGAAGCGCATCTTCTTTCGTTATTTTCATCATATCCTTTAGTATTTATCCGGAGTTACACTCCGCTGCGGACATACCTGCATAATGTGTTTCGTGAAGCATTATGCCATTGATTATCAGCAGTCTGTTTTTATACTGAATTTTTTGCAAATTACGCAAAAATGATTGGGTTATTAAAGCGAAAATGATAAAAAAATTGCAAATTGAAAGAAAACACACAAAGCGGACATAATATTACAAGCCATTGAGATAAGTTTTCAGCGTTTCCACATATTCAGCCATGGCATCCCGTCCCGCTTGCGTAATGCGGCAGGTCGTACGCGGCTTCTTGCCCACAAAGGATTTCTCAACAGCAATATAACCCGCTTCGTTCAGCTTGTCAAGCTGGACACTGAGGTTGCCTGACGTAGCATTGGTCTGTTCTTTCAAATAATTAAAGTCTGCTTCATCCACAGAAAGCAACAGGGTCATTATAGCCAATCTCAGTTGGGAATGAATCAGAGGATTTAGTTCTTTAAGCATTGCCGTTTGGATATTCTGTTAATAACGTGTCCCGGAACAATCATCATAAATACAATTGCAATTCCAAAATACAAATGCCAAAACACAGTGGGTTCATTAGCCGAAACAAGCGCTACCAACATATATATGCCTATTAAAAAAGCCAACAAAGGAGTGTAAATCAGCACTTTCACGTTAATAATGAGACCGGTTATGGCTGTTCCTATGCCTGCATAAAGTAAACTTAATGGAAGCATCAGCACAAAGTTACAACAACCAAGGTAAAAACCAAAGACAAATATTGCAATTACTGTCAATATGAACATTGCGCCTATAACCGACCATATGTTTGCAATGGCCTTATCCATATAAGTTACCACCTGAGGTTTTTCTTTCTTGTTCTTAAACAGCATTAGCACATTGGGGACAAACATTAGAAACCACAAAGATGCCCAGGCTGAATTTGAGGTGAAATAAACCACACCAAACACAACTATGGAAATTATCAATGCGGAATAACCACAATAAAGGAAAATATTGCCACTTCCCACTTCCAAATTCCGCTTTGTCTGTCTTAACATTTGGGAAATCAGTTCCAAACTGTCTTTCTCCGAAAACAAATTGTCATTCATATACTTTCAAACTTAATTTACAGTTATTTTTTTGTAGATTTTACAGCATTCAATATCAGCCAAGGCTCCGCAAACAGAATGTCATGAACGCAGAAATTCCCGCCAACAAGTAAAACGCCGTACGATATTGTCGTTTCCTTTTATCTGTTTCCATGCTTTTCATTTACCTTTTCCCTTACATTAACAAGAGTTATTGCGAAAAGCCGGTTATTCTCATTTACATCGATATGCTCTGTTGCACAATATTCAATTGGTATCTCACCTTCTTTGTCCATTATATAATTACCATTGGCATCGTGAAAAACATAGACCGTATATTTCCCATCAGGAACGTTATCCAATATGATATCTACCGTAGATGATGTGGCATCTGCCATGCCGTAATACTTGCCATTTTCAGTCGTGAGCATTACTTTTCCTTGGTTAGCGGGAATATTGGAAATTTTGACAATAACCTGTTCGCCATCTTGAGCAAACAGAGAAGTTGTTGCAACCAGAAAAAATGCCAATACAAAGAAAAAACTGATTGATTTCATAACCTTAATTATTTGAGTCAATAAATAAAAAAATTGGTTCGGACCAGATAAAGCAAGGCCGTGCACAAATCCTTACTCCAACTGATTTTCGGTGCAAATATAAACAAGTTTATTTTATAAACCAAATTTATTTGCAAAAAACACTGTTTGCCAACAAAAAGCCGATACAAAACCAAGGAGCAATACAAAACAAGAAAAACAGCCAAGACAAAAAGTTTTTTCAAAAAATGGCATAAGAAATAACAGCATGCATCAAAATTTGCGTACATTTGCCCATATTTTCACGACATATTTTTATGGACATACAATTATTTATTCCCTGCTACATAGACCAGCTGTATCCCGAAACAGGCAAGAATGTCTGGAAAGTGCTGGAAAAAGCAGGCTGCAAGATTCATTACAATCCGGAACAGACATGTTGCGGCCAACCCGCATTCAACAGCGGCTATATGGACGAAACGGCACAACTCGCCCGGAAATTCATCGACGATTTTTCCAAGAATCTGCCCATCGTATCACCATCCGGCTCATGTACAGGCTTCATGAAACTGCACTACGAACAAGTGCTGTCCACGAATCCCGCGTATCAGGAACGTTTCAAAAGCATGAAAGCCAATCTGTTTGAACTGACCGATTTTCTCGTAAACCATGTGCACGTTACGGATTTCGGTGCCACATTTCCACATAAGGTAACTTATCACGATTCCTGCTCCGCTCTGCGCGAGTACGGTATCAAGAAGGAACCGCGCACCCTACTCTCGCACGTACAAGGTCTGGAATTGGTGGAAATGCAGGAATGCGAAAGCTGTTGCGGATTCGGCGGAACATTTTCTGTCAAATTTACGGATATTTCCACGGCCATGGTTGAAAAGAAAGTACGCTCCGCACTGGCAACTGGAGCTGAATATATTGTCACAACCGAAGCCTCGTGCATGATGAACATCAACGGCTACTGCGCCAAACACAAATTGCCCATAAAAGCCATTCACATGGCAGACATTCTCGCATCATTCTAACAAACAAATAAAAAAACATGACACGTACAACAAAAATTCTGAGCATAACCGGCGCCATCATTATTGTCGCCCTGGCTGTTGCCTTCTATTTCAAGTTCTGCTTCGTATTCAGTGAAGGCGTTGCTGCCGGAGAATTGAATTATTTTGCCCATAAAGGCTACATTTTCAAAACCTACGAAGGCAAAATGATACAAAGCGGCTTCAACGCCAAAAATGCAACCACGGCAGTACAGTCGTATGAATTCCGATTCTCCGTGCAAGACCAGGCCGTAGCCGACTCGCTCATGCGGTGTAGCGGCAAGACACTGGAATTGCATTATCAGGAATATCTCGGCATTTTGCCATGGCGCGGTGTCAGCAAACTGGTCGTAGACAAGATTATCAGTGTACGCGATTAACACCGTCCAGGCACAATCACCCAAAAACATGCACACTTTTTTTTGAAGTGTGCATGTTTTTTTGTACTTTTGCGGCCGAATTCAAAAAGAAGCACAGCTTCTTAATAACAACGACATTATGGTTAAAGAAAATTTCATTCGCCTTTTCGAAGACTCATTCCGTTCCAACTGGGAACTTCCGGCATTTACAAACTACGGAGAAAATCTAACGTACACATACGGCCAAGTAGCCGAAAACGTAGAAAAACTGCACATTCTGTTCCAGCAATGCGGCATACAACCCAACGACAAAATAGCACTGGTCGGTCGCAACAATGCCAACTGGGCCATAACATACATTGCCACAATAACATACGGAGCAATCATAGTCCCTATCCTGCAGGACTTCAATGCCAACGACATTCATCATATTGTGAACCACTCCGAGGCCAAACTGCTGTTTGTCAGTGACAACATTTGGGAAAATCTGGAAGAAGAACGCCTGAACACGGTTCAAGCCGTATTTTCCATATCCACATGCAAACCCATTACCATTATCCACAGGAAACGGTCGCTCAAGGACAGCGAACTTGCAGAAGAAATTGCAGAAGAAATTGGTGACAAGATTCCCGTTGAGAACGAGCATGAAACGGCTGAAGAACAAGCAGAAGAACCGCAATTCACCTTAGAGCAGATCTCACTTCCAAACATAGAAAAGATATTTGCCGAAAAATACAGCGATGGATTCTATCCGGACTGTGTCCGTTACATAGACAAGCCCAATACGGAAATCGTGTCCATCAATTACACATCCGGTACCACCGGATTCAGCAAGGGCGTCATGACAAGCGGGAATGCACTTGCCGGTAATGTAACCTTTGGCTTTACGACCAACCTGGTGAGACGCGGAGATCGCGTTGTCGCATTCCTGCCTCTTGCACACGCCTACGGCTGTGCGTTCGACTTTCTGACTTCCGTGTGCGCCGGCGGTCACACCCATTTCATCGGGAAGACGCCATCGGCCAAAATCCTGCTGAAAGCGTTCTCGGAAATCCGTCCGCATGTTATTTTTTGCGTGCCGCTGATTATAGAAAAGATATACAAAAAACAGATACTGCCACTATTGGCAAAACCTTCCATGCGCTGGGTATTGAGCATTCCGTTCCTGGACCAACAAGTTCTGAACCAAATCAGGAAAAAGCTGATAGATGCATTTGGAGGGGAATTTGTAGAAATCGTTGTCGGTGGTGCACCCCTGAACGCCGAAGTGGAAGACTTTTTCCACAAAATCAAGTTCCCGTTCACAGTGGGCTACGGCATGACGGAATGTGCCCCGTTGATATCCTATGCTCCATGGCAGGAATTTGTTCCATTCTCCACCGGCAAGGTCTTATACAACATGGAAGCCAAAATAGACCATCCGGATGCCGATGGCATCGGTGAAATTCTGGTACGCGGCGAAAACGTAATGTCCGGCTACTACAAAAATCCGGATGCCACCAAAGCCATTTTCACAGAAGACGGCTGGTTACGTACCGGCGATCTGGGCACAATCGATGAAAACAAGAATATCTTTATTCGTGGCCGCAACAAAACCATGATTCTCGGCGCAAACGGACAAAATATTTATCCGGAAGAAATAGAGGCACGCCTGAACAACCTGCCCTACGTCATGGAAAGCCTGGTCATGCAACATGAAGGCAAGCTCATTGCATTGGTATGTCCGGATTACGAAGCCGTAGATGCCGAACACCTCAACCAGTCGCAACTGCAAGAGATGATGGAAGAAAACAGAAAGACACTGAACAGCATGGTTGCTGCATACGAAAACATCTCAAAAATCAAATTATACCCGCACGAATTTGAAAAAACGCCCAAAAAGAGCATCAAACGTTACCTTTACACGACCGGTTTCAAGGACTGATACGGGAAAAAACAAGTAACCAATAAAAAAATCAGGAAAAACTTATGTTTTGATAACAACTTAAAGAAAAAAAGTGTATCTTTGCGGCGTTTTTAAAACCAAATTGTTCAATTTTTTAAAATTAAAACGAAATGAAAAAAGTATTTTTGTTTGCTGCCGTTGCATTTGCATTTGCTGCATGTGGCCAGAAAGCCAACAACAACGAAGCTACTGAAGAAGCACCGGCCGTTGTTGAAGAAGTTGTAGTTGAAGAAACCGTTACCGTTGATTCCGTTGCCGTTGATTCCGTTGCAACTGCAGAAGCTCCCGTTGCAGAATAATAAATCTTTTGCAATACAGAAAACTGTCCGGTTCACAAGATCGGACAGTTTTTTTTGTGCCGATTGCCAGCCATGGCCCGAGACATTTTCCCGTTAAAATCATGTCTAAAACAGATTTTTTTGCCAATCTATTCTGCCAACAAACAAAAAAACTTACCTTTGCGCCCGAAATTTAACGCACAATCACATGCTACGCATTGCAGTACAAACCAAGGGAAGGCTATACGATGAAACCATGTCATTAATTGCAGAAGCCGGCATTAAGCTGGACAAAGGCAACCGCATGCTTTTGGTCGCAGCACGCAATTTTCCGGCCGAAATGCTGTTTCTACGCGATGACGACATTCCACCATCCGTTGCCAATGGCGCTGCCGACATAGGCATTGTGGGTGAAAATGAATTTGTAGAAAAAGGAGAACCGGCCAGAATAATCAAAAAACTGGGATTCAGCAAATGCCGCCTCTCCTTGGCCATTCCGAAATCGGAAAACTACCCTGGCCTGGAATGGTTCAATGGCAAGACAATAGCAACTTCATATCCTAAAATTCTGAAAGACTTTTTGCAGGCACACCAAATAAATGCCGATATCCACGTAATCACCGGGTCGGTGGAGATATCTCCCGGCATAGGTCTTTCAGATGCTATCTTTGACATTGTCAGTTCTGGAAGCACGTTGGTTACCAACCAGCTGAAAGAAGTAGAAGTTGTCATGCAATCGGAAGCCATCCTGATTGCCAATCCACAGCTTTCAGCCGAGAAAAGAGCCATTCTGGACGAATTGCTGTTCCGCTTCAATGCTGTGCAACTGGCAGAAGGCAAGAAATATGTCCTGATGAACATTCCGACGGCCAACCTGCAGCAAATCATAGAAGTTTTGCCTGGAATGCGCAGTCCATCCATAATGCCATTGGCAAAAGAAGGCTGGAGTTCGCTGCATGCAGTCATCGACGAACAACGTTTTTGGGAAGTTATTGGAAAATTGAAATCTTTGGGCGCAGAAGGTATTTTAGTCGTCCCCATAGAAAAAATGATATTGTAACATGAACTTATGCATTGATCAAGGAAATTCATGCACAAAAATCGGCATTTTCGACAAGAACAGGCTCATTGACAACAAGTTATATAAGAACTTTGCCACGGAAGACCTGATTGCCTTGTTCAGAGACCATGCGATAGAAAGCTGCATCCTGTCAAGCGTTGTGGATGCAAATGCCGCCCATGAGTCATTTATACGGCAGCACGTCAAGAAATTCATCCACCTTGACCATACGGTTCCTCTGCCAATAGACAACCTGTACAAGACTCCAACCTCCCTGGGAAACGACCGGTTGGCTGCTGCTGTCGGTGCCAACTTCCTGCAGCCAAACAGAAATCTGCTGATTATCGACATTGGCTCCGCCATAACATATGATATCGTAAATGCACAAAACCAGTATGTCGGTGGAAATATCGCTCCCGGCGTAAAAATGCGCCTCAAAGCCTTGCATGACTACACCAAACAATTGCCGCTGATCAACATCAAAGAGCACACTGACTGGCAACTGATCGGACAAAACACGGAAGAAGCCATTGCAAGCGGTGTAATGAACGGAATCGTTTTTGAAATTGAAAGCTATTATGAACAGCTACACCGCTCATACTCAGATGTTTTGACTTTTTTAACAGGAGGAAACCTTTATTACTTTCATAACCGGTTAAAAATTACGACCTTTGTAGAAATATTTTTGGTACTAATTGGCCTGAACCGAATATTGGAATACAATGCATAAACTCAGGATAACGCTGTTCGTTTTATTTGTGTGTACGGTATATCAACATGCCAGTTCCCAGAACAACACGAATTCGCCATACACACGTTTCGGATATGGTGATATCAGCAACAACGCAAATGGAGAACAAAGAGCAATGGGAGGCGTTTCCACCGCCACAAGGTCAAATAAAAGCATCAACTCTGCAAACCCGGCATCTTATACGGCAGTTGATTCCATGACCTTCATGTTTGATGTGGGAGCAAGCATATTGACGTCCAGGCTTACCGACCAGGCAGGGCATCGCAATACATTCAACGGGAATCTGGAATACATAACCATGCAATTTCCCATTGGCAAATGGATCGGCTTCAGTGCAGGATTGTTGCCATATTCATCAGTAGGATACGATTTGACGGAATCGGACTCTCTGGTGATAACGGGGCAAACGGATGTAAACGGAAATCCGACACATGCATACTGGACCAAGAACTATTATGGAGAAGGAGGTATCAGCCAGGTATATATGGGATTGTCCTTTGAATTGTTCAAACATGTTTCAATCGGCGCCAATGCCTATTACATGTTCGGAAAAGTGGAAAATATGAGAAGCCTCAGTTTTACATCAAGCACGTATGCTACCGTATTGCAAAGAAATTACATCGACGTAAGCGATTTTCGTTTCAGATACGGTATTCAGGCATATCATACATTTGCCAAAAAACACAACATTGTGTTAGGAGCTACTTTTGAGAACAAATCAAAGCTAAACGGAACTTTCCTGCAAATAGAGACAAACACAAACGACACGACGAATATTTCATCAGATGGTTTTGACTTGCCTATGTGTTATGGAGTCGGAATACAATACACATACGACAACCGTTTGGTAATCAGTGCCGACTACAATTTTCAGGACTGGGCCAGTGCCAAATACTTCGGAAAGACGGACAGTTTGCAGAATCGCATGAAATTTGCATTGGGCGCAGAATACAGACATAATCCCATGGGGCAAAAATACATAGACAGGATGGCTTTCCGGGCTGGAATAAACATATCCAACTCATACATTACAGGCGTGCAAAAGGACTTTTTTTCAAATAACATTGGAGCCGCCATTGGAGTCGGATTTCCACTGCGGAACTCAAATTCCGTCATTAATGCAACATTTGAATATGGCAAAGTCGGTTCTACCGTATCGTTGCGTGAAGATTACTTTAAGTTCACCATCAGCACCAGCGTAAACGAGAACTGGTTCTTTAAACGTAAATTATAATCATATTTATTGTTTCTTTCTAATCATATATTTTATGAAAACATTACTTGTAATTACAATCTGCACTGCTTTTCTAAGCACGAACTGCCTGGCACAAAAAGCATCAAAGAAAGACAGAAAAGCAGAAACCGAACAAACAACCACAACCGTAGAGGAAACGGTTGCCGAAGAGGAAAGTGTTCCTGAAATCACAGAAGAATGTCTGATCAACATCAGCCTGTTCAACGAATCCGCCAAAAACAAGCAATATGCCGATGCAGTAGAACCGTGGCTGGCCGCATTCAACGAATGCCCAAACGGCAACAAAGCCATCTATTCGCAGGGACGCAATATTCTACATTGGCAACTGAGCCAGACCACGGATCCGGCCGAACGCGATATCCTCAGAAAACGCCTGATGAAGATGTATGACCAACGCATCAAGTATTTTGGTGATGACCCGAAATACCCGACAAGCTGGATACTGGGAGTGAAAGCACTGGACTATATTACATACTTCCCTGAAGACAGCCTCAAGGAAAATGCCTACCAATGGCTGGAAAAATCCGTCAATGGAATGAAAGCCGAATCAGAAGTAGGAGTCCTGCAACAATTCGTGGTTCTGTCATCAAATATCTACAAAGTCAGACCCGAACATGGAGAGAAATTCATCAATGACTACCTGAAAGCAACAGAATATCTGGATGTTATAGCCAAAGATGAAACCAATCGCTATGCCGAAATGGCCGGACAAATCAAAATCGGTCTGGATGCGTTGTTCGTACAAAGCGGTGTTGCCGATTGTGGAATATTGGATAACATCTACAACAACGAAGTTGCCGCCAGCAATGACTTGGATTTTCTGAACCGCATTATTGCATTCTACAAACGTACCGGCTGCACAAAATCAGAGGTTTACTTTGCTGCATCGGAAAAAGCGCACAAGATATCCCCGTCATCAGAATCGGCCAACGGTTGCGCCGAGATGTCGTACCTGCGTAATGATTTCGCACAAGCCATCGCATATTACGAAGAATCCATCAAGCTATCAACCGACGATATGGAAAAAGCCGAGCAGTATTTCAAAATTGCCCAAGTATACGGAAACGATCTGAAGAATTTCAGTGCGGCACGGACCAATGCACGTAAATCACTGGAATTCAATCCCGACCAGGGCAAACCTTACCTTCTTATCGGAATGTTATATGCACAATCAAAGCCCTATGACAACCCCGTGCTAAACAAAACCGTGTTCTGGGTTGCTGTAGACGAGTTCAGGAAAGCAAAACAAGTTGACCCAAGTTGCGAAGCTGATGCCAACGAAATGATTGCTACATATTCCAAGTATTTCCCGACTACCGAGGAGATATTCTTCCAACCAGAATTGCAGGATGGCCAGCCGTTTACCGTAGGCGGATGGATCGGACAGCAGACAATATGTCGTTAACAAACCGGCAACATATAAGCAGAAACATTATGGCTGTAGTACTTACGGCCATAATGTTTCTTTTTATTGCATGCAACAGAAAACAGGAAGCAGACACCATAGACGCAGTGGAAGACCGCACTTCCATTCCACGTCTGGATGCAACGCAGGTGACAACTGTTATTTCCGATTCCGGAATAACCAGATATCGCATATCAACAAAGGAATGGCTGATATACGATAAGGCGGAAGAGCCTTATTGGGATTTTCCAAGCGGAATTATCCTGGAAAATTTCGACACAGACCTGAACGTAGACGCAAGCATAGAAAGCGATTATGCCAAATTCCTGGAGAATCCGCAAATATGGGAGCTGACAGGAAATGTGGTTGCCATAAATCTGCAAGGCGAAATGTTCGAAACCGAGCAATTGTTCTGGGACCAAAAGGCAGAACGCATATATTCCGACAGTCTGATCACCATAACACGTGCGACATCCATCATCTGGGGGCTCGGCTTCGAGTCAAATCAGAGTATGACCAACTATACCATACGGAAACCCCAGGGAATATTCCCCGTGAAGGAAGAAACAAACGACAGTGTTCCCGCCGGCAACCGGCAACCTATCGTAACCAGGTCATCAAACGGCAGTCCATCCGGACAGGAACCCGATGCCGTCCCCACTGCAAACAAGCCGGAATCCGTTTCCACATCCCCTACCCGGCAGCAATTAAAGCAAGCAACTGTTGGGCGTGAGTAGCCGTCTTTACCGTTTTTGAATCCAACACATGGGTTATGATGCCATTCTCATCCACCACAAAAGTTGTACGCATGGTTCCCATATATTTCCTGCCGTACATGCTTTTTTCTCCCCATACGCCAAACAGCAGTACCAGCTCCTTGGCGTCATCCGACACCAAATGAAAAGGCAAACCGTTCTTTCGGATAAATTTCTGATGCGACACCTGACTGTCCACACTTACACCTACCACATCGTATCCTAAACGCCGGATTTCATCGTAAGCATCACGCAGACTGCATGCCTGTGCCGTACAACCGGAGGTATTATCCTTCGGATAAAAATAGACAATCAACTTTTTGCCGGCAAAATCACTGCGCCGGAGCAACATACCGTTTTCATCTTTTCCCAAAACATCCGGAATCTTATCACCTGTTTTCATAAATGCATGTTTAAAAATTCTGCGCATAAAGTTAGATGTTTTTCCACAAAATTTTAGCATGCCATCAAAAAATAGTACTTTTGTGCCACAGAATAGTTGCCATATTACAAAATATGGTATGGCAAAAAGAACCGTTCAACTTTAATACATACTTTTATGAAATTACTTGAAGGAAAGACTGCTATTATTACCGGTGCCGCCCGCGGCATAGGCAAGGCCATTGCATTGCGTTTTGCAGCCGAAGGTTGCAACATTGCATTCACTGATCTTGTTATCGATGAGAATGCCCTGGCTACCGAAAAGGAAATCGCCGCTTATGGAGTAAAAGCCAAAGGCTATGCTTCCAATGCTGCCAATTTTGAAGAAACACACACGGTCGTAACCGAGATTCAGAAAGAATTCGGAACCATCGACATACTGGTCAACAATGCCGGCATAACCAAAGATGGTCTGATGATGCGTATGAGCGAAGCACAGTGGGATGCCGTAATGAATGTAAACCTGAAATCCGCATTCAACTTCATTCATGCCTGCACTCCTGTTATGATGCGCCAGAAATCAGGTAGCATTATCAACATGAGTTCCGTTGTCGGCGTAAGCGGCAACGCCGGACAAGCCAACTACTCGGCTTCCAAGGCCGGCATGATTGGTCTGGCAAAATCAATAGCCAAAGAACTTGGTTCAAGGGGCATACGAGCCAACGCCATTGCACCCGGATTCATTGAGACTGAGATGACACATGCCTTGTCTGATGAGCAGCGTGCCAAATGGACAGACACCATTCCGCTACGCCGTGGCGGCTCACCTGACGAGGTTGCCAAAGTAGCACTATTCCTTGCCTCCGACCTGTCGTCGTATGTTTCCGGTCAGGTTATCCACTGTTGCGGTGGCATGAACTGCTAAAAGATATTGATATATCAGATAAAAAACCGTCGGCCGAAATTCAGCCGGCGGTTTTTGCTATCAGGAAAACAAAGAACATGGTATTAGCCATTCTTCCTTTTCCCAAAAAGATTGGATTACATAAAAATGCCGGCAACGCATTAAACGTTGCCGGCATCATTATTACAACACGTGAAAAATCAATTGGTCATTTTCAACTCGTCACCAACCATATCCACAACAATTGGTTTGGCGGAATCTACCTGCTGGCCGATAATCAGCTTGCTCAACTCGTTCAACACATAATGCTGAATAACACGTTTTACCGGCCGGGCACCAAACTGCGGGTCGTAACCCACTCTGGCTATCCATTTCAAGGCCGCAGGAGTGACTTCCAATGTTACGCCATTCTGCTTCAACTGTTTCTGGACACTTCCCAGCTGTAACCCGACAATCTGTTCTATTTCTGACTCGCTAAGCGGCGTAAACATGATCAACTCATCAATACGGTTCAGAAATTCTGGCCTGATGGTCTGTTTCAACAGTTCAAATACCTGCTGTTTGGTCTGCTCGATTACTTGCTCACGGTTGGAATCAGTCATTTTCTCAAAATTTTCCCGGATCAGCTGCGAGCCCAGATTACTGGTCATGATAATGATGGTGTTCTTAAAGTTGACCGTACGGCCTTTGTTATCGGTCAGACGCCCATCGTCCAGCACCTGCAGCAGAATGTTGAACACATCCGGATGCGCCTTTTCAATTTCATCGAACAGGACAACGCTGTAGGGTTTGCGCCTGATGGCTTCCGTCAATTGTCCGCCTTCATCATATCCCACATATCCCGGAGGTGCACCGATCAAACGCGTAGCGCTGAATTTTTCCTGATACTCGCTCATGTCGATACGTGTCATCATGTTCTCATCATCGAACAGATACTCAGCCAAGGCCTTGGCCAGTTCCGTTTTACCTACACCGGTAGTACCCAGAAAGATAAAGGAACCGATAGGCCGTTTGGGGTCTTGCAGACCGGCACGGCTTCTGCGCACTGCATCCGCTATGGCGGAGATGGCTTCATCCTGTCCAATCACACGTTTGTGCAGTTCTTCTTCCAGATGCAGCAACTTGTCCTTTTCGCTTTGCATCATCTTCGTTACGGGAATGCCAGTCCACCGGCTAACGATTTCCGCTATATCATCCGCATCGACCTCTTCCTTGATCATGGCATTGCCATGTTGCATTTCACGCAACTTGTCTTTGCTTTCAGCTATGGTACGCTCGGCATCTTTTATCTTGCCATAACGAATTTCGGCAACACGGCCGTAGTCACCTTCACGCTCGGCACGATCCGCTTCGTATTTCAGCTGCTCTATTTCAATCTTGCTCTGCTGGATTTTGTCTATCAATGCTTTTTCGCTGCTCCATTGTGCACGCATTTTCTTGCTTTCTTCTTTCAGGTCAGCTATTTCCTTGTTCAAGGATTCGAGTTTATGCGTATCGTTTTCACGTTTAATAGCCTCACGTTCAATTTCCAGCTGTTTGATATTACGCTCAACGACATCCAGCTCTTCCGGAACGCTGTCCACTTCCAGACGCAGTTTGGCGGCAGCCTCATCCATCAGGTCAATTGCCTTGTCCGGCAAGAAACGGTCTGTAATGTAACGGCTTGAAAGTTCGACTGCTGCAATGATTGCATCATCTTTAATACGTACCTTGTGGTGGTTTTCGTAGCGCTCTTTCAGACCACGCAAAATGGATATTGTGCTGGCTTCATCCGGTTCATCGACCATAACAGTCTGGAAACGACGTTCCAAGGCTTTGTCCTTTTCAAAATACTTTTGGTATTCATCCAGGGTTGTCGCACCGATTGCGCGCAACTCTCCACGTGCCAAAGCCGGTTTCAGGATATTGGCTGCATCCATTGCTCCCTCGCCTTTTCCGGCCCCGACCAAAGTATGGATTTCATCAATGAACAAAATGATTTCACCTTCTGATTTCATCACTTCGTTCACTACCGATTTTAAACGCTCCTCAAACTCGCCCTTGTATTTTGCACCGGCAATCAATGCTCCCATGTCCAGGCTGTAAATCTGTTTGGTTTTCAGATTTTCCGGTACATCACCACGTACAATACGATGTGCCAGACCTTCTGCAATGGCCGTTTTACCGGTACCCGGCTCACCAATCAGGATAGGATTGTTTTTGGTCCTTCGGCTCAAAATCTGCAACACACGCCTGATTTCTTCATCACGCCCGATAACAGGATCCAATTTGCCATTCCGCGCACGTTCATTCAGATTGATTGCATATTTTTCCAATGCCTGATAGGTATCTTCAGCCGTTTGCTCCTTTACCTTACTGCCTTTCCGCAATTCGGCAATGGCGGCACGAAGTTCCTTTTCTGTCATTCCTGCATCTTTCAGCATTTGGGACACATTGCTGTTTTCCAGAAACAAGGCAAGCAACAAGTATTCTACCGAAACATATTCATCGCCATCTTTCTTGGAAGCATCTATGGCACGTTGCAAGACAGCATTCGACTCACGGCTCAGATAAGGTTCACCTCCCGACACCTTCGGCAAATTGTCTATCATTTTCTCAACCGTGTTCCTGATAACATTGGGCTGTATTTCCAGCTTGCTGAAAATAAAGTTGGTTACATTCTCACCGACGTCCAGAACACCTTTCATCAAATGCACCGGCTCAATGGCCTGTTGCCCCTTGGCCTGTACAATATTCACCGCACCTTGTACGGCTTCCTGTGCTTTGATAGTAAAATTGTTAAAGTTCATATTATTGTTCTCCTTTCTTTTTCTTTTTTATTTTTCCGCGGCGCGCTTCTTCAAAATATACACCAGAACAAGGAAACCTGACAAAATGACAGTCGGAATTAACTTTACGGATATGAAAAAAGGCCGGGGTTTCCGGCCTTTTTCCATTGCTTTTCTTATAAATACTACATATTCAGTTCCTTGTTGATAGCCTCATATTCTGCATCCATGCCCAAACGATAATATAATGTGCGCAATGTCATTTTATAGTCGGTATCATCCGGATTCAGTTCTGCGGCTTTCTGAAAATAAGGCAACGATTGCTTGAATATGTCCTGGGCTTTCTGCAGCTCCTGTTCATATTGTGCCTGGTCCTGCAGGCTGCTGGCTTCATCCAACATATTCACGGCTACATTGAAGTATACACGTCCCATTCCTGCATAGGCATCTGCCATGGTCGGCTCCAGTTCAATAGCTTTCTGAAAATCCACCTTTGCATCTTCCACATTGCCCAAGGTTTCATCCACATTACCCTTTACATAGTGATATTGTGCCACATTAGGTTCCCTTTCTATGGCATTACGCAAGTAAACCAATGATTCTTCTGTCTGACCTGTAAAAATAAAGTGATTAATCAGGTTCTGCAAGAACCAAGGTTCCGTCGGGAATTTCTGGAAAGCTTCTTTCAGTGTATTTACATAATTTACAGTGTCTTTCAGATTGAAGTATTCCTGATACAGCAATTGATAAACCGTTACCGGCTCACAGTCTTCATCCGTCAGATCCTTGTATATTGCAATTGCTTCCTTGTTCAGTCCGGCATTGCTTGCTGCCAGGGCAGTATAGTATTTATATTGGGAATAGACTGTATCGCGGGGCATTTTGGCCTGTTCCTTTTCGTCCTGGAACATTGGCATGTCCGGAATGGAAAGATGCATTTTGAAAGCATCGTATGCACGTGCATAGTTCTTTTGTTCAAACAAGTATACACCATACATGACCAAATGCTGCTGTTGGTAATATTCCAACATTTTGGGCATAATGTCTTTTCTGATACGCGTGTTGATTTTTCCTTTTTCGTTCGGAATCTGTCCGAGACTGTCGGCAACCACAAAATAATTGACAGACTCCATTACGGCCTCTCCTTTAGCGGTATCATCTATTTTTTGTCCCATTTGGAGCTGAAAATACAAAGATTCGCATTCTTTATAACCAATCAGACCGGCTACATACCATGTATTTGCCAAGTCTTTGGTAGTCGGGTCTTCCAATGCTAATTTAATAGCCTCCCGCGCACCGGCAAAATCAGGGCTTTCTGTTGACAAAGCCTTGTTTTTTGCTTTTGAAACATTTGCTTTCTGGGCGAACACAGCGCCACTCACAAGCACAATCGATAATAATACAATTGCTTTTTTCATAAAATCTGTTTTTTAGTTGTGATTATTCTTGCTTTGGAGTTTGTTCCATTATATCTTCATCCGCCATATCCTGGTGGGAAACGACAGACTCTCCCATGTCATCAACCGACTCTGATGCAACTTTGCATACTGATGCTATTTCATCGTTGCGTTTTTCCAGATTGATGAGCCGGACACCCTGCGTGGCACGTCCCATAACACGTATATTGGCTACTTTCAAACGGATGGCAACACCTGATTTGTTGATAATCATCAAGTCGTTATCATCCGTAACACTCTTAATGGCAACCAGTTTACCCGTTTTATCCGTGATATTCAGCGTCTTCACTCCTTTTCCTCCGCGATTCGTCACGCGATAAACCGGTTCACCATCTTCATCATCCAATCTGGTACGTTTGCCGTAGCCTTGCTGCGAAACAACCATTATCGTGCTGTCAGCAGCAGCCTTCTTGTCTATGCAAATCATGCCGACTACTTCATCCTGTCCGTCTTCGTCCAGTTGCATTCCCCGTACACCGGTGGACATACGTCCCATTGGGCGTACCTTGGATTCGTGGAAACGGATGGCGCGACCGTTTCTGTTGGCCATGATGATTTCCGAATCACCATCCGTCAGACGCACCTGGATTACCTGGTCGTCCTCACGGATAATAATGGCATTTACGCCATTCTGGCGCGGACGCGAGTAGGCTTCCAACGATGTTTTCTTGATGATTCCCTGCTTGGTTGCAAATATCAGATAATGGGACTCGATATATTCCTTGTCATTCAAGCCCTTCACGCGAATGAATGCGTTCACCTTGTCGTCCGAATCAATGTTCAGCAAATTCTGAATGGCACGGCCTTTTGAGTTTTTGGAACCTTCCGGTATTTCATACACCTTAAGCCAATAGCAACGCCCTTTTTGGGTGAAGAACAGCATTGTATTGTGCATGGACGCCGGATAGATATATTCAATAAAATCATCATCGCGCGTATCGCCGCCCTTGCTTCCCACTCCGCCACGGCCTTGTGCGCGGAATTCAGTCAAAGCCGTACGTTTGATATAACCCATGTGTGAAATGGTTATGATCATTTCATCGTCTGCATAGAAATCTTCCGGATTGAACTCTTCCGAAGCATAAACAATGTCCGTCTTACGTTCATCACCATATTTTTCCTTGATTTCCAGCATTTCCTCCTTGATGATGTTCATGCGAAGTTCCACTTTTGCCAGCACTTCCTTCAGCCATTCGATAGTTTTCAAGACTTCGGCATATTCTGCCCGCAGGTCGTCGATGGCCAGTCCCGTCAATTGGCGCAAACGCATTTCAACAATGGCACGTGCCTGAAGCTCTGACAGGTTGAAACGTTCCATCAGGCGTGCACGCGATTCTTCAACCGTGCGGGATTCCCTGATAAGACGGATAACCTCGTCAATATTGTCAACGGCGATAATCAGACCTTCCAAAATATGGGCGCGTTTTTCAGCCTCTTTCAGTTCAAACTGGCTGCGGCGGGTTACGACATCCAGACGATGTTCCACAAAATAACGTACCAGATCTTTCAGATTCAGCAGGCGCGGACGGCCATGTACCAACGCAATGTTATTGACGCTGAAAGATGACTGCAAGGCAGTGTATTTGTACAGTTTGTTCAACACTACGCTCGCATTGGCATCTTTCTTAATATCGATTACGATGCGCACATCGCGTTTTGACTGGTCGGATATATCTGAAATACCGTCAATTTTCTTTTCGTTCACCAAAGCGGCTATGTTCTTAACCAAATCCGATTTGATGACCTGATATGGCAGTTCGCAGACAACCAGACGTTCACGTCCGTTCGGTTCGGTTTCTATCTCCACTTTGGAGCGGACTACGATACGTCCGCGCCCCGTTTCAAAGGCTTCCTTGACACCGGCATATCCGTAAATGGTTCCTCCGGTCGGAAAATCGGGAGCCTTGATATATTTCATCAGTTCCGATATTTCCAGTTCCGGATTGTCTATATATGCAACGATGCCATCAGCTACTTCACGCAAATTATGCGGTGCCATGTTTGTTGCCATGCCGACGGCAATACCGGACGAACCGTTCATCAGCAAGTTCGGTATTCGTGTCGGCAAAACGACCGGCTCGCGCAAGGTATCATCGAAGTTCAGTTGCATATCGACCGTGTCTTTCTCTATGTCGCGCAACATTTCTTCGGCAAGACGGGCCAGACGCGCCTCCGTATAACGCATGGCAGCAGGGCTATCACCATCGACCGAACCGAAGTTTCCCTGACCATCCACCAACGGATAACGCATTGCCCAGGGCTGTGCCAGACGCACCAAAGTTCCGTAAATGGACGAATCGCCATGCGGATGATACTTACCCATTACCTCACCAACAATACGCGCACACTTTTTAGTCGGCTTATCGAACGTATTGCCCAGTTCGTTCATTCCGAAAAGGACACGACGATGTACCGGCTTAAAACCATCCCGAACATCAGGAAGCGCACGCGACACAATTACCGACATGGAATAATCAATGTAGGACGATTTCATTTCCTCATCGATATTCACCTTTATAATTCTATCGTTCTCAACCATTTAAATATAAATTTATTTCTTTCAAAAAAACATGCTAAGATAATACTTTTTCCGCACCCGAACAAATGTAAAGTTTGCTTTTTAGAGGAAGTTTTCAACAAAAACGCCATAAAAAGGCATGTCATCAGGAAAAGACACAATCCGGACATTCTACAGAAATCCCTATCTATCAACGGAAAACATACATTCGTACACAAAACAGTCATCAAATTCCATACGGGCAGGTTTTTGCCGGAACAAGCCGAACACAGACGAACCTGATCCAGACATGGAAGCATAAACCGCCCCCATATCGTACAATCGTTTTTTTATACCGGCAATGGCCGGGAAACGGGCAAATACGGATTTTTCAAAATCGTTGAAAACGGCATCCTTCCACTGGTCCGGCGGCAAGTTCCGAATGGCATCGGCAAGCGGAATTTCCGGCCGCCCGACCGTAACACCAGCATAGGCATCAGCCGTAGAAACATAAATATCCGGCTTGACCAGCAACAGATGCCAACCATCCAGATTCAACGGAAGCGGCGAAAAGATATTGCCTATACCCTCGGCATAAACCGGTTTGTTCTCCACAAAAAAGGCGCAATCCGCTCCCAGCATGGCCGCATATTTTTTCAAACAATCGGGCGACAAGCCCAAACCGAACAGACGGTTCAAACCGCACAGGGTATATGCCGCATCCGAACTGCCGCCGCCAAGTCCTGCACCGAACGGGATATTTTTCCGCAAACGGAAAGACACGCCGTCCAAGCCATAATCGCGCTGCAACAGGCGATATGCCTTCACGACCAAATTCTGTTCAGGAAGCGTATCCAACACAATTCCAGATTGCTCAAAACGACAGTCCTGCGCATTGACACGCTCCAGCTCCAACTCATCGCACAAAGGAATGGGATAAAAAACCGTCTCTATATCATGATAGCCATCGGCGCGCCGCCCGACAACATTCAGGCCCAAATTGATTTTCGCATTCGGATATAAAAGCATGGCTGATTCCGTTTCTGTGGACAAAGATACGAAATTATCCCCACTCTGCCATCATCCGGCAACGGTTATCAACAGTTTTTTGTTGAAATATTGTTTTGGCAAGAGCCTGCAAAAAGCCCTACCTTTGTAGCCGCATTGAATTGAAAAACGGAAAAAATAAATTGACAAAACATGGCTGAAGAAACAAAAAGGACTTATTCCAGGAAAAACAGACAAGCAGCATACGCTCCCATTGGACCCAATGAATACGGCAAACTTCCACCACAAGCCATCGAATTGGAAGAAGCCGTTTTAGGTGCCATCATGATTGAAAAAGACGCCTACCTGACCGTATCCGAAATTTTGAAACCGGAATGTTTCTACAAAGAAGCGCACCAGAAAATATACGAAGCCATCGTGCACCTGGCCATCAAGCAGGATCCGATTGACATGCACACCGTGACGGAACAGTTGCGCAAGGACGGCACATTGGACGAAATCGGCGGGCCTTATTACATCGCCTTGCTGACAGCCAAAGTTTCTACGGCCGCACACGTGGAATACCACGCACGCATTGTCGCGCAAAAATTCCTGGCACGCGAACTGATACGCGTTTCTTCCGAAATCCAGACCAAGGCATTCGACGAGCGCATCGACGTGGATGACCTGATGCAGGAAGCTGAAGGCATGATGTTCGAGGTTTCGCAACGCAGCCTGAAACGCGAAGTAACACAAATAGACCCCGTCATTGAAGAAGCTATTGCACGCATACAAGCCGCATACAGCAAACAAGGCGCGAGCGGCATCCCGACGGGCTTCCACGCGTTGGACAAAATTACCTCCGGATGGCAAAAATCGGACTTGATTATCATTGCAGCACGTCCTGCCATGGGAAAAACGGCTTTCGTACTGTCCATGGCCAAGAACATAGCTGTGGATTACAACACGCCGGTCGCCATTTTCTCGCTCGAAATGTCGAACGTACAGCTGGTAAACCGTCTGATTATGAACGTCTGCGAGATAGAAAGCGAAAAAATCAAAAACGGAAACCTGCAAGAATACGAATGGACGCAACTCGACTACAAGCTCAAAAACCTATTCGGTGCTCCCATTTATGTGGACGACACACCGAGCCTGTCGGTCTTTGAACTACGTAGCAAGGCGCGGCGATTGGTCAAGGAACATAAAATACAATGCATCATCATCGACTACCTGCAACTAATGAACGCAAGCGGCATGAATTACGGCAGTCGCGAACAGGAAGTCAGCATGATTTCACGTTCGTTGAAAGGTTTGGCCAAAGAACTTGACATTCCGATTATCGCCTTGTCGCAGTTGAACCGCGGCGTGGAAGGACGTACCGGAATTGAAGGCAAGCGGCCGCAGCTGAGCGACTTGCGTGAGTCGGGAGCCATTGAGCAGGATGCCGACATGGTTTGTTTCATCCACCGACCGGAATATTACCACATCACCGAAGACCAGGCAGGAAATTCGCTAATCGGCATAGCCGAAATCATTGTGGCCAAACACCGTAACGGCGCCACCGGCGATATCCGGCTGAGGTTCAAGAACGTGTTTGCCAAATTCATGAACCTGGAAGAAGACTCGGAAGAAACCGACAACATAACCATTGGCTCAAAAATGAACCATACAAAACTGGAGAATAATTTTTATGCAGATTCTGCCCCGTTGCAGACAGGAGGCCAGTTGCCCGAAACACCCAACCGCGAGAAAACACCGTTCTGACAATGCAAAAAAAATCAGCGAGGAGAACGGTACAAAATAAAAATACAAGGACGTTTGTTCAGGTCGGGCAAACTTTTTTTCCACTCCCTGAGGGTGCGGGTTTTTATAAATTCCGTCGGCAGCGTAATGTCAGCGGCAATACACAGGTTTGTATCCGCCTGGCAGACAGCAATTATATCCTCAAGCATTTTCATGTTCCGATAAGGCGTTTCTATGAATATCTGCGACTGGTTTTCGGCCATCGACCTTGTTTCCAAGCGCTTCAAGGCTGCCGAGCGTTCCGGTTGCTTGATTGGAAGATAACCGACAAACGCAAAACTCTGCCCGTTGAATCCGGAAGCCATTAAGGCAAGAAGGATGGATGATGGGCCGACCAACGGCACCACCTGGCAGTTTTTCTGCTGGGCAATGCGCACGACATCGGCACCGGGGTCAGCTATGGCCGGACAGCCCGCCTCCGAAATGACACCGACATCAAACCCTTGCTCCAGCGGTTTCAGGCATGCCTGCATTTCTTCCGGACTTGTGCGGACATTCAGCACATAAAATGAAAGTTCATCGATATTTATGTCGGCATCGACCTTTTTCAGGAAACGGCGTGCCGTGCGGACATCTTCCACTATGAAATGTTTGATACCGGCAATTATCGTCCGGTTATATGCCGGAATCACATTTTCTATCGGGCTGTCGCCCAAAGTATTCGGAATCAAGTAGAGTTTCATGACTTCATTTTTTCCAGTTGTTCGCTCAAAATCTCCCACTCGTACATTTTCTGTTCCAGTTCATGCTGCTTCTTCTTATGGCGTGTGTACAGTTCAGCATCACAGGCTTTTGCCGGATCTTGCAACATGTTTTCTATTTCCGCGATTTCATTTTCCAGCAAAGCAATCTGCTTTTCCGCTTCCTCGACCATTTTTTCCTGCTTCCGCAATTGGCGTTGCTGTTCCTTGCGTGCTTCGTATGAAATCTTGTTGGCCGATTCCTGCCTGGAAACGACCGCTTTGGGCGCTTGGGAAATTTCCAGCTCCTGCAAATTTTCCATTTTCTTGGTACGCAGGAAATCATACACGCCGCCGATATGCTCCTTGACCTGACGGTTACCGAACTCATAAACCTTGGAAACCAGACCATCCAGAAAATCGCGGTCATGCGATACGACAATCACCGTGCCGCCAAAATCCTGCAAAGCCGCTTTCAGAACATCTTTGCTGCGCATGTCCAAATGATTCGTCGGCTCATCCAAAATCAGCAGGTTAACCGGCTCCAACAGCAGCCGGATCATGGCCAGACGGCTTCTCTCACCGCCGGAGAGCACCTTGACTTTTTTGTCGGAGGCTTCACCGCCAAACATGAACGCACCCAGGATATCTCGGATTTTCGTGCGTATATCGCCCACCGCAACGCGGTCGATTGTTTCAAAAACGGTCAGTTCATCATCAAGCAACGAAGCCTGGTTCTGGGCATAATATCCAATCTTGACATTGTGCCCCACTTTCAGGTTGCCGGCATATTCAAGCTGCCCCATGATACATTTGACCAGCGTGGTTTTTCCTTCACCGTTGCGGCCGACAAAAGCGACTTTCTCACCGCGCTTCACAGTCATATTGACATGTTCGAAGATTAGGTGGTCGCCATAGGCTTTTGACAAATCGGTTATCATCAGCGGGAAATCACCCGACCGCGGAGCCGGCGGGAATTTCAGGTTCAGGCGCGAGTTGTCTTCCAAATCCACCTCTATACGTTCCAGTTTTGCCAGTTGCTTGATACGGCTTTGTACCTGTACGGCTTTTGTGGCTTTGTAACGGAAACGCTCAATGAAATCTTCCGTTTCCGCTATCATTTTCTGCTGGTTTTCATAAGCGCGCACCTGCTGCTCGTGCCGTTCCTTGCGCAACTCGACATAACGCGAATAATTCACATTATAGTCATATATCCGCCCAAGCGAGATTTCTATCGTGCGGTTCGTTACGGCATCGATAAATGCGCGGTCGTGCGACACCAGGACAACCGCACCGCTACTGCTCGACAGAAAATTTTCCAACCATTGTATGGATTCTATGTCCAAATGGTTGGTCGGTTCATCCAGCAGCAAGACATCTGGATGCTGCAACAGGATTTTAGCCAGCTCAATGCGCATGCGCCAGCCACCGCTGAATTCAGAACAGGGACGGTCAAAATCCGTACGCCGAAATCCCAGACCGAGCAATGTTTTTTCTACTTCGCCTTCGAAATTATGGACACCGAGAATCTGCAGCATTTCATTGTCATGGGCAAGCTGGGTTATCAGGCGTTGATATTCCTCCGAATCATAATCAGTCCGTTCTGCCAGCTCCACTCCCAGACTTTCCGTTTTTTTTTGCAGACTGATAATCTGTTCAAAGGCTTTGCGCGCCTCCTCCATGACTGTAGTTCCCTCCGCATGAATCATGTGTTGCGGCAAATATCCGACTGTCAGATCCGCCGGCATGGAAATACGCCCATGCGTAGGCTGCATTTTCCCGGCAAGCAGCTTCAAGAGTGTCGTTTTGCCTGCACCGTTCTTGCCGACCAGGGCTATTTTGTCCTTCGGATTGATTAAAAACGATATTTCATGAAAAAGAGGTACGGAGCCAAACTCAACAGTCAGTTGTTCAATGGAAATCATTGGGAGTTACTTTTTCTGTCTACTATTCGCCATAAGACATAGACAAGTATGCAGCAAATAACAAACACTATACTAATCAAACAGCCATTGGGTATATTACGCAACAATATTCCCAACAGGCAAAACAATATCGTCAGGGAAATCAGAATCATGGAAACCTGGATGTGGGTCAGACCAATCCTCAACAACAGATGGTGGATATGATTCTTATCGGCAGAAAAAGGCGAGACTCCTTTTTTGATACGCGTAAACATAACCCGCAAGGTATCGAACAGAGGAACCGCCAACACGCAGATTGCCACTGCCGGTGCCGCCGACATGTGATATTGCTCCGGCCCCTGATGAACAGCATTCAGTTCACAGAAACGGAACACAAAGAACGTTATCATATAACCCAGCAGCAACGAACCTGAATCACCCATGAAAATCTTGCGCCGGCTCCGTCCGAACACGTTATACAGGAAAAACACCATCAACGAACCTATCAGACTGTAAGCCAAAACTGACAAGTGGATTTCGCCTATGAGTTGAAAATATACGGCAAAAAAGAGACAATACACCATGCCAAGTCCGGATGCCAGCCCATCCACACCATCAATCAGATTCAATGCGTTGATTACACCTATGTATATGAAAAAGGAAAGCAAATAACTGACTGCATCCGGAATTTCATGGATTCCCATAAGCCCATGCAGATTTGTTATGCGTATGTCGGCAAGTACAATCATGAACAAGCCGGCCAGCAATTCTCCTGACAATTTCCAACCGGGCGACAAGTCCACCAGATCATCCACAAATCCGACCACCAGAATCAGGAAGATACCGATAAAGATATACTGGGAATGCAGCAGATTATCGTATTCGAACAACAGGTAGGTGAGTATAAACGAAACAAAAATATCTATACCGCCAATGTTGGGTACTGCACCGGTATGGCACATGCGTTTGTTCGGTTTAACGACAAAATTCTTTGCCCTTGCTATTTTCAGCACCATAGGCATGCACAATCCGCCTATTATGAATGAAAAAATCCAAATACAAAACGGATATGTAAAAACAAAATGGTTCAACAGCGACATCATCAAATATCCAATTTTTCGTATGGAGAATTTTTACTTACATATTCCGGAACTATCTTTTTCATCTGCGATACAGTCAGGAAATCCTTACCCAGATAACTGTAATCAATCAGCAGGTTTATTTCATCCTTAACCTGTTCATAGTCAAATTTCTGTACTTTTGCGACCATAATCTTCTCATTGGTCGTAGGCATGGTTTTTTCTTTTTTGTTCAGTAGTTCCTCGTATAGTTTTTCACCCGGACGGAGTCCTGTAAATGCAATTTTTATGTCCACCCCTGGTTTGTAGCCGGCCAGACGTATCATTTTTTTGGCAAGATCCAGGATTTTGACCGGTTTTCCCATGTCAAAAATGAATATTTCTCCTCCTTCACCCATCATACCGGCCTCCAATACCAATTGACAGGCTTCAGGAATAGTCATGAAGTAGCGTATGATTTCCGGATGTGTCACGGTAACCGGACCACCCTGCTCTATCTGTTTTTTGAAATATGGAATTACGGAACCGTTTGACCCCAGCACATTGCCGAAACGAGTTGTTATGAACTTGGTGCAATCAGGGTTTTTCTGCACCAGATAATCATACAGCGACTGCACGTAAATTTCGGCTATACGTTTGGAAGCTCCCATAATATTGGTCGGGTTTACCGCCTTGTCGGTAGAAACCATGACGAAACGTTTGACCTCATACTTCACGGCCATGTCTGCCATATTCTTCGTACCCATGACATTGGCCTGGATACTTTCACTCGGATTATCCTCCATCAAAGGCACATGTTTGTAGGCTGCTGCATGATATATCACATCCGGCCGGTACAAGTCCATGATATCATCTATCCGTTTACGGTTACGCACATCAGCAATACAAGATGTGAAATTATGCTGTGGGAACGAATGCTGCAGATCCAGCATGAAATCATGCAGGGGAGATTCGGCCTGATCAAGCAAGACAATCAGGCGTGGCGAATACTTAATGACCTGCCGCACCAGTTCGCTGCCGATGGAACCTGCCGCACCAGTAACCATCACCACGCTGTCATTCAAAAACGCATTCAGGTTCTCCAAATTTATATGAATGGCCGGGCGCTCAAGCAAATCCTCTATTTGAATGGACTTGATCTGGCTTATCTTGGGCGATTCGCTTTCCGTCACGTTCTTCCACATGCTCACATAAGGAGCCGCCAGAATGTTGATGTTGTTATTCAGGAATATATCCAAATCAACAGCCGGATTGATTTCCTGCATCTTCATTGGCGAAACGATAACACTTTCAACCCGAAGTTTCTGCATGCGCGAAACCAGTTCGCCATCCAACTTGTAAACCCGGACTCCCAGAATAACACGTGAAACATAATTTTCCGAATCATCGATAAAGCCTACCAACTTGTAACGCTCATCAACCGACGAACGCAGCATCTTTGCAATGGCGACACCAGCCGACTTGGTCCCGTAAATCATCACGCGTTTGGCTGAACCGGCGCTGACAACAAACAGTTCGAACAACGTCTTGACAAACATACGCAACGAAAACAGCAACACGAATGCAACAAAAAGATAAATGGCAATGTCACGATTATAGAAAAACAGCATTCCCTGCGTAAGCCACACTACCAGATTTATCAGATACAGGACTATAACCGCAAACAAAACTGACGACAAAACCTTGAAAGCATCTATGAAGCCGGAATAACGCAAAACGCCGGAATAGGTATGGAATATCCAGAAACCGACCGCCTGCACGACAATCAACACCGGAAGACGATAGGCGGAGCCAATGGTCGAACCCATGCTGTTGCCATCCAGAAACGCAAACGACAGGTAATGTGAAATGGCATAGGCTACAACAGCAAGAAAAACATCCAACAAAAATACCGTCCAACGCGGAAGGTACTGCATGGTTATTATATAGGAAAGGAATTTGTTGTCCTTGATACGCTGGTTCAATCGATGTATAAACTTGCTCATATCCCCTTTTTATTCATATTCCGCCTGCAAAGGTAAGGTTAAAATATAACAAAAACAACATGAATGCTAAAAATTAGGCCTACCTTTGCGCCCTATTAACAATTTATCCAAACGTAACAAAACACTAAAAGCGTAGAAATCATGTCAATACACAGTGATGACACCCGCAGGGTAACGACCCACAGGTTACAGGAAATGAAAGCCCGCGGTGAGAAAATCAGCATGCTCACATCATACGATTACACAATGGCCAGCATTGTAGATGGCGCCGGCATTGATGTCATTCTGGTTGGAGACTCTGCCAGCAATGTTGTTTGCGGAAACACGACCACCCTGCCGATAACTCTCGACCAAATGATATTTCTGGCAAAAGCTGTCGTACGCGCCACCAAGCGCGCATTGGTTGTGGTGGATATGCCGTTCGGAAGCTACCAGGGAAACTCAAAAGAAGCGCTTGCCTCGGCCATACGCATCATGAAGGAATCGCACTGCGACTGCCTGAAGCTGGAAGGCGGCGAAGAAATAATTGAATCCGTCAAACGCATTTTGTGCGCCGGAATACCCATCATGGGTCATTTGGGCCTTATGCCACAGTCAATCAACAAATACGGTTCGTACACCGTACGCGCCAAGGAAGAAAACGAAGCCGAAAAACTACTCCGCGATGCCAAACTGCTGGAGGAAGCCGGATGTTTTGCACTTGTGTTGGAAAAAATTCCGGCCAAACTGGCCGAACAAGTAGCCCGTGAGGTTTCCATTCCCGTTATCGGCATCGGTGCCGGAGGCGGTGTAGACGGCCAGGTCCTGGTGCTGCACGACATGCTCGGCCTGACAAACGGATTTTCACCGCGTTTCCTGCGCCGCTATGCCAACATGCACGAAACCATGACAAATGCAGTAAAACACTATATCAGCGACGTGAAATCGTGCGATTTCCCGAACGAGCAGGAACAATACTGACAAACACACTATCAGAAATACAAACAATAAAAAAATCCGGCCTGTGCCGGATTTTTTTATATAACTCCATGAAAAACATTATTTATTTCCGCCAGTAGGATTCCCGTTTTCAGCAAACAGTTCTTCCTGCAATCTGTCACATAACATTTTTTTCATGACATCGAACAATTTGTCCATATCGACATAACCGAAATTCTCCAGAATGTCACGCAAAAAATCATGCTCCAGAGCTTTGGAAATTGACAGAATTTCCTTTACACCCAAATCATCGCGTTTATATATATCGTAAATATTCTGGCGGGACATGCCAAGTTTACGCGCCAATTCCGATGCATTGATACCGTTTTGTCTAATATATCTTTCAATCAAATTGCCTATATGTATCGGTTCTTTTTTCATAACGTGCTAAATTACACATATTTACTTACACATATAATACCATTTGAAAGAAATTATTTTTCAAATTGAAAGAAATTATTTGTCTATTCAAAAAAAATAGTGTTTATTTGCCGGTGGAAATATAATTAATCAACAAAAATGAAAAACATTAAGCAAATAACATTGATTTTCGCATTGGGTTTGGCGGGTGCCAGCATGTTCAGTGCGTGCGAACGCGATGAACCTGTTATTAATCCGAATCCAATAACACCAACCGATTCTGTGAAACCCACCGATACAATTCAATATCGTGACATTGAATTATTTTATTCTGCCTATGACGATTCTTATAAACAATTTTTAACTTATGATAATGGATTTCTTTATTATTATTCACCAGAACTTATGCATTATGATTCCATGCCCGATGTCAGATATATATATATGGTTGTTGGGGACGACTCTTTTGGAAATTATAATTATATCACAATAAAGTCTATGGTACAACAACACCTCAAACCTGTAATGGGTTTTTCTGATAAAATGCGTGGCAAGGGAACATTTTATTTTCATCCAGAAGGTATACACCCAATTCCAGAAGATAGCCTGTGGATTACAAAACAGGGTTGGACGATAAAATCAATATATGACTATGAAAGATAAAAAACCGGAAAAGCAAAAACATATGAAGCCTGACTGACAAAAGCCCCGACACCTGCCGGGGCTTTGTTTTAGTGCCAGGCATGAAAAGTAAGCAAAACCCTCTCTTTTGGTTAAATGATATTAAATGTAATATCATTCCGGCTTTCTTATTTTGATATTAAAATTAATATCATTACGTTTGTAACGTAATAATCAAACAAACAATGAAATACAATGATAATCAAGTTAGTGAAAAAAGCCGGATGTTACGACACCGGGAAACAACAAGCAGGCACCCGCTCTGGTTCAGCCCGAAAACAGGGAAATACTTCCAAATGAGCAACCACCTTTCACAAGAGGTCGCAGCGGGCACATTAAAGAAAATCAAAAAGGCGGCGGGGATTTAATCCCCTGCCTGCCTCGGCTAAAATACTACAACAATGGAAAAAAGAAAAGTAAATGCAACCATTGAGCGTGCAGGAGATGGGACATACAGCATCTACATGGATGCGGACGACATGGACTACCTGGTTACAGGAACAGGGAACACCGTGGAAGAAGCCATGCAGTCATTCATGGGCGGATACGACGACATGAAAAAATGTTTGGACGCGGAGGGGAAAGACTTCGAGGAAGCCGACTTCTGTTTCAAATATGACATGGCATCGTTCCTGGCCTACTATTCAAAAATCATGTCCTTGGCCGGATTGTCAAGGCTGACAGGCATCAACCAGCAGCAACTGAGCCATTATGTCACAGGAAGGAGGCACCCATCACAAAAGACCGTGGAGAAAATACAGGAAAGCATACAGCGTTTCGCAAAAGATTTGAGCACTGTGCGGTTTGTTTGATTATTACATGTATTCTTCCGCACGGGGGCGGGGCGCTTGCCCCACCCCTTTTTTTGCGCTAAAACACGCCATCATGGTTTTTTATCAGCCCGTTAGCCTCCTGCAAATCGTGAGGCGTGTATATGTCTGTCATCAATATGTCGGAATGTCGCGCCTGGTCGCGCACCGTTATCGTGTCGCACTTGCGCAGCATGTTGGTTATGCCGTTGTCCTTCAGGCTGTAAAACTTGAATTCAGGAGTAAATTTGCGTTCGGACTTCTTTATGTGGTTTACCTTGATTTTCTTCCGGCGCATCTTGCCGGCGGCCGGATCGAAAGTATTGAAACTGATGTAGCCTTCTTTGCCCTGGCGTAAAACAGGAATGTCGTACGGTTTTAGCAAGCTTAATTGATTTGAAGAGTTGTTTTGCTGTCCGGACATTTTTTAGACTATCCCGCAAACAAGAAAGTCTAAAAAAATACATTGTCCCTGTTTTGTCCCGGCCACGAAAATAAAGAAACGGTTAACTTACTTGTAAGAAGCAAATTAACCGTTTTCCTGTCGGGATGAAAGGATTCGAACCTTCGACCCCCTGCTCCCAAAGCAGGTGCGCTAACCGGACTGCGCTACATCCCGCAAAAAGCGGCGCAAAGGTAGTGTTTTTTTTCGAGTATGAAAAATTTTCTTCTATTTTTGCATGATTTTTATGATACACCAAAATGGCCGGCATTTATATCCATATTCCTATTTGCAAATCACGCTGCATTTATTGCGACTTCTACTCCACAACCGCCATTGACAAGCAACAGGATTTGGCCAACGCACTCATAGAGGAAATGGAACTGCGTAATGACTATTTGCACGGCCAAACCATAAGCACCATTTATTTTGGCGGAGGCACGCCAAGCGCAATGCGAATTAGTTGTTTGTCAAGCATAATAAAATACATTCGCAATCATTTCCAGATATCCAGACAACCGGAAGTCACGCTGGAAGCCAATCCAGACGATTTGGAAACCATATATCTGAAAAACTTGCATGACATAGGCATCAACCGGCTAAGCATAGGCATCCAATCGTTCAATGACCGGATACTGACATTTATCAACAGGCGGCATAATGCGGCACAAGCCATATCAGCCGTAAAAAAAGCGCAGGAAGCCGGCTTTGAAAACATCAGCATTGACTTGATTTACGGCTTTCCGGAACAAACCACGGAAATGTGGAAACAAGAACTCACAACAGCCCTGGAACTGCACGTGCAACACATATCCGCATACGGCCTGACATACGAAGAAGGAACCGTCCTGCAACAAAAAGCAGCGGCAGGGACAATAAAACCGGCCGAAGACGAACAAATGAACAACATGTACGACATGCTGGCAGATACATTGCAGACAGCCGGCTACGAACACTATGAAGTTTCCAACTTTGCGCTGCCTGGATTCCGTTCCGCACACAACAGTGCCTACTGGAACGGCACACCCTATCTGGGTATCGGACCGGCGGCACATTCGTTCAACGGCACCTCGCGCCAATGGAACATAAACTCGCTGGACGGCTACATCAAAGCCATGCAACAGCACGAAATTTGTTTTGAACGGGAAATGCTGTCAGCCGAAAACCGTTACAACGAATATGTCATGCTGTCCTTGCGTACGGCCGATGGCATAGACCTGCATGGGTTGGAAATGCTCTTTGGCAAAAAACGCCGTGATTTTTGCATAAGACAAGCCCGCAACCAAATCCGTTCCGGATGCCTGGCCATAAGAAACGGGCATCTGGCCGCCACGCATAAAGGTATTAAAATCTTAAATTTAATTACAGAAGAATTACTTGATGCGTAAACCCCTTTTTTTTCGTACTTTTGCACACATTTCACAGATAATCTATTTCCGGACATGAGTAAAAACGAACAGACGAAAAAGTCTTTCCGACATAAGTTCCTAATGTGGTTTTGGGGACTGTTTACCTTCGGTATCATATGCATTGTATTGGTTTTCTGGATGATAACAAAAGGCTGGTTAGGTTATCTGCCTCCGGTGGATGAGTTGCTCAACCCGCGGAACAAATATGCAACCGAAGTCTATTCGGCTGACATGCAATTGTTGGGACGTTATTTCCAGGACAAGGAAAATCGTGTCGGCGTGCATTTTTCCGACATATCGCCCGACCTGATAAACGCTTTGATTGCCACGGAAGACATCCGCTTTTACCAGCATTCCGGCATAGATGGAAAATCACTGGTACGCGTGTTGCTGAAATTCGGCCGTGCGGGAGGAGGAAGCACCATAACACAACAGCTGGCCAAACAGTTATACTCGCCACGAGCCAAAAATATTTTTGCACGCGCCATCCAGAAACCCATTGAATGGGTCATTGCCGTGCAGCTGGAACATCTCTACACCAAAGAGGAAATCCTGACCATGTATCTGAACCAGTTCGATTTCCTGAACAATGCTGTTGGCATCAAATCGGCCGCACAAGTCTATTTCAGCACAACGCCGGCCGATTTGAAAATAGAGGAAGCCGCCACATTGGTGGGCATGTGCAAAAACCCGTCGCTCTATAACCCGGCAAGCCGCCGCGAGGCTACACGCGAACGGACACGCCTGCGCCGTAACACCGTGCTGGAACAAATGGTCAAAGCCGATTTCCTGACAGAAGCCGTGGCCGATTCCCTGAAACAACTACCCATAGAATTGAAATACCAGAAAGTGGACCACAAGTTAGGACTCGCACCCTATTTCCGGGAAAACCTGCGCCTGATGCTGATGGCCAAGGAACCGAAAAAGAGCAATTACAACAGCTGGGAAGAATTGCAATATCAGGAAGACCTGGACCAGTGGAACAACAATCCCCTGTACGGATTCTGCAACAAAAACCGGAAACCGGATGGAACGCCATACAACATATACACCGATGGACTGCGCATATACACTACCATTGATTCACGCATGCAGCAGTATGCGGAAGAAGCCGTGAACGAACATATCCAGGAACTGCAGGCAATGTTCTTCAAGGAGAAAAAAGGACGTTCCTATGCCCCCTATACCCGCTACCTGAGCGAGGACGAACTGAAAAACATTCTGGACCGTAACAAAAAACAGACCGACCGATACCGCCGCATGAAAAAAGCCGGCTACTCGGAGGCGGAGATAGACCAGGCATTCAACACACCTATCGAGATGGAAGTGTTCAGCTACCACGGCATGGTCGACACAATTCTGTCGCCAATGGACTCCATCAGATACTACAAACATTTCCTGCGTTGCGGTTTCATGTCCATTGATGCTGGCAGCGGCCATGTAAAAGCCTACGTCGGCGGGCCTAATTTCGAATATTTCCAATATGACATGGCCACCAAAGGGCGTCGCCAGGTTGGTTCCACCGTCAAGCCGTTCCTTTACACACTGGCCATGGAAGAAGGCATGTGGCCGTGTGACACGACCATCAACCAGCCTATTACACTGAAAACAGCTACCGGCGAGGACTGGAGTCCGCGCAACTCAGACGACAAACGCCTGGGCGAAACCGTTACGCTCCAATGGGGACTGGCCAACTCGAATAACTGGATTTCGGCCTATCTGATGAGCCTTTATACCCCCGAATCACTCGTAAAACTGATGCGCTCGTTCGGAATCAAAGGCCAGCTGGATCCTGTGCTGTCGCTCTGTCTGGGCATTTGCGACGTATCGGTCCAGGAAATGGTAGATGCCTACACGGCATTCCCGAACAAGGGAATCCGCATTGAACCGCTGTATGTTACCCGCATAGAGGACAACAACGGGAACCTGCTTGGTACATTCACTCCGAAAACCCACGAAATTTTCAGCGAGCTGACTTCCTACAAAATGATTTCCATGCTCCGTGGAGTTATCGATGGCGGTACGGGCGGCCGCGTGCGTTTCCGCTACGGTCTGCGCATGCCCATGGGCGGAAAAACAGGAACCACGCAAAACAACTCCGACGGTTGGTTCATTGGCTTTACGCCATCACTGGTTTCCGGCGTATGGGTAGGCGGTGAAGACCGCGACATCCACTTCGACTATATCTCACAGGGACAAGGAGCCACCATGGCCTTGCCCATATGGGCTCTGTACATGCAAAAAGTACTCGCAAACCCTGATTTAGGCTACTCGCCCGATGAAATGTTCGATGTTCCGGAGAGTTTTGACCCGAATGCTGGCTGCAAATAATCACCAAAAACCAAAACGCATTGCACAGGAAATTCCTAAAATACAGCCTACTCTTATGTGCATGGAGCATTTGTTGTTGCCTCCATGCACAACTGAATACGGACCGCATAACCGCCATAGGCCGAAACGCGCTCTATTTTGAGGACTACGTGCTCTCCATCCAATATTTCAACCAGGTAATCAAAACAAAATCCTACCTGGCTGAACCATACATGTACCGCGCCATAGCGAAAACACAACTCGGCGACTACACCGGAGCGGAATATGACTGCTCGGAAGCACTGAAACGCAACCCGTTCCTGCCCGGAGCGTACTACACACGAGGCTATGTGTACCTGCAACAGGGCAAATATGAAAAAGCCGCAGACGATTTTACACAGGCTCTGAGATTCGCTCCGGAAAATAAAATATACATGATACTGCGGGCTGATGCCTATGAACGCCTGGAACGCTACGATGAAGCCCTGCAGGACATTGACTTTCTGCTGACCAAAGAGCCCAAATCGGCCATTCTGCACTTTGAAAAAGGACGTATTTCCCTGTCGAACAAGGACACTGTCACAGCCATGCAAAGTTTCGACAACGTTGTCAAGTACGACCCGCGCAACCCCGTGGGCTGGAGCGCACGCGGCTACCTGAAAATGGCTACGGACGACACCCAGGGAGCACTGGAAGACCTTTCACGCTCCATCAACTTGGGTTCCAAATGGCCGGGAGACTATATCAACCGCGGCGTACTATACTACAAGCTGCACAATTACCGCGGCGCGCTGGCCGACTATGACAAAGCCGTGGAACTCGATCCGAAAAACGCACAATGCTACTATAACCGCGGGTTGCTCCGTAACGAAGTGGGAGACTATAACAACGCCTGGGAGGACTTCAACACAGCCATCGAACTGGAACCGGACAACATGGAAACCTATTACCACCGCGGCATCGTAAACCTGCAACTGCAACGCTGGCAGGAGGCGCGCGACGACTTTGACAAACTGATCGGGCGTTATCCATACTTCCTGCCCGGCTACTACCTGGCTGCACAGGCCTGCATGTCGCTGGGAAATACAAAAGAAGCTTTTGCATACAGGAAAACCGCTTACGAGCTGGAACAGAACAAAGAAAACCTGCAACGGCAACAGCAGGCATCCACCATCAATACCGATGTGAAGATAGCACAGAACCAGCCGGGAAACAAGGACCGGCGCAAGGAATTCAGCAACCGGGCGGCACAAAACCTGCAGGAACCAATCGAGGACACCGAATTCGACAGCGAACTGAGAGGCAACATACAGAAAAAATACGCCGACGTCGTCAATCAGCCGAACATGGTGCTGACCTATTACACAAAAGCCAACGACATAAGGCAGACCAACTATTATCATCCTGCCATCGAAACATACAATAAAAAAGGCATCCTGCCGGCAAATATCAAAATAACCTGCCAGGAAATATCCCTCACGGCAGAAATGATAAGCCGCCACTTCGATTTGATAGACCGCTATTCCGCACGGATAGATGCCGAACCGGACAACGCCGACCTCTATTTCGCACGCGCCATCGAATTTGCACTCGTACAGGATTTCAACAGTGCCATAGACGACCTGAACAAGGCCATCAGCCTCAAACAGGACTTCATGCTGGCCTACTTCTGCCGCGCGAACATACGCTACAAACTGCTGGAATATATCAGCAACACCAACGATGTGTCCGCAGCAAGCGAAATAGAATACCAGAAACAGGGCAAAGTGCTGTTCGGAACGGACCGGACCACGCAAATAAGCGCGGAAAACAGATACAAGTTCGAATTCGAAATGATTATGCGCGACTACGACAAGGTCACGGAACTGCAACCCGACTTCCAGTATGCATGGTACAACAAAGCAAATATCCTTTGCACGCAAAAAGACTTCAAGGCTGCCATAAACCACTACACCAAAGCCATTGAAACCGACCCCGACTTTGCGGAAGCATACTTCAACCGCGGGCTGACACGCATATTCATCGATGATGTGGACAACGGCATCAAAGACCTCAGCAAGGCCGGCGAAACCGGTATATACCAGGCATACAACCTGATTACAAGACTGAAATAAAATAAAACCTGATTATGAAACGCCTCTGGATGATTACTGCCATAATGTGCTGCCTGTGCCACGCAAACGCACAGTTGCTCTACCAAATCACCGGAAAAGGAATAAAAGGAAAGTCATACATCTTCGCCACCAACAAGCTCTGCAACATATCGTTCCTGGACACCGTGCCGCAACTGTTCAAGGTCTTCAACGAATGCCCTACCGTCATCACCGAAATGGCGCTCAACAGCGCTGACGTACAAAAGGTTCTCGCACAGGCGGCCCTGCTACCAGACTCCACACTGCTGCACTCCTTCTACACAAAAGATGAATACGAACGCATAGACCAGGCCCTGACAACGGCGACCAAAATGTCGCTCAAACTACTGGACCGACTCAAACCGGCCTACATCACCGAACTGTACAAAACCGAACTGTACAGAACATGGCTCGGATATGATGAAAACCGCAGCTCGGAGATTTTCTTTCAAGCCATCGCGGCCGAACAAGGAAAGCAAATCATAGGACTGAACAACACCAAGGAAAGCATCTACGCCCTGTTCGACCACGAACCACTGGAATGGCAGGCACAGGAGTTGCTGAACCTCGTCAAATACCCCGAACGGGAAATCAGGCAGGCAAAAGCACTGCTCGCCCTGTACAAGAACGGACACCTCTCCGAAATAAGCTACCAGGTGCAAATGCCAGACAACCAGACCACTATTTCCTATTCCGACTACAAAATTTACGCTGCACGAAACATTGCATGGGCCGACCAGCTGACCTTGTTGCTGCAAACACCCGGCAATTTCATTGTGCTCGACGCCGTATATCTGGGCGGCGACAAGGGCCTGATACACCTGCTCCGAAACATCGGCTTCAAAATCAGGTCCGTCAACTGAGCGCCAGCGAAAACGAGCGCGTACAACTCGTCTGTATATTCCACTTGGTGCGGGATAACGTAACAAAACTACAGAAAAAAAATCTGATTGACGGCTCCAACCACTAACCGACGGAGCAAAAATACGTGTACAACAACTTCAGCCGGATACCGGTGGATCCTTTCCAGGGAAGTATAGGCATGGTACAAAAAAGGGGGACGCCCACGTCCCCCTTCCCTGCTCTTTCAAGGTTTGTATTTGGATTGTTCCAGCAGTTTCTGCGCGTTGCGCTCGGCCAGCAGTTCCGGCACACTCACATCCGGATTGTTTTCCATATAGCTTTGCGTTATGCGCCAGCCCAGCCACGTGCCGAGCCGTCCCGGCGATTCCTGGGATATGGGTGCCGTGAACGGGGCATCGTTCAGGTACTTGGTCATGGTCATGCCGTCGGACTTGAACAAATCGCGGTTATCGAGCAGCGTAGCCCAGATGGCGCGCTCGTTGTCCACGCACCACTGCCATTGTTCGGGCGTATAGCCCATCACCTCCGAGGGTTTCTCGTCGGGGAACAGCACGGATACCACGTACATCAACCGGCCGCGGTAAATCATGTTTTCCAGCAGGCGGTTCTGCTCCATGTCGAAGCCGAAACGGCGGAACATGTAGGCCGACACCACATCGACCGGAATACATTCGGGGCGCATGGTGTAGCGCATGTAGTTGTAAACCACCTGCTCATAGTACGGGTAATCGTTGCCCAGATACATATCGACACCGACAGCCATCGCATCGGGCAGCATCAGGAACGAGTTGTTGAAGCCGGAAACGAAAAAATAAATGTCAGGAACTTCCGTATCGGGATAGAATGTGCGCAGGCGCGCGAATGCCGCCCCGATGCTGCATTCCAGCGGCGACACGTCGGCAAAGGTTTCCAGCACGCGGCGGTTCACCTCGGCAAACATCGTATCGGCAAAGAAGCCGCGCAACGATTCTTCCAGATAAACCGTGTCGGACGTGGGCGCGCCCAACACTTCCTCCACAAAGAAGGGCATGAAGCCCGGAAAATCGCGGTACAGCCCGCGGATGGATGTACGCATGTCGGCCGTATCCACGGCCAGGAACTGCCGGTCGAACCGCCCAATGGATACCGGCAACGGCTCCGGGTCATGCTCAAAGTAACGGCGCGATCCGTTACCGCACGATGCGGCGCACAGGAGCAGGAAAAGCCCACAAAAAAAATGGCTGTATTTCATAAACATGCTTTTTACGGGTTTTTGATTAACGCGGCAACACTTCCACGGTCAGTTTCCTGTATGCGCGGTCAGCTTTTGCACGCGCTTCCTCCACCGTGTCGGCCGTGGCCAGAATGACGCCCATGCGCCGGTGCCCGACCACTTCGGGCTTGCCGAAAATGCGTATCTGCACGCCTTCTTCTTCCAGCACCTTGTCCAGGTTGCCGAACACGACCTTGTCGCTGTCGCCTTCCACCACCACGGCGCGCGATGCCGAAGGCGCGTACAGACGCACGGCAGGCACCGGCAATCCGAGCAACGCGCGGGCATGCAGGGCAAACTCGCTGAGGTCCTGCGAAATCATGGTTACCATGCCGGTGTCGTGCGGGCGCGGTGAAACCTCGCTGAAAAGCACTTCATCGCCGCACACGAACATCTCCACGCCGAAGATACCGTATCCGCCGAGGGCGTCGGTAATCTTGCGCGCCATGTCCTGCGCGGAATGCAAGGCTTTCTCGCTCATGGCCTGCGGCTGCCACGACTCGCGGTAGTCGCCATCGACCTGGATATGTCCTATCGGTGCCAGGAAGGTTGTACCGCCGGAATGACGTACGGTCAGCAGCGTTATTTCGTAGTCGAACTTCACGAAGCCCTCCACAATGACACGTCCCGCACCGGCGCGTCCGCCCTCCTGCGCATACTGCCACGCATGTTGCACATCGGCAGCCGAACGAATGACGCTCTGTCCGTGCCCGGACGAGCTCATGATGGGTTTGACCACGCAGGGCATACCTATCTCGGCAACGGCCTGCCGGAATTCCTCCTCGTTGGAAGCAAAGCGGTAGGGCGATGTGCGCAAGCCCAGGGTCTCGGCCGCCAGGCGGCGTATGCCTTCGCGGTTCATGGTCAGATAAGCCGCACGCGCGGTCGGCGTAACGTGGTAGCCTTCCTTTTCCAGTTCAACCAGCGTATCGGTGGCAATGGCTTCCACCTCCGGAATAATATGATCGGGCTTTTCCTGTTCTATGATTTCGCGCAGACGCTTGCCGTCAAGCATGGACAGCACATAGCTGCGATGAGCAACCTGCATGGCCGGCGCATTGGGGTACTTGTCCAACGCAACCACTTCCACACCATAACGCTGCAACTCCAGGGCGACTTCCTTTCCCAACTCGCCGCTTCCGCACAACAAGGCCTTCTTGCCGACGGATGTCATAACCGAACCTATCTTTACCATAAAATTTTAGATGAATGAAATTGAAAATATAGCGGCACAAAGATACGATATTTCCCCCGAGATTCCAATGTCCCATCAAAAACCACTTTTATATAAATACAAATAATTAGACATCATACTTGCAAAAAAAACTTTATTTATGTTTATACAAACAATTATATTTTAAATAAATTCTATAGTACTAATCAATTCTCTATATTTGTTGGAAAATTTGAGTTATGAAACTTTTTGAATACGCATGGTTTACAGACTTTCATGGTTCCATAGAAGAATTAAAATCTATGGCAATGAAAGAAGATTGGGATTATAAGAAAAATCCTATAGGCAAAAATCCTATCTTGGAAAATTACATTAAACATACTTTCATAAAAGTCCATGAAGAGAACAAAGTGTTAGAACAAAATGGTTACTCTGTTTTTAATACAGGATTAGTTACAGATTACCAAGAAGAAATATTCGCTTTGTGCCAAAAAAACAGAAGACCAGGTTCTATCCAATGGTTTTTCTTAGGTTGGAGAAAAGCAAGTGATAGAGATCTAATGAAATTCACTAGTTTACCAGACAACGCAAATTATTTTGAAAACTCAGCAGATCTAATATATGACACAAAATTGGAATTACGCCCTAATGTCAATCACATTATAGACGATAATATAACAAGATTTCCTACTGCATTACAGTCTATGGACAAATATCAATTAGGCGTATTGCTACAAGGTACGATTAATGATGCCATAAGGAGAATTAGGCGAAATTACAAAACAGCGGTTCCACAATATTATGACGGACGATTACAATTACTATTGCCGTTATGTTTAACATCTAAAGCCACGGCTGATTTAGCTCTTGTCATAGAAAAAGAAAATGGAGTATACAGAGCATCAACATGCCTAACATTAGATATGGCTATAAATAATGCAAGATTAATAGCAAAACCAGACGATGAATGGTTAAAAGTATAAAAAAAATTGCATGCGTAAAAAAGTTGAATTACTTTTGCGAAAAAATTAGATGATAATATCGTTTGAATAGAAAATAGTTTTGATAACGAAAAAAAAGAAGATAGGTTTAAAAGAAAGATTTAAAGTTTGATTATAGTGAGGGATATTTTAAGAATATCCCTCTTTTTATATGACATCGCCTAACTCACCAAAATACTTGTTATTATAGAAACAATAAAACCCACGAAAAAAGCCGGCCGCCTTTTCACAGGTAGCCGGCTTTCTGTTCTTGAGCGTTTCATCAATGTATGGCCGCAATAACCTTTTCTATGGCTTCTTCCAGTCCATCGACGTTTTTGCCTCCGGCCGTGGCCATGAACGGCTGTCCACCGCCACCGCCCTGTATGGCCTTGGCCGCTTCGCGGACAATCTGGCTTGCGTTGTAGCCCTCGTCCACCATGGGCTGGCTCAGGAATACGGTCAGCGTCGGCTTTCCCTGATGGATGGTTCCGGCCACGAACATGAACTTGACATCCGCGAATTTGCCGCGGAAGTATGGCACCATGGAACGTATCATTTCGGGCAGCAGTTCGCCGTGGAACTGCACCACCTTGACATCGCCCACCATGCGGGCACGTTCCAGCAGTTGATCGCGCAACACCTGCGCTTTCTCGTGCATGAAATCTTCCACCTGCTTTTTCAGCTCGCTGTTTTCGTCCAGAGCCTTTTTGATGGCTGTCGCCAGGTTCGGGCAATTATTGAAAATGCCGCGCGCCTCGTTCAGCATATCCTGCTGCAAATAGAGCATATTTTCGGCTGCTTCGGCCGTTACCGCCTCGATACGGCGTATGCCGGCCGCCACGGAACTTTCGTTCACGATACGCACCAATCCTATCTCGCCGGTTGCCTTTACGTGCGTTCCGCCGCACAGTTCCACCGAACTGCCAAAACGTATCACACGCACGCGGTCGCCGTATTTTTCGCCGAACAGCGCCATCGCACCCATGGTCTTCGCCTCGGCTATCGGCACATTGCGGTGCTCGTCAAGCGCATAGTTGGCGCGGATTTTCCGGTTGGCTATTTTCTCCACCTTGCGTATTTCCTCATCGGTTACTTTCTGGAAGTGGCTGAAGTCGAAGCGCAGCGCATCCGGCGACACAAACGAGCCTTTCTGCTCCACATGCGTGCCCAGGACCTCGCGCAAGGCTTCGTGGAGCAGGTGCGTTGCAGAGTGGTTGCAGGCCGTGGCCTGGCGTTTTTCCACATTGATTCTGGCTTTCAGGACGCCTTCCGCACCGACCGGCAACTCGTTGCAGATATGCACGGCAAGGTTGTTTTCGCGCTTGGTGTCCAGCACTTCCACATTGCCCAGCCAGCCGCTGTCGCCGACTTGTCCGCCCATTTCGGCATAAAACGGCGTGCGTGACAGGACAATCTGATAGAATTCGCGGTTTTTCTGCTTCACTTTCCGGTAACGCAGGATTTCCGTATCGCATTCGGTGCTGTCGTATCCGACAAATTCGCATTCACCCTCTTTCAGCGTAACCCAGTCGCCGGTTTCAACGGCAGCGGCATTGCGGGCGCGCTCCTTCTGCTTCTGCATTTCCACATCGAACTCGGCGGCATTGGCCGTAAAACCGTTCTCGCGCAAAATAAGCTCGGTCAAATCGAGCGGGAATCCGAAAGTGTCGTACAGCGTGAAGGCATCCTTGCCGGAAATTTCCGTCTTGCCGGCTTTTTTCGTGTCGTCCATCACCTTGTCGAGCAAGCGTATGCCCGTTTCCAACGTTCGCAGGAAAGCATCTTCCTCTTCCTTGATAACTTTTTCAATCAGGCTTTGCTGTGTTTTCAGTTCCGGATAGGCCGTACCCATGTCGGCAACCAATTGCGGAATCAGCTTGTACATGAAGGCCGAGCGCTGTCCGAGGAAGGTGTAACCGTAACGGACGGCACGCCGCAAGATACGTCGGATAACGTAACCGGCCTTGGCGTTTCCGGGCAACTGGCCGTCAGTTATGGCAAACGCAATGGTGCGTATATGGTCGGCAACCACACGCATGGCCACATCGGTTTCTTTCTTCTCGCCGTAGGTGCAACCGCAAATTTCGCCTATGCGGCGCAACATGGGCTGGAAAACATCCGTGTCGTAGTTGCTCTGTTTGCCCTGCATGGCCACGCAGAGGCGTTCAAAGCCCATTCCCGTATCGATAACCTTGTTTGGAAGCGGTTCGAGGGAGCCATCGGCCTTGCGGTTGTACTGCATGAACACCAGGTTCCAGATTTCAATCACCTGCGGGTGGTCGTGGTTCACCAAATCTTTCCCGCTGATACGGTTGCGTTCTTCGTCGCTACGCAAATCGATATGTATTTCGGAACAAGGGCCGCACGGTCCCGTGTCGCCCATTTCCCAGAAATTGTCGTGTTTGTCGCCGTTGATAATGCGTTCCGGTGCGATATGTTCCGCCCAGAAACCGGCCGCCTCGCTGTCACGTTCCAGGCCTTCGGCCGGCGAGCCTTCAAAAACAGTCACGTACAGGCGGTCTTTGTCCAGCTTCAACACCTCAGTCAGGTATTCCCACGCAAATGCGATGGCTTCTTTCTTGAAATAGTCGCCGAACGACCAGTTGCCGAGCATCTCGAACATGGTGTGGTGGTAGGTGTCATGCCCGACCTCTTCCAAATCGTTGTGCTTGCCGCTCACGCGCAGGCATTTCTGTGAATCGGCCGCCCGCGAAAACGTAATCGGGTCGTTACCCAAGATGATATTTTTAAACTGGTTCATGCCCGCGTTGGTAAACATGAGCGTCGGATCATCTTTGATTACCATGGGAGCGGAAGGCACTATCTTATGGCCTTTGGAAGCGAAAAAATCCAAAAAGGATTGACGAATTTCCTGCGAAGTCATATTCATTTCAAGTTTCAAATCAATTTTCAAAAACACATGAAAAACGCTGTCCGTGACAGCGAAAAAATTCAGCGTGCAAAGGTAACTTAAAATTCTCACTTATCATGGGGGATATTATAAAAAAAGATGGAGTTTTGAACTAAAAAGCGTATTTTTGCACATTGTTTTCAGAAAAGCAGCAGCCATAACATAGAGAATATATCCGCATGAGCAAGAAAAAATTCCAGTTCAACCCGCATACGCTCAGTTACGAGCAGATAGAACATACCATAGGCTATAAAATCAAACGCAGCCTTTTGTATTTTCTGTCAAGCCTGTTTAGCGGCATCGTCATTTTTTTCATCATGGTAACTTTTTTCCCATCGCCACGCGAACGGCAGCTCATCCAGGAAAACAAAAAAATCCTTGCCCAATACAACCTGCTCGACAAACAACTGGACGAGCTATCGCTTGTGCTGGCTGACATGCAACAACGCGATGACAACCTGTACAGGGTCATTTATCAGGCCGAGCCGATTCCACTGGCCACGCGCCTGGGACAGGTGAACAAAAGTGCCTATTACGACCAGCTGGCCGAAATGACCAACTCGCAGCTGGTGGCCGACATAACATATAAAGCCGACGTGCTGAAAAAACAAATGTACGTGCAATCCAAATCGTACGATGAAATCGTGCAGCTGGCCAAGGAGAACGAAGCCCGTCTGGAACATATTCCTGCCATTCAGCCGGTGCTGAACAAAGACCTGAAACGCACTGCTTCCGGCTACGGCTGGCGCATAGACCCGATTTACCACACGCGTCGCTTCCATGAAGGCATGGATTTTTCCGCACCCATCGGCACGGATGTATATGCCACCGGCGATGCTACGGTCAAATTCTCCGGCTGGAAATCAGGCTATGGAAACTGCGTTATTCTGGACCACGGATTCGGCTATGAAACGCTGTACGGCCATTTGCACAAATCGTTTGTAAGAGCCGGCCAGAAAGTGAAACGGCGCGATGTCATTGCCCTGGTGGGCAACACCGGCAAGTCAACCGGACCGCACCTGCACTATGAAGTGCATTTCCGCGGCAAGGTAATGAATCCGCAAAACTATTACTTCAAGGATCTGTCGCCGGAAGAATACGACCGCATGGTGCAATTGTCTGAAAATACGGGGCAAATGTTCGACTAAACGCGGATTATCGTACGTACGCACAAACAAACTACCCCGCGACACCCCGCAAGATGCCGGCTCTGAGGCCGGCATGACGTGACGGGAAACGGAAGAAAATGTAAAACGGCGCAAACATGCAAGGAAATGTCCCAAAGACTTGAGCCCAATTACATGCTGCTATTTCCCGCCTGTTTCCGTTCCAAATCGAGCAGGAAACGCTTGCGCTCCAATCCGCCCGCATAGCCCGTCAGGGAGCCGTCCGAGCCGATAATGCGATGGCACGGCACAATAATCGCCCACGGATTCAGGCGGTTGGCATTGGCCACGGCACGCACCGCCTTTGGACAACCAAGCAAAGCCGCCTGTTCAGCATAAGAACGTGTCCGTCCATAGGGCACATCCAACAGACTGCGCCACACAGCTTGCTGGAATGCCGTTCCATGCCACACCAAGGGCAAATCGAACCGGCGCAGGCGGCCGGCAAAATAAGCAGCCAGCTGCCGACGGACTTCCTCCAGACACATAGCCGCACCGGCAGACATGACAGCCGGATATGCCGGCAAACCATCTGACACACCGGCAAAATGCAGGAAATGCAAACCCGCATCAGAAACACCTGCGCACATCAAACCAACTGGCGTATCAATAAAATGGACGCAATAAGACAAACCGGCCATACGATTAGCAATTTCCATATCCAAGAACATACAAAAACTTTACATTACACACCATGCCCCCCAGCCATGTTTCATATATTATCATTGCCACAAACCGCATTGTCGGTCATGATACCATCTACCAAGCGCCTCAATTCCTCTTTATTAGGAAGATAAAGTTCATATTTTGACACGAATAACTGAGTATCTATCCCATACGTAGCATATTCAACCAACAAATCATCTTTTATACGACTTAAAATAATACCGATCGGCGGATTGTCATCCACAGCATTTTCTTCTTTGGCAAAATAACCCATATACATATTCATTTGACCGATGTCTTGATGTTTGACAGCATTTTTCTTCAAATCAATAAGGACAAAACACTTCAAAATCCTATGATAAAAAACCAAATCAATATGATAATGCCGATTGCCGATTGTTAGCGGATATTGCCTTCCTACGTATGTAAATCCTTTACCTAACTCCAACAAAAAAATCTGTAAATTATCAATGAGTTTCTGCTCCAAATCATGTTCACTATATTGATTCTGCTCCGGCAAACCAAGAAATTCAAGCGTATAGGTTTCTTTCACAACATCCTCCGGTTGCTGAACAACCGCTCCCTTTTGTGCAAGTTGGAGTATCGCCTCTTTATCTTTACTTGCCGCCACGCGCAAGAACAAAGCACTATCCATCTGACGACGAAGAGAACGGACATTCCAATTTGCAGCTATACATTCTTTTTCATAAAAACTCCTTTCCAAATCATTATCTATCGTAATGAGCTCGCAAATATGTGACCAACTCAATTTTTCAGACACTGTCTGAAAAATCGGATATAAAAGATAGAATTTACGCATGTTATTAAGGTTAGGATGACTGTAACCCTTTCCCAATTTCAGCCGCAAAATTTTTGACAATGAGGATAATAAAGAAGTCCCATATTTTGCTTTTACATTTCCTTGCTGTTCAAATTCCACAATGTATTTGCCTACATTCCAATATGTAGCAACCAAAGTCGTATTAACTACTTGTGCCAACCGACTTTTGGCATTAGTAACAAGTTCCGCTATATTATCCGCCAACTGATTCAGTTCTGAATCCGCAAGACCCTTTAAATCCATATTATCCATTCCTATTACTACCAATTATTTACGACAAAAGTAATAATTCTTTTCATAAAAAACGATATTGACTTCTGGAAACATCTCCAGTCTCCATATCCGAAAAGCAAAAATGAAATATACTTTTTTAATATTGTATCAAAACCTCCCAAAGGTACAATCTTTCTGACAATATAAAAAATCCATTTATACACAGCATGGCAACAAGTTCCATGCCACACCAAGGGCAAATCGAACCGGCGCAGGCGGCCGGCAAAATAGGCATCCAGCTGCCGACGGACTTCCTCCAGACACATAGCCGCACCGGCAGACATGACAGCCGGATATGCCGGCAAACCATCTGACACACCGGCAAAATGCAGAAAACATACTCCTGCATCCGACACACCGACATGCATTACGCCCAACGGCGTCCCAACCAGACTTTCATACAAACACGGAGAATGCATCCTCTAATTGTTTTTAGTGTTAAATATGCAAAATACGGAAACGATGCAAAAATACAACTTTTTAAAGCCGGAAAACAACCTTCTCTACACATTTTATGACAATTATTCACCCACCACACAATTTACAACCGCTATTTTTGCATAAAAAAAACAGAATGACAGTTATACCACCATACGGCTATCAGCGGTTACGTGCATACGGAAAAATTAATCCGATATAATTTTATAACAAAAGTTTTCAGAGCAATAAAAAAGACAAAAACAAAAAAAACAATTGCTCATCTTAAACAGAAAACATACATTTGCAAAGATTTCTTATATACTTCTGCATTGTAGAGAAGACAGAATGTTATTTATCAGAACCATGGACTAACATAAGCCGTTGAGTTAGGAAAATGGATATTTTAATTTTCTTAAATTCAACAATTGTTATACTACATACCTTGTTATGAATCGGAAATGTCGGTTGTTCATTATTTTAAGTTGCTTCCTGACAACAGCGGCGAAGGCACAGTTCATGGCTATCAAGACCGACTTGTCCAACTGGGCAACCCTTTCCCTGAACATTGAACCCGAATTCCGTATCGGCAACATGTCCACCCTGGCGGTGGGAATATCATACAATCCGTGGAGTTTTGAAAACAACGTGAAATGGAAACATTTGCGCATACAGCCGGAATACCGCTTTTGGTTCGGCGGACCGTTCGGCGTGAACGATTCACCGTGCCGCTGGATAGATGCGAAAGACTGTGACGACCGGAACGCCGGCGCGCATTTCATTGGCATACACGCCTCCTACACACGTTTCAATGTGGGCGGTCTGCGGTTGCCGTTTGGCATATTCCCGCGCCTGGAAACACAACGCTGCCAGGGCAACGAATACGCCATCGGCGTGGGCTACGGCTACCACTGGGTGCTGAGCGACCACTGGAGTGTCGAGGCGGAAATAGGTGTCGGATTTTCGCATGCCGTATTCGACTATTACGAGAAAAAACGGTGCGGCATACATCTGGGAAAGGAAACAACCAACCGCTTTGTGCCGACCAAAGTCGGCTTGTCCCTTGCATACGTTATCGGAAATTAGAAACAGACAATAATAAATGAACAAATAACAACAAGTATCACTCTCATTTTTTGTATTATGAACAACTTTTTATTGAAACCGCAAGTCCTGATAGCCCTGTTAGCCGCAGGAACTATGGCATTCCATAGCTGCAAGGACAAAAACGAAGTCATCCAGAATGACCCGGGCGCAACAGCACCGGCCGAAAGCGTAAAAACATCGTTCGCGTTCAACTTGCCGCAGGTAGGGAAAACCGGCACGCGTATGAGCGCAGCCAACACCCAGGCTAATGGAAATTTCCTGGGCATGTATAGTATTAAATTACTGCCACGCAATGCGACAGAAGCAACTGGGAATGGTTTTACAAGTATTATTGATTTAGCACCCATTGGTAATACCGATTTAAACAACAACCAGAAAATTTACAGCGATGTAAGCATTCCAGTCGGCACAACCAATTTCCTGTTTTATGGCATTGGAGGCACTGGTACGCCTACGGATAAATTTGCCCAAGGTGTATTGAAAACCAGCTTAGATGAAACGCCAGCACCGACAAGCACTACCGGAATCACTTTCGCGTTGGAAAAAGTAACTACGGGAACTGCTGCAGATGATGCTACAACCAATGGACAAAAAGCCTTACTAAATGTCCTGAATGCCGTTGCTGGAGCTACTGGATGGGAAGATTATGCAGAAACTGCTGGGAATGAGACCAAGACTTTGACTGTTTTATATAATAACTATATTAAACTTAAAGCAGGTTCTGCAAAAATGATCTGTCTGACTTTGCAGGATTTGTATAATGCTGTGTATGGTTTTGCAAGCAGTACATCTACACCAGAGCCCCAAGAAACAACTATAGCAAAATTAATAACTGGTGAAATTGGGAACGTTTTTAATATAACAACTACTAATGGCATACATACATTAGAATATAAAACCGCAAACACCTACCCCGAAAACTGCAACCTGCCACAAGGTGCAGCGCAAGTTGAATTCAAGAACGGAGCGTTCAGCTATATAGACAACGCAGACATTAACTCAACTACCATTGCTACCGGCAATATCTGTTTCCCGGCTTCGCTTTACTACTTTACCAACACAGCCGCATGGGCAACGGATGCAGTAAGTCCGACTTGGCCGACGACTTGGGCTGGCTATGATTGGGCAGCCAATGGTTGGTACGATGAAGTCCGTGAATCCACACACGCCATAGCCTTGGCAAACAACATTCAGTATAGCGTAGCAAGCCTGAAAACGACGGTAAAATGTGCAAGCGGAACATTAAAAGATGTGAATGATAACAATGTAACTGTTGATGCGAATGGTTTCCCCGTTACGGGCATATTGATTGCCGGACAACCGGAAAAAGTAAACTGGAGTTTTGCCAGCGATGGAACAAAAACCCAAATTATTTATGACAATGAAGTCAATATCAAGGCAATGAATGATGGTACAAATTCTGCCACAGGAGGAGATAATTACACCTTATTGCTGGAAAACAAAGTTACTGGACCTACTCAAAACAATGTTAGCATGGTTATCGAGCTGGAAAACAACACCGGCGCCGCATTTTATGGCCAGAATGGCGTCGTTCCTGTCGGAGCCAAGTTCTATCTGGTAGCGACATTGGTTCCTGGTAATGGAACACAACCCGCCACTCCAATAGCTGATCCAGCCGTATTTATGCAAGACTACGTAACCACGGCCAACCTGACCATCAATTCATTGAAAAGCGCATCGGTAACCATTCCCGATTTGCGCAATACGGAAATGAGCTTGGGTATTTCGGTTGACCTGGACTGGCAAGCCGGATTGGTATTTGGTGTCACGATAGACTAAAAAAAAATCATATCAGGATACCGGGCCTTGGGTGGCCTGGTGTCCACAACTTATAAAAAACAACCCGATATGCGCAAACCACGTTTCCTGAAATTCCGCCGTTGGATGCTTGCAGGCATGTTGTGTGCCTGTTTGCCGGCATACCATGGCTGTATCGATGAAGACCTGTCGGGTTGCGATTCGGAATGTAACATCACTTTCCAGCTCAGATTGGAAATGGATTTAAAACTGACCATCCAGGAAGTACTGAACACCGGCCTGGAAAGCGTGCTGGCAGACTCCTTGCTGCGCGACCTGCAAGGCGTCATCAGCGACAAGGCACGCAACATAGACTTGTCGTTCTACGACCCGACCGACGGGCTGCGCATCCAGCACGACAGCCTCCAGACCAACACCAACGAGCTGACAACAAGGCTTTACCTGCAAGCAGGCGCGTATGAACACATAGCAGTAGCGAACACGGCCGACGAGCCGGCATTTATCAAAAGGAATGCTGACCAATGGACGGCATACAACATTGTGCACGATACCCGCGACACCGTAAGCAGCCAGACAAGCGCCATCTACACCGGCAACCTGCACATGGACATCGACCCGGTCAGCTCGCAGACATTCTACGTGCCGCTCCACATGCAAAACTCCATTGCCATACTGGTCATAGACCCGCAGGAATCGCCAGCCAAAGTTCTCTCCGTCTATACGAACCAGGTGGCTTGCGGCATAAACTGCATTGACCGGCAACCCATTTTTGACAACAACTATGTGGTGCGTAACAGCCGTACCGAAGGCGGCGGACTGATTTCATATTATGCCGTATGCTTCCCATCCCGGGAAAGCGCGGGAAGCACCAAACAGACACCGGCCGAGGAAGCCGCCGCCGGCAGTATCTGGCACATGGAAGTCATCACGCAAACACCTGATGGGAAATACGTTCGGAATATCCTCTACATAAAAGAGCCCTTGCTTGCCGGACAAGCCAAAGTGCTGAAAGTATATCTGGGCAACGGCGGCGAAATCATCAGCAATTCAAGCATTATCGGCGTCAGCATTATATTTGACTGGAAACCTGGCGGAAACTATGACATTGAAATCTAAACACGGCATGAAAACGACCCTGCACATACGGCACATGAAAAACCTGCTGCTTGCCCTGACCGGCATGGCGGCCCTGATGGCGTGCCAACCCAAAGACGCGCTGCAGGAGCAAGTCGTCGCATACGATACCATCAGGTTGCTGATCAGTTGCCCGCAAGCGCCAATGCAACCGCGTTTCGGAGACCCGGGTTCCGCCGTGCCGGAAACGGCCGATTGGGACCAAATGAGTATCCTGTTTGTTTACACGGACGATTCCAACATTACACCTGTTGTACCAGGCAGTCAGGTAATTGTAAACAATATCAGCAAGACTGATTATGATAAATTGGATACTGTTGAGGTAGCAAGCGGAGATGAGTATAAAGAACTCATACTGAGAGTACAAATTGGCAAAGCCTATATTTACGGGGTTACATACAGCACAGGAGTCCAAGCTGCTGACACATTGGAACAAGCTATCAACGCTTGTAAAACAAAAGGCGACGTTGAAGCATTGACCATTTCAAACAACTATGCCAAAGGCGACACAAACCAAGGCGACAAATTTGTCAGCGTGGCTACAGGTTATTACAAAGGAACTGGTACTGGTACGACACCAGCTATCTATGACATAGCCAAAGGTGGAACCGGCGTAAATATGCCAACCATGACTTTAACACGTTTGGCCTCAAAAATAGACATACAATGGGATGCCGTGGATGCATACGAAGCCGGATATACGGATGTGAAAGTGATGGGATTTAATTATAATGGAAAAGAATATGGCCGTTTGTTCCCTGATATCACCCTCTCAACGGGCATAACAAATGAAGACAAATCATGGACGTTCTATAACACCTCGGCAATCAGCCAACGCAACGGCAGGTTGTATCATTACACATTTCCGGATGGAGTAAGCAAGCCAAGTATTACATTCGATATTACGGCTAAAGACAAAGACAATAATCTTATAGAAAACACTGGTAATAACAACAATGGTTATAAAATGAATTTTGATAATCCATTGCAACGAGCGACATGGTATAAAATAAATACGACAATCAAAGGAGTAACAGGAACAACCGACATAACGGAAATACCTATAACGAATTAATTTATTTAATATTCAAGGTAATTGCATAAAGACCTTGAAACACATGGGCAAGTTGGAAAAACAAAATATTCAGACCAAACCATTACACTATAAAAATAATGAACATAACAAACATACATACACGGCATTTTTGCAGGCTATATTTGCTGTTTTTCGCGCTTTGCCTGGCAGGCGCGGTGACGGCACAAGGCAAAATTTACTATGTCAGTCCGAAAGCACAAGGTACGGGCGATGGTTTATCATGGACAAATGCCATGACGCTCGAAAGTGCTTTGACTGCAGCCAAAGCTGGTGACCAAATCTGGCTGCAAGGCTTTGAACAAATCACAAATACCAACCAATTGTATATTGCTCCAGCTACCGGCTTCACCCTCAAGTCCGGCGTGCAACTTTACGGCGGGTTCAAAGGAGATGAAGCAAACATCGATGACCGCGAGACCTTGGGAAAACCGTACCAGTTGAAATACCGTTCGGTGCTATCGGGAGATATTGATGGAAACGATATAGTAGATAACACCAACCTGATATATCCTGCCAATACGAAACGCACGGACAATGCCACGCACGTGCTCTCGCTGGACATGGATCCCTCGTCGGGTAGCAACAACAACACCTGGCCCACCGTAGTGAACGGTTTGACCATTGCAGGCGGCCATGCAGACGGCACAGATGAGAAAGGCGGTGGAATTTATATATACGGTGATAATAGCAAGGGAGGCGGCAACTACCGCATTGAACGCTGCTTCTTCTACAACAACTACGCCTCCCAGGGCGGTGCCATTTATGTGGACACTGCAGTAAAGAATGTCAATAACGGTGAATCGCTTGTCAGCCAGTGCGCGGTGTACAACAATGCGGCCGGACAACGAACGACACAAAGCAATTCCGGCGGCGGAATATACTTGGCCGGTGCGGGAACCATAGTGAATTGTGCCATTTTCAACAACGAAAACGGCGGTGCCTGCCTTTCGGCCAATGCAAAAATCATAAACTCCACCGTAACGCGGAACAGTGGTAGCGGCATTGACATGACAAAGGCCGTAGCCAGTTACAATGTCTATAATACCGTTATTTGGGGAAATTCGGAACTCTATTTGACCAACAAACCGAATTTCAAGAATTCCGCATTCTATGAAGCAGTAAACGACAATACCGACAATAACATTCATATAAACCAATACAACAACGAGGGCAATTCACCGTTTTTCTCTTCCCCATCGGTGCGTGCCACTTATGACCGCGAATTCCAATGGACAAACACGGCCTACCCGCTCTGGTCGTGGGATTTGACGGAACAATCCGCGCTTATCGACAAGGGGGACAACAACATTTATATCTCCGCCACATTCGGCGACAAAGACATGTCGGGCAACACCCGCACCAATGGCATCATAGACATTGGCGCACATGAATTCCAGCCGGTTGCAAGTACCCGCATCCGCTACGTGAAGCAAGGAGGCACAGGCGATGGCACATCCTGGGCGAACGCCTCAGGCAACCTGCAACAAATGATTAACAACCTGGCCGACAACAATCCACAGAATATGCCGGGTGAAGTATGGGTGGCTGCCGGTACTTACGCGCCACAATCACAAGTACTTAGTGGAACCTCTTACTCGGCCTCTTTCCGCATGCGCGATGGTATCAGCGTTTACGGGGGATTCGCCGGCACGGAAACAGCCAGACAAGAGCGAACAAGAGGTGTTATGCCGTGGGAACTTGACAACCGCACCATTCTGGAAGCGACATATTATAACCACGATAACCTGAGCTGGAACACAACCGACAACAAATGGACGTTGACAAGTGACTCGCGGCACGTGGTTTGGTTTGCACCATTACCCGCAGAAGGCAAATCAGGATTTGAAAAAATAACCCGGCTGAATGGTGTTATCATACGCGGAGGTTTTGCTCAAGGTGGCATTGGAACATCAGAATTTCTAACCAATCAGGGCGCAGGTGCTTATGTCGGCGGAAATGCTTATGTAGAAAACTGTATTGTAACGGAAAATACGGCCACAGGTAATGGAGGCGGCATATATCTGGCAGGCGGCCGTGTGCTCAACTCATTGGTCTATAACAACAACGCCGATGGAAACGGTGGAGGCATTTATGTGGATAACGGAGGGCTTGTACTGGCCTCCATGGTCAGCAACAACTCTGCCAACAACGGTGCAGGCGTTTATTTGGACCATACCGGGATATGGAGCGACGGGAAAAACCATCCCGAGTACCTGCTTCTTTCCACATCGGTTGTATCCAACAACACCAGCCGTCTGAACGGAGCTGTTTATTGCAACAAGGGCGGTGTGGTCCTGCAAACAACCATTACCAACAACAATTGCCCGACTGCAACAGACAACACCAACCTGAACGCCTCGCAGACTGGCGGACTGTACATCAACGAATACGGACTGATAGTCAATTCCGTTATCTGGAACAACATCATTCAGGGCAAGAACATACCCATGTATGCCCAGAACCCGACTGCCGATAAAGTACGTTTCCTGCATACGGCCGCATCAGGCATAAACAATGCCGTGTGGAACAGCACATTACAACAGGAAATGGTTTCTTTGTCCGAAGACAACAACAACGCGACGGATGGAATTCTTGATCCTGATTTCTCAACCGGTACCGGTGGACAAATGGCAGATAACAATGCACTTAAAAACACAGTTGGAGTACAAAATACATGGTTATATGACCGTACAACCAATACCACATCCATTGACTATTTCTGGAAACCCATGACCGGCTCCAACCTGCGGGCAAAAGGTATGGTGCTCGGCAGCCTGCCGGACGAAATAGTGCTCAAACCGGAAATAGACATAGAAGGCAAACTCTTTGCACAGAAACCAGCCACAGGCGCATTCCGGATAGAAGCGACGACATTGACCCCAGAATGGACAAACGACACACTTATCCTATATGTTGATGTTAATTGCACAGAACCCACGCACGGCGGCGGTAGTTGGGAAACAGCCTACCGTTCACTCAACGAGGCCATCAGTTTTTTTGCTGGTTTAAAAAACGGAGATGAAGTAAACACATACAATAACGGTAAGATTACACTCCCTAACAATTTCAATCTAAAAATACATGTGCTGGAAGGCAATTTGTATCCGCAATACGCCTTTGCCGACCTTGACCCGAAATCCGCCACTATCGATATTCCTACCATAGCAAGCGGTGCCGAGTTGCGCATTTACGGCGGTTACCATCGCGATCCGGCAGACCCGACAAACAACGTTACCCGTGCCCCGATGCTCTACCGTTCCATCATTAACGGGAACTATGAAGGAAAAAACCTTGCTGATGGCATATATCATTGTATTACGGTTGCAAAAGATGCAAAGGTACTTATTGACGGCTTCCATGTCATCAACGGTTATGCCGCCGGAGAAGCTCCCCTGCCCTACGGCGCAGGCCTGCTCGCACAGAGCGGTGCAACCGTCAAACTGCAAAACTGCATTTTCGAGAACCACACCGCACAAGAAGGTGCCGCCATCGATGCCCGTGATGCCAGGTTGACCATGAACAACTGCGTGGTGAACAACAACACGAACACAGTTGCCGACAAGCCGGTGATTAACGCACAAACGCTGACGATGAATCATGTCACGGTGGTGAATAATATTGGTGCAGCGCCCGAGAACACCAATAATCTTTATGCTTCGTCGTTCTCGGCGGGGAATTCCTCGAACAATACGCAAACTACTTTAGCTTCTATAGGTGAAAATGGTGCAGTGAACTTTGCCAACCCGACAAACAAGGCAGGCGCAACACTTGGTTTCGATACTTATCTCGGTGGTTACTCCGAGTTCAGGCCGCTGACGAGTTCGACCGATGCTGGGAATTTGATTATCAATAAAGTATCAGTTGCAACAGGACTCTCAACAGATGTTACAACTGTTAACAGTCGTGATCTTGGTGGTATCCCGGATTTGGGGGCGTATGAGGCGTTGTTACCGGAGGCCGGCAGCGTAATTTATGTCACGACAACCGGTGCAGGAAACAAGGACGGTTCCTCCTGGGAAAATGCCATTGCGGGAAACAATGTTTATGACATGCATGCCCCTGATGCCGCAGCTGCCTGTATGGATGTCTTAACTACATACCCTGAATATGCCGGACTTTATAATAACAATAGTTGTCCTTATGGAGAAACTTCAAATCATAGCAAGACTTTCTTTCAGGCAAATAGTTATAATACCAATGATATTAACATTACAAACAATAGAACAGAACAGTATGTAAGCGGTCTTCAATATGCCGTAGAAAAAGCATCCGCGGCTGCCACTGCTACCAAACGCGTACAGGTCTGGGTGGCCGGAGGAATTTATACCGACTGGAAAGGTTTCGTGATTCGCGATAAGGTGGAGGTTTACGGGGGATTCCCCAATAAGGGTGCTCCCAACGAGAATGACCGCGAAGCCTTGTTGTCGCAATATGTTCCTGCAAATACGGCATCCGCAAGTCTGGAGAAGACTAAATATGAGACGATTCTTCAGGTAAGAGAGAATCCAACAACAACCTGGAACGGTAACAATCCGACGATCTCAGGATGGAGCAGTCTTCCTGCAGACGTTTACCGGAAACCTGTTTTGTTCCAGCCGGATGTCTGCGTACCCACAAAGTCTACTACAAGTTACGATCCGATCACAAATGCAAGCTTTGATGAAAACAGCTACTCCAATACTTATCGGTACAATAATTCTGATTCTCGATATGTAGAATATGAGGGAGCCGTGTGGGACGGTTTCACCATTCGCCATGGTTATTATAAGGATTACTTTGCAAACCGTGATGGCGGAGCCGGTGTGCGCATGTTCAGAGGTGTCACACTGAGAAATTGTGTCGTTACATTAAATACAAACTATTGTACTACAAATCAAACAACACGCGATACCAGAGCTCGAAACCGCGGTGGCGGCATTTACTGTGACGGTGACAACAGTTCTGTCATTAACTGCTTCGTTTTAAATAATAGTTGTTCTGGAAGTGATCCAAACGACTGTTATGGCGGTGGCATGTACATGATTCTTGGAACAGGATATAACTTGTTGGTTACCAATAATTATGCAGGTTCCCATGGCGGTGGAATTTATATCGAGGCCGCCACTTTCTATAACAATACCATTGCTTATAATAATTCTCCAGGAACGGGTGGCTTGCATCAGTATTTCAGCGATGATTATGGAACTGCAAATCTACATCTGTATAACTGTCTGTTCTATGGCAATGCAAATGAGGCTTTAGGTTTTGTTAATGTGGACAAGTTTAACGGGGCTACCAATTGTTATATACAAAGTAACCGAGACTTGTCAGCGGATATTCAGAACAAGTTCACTGGGTGTAATTATGGAACGGGAACGGGGTTAACCAATCCTTTTAAGCAAGGAGCGAATGCCCAAAGTACCAACAATTATCGTTTAAGCAGTTCTACCTTGTGTCTGAATAACGGAACGGAAGAGTTCGCCCTTCCCGAAACCGACGTTGACTTTACCGACCGTATCAAGGACTGCGCGGTGGATATTGGCGCATACGAAAGCGATAATGAAACCAATATAGGATATAAAACGGTCACAGAAGCTGATGGGACAAATAGCTATATTTATTATGTGACCCAGAACGGAGCAGGGTTGCGAAGTGGTAACTCTGCAGGCAATGCCGCCTGTGCCATGAAGTTGCAGCAAATTTTGACTGCAGCAGGAACGACAGCAACAACTATAACCGACGGACAGGTATATGTACGCATCGCCGGTTACAAAGATCCGTTTATCTACCATGCCAACACGCTGAGTAACCCGAACGACCCGCAAAGCTATACTTACGTAGTACCCGAGGGCATCATCGTGGAGGGCGGATATACGGAAGATTTTGTGACTCGCAATCCCAAGCAATACAAAACGATTTTAAGTGCAGTAGCCAACACGGCCGCACAAGACGTAACCGGCTATCATGCCGTAACGTTCGGTGCATGGCCGGGAACAGCCGCACTGACGAAGCCGGCCATTATTGACGGTCTTTATCTGCAAGACGGCAGTGCCACCTCCATGGCTGGAACAGGCAATCCGAACACCCGTGGTGGCGGCGCCATCGTGCCAAGCGGGGCGCATGTGCGCAACTGCGTGGTAATGAACTGTGAGGCCATTGAAGGCGGCGGACTGTACCTGTTGCCGGGCGCAACGGTGAGCGGCACGGCCATACTGGAAAATTCGGCCGAAGAAGTTGGCGGCGGCGTCTATGCGGACAATACCGATGCCAACAATACCAGTGTAACTGCAAACACCCGGGCACATATCCTGTCGTGCACCATTGCCAACAACGAAGCTACCTCTAGCGGCGGCGGTCTCTACATGGAGGATGGTGCGGTGATGAACGTCAATACCGTTATTTTCGGCAACCGGGCCAACTCGGACAGGAATGTGAGCGGCGTGGTCAGTCAACAGTTCGAAGACAGCAAATTGGCTGCCGTGTTCAAAAATACGGGCAAGGACAGTTTCTACCCGTTCAATGACTGTTTCGTAGAGAAACAGGAAATGCCATCTGATTTCGAAAACACAAAACTCGCAAGCGACAAATCGCTCTATTTCGCCGATGACTACTACCGGCTGAAAGACTACTCGCTACTTATCAAGCACGGCGTGAAGAATAACTATCAGACCGAATTGGTAACCTCCTTCAACGTGGCGGAAAAGGACATGCAGGACATCGACCGCATTCAAACAGTTAATGGCGCCGAACGCCTTGATGCGGGAGCCTTCGCCTACGAGGGCGGCATTCTGCCAGAGAAATTGTTCACCCGTATCTTCGTGTCGCCGACTACCAATGTGACGCTACCAGACGAGAAAAATATGATCGATTATCTGGGCCGTTCGTTCTATACCTCGTTCTCTACGCTGGAAGACGCGCTGGGTTATATACGTTCGATGCGGGAAGGTGGTAAAAATGCCGATACCAAGTTTGAGATTCTGGTAGCCGGAGGCACCTACAAGCCTTCTTACCTGCGAACGACCGGGGCCGCTGTCGACCATGACCAGAAACTCTACTCGTTCGTGGTGCCGCAAGGGGTTAGTATTTATGGAGGATTTGATGGAACGGAAATGATTTCTTCGACAGCAAAAGACGGTTCAGACCTGATATCAATTCCTGGGGTTACTGGAACATTTACCTGTATGGGAGACATCACCGGCATCCTAAATGCCCGCGATTACTCCGACTTCAACCAGAACAACATCCTGGAACCGTGGGAACTGGCCAACCAGACCATCCTTTCGGGCCAGATCGATGTCTCCAGCACGGCGCAGAAAGCCTACCATGTAGTGTTTACAGACAAGGGGACGGGGACCGCCAATCCGGTTGTTTTGGACGGCCTGACCGTAATGAACGGGCAGACGGACAACGCGTTGTCTGTAGCTCCTAATATTGATGAGAAAGGCCGCGGCGGCGGCATTTATAGCAATGGCGTGACTTATACGATTAGCCGCTGCCGCCTGCTGAACAATACGGCAGTGCGTGGCGGCGCCGTGTTTGTGCGCGATGCCGACCTGAACCTGTCGGGCTGTATTTTGGCCGGAAACAAGACGGTGGCCGAAAACACTAATACGCTGACGAGCAGGGGCGGTGCCGCATACGTGTCGGGCATTGACAAAGCAGCTAATTTGCGCGCGGTAAACACGTTGTGGGCCAATAACGAGTCTGCTGACGAAGGAGGAGCCATTGGTACGAATTATGCAGATGGCGTCTCAACTGCATACGTACCGGAAGTATCCCTCATGAATAATACATTTGTCCGGAACAGAGCTCAAAGTAACGCAATAATATATCATCACAATGGCAAAAACACCATTACCAATACTGTCATGTGGGGTAATGAGATTACGGGTACAAATATTCCCCAAACAGATGAAACCAAAACAACAATCACCCATAGTGCGAGTGATGCCGTTGATTTATCTAAATACAGCACCACCAACATCAAACTCTCCACTGAAAACATGGCAGCTGATGGACCACGTTTTGCCAAACCATCCACTGTGCCTGGCGTTGCCGGTTACAGTGCCAACAACCTATGGAATCCTATTGCTATTTCTGTGCTGACGGATGCCGGAGATGGTGTAAAAGCTTTAGACAATACTGTCCGCGGAGCTTATGAGGGATGGTGGACTAGGGATCTTGATACATACAAAAACCAATACATGCTCAATAGCGATGGAACTGCCTATTTTCGCTATGCCGGCCCTCTTGATGACAACGGCAATGAGCAGAATAAACCTATTGATATAGGTGTGTACGAATATCAATACCAACTGCATCCTGACATTATTTATGTTGCAACTATAGAAAGCGGTAAAGGAGATGGTAGCAGCTGGGATAATGCCACATCCAACTTACGTGGAGCTATTGTATCCATGGCAAATCCGACTGGTGGAAAAACCAGAGAGAAGAAAATATATATAAAAGCCGGCGAATACTCATTATCAAAACTTTCTGCCGGTGCGCCATATACATTGTCCATGAGTACAAATGATACACATGGTATATCATTGGAAATACGAGGTTCATTTAATGACGTAGGCATGCAAAACTTTAGTCAGCCTACCATTATCACTACGCACACCAGCAATGTAAATGACACAGAAACCCTATTGAATGTAGAAACCAATGCAAAACCGGTTTTGATTGAAGGAATAACCTTTATAAACAAAAACACAAACGGAGGCAATGGCATTACGGCCAATACAGCAACCAATGGAAAACTAACTTTGAAAAACGTGGCTTTCCGTGGAAATATGGCTAATGGTTTAAACATTAATAAGAATGAAGGGGAGATTTTATTAGTAAACACCTTGTTTGCCGATGGCGGCACAGGATTGAGCGGCGCCGACAGCCGGACAACGGTGGTAAATGCGACGTTTGCGAATAATAAGACGGATTATACGTCGTCTACAGGAACGCCAGCAATTTATAACTCGGTGGCGTGGAAGAATGACACACAAAATCTGGCAACCTATATAACAAACAACCCAGACAATCACAATGTGTCCATAGACGGAACTATCGCCAACGACGACCTTGAAAAGGGCCCTAATTTCCGCGACCCGGACAATACAGATATTTATAGCCGTGATTATAGCCTCCGTCCAAGCGTAAAATTGCTGAACAATGGAGACGAAAACAGTTATACAACACAAGTGGGAATCGCTAATTTTGATGATGAAAAAGACCTTGGCGACAACAAACGATTGATTGACACAGACATTGATGTAGGCGCCTACGAATATGAAGCCCCGTTGCAGCAAATCATATACGTAAAAGCCGACCTGACGGGAACGGCCGATGGAAAAAGCTGGGATACGGCACTTGGTGACTTGCAAGGAGCCGTGGATTTGGCAGGACTGTATGCCAAAAACAATTCTGGATTGGGTTATGTGTTCGTACATGGCAACTACCACGAAACCGGTTTACTGAACCTTACATTAGGCAACATAAAGGTGTACGGCAGCATGAATGATGAGCGTAGCAATCAAGCAACTACAACTGATATAGTAGCAGAACTTCTTAGCCAGCGCAAAGGCATGCTCGAAGCCACGGAACGTTCTTCGTTGGAAAATGTAACCATCGATGCCGACGGCGTAATCGATGGATTCGAGGTTACAGGTACTACAACCATTAACAACGGTGTACTTGCAACTTCGATTGTGAAAAAAGACGTAACCGCAGGAACAAAAGACGGTTTATTATATAATTCATTTGTGGAAGGTTCTGTAAGTACGGTTCAAGCCGTGAATGTAACTGCGACGGGCGCAATAACGGGTGCTGCCGGCAGTGGCAACAACCGTGCTTCCGTGATAGACCAAGATACAAACAAATATGTTATAGGCGACTATTGGAAGTATCAGTTGATGGAAACTGACAATGACAATTTGGATAAAGGAACTAACACAACTACTCAAGCGTGCATTGATAAAGTCGGCCACGAACGCGACCTGATAGGCAACAAGCGCATCCGCAACACGGTGGACAACGGCTGCTTCGAGACGTGGAACATAACAGCTGACGCTGAAGTTACCAATGATGATTATCCCCGCGGCAAGTCGGTGGTTTATGTACGCAAAGAGAAGGAATTGAAGATAACTACCGGTATTTATCAGGATGCTGCCACTGCTTTCAACCCCGGCTTCCTGCTCCTGGAGCATCAGGCCGGCCTGCGCGGCAACAGAAACCACATTTCGTTGACCAACTTTGCCGTGGAGCGCGAAATTCCAGCCGGTGGTGCTGACCTGATAGCCATGCCATTTGATGTCAACTCAACAACGAGCGAACTTCACGGACTGACTCCGAAACGCTACGACGGCAGTAAACGAGCCAAATACGATTATAAGTTTAATGTTGATACCGCTTGGACTGATAAGGATATCGACCAAGCCGGTATGTACGAAGGCCTGCTTTTTGACAATACAACCGGAACAGACAAGAAGAAGCTCCGTTTTTACGGCAAGAGCACGGCACCTTACACTGAGAATGGTGCAGACAAGTCCATTTCGCTTCAGAAGTATAACTTCAACGAGCCTTGGGCGACTCCCGGCGATGGTGGAAACAAGTTCACCCACAAGGAGAACATGAGCTGGAACTTGTTCGGTTCGCCTTACCTTTGCGCAATGAATTACAGCGACTTGGAATACGGCCGCGTGCTTTATGGTTATGAAAGAAATGATTACGTCACTACCAATACCATGACTGCTCTTGCTGGCTATGTCCCCGCCGGCAGCGCTGTCTTTACCCAGTCGGCAACGCTGAAAGATACGGAAACGTTCAGCATTGCACAACCCAAAGGCAGTAAAAACGGAAATCCATTCCAAAAAAGCCTTAACATGGCCATTTACGTGGACTACACCAAAACCACGGCAAGCAAGGCTACGGCAGACTATTGTTCATTCAATGCCGTACCGGCCTCGGAAGCCAGCAACAGTTTTGACTTGGGCAGCGACGGCGTGAAATGGCTTGCCGACAACGGGAAGCCGCAAATCTACGCCATCCGCAACGGCGGCCGTTATTCGCTGCTTTCCGCCGTAAACGAAGAAGCGGAAACGGAAATCGGATTGCTGTTGCCCGAAGCGGGGAATTACGTTATCGGCATAGGTGAAGGCTCGGAACGGCAGGAATACGAAGCCGTGATATTGATAGACCGCCTGAACGGCACCACTACCGACCTGCTTGACAAGGACTATACGTTCAGCGCGAGCGAGGGCGGCACCCTGGACGACCGTTTCCGTATCACATTCAACCCGGAAGCCAACAGCGGCCTGCACGGAGGACCGGTTGTGCGCATCTATCCCGAAGGCAAAGTGCTGGTCAGCGGCATCACGGACGGTGAATACGTATCTGCCTACAACGCGGCCGGCATGTTGATACAGCGGTTGCCCGTAACGGAAAACCACGTATGGTTCAAACTGCAACAAGGTTTCTACCTGTTCAATATCCATTATGCAAACGACATGGACAAGGCATTGAAAGCAATCGTGCCATAGAGAAAAGAAACAAACAGACTGGAAAAAAGACATTATACATCAGACCTGAAAATACGGAAAAAGCCATGCCTTCAACTGAAGACATGGCTTTTTCATTCGTCCCCCAAAACCGGCCTACCGGTCTTCATCCGGATAAGGACAAAGCCTGCCGGTTGCCTTGTATGCGGGTCGTTGCGCATCAACTGAACGCAGATAGGCGGCCAGTTCCCGGGATAGCTCTGATGCTACTTCCGGATAATCACCGGCAATATCATTCTGCTCACCGATATCTTTCTTGACATTATACAGACGTATTTGCCGTGTTTCCCAATGATAAATCAAATGGTAATCACCTTTCAGTATGGCAGAATAAGCGCCGTAACCCTCTTCCCTATTCTGCGTTTCGCCCCACAAATTCGGAAAATGCCACACGATGGTACGTTCGCGGATGGCGGCCGGTTCATGCAGTACATCGACAAAACTGATGCCATCAATAACCTGCATGGTCTGATATGTTTCTACACCGGCCATGTCCAGAATTGTCGGGAAAAAATCCTCAATCATTACACGCTGGCTTATTTCCGTTCCGGCTTCCGTTACACCGGGCCAGTACACCATCATTGGTTCGTGCACGCCACCCATAAAGGCAGAACCTTTTCCCGCACGCGCCGGATAATTCTGGTCGCGGTTCTCCAACCCCTGACGTGCATTGTTCAAGGCTTGCCCGCCATTGTCCGACATGAACAGGATTATTGTATTGGTAGCCACCTCCGGCTGGCCTTGCAGAAAATCCAGAATATCGCCCAGGCTCTTGTCCATACCTTCCACCAAAGCGGCATATCTGGATTCATTCTCGTTCAATCCGGCGTTGAGCTGTGCATCCGGTCTTCCGCGGTATTTGCCGCTGAACCGGACATCGTCATCATACGGCGCATGCACGGCATAATGCGACATGTAGAGATAAAACGGTTTCCTTTCTGCTATCGGTTTTTTCATGGCCTCGATAGCCTCCAAGGTCAGGGCCTCCGTCAGGAAAATATCCTGTCCGTGGTATTTTTCCAGGCCGAGCACTTCAAACTGTGTCCCCGCACCAAAATTCCGGCTTCCCAGATAGCTTCCAGGAGCGCCATTTGCTCCGCCGCCGATGTTCACATCAAAGCCCATATTGGCCGGATTCTCACCCGCCGTAGTCTTTGCTCCAAAATGTGCTTTCCCGCAATGTATGGTATAGTAACCGTTTTGCCGCAGGATTTCCGGCAGTGGGGTTATCAGTGTCGCATTTTTCAAATCGTGTGCCCGCGTAACGGTATCCGGTTGTATGCCGTTGTAATTCCAGTCCGGCAATTGCAGCACATCACTTCCGGCATCCGTTTTCTGGTCATAATCCAACGTCCAGTTGGTTACGCGGTGGCGCGCGGCATTCATGCCGGACATCAGGCTGCACCGGGTTGGTGACGAAATGGCACAAGCGTATGCCTCGGTAAATTTCACACCCATCGCAGCCAGCCGCTCCATGTTCGGCGTATGGTAACGTTCGTTCAGTTTTGTCTTGGTATTATAAAACGGCACCGATGTATCCTGCCAGCCCATATCATCCACCAGAAACATGATAATATTGGGCCGTTCCTGTGCCGGAAGCATGCCTGCACCGGCCAACGAAGCCCATAGAAACGTATTTTTCAATGTGTTGTTTTTCATATATTCCTATTTTTCAATATGTTAATAATTAGTTCCCACTCCAAGACGTGTATCATGTCGATTTTATATCAGGCGGAAACACTTGCAAATCTGCTGCAATCCGATATTTCCACAACAACAACTGGATAACATCCGACTCCATCGGCCCTGCTGAAAACATTGTGGAAATACGAAAGTATAAAAAAAGTAACGGACATGCAACAAATATGCTGAAATATTCTATTTTTGCACGAAAGTTTACGTAAAAATCCTTATATCTGTCATAATATGATTTACACGTTATCCAATCCCCAGATTTGCATCCGGATTGATACACATGGAGCAGAATTGTGCAGCATCATGCACGGCAATGTTGAATACCTTTGGCAAGCTGACCCACGATACTGGAAAAGGCATTCACCGATACTGTTTCCCATTGTAGGTACGGTATACAACAACAGCTACCGGATAAAAGGAAAAGAATACCGGTTGTCGCAACATGGGTTTGCACGGGACATGGAATTCGAAGTTGTTTCCATAACAAAAGATGCATCCCGCTTTGTATTGAAAGACAACGAAGAAACACGGGAAAAATATCCCTTTCCGTTTGAACTTGAAACAGGTTACAGGCTCGACGGGAAAACCATAGAAGTTGTCTGGAAAGTACGGAACACGGGCAATGAAAACATGCCGTTCCAGATTGGAGCCCACCCGGCATTCAACTATCCCGATTTCCGGCCGGAAGATGAAATAAAAGGATACTTCGGTTTTGACAATTCCGATATCAGCTATATCCTTATCAACAACGGAGGCGCAGATACCGGACAGGAATATGCCCTGAAAACAACAGATGGTCTGTTACCGCTCCGGACAACTGTTTTCGACAAAGATGCACTCATCATCGAAAACGGACAAATCCATAAGGTATGCCTCTACGACAAAAAACGCAGGCCATGGCTTTCCGTAAAATTCGATGCACCGGTAGTCGGTTTGTGGTCGCCCCCCGGAAAAAACGCCCCGTTCGTCTGCATTGAACCATGGTATGGCCGTTGCGACCGAACCGGATATACGGGTGAGTTTGCCGACAAGGACTGGATACAGGAACTCGCTCCCGGACAGGAATTCGTAAAAAGTTATTTCATAAAAATTGAATGATCAATAGCGGAAAGTTGAAGGTGATATTATGCCACCGCACCCTTTCCGCTATTGTTTTATACGGCCATTCTACACCTGCTGCCGTTCCTGTCCTTTTTTTTGCAGCAGCACCACATTCTCCACATGTTGCGTATGCGGAAACATATCTACCGGCTGAATGGCTTTTACGGCATATTTCACATCCAGCAATGCAATGTCGCGTGCCTGCGTGGCCGGATTACAACTTACATAGACAATGCGTTCCGGTTCGGCAAACAAGATTGTTTTAATGACATCTTCATGCATACCTGCACGCGGCGGGTCTGTTATCACTACGTCCGGACGGCCATATGTAGCAATAAAATTCTGATTCAGGATATCTTTCATGTCTCCTGCAAAAAACATGGTGTTGGTTATTCCGTTCAGTTCCGCATTTACCTTGGCATCTTCTATTGCTTCCGGAACATATTCTATTCCGATAACTTGACGCGCCTTTCCGGCTACAAAGTTGGCTATTGTCCCCGTCCCGGTGTATAAATCAAACACCAGCTCCTTGCCTGTCAGACCGGCAAAATTACGTGCAACCTTATATAATTCGTAGGCTTGCTCCGAATTGGTCTGATAAAAAGATTTCGGTCCTATTTTGAAAGACAAATTCTCCATACGTTCAAAAATATGGTCTTTACCCTTGAACACATGTATTTTCTGGTCTGTGATGGTGTCGTTGGCCTTGGAATTGATAACATAAAGCAACGAGGTGATTTGCGGGAATTTATCAGCCAGATGTTGCAGCAGCGCAATGCGGGCTTCCTTTTCTTCCCGGAAAAAGACTATTATCAGCATCAGTTCACCCGTCGTGCTGGTACGCACCATCATGGTACGCAGAAAACCAGTCTGTGCCCGCAAATCAAAGAAATCCAAACCATTTTCCAGAGCATAGCGCCGTATCTCATTGCGTAACAAATTGTTAATATCATCCTGAAGCCAACATTCCTGAATATCCAGAACCTTGTCAAAAGCATTTGGAATATGAAACCCAAGTGCATTCATTGTGTCAAACTGCACATTATCATGAATTTCATTCCATGTTCGCCAACGTCTGTTGCTGAATGTAAATTCAAGTTTGTTACGGTAAGCATAAACCTTTTGCGAACCGATAATCGGTGAAACCGGAGGCAACTCGACCTTTGCTATGCGGGTCAAATTATCCACAACTTGTTTTTGTTTATATTTCAACTGCTCCGGATAAGGCAGAATCTGCCACTTGCATCCTCCACACACACCGTAATGCCTGCATTTGGGTTCACAACGCAGCTCCGAGTAGGCATGGAAAACCACGGGAACGGCTTCCATGTAGTTATGTTTCTTACGAAGAACCTGTAAATCAACCACATCGCCCGGCACCACAAAAGGCACGAATACGACACAATTATCAACACGCGCAAGAGCTTTCCCTTCCGCAGCCACATCCGTAATGGTAATATTTTCCAGTAACGGAAGATTTTTTTTCTTTTTTGCCATCAGTTCAAAAACAATAAACAGTATGATTTTTTCCTTGCATGTTGTTTGTGTTCAAACGAAAAAAGGTCCGTTCCATCAGTGTTACCTGTCGGAACGGACCCGGAAAAAAAACGG
>CALUNA010000014.1 GCA_944321895.1 uncultured Bacteroidales bacterium | reverse complement strand
CCGCTGCCTTCCTGCGCCACCTCTATCATGTGCGAGATGAAAGCCCAGTCGCCTTTGCTTTTGGGCGGAATGCCACGCCAGAAACGGTTATACGGGTCGGTGGCCGCTTCATCGGCTCCCCATTTATCCAAAGAGAAAGGAGGGTTGGCCACTACCGTGTCGAATTTCATCAGCCTGTCATTCTCTTTCAGCTTGGGATTGCGCAAGGTGTCGCCCCAACGGATAACGGCATTGTCAAAATTATGCAGGAACATGTTCATCATGGCCAACGCCCATGTGCTGCCGTTCACTTCCTGCCCGTAAAGCGAGAAATTGTTGTTGCCCACTTCTTTGCCGGCCTTAATCAGCAGGGAACCGGAACCGCAAGTTGGGTCGCAGATACGGGCACCCGGCTTGCTTTTGGTCAGTTTGGCCAACAAGGTGGACACTTCGGCCGGCGTGAAGAACTCGCCCGCCTTCTTGCCCGACTCGCTGGCAAACGTGGAAACAAGATACATATAAGAATCTCCTATGATATCATTGTCTTCCAAATGGGATTCATCCAGTTCCAGCTCGCTGAAATCGACCAGCAGGTTTTTCAAGCGTGCGTTTTTTTCCTTGGGTTCGCCCAAGTTGGCCGAATTGAAACTGATGTTGCGGAAAATGCTGCTGCCGTCTTCACTGCTCATCTTTTCACGGTTGGCATCCTCCAAATCGGCCAAAGCCATATCAATCAGCTCGCCTATATTGTTTGCATTGCGGTTTTCATACAGATAGTGAAACGAGCTGTTTTCCGGCACCATAAAACGCTCATGGCGCATGGCACGCGCCGCACGTTCCCTGTCGCCTTCGTATTTGTCAAGATATTCGGCGTATTTTGCCTTGTACACATCGCTCACATACTTCAGGAAAAGCATGGTCAATATATAGTCCTTGTACTGGCTGGGGTCAATGACGCCGCGGAAAGTATCACAAGCTTTCCAAACTACACGATTAATTTGCGACTGGTCTGTTTTCTGATTTTCCATATATCTGATTATTTTATGCTGTCCATTAACAACTGTTGCAAAATAGCCTGTTTGCATTTGATAATGCTTTCCTGCAATTCCTTTTCCTTTCGAGCCAAACGCGATATTTCCACAATAAGCCGCTGCTGTCCGGCAGGAATAAGCGGGATATCCAAATTTTCCAAAACCGATTTGTGAATCAGCGGAGTTGTGCTTCCCGCCTGATATGTCTTAAAATAGACTTCCACGGACGGTTGCCGCAAATACCAACACAGATATTCAGGCGACACCTCAACAGATTTCAGGCGGATGACAAAAAAGGAAGTGGAAGCCACCGCTTTGATTTCCTCATCATACACCACACAAAAAAAGGAGTTCCCCTTTGCCGCAAAAAGCACATCTCCTTTTTGCAGCAGATTTTTATCTGTTTTCGAGCAGGATAAAGTACGCATGGCTACATCTGCACGGACACCATCCACGCAGTCTTTAGCCTGCAGATAAACAACATCGCCATCCGGAAATACGGGAACATACACCCCGGAAAAAACCGTAGCCAAGCGTTTCAACATTATTTTTTTGCCAGTATCTGCCATACAAATCAAATTGCGTGAGGCAAATATACGAACAAACCATGCAAACATCCAAACAATTCCATGATTTTTTTATAAGTATGAAACATACTAAACCTGTTGAAACAAAAGGATACAAAAAAACGCTACAACGGCATGTAAACCGATTGCAGCGAATATCCCATTGTAGGCTTGTCTTCTTCAGAACACTTTCACACGTTTCGGACGCAGGTATTTGCCGTAGCGTTTCTGTTTCTGTGGCGAGAGTTGCCGGATGGTTTCATTGGAAAACACAATATCGGCCGAGTTATCGGCAAAATGTGCTTGTATAAAATATGCAGGCAAGAGATTAATGACTTCCTCCAACGGTACGGAATCTGCCTCGCAGGCTTCCGCATCGATAAAGTCCGTAGCATGGAACTCAGGTAATTGCACCGGCAGTTTGTTCCACGCCGTATCGTAGAGCGATACGATGGAACTGCAAACCGGCGCGCAAACGGTTTCTATCACACCGACATAACAAACGGAATCATCGGGTTGCTGAATGAGCAACAGTTCCATTTCCGAACCTTTAGTAAGCGAGCATCGGATATATCCGCGTTCCGTATCCACCTCCGGCATATAGCTCCAGGCGCCGAACTTATTGACGATACTGTCTGACATTCCGGCCTTTGTATATTCCAGCAACTCCATGCGCTGTTGGGCGTCCAGCACCGGACACAAGGCAAACGGCATTTCCTGAAAGACCTTTTCTATGGTCCCGGCCAGAAGCCAGGCACAACAAGTAACCGTGAAAAACATCACCAAGCAAACTTTTTTCATTTTTCCCTTTTCTCCTTTTCTTTCTTTTCTTTCTTTTCTTTTTTATCTTTTTTCTGGAACAGATTTTTCAATGCATTGCAATAGCCACGCAGCAGTTCGCCCACCGTGTTGAAATCTTCCTGATATACCAGACCCAATCCTTGTTGTGTCTGTGCCGTCTTCAACGAGTATTTGTCCACCGTATGCGTATAAGCCTTGGCGCGCAAGTTTCCGGAGGGATTCAGCAGGTATTCTATGTCCATATCGCCAATGAACTTATTGCTCGACACATCATCATCGCGATAACCGAACTTTCCGTTCACCACAAGCCGGTTGTTGGGCTGGTAAAGGAATTCGGTTTCATATTCCTGCGTGGCTTCCTCGCCTTCACCATCGGAACGCACATTGAAACCGAACGAGAAGTCCTGCGTCAGTTTGGAAATCCAGCTGTTTATCTGGTTGGTCACCGTAGAGCTCAACAGCGAGTAAGCATCGCCGGTGCCTACTGCAGCCGTATTTGCCTGCAGGTATTCCGGTGTGTAGAATTTATTGAATACCAACAGATAAATAATCTGGCGGTTCATCATTTCATCCGTATTGATGATATTCTTCACTTGCTGCTTGATTCCTTCGTCGCTGTTGGGCAAATCTATGTCAAAATCAATTTTCGGGCTCATCAGGTTTCCCGACAGGTTCAGGATGCAGTTCACCGGAACGCTTGTACGTGTTGTGGAACGCAACAAGGTTTCATCCATCAAGTCCTTCAAAGAAGCAGTCAACGAATATATGCCCCTTATGCTCACTTGTGCATTAAATGGATTGCCCGTCCAGGTTATGCTGCTGCCGGTTCCCAGCTTGAACTCTCGCCGGAACATGTCCTGCAACGTAAACAAATACGAACCGGACATGATGGTGTAGGTTCCCAACAGATTTATGTTCTGCTGGGTGTCATACTCAAAACGCATGCTCCCATCACCGCGTGCGGTAATCATATCGCCGCCTCCCTTGGGGTCAATAAGTAACTGTATGGCTGCTTCCGGTGTTACATCTACCTGCAGGACAAGTTTCAGCGCATGATTAGGAGATTGTCCGGAGTTCTTTTCCACATCCGCGGCCTGTTGCGGTGCAACCGGATTCACAAACGTAATGAATGAATTGTCGGCCGCCACGGAGGTTGACCCCAAGGAAATGTTGAATTTGGAGTTTGCATTGGTCCGCGCATTCACGTAGATGCGGGTTTCATCCTGGTCGCCGGAGATGGACACATTGCCGGTAGCGTAGATTTTCCCGAAAAAGAAATCATTGTCGGCTATCGTGGTGTTCATGCCAATGATATTATTGCATCCAATCCGCAAATTGTAGCGCAAATCCTGGAACTGGCCATTGTGCTGGACATAGCCATTCAGCAAACCCGTATTGCCTTCCATGTCGGCCAGGGTCATATTCTTCAAGGTTATTGATTCCGGTGTCATTATGATGGAATCGGAAAACGTATAGCGTGTTCCGAGCATGTCCAGACTAACCGAGCCATTCTGTACCCAGGTTTGCGCTTCAATCCATGTTTTTTTCTGAGAAGGCTTGCCGAAAATATGCACATTTCCGTAACCCGTACCGGAAACATCCTGCACGACCGCATCCAGCCATCTGTTCAGGAAGGCAAGGTCCAGGCCCTTTGCCTTAAATTTCAGGTCCAGGGAGTCCAGCCTCGGTGCAAACAAGCCATCCACACGGGCTATGGTATCATTATCCATTTCACAGATACCATCTATCCGGACACTTTTACTGTCACGGTCCCAGTTGGTCTGGGCCTGCACATTGCCCAACGGAACTCCGTTCATGGTTGCATTTTTCACAGAAGCGAACAAATCGAATACCGGCTGGCGGAACAGACTATACAAAAATCCTTCTCCGGAAACACGGCCATCAAAGGAGATGGTCTTCGACATATCCGCAAACGACAGGAAATAACCGAGTTGCAGGTCCTGCATGTGTATGCGTATGCTGTCCGACTCCGATTTTCCGGCTATTCCATCTATCTTGACAAACTGGTCGGTCCGCCCAAAATTGAAGTCCTGAATCCGCACTGTACTGTCCGTATAAAAGGCGATATCGCTCTTTCCCAATTCCCATATCGTATCGGAAATCACAATCTGCGACGGATAGAGATGCAGGTTTGCCAACTGCCCGTCTGGCTGGCGGGCAATGGCCACATTGGTGTTTATGACTCCGGAGTTGACAATCGTGTCGTTATTCGACCACTGCACGCGGGAATAGATGGAATCGTTTCTGGCCACGGCATGCGCATATCCTGTAATACGGTTTTGCACAGAGCCCTTTTGCAGGTATGCCATCAGGTTCAGCTGGTCATTGGAATTGTCGCAATTCAGAGTAAAATCTTCCAGCACCATCTCCCCGAACTGAATGACAGGCAGTCCCATACGCAGGTTGAAGAATTTGCGCCTGTCGTTTATACGGCCTTTTATCATGGAAATTTCCGGCAAATGGACAGGCAGTTCCAGAATATGCGTGATCTTGTCCGTATGCTTCAGATAGACATCGAACTCGAACACATTGCCGGGGTCTACGTTGCGCAGTTCTTCGCGGCGTTCTGCAGGAATCAGTGTCGGCAGGTATTCCGATATCAGTTTCAGAATGGTTGCCGGCATGGTACTGTGACGGTAACGGCCTGTCACTATGGCATTCAGGAAATCGGACTGAATGGAAAAATGATTCAGGCGTTCGGATGTAGTGGCGGAAACCGATATTTTCCCGACATTCAGCACGTCATTTTTGTTACGGAACTGCAAATCGTCCACCACAATATAGCCATTCACATCATCAAGGGAATTTCCTATGAGGTTTACGGTTGCCTTTACCATCAAATTGGACCCGGCATATTTCTCCGTAAAATGCAGTGCATTCAGGTTCAGTGAGTCCAGCGCGATATCCACGTTGACAACCGGCAGGTCCTGTGTCAAATCGAACAGGCCATCCAGACGACAGGTCAGGTTTTCATCCTTTACGGTCAAATAACCGTCGAAGCCGCCAAAGCTGTAATCTCCGCGGATAACGATATCCCGATAATCATATTTCCGGTAGCCGAGAGAAGCTATACGGGCATTCACTTTTCCGTGTAGGGCTGCGGCCGGTGTTTTACGGGCAGACATGTTGAGGTTAAAGGTGATATTGCCGAGGTCATTGTTTCCCAACATGCGCCCCAAACGGAAATTGCGCGAACGTACACCCCCGCTCACGCTGATATTCCGGAAGTCATCGGCACTTTTCAACATCACATCGGTTGCTATCACACCCAAATCTGTCTTGAACATTCCGTAAGCGACCATCTCGCTCAAAAAACCTGTCAGGCTGCCGGAATAACGCACCTGTCCCAAAGTCAGCAACTGGTCCGGCAAGGCAAAAGGTTTGTCGCGCATGTCGGCTATGAAGTCCTGCACACTGTTCTTGCTCAGCCACAAATCGGACACCTGGGCAAAGATAAACGCATCGGAAAGCGACGGCAGGCCATCAACACTTACGCTCGCAGCCAGCAAGGGCTGTTTGTTGTAACGGACATCCAGATTGTCCATTTTCAGGTTGGATACTTTTCCCCGCAAGTCGGCCGTTACCTCCAGAACGCCATCAATCCGTTTGAAAGCGGGAACAAACGCACTCAGGTCCGAAAGCTTGACGGCAACCTGCTCCAACGGCAATTCTATCTGCACATTATTCCACAAATCCGCAAACGCAGCTTTCATGCTGTCATAATTCAGCAAAACCCGGCCGGTTTCAATAAACGAATGCGGTAAATTCAACTCCAGTCCGGAAAAAACCGTTTCCTTGCGGCCTGCCACAAAATCAGTCTGCAAACCGGACAAGACAAAACCCGATTGTTCCCGGAAAGAAAGCCTGTGGACGGCTGCATTCAGCGAATCGGCCGACAAATGGGCAAGTTCCAGGTCCGCGTTCAAATCATAGACAAATATGTCGTTTGCGGAAAACACATCGGCATAATGTGCGGGGGCTCCCGCCTTCCTAAAGCGGAAAGTCGATGATTTCAGGGAAATGTCCCGGACGGAAACTAATCCATCGTATGGCTTGTCTTTTTTCTTATCCCTGCCGGAAAACAAGAAAGCGAGATTCAACGTTCCGGCCGTATCGACAGACAAATTAACATGCACCCCGTCCATTACACATTTTGTAACAACTACCTGTTTCCTGAACAACTTGAAAAATTTGAATTCAGCCAGGACATCGCGGGCATAAAACAAGGTATCCTGTTGCAAGTCTTCCACATAAAGGCCCTGAATCCGCACCTTGTTGAACAGCTGATAGTTTATGGAACCGACCTCCACCCTGGTCTGCAAATTATCGGACAAAGCAGCTGCAACAACCTGTATGACAGCATTTTGAACCCTGTTGCTTTTCAACAGAGCGACCAACATTACCACCGCCAGCATCAGGCAAAGTAATAACACCGACAATATTTTCAGGATTTTTTTTATACTTTTGGGCCTTTAATCGGATCACCGACAAAAGTAATTATTTTTTCGGATAATCGAAAAACAAATCCGGCTACTCCGGCAAACGATATCCAAGTTAATCATCAAACTATGGCATCTGAAAAATCCATTGTAATATTAGGCATAGAATCATCATGCGATGACACCTCTGCCGCCATTATCAGAGATGGCATTTTATGCGCCAACGTAACGGCCAGCCAGGCTGTGCATGAATCATACGGCGGCGTAGTTCCTGAACTGGCCTCACGTGCACACCAGCAGAACATTGTTCCGGTTGTGCACGAAGCACTGAAACGTGCCGGCGTAACACGCAATGAGCTGAGTGCAATAGCATTCACACGCGGGCCGGGGCTGTTAGGCTCCCTGCTGGTCGGCACATCATTTGCCAAAGGGTTGGCGCAAGCATTGGAAATTCCCATCATTGATGTAAACCATCTGCACGCACACGTGCTGGCACATTTCATTTCGGAAGGCAAACCGGACGAACATCATCCAACGTTCCCGTTTCTTTGCCTGCTCGTTTCCGGCGGAAATTCGCAAATCATTCTGGTACACTCCTATAACCAAATGGAAATCGTGGGGCAAACCATCGACGATGCCGCCGGCGAGGCCTTCGACAAATGCGCCAAAGTACTCGGACTTCCCTATCCGGGCGGTCCCCACATTGACCGGCTGGCAAAACAAGGCAATCCGGCACGCTTTGAATTCAACAAGCCCAACCTGCCCGGCTATGACTACAGCTTCAGCGGACTGAAAACATCGTTTCTGTATTTCCTGCGCGACCAAATGGCCGTAAATCCAAATTTCATTGAAGAAAACACACCCGATTTATGCGCCTCGTTGCAGGCCACCGTCATTGACATTCTCATGAAGAAAGTGAAAAAGGCAGCGCACGACTTACACATAAACCAGGTAGCCGTTGCGGGTGGCGTTTCTGCCAACAGCGGCTTGCGCCAGGCATTTCTGGATTACGGAGAAAAATATCACTGGCAAGTTTACATCCCACCATTTTCATTCACCACCGACAATGCCGCCATGGTCGCCATAACAGGCTACTACAAATATCTTGACGGCATCTTTTGTCCGATTGATGAGGTGCCGTTTGCCCGCACAACTGTCTGAAAGGATATCAGATTCATCTCCGGCATGCTGCCGCCCGTCAATTTGCCGGGCGGCCTTCGGGTATGCCCGAAACAAGGGGAAACGGTTGCAACGACAAATGGACAATAACGGATAAATCGGCGAAAATGAACCATTTTTCCACCGATTGTCCACAAAAAACATGTTCCTTTGCTGACCGGAGAGAAACACAAACATCCATTCAGAAGCCATGAAAAACATCTTAAGTACTTTCATCATCTGCATGCTGTTTACTACAGCAGCTGTCGCAAAACAGACTATCCATGTAAGCATGCTTAAAGACAAAGCACATGTGCTCGACACTAACACGGACTATCATCTGACATCGGGCGAGAATGCCCTCTACAATGCGACCATTGACATCCGGAATGAAAACGCCTGGCTGTTTTTCGACAATGTACGGCCAAGCAAAGTAATCGAGCTATACGGACCCTCCATAACCATCAACGGAGAGAAACTGGAAAACAAAGTCAATGCAGATGTCAGGATTTACAAACAAGGCGCGGTTGTCGTACCACATCCCGACAGTTTTGTGGCATTCCAGGCTTACACGCAAGACAATTTCAAAGGCGACACGCTCAAACTCGGCATCAGCACGAACAGCGATTTGGGAAAATTTGACAACAACATCCGCTCTTTTGTCCTCAAACGGGGTTATATGGCCACCCTGGCCAATGAAAACGATGCCTTGGGCTACAGCCGCGTGTTCATTGCCGACGATGCCGACATTGAAATGCAGGTCATGCCGGGCGAACTATATGCCAGAGTTTCCTACATCCGGGTTTTCCGTTGGAATTATGTGTCGAAAAAAGGTTGGTGCACCACTGCAAGCGATTACGACTGGCAGGCCGGACAAACCGAATCCACATGGTTTTACACATGGAGCGCGGACAAGCAGACAACGCTCAACTGCGACTACACAATCATCAAACAACATCTCTATTGGCCCGGCTGGAGCGACATGTACAAAAAAGAAGACGTCTGCCACCTGATGAGCTACAACGAGCCCGAACACTCTGAACAACACGATGCAAGCAAATGCAGTTGCGGCGGCGTCATTTCGGTGGACAAAGCCATCGCACAATGGCCCGACCACATGAAATCAGGCATGCGTCTCGGCTCGCCGTGCCCGACGGACATGAGCTGGCTCTATGATTTCGTAAACAAAATAGACGCAAAAGGCTACCGACTCGATTACGTGGCCATACATGCCTATTGGGGCGGTTTGACGGCAACCGAATGGTACAATCAACTCAAAACAATCTACGACAAGACAAAACGGCCTATCTGGATAACGGAATGGAACAACGGAGCCAACTGGACCACAGAGACATGGCCGACCGACGGGAACGCCGCGCGCCAGAAGCAACTGGACGACCTGAAAGGCATTCTGAACGTACTCGACACGGCAAGTTTCATAGAACGGTACAGCATCTACAACTGGGTCGGCGAATACCGCCGCATCCTGTGGGATGATGGCTATCCGACACCGGCCGGTTTCTATTACAAGAACGACCACCCGACATTCGGCTATGCCAAAAGCCGCGAGCACATCCCCTCAGTCAGCATCAGTGCACCTACCCTCAAAGCCGAATATGACCCGACCGAAAAACAAATCAGGTTCACCATCACCGACCCGAACGGCGAGCTGACCGACAAATACATTATCCAAATAAAAAACGACAAACTATTTGAAACCTACCACACGCCGACAGACCGGGCTTATGACCAGGCTACGGAAACCGTAAGCCATGCGGTTCCGGCAGAAACAGCACCGAACGGGACTTTCCGCGTCAGGCTGGAATATTGCAACGGAAACATCATTTATTCAAACGAAGTGGAACTGGCCGGCAATTACACTACCAACAACATCGCTAATGGAGACTACCATATCCTGGACGCCGCCAATGACCTGTTCTTGACAAACAACGGCTCTGAAACGCCACAATTTGCAGAACGTTCGTCCGGCAACACGGACAACCAAGTCTGGAACCTGACTTACGATGAAAGCGTGGAACGATACAAAATAGTTTCAAAAAGCGACAACAGATTTCTGGACGAATATGCGAAACTGTCGGATGGAACCTTTTATGAGACATGGAACACCTACGTATTGCACAACGCTGTTGCGACCGACAAATACGCCATACAAAACGGCGGAAAATCAGGTACGGATTATTGGACCATAAGCGATGCGACAATCGCAGGCAAAGGTTCCGGCAGCATGGCAGGATTCCCATTCCGGATTGTCAGTACCGAAACCGTGTTTCCAACAACCTGGAAAAACGACCTGGAAAACGGATTCTATTACATCATCAATGCAGAAGACAACAACTACCTGACCAATGACGGAAGCAACCAGCCGAAATTTACGGCATTCAACGACAGCCAGAACCAGATATGGCTGGTACGCACAGACCCTGAAAGCGGCCGCTACTCCATTACATCCTGCGCGGATGGGCGTTTCCTGAACGAATACGGTCAGTTTGCATCTTATACATACTCCGCAAGCTACCATACATTCGATATTTTCCATCTGGAAAACACCCAAAATTACAGCATCAAAAATGGCGGTAGCACAAGCCTGTATCATTGGAAAACCAACGGAAACAGCATTAACGGGAAAGGAACGGCTGCACTGACAGGTTATCCATTCATTCTGGACATGGCCGAACCGGTTTTCAACCTGTTCCCAAAGATACAGGTCGGCACAGAAACTGCCATATCGGACAGCACTGTTACTGTCGCGAGCGGCAGCAACATCACGCTAAGCGCAACATGTCCGGTAACAGGCGGCAACTACACATGGAGCAACGGCGCAAATACGGAAGACCTGTCCATAAACGGCATACAGGAATCCGAAACGTTCCGGCTGACCTACAAAGCCGGAGAGTTGGAAAAATCCATCAATTTCCATATCCTTGTATATACCCTCAACCAATTGCCCAACGGCGATTATTTTATCAAAGATGAAAGCAACGGCACATTCCTGACCGTCACCGACAAAGAACTCGGACCGGAATTTACCGGCAGGAACATATATGACCGGAATACACAATTGTGGTATATCAGCAAAGACGGCACCAGCGGACGCTACAAAATCATAAGCAGGAAAGACCCGAGCATGATACTGAATGAATATGCGCTTTACACATCGACCTACTATTCAAACTGGAACAGCTACAATCTATACAACATTACGGGTACAAACAAATATGCCATACAAAACGGCGGCAGCAGCGGAAACAGTTATTGGAGGATATTGGATAATGCCATTATTGGCAAGGGTAACTCCAGCCTGAACGGATTCCAGTTCAGCATAACCACATTCGAGGAAGAAGAAGCCCCCGAATTCGACGTGCTGACATATATCCAGATTGATGACAATATCGCTGAAATGACCGACAGCGTATTGGTACCAAAAGGCACAAACCTTACGCTGACCTGCCAGGCAACCACACCGAACAGCACTTTTCTCTGGTCAAACAATGCCACGACAGGAAGCATTAACATACAGAATATTCAAGCCAACACCAATCTGACAGCCACATGCCGGCACGGTCAGGATGAAAAGACTGTCGGATTTCACATCGCCATTTATGACAGCGGACAACCGGAAACGGGCTTGTTCTTCATCAGGGATGCTGCCGGCGGAAAATACCTGACCAACCATGGCTTGCAGATTCCTACATTCAGCGGAAGAATCAACAACGGGCAAGACTTGTCGCAGGTATGGGAAATAACAGCGGAAAACGAAGAATACTGCAAAATCGTTTCCATGAAGGACAACAAATATATCAACGCGGAAGGACGATTGAGTGCAGATAATTATGTTGCCGCGGAAAGTTCCTATTTGCTATACCGCATAGACCAGACCATGATTCATGCTATCCGGACACCGGATGTGGAAGAAAACACATTCTGGCAGATTACCGGCAACCAAATCAGCCCGACACCAAGCACCGAACCGATATTTGCATTTCTGCTGGAAGCATACGACCCTACCGGAACAACCGACCATCCGGCCGATGAATTCCGTGTCATTGGCAATCCGGTCAGCGACAAACTGGTGTGCCTGCTGCCCGACAAATCCGTGCTGTACTTGTTCACCACCACCGGACAACTGGCCGGAAAATGGGAGTGCCGGACCGGCACAAACATCATTCCGCTGGAAAACATCCCTTGCGGCATATATACAGCCATTTTCCAAAACGGACAACATAACAGAAACATCAAACTCATCAAACTGTAAAGACATGCATTACCCGCGCACAAAAGAATCATGCACCGGAAGCAAAGCATAAAAACTTCTTCATTTTTCAATGACTTTAAATATTAGACCATACAAGCGTTTAGAAACTTTTCCGTAACTTTGCAGCTGGTTTCATAGTTATCGGTCTTCATGTCATTTGAACTTTTCATACTTATTGGTTCCATACTCTTGTTTTTCAGTATCATTGTCGGAAAAACAGGATACCGGTTCGGTGTACCGACCCTGCTGCTTTTTCTGTTAATTGGTATCGTTGCCGGAAATGATGTTCTGGATCTGATTGAATTCAACAATCCCAAAATAGCCCAATACATTGGTGTTGTGGCCCTGAACATCATTCTTTTCTCCGGTGGAATGGACACACGTATCGCGGACATCCGTCCCATTGTCTTTGCGGGTATCACACTGGCCACGTTAGGGGTTCTGCTGACAGCACTCATCACAGGTTTTTTCATATACTGGCTTACGAACAACGTCATTCATTCCGTTACATTCAGCCTGCTGGAGGCCATACTTCTGGCCAGCACCATGGCATCAACCGATTCCGCATCCGTTTTCGCCATTTTACGGAGCAAAGGTTTGTCACTAAAAGAAAACCTGCGCCCGCTACTGGAGCTGGAAAGCGGAAGTAACGACCCGATGGCCTACATGCTGACCATAGTCAGCATTCAGTTGCTCTCCGTTCCGGAAATCAGCGGCTGGTCCATCTTGTGGCTTTTCCTCAAGCAATTGCTGTTAGGTGCATTGTGCGGTATGCTGTTGGGAAAACTTTCTGTAAGAATAATGAACCGGATCAACCTGGACAACGATGCGTTATATTCCGTGTTGCTGCTGACAATCATGTTCTTTCTGTTCGGTTTCACCAGTTTTATTGGCGGCAACGGCTATCTGGCCGTCTATGTAGGCGGATTGCTCATGGGGAACCACCGTTTTGTACATAAACGCAGTTCCATCCGTTTCTTCGACGGACTGACCTGGCTGTTCCAGATCGTCATGTTTCTGTCGTTGGGACTGCTGGTCAATCCAAGCGAGTTATTGCCCGTTGCAAGCATAGGAATCATTATCGGCATTTTCATGATTCTCGTTGCCCGCCCGCTGGCCGTATTTATCAGTTTGCTGCCTTTCAGGAAATTCTCGTTCAAGGCGCGTGTATTCACTTCATGGGTTGGATTGCGCGGGGCCGTTCCCATCATATTTGCGACTTATCCGCTCCTGAGCGATGTTCCCAATGCAAACACCATGTTCAATATCGTTTTTTTCATAACCATCCTCTCGCTGGTTGTGCAGGGGACACAAGTATCGAACATGGCGAGAAAATTAGGCTTGGCTCTGCCCACGCAGGAAGCCCGCAAATTAAAAGAGTTTGATGTGGAATTCTCCGATGACATCAAGTCCGCCATGTGTGAAATAAGAGTCAAACCTCAAATGCTGGAAAACGGGGAACGGTTAATGGACATGTCGCTGCCCGACCACACGCTGGTCGCCATGGTGAAACGGGGCAACAAATACTTCATACCCAGAGGAAATACTACCCTGAAAGAAAACGATGTGCTGCTGATTATAACGGACAACGAGGAAGCCATGCAAAACACGCGCAAATTATTGGGCACATGAGCTTGTACCTTACAGAAAACGTATATCGTTGATAACCTGCGCTCCGGCTGCCTTGTTCAAATTACAAAGCAAAACTTGTTTGCTCAGAAAAAGCTCATGCCTTAACGCTGCCGATGAAATTCTGGCATACAATATCTTGTCACGGATATACAGACTTTCCGTATAGTTGCTGATATAAGTGCCCAGAACGGTTTTCCAGGAATCAATCAGCCTGACTTCGTACAAATGTTCATCCAAATGATTTTCCTGCAACACTTGCCGTATGACATCACCTAATATTTCCGTTTTCTGCTTTCTCATCGCAAACGCAACACTTGCCCCTCAAAAGGAGGAATGTTCTGGGGCATGCCATTCAAGGCACACAATTTTTTCAGTTTTATTCCGTACAACTGAGCCACGTCGTACATGGTTTCATCTGCTCTGACCTTATGGGTCGTGTTGGACTTGCCGGCCTTGTTCTTCTTCATTTGCAAATAAACACGCTCCCCTCCCTTGAAGTGTCTGTCCTGCGAAACATCGTTATAGCGCATCAAACGATTTTCCGGGATGCCAAACTCGACAGAAAGGTCGGCAAAGGTTTCTCCAGCCGATACAATCACATATTTCACTCCATTGCGTTTCTTGACCTCATGTTGGAGCGAGGATGCAATCGTGCCAATGGAAGAAGCATTGGAAGCAGGTCTGCCGGAAGTTTTCTTTGTATATGTTTCATCTGCCAGTGTGTTTTCCTGTGCCGCCTGTTTTTCCTGCTTTGTTTTCCCTTTTCCCGTATCAAAGCGATGCAGGTCATAATCCTCTATCAAGCTGATTAGTTTCTCTGCATATTTAGGATCCGTAGCATAACCTGCCTTTTTCAGTCCATGTGCCCAACCGCGATAATCCGTCGGTTTCAGCTTGAACAGGCTCTCATAACGCGGGCGCAACAAAAATTGGGAATGGTCTTCGTATGAATCTTCCACCTTGCGATACTTGCGGAAACATTCGTTTTTCCTGTCGTCGTCATAATAATACTTCTGCCCGGTCCAGGTATCGTGGCATTTAATGCCGAAATGGTTATTTGATTCCACCGCCAACTCACTCTGTCCGGCGCCCGATTCCAAAAGTCCTTGCGCCAAAGTTATGCTGGCTGGGATACCATACTTTTTCTGCTCCGTCACAGCTATATCCGCATATTTGTCTATGTAGTCCAAATAAGCCTGATTCAGTTTCTGGGCATTTAATCCGCCCAAACACAAGCTGCACGACAGCAACACATAAATCCGATTGATTCTTTTCTTCAGCATAACAAGAGTTTGAGTCCACAAAGTTAAATTTATTTTCCGAATTGTGGATAAACAAAGGAAGTTTGCCAATGGCAAACTTCCTGAAAAAACGCCATTGGCCCTATCTCCAGATCCAGCGCATCTGATATTTCCTGGACATAATGGATACGCCGACCTTAATGCCGCATGACAACGGCACTGCCGATTTGATTGTATTCTGTTCCAGAATGCCATGATAGGTTATATTGCCATCAGCACCCAATTCATACATGCTCGACTGGGCTGAATTTCCCAACGGCATGTATCCGCAATCCAGATAAAGTCCTACATACAGGTTACCTATCAAATCATAGGTCTGACTCAGGTTTGAAAAAACCGTCTGAAAAGAACGTGCAAACCCGAGGTCAATATAAACGGAAGGATAAGGCTTCAGCTTGTTCTTTCCCGTAAACTCACGAGTTTCCGTTCCAAAACCATGTTGAGGGGTATTGGCTATTTCCACATCATACGCAGGATAATATCCCCTTGTTTCCACCGTACCGGCTGCCGCATATTTCACGGAAACAGGAATATTCAGCTTGGGACCGAAATTGGTAACAAACAACCAGTCCGATGAAATGGCGCGCTTATAGGAAACCAGCAACGGAATACTCACAGCCACGACATTCTGCTTTTCAGTCCAGTCAGTAAAATATGCCCGAAACTCATATGGCAGATTATTTTCCGTATCGTAACTGTCGTGGCTTGTCATTCCATTAAACACCGATTTGCCCTGCCACAATGATATTCCTATGTCCGTTCCGACACCCCAGTTTTCATGGAAATAAAACCGGTATCCCAATGAGAGCATTGCATTGTAGCTTGTCTTGGCCGACAAATCATCAACTTTGTTGTAAAACAAATTTTGCGAACCGCCACCCAGATTGACCGAGAAAGAATGCCCCATCTGAGCCGATACGGACAAACAGGAGAACATTAAAACAGCCAAGGAAAAATATAGTCTTTTCATAAATCTCGTGTTTCTACATTACTTAATCACAACCACTTTCGTATTGATTCGTTTTCCGTTTTCAAACAACAGGGAGGAAACATATTGTCCTGCCGGCAAACGCAATTCCTGCTGCTCAACGACATTATCAGCCTTGTAGACCAATTCGCCCACAACATTATACACATACAATTTGGCCTGTTGCAACTCTTCATCCGTAAATCCTGTCAACTTCAGAACCATCGGTTCTGCCGCCGAAGATGGATTCGGATATATTACTACCTTTTGCTCCGCGGCTGTTTCCGCTTTTTCAAATGTAAGCACTTCCGAATTGCGTCTAATACCCAGCTGAGAATCAAACACACTTACGTGATAAGATCCAGAGAGTCCGCCTGGCTCAACATAATATTGTTTGGTTGCACCTGGCAGTATCTCGCCATCCCTATACCACTGGTACTGGCCATAACGCTTTTCCGAGTTGTCGCAAACAATCACATCATCCCACATTTTCACGATTCTCGGCGGCTCATAGCCATTCACATATACCATTACGGCATTGCTGTATCCGACTCCACAGTCATTTTCCGCAGCAAAACGCAATTGCCAGCCATTGTAGCTTTCATCTATTTTCTGCCCATTGTAAACGACAACCGTCGCAAAATCATCGCCGCTTATCTCCCAACGCTGATATTTCAGATTCTCCGAATTGGAAACAGAAGGAACTTCGGGCAAAACAATCGGCGTATTAATATCCACAACGCTAATCTGCCCTATCTGCCCGACCTCCGGACCTTTGTTAACGGTCAGCTGCAAAGTCACCTTGCTCGGCAAGACATCGCCATCATATACTTTATATACATTCGTGTAGATTCCAGAAACCGTTCCCACATCAAAAATCGTATCACCAAATGCATACGGCAACTCACTATCGCATATTGTTACCGTTTCTGAAATAGTCTGCGTCGGAAGCACATACAAATTCAACTTGTAGATAATACTGTCGCAACCATACTCCGTATATAACCTGTATTCATAGATCCCTGATTGCGAATAGGTTTTCCCATCACGCCAAGTATAAGTATCTCCTAAAGCAATCTGAGCCTGTTCCTCTATGGTTGTACTTGTTTGAATCGTCAGATCCAGCACATAAATACTGTCACAACCTTCAGGAGTGGCTTCTTGGACACGGTGGGTCACAGTTCCGCTTTGATAATAAGTCTGCCCGTACCAAGTATAACTACCACACGCAACAACAGATTCCAAGGTATCATAAACATTCTCAGCTATTGTCAAATGCAATTCTACAATACTGTCACAACCCAAAGCTGTTTGCCATGGAATCAAATGTACACCTGACCGTGTTGTATCGATACCAAACTTGATAGGCTCATTGACTCCGTTCGGATCACGATAAGTTAATGGCATATCACGACGTTTAATATCCTTATAATCTTTCACATAGTATGATGGGTGGACTGTCAGATCCAACACAAGAACACTGTCACAACCACATCCGACCGTCTGCAACGTATCCGTATAAATACCCGTTTTGTTAAACTCCCTGCCTCTCCAATGATATGTTTCATTGCTGCAAATCGTATCGTACAGAATGCTGGCTGGTTCATAAGCCGGATTTATTTGGTGTACGACTGTCAGGATGCTGTCATAAACGGCAACAGCCGTTGGAACTCCAAATGCCGGATCCTTATAAGATGTGGTGTTCCTGCACAACAAGTCAATCGGCAGTTGGGCTGCTTCCAAGGTAATATTCTGCTTCTTAGCAGTACCATTGTAGGTATAGGCGAAATCATAAGGGAATTCATTGTCGCAACGCGTTACCAAGGAATCATTCAGCACGCGGATATGGAATGCCGTAACCTTGTCCTTAGTCAACCGGGCTGTATTTTCTTTTTCTTCATAAAAGACAGCATTGTCGCCAAGTTGCAGGTCCGACCCCTTATAGGTATAACCATCTTTTGTATAAACCGAACTTTCACGGATAGAAGCCGTGTAATACACCGTATCAATCGGCCATACGGTCAATTTCAAAGCATACACGCTATCACAACCAACAACGTTGGCACCTCCAATCCGAGAGAATACATTAACACCGACCGGCAAATCCCTGACATTTTGCGTAAAGCCATAACGGCTGTACGTATTCGGAGTAATCCGCTGGCAAACCGTATCCGTATAGAACACGGTATCCGACGATGCCTTCAAAATGCGCAGATTCACAGTTCTGACAGCATCATTCCTGGTTGCAGTCATTGTTGCCGTATTGATTGCCGCACCACAGTCTGTCATGCCCACATTAGAGGCTTTGTCAAATATAAAGTTCGGAACGGCAACCGTATTCTCCCAAGCAACATCCAAATCACTCGTAAACTGCACCTGCGTAACCACGCTGTCCACATTCTCAGTACTTTGGAAACGGATTGGCATGGCAGCAACGGCAGCCACATCCGTATTTGCCACTGGTTTAGGACGAGGATACAAATCAGCAGCCTGCTCCCAGTTTACGGCATCATTGAAAGGTTGGGTATTCAACAAATCTATTGTTGGCTTAAACACACCATCTGCCGCCGGAACCATACACATTTGATTGTCAGCATAGCAATCAGAATAATTTGATGCTCCCAAGAAACCATACACGGCTCCAACAGAAGATGTTCCTTGAACAGTTCCTACATTAATAGACTTATTCAGATTTGAACCATTGGCAACAGAGCCGACCAAACCACCAACAGATTCCATTCCCCACAAATTCCCCGCATTCATACAATACTCAACCGTAGAGTTTTCCTCCATATAACCAACCACACCACCGACACTATAAGCTGAAGGAGCTGTTATGTCACCTGAGTTTGCACATGAAACCAACTCGGTTTTATACATATAGCCAGCTATACCGCCTATGTTCACAAGGGAGCCCTGCACATTTGCACCATTTGTGCAATTACGGACAACCGCGTTTTTGGCATAGCCCAAAATACCGCCGACATTGTCAATTCCAACCACAGTTCCGCTGTTCAGTGATATATTTTCCAACACAGCTCCATCATTTATATAACCAAACAAACCCTGGTTCTGGGTTGTTGCATTTACATTGATATTTGTCAGTTTATGGAATGCACCATCAAAATTGCCTTTAAACGGACTTGACTTGGATCCGATTGCCGTCCAGGGTCCCACTTCCATATCAGCAGTCAACAAAATATATTTTCCAACTCCTCCATCAGAGAAATCTACAGTTTTATAGGTTGTTTTGGAATTAATGGCTGTTGCAAAATTTCTAAATTCAGCCAAGCTGCTTATCAATAGCGGATTTTCCTCACTACCTAATTCTGGCACAGCAGTCACCTCAATGGCAACTTGCTTATAAACTTTATCATTAATCGTAGCTTGAATAGTATCCTTTCCTGTTTTTAATAAAGAGAAATTGCCATCCACACCGGCATCAACCGATCCACTTACCCCTTTCCAAATCACAGAGTTCTCTACTGCAGCACTGAAAATGGTTTCTATACCGGAAACTGTTTCATTATTGCTTAAAAATACAGCCGCGGCTGCTGCACTTGCTGCGTTACTTGTTTCTGTACCCATTGGCACAGGATATAAACCAGAACGTCTGGTCCAATTCGTATCGTCAAAAACATTCGTGCCAACTAATTGTATTGTCTGTCTTGGGGTTGTATTATTATCACCGGTTGATGTTCCTTGCTGAGCACACATTTGTGAATCATAATAACACTCCTGAATCGTGCCACTATTAACATACACGATAGCTGCAGCAGGAGCTGTTACAGGAACAACATTCAAACATGAAGCTATGCTCGCGCCATTAGCATTTGTACCAGCAATTCCACCACCTTGCGATGCTCCTATAAGACCAGCATTCATACAATATTGAACCGTTCCATTATTCTGCCCGACAATACCACCGACATTCTCAACCGTAGAAGAGACAGGTTTGATAAAACCCGTATTGATACAATTCGATACTGTTGCGTTGTTCAATGCACAAATACCCGCAACTGTTTTATTTCCAGAAACAGATGCATTATTCGTGCAATACCTTATAATAGTCGAGTTGTTGGCATTGGCACAAATGGCCGCAACATTTTCAGCTCCCTTCACGGTGCCGCTTCCGATATGCAAACTTTCTACAGTCGCGCCATCCAGGTAACCAAAGAAACCCTGGTTATTGGAAGATTCATCAGTCACAAGACCATTTATTTCAAAGTTATTACCATTGAAAGTTCCTTTAAATGGAGCGGTATTAGTCCCGATTGGAAACCAGATTGCATCGCTCAAATCTATATCATTGGCTTTAAGTGCTATATATTTTCCTGAGAACCCATCTGTTCCAGCAACATTTTTATAAGTACCCCCGTTGTTAACTGCATCCCTGAACTGCAACAGTTCATCTTTTGATGCAATAAACAAAGGATTGTTTTCTGACCCTGGAGTAGCAAAACCGGCTCCAATATTAATCACAATTAATTTGTATTTTTCTCCACCCGATATTGTAAACAATGTATCAATACCGGATTGCAACAAAGCCGTCGTACCATCGCTACCAATATCCACTTTGCCGGTAGCACTTTGCCAGGAAACCGAATTGTCAACGCACACATCAAACGGCTCGGAAATGCTGGCCGCATTATCACTTGCAGCCGTTATCAGTACCGGCGAAGCTGCCGCTGTAGCAAACTGTGTATTTTCCAAACCGGCAGGAATAGGATATAAGCCCGACTGGAACACAAAATTCTCCGCAGACAAATCAGCGGCCAATGCTGTACCCAATAAATCCTGGGTTATACGTCCGTTTACATCTCCTGTACTACCACTGCACAATTTACTGTCAAAATAACATTTTGACACCGTCACACCGGTTGTTCCACTTATGCCATTAGTCGTAGTTGAACTGCCACTGACACATTCAGTCAATATGGCGTTACCACCATCTCCACAAATTCCGCCGGCAGAGTTTGTTCCTGCAACAAATGTATAAGATGTCGTATAACGGATTTCCGCACCATTTGCTGCTTTTCCAACAATACCACCCACCGCAGTAGTGCCTGTCACACAACCCGACGCCAAGGACTTCTGAATCCTCGTATCCGATGCATAACCGCAGATTCCACCAACCGATGTTGTTCCCGAATGACGCCCCGTAATCAAGAACTGCTCCAGACTGGAAGTCTCCGCCCGGCCTATCATACCACCAACATTCTCTGTCCCATGCACATTTGCACGCACATAACAATTACTGATAGTCGTATTTTTTACCTGCCCGGCAAAACCGCCGACATTATTTTTTCCCGATACGACAGCATCGCGCAAACGCAGATTCTGAATAGTAGCCCCATCAACAACGCCAAAGAAACCTTGATTGTCCTGGGTTGGATTATTCACAACGGGATTATCTATAATATAATTGCCTCCATCCAGATTACCCTTGAAAGGATTTGTACTCGTTCCAACAGGAGTCCAAGGCTGGGTCAAAGTAATGTAATTTGCAATCATAAAATGCAATCCTGCACCACCATCAACAAGAGTCGTGTTCTTATACTGGTATTGTGCTGGATTATTTATGGCATTACGAAATGCTATCAGTTCCTCTTCCGTACTTATCAACAGCGGATTAAGTTCAGAACCTGGTTCCGCCAGCACAGCTATGTTCACGATAACCTCCTTAACCGCCTTGCCATCATAGCCTGCCACCAAAGTATCCGCACCTAATTCCAGAAGACTTACATCTCCTGCCGCACCAATATCCAGTTTACCAGCCTTGCTCGACCACTGTACATTATTGTCAACACCTACAGAAAAAGCCCTGGATATGGAATTTGCATGATCTGATTCATGAAGAAGAGCCGGAGTGGCAGCAACAATCGCTTCCATATTTTGCTCCAAGCCTTTGGGAATAGGATATAAGCCATCAGTCAAACTCCAGTTATCCACATCCACAAAAGTGTTCAATCCTAACAACGCCGTAGTTAAACGGCCTTCTGCCTGACCTATGACATCTGAGCTACCCTTGCCATTACCTTGACCCAATTGTGAAAGCAACTGCTTATCATAATAACAAGACTGCAGCTTACTACCCGCCTCCAAACTACCGGATAAAGCACCAACTAGAGCGATTTGCGGACAAACTACCGCACCAATATTAATAGATTCCTTTATCTCCGTATTAGTTGCCACATATCCACCTAAACCACCTATTTTTGAAGCAGACTCATTATTAACAACTATATTACTCGCATTAACACTACCCGATATTTTACTACTTCTTATATCTCCTGCTAATCCACCAATAAATTCACTAGTAGCATATATATACCCCACGCTAAAACATGAAGTTATCGTAACATTGCTATAAGCTCTCCCAAACACACCTCCCAAATAACTCGTACCCGTCAAAGTGGCGGCATTCAAACAATTGGTTGCATTTACATATACATATCCATATCCTCCAATACCTCCGACATAGTTTATTCCCTTGATAGAAGCCTTATTTATACAACCAGTCATAAAACACGGCCGGCTCGAAGATCCCCATATATATCCAACAATACCACCTACATATTGTTGTCCCGTGATGGATCCACTTTCCACAACTATACTATCCAAAGATATAGATCCACCATTACTATACTGTACATACCCAAACAATCCCTGATAGTCACTACCCGGATTATTGATAAACAGATTACTTATCTTATGCCCTTTGCCATTGAAGTTACCACGGAATGGATATTCTTCTGTACCGATAGGAGTCCAAGTGGCACCACCCCAACTGCCATCTGCATTTTGCACACCACCCATATCAATATCAGCGGTCAACACAAAATACAAACCGGCACCACCAGAATAACTACCCTGCTGCATAGGTACACCCTTGTATGCACCATTATCATTTACAGCATTTCGAAATTCCTTAAAATCTTCCAGATTATCTATCGTCAAAGGGTTTGACTGCGAGCCCAAGGATTGGGAGGAAGCAAAAAACACACTAAGCAAACTTAAGCAACCAACTAAAAATATCTTTTTCATAATCACGCAATTAGAGAGAAAGAAAATAGATTACCCAAAATACAAGACACAACTCTCCTATAATAATACGGCGCAAAAGTACAACTATTATTTAAAACAACAAAAAAATCTCCTAAAAAACAATTGACAGTTCCTTAGGAGATTCATAAACCTTACAGACGTTTCCTACAAACGCGATTTGATAGCCTTGGTGGCTTCTTCATAACCAGGTTTTTCCAGCAAAGCAAACATATTTTTCTTATAAGCCTCAACTCCAGGCTGGTCAAACGGGTTCACTCCGAGCAAATAACCGCTGATACCACAGGCTTTTTCAAAGAAGTAAATCAACTGTCCCAAATAATACTCATTCAGTTTTGGCAATTCTATCCGAAGATTAGGAACGCCACCATCCACATGTGCCAACATGGTACCCAGCTCCGCCATCTTATTCACTTCATCAACACGCTTGCCTGCCAGGAAGTTAAGTCCATCCAAATTGGCATCATTGTGCGGGAACATAACCGTATGGTTGGGTTCGGCTACACTGATAACCGTCTCAAATATGATACGTTCACCTTCCTGAATCCATTGTCCCATGGAATGCAGATCCGTTGTAAAATCAACAGAAGCGGGGAATATACCCTTATGTTCCTTGCCTTCACTCTCGCCATACAACTGTTTCCACCACTCGGAAACATAATGCAATTTCGGGTGGAAGTTCACAAGGATTTCTATCTTCTTGCCGGAACGATACAACTCATTGCGGACTGCCGCATATTGGGCTGCAGGATTTTGTTCAAATGCTGTTTCCTGACCGCACACTTTCTGCATGCGCAATGCGCCGGCCACCAGTTGGCGTACATCAAAACCGGCACAGGCTATCGGCAGCAGACCCACCGGTGACAATACAGAAAAACGGCCACCGATATTGTCCTCTATCACAAACGTTTTATATCCTTCCTGGGTCGCCAATGTACGCAAGGCACCGCGGGCTTTATCCGTAATACAAACAATCAAATCTTTCGCTGCCGCTTTTCCCTGCTGCTCTTCCAATTGAGTCTTCAGCAGACGGAATGCCAGAGCCGGCTCGGTCGTTGTTCCCGATTTGGATATGGAGATTATGCCGAATTTCCTGTTCTTCAACAGTTGCTGCAGTTCAAACAGATAGTCTTCACCAATATTTTGTCCGGCATACACAATAACAGGCTTGTGCTGCTCCAGCCATGCAAACGAACTGGACAAGGCATCGTTCACTGCCTTTGCACCCAGGTAGCTACCCCCGATGCCGATAACAACTATCACTTCACAATTGTCACGCAACAATTTTGCAGTTGTTTCTATGTCGGCCAGATGCTCATCCGTTATTTCTGCAGGCAAGTTCAGCCAACCCAGAAAATCATTTCCTTTTCCGGTTCCCTGGTGTAACATTTCCTGGCATTTGGCAACTTCTGCCTCATAACCGGCCACCGCTTCTTTTGAAACGAAGCCATACGTTTTGTCAATTGTCAATCTAATATCCATGTTATGTCTTTCACTTTTTAAGAATTACATGATTCCACCGGCAGAAAGGTTCCGGGATTGAGTTATTAGTATTTTATGTTGTCAATTGTTGTCCAAGATTTCATCAAGCCAGTTTTTCCGTCAATTTGCGGATTTCCAATGTCGGTGAGCAACGATTATACAGAATATTATATACGGCATCCACAATTGGCATGCTGACCTGGAATTTCTCGTTTAATTCATAAATACATTTGGTTGCATAATAACCCTCGGCAATCATTTCCATTTCCATTTGGGCGGTTTTTACCGAATAGCCCTTGCCTATCATGCTGCCGAACAAACGGTTACGGCTGAATTTGGAATATGCGGTTACCAGCAAATCGCCCAGATAGGCCGATTCGTTGATATCCCGATGTCCATGATTGGTGGCATATGAAAACCGGTTGATTTCCTGAATGGCGTTGGAAATCAGCACGGCCTGGAAATTGTCTCCATATTTCAGTCCATGGCAAATGCCGGCCGCAACCGAATAGATATTTTTCATGACTGATGAGTATTCCAGTCCATGTATGTCATCGCTTATGTTGGTGCGCACAAACGGCGTTGTCATGCACTGTGCAATTTCACGCGATTTTTCCCGGTCCTGACAGCCAATGGTCAGGTATGAAAGGCGTTCCAAGGCCACCTCTTCCGCATGGCACGGACCGGCCAGCACGGCAATATTTTCCATGGGAACGCCATGGACAACATGGAAATAGTCGGAAACAATCATGTTTTCATCCGGCACCATGCCCTTAATGGCCGAAACAATGATTTTTTTGTTGATTTTACGCCGCAACTTTTTGATATGCTGTTTCAGGAATGGAGATGGGATGGCAAAAATAAGAATATCGGATGTTTTCACCAGCTCGTTGATATCGCTTGTAAAAGTGATTTTGCTGGTGTCGAATTTTGTTGCCGTCAAATAAGATGGATTTTTGCTCAGCCGGATAAACTCATCAATCTGATCCTGACGACGCATATACCAGTTGATGGATTCCACATTCGTCAGAACGATTTTCGCTATGGCCGTAGCCCAGCTGCCTCCGCCCAGAACCGCGATTCGCTTATCAGTACAATACATGTCCGTACGAGATTAGGTTAATTATTTTCTTCTGGTGCATCTTCCTTCCTGTTGCTTTTTTCAGGCTTCATTTGCGGGAAAAAGAGCACTTCCTGAATCGTCTGCTGTCCTGTAAGCAACATAACCAGCCTGTCCATTCCGATGCCCATGCCCGATGTCGGCGGCATACCATATTCCAGGGCACGCACAAAGTCCATGTCAATGAACATGGCCTCATCATCTCCTTTTTCGCTCAAGCGCAACTGTTCCTGGAAACGTTCCAGCTGGTCTATCGGGTCGTTCAGTTCCGAATAGGCATTTGCCAGCTCTTTTCCGTTGACCATTAATTCAAAACGCTCGGTCAGAGCCGGATTTGAACGGTGTTTCTTGGTCAGCGGGCTCATTTCCACAGGATAATCGATTATAAAGGTCGGCTGAATGTAATTGCCCTCACACTTCTCGCCAAAAATCTCATCAATGAGCTTGCCCTTGCCCATGGTCTCGTCAACCTCGATATGCAACTGTTTGCAGACATCGCGCAACTGGGCTTCATCCATCCCTGAAATGTCTATTCCCGTAAATTCACGTATGGAATCAATCATGGTCACGCGTTTGTAAGGCGCCTTGAAGTCTATCAGGTTTTCGCCTACCTGAACCCGGGTGGTACCGTTTACATCCAGACTTATTTTTTCAAGCATCCTTTCGGTAAAATCCATCATCCAGTTGTAATCCTTGTAGGAAACATAAATTTCCATGCAGGTAAACTCCGGATTGTGCGTACGGTCCATTCCCTCGTTGCGGAAATTCTTGGAAAATTCATACACACCCTCGAATCCGCCTACGATAAGACGTTTCAAGTAAAGTTCATCTGCAATGCGCAAATAAAGCGGGATGTCCAACGCATTATGATGTGTGATGAACGGGCGGGCGGCCGCACCTCCCGGAATCGACTGAAGAATAGGTGTTTCCACCTCCATGTAGCCATATGAGTTGAAATATTCACGCATTGACTGGTATATCCGGGTGCGTTTGCGGAATGTCTCTTTTACGCCATCATTCACTACCAGATCGACATAACGCTGGCGATAACGTTGTTCGGGATCGTCAAACGCATCATATGCGACGCCATCCTTGTATTTCACAATCGGGAGCGGACGCAAGGATTTGCTCAAGACGGTCAATTCCTGCGCATGGATACTTATTTCTCCCATCTGGGTACGGAATATGAAACCTTTTATCCCAATAAAATCACCTATATCGAGCAGTTTCTTGAAAACGACATTGTACATTTCCGGCTGTTCCGGCGTGTTTATGTCATCGCGGCTGACATAGACCTGAATGCGGCCCTTGGAATCCTGTATTTCTATGAAAGAGGCCTTGCCCATGATGCGGCGGCTCATCAGACGGCCAGCAATCACTGCCGGTGTCCCGGTGTCTTCATCCTTGAAATCCGCCTTGATATCCGTTGAATAATGTGTTACCTTGTATTCTGCTGCAGGATAAGGTTCTATGCCCATAGAACGCAACTGCACCAGACTGTTTCTGCGAATCGCTTCTTGTTCATTCAGTTCCATTTGCAATAGTTTTATTGAAAACGGCAAAGGTACAAAAAAAGGATTGATTTTGCCTTGTTTCCCTTCAGAAAAAAGTTACCGTTTTTTATTGAATACCGATTCAGGTTTCCAGAAGGCATCACTCCCCTTCCGGTTTCTCCGTCTCATCCGTAACGGTGCTACTGATAATCCGGCAATCTTTCCCTATTTTCCTAAAAGCTTCAGACAGCAGCTCCGGGGTTGTTTTTGTCACGTTATAGGTCACGGAAACCTGTTGCCGCTCAAAATCGATGTCCAGCGCCGTAACGCCTTTCTCAAAAGCAATGTTGTGTTCTATTTTGTCCACACAGCCCTGGCAATCCATCGGGACGCTGAACACGACTGTTTCACGGTTGTTTCTTTTGGCAGCAGCTACATTGAACGATGTAATGCCAAAAACAACCAGCAATACCACAAATACATTTTTCATATATAATCGTTTCGGTTACAAATTCAGAAATATCATTTCCGTAAAATCAGGGATTCTTCCTGTCTCTCCACCATGAATGCGTGCGGAACAAATCGTAACTGATAGTCAAGGAACCACGCATGTGTGTCATATTGTATTCCAGAATCTTGTCCACGGAATCATCATTCGGGAAAATGTCACGCTGGAAAATATCCTTGAAACCGGCATACACGCGCAAGCCTATGTTGATACGCTGATACACTTCGCGCTCATAGCCGAACATGATGCCGGCATCCCAGTTGGACGTAAAACGGGAAAAATCCATGCGGGTAACATCGGAAGGAGCCTGGATAACGACATCGACCTTGTCAGGAGCAGAACCCGTATAACCCACCTGCGGATCCGTCACAAATGTTGCGCGCATAACCCATGCCCCATAGCCGCCAAACAGTATCTTGTCTTTGGCATTCGGGAATATATATTTTGCATACACGGGAATTTCCAGCATGGTGAACGACATGTTCATGGTTGCCTGACCGGAAAAATACTGCTTCAGATAGCCCTGAACCAGTCCTGTCTCCACATCTACGTTCGGGGCAAAGGCCAACTGGTTTTCCACCAAGGCATCAGCCGACATTTCCACCGTCTTGTAGTTGGCTTCCAGTCCCAAATCCCAACCGGGAGCCAGCGAGATGGAAGTCCTGGCACCTATGGACATGTACATTTTCGGATATGGGCGGAACACTTTCGGGATAAACTCCAACTTGGTAGGCAAGGCACCACCGACATCCGTGCCGATTTGCACGCCAAAGGTATTGAAACTGAGGTTTCTCCAGAAATTCTCAGCCGAAACGACCGGAGCGAAACACAACATTCCTCCTGTCAATAATAATATTATTATTTTCCGCATAGCCTTAATAATTCAATTTAACATTATCCACATACATCAGGCTCCCCACATCGCCTACCAGCTGGTCGCCCTGATAGCTCGTGCTGTAGGCCACATGGATGTGTGTCGGCAACAGGTCAGAGGTATATACCACATTGACCGTTTTGGTCTCCCAACCGTTTGTCGCGCCAAACTCCGCACGTCCTTGCCCGACAACGGTCACATTGGCTTCATCGCCTATGGTATGATACTCAAACTGTCCGGCCGGACCATCATAATGCAGCAAATGTATTTCTATGGAACCTTTGTCCGTGCTTCCGCCCGGCGTGTAATATATGTCCGTTGTCAGCGAAAGCGGCTTGGCCGTGAATGGAATGCCGAAATAAGTCATTTTCTTGGGCGTGTTCATTTGGCTGATATTCATTTGGAAATAACCCAGGAACAAATTACCGGCAGCAAAAGTACTTACCACAGGTGCCTTCTTGGCCTCTAACCTGGCATACGTATTACTACCTTCCGTTGCTTTGGTCGTCAACGTAACATAACTATTGTTCGCACTCGCCCAATCTCCGCCGGGGGTTTTGTCATTTGTCCAAATGCTCATGTCGCTGTTGGCCAATTGGGGTTCATACGAAACGACAATTGTCCAGTTGGCCGTATTCGTACCATCTTCCGAAGTTATGCTGAACGATTTCGTATAATTATTCGGATCGAAAGGCGTAGAGTTGCTTATGGCATCAAACGACAGCTGGCTTCCGCTTGTTCCGGTCAGTGCTCCCGACAGTTTTGCGCCCTCCGACACCGTTGCGGCGGCCTTGAACGAGAAGGCTCCGGAACCGGTTTCCGTCACACTGATTTTCACGATTCGATTGACATGGTCAACATTCGGTTGCTTGACAGTGTAACCGGAAGCCACATTGGAAACCGTAAAACCGGTCAACTCGACGGCATTGTTCTTTTCGGGCGTCAGGTCTTCCAGACGCAATGTCCACTCGTTTGTTGTCGCTTCGTCCTGCGAACGCACCGTGATTTTATGCGTATCGGAAACAGAATTGAACGTAATCCAGTCCTGCGTTATGTCATTGCCTGCTATGGTCGCCTTGTAGGAAATGGCCATATCCGCCTTGATTTGCAGAGGCATGTCATCTGAAAAATCCGTAACCTGCACGGTAATCGTCTTTGCGGCTTTGTCTATGATACCGGTCGTATTGAGGGTCAGCTTGTTGGCTGGGGTCGTTTTCTGTGTCACAACAAAACTCTCCACATTGGCTTCCGTATTCAATGTGCCGGCAAATATCAGCCGTATCGACCACGGCTTTTCCGTGCCATCTTCGGCCACGACACTAAAATCTTTCGTGCTTCCCAGCTCATCAAACTTATAATAAACACCATCGGAAAAATCTTTTACCGTCGCATATTCCGAAACGGTTATTTTAGATTTCAACTGCAACGGGAACAAATCCGTGCCATCCAGAATCGGAATAATAATTTGCCCGAGCGAACTCTCTATTTCAATGTTTTCCACATCAATTTCTATCTTGCCGGGAGTAGAGCCCAGCAAAGAAAAGTCGAGCACTTCCGCTTCCGAATTTTGCCATTCGCCCAGTCCTATTTTCCAGCGTTTTTTTATGCCGTTTACACGGTCAAAGATGTAAAAGGCATGCACATCATCCATTGTATTGAAAGTCAAGGTATCACCCATTGCATATCCCAATATCTCGCTGCCTTGTCTGGCATTGAAACGAATGGTCAGGTCCAACGGGAAATCGGGCAAATAGCTACGGGTCTTTGTCGTATTTTTTTTCACCACGACAGTAATCCGGTTTTCTACCGAGTCTATGTCCGACCGCATGTACCGATTGGTTCCCGTATCCAGCAAGTTGACCTGCAACGAGGCCGCATCCACATTCAGCGGATACAATTGCTCATTGCTCAAGCTGCCGTTGATTTCATCATAGATTGGATAACCCAGAATCACGGAAATTTCCCAGTTCTTGGTCGTACCATCCTCTGCCATGACGCTCAGTTCAAGCACATCGTCCAGGGTCTGGAATTCCAAAGCCTCGACGGTCGTGACCAGACGGGCGCCAGCCGAAAGGACAATGGAGTCCGGCACAACGGTGAAGGGAAAAGATACATCCGGCGAAATAATCTGCACTTTGTTCTTGTTCGGTACAATATAGGCCGAATCGGAAACAAGCACGCCGGCGGGTGTATGGGATTTTATGAAGAATCCGAGAATCTCTTTCTCTGAACTGCGTGGTTTTTCCGTCAACTCAATAAACCACTCCCGTGCCTCACCGTTCTCGGCCACCATGAAAAACGACACTTTCTCGTCCTTGCTCTGGAACACAATGGAATCCTGCTTAATATTCAGGACTTTCTGCGCGCCATGATGCGGACTAATGACAGCCGAAAAAACAATGTTCGTGTCTTTGACAAAAGTGCCGAATTCTATCGGGATGAAAACGGTTGACACACTGTCGGCAATCTGCGGTTCATCCATTTGCAGGCCGGCAGTAAACACGCTGTCTACCATGAAACTTCCGATTCCCGTATCGTTGGACAGCCTGTCCAGTTCCGCACATGCTCCGCCCGACAACACGGCCGCCACGCCCAACATGGCGAACAGCTTGCCGGTTTTGCGCTTTAACACAATTACAATTTCATTTAAAAACTCCATATCTGACAAATTTATACGACAGCCTGAGAAAAGCCTATTCCTCACGCTCCAGCGACCAGCGGAAACCTATATAGATTTTCCTGCCATGCACTGGTCCCCAGACCATTGTGGCATCGAACATGTCACCAAAAGGCTCCGCCGCACCGATTATCGGATTTGACTGCACAAAATTACTCAAATTTTCCGAACCTGCATAAATAGACCATGTTTTGAAATATTTTGTTATCTGTGCATTCAATATTATGTATGGGTCAAATGTCTCGTTCCATGCCGGAACTTCCTGCCCATCCGTTCCCGATGCCACATAGTAAGTGTCCGGCAGACGGCCTCCGCCATTGAACTGGGCCGTAAAATCGAACTGCCATTTTTTCAGCGGTGTCTGATAGGATAACGATGCCAGACCTTTGAACCGGTTGGTCAGCGGCTTTTCACGCAAACGTCCCTGAATGGTCGTCTTGACATCCGTCAGGCGGTAGGCCAGGGTTGCCGTGAAGCCCTTGAACACCTCCATGTTGGCTTCTATCTGCGCACTGCTTGCATACGAACGGCCGGAAAGGTTGGAAAAGATGACCTTGTGCGGGTCGGTGTCCATATCCACGACAATCTGGTTAATGAAGTCCGTATAGTACCATTCGGCCGACAAGGTCAGTTCGCGGCGGGCAATGGGGATATAGCCGGTAAGGCTGATGCCATAATTCCAGGCGTTTTCCATCTTCAGGTCGTCGGCAATTTCCATAACGCGGCTGCTGGCAAGCAGGTTGTTGTTCTCGGCAAGCACGGCCGGCGCGCGGTAGCCTTTCCCGACGGAAGCCCGGATATGCAAAAAATCCCACGGATTATATTTCACATTCAGGCGCGGTGTCACAAAAAAGCCATACAAATTATGATAATCGGCACGCAGCCCGCCCAACAAAATCAGTTTGTCCTTCCAATTGAATGTATATTCGGCAAACACACCGGGCACAATCTCATTCCGTACCGTGGCATGCAGCGTGTCGGTGCGCAGACATTCGTCATAACGGTCGTAGTTCAGGCTCAATCCCGTGCTGAGCTTGTGCATGTCCGTCCAGCTTGTCTGGAAGATTGCATTCAGATAGGCATTCCATTGCGTGCCATCATAGCCTTTCCTGCCGTACACGGCATGCTGGTCGTGCCAGGTCGCATTGGTTATGATGCCTATGCTGGTACCGCTTTCATGGTCGAACACATAACCGTTTTTCATAAACAGTTCGGCACGGCCTGTTTCTATATCTATGCGGTATGGATCGGAAATGGATTTCAGCTGCCCGCCGCGACGGTTTTCATACAACCCGCGGGCAAATATCTGCCCCGTATAGTCTCCTTTTTTCACATACCAGCGGTCTATCAAATTATATTGCGCCACACGCGGCATGTCCAGAAAACCATCGCCATTGTGGTCCCACTCGGCAAATTCGTCGGATGCGTGCAGCATAACGCCGGTGCTCACGTAAGGATTGACATCGAAAGCGGCCAGGGCGTTCAATTCGGCACGGGCGGCATCGCTGGCAAACAGATTGACGGCCACTTTCTCGCTCGTCTGCGGTTTTTTATACTCCACATTTATCTGGCCCGTCAAAGCCTCATAACCGTTCAGGACCGATGCCGTGCCTTTGGATATCTGAATGCTTTCCATCCAGGGGCCGGGAATATATCCCAAACCGTAAGGCGAAGAAATTCCCCGAAAATTCGGGATATTTTCCGTCAGCATTTGCACATACTGGCCGGAAAGTCCCAGCAGGCGGATTTGCTTGGCACCGGTGGCCGCATCGCTGTAATTCACATCAACGGAAGCATTGGTTTCGAAACTCTCGGAAAGATTGCAGCAGGCAGCCTTGCAAAGCTCATCGCCCGTGATTTTCTGCGTATCGAACACCGACACGCGCGACTTTACCGCAGCCACTCTGCGTGCCGCAACATCCACCTCGGCCAGCTCCAGCTCCGACAACATCTGGATTTGCAGGGGCTGATGTTCTCTGATAACAATCGTATCGGTAACATACGACACAAAACTGACCACTATTTTATCGTGCCCGGCCAAAGGCTCAAGCGAAAAACGCCCATCTGCATCAGTAGCCACACCGGTTTGCGTACCGGCCCAATACACATTGGCTCCAACCAGCGGGGCACCGGACTCATCCACGACAACTCCCCACACATGCGCTTGCACTGCCGTAACCACACAGCAGCATATTATCATAAAAATAAAATGTCTCATTGTTTCAATAACAGGTTTTTGGGTTTGTAAAAAGCAAAATAGCACGGCATTCCTTTTTCAGGAAAGCCACAGGAAAACGCCAGGAACAAACACCATGGCGACAAAAAACAAACCTGTCAAATGATCCAGATGCAAATACGCGGGAGCAGGTCTTTTCCCGGTGGACAGAAAAATATAGATTCCGGAAATGCGCATGCAGGCATGTCCTGCGCAAGAAATGCAAACGGATTGCAGAACGAATCGGGCGTCAGCGCATCGGCTGCTACCACAAACTCGGCCACCGGCGGCACATTCTGTTTCTGTTGCAAAACCGTATTATCCAGAACCAAACGCAACAAATGGCAACACTCTTCCGTATGATGCTGCAAGTCAGAGCAAGCAAAATCGCGGCAACCCCCTGACGGCAACGCTTCCGGCCCGGAATGATGATGGATTGCGCCACACGAACGGGCAGCAACCTGCTCTATGCCGGCGTGTTCGCACGCCGTGCAACAAAAACGGACCAAATTCCAGCCCATGCCGGCAAACAGAAAATAAACCGCCAGCACAGAAGCCATAAAATATGTCTGCCATTGCCTTTTCATTGCGCGGCAAAGATACGGTTTTTCCCGTTACCAAACAAAACAGCGACAAACAAGAAACACCGGAAGGAGACACAAAACACTTGCCGGACTATTTTATCCACAGCCAGCAACAGGAAACAGCCAATTTTACAAAAAAAACGTTATTCGCGACCGCCCATAACCACAATATAAATTTATTTCCTACTTTTGCGCTTTACACAAATCACATAAAACAAGGTAAAAACATTATGGACAAAAAACTGTTAGTACCTCTATTTTTAGGGACAGCCGCCCAATATGCCTTAACCGCCCAGGAACCAAGCTCCCCCAACATTGTGCTCATCCTATGCGATGACATGGGATTTTCCGATTTGGGCTGTTACGGAAGCGAGATACAGACCCCAAACATCGACCAGCTGGCAGAAAACGGCGTGCGTTTCAGCCAGTTCAAAAACACGGGCAGGAGTTGCCCGAGCCGGGCTTCGTTGGTCACGGGAAGATACCAGCATGAAGTCGGAATGGGGTGGATGGCCGATGTCGATGAGCACCGTCCCGGATACAGGGGACAATTGGCCAAAGAATATCCTACCATTGCAGAAATACTGAAAACAGGTGGATACTCCACGTACATGGCTGGCAAATGGCATCTGACAACCAAAGGGGCATACAACGCCCCCAACGGCACCTATCCCAGCCAAAGGGGTTTTGACAGATATTACGGCTGCCTGACAGGAGGCGGGAACTACTACAAACCATCCCCCATATACAATAACCTTGAACGGGTGACAGAACTGCCGGACGATTATTACTACACAAATGCCATTAACGACTCGGCGGTCAGCTTCATAAAACAGCACGACATGGACAATCCCATGTTCCTGTATGTTGCACATTACGCACCGCATTTGCCGCTGCAAGCGCCAGAACATGCCATTCAGAAATGCATAGACAGGTATAAAGCCGGATATGATGTATTGCGCCGGCAACGGTTTGAAAGACAAAAAGCAACCGGGCTCGTACCCGCAGACATGGAACTGCCCATATACGACAAGGAATTCAACGGGAAACGCCCGGCCTGGGAAGAACTCACGACGGAACAGCAGGAACAATGGACCAGGAACATGGCCACATACGCCGCCATGATTGAAATCATGGATGCCGGAATAGGACACATTGTGGAAGCACTCGAAGCAAAAGGCATGTTGGACAACACCGTGTTTTTATTCATGAGCGACAACGGGGCCAGCGAAGAAGCCGGATTCCTGGGGCGGCTGATGGCCGACCTATCGAACACCCCATACAGAAGCTACAAACAATGGTGCTTCCAAGGGGGGACAAGCTCGCCGCTCATTCTGGCATACGGCAACAGCAAGAAAAACAAGGCCAAAGGCCAGATTTGCCGACAACCGGCACATATCATTGACATATTGCCCACATGCATGGCATTGGGCAACGTTCCATATCCGGAGAACTACAGACACTCCGATTTGCCCGGAATGAACCTGTTGCCAGCTATCGCAAACAAACAGACCGAACCCCGCACGCTTTTTTTTGAACACCAAGGTTCATGTGCCATTATTGAGGGGAACTGGAAACTCGTGCGGGAAAACAGGAACCTGCACTGGGAACTGATAGACCTTGCCACAGACCCGTTTGAAACCAACGACTTGGCAAAAGAAATGCCCGAAAAGGCGGAAGAACTGGAAGCAAAATGGATTAACTGGGCCGAACAGCACCATGTTTTCCCTCTGGAAGACAAGTCTTGGGGCGAACGGATTAATTTTTATCTCGAAAAAAATCCTGACCAAAGCGGGAAATAAACATATACACACAGGATTTTGCCGATTACGGTTTCCCAAAAGTTTTTTCCAAAAACCGCGCGCAAACCCTTTGTTTATATTATGTTTTAAATAGCAAAAGAATGATAAAAAATATTTCTGCAACTTCTGTTTTTACCCCGAATGGGGTCTTTATACAGAATGGGTTGTATATATTTTAAAAATCGGAACAAAACCAAATTGGTTTATATAAAATTCTTTTATTCACTTAATTATTATCAGTATGAAAAAACACTTATTTTTTCTATGCATGACATTGCTGTCAAGCACATTCGTTTTTGCACAAGACAAGTATGCACAAAGTTTCGGCACTGCGAATGGTGACGGACGCAGTTGGGACAATACCGTATTCCAAACAGCGACAGATGGGACAAAAACAGTTACAGTCAATTTCAATACAAACAAAACTTCCTATGACATTTTCAGCGATGCTTTGGCTACCGAAGCGAACAAAGTATCTGTCCTTAAAGGTGAAACATTCAGTTTTACCCTCAACGGAAGCTTCAACTGGGTATACGCATTGGCTTATATTGACTGGAATGCCGATGGCAGTTTTGATGAAACAACGGAAAAAATCGGTATTTTGCCATCCAGAGAAAGAGGTTTTGGCGATGCAGATGGAGCTACCAATGTACGAACCTATACCGTTACTGTTCCTGAAACCGCAACCATCACCGACAATACCCGCATAAGAATACTTGTCGGTTGGTACAGAACGCTTAACGACAATGCAACACTACTTCCTGAAGACCAATGGGAAAACTGGAACAGCACAACAATTGACCGGAAAAAGAACGCCATGGTTCGCGACTTTGCCCTGGCAATCAAAGAAAATGCCATTGCAGCACGTACCATTACCGTAGAAAGCTCGGATGAAAACATGGGAACTGTTGCTATTCAAGGCACAGAGGAAAACAGCATAACCACCGACGAGTTGAACGTTACCGTCACTGCCACTCCAAACGAAGGCTATATGTTCATAGATTGGGTCAATAAGACTACCCAAGCCACCGTCAGCACTTCTGCAACTTATGTATATTCAGGCTTTACAGACATTACCTTGACAGCCAGATTTGCAGAAAAAAACTACCCAATCATGTATCGCAATTATACTACCCCCGACCAACAGAACAGATACCTGAAAGAAGTTGTGGCTACTGTAAACAACAAACAACAAACCATCTTCAGTGCAACCACACAACAAGATTTGCCATATACGGAATGGACAAGTGGCACGGTTACTACAGGTGCCCTGATTGACAAGACCCAAACTCCGGTTACAATAAAACAGGGACTAGGAGAATTCAGTATGACATTCAAACCTTGGACCGAAACTATGACAATCGGCGGCCAAAGCAAAGCATCCGAATTGGTTTGGACCAGCCAAGCCTGCTTTATTGATTGGAACGGCGACAAAGACTTTGAAGATGACAATGAAATCTATGAAGGCGTAGGTGTGCCGGCAAATAACAACAACTTCGGAGATGCAAACGGAAACACTACAGATGGCTGGACACGCGAATTTTCCATACCAAATGACGTTGCGCCGGGCACATATCGCATGCGTGTTGTATATGCGGAACCTGCCACTTCCGGCACGACCTTGGATGCGGAAACTTTCTTTGCTAATGGCCAAGGCATTTGCCGGAACGGCGTAAGTTATGATTTCGCTATTACCATAGAAAAGGCCTCTACGACTGCACTACAAACAGTTACCAAATTACAGGCATATTATAGTGCCACAACTGAAAGCATTATCTGCGAACAACCTGCACGCATCTGCATTTACGACATGGCAGGAAAGATGCTGCTGAACGGCGACAATGTATCGCAACTGTCTGTTGCCACACTGAACCAAGGCGTATATATTGCCAACGTAAACGGCCAGCCGTTCAAATTCGTGAAATAAAATAGACCAGTATTGTTTATTTCCGCAGGAAGCCAGCGTTTCCTGCGGAATTTTCATTATGAGGCACGCAACCATATCAACAAAACTCGCAACGCCAATATCCATCCCAATAGCACACAAACAAACGACAAAAAACGCATTACATTTCCAATAGTCTGTTTTTTTAAGTTCACGACAAGAATCATTCAAACTCAAATAAATTTGTTTATCAAACAAATACAAAAAAAATTAAAACAACAACAAACCCCAACAAACCATGTTCTGATATTCCAATCTTTGGATATATTTGCAGTCGAATCTTATTTTTTACCTTACAATTATTACTCATGTCTAACAATTAATTTTTTATGATTATGAAGAAAAAAGTTATTTCAACTTACGTGTTGACATTCTGTTTAGGTATCGTTTCTGCGACAGCCGCCGTCACGCCACCAAATGCAGGTCAGGTTGTAGACCCCAAAACCAGTACCGCAGATGAGCCCGTATGGTACATCATGATGTCATCCCACCTCAGCGATTCGGACCGTCAGAACAGATTTTTGAAATGGGACGGCACCAACGCCGTAACAGAAAGATTTGCTTCCGGAATGTCAGAAAATGACATAACCGACAACTTCAGATGGCGCCTGGAAGATGCAAGAGACGGATACATCGTGTTTGTAAACGCAGCAAGCGGACTCCAAATCACTGTGCCCGGCACAGCAAACGCTACCAACAACACGGGACTGACCATGACCGCAACCGGTTCCAAATGGGAAATGAAATTAAGCTCGGCTACCAGACAAAACGATTGTGCTGACAAGCAATACTGTTTTGATTATGTTGACTATTCAGGAGCTTCAGCGGCTTATCTGAATGCCATGCCCGGCGCAAATATACCTAATTATGGAATTACCATATATGAAATGGGAGTCCATCAGGCATCCGGCTGGTTCTTCTATGAGGCCCCCAAAGAAGAAGAAGTGCCGACAGCCATACGGGAAACCGCTGCAACAACGTTCCATTACAATGCCGCAGCCCAGACTATTTTCTGCGGACAACCTGCACATATTGTCATCTACGACATAACGGGCAAAACAAGGCTGGAAGCCCAAAATACGAACCAGCTTTCCATAGCCTCCTTGCCTACAGGCATCTACATTGCCAACATAAACGGAAAACCGTTGAAATTCACAAAATAAGAAAAACCCATTTTTGTTCCACAAGAAGCACACAATTTGTCTGTGCTTCTTGTGGAATTTATTGTTTTTATTACCATGAATAAATCCACACTGAAACTATTGGCCGGGATTATTCTGTCAATAATTCCGATAATGCCCGGAGTAGCGCAAAGTTCTGATGACATCGGCAGCTACATTTCCGAAAATCCGTTTGAAACCATGATAAGGCTTGGCCGCCTCAACACCAAAAACATAATATACCAAATGCCGGGCGGCAATGCAGGCAACTTTTTCATCACAGCCGCCACTACAACCGGCGACGGTGTCCTGTACCCGCTCAACTACTCACGCGACAGCTCGCCAGGCAGACATTTTGTCATCGTTTCAAAAGAAACAAGCCTTGTGAACCGCGACAACACCTTCACATTGTGCATCACGCAGAACACCGACCCGACAGGACAATCCATTGCCCTGTATACTGACTGGGACAGAAACGGTGAATTCGAACCGGCCAATGCCCGGACTGAGGTTGATGCACAAAACAAAACCACCCGGCACACATTGTCCGTCCCTGCCACGGCAGAACCGGGAAAAACACGCGTCAGGGTACGTTTGGAACCAACCGCAGGCACATCGGCCGATGCCAGTGTAAGCGGTGGCATCGTATATGACTTTGTCATCTTCGTCATGGATGGAGAACCGCGCAACGACTGTTTCATCAGCGTATCCGCCAACAACACGCAACTCGGCACAGCCAGCATAACCACTCCCCCGAACGAGGCCGGAAGATATGACAAAGGAACAAACGTAACCGTCAAGGCCACCGTCAATACCCATTACGAATATGCCGTAACCTTCAACGGATGGCAACAGAACGGTCAAATCATCAGTACCGCATCCGAATACACATTCAACGTAACCGAAAGCGTAAACCTCATTGCCATTTTTGAAGCGGAAACGCCACAAATGGCAGAACCGGAAACAAGCACGGCCGACAATCCGATCTGGTATCAGATTATGAATGCACATACGGATGAAAACAGAAAAGAAAGATACATCGCATACGACACAAATACAAACACGACATATTCAACCAGCCTGCGGGTTGAAAAACCGGCCGACACAACCGACAAGTTCCTGTGGCGTCTGGAAGACACGGGCAACAACAGGGTGCAAATCGTAAACAAAGGCTCCGGCCTGCGGATACACGGACAGCAGATTTTGGAAACCGCCGCCTTTGAAGCCACGACAACGGGTAGTGACTTTGCCATCGCACCGAGCGGACACACCAACGGAAGCTATTCCATCAAATACAATGGCAACGATGGCTACCTGCTGAACGCACAGGACGGCACCTGGAAACTGGTGCTTTACAACGCCGGCATTGGCACGGGCTCCGGATGGTATTTTTACAAGGTAAAACTGAACGAACAGACAACGAACTACAACAAATCCGAAAAACCCGTATTCAAGGCATCCCTAAACAATGGTGTACTGAAAATAACGGGATTGGACGACAACTATAAAATTACGGTTGTGAATCTGACCGGACAATTGTTAGGCATGTTCCATACCACGGACACATATTTTGAAGATAGCATCAAATATCCGGAAAACTTCGTAATACTCGTCGCCGAATCAGCCAAAGGCCGGCAATACATAACCAAACTCTATGATACACAAATCTAACAGATTGAGAAACATGAATACAAATAAACTCCTGTACCTGTCGGGCGGACTTGCCTTCTCGGCAACCATGTGCCCGGCACAAGACAACGCAACTGTTGCTACCACCGAACGGCCAAACGTCATTTACCTTTTGTGCGATGACATGGGTTACAGCGATTTGGAGGCCTACGGCCAGCAAATGATATCAACCCCGAACCTGAACCGGCTCGCCCAAAACGGCATGAGCTTCACGCAATTTTATGCCAGCACCGCCGTGAGCGCACCATCAAGGGCATCGCTCATGACCGGACAACACACCGGACACACCAAAATCCGGGGAAACAAGGAAATACAACCCGAAGGACAAGAACCGTTAGACCCCAATGTGGAAACCATAGGCCACCTCTTCCAACAGAGCGGCTATGTAACAGGTTGCTTTGGAAAATGGGGCATGGGCTATCCCGGATCGGGCGGCGAAGCCAACGACATGGGATTCGATGTCTTTTACGGATACAACTGCCAGCGCAAGGCACATTCCTACTATCCGGAATACCTGTGGGACAACAAAACCAAAGTGAACCAGAACGGGGCCTATTCCCAGGACGTCATCCACCAACAGGCCATGCAGTTCATCGAAGACAACAAGGACAAGGCCTTTTTCGGCTACTTTACATACACCATCCCGCATGCCGAACTGTGCCAGCCACAGGACAGCATCGTTGACATGTACAAAGGCAAATTCCAGGAACCCAAAGCATGGTACGATGACGGCGATTACGGCACGGCTACAGACCCGAGAACCCAGTTCGCCGCCATGATTACACGCCTGGACACCTATGTCGGGGAAATTATTGCCAAACTGGAAGAATTAGGCATCGCGGAACAAACCCTGTTCATATTCACCAGCGACAACGGGCCACACCAGGAAGGCGGAGCGGACCCGGACTTTTTCAACACGGAAGCCCGCCTGCGCGGCCTGAAACGTGCCTTGTATGAAGGAGGCATGCGGGTGCCCTACATTGCCTACTGGCCCGGAACCATTGAGGCGGGAGCAGTCAGCAACATCCAAGCGGCCGGCTGGGACATGATGCCAACCTTCGTGGAACTGCTCGGAAAGGATGAAACATGGAGGGATGAAGCTATGGACGGAATCTCCATCCTGCCGACACTGACCGGAAAAGGCCACCAGGAAGAACATGACTTCCTCTATTGGGAATTCCACGAAGAAGGCGGACGACAGGCCGTCAGAGCCGGAGACTGGAAACTGATCCGACAGAACATACAAAGCGGAAATCCGACACTTGAACTGTACAACATTGCCGACGACCCCCACGAAGACCGGGATCTGGCTGCCTCTTATCCGGACAAGGTAGCTGAACTGCAGGAAATCATGGACAGGGAACACACGCATTCCGACATGTTCAACTTCGGAAGATAGGCTTCCACACCGCATAACCGCACACGGGGACAAATGGTTTTCCTACAGAACAACCGTTTGTCCCCGCTGTTTCAACCAACCTGAACCCACATGCAGAAGCGGCGGACACAAAAAACAAATTCACACAAAACATTTGGTTCATGTGGTTTTAATACGTATTTTTGCCCGGAATCCAAACAGAAAATATTATGACTACAATCCGACCGGCTGCCGGCTTCATGGCGGCTATCTGCATCCTGTTGGCGGCATGTAACCCTCAGTCACAACCGATTGAAACGGAAAACCACACGCTCAACGACACAATCCTGCTCGTACAGGGACAACCTTATTGCCTGACTGTCAGTTTCGACATAGACTATCCGGCCTCCTATCCGGATGAAAATGTCTTAAAATCCATCCGGAAACAACTGCTCGCCTCCCTGTTCGATGAAAACTATACGGACTTGGACATCGGGGAAGCCATGTCGCACTACAAGGACGACCTGGGAACGGAATACCGGCTCAATAACGAACCCATTCTGCCCGAACTGGAAGAAAATGCCGGTGAAACCATGTACAGCCTGCTCCACAACGAACACATACTGAAAGGCTATGTCATGTTCGACAGCGACCATGTATTCTCATACGCCATAGAACGCTTCGTGTTCATGGGCGGAGCACACGGAATTACCACACGCATGTTCTGCAACTTCAACAAAAAAAACGGCCGGCTCTTGAACGAAGAAGACCTGTTTACAGAAAATTATGTGGAAAAGCTGACACCGCTGCTGATACAAAACCTGATACGGCAAAATGAAAACATGGAATCGGCCGATGACCTGGAAGCGGCATCCTATTATGTGGAATCCATCAAGCCAAACAACAATTTCTACATCTCGGACGAAGGCATCACATACGTTTTCAATCCTTACGAAATTGCACCCTACTACATGGGCGAAATAGACATCCTGATTCCGGCCAGCGAACTGGAGCCGTTACTGAATCCGGACACACCCCTGTTCTGACAGGACTGACACCCATGTTTTCCCGACCCAATATTTTTTGCTATTTTTGCCACAACATTCATTCAGACATAACCAATAAAAACAACCATTATGGAAAAAACACTCTTGATTTTAAAACCGTCCGCCATTCAGCGCGAACTGGTGGGAACCGTACTACAACGCTTTGAACGCAAGGGCCTGCGCATAGCGGGACTCAAAATGATGCAGCTGACCGATGCCCTGCTCGACGAACACTATGCCCATCTGAAAGACCGCCCGTTTTTCCAGCGCATCAAAAACTCCATGATGATAACACCGGTAATCGTTTGCTGTCTGGAAGGCAAGGAAGCCGTACAGGTTGTACGCAAAATGGCCGGCACAACCAACGCCTGCAATGCCGAACAAGGCACCATACGCGGCGACTTCGCCCTGAGCATGCAGGAAAATATCGTACACACATCCGATTCCGTCGAAAATGCCGCCGTTGAACTGGCACGTTTCTTCGCACCGGAAGAAATCTTCGAATACACACAAAACGCCAAGCCATTCCTGTACGCAAACGATGAAGTGTAAGATGAAACAGACCAGATGGACATGCACATTGTTTGCGTGTTTCCTGACTGCCGCCCTGCTGAAAGCTGAACCCATTGACATGGATGGATATTCGTTCGAGATACGGCACGACACGCTGTTTGTTTCGTGCGACTCGCTACATATCCCCGGCGACCTGGTTGTAGTGCTCAACGACCGGACCAACATCTATAAGAAACTATTCCACGATGAAACAGACGACTTGATGGAAGACCACCCGGCCGATGATTTGTACAAAAACATCTGGACCCGCGAACGCATAAACGCATACAACACGCCGATAGACAGCATCCCCGACTCCATCTATATCAATTGCCGGGAATTCTGCATGCCGGCGCAAGGTTATATCACATCCAAATTCGGCCCGCGCCGCTACCGTTTCCATTACGGCACGGATGTGAAAGTGCAAATCGGCGATACTATCCGTGCCGCCTTTACCGGACAGGTACGCATCATTGACTACGAAGCACGCGGATACGGACACTATGTGGTTGTACGGCACGACAACGGTCTGGAAACCGTCTATGCGCACATGTCCAAGGTCCTAGTGGACGAAAACATGCGTATCTATTGCGGCGAACCGATCGGCCTGGGAGGCAACACAGGCCGCTCCACCGGCTCGCACCTGCATTTCGAGACACGCTATCTGGGCAATGCCATCAACCCGGAAATGATTATCGATTTCTCGACCGGCAACATCAGGGACGACCAATACCTGATAGCCAAAAACACGACATTCAAATACTACGAGGAACAAAAAGCACTGGCGGCAGCGAAGTATTACACCGTACGCAGCGGCGACAACCTGAGCACGATTGCACGCCGTTACGGCACCAGTGTCAGAAGCATTTGCCGGCTGAGCGGCATCAAGGAAACATCCATCCTGCGCGTCGGGCAACGCCTGCGCATCCGCTGAAACCGGACACATGAAAAAGACGGCATGATTAGGTTCTTGCCGTCTTTTTCATATCTTCCTGACGACGTTAATCAGAGAAATCTGCCGCCACATCCATAAAATTCCGGATAATACGATACGGAAAGCGGCTGTAATCATCGCCGTTGGAATCGACAATGTATATCTTGCCCGCACCGGCATTCTCGGCTGCCTTGATGCCCGCCGGCGAATCCTCAAAAACAGCAATGTCGTACATGGGCAAACCTATTTTTCCGGCCGCGGCCAGAAAAATATCGGGCGCCGGTTTTCCGCGGTATGTGCCATCGTTATAGACAATCCGCTCACGCGGAAACCATTTTGCCATGTCCAGATGTTCATAGTAAAAATTCATGTTCTCCACACCGACCGAAGAACCAATGGTAAACGGAATATCCCGCTTGCGCAAAAATTCAAAAAACGCTTCCGCACCCGGAGCAAATTCCACACAGTCGCGGCACAGGTCCTGATAAATCAGTTCCTTCTCCACCGCATAACGGTGCGACTCCTCGCGCGACAGGACACAACCGAAAATGGCGTGCATGATGTCGATATTCGATTTGCCATATATTTTCTGCCGTTTCTCCTCCTCGCTGAAACGGACATTGTACCTCTCCATGAAAATATCGAACGCACGGCTGTGGAAATGCGTATCCCAAAACAACGTGCCGTTAAAATCGAAAATCACTCCTTTCATGACAAACCGCCCTCCTGCATAAGCTGACTGTAACGCAGCTTGACATCGTCAATTATGGCAAACAGTTCATCAAGTTTTTCCGCGCGCAACATGGCTATCCGCGTTTCCCGGAAATGCGGTATGCCTTTGAACACGGGCGTAGCCGCCAAATGACGCCTGCTGTGCACAATGCCCTTGCGCTCATCGCCTAACCATTCCATGCTGCGCAACACATGCTCCTTGAGCAAATCGATTTGCCACGCGAACCTATAGGCCGGCATGCGCTCGCCTGTAGCCAGAAAATGTTTCATCTCCTGGAAAATCCAGGGATGCCCAATGGCTGCACGCCCCACCATGACTGCATCCACACCGTAACGGTCAAAACACTCGCGGGCGCGCTCCGGCGTGGTCACATCGCCGTTCCCGATAATCGGGATGTGCATCCGCGGATTGTTCTTCACCTCGCCAATCAGCGTCCAGTCAGCCTCGCCCTTGTACATCTGGCAACGTGTCCGGCCGTGGATGGCCAAGGCCCGGATGCCGCAATCCTGCAACTGCTCGGCCAGAGTAACAATAATCTTGCTGTCTTCATCCCAACCCAGACGGGTCTTGACCGTAACCGGCTTTTTCACGGCACGCACAACCGCGCGTGTGATTTCCAGCATTTTCGGGATGTCGCGCAGCAAGCCCGCACCGGCTCCCTTGCCCGCCACTTTCTTGACCGGACAACCAAAATTCAGGTCAATAATATCCGGATTGGCCTGCTCGGCAATACGCGCCGCCTCGGCCACAGCGTCCGGCTCACGGCCGTAAATCTGCATGACAACCGGCCTTTCTTCCTCATAAATGGTCAGCTTCTGTTCCGTGCGTTTTACATTGCGCACCAGCGCATCGGCCGAAATAAATTCCGTGTAAACCATATCCGCACCAAAACGCTTGCACATCAAACGGAACGCAGGATCGGTAACATCTTCCATCGGAGCCAGAAACAACGGATGGTCAGGAAACGAAATGTCGGCTATCTGCATAAATTCTGATTTTTGTTTTCCGCCCGCAAAAGTACAATTTAATTTGCGTATTTACCGACCTTGCATATTCACTCATCCAAAATCTTGCTTGGACTTACTCCAAAATGTTTTTTGAAAACCGTGCTGAAATATTTCACATCGTTGAAACCCACTGAATAGGAAACCTCCGCTATGGTGTATTTTTTTTCTTTCAGCATTTCAATGGCACAATTCAGGCGTATCATGCGGATAAAACTATTCGGATTATGCCCGGTTACCGCTTTCAGCTTATTGAAGAATGTTGAACGACTCATTGCCATTTCACGGCTCAAACCATCGATGGAAAATTCGCTATCATCAATATTTTCCTTTATGACAGCAACCACCTTGTCCAGGAAAGCCTTGTCCAATGGATTGACCTCCAGATTATTATCTCCATTACCTTCCAAGGGCATTATCAGGTTCTTGCGCAATGCACGACGGGTTGCAATGGTATTTTCAATCGTCAGAATCAAAATGGATATATCAAAAGGTTTGGTAATATAGTTGTCCGCACCGAAAACATATCCCTGCTGAATGCTTTTCCTGTCATCCAATGCAGTCAGCAGAATTACCGGAATATGCGATGTTTCCAAACCGGACTTGATTTTACGGCACAACTCATATCCATCCATTTCCGGCATCATCACATCTGATATGATTATTTCCGGATTGGCTTTTTTTACGGCAGTCAATGCTTCTTGCCCGTTTCCGGCCTCAAAAACAACATATTTCTCAACCAAAGACTGACGGAGAAAAATACGCATATCCTTATTGTCATCAACAAGGAGAATCCGGGCCTTCCGGTTGGAAGGTACATCCTGGCTCGGATTCTCCTCGTGTTGAAAAGATGGTTCATTCAAATCATTTTTATCCAGTAAGACATACTGTGAGGGTGATAATGTTGTATAATCAAGCGGTAAAATAACGGTAAAGGAGCTGCCGACTCCCTCCATACTTTTAACTTTTATTTCACCTCCCAGACATGACACCAGGTTTCGGGTCAAGGACAGCCCTATGCCGGTACCACTTGCCACATTGGCGTTGTCGGCTCGGAAGAATGGTTTAAAAATGTCTTTCTGATTTTTGACAGGTATTCCGATTCCGTCATCTGCAATGGTCAAACTCCAATTTGATTTGCTCCGTTGCAGCAAAACGGTAATTTCTCCGCCGCAACCGGTGTATTTCAACGCGTTGGACATCAAATTATTGAATATCTTGTCGAGTTTGTCCATATCTATCCAAGCATAAAGATCTTCATGAAATAGCTTCACAGTCAGCTTTATATCCTTGTCCGATGCAAGTGCATGGAAAGTGGCCGATTTCATGTTTACAAACTCCACAACATCACGATATGCCAGAAACAATTTTAAGGATTTAGTTTCTGCCTTCTGCAAATCAAGCAACTGCATTACAATCCGATGCAGACGATTAGCATTGTTGATGGCCAACTGCAGCAACACACTCTCATCCCGCGACAAAGAACTACTCTCCTGTAGTTTGTTCAACGGCCCTTTTATCAGTGCTACAGGAGTTTTCAGTTCATGAGCTGTATTTGTAAAAAATTGTATCTTCTCCGCTATATTACTTTTTTCTATCTTGACCCTGACATACTGAACAATCAGCCATAAAATCCAAAAGAAGACAACCACATACAATATTTTTGCAACCAGTGTTGCCCATATCGGAGGCTTTATCCGTATCTGTATGGAACGTGCATCCAACTGCTCCTGATTATCCTTGTTCAGCACTTTTAGCCAGAAAACATATTTCCCAGGCGGGACATTCGTATAGTATGCTGCATGCTCGTTTTCATGCCTGATCCAAGCCTTGTCATATCCTTCCAGCATCCATTCAAACACATTACGCCCCGGATTCGTATAGTTAATACAGGCAAATCTAAAGGAAAAAGTATTTTGATTGTATTTCAACGTAAGCTGGCCGGTCTTATCAACCACATCCGACAATGGTGATTTCCGCTCCATAGGATAGACCGGATCGTAAGAAATGGCAAAATCCGTAATGACCAGTTTCGTATTGACATGCGGCTTATCCGTATGCTCCGGTTGGAAATACACGACTCCGTTTGCCGTGCCAAACATAAGTTCACCGTTACGTTTACGACAAGCAGCACGTACCTTGAAATTATCATCCAGCAACCCCTCTTCTACCCCATACACGGCAAAAGAATTTCTGGCAACATCAAAACAGACAAGCCCCTTCTCTGAACTAAGCCACAAACGCTTGCGCCTGTCCGGACAGATAGCATAAATACTGTTTGCAGGCAATCCGTTGCGCATATCGTAAGCCACAATTGAATCATCCAACGAATCATATCCTATCAAGCCCTCCTCTGTCCCGAGCCAGATGCGCTCCTGCTCATCTACGTATACGGCATTTATAAAACTTTGCATTTTACTCAGCCTGTCCAAGCCTAACAATTGTGTAAAAAGATTGGATGTCCTGTCAAAAACATATAGCCCACATGTAGTACCGACAAACAGTTTGAAGTTTTTTTCATATATGACATTTACATAATTAATGTCATATTGTTCATAACTTCCGGTCAACGGATTGTACCTTGCAAGTTTCCCGTATAAACCACCAAACCACAGGAAACCATCGGAATCATTGAATATATGATAGGTACGGTTGTTCTTGGATTCGTTAGGCAACGACAAATGTTTTTTCACAGCCAACGTACGGGCATCAAATGCAGTTGCCGTTTCTCCCATTATTCCACCGGCCCACACTGTACCATATTTGTCCTCACACAAAGCCAGGATATTATGACGGGCAACATTGTTTTCATCCGGACTCAGCAGATGCTTCCATGTTTTCCGGCTTGCGTCATACACGCTGACTCCCTGGTTTGTCCCCAACCAGATTTTGCCATCCGAATCTTCTATAACTGCATTGACTGAATTGTCAAGTTTTTGGTCCGGATCATAAAACTGCAGGCTTTTAAAAGGAGGCATGTTTTTATCATATACATAAACACCATTCGTATAGGTCGCCACCCACATACGGTTATCATCGAGCAACAAGTCATAAATGGCATAGGGTCTGCTATCTGGTCTTTCATCCTGAAAATCCCTGATTATATCATGCACAGAACAACTGTCCTCATTAAAATGAAACAAACCACCGCCATCAGTTCCCACATATATGGTATGCTCCAAACGTTCAATATCCCTGATCGTAGCCTTGAAATCATAAGGATGACGCTCTATGGTCTGATTCCGTATATCATACACATACAACCGGCCAACAAAGGTTCCAATAAACAACCGCTCCGCTACCGGCTCATAATTCATGCATTGAATACGTTCCTTTATCGGGATTTTTTTGGAGGTTTTTTCTTGCGGGAAACCATTCTGCATACAGAAAAATGAAAGCCACAATTCGGTCTGGGTACCAATGGCATAGGTCAGTGTATCTATTTCCGATACGACCAAAACATTGTTGTTTTTATACCTGTCTATCAGGCTGAATTCTTCTGTCTGGAAATCATACATGCCAAGTCCGAAAGAGCCATAGATAAACACATGTTCCTCATCAAAAAATGAAATCCCGTTTACAAAAACAGCCAGATCGTCCATGTGCTCGCCCAGATTCAATTGCAGAACATATCTGTCCTGCAAATCATCATAACGAAACAGTTGACCATCATTCGTATAGGCCCACAAGACATTCGATCTGTCTTTTGCCAGCTTATTGATGCGCCCCGCCAGATTGTCCATTTTCTCCGTACTCAATAACTTGTATTGCTTAACAGCAGTTCCATCATAACGGTCTATCCCACTTTTGGTAGCAACCCAAATGAATCCTGTACTGTCTTTCTGCAACGAAAATGTCCGCTTATTGCTGAGCCCTTCCTGCTTACCGATATGCTTGACAGCCAGACTGTCAAAAGCCGCAAACGTAAATAACAAAAAAACAAGTAGCTGGAATTTATACAACCGACATCTCATAATATCCCTTTTGATAAAAATGATTCGTGAAGAAACGTCCAAAATTAGACGTTTCCCACGAATCAAACAAAGCACATTTATCAGTTTAACATTGAAAACACAAACTGCTCTGAAGGAAACTCTCCTTATTTCAGGAAAGACTGTGTTTTTTGATTTTATATCACTTTCTGCACATATCGTTCACCGTTGCTGTCATGCAACACCATTAGGCAGATGGTACCAACAGGCTTACTAAACGTAATAGTCTGGTTGTCGGAACTTATTGTCTGACTGAGCAACAAACATCCGGTTGCAGAATATACCTGCAATTTTGCCCCCTGACTGCCGTAGACATGCAAGATGCCATCCGCATAAGACATGCGGGAGCTACTTGCCGGTGTTTCCAAGCCTGAAACGGTCTGATAATTCGCTGTCACTTCATAATCTTTGTCCATAACCAACAACAGCGGCATGGAAAAATCATGTTCGCCATTCACAATCCAGGATACTATACTTTCATTCTTGGTTGAAACAGAAACACTTTCTCCGCGTTTATACTTATGCATACCTACAGCAGGAACAGCACCATAATACTCATCCTCTATGTCCAGAACAAATGCCGGATATTCATAGGCTCCAATAAAAGACAACCTGCTTTCACGTCTGGCTCCCGTCTGGTCTGTTGCATTTTCTCCCAACAATTCGTATAGCAAATCGGCAGGTATCACTTTCAGGTCCTTCCACAAATCCGTTTTCAGCAAAGTGTCTGTAGGCAGACATACACCCTGTTCATTTACCTCCTCCTTTACAAGAGGTATGGCTGTCCATGTTTTATATTCCGTATCAGTTGTTGTCATTGGGCTTTCTGTCTGACTGTTGGCAGCACGCATGCTATAGACGATATTATATCCATATGATGTAATGACTCCCGGATCATTTCCTACCCTGACATCATTGGCATAATTCATCATCTCATTTTTCAGGAACTTATTCCCGCCAAACAGGCAACCGGCAATCTGGATATTACTGTTCGAGACATAAATTGTGCTCACATCGGATTGCTGCAGATTCTTGTTTCCTACAAACGTGCAATTGATCAGACGCAGTGGATAAGGACTGGATGTCTGTCCGTTGTAAATCACTATTCCATCATTCTTCTTTTTATAGTCACAAGTATTATTGACAAATGTCGTATTGCGTATATCTATAATCGGGCTTATATTATCACCGCCAACGGTGCCATCTTTCGTATCAATAGCTGCACCGCTGTCACCGGCCTTGTTCGAATCGAACAAACAGCGGTCTATATACACGGTAGGAGCATCCACCGATATGGCACCGCCTTTACGCGTGGTTTCGTTTCCGCGAAAGATGCAACCTGTAAGATACATGAAGCTCTGGCTGTTTGAATTACGAATGGCACCCGGCTGCCGGTTTGTTCCCGCCTCAACCGATTTGTTGTTGATAAACTGACAATCCGTAAAGTAAGAACGTTTGGCAAAGATATTCACGGCTCCCGGTTCACCAGCTACATCGCAATAACCATTCTGGAAAACAATGTTTGTCAAACGGTTGGTTTGGTCATTCGTGTGACGTTCTGCGTATGTGCTCAATACCAGAAATGATGTTTTGCCCTGCCCATCGAAAATAATCGGAGAATCCAAATCAGAAGCATCTATATCCAGATTCATGGATAGTGTCTGAGGAGCATCAAAACATATTGTCTGCCCACTGAGCGATGCATCAAACACAATGACATCACCATCCTCTGCTTCATTCAGACAATAGCTCAAACTACCGGGCGTTGTACTGACTTCTTCACCCACGGTTTCATTGTTGGTCACAACAAGATTTTTTGCACCGACCATCATACAACCGGATAAAGCAACCATAAATAAAAAGACTTTTTTTCTCATGACATTAAACTTAAAAACATTAAACATTATAATTATCGGATTCAAAATTAGCCTGCCAACCTCTTACATAAGGTCGGATTTCTGATAAAAAAGGTTGGATTACTGACAAAAAGCTATTTTTGTAACAAATTCTGAGACAAAGGTTTGAGTCGCAAACTTTTCACATCATTCACGACAAGCCGAGCCATTTCCAGAGCTCCTTTTTCTGAAAAATGCGTATCATCGTGTTTGCCATTCGGATAAGCCGGTGATTCGCCCGGACCTACATGAATAAACAACTGTCGGGATGCATCCGGACCAAGCCCGGCTATCAACTCGGCACTTTCCTTTTCCAGGTCAATCAAAGGTACACGCATTTCTTTGGCAACATCCCTGACTATCTGCGGATAGACGCCATGTGAATGAACAAATTCACCTTTTTCAAAGTTTCTTCTGCTGACAGGCGTTATCAACACAGGAATACCTTTTTTCTCCCTGACATCTGTTACAAACTTCTGTAAAAACCGACGATATTGTTCCGGACTCGTATAGCGTTCAGGCTTGTTGACAGAAGCATCGTTATGACCGAACTGGATCATGACATAATCACCTTTGTTCACTTCCGCTATCAATTTGTCCCAACGTCCTTCCTCCGTAAAGCTGCGGGAACTGCGTCCGCCTTTTGCCATATTGACCACCGTAACGTTTTCATTGAAAAAACGCGGCAAAACCTGGCCCCAACCCCAATCCAGTTTAGTAGAATCTTTACGGTTTACATCCTGAACCGTTGAATCACCGGCCAAAAAAAGTTTAACTCCGGTAGCAGGCCGTGAACAAGACATACATGCACAAACCAACACTACAAAACAAAACCTAAACAATTTGATCATCTTCATAACTCTGACTTTATTTGCGTTTAACATATCTCCTTCCATTTACAGCAACATTTTCCAAAACACCTTCCATGACAATTCCCTTTTTATCAGCCGGATTTGTTTCAAGACTTATATTCCACACATTGCGACAAACTATACGCGCCGCCTGGTCACATGGATTGTCAAATACACAACCAGAAAGCGAACATTTACCGACATCTTCCATATAGATTACAGCGCGATAATCAGGCTCAACGGTTCCCATGTGCATGTTTCTCAGAACCAGACCTCTCACATGCCGGACAAAAAGACCACATGCCGGAGCACCGGCAAACATCAATGTTTCAGGATAATCAGTCTCCATTTCAGGAACATTCCGATTGTTGGCATCCTCCTCGCTCCCTCCTCCCGTATGTATAATCCGTATGTTGTCAAGCAATATATTCTCTACATATGCACCAGGAACTGCTGTTATGGAACTGCAAATCGGCCCATAGGCTGTTGCTGTCAAATTGGAAACAGTAATATTCCTCAGGGAACCAATCGGCTGTGCCGGACCTCCATCATAAAAATTACGCCCACGGTTAGCCAAACGGATGAAAAGGGGCGTCATAACACCATACATGGAAATGTTACTGACTGTAATGCCATCGACCAATGCACCATCTACCGTTTCTATGGCTATACCTCCCAGGGCACGATGCGGACGGTCATAATGAGTCGGATAATCCGAACGGTAAAACACGCAATTGGCTATTGAGACATTCCGGAAACCACCATTGGTTTCCGTCCCGAACTTAATGGCATTGCAGTTGGCTCCTATAATGCAGTTGGCAACAATTATATTGGCACACGTATCGGAAGCGTTTGTTGTCTTGAAACAGATGGCATCATCATCCGTATCTATATTACAATCCAATATTTGCACATTGCGGCAATTATCCACATCAATGCCATCGTTATTGTAATTGACATGGTTGACAACCTGTATTCCACTTATGTACAAATCCTTGCAGTCCAGATAGTGCTGCATCCAGGCAGCTGAGTTTTGCATGCGTATGTCCTGAATCCGGACGTTTGTGCAAGAAACAAAACGCAATACATACGGACGCAGAATGATTGACAGCAAAGGATCTGAAGTATCCGCCTTGAAGCTCTCATGTCCTCCCTGCCCGTCAATCACACCCTCGCCTCTGATTGAGATATTGCAGACATTTTCCGCGTACAACAAGCAACGGTTCGTATAACGGTTCACATGCGAAACATAACCCGTTTGAATAACCGGATAATCAGCCAGTTCCGTACTTCCCAGAATGACTGCTCCCTTTTCCAGATTCAGCGTAATATTATCCCTCAAAAAGAGCGTTCCTGTCAGATATCGCCCCGCAGGAAAACGGATCTCCCCGCCGCCTTGCTCCGAAACACTGTCTATCACATGCTGAATCAGACTGGTATTCAAGGTACTGCCATCTCCTGTTATTCCATAATCAGTCACATTCAGCGCACCCACACGGCAGACAAAACAAAAACACAAAAATATGCCGACTATCCTATTCATGATCTATCAACTGTAAATCTGTCAGAAAACGTATTATTTCATCCCTCATTCGTGCTTTGGTAGCCTGATCATGTCCACTGTGCCCTGCACCGTGCAAGGTAACCAGACGATTGTAGACATGATTGTCATCCAATGCCGCCTTCAAGTCCTGAGACTGCTGATAAGGGACAACATCATCCCTGTCGCCATGCAACATCAATGTTGGCGGCGTATGGGCATTCACATAAGTCATCGGAGACACCGTTTCGATAAATTCAATATCATTAATTCGTTCGCCAAGCCAGCGGACTGCCGATTTATAATACATTCCGCCAACAGTGAAAGCCACCATATCGGCAACCCCGCATTTATCTATGACAGCAGCGACATTCAGATTCCGCAAGCATCTTTTATTCCGGTCGTATATGTTGTTATTTTGCAGATAACCGCCCATCAAAGCCAAATGTCCGCCCGCCGAAGAGCCCATTAATATGATTTTGTCCGGATCTATATTGAGCCGGTGCGCATGCCGGACAAGGTACGTTAGCACGCTTCTGACATCTTCTACGGCTGCCGGCGCGGTAGCCGTACCTGTCAGACGATAAGACATATTGGCCACAGCCACATTATGTTTGAAAAGACTTCCAAACCCCCGTTCCTTTTCTTTGCTGTTCCGTGCCCAACCACCTCCGTGGATATTAATCACAACTGGAACCGGTTTTGCCGATGACTTTGGAATATACAAATCCATTTTACCTGTCCAACCCGACTCGCGGGCATAAACCACATCCAGCTTGCTGATATAGTTTTCCGGCACGACAACACCATACTTATTCGGCTGATTTTGTGCAGCTACAGCAACCAGACACATCAGACTGGCAAACAACAATATCATTTTCTTTATAATCCACATTTCCGTATTTGATTTGAAAATTTGTCAATGTCCATAACTCTTATAAAAAGGCAATTCAGGCAAAACCGGCTCCAAAGGTTGGAATATCGTATCCAACAGTTCATTCCCCGCCTCATACATGAACAAGGAAAAACGGCCTTTCACCGATTCCACATCATGGGCTTTTACTTCATCCGTAGGCTGGGACAGTTTTGTTCCATAGCCAGATACATACACATTATTCGTAAACACGATATTTCCATTCAGATTCTCAACAGACACATCCGGCATGGTGGACACATATCCGATTCCGGCACTGCCCAGACTGGAAGAGAAAAGACACAACTCTGCCTGCCTGTTTCCGACAAAGCGGAAATCATCCTTGTGCAGTGCCCAAATGCCACGCTTGTTATATGCTGATTTCCCGGGCGTCGTTGTAAAAGGTCCCATACCCAGCCAGTGGAAAACATCGAGCAATGCCCCCAATTCCAATGACAACCCGCATTCCAGAAAAGTACCTGTCAAGTTATGCGGACTTAAATCATAATCAAATGTAACGACACCTTGCGCACTTATCGAAAGTATCACTTTGCCCTCCAGAAATTCATCTGATTTTTCTGCACGACTCCAACGGCCATTCAATATCAGGCAACATGTGTCATGCGAACAATCCATATGTTCTATGCTGATTTCAGGTTTCAACAAATAGGGATTCCAATAAAAAACATCTTTGCGACGAGTAGCCAAATTAACCTGATTCAGGGTCGGTTTCCGACCCGTCCGCAACAACAGATAAGAATCCACAAGCAGACGGCCAGCCGGATCCGTGATTTTCAACTTGCCATTATCCATCACTGTCAGCAGGAACTTACCCACAGCCACCGAATAACCGTTCTTTACTTTCTTGACACGTAGTTTAGAAGCAGGTATTTTTTCCAAGAAATCTTTGTACACATCAATTTCACGTATCGGGAACACAGTTTCATACATGACTTGTCCGAGCGGGTTGCCTATGGAAACATCCAGCTGCAGGTCACGGCTGTCAGCAGGTATATCGGAAAAGTCAATACACACTGTATCTCTTTCTCGTGCAGGTGTATGCAAATCAATCACACCTGCTTGCAACACAGTCTGAAAATCCTTCAGCTGCCACTTGCACTGCAGTCCCGACAACGATATGAAATCGTAATGGTTGCTTACAAGCAATTCTACTGAAACGCTATCATTCTGGCACATATGTTTCCCCACCATATCTACGGACACCGGCGAATAGACTTTTCGAAGCAACCAGTAATCTTCCTGCGGATAGCGATCTGCATACACAATTCCGTCCGTTCCACGATCTGCATGACTGTCATAATAGCGTACTGAATCCAGCCATACGCCCTGAACACAAGTATCCAATTCAAAATCTTTCCCGGATCGGCTGCGCAACAAGGCCTGGTCTGCCCATGTCCACACTGACCCGCCAGCAATATTATCATATTTCCGCATCATGTCGTATTGCGACTCCAATGCATCAAAAGCCAGACCCAGCGAATGTGCATACTCTGTCAGCACAATAGGCTTTCTATTCAACTTAGCCATACGCTCAACGGTTTTTGTAGATTGATAATGAAACGTATAAAGCGAAACATTATCCGACAAGGAATCCACATTCTGCAGGAAAATACCGCCAGCCATAGGCAAAGCACGAGGACGGGTAGGATCTTTCTGCTTGACATATCTCACTGTATTTTCAACCAACGGCGTGTACGGATTCTCATTCCCGACGGTCCAAACAATGATGGAAGGATGATTCTTGTCACGTGAAACAGTTGCCTCCGCCCGCCTATATAGCTCATCCTGATATGCAGGATTGTTCAGATTGCTGTCACCATAACCAAAGGGAACTTCACAGAACACATAAAATCCCAACTGGTCACACAATTCATGAAAACGCGGTTGAAACGGATAATGTGCCGTCCGGATATAATTCACATTGGCTTTTTTCATCAACAACAAATCTTCCCAAAGCTGTTTTTCCGTCATTGCCCGTCCTGTAAGAGGATGTATCTCATTCATACATACGCCTCGCAAGGTTATGGGCTTGTTGTTCAGGCACAATACATTGTTCAGGACAGAAACTTCGCGTATTCCGACTTTTTCTCTGATCCGCTGTATGATTTCAGTCCCGCGTACTATCCGAACTTCCAAGCCGTATAGATACGGAGTTTCCGCTGTCCACAACAACGGATTATCCAATGTCTTTTCAAAAACAATTCGTTCGCGGTTGTCCTGCAACTGTATTTTTTGGCTGCATGCAAGCACATTTTGAGACATATCATCGGACAACAAGACCTGAACTTCCGCATCCGGAACTTCATTTTCATAACTTGCCATGTCTATAGTAAACTGCAACCGTGCCTGTGGCAAGCCACTATCCGGCAGGAAACTTCGGAAAGTAACATCACAAATATGCAGATCCGGTACAGAAAACATTTCCACGGAGCGGAAAATACCTGTCAAAGCCCAGTCATCATTCAAATCAAAACGCCAGCCTTTGCTCCTTGTCGATACTTTCACTGCGACCGTATTGACGTCATCATACCGAATCCAGGGAGTGACATCAAACTGACACATGTTGAATGCACTTCCCCATTCTCCAATATAAACGCCGTTCACATACACATCCAACGAAAACAAGACCCCATCAAAACGGATAAATACGTGTCTGGATTTCCATGCCGTATCCACTATGAACTTTTTTCTGTACAAACCTGTACATGCTTCCAGATCGCCACCATATTCAGGGGCTTTATAACCGGCTATTTCCCAGTTGCCCGGCACTTCCATGTAACCCCAACCCGTGTCATCAAAATCCGGCAGTTCAAATCCTGCATATTCAGCCGGGACTTCCAGACCTTTGAAGAATTTGAATTTCCAATTACCGTCCAGCGACAATATCTCCGTCTTTTCCCGTACGGGATATACTTCCCATGGAATATCTGCCTTTTCCTGAGAATGTGAAAACACCGTAAACAGATTCAGTACGCTTAGAAACAAACAAAAACGCTTCATATATAACTATTATACCGTAAAAAATCAAATGCCTTCGTCTTGTGTCTGAATCCAACGCGGATCACCTGCCGATGCCACATTCCCGGAAAGTCCTACCGAATAATCTCCCTCGGCACGCCGGGGGAACAGTTCATCGGCAGTTGCAGAAACTGTTTCAAAAAATGTCGTGCCGGAACTTATTTGTTTCTTGCTCGAACTCAACATGTAGCTTCCCACAATGTTCGAGGTCATACCTTGTACAAACTTATCACTCAACCAGTCGGTTGACAATTCACCCCAAATGCAATTTGTAACTTGTACCCGGATATTTGAAACGACATCGGAAGTTTTCGTATCAAACACATTTTTCACTGCCTCCGTATTGGTTCCCCACCATTCGCCATCTTTTATATGTTTCAAGCCAATCCTGTCAAAAGTGCAACTCTCAACCGTGATTTCCGGATCAACATATCCATCAATCGTAGCAAATACACGCGCCTCAATAATTCCGCGCAACATATCATGGAATGTACTGTTGCGAATAACATATTTGCGGCAATATCCATTTTTGTCGTTTTTGTTGGTTATGCTGATAAACGATGGATAGTTCGTCTTGTTACGTCCCATGTCATATATGATTGATTTGTTTACGTTGATTTCATCAATACGGACTTTTGTGCCAGAAACCTTCAACTTGTCGTTCAATTCAATAAAACTGTTCGTGTAATTTCTCACAATACAATCTTCCAGCGCTATTTTCCCGATTTTCACAGTCGGTGTTTCTTCCAGATAGCAAGAAACCAACGCGGCATTAGGCTCCGATGTGTTCAACTCTACACCATTAGCCAGTTTGTAGCCTGAAAAATCAATGTGTTTCAGGATTACATCACCGACCTCTATTTCCGAAGCGGCTGATTGTCCGCCAACCAGAATACTTTTTACATACAGCTTCGGTTTCGGACGGCCAGGCTCACCAATCAATGAGACCGACTTACTGACAATTATTTCCGTATTAGAATAATCATACGGCCCCGTTCCGTCAAACAAAATAGTTGCCCCGTCAACGGCATTGTCCAATATCGTTTGCAGATTATCTTTGTTTTCCAGGGTGATGGTCTGTATGTTATCCGGAATCACAGGCAACGTAAACAAGGTATATCCATAAGAAATCTCTCCTGCAAAAAGTATGGCCTTATAGGTCTTTCCCGCCATCAATCCTTCCACCTGCATTCTTTGCCGCTTTGCATCGTTCTCCGTGACTTCCACATCAAAAGGCGTCTCTCCTTCACCTGTTTCCTGAAGCTGAATCCTGTCTGCTTCCACATATTCCCGCCACGTCAAAACCACACTGGAATATGAAATGGAATCCTGGTTTACCGGATAAAAAATAGAATAGGCCGCCTGAGTGGTTGCCGAAGCATAAATCCATTTGGAATTCAGCGTTGAATCCAAACTCACTCCGCATAAGCGCACATAATAAAGCTGATTCTCCAGCAAATCCGGTATCCTGACAGAGAAAGTATTGTTGTCCGTATAAACCGTGTTTGTTACCTCCTCAAAAGCTGAATCAACAGCCAGTTCCAATTTGTACCCGTCAGCTCCTGCCGTACGCCCCCACGTCGCATCAATCATGTTGTACGATACCGACAATGACAAATCCGTTGGCTTAAACAGGCGCGGTTTCTGCACATCATGTTCCTGACAACTGCACAAACAGTTCAGAACAAGCAGCAACAATGCATGTTTTCTAAATGTTTTCATAGCATATAAAATCAATTCCTACCATAATAATTTTTCAATTTACCCTGGCTGTCAGTCACCACATCTTTATAGAAGGGGAATATATATACCAACGGGTCCTTTGTGATATATTCATCCTTAAAACTCTTCACATAGGTTGTATTCAAGTCACCGTTTCCATCCAATACACCTATGCACCAGTTTTTACGTTCATAACCGTCCGGCGCCTTCAAAACAGAATTGTCAAAGTTCTGGATATCCAGCGTACCATCCGAAAGCACTTTCACATATACATATTGCGGATATGCCGCGTTGTCATACATGTTGGCCAACGTTTCCTTCATTTCAATCAATTTGTCACGCAGCAGGTTCCAACGTATCAAATCATATTTGCGGATACTTTCGCCGCCGAATTCCCAAGCTCGTTCATTCACAATGGCTTCAAAAAATGAATCATACGTATTCAGAGCCTCCACATACTGCTCCACCTTTTCCGAATAGTATGATTCATCAAAAGCACGCTTGCGCACCGTTTTCAGCGCATCCTTGGCATCTTGCGTAGGACCCTGATGCAACTCGTTTTCAGTCTCTGCCAACATCAACAAGACATCCGCATAGCGGATAACCGGCCAGTTTATGCCTGAATTGTATTGTACATTGGCACCTTGCTGAACCGACATCCACAACTTGTTCCATTTTCCGATATAAATGCTTCTCCACTCCGTGAAAACCTGCTCCACTTGACCTGTCGTGCTGTTCCATTCCCATTTGTAGGGAACACACGTAACGTCACGACGGATGTCCTTATAGTCAAACGAAGCATGATAAGGCAGTGTCGCATAATACCAGCCATCAGAACGACCATAAGGTATATTCGTATTCCCCTCTATCTTATGTCCCACAACTACACCCACATAACCGTTGTACGATGTGGCAAAGGGCATCTCAAACAGCACATCATCGTTGGCAGGATAAAGTTCCTGGCATTCGTTTTTAAACACCTGGTCAAACGTCGACAACAAGGAATGCATCTGTGAATCCCGGAGTTTGCGCGCATACGTGTTGGCTATTTCATAATATTTCATATAATCATCCGGGCGCCTCATTTCTCCTGGATAACTGGGATCATTATAATCCGGATATAAGGAATAGCCACCACGCGTAAGCGATATTCTGGCTATCAAACCCTGCACGGCTCCCCTGTTCATTCGTTCTATCGATTCCGACAATTGGGATGCATATAACATGAACGGTTCCACTTCAATCAAGTCATTTATCAGCGTGGTCAAAATAGTGTCCCTGTCTGTCACTCCCAAATAAAAGTCATCATCATAACGCGTCCCTTTTGTAGGAAACGGAACATCACCCCAGCAACGTACCAAATCATGATACAACAAAGCACGAAGTGCTTTGGCCTCCCCGTAAAGCTGTCCGACTACCGAAGGGGCATCGGTCGGCATCTGCCGGAACAGATCACTCTGCTCTATGCCTTCTATGCACTCATTGGCACAATTTATCGCAGTATAAATTTCACCCCATGCCAACAGTTCCTCATTATTCGATGTCATGGAATAATCCCATATTCCGCGGCGTGTATTGTCCGTATTTGCATTGCACTGTCCGTATTCTATGTCATTGTTATAGTTAAATACCATTGGAATGCTTCGCCCATAAACTCTGTCACGACTCATTGCCGAATATATATTCAGGACTGCCCTGTACATGTCACCTTCCGTACTGTACATCGTTTCCTCCGTCAATTTCGAACGCGACTCCGTACTAAGAAAATCTTCACATGAGTACAGCAGGGCAATCAACAGAAGACACAATGTCTTTTTACCATATCGTTTCATATCTTTCTGATTAAAAGGATTTTACTTAAAAACTTATATTAGTTCCGATTGTAAATGAACGCGCTTTCGGATAAGACGAATAATCTACTCCCGGAGTCAGCGGTGTTTCCGTTCGTGTATTTACCTCCGGATCAAAACCTGTGTATTTGGTCAAAACAAACACATTGTTCACGGTGGCATATATCCGGAACTGGCTCATCCGCAATTTGCTGATTACTTTCTTGGGCAAAGAGTAACCCAGAACAACGTTGTTCAAACGCAGAAACGAACCGTCTTCTATTGCCCACGAATGCAGGACCGGAACTTTCATGGCCGGACTCCAGATTGTGGCATTCTGATTCAGCGCACGCAACTCATCAGGATCCGTAACCAGTTCAAACTGATCGTTCATATGCCGGAAACGATGCTCTGAGTCCACAAGAGTGAGCATATTGTAATAATTCTTTTTCCACTGGGTTGTGAACAAAATCTTATTGGCATTATACACATCGTTGCCATATGACCAGTTAAAAAACAGGGAGAGGTCAAAATTCTTATAGTTGGCATTTATGTTGAAGCCCCCCGTATGTTTCGGATTCGTGTTTCCTATTACCTGGCGGTCATCTGCCGTAATTTTGCACGATTCCGGGTCATTCGGATCATAGGGTGTCGTCTTCTTCAGCTTCAGACTGCCCGGATTCGGCATTCCCGGCGCCATATTTACCGTCCAATGTGAATCCGTGATACCTTGCGAATTGGCAACCCCGGGTTTCAATGTCCAAACGCCATCTTCTATAATGTAGTCGTCTACCGTATAGAAGCCATCTGTTACATAGCCGTAAATCAATCCGATAGGCTCTCCTACCTTCAGAATATAATCATCGCTCTCACGCAAGCCTTCTGCCCAGCCGCTACGGTAAAAAACAGTATTGTCATCTATCAGTTTGTCTACCCGATTTCTGTTCATGCTGATATTGAATCCCATTGACAGGGAGAAATCGTTCCGTTGGACAATTACCGAATTCAGTGTCAGTTCTATACCACGGTTGGATGTCTGGCCTATGTTTTTCTGCTGTTCACTGTATCCGGTATGCTCAGGAATAATAGACTTCAGTAACAAATCACGGGTAGTGTTCCAATATACATCCAAGGTTCCTGTCAGCCGAGACTTAAACAGAGCAAAATCAAGTCCTGCATCACGCGTTATGGTCGTTTCCCAACGCAAATCTTCATTAACCAAGGTTGTAGATGACTGAGTATAGTACAAATTGGGCACATTGCCTATGCCGACAACTGGTTTATCAATAGTTCCCTTATACGTGCGACGCCACATGTCACTGTCTATACGGTTATTTCCTGCAGCTCCGTAACTCAAACGTATTTTCAAATCATCCAACCAATTGGCACCGCTCATAAAACCCTCGTTCGACATGCGCCAGGCACCTGCCACACTCGGAAACAGTCCCCAACGGTTACCTGGGGCAAACTTTGTCGAACCATCCGCACGCAAGGTTGCCGTAATCAAGTATTTGTCTGCATACGAATAATTGACGCGCCCGAAGAACGAAGCCAGACGCGTATCCGGTTCATCATAAGTCTCGGTATATTCTGCCGAACCAAACTGCATCCGTGCAAAGGCATCATCTGGCGAAATATCGACAGGAAACATGCGAGACGTACTCTGTAACGAACTCTCCTTTTCCGACATGGCCTCAAAGCCAAGCAACGCACCAATATTATGTTCCTTGAGCTTCAACTTAAAATCCAGCGTATGTGCCGTCCGCCAACGGGGCTTCGATTCCGTAGTTATTTCCGCTACCGGCAAGCCAGAGTTTGTACGTCCGGTCGTTGTTATCGGTCCATAAAAACGTCTAGTCTCGCGACCGTTCGACAAAAGACCAAATTCCCCCTTATATTTCAAAAACTTAAATATCTCATACGTCAATGCCGTATTTACATTCAAATCTTCTGTATTGCGCCTCTTGTAATCCTGGTTGATTAACAATATGGGATCATAGAGCTCGCTTTGTGCCTCTATGTCATCATACATGTCGGAGTTTGTCAATATATCATTGCCCACATAACTGTCTTTTCCTATAACCGGACGATAACAAACCGCATTCTTTATCTGAGTAGATGAGCTGCCCGATGTGCCTGCACCGTAAACAGTCGAGTTCGTATAATAGGCCGACAAATCAAAGCGCAGTTTGCTGTTCAACTGATGGTTCAGTTTGAAATTTGCATTGTAGCGTGTCATGGAGGAATTCAGTAAAATACCGTTTTCATCCAAATAGGTAAAACTGGCATTGAATTTTGTCTTATCGGTACCGCCTGTAATGCTGACATTATGAGAATGGGCAAACGCATCACGACCATACATCTCTAACTGACTGTCACGACCTTCTATGTTTTTATAAATATCAAAATCATCCACATCACCGAACATGGTCGTAAAACTTGCCACATCTCCCTGATACTTGATATAATTCAATTCATATTGCAGGGTTACAAACTCATACGGATCCAGCACATCATACATGTGCGGAATTGTCTTTACCTGAGCATATGCATTATAGCTGACGGTTGTTTTACCACCCTTTGCCGACTTTGTCGTGACAATAATGACGCCATTAGCACCCCTGGCACCATATATGGCTGTAGATGATGCATCTTTCAGTACATCAATGGATTCAATGTCGGCTACGGCAATGTCGGAAATCCTGTCCACAGGAAAGCCATCAACTATATACAAGGGATTATTGTCCTGGGTTATGGAACCTCCTCCACGAACACGAATCTGTATTTCCGCATCCGGAGCACCATCGCTTGTCGTTACCCGGACACCGGCCATCCGACCTGTCAAGGCCGATTCCGTATTCGACAAGGGAATATTGGATAAGGCCTTGCCGGTAACGGATGCGACAGAACCTGTCAAATCTTTCTTTTTCATGGTTCCATAGCCGACAACAACAAGTTCATCCATCAAAATGGCTTCTTCCTTAAGTTCCGCATTATAGACCGATTTCTCATTACGGATTGTCAACTCCACGGTCTCCATCCCTATCATGGAAACTGACAATGTTCTGGCATTTGATGGAATTTCCAGACTATAGTAACCGTCCACATTGGTTGATGTACCGACAGTCGTCCCTTTAACAGCAACTGTCACGCCGGCAAGCGGCTCTCCAAGATTATCCACCACGTGACCCTCAATCTTGCGTTGAGACCACACCACAACCGGTACCAACAACCACATTACGAGTACCAGTCTCTTACTACCAATTCTCATTCTACACATGTTTTTCATGTCATTAAATTTATACTGCTATTTCAATACTATCTTTTGGACATATCGTGAACCTGCTGATACATAACTGAGAACATATACGCTATTCGGCAAGGAAACCGGTATCTGTGAACTACCGGCAACACACGAATATTCAGAAATTTTCTTGCCGGAAACATCATACAAGGCCAACATCCCGCTGGTTGGCACCTGAACATGAATACAATCCTTACCTGCTGCAAAATATGGACTATCTCCACACGCCTTGGTCAGAGCACTCGGAACAGATGGATCTACATACACACTTACCGGGATGGAGTAGCCATTCGCAAAACGGACAAACACAACACCACTCGGACGCTCATCCGTATCCGCCTCCAGCCGAAGGGTATATACACCTCCGGAACCTATGGAATGAGTCTGTCCAACTTCCAAAGTGAGCCAATCCATATCAGCGTTCTTTGTAACATAAAACTCCATTTCTTCCATAATTTCCCCTGCGGTTATCGTGATTTCGGCGGTGCCTTTCGGATGAATCTTCAATGAATATTTATCTGATTCCACCGGCAATGGCCTCTGAGGAGACAAAGAACTGCCTGCAAACGGAAATGCGCCCATATCCATACATGTTGCCGAAAAATTCGGGAGAAGCTCTCCTGCTCCTATGGCGGCACTCCCTGCCTGCAACGAAAAAACGGCATGGTCACGGTCGACAAAAGCCGGGTCACCTTTCACCGCATGCTCCTCACCGGGCAAAGATTTCAAGGAAATCGTACCCACACGGTTTGCTTTCTTGGAATTGGCCAACAAGTCGTAGTCAAAACTGTTATTTACATGCGGATCGGTTTCATATATACAATACGACGATGATTCATTCACATACAAAATATTATTCCGTGAAAACCCCTGGAACATTTTCCTGTTGTCATCCGAACCGTAACCGACACCGGCTATCCCATTCCCGTCAACATGCACCGTATTGTTCAGAAAAAATGTTATACCCAAGGAATAGGTATCTCCACCCCCGTTTTTAAAAGCTGCACTGCTCCCGCCTTCGGAATCACCCAGATTATGAATCACATTACGGAAAAGATAAGACGGACCTTTCAAATTAGCGGCTGTACTTATGCCTGTGTATACCTGCTCCACCCGGTTTCCATAGAAACGCACGTTGCACTGCCCACCATCCAGCTCAATACCATCATCCTGAGCAAAGGCAAAATAATTTCCATAAATATCGGAGTCGCGGTAATAGCCGCCCAGCAGCTTGCCGTTGTCCTTTCCACCTGACAAGTCATGCAAGCGATGCAACTGTGAACCGACTATATCATTGTAGCGGATCACCAACCCTCCACTGCTTCGTATATAGATTCCCTGTGGTCCTTGCGGATGCAGGAAACGGTAGCTTGTCCCTGCACCTGTTCCCAACGTCCGCGTTCCATACCACGGATTGCAGTAACCGTTTGGGTCATGTATGAAACAACGTTCCACAACAAAATTGAAATGTTCACGTGTAGGATCATTGGATGTCGTTTCTATGTTGATACCTGCATCGTTACGGATCAGTTCCTTGTTCTCGTCCAGATAAGCGGCATCATAATCTTTATAGATCGACAACGGATAATTGTCCGCATCGTCCAGATAAACCTGGTCTGCAGGAATACGCCCCCACGCTGATATGTCGGCCTGCACAATCCGGATATTCCTGCACGATTCATCGATCTTTATACCGTTTAGACGGCCTCCCGTTACGACAAATCCTTCCAATATAAGATATTCACAATTTTTGATAAGCACACCATTGTCAGCAGTTTGCCCAGCCTCAACCGGTACATCTGCTACAATTTTTATCCAACCATCCGCTGAACCTCTCATCTCGTTCAACACAAGCCCCTGGTTGGCTGTATAGCTTCCCAGATTGCTCAACTTCAATGTTACTTTCAAAGGCGGTTCGGAAGTCCAAGTATGAAACTCGCTTTCTGCCGCTACAGTCCACTGGCCGTTCTGGAATATTTCTGCTTTCACACTGTAGGACGTGTTTTCAGTCAATCCTAAAAGCGAGCCACGGAACTCACGACGATCCGAATCATGCACCGGATAAAAGGCTTCCTGCCATTGGCCTGCTCCTTCTTCCCTGAAGGATAACTTAAATACATCTGACGTTTTCCAGGACTGTTGTACACTTGGCGAAAAATCATCACCATACTGAAAATAGAAACTGCAGTTTTCAAAAGTAGGAACCAGTGTCAATGAATTGGACAGACCAAATACATGACACAACAGCAAACCTGCCTGCAACACAAAAAACTTTTTCATATTCATATACTATTTCATATACTATTTATCCGCAAATACTGTTATTGGAACCGACAAACCATTGTCCAGACGGACAAACACAATTCCGTTTCTCTTATAAGGCGCCGGTGATGCCACAAATGACAAGGTTATTGTTGAATCAGGAACCATCACTGGAGAATCTGCCGTTACCGTCAGCCAGTTCTTCATGTCATCAGCCATACAAATATCATATTCTGATGTTTCCTGATTGCCAACCGTCAATGTCACAGTCGCCACTTCCGCCGTTTGCAACTCCACTATATATTTGTCAGCTTCCACATGTAACGGACGCATAGGCATCAACGTTGAAGCATCCGGCATCAAGGCTCCCATGGATGGATTTGCACGACAATATGTATTGGAAAAATTATTGATCACTTCCCCCTTGCTAAGACTTCTTTCCCGTTCCGACAAAGTCAATAGCCCTGCATGCAGATCCGTAAACTCCGGCAAGCCGAAAACAGCATGGCGTTCTGCTCCTTCATATGCTACAATACCTCCCCTGCCATCTTTCTGACACACATTCCCCAATAAATCATAGTCAAAATCACATAACGGATTACGATGTTTGTCCTTGATACAATATCCTTCTTTTATCGAATCAAGATCAGAACGCAGGGAAAGAAATATGTTATTACGCATATAGGCATGAAACAATTCACGTTGTGGGCCATTGCCATATCCGACACCCATCATGCCGCCTCCATTGTGGATAAACGTATTATAAAACAGATATTGCATCCCCCGCGAATATTCATACCCGCCACCGTTTTTAATGGCGCAGCTTCCCTTACCCAGAGAATTGCCCAGATTCCAGATTACATTATTGAAAATATAAGATGGGCCCTTCAGATTGGGAGCCGTACTTATTCCGCAGTAGACCTGCTCGATGCGGTTGTCATACAACCTGACGTTGCACTGTCCGCCATCCAACTCAATACCATCATCCTGACCAAATGCCAACAGATTGCCGTAAATATCAGCATCATGTGCAAAACCACCGTTAACATCATTATTCCGCCAGGCCTCCACTGGATCGTTGTAGCGATGTGTTTGACTGCCTGCCAGATCATTATAACGTAAAACGATACCACCACGGCTCTCCATGACATACACGGCGTTGGGGCCTTGCGGATGTGTAAACACATACGGCGTTCCCTTGTATTCACCAAGTTCTACAGTCCCGTTCCATGGATTTGTATTCCCGTTAGGATCATGAATATAGGAACGCTCCAGCACCACATTGCGTGACTTGTAAATAACCAGTCCGGCATCATTGTTTATTTCTTTACCTTCCTTGTCCAGAAAATGACCTGCGGAATTCTGGCTCGCACAAATCCGACCCCATTTTGCGATATTACAATTGACAAAACGGACATCCGATACGCTTGCATCCGTACGGATACCGTATCTGCGACCTCCACGGACACACAATTTCTCAAAAATCACATATTGGCAGTCAGACACTTCCAATGCCGCATCGGAAACACCGGAACACTGCACCGGTTCATCACCGACAACCTTAATCCAAGCATCCGGACGCCCACGCAAACCGGAAACCACAACAGAACCATCTGGCCGCTCGAAAAAAGAACCTATATTCAAAACACGGGCTACAGGAGGTTCTGAACTCCATGTCGTAAACGAAGACACAAAATCTAATGTGTCCGATGCCGTTGTCAGACACACTTTTATATCATACGCGGTAGACTCTTCCAAACGGACTATGCTTGTACGGTACTCATGCTCAACCGCATCATAAAACGGGGCAATACTCTCCTCCCATGCTACCGAACCATTGCGTCTGAACCATACACGGCAATCACCGGCCGTATCGCACGGAACATAAACGCCACAAGACTCAAAAGTTGGATACAATCCAATATCGTTGGCTTGTGTAAACGCATCCAAAAACCAAACAAATATGATTACAAGACAAACATTTTTCATGATATCCCGATTAACTTTTCTCATTTTACTGCGGCAAAAGTACATGTCAAAACAATAAAACAGGTTTGATTTCTGACAAAGAATGTTTGCTATCTCGCAAATCAAAACACAAATAATCCACACGGGATTCATTCCATGCATCATATCAATTTAATTTGCGTATTTTTGCACTGGAAAAAACAGACCCATGACAAGCTACCTGCAAATAGAAAACCTGTCGAAGCATTTCGGCGACAAAATTCTGTTCGAGAACATCTCGTTCGGCATCGCCGACAACCAGCGCGTGGCGTTGATTGCCCGCAACGGCATGGGAAAAACCACATTGCTCAACATCATTGCCGGTACCGAAGACCACAACGGTGGCAGCATCTCATTCAAACGTGATTTGCGCATCGGATACCTGAAGCAGAAACCCGAGTTCAACCCGCAGCTCTCGGTCATCGACGCTTGCCTGCAATGCGACAACCAGGCCATCCAGACAATTGCCAGATATGAACATTGCCTGCAAAACGGAACACAGGAACAACTGGCCGAGGTCATGGCCGAAATGGATGTGCACAAGGCCTGGGACTATGAAAACCGGATCAAACAGATATTAAGCAAACTGCATATCGAAAACTTCGGGCAGAAAATGGGCGAACTGTCAGGCGGACAGCAAAAGCGGGTCGCGCTGGCCAACGTGCTCATTGCCGAACCGGAACTGCTTATCCTTGACGAACCGACCAACCACCTGGATCTGGAAATGGTCGAATGGCTCGAAGATTTCCTGAACAGATCCACCATGGCCCTGCTCATGGTCACGCACGACCGCTATTTCCTGGACCGCGTGTGCACGGACATACTGGAAATAGACCACCAGCAACTTTTTGCATACAAAGGCAATTACAGCTATTATCTGGAAAAACGTGCCGAACGCATGGACAACTGGAATGCCGAAACCGAAAAATATGCCAACCTGTACCGCCGCGAACTGGAATGGATGCGACGCATGCCACAAGCGCGCGGACACAAGGCACAGGCCCGCATCGATGCTTTCTACGACATTGAAGAACGCGCAAAGCAACGCATCCAGAACGACTCGGTGCGCCTGGAAGTCAAGGCCTCCTATTTGGGAAGCAAGATTTTCGAAGCAAAATACATTTGCAAAGCATACGGCGACCTGAAAATACTGGACAATTTCTACTACAATTTCGCACGTTACGAAAAAATGGGAATCGTCGGCAAAAACGGCACCGGAAAATCTACTTTCCTGAAAATGCTCGTAGGCGAGGTCAAACCCGACAGCGGCAGTTTCGACATTGGCGAAACAGTACGCTTCGGCTATTACCGGCAGGAAGGATTGCATTTTGACGAACAAATGAAGGTGATTGATGTCATACGGAACATCGCCGAAAAAATAGACCTGGGAGGAGGACGAAAACTGAACGCATCCCAGTTCCTGCAGCACTTCCTGTTCACACCCGAACAACAGTACAACTACGTATACAAACTCAGCGGCGGCGAGAAACAACGCCTGCACTTGTGCACCGTACTGATACAAAACCCGAATTTCCTGATTCTGGACGAACCGACAAACGACCTGGATATCGTTACCCTGAATGTGCTCGAAGAATACCTGCAGGCCTTCAAAGGATGCGTTATCGTAGTGAGCCACGACCGCTATTTCATGGACAAGGTAATAGACCACCTGCTGGTATTCAAGGGAAACGGAGTCGTGAAGGATTTTCCCGGAAATTACACGCAATACAGGGAAAGCCAAACCGGAGAAAACACGGTGCAGAACACAAACAACACTCCCGGAAACGGACAACCGGAAAACAGACAGCAAAAAAATACAAGAAACAACGCAAACAGCGAAAAACCACGCAAACTCACCTTCAGGGAAAAACAGGAACTTGCCGCCCTGGACAAGGAAATCCCGGCACTGGAGGCGGAAAAGCGGCAACTGGAACAAGACATGTCCTCCGGATTGCTCAACACCGAAGAGATCATCAAAGCATCCGAACGTTTCACAGCACTGTCCGACGAATTGGACACCAAAAGCATGCGCTGGCTGGAACTAAGCGAGCTGGAATAACACCGGACCATAAAAAAAATATCCGGACCTCTCCGGATATTTCTTTTGTGTCAGATACACAAAAAAGACACGGAATCATCAAAACCCCGCCTCTTTTCGTGATATAAGGAATCCTGACTGAATGTACAGGCAATTTATTCTATATACTTGTTCAGGAAAATGTGGGCAAACAAACCCGCCACCATAACAATCAACGCCGTAAACAACATGCTGTTCGGCTGTGTATGTCCAAAATAATAAACGGCGAGTATAACAACACCGGCAAGAACCAGAAGTACTCCTAAATATTTCAATAAGGTTTTCATTGTTATTTTGTTTTATTGTTTTTCTGCTTGCAAATAAAATGTTTTTTTCGCATTTGGTAAAATAAATCGGCATAAAAATTTTTTATCAGCCTACATTTACACCATTGCTTACCGGACGGCTCGGCTGGACAAGCACCAGACGCCCATCCGCATCTTCGGCGCTCAGAATCATTCCCTCGCTGTCTATGCCCTTCAGGCGGCGTGTCGGAAAATTCGCGACATAAAGCACCTGCATGCCCACAAGCTCCTCCGGATGCGGATAACTCTGCGCTATGCCCGACAATATCGTACGACCACCCATGCCATCATCCAGCCTGAACTGCAACAACTTGTCCGCTTTCGGCACTTTGGTGCACTCCAGAACCGTCGCTACACGGATATCCATCTTGCAGAAATCATCAAACGTTACGTCCGCCTTAACCGCAGACGGCTTGTAGGACCTGATTTCATTGGCCTTCTTCGTGGCCAGCAGTTTCTGCACCTGAGCCTCAACCGCGCTGTCATCAATCTTATCGAACAGCAGAGCCGGAGTGCCCAGCTGATGACCGGCCGACAGCAAGTCAATCTTGCCCAGATCATTCCAACGGAAACCCGGCATGTTCAACATGGTCCGGAGCTTTTCCGACGAAAACGGCAAAAAAGGCTCGAAAGCAATGGCCAAGTTGGCAACTATCTGCAAGGACAAATGCAATATGGTCGCAACGCGCTCCATATCCGTCTTGGCTATCTTCCAGGGCTCCGTGTCGGCCAGATATTTGTTGCCGATACGGGCCAGATTCATGGCCTCCTTCTGGGCATCACGGAAACGGAACACATCCAGATAACGCTCCACATCGGCCTTGACATCGGCAAACTCACGCAAGGTCTCCCTGTCATAAGCTGTAAGTTCACCGCAGGCAGGTACCTTGCCGCCGAAATACTTCTGTGTCAGCACAAGGGCACGGTTCACAAAATTGCCGTAAACGGCAACCAGCTCATTGTTGTTGCGGGCCTGAAAATCCTTCCACGTAAAATCATTGTCTTTGGTTTCCGGAGCATTGGCCGTCAACACATAACGCAGCACATCCTGCTTGCCCGGAAAATCTTCCAGATATTCATGCAGCCAAACAGCCCAGTTGCGCGATGTGGAAATCTTGTCTCCCTCCAGGTTCAGAAACTCATTGGCAGGAACGTTGTCCGGCAAAATATAGCTTCCCTCCGCTTTCAGCATGGCTGGGAACACAATGCAGTGGAACACGATATTGTCCTTCCCAATGAAATGCACCAAGCGGGTTTCCGGATCTTTCCACCATTTTTCCCAGCTGTCGGGCAACAGCTCCTTCGTGTTCGATATGTAACCTATCGGAGCATCAAACCAGACATAAAGCACTTTTCCTTCCGCTCCCTCCACCGGCACGGGAATGCCCCAGTCCAGATCACGGCTCACCGCACGCGGCTGCAAACCCATGTCAAGCCAGCTCTTGCATTGACCGTAAACATTGGTCTTCCACTCCTTGTGATCCTCCAATATCCATTTGCGCAACCACTCCTCATGCTTGTCCAACGGCAAATACCAGTGTTTCGTCTTGCGCAACACGGGCTTGGAACCGGTAATCGTCGATTTCGGATTGATCAAATCCAACGGAGACAGAGAAGTGCCGCATTTCTCGCACTGGTCGCCATAAGCCCCCTCCGCATGACAATGAGGACACTCGCCGGTTATGTAGCGGTCGGCAAGAAACTGCCCGGCCTCCTCATCGTAATACTGCTCGGAAGTCTTTTCCACAAACTCACCCTTGTCATACAGTTTGCGGAAAAAATCGGACGCAAACTGATGATGTATTGCAGAGGTCGTGCGGGAATAGACATCGAACGAAATGCCGAACTCCTCAAACGATTTCTTAATAATGTTGTGATAGCGGTCCACAATGTCTTGCGGGGTTACACCCTCTTTCCGGGCTTTTATGGTTATGGGCACGCCATGTTCATCCGAGCCGCCTATGAACAGGACATCCTCGCCTTTCAGGCGCAAATAGCGCACATAAATGTCGGCTGGAACATAAACGCCGGCCAAATGACCGATATGGACAGGGCCGTTGGCGTATGGCAAAGCCGATGTTACGGTTGTACGTTTGAATTGTTTCATATCTGGTTGGTTCTAAAATTTTCGGGTTGCAAAAATAACGTTTTTCCTGCGGTTGTAAAAACAGAATTTACGGGTACGGCAAACCGGAATGTCACGGCATCAATGGTCACGCTCAGCTCCCATGGCTGTAATCATGCCATTGCTCGGAAAGCATCTGCTCCAGCTCTTCCGGCTTCACCCCTACTTTGACATCATCACCGATAACATAAGATATCTTGCCCGTTTCCTCCGATACGACTACAGCTATCGCATCCGTCTTTTCCGCTATTCCAAGAGCTGCCCGGTGACGCAACCCGAACTGTTTCGGTATATCCGCCTTTTTGGAAATGGGCAGAATGCAGGCTGCAGAATGAAGCCGGCCGCCGGTAACCAGCAGCGCACCATCGTGCAGAGGACTGTTCTTGAAAAATATGTTTTCTATCAGACGCGAACTGATCAACGCATCTATACGTTCACCGGACAAGGCATACTGCTGCAAATCCTGCTTGCGCGTAAAAACAATCAGGGCACCCGTTTTCGTCTTCGACATGTTCTTGCAAGCCAGGACAATCTGCACAACCGACTGGTCGGCCTGCTGTTGCTTGGTGCTGGCCCGCACTTTCCTCGACAATTGCTTGAAAACATCAAACATGCGCCAGTTGTTGCCTATGCGCGAAAAAAACATCCGGATCTCATCCTGGAAAATAACTATCAGCGCTATGGCTCCCACATCTATGAACTTGTCGAACAGGCTGCCGAGCAATTGCATCTCAAACACACGGGAAACAAGAAACCATACCAGAATAAAGGCAAAAACACCGATAAAGACACTCACGGCACCCGACTTTTTCAGCAATTTGTAAGTCTCGAACAGCAATATGGCCACGAGCAATATGTCAATTATGTCCTTGATAACCTGGAAACCCATGTAACTGTCTATTTTGCAATGATTGGATTATATTTTCGTGCTTCACAAACGATTTTTATGGCTTCCGCAGCCGCCCTCACATCATGAACGCGCAGAATATCGGCACCGTTGAGCAAAGCCAGCGTATTCACAACCGTCGTACCGTTAAGCGACTCGCCGGGAGTGATGCCAAGCAGTTTGTAAACCATCGACTTGCGGGACAAACCGGCCATGACAGGCAAACGGAAAGTCCTGAAACAAGACATTTTCTGCAACAACTCGTAATTCTGTTCCAGCGTCTTCGAAAAACCGAAACCCGGATCAAGAATTATGTCCTTTACGCCCGCCTCCTTCAAAGCCGACACCCGACGTTGGAAAAAATCGGTTATCTCTGCCAGCAGGTTGTCATAATGCGTCTTCTGCTGCATCGTTTCAGGAGTACCACGCATGTGCATCAACACATAGGAAACACCCAAACGGGCCACCGTATCAAACATTCCGGCATCCAGCGTCCCGCCGGAGATGTCGTTTACCATCGACACCCCATACTGCTCCACGGCATATGCCGCCACATCCGAACGGAACGTATCAACCGACAAATGGGCTTCCGGAAACTCCTTGCGGATAACACCAAGCGCAAAACCCACACGGCGACGCTCCTCCTCAGGAGATACAAAACATGCTCCCGGACGGCTCGAATAACCGCCGACATCCAGAATCGAAGCACCACACGACAGCGCATCACCCGCCGAAACAAGAATATCCCGCTCACTCCGGCACGACTCATAAAACGAATCAGGCGTGATGTTGATTACGGCCATAACGGCCGGAGTTGCCAACGAAACAAGACGACCGCTCAGGTTGATGCTGTATTCACTCATAAAAACCAAAATCAGGGGACAAAGGTACAAAAAATAAAAAAAAACAACCCAAACACATACTTTTTCCTGACAAAATCAGTTATAAGGATGTTTTTTTGCTTAAATTAGTGTTTTTTTTGGCAGAATCATTCCGAATACGCAAAAAAAATGTAACTTTGCACCCTAAATTATATCTTTATATATGAAGAACGTAACGAAATTCGCTTTCGCCCTAACTACCATCGTGCTGGCATCATGTGCTTCCCAACCGGACAATAATATCAGCTCCACATCATCCAACACAACCGGATGGAAATACAACGATGGGACCTCCACAGGATTTGAAGTAAATCCGAAATTCAAAAACACAACACCGATAGGAATGGTCGCCATTCAGGGAGGACAATTCAACATCGGTTCCAGAGGCGAATACATAACCGCACCACGCGACAACCACAGACGTTCCATAACGGTCAGTTCCTTTTATATGGACAAATACGAAGTGTCCAACCTGAACTGGCGCGAATACCTGCACTGGATGCAGCTGGTTTTCGGAAAAACGGCACCGCAACTCGTGGAACAAGCACAACCGGACCAGACCGTATGGCGCGAAGAACTCGCTTACAACGAACCGTATTTGCAGAATTATTTTGAACACCCGGCATTCAACAACTACCCCGTAGTTGGCGTAACATGGGAACAGGCCATGGATTTCTGCACATGGCGCACCGACCGGGTCAACGAAATGGCACTCGTCAAGGCCGGAATCATAGCAGCACCGGACTTCTCGAGCCTGCAGGGAAACGAAGACTTTGAAGACATTACAAAAAACTTCATTTTCAACACAAACAAATACCTGTACGACGAAACATATAATCCTACTGTCGGCAAAAGACCCAAAAAAGACCTGAACGGAAACGAACGGAAAGTAAGACGGTCCGATGGTATCCTGTTTGCAGACTTTCGCCTGCCCACGGAAGCCGAATGGGAATTTGCCGCATACGCACCCGTCGCAGGACAGGACGGACTGACAACCGAAGGAAAAATCTACCCATGGTCGGGCTACCACGTGCGGAACATCTCCAAAAAACAGTTCGGACAACTCCAGGCAAACTTCGTACGCGGCAAGGGTGACATGATGGGTGTGTCAGGAGCACTGAACGACGGAGCCGTTATCACTGCACCGGTAAACGCATACTTCCCCAACGATTTCGGACTGTACAACATGGCTGGAAATGTCAACGAATGGGTACTCGATGTATACCGGACTACAACATTCGAAGATGCTGCCGAATACAACACATTCCGCGGAAACGAATATCACACACCCCTGCTGGGCAAAAACGAAAACGGACAGCAGATTTGCGACATAGACAGTCTTGGACGGGCCATGGCAGAAGTACGTTATGGCGATGACCTGCGCAACTACAAGGATGGAGACCCGGAAACCATACTCAACACGGACTTCCCGCTGTTCGCACTGGCCGACTCCACGGATGTCGAAGCCGGATACAAAGACCCCACCGACGTGCTCGCACCGCACATAACCGACAAGACACGCGTCTACAAAGGCGGCTCATGGAAAGACCGTATCTATTGGCTGAACCCGTCCACAAGACGCTATATGGACCAGGACAAGTGCAGCAGCACAATCGGGTTCCGCTGTGCCATGAGCATGACAGGCGATGAAGGCAGCGAAAACGAAACAGTCATGTAATCCCATAAACAAATATAACAGCAGAAAACGGGCCGGCTGCACATGCAACCGGCCCGTTTCATATCTCCGTTTCCGCCATACGCCCACAAACAAAAGCCACACACAAACACAAAAAAACCGGAGCTGATGCTCCGGCCCTGTCAGAAAATACGGCTGGACTCAAAGCCGAAGAATAATATACAAGACATAAGCCAATACCATTAACATGCCCTCCGAACGCAAAATACGATGCTTCTTGTTGGTAGAGACGAACAACAACACCAGCAGGCAGCTGCCGCCGGCAAGCAACGCATCCTGCCACATGTTGGCATAAACCGGAAGCGGATGAATGACTGCACTGATACCCAATACAAAAAACACATTGAAAATATTGCTGCCGATAACATTCCCCAACGCCATGTCGGTGTTCTTTTTATAGGCCGCAACAACCGAAGTCGCCAGTTCGGGCAACGAAGTGCCCAACGCAACTATCGTCAAACCGATAACAGACTGCGGTACACCAAGCTCCGTAGCCAGCTCCGTGGAAGCATTTACGATAAGCTGCCCGCCGAAAACCAGCGCAACCAAACCGCCGACTATCATCAACAGGGCCAGCCAGACCTTAACAGGCTTGAAATTCTCCGGCGTATCAGTGCCATCCAAACCGCGCCGCACGGTAACATACATGAACACGGCAAACACCAGCAGCAGAATAACACCATCCCAACGGCCTATTTCCGCATCAGGACCCAACGACAGGAAAATCAGCATGAAACCCGCCAGCGCACTGAGCGGAATATCGAACATGCGCGAACTCCTGGGCGACGGAATCGGATAGAGCGCAGCCGCCCAGCCCAAAATGACCAGCACGTTAATAATATTGCTGCCTATGATATTGGTCAAAGCAATGTCCGTCGCGCCACGCACGGCCGCAACAATATTGACCACCATCTCCGGCGCGGATGTACCGAACGCCACAACCGTCAGGCCGATAACCAAATCCGGAACATGGTAACGCTTGGCCAGACCTGATGCACCGTCAACCAGATAATTGGCCCCGCCGATAAGAAAAACAAAACCTACGACTATCCAAAGTAATTGTAACCACATAATATTCAAAATATTTATTTCAGCCAGTCCGTATTATGGATATGCACTTTCTGGATATTGAAATGCAAATCTTCCTTCAACGGCACACGGACAGTGTATATCTTGCCCTGCGGATTGGTCAGGCTCCGCGACACAAGCCACGGATTGAAATCCTTCAGTTGCGAATAGGTTATGCCGTGTTCCTTGGCCCACGCCGCCCAATCAGGCACGGAAGTATTGACCACCACATCTTTCGTGCGCACGGTGTGGTAGAAATGCTCCTTCTTGAAATGAAAATTGTAGGCCGACGGATTTTCAAGGAACGATTTGGCCGCCAGGATACGGAATACGTAACGGCTCGTCTCGCTCACAAGCAGCATGTCGAACGAACTTTGCACCTGCTGTTTGTCCTGTTCGGTCGAGATGCGTGCCTGCCCCGCGTTGTAGGACGCACAGGTCGTCGGCCAGTCGCCGAAACGGGCATACGCATCTTTCAAATACTGGCAGACCGCTACCGTGGCTTTCTCCACATGATAGCGCTCGTCTACCTCGCTGTTCACTTCCAGACCGTACTGCTGCGCCGTCTTGGCCATAAACTGCCACAATCCCGCCGCCTTGGCCGGCGATACGGCACGCGGATTCAGACCGCTTTCTATCACCGCCAGGTATTTCAGATCATCAGGAATGCCGTTGCGCTTCAATATCGGCTCGATAATGGGAAAATAGCGGTTGGCGCGCTTGACCAGCTGAATACTGGAAGAGTGCATGTACATGAAAGCCAGCTGCTCACGGTCAAAACGCTCGCGCATGTCGTAGCGCGACAAATCAATGGTCTGTCCGCAAAACTCCACACTCCCGGGAACCGGAAGCGAAACAGTAGGCTGCGCCGCGGCCGCCAAACCGACTCCCCAAAAACACAGGCAGATAACCGCCCGGAAAACAACACCTTGCATGTACATTCCTTTTTTAATCAACAAAGCGCAAAGGTACACAAATTCCGCGATTTATCATGCACATGAACACACACCGCCGCAAAACAAAAACCGGACAGAAAAAGTTTTATATTCGCTGACTTATGTTTTTGCATTTCCAATAAAATCAATACTTTTGTAACGAAGTAAAAGTGTTCAATGACTAAACTATGAGCTACAGTTATATATCAAAACGAAATACAAAACCTTTTGTCAAATGGGCTGGAGGGAAAACCCAACTACTACAAGACATAGAGCAATCTTTACCTTCTCAGCTATTAGACGGACAAGAAATGACCTACATCGAACCATTTGTTGGTGGAGGAGCTGTTTTATTTTGGATACTACAAAAATATCCTAATATAAAAAAAGCTGTCATAAACGATATCAATCCCCAGCTCATGACTACATATAAAGTAGTTAAAGAACAGCCGAGTCAAATCATTTCTTTATTACACAAACTACAGAATGAATACATACAACTGAAAGAAGAAGACAGAAAAATCTATTACCTGGAAAAACGTAATATATACAATACAGAAAATTTATCAGAGACGGAAACAGCTTCCTTATTCATTTTTTTAAACAGGACTTGTTTTAATGGTTTATATAGAGTTAATTCAAGAGGATATTTTAATGTTCCTCATGGCAAATACCCAAACCCCAAAATCTGTGATGAAGATACAATTCTTGCTGATTCTTTAATTCTCCAAAAAGTGGAAATCTTATGCGGTGATTTTGCAAAAACAGATATTTATGCTTCTCCTAATAGCTTATTCTATTTTGATCCTCCATACAAACCTTTAAGCAGAACCTCTTCTTTTAATTCTTATGCCAAAGAAGAATTTAATGATGAAGAACAAATCCGGTTACGTAACTTTTGCCATAAAATAACAAAATGTAAAGCCAATTTTATTTTAAGCAATTCAGACGTAAAAGGCAAAGACAATAATGACAATTTCTTTGACAACATATATAAGGAATATCATATTCTAAGAGTAATGGCAACTAGAATGGTCAATGCTAATCCTGAAAAAAGAGGCAAATTGTCTGAACTGCTCATTAGAAATTACGAAATAGACAAACCTTACTTATTAGTTTAATATGATTAGCAGCAGAATTATTGAACATATGATGCCATTATTCAAAATAATAGGCAATTCAAAAGGGAAAACAATAGGACAGATTAAAAATGAGCTTGGTATTGAACGAGACAAAATGTTAAAAGGCGCATCAGGACTTATTATTGAAAACTTGTTGGGCATCCAAAACAATAATCGCGATGAAGCAGACATTCCTGAAATTGGTTGTGAGATAAAAATCCTGCCTCTACAAAAAAATCGTAATGGAGAAATAAAAGCCAAAGAACCAACAGCCATTCAAATGATTAATTTATGGAAGTCTCCCAGGAAACATGGGAAACTGCAAAATTAAGAAACAAGATAAACCTGACATTCTGGGTAGCGTATCTTGCTAAAAAAGACGGAAAACCTCTCCAACAGAATGACTATGTAATTGTCGACTATTTTCTGGATCATCCGACCGATGTGCAAAATGGCATATTCAGAAAAGATTGGGAAGACATCCGGAAATACATTATCGAAGGACGCGCCGACCAGCTATCTTGCAGCATGGGAATATATCTTGAGCCAAAAACAAAAGGAGCAAACAATCAAGATAAAACTTATGCGCCCGATGGAAAAGGAGGAACAATAATGGCACGCCGACGTGCATTCTATTACAAAAAAAATTATACTAATACCGCTATTATCCCGCAGATAGATTTGTCATCTATAAAATAAAAAATGATTACCCCGTTCTTCCGTTCTCCTGACTGCGCCTTCACACTGCTCCACGGTGATTGCATCGAACTGCTAAAACAATTCAATTTCAAATTCGACATGATATTTGCCGACCCACCCTATTTCTTGAGCAATGGAGGCATAAGCGTACAAAGTGGCAAAGTGGTTTGCGTTGACAAAGGAGATTGGGACAAAGGAGGCACTCCAGAATACATGGACACCTTCAACCGGAAATGGATAAGCGAATGCAGACAAAAACTCAAGGGAAACGGCACAATATGGATTAGCGGCACATATCATAATATATTTTCCATTGCTAACATTCTGACGGAACAGGGGTTCAAGATTCTGAATGTAATAACATGGGCAAAAACAAATCCACCGCCCAACATCTCATGCCGCTACTTCACACATTCAATGGAATTTATCATTTGGGCACGCAAATCTGCCAAGATTCCGCATTGTTACAACTATGACATTATGAAAAAAATCAACGACAACAAGCAAATGACAGACGTATGGCATTTGCCCGCCATTGCCCGTTGGGAAAAATCGTGTGGAAAACATCCCACACAAAAACCTTTGGCCGTATTGTCGCGTATCATTTTAGCATCGACCCACAGCGGCGCTTGGATTCTCGACCCTTTTACGGGCAGCAGCACCACAGGCATTGCCGCCAATCTGCTCAGAAGACGCTTTTTAGGAATTGATAAAGAGGAAGAATATCTGAACATCAGCCGGAATAGAAAAAAAGAAATTGAAAACACTACTACTTTCGCACTATTCCGCAATAAAATAAAGGACATTGCAACTACCAACAACAGCCATATTTCAAATATGGTATGTGAAGATAACACACGCGGTTACGACTTGCCATTCTGAAACAGGGATTTCTATAAAAACACAGCAAACCGATTCCAGATATTATCCACGGAATCAGTACCGGCAAAAAGCTTTATAAAATCCAGCCCATTCCTTTTTTTGAGTCAATATGCCAGTCTATCGGAACAAAAGGTCGGACAAACATTGAAGGCGGATGTTATCGCTTTTTGCAAACATACACAGACACATACGGTTAAAACCGTATGTGTCGAATATTGGTAAGCAAGGAAAATGTTTTGAAAACAAAGGCATGAATAGCCTTACGAATTGCCGGATGCAATATTATGCCGCCCAAACAAACAACGGTCAAAGCACAACCTTCACACTCCTACCTGCGCAACAGACAACATAACATCCAGCACCCAGTTCCATGCTGTTGCAACCAGGCGCAGCCATGAACTCGGCAACCTTGCAACCATTCAGATTATAGACAGTTACTGTTTCAGGAACAGGCAAATTATCAATAACCAGGGTATGTCCGGCCGCATAGATGCTGAACGGCTCATATTGGGCTGATTCTATTCCGGTGGACTTTATTTCATATATATATTTAAACTTGTTCCAACCGGAAGCCTTTGAATAATCTTCCATTGTGTCCTCGGGCACATACAGTTTGCAGTTTTCAGGAAGCCCCTCAAACACCCATTGAGCGCATGTAGGAGGTACAGTTGCATAACATGCAACAGTATCAAGTTCAACACAATCAAGGATAATCGCATCTGCCAGATACTCAAGCTCGGCCGGCAACACCAGCTTCTTCATACTGGCACAGCCGTAGAAAGCTTCCAGACCGATTTCAGTTACAGGAGAAGAAAGGACCATCTCTGTCAGTGACCGGCAACCGGAAAACGCTTCGGAAGCGACAGTTTCTATATTCTTGCTCCAGCCAACGTTTTTCAGTGATGCGCAGCTGTGAAAAGCCTGACGGCCGATACTTGTAACGCTTTCTGGTATATCAATCGATTCCAGACGGCCACAGCCTGCAAACAAGTCGTTACCTATGGCAGCAATACCGTCCGGCAAGACTGCCGACTTCAAAGCACTGCAATAGGCAAACACCCAGTCTTCCAATGTTGTCACTGTGTTTGGCAAAACAATTTGCTCCAGCGCAGCACAGTTATAGAATGCACCTTCAAGTACGGATTTCACATTATCACCAACAGTAACAGATTTGAGACCACGGCAGGAATAAAAAGCATTTTCACCAATCGTTGTTACAAAAGAAGGGATAACATAGGTATCGCCTTTCATATTCGGATATGAAACCAGCATAGTCTTATCGGCATTGAACAAAACACCATCCTCAACCGAAAAATACTTCCCAGTGCCATCCATAACAAACTCCCTCAAATCAAAACAATTGCAGAAAGCCTGATTTCCGATACTTTCCAAGGTCACAGGCAAGGTTATGGATTCTATTTTGCTTCCGTTGAACGCAAACCTGCCTATCGTCTTCAGGCTGTTTGAGAGGACAACATCCGCAAGCGCACTACACGTCATGAAACAATCATTGTTCAGTACGGTTACCGTATTCGGCATTTCAACAGATGTCAGTTGCTGACACCTTGCAAATCCCAGTGCTGCAACCTCAGTCACCGTATATTCCTTGTCACCATCATACACTTTTTCTGGAATGACCAGAGCACCAACCGGATCGGCAGAGCCCCTGGAAACACTGACCGTCATTTTTTCTTCCGACAGAACAGAATAGTTCAATCCTTGATATTCAAATGCAAACATCCGGCCGCAAAACAATGTCAAGGCGCCGGCAACAAACAACAATGTAGATTTTTTCATGTTTTAAGTTTTGTATTAATGTTAGCTCAACAGATTATAAGTAGCTGAAAAAAATTGATAATCAACAAGGAATGTCATATCTCTATGGTACTAAGAACAAAGAATTACGGACAATAACAGCCCTGATTACCGTGGACAAAGTTACGGAATTATTTTGAATACCGGATAATTTCTGCAAGCTTTCTGATGCTTTGGCTGTAAAACAACACGAGTACAACAAATGACAAGTCGGATTCACGTTATAATTATTACAGCTACGCAGCCTTAATCCTTGTTTTCGTGGAAGATGGTTTTCTGGCGTTATAAATTACATTCCTAAAATACAGCTATGATTGACTTATTGAGTCTTTTTCATATCATGATTAGAAGTACAAATCATCCTTTCCTGGCATTTTATTCTCCAGAAACATTACATGATAGATTGGAAGATATAAGACCTTGCCTTTTTGCTTGATTTCCCTTTCGTTTGACAAAACAATAGATGAAACGATGTGGTAATCCGGAACGGACATCAGGTTATCCAATGCACTATGGACAGCATAATCCTTTCCGGACTTGACCTCAATAGGCAAAACACTCATTGTACTGATATCATCTACAAGGAAATCGACCTCTCCTTTCTGCTTGTTGTCGTAGTAAAACAAGTTGTTGTAATGAGCCTTCAGTTCTTGTGCTACCACACTTTCATATACGGAGCCAAGATTAATACTGCTTATATCGTTCAAGACAGGCTGCACATTGTACTGGTACAATTGGGAGCTCAGCATGCCGACATCATTCATATACAGCTTCAGCAGATTTTTCTGTTGCGATTCGGCCAAAGGAAATTTCGGATTGCTGATGGCATATGATGCTATCGTAATACCAGAACTAATCAGATACTCAAACTCTTCAGTATAATTGCTGAATCGATCCCCTTTCCTGTCTTGTATATCCTTCACCACAATCCGCTTCTTCTTGTTTTCCATCTGGGACGGAATCATATCATATATACGACGGATATGCAACTTTCTGGCTGCCACTTCTTCATAACGTGAAGCATCTATGCCATACAGAACCCGGATGGCTTCCTGTATCTCTCTCACTTTGACAATATTACGAGTTTCCAGATATTCATTGACAGCATCAGGCATTCCACCAACAAGAAGATACCTTTTAAAAAGTCCAAGAACCTTGTCGTGAACATCCTGCGCCAACGAATCTTTCGTTTCAAAGGATTTTCTCAAATGGTCAATAGCAACCCTGCCGAAACCATTTGCAACCAGAAATTCCTCAAAATCAAGTTGGTACATCTTCTTGAGTATAACACTCCCGATCGGTACGGAAACAGTCCCTTTCAAAGCTATGCCGAGCAGACTCCCGCTACTGATAAATCTGTACCGACGCTCTTCCCTCAAAAATTTGAGCATGGTCAGGTATTGTGGATATTGCTGAATTTCATCAATAAATACCAGTGTGTTTTCATACCTGTCCAGCTTGGAGCCTGCAATCATGCTTAACTTCAGATAAAACTCTTCAGTCGTATGGACATTCTTGAAAATCTTTTCTCCTTCATCATCGGCAACGAAGTTTATCTCAACAAAATTATCATAAAGTTCTTTGCCTGCATCCCTGATGATGTATGACTTACCTATTTGCCTCGCGCCTTCAATAATGAGAATCTTGTCCTCATTCGACCTCAGATAGTCTTCAATATATGATCTGATCTTCCTGTACAGCATCGCCTTTACACTTTTCCATGATATTTTGCGATGCAAATATACACTTTTCCATGAAAATAACCCCTACAACCCTACACTTTTCCAAAAATCTTTTTGTCAGGCGGATAAAAAAATCCATACTCAGCCCGCAAAAAGAATCCCCCTTTACCCTGTCATCTTCCCACATACACCCAAGTTCCCCAACTATCCGGTTACCATTCCTGCCGGACTGCCCACAGAAAAAAAATGCGGCTTATCCGACTATGTTGCGTCTTTTTGCAGCAAAACCGGAACGGCTGACAAGGGATAAAGTCACCAGCATCCGCTCCCGCTTTTCCAAAGCAGCAAAAAATAAAGACATATAAATCAGAATTTA
>CALUNA010000013.1 GCA_944321895.1 uncultured Bacteroidales bacterium | reverse complement strand
ATTGATTATTATCATAGCAAAACCGCAAAATAGAACCTACTCTTTTCCAGATTATTTTTGGCTTATAAAAATCCTCCATATAAGCGCAATTGCGAAGATTATAAGGAGAATCTCCTTTGTCTGATCTTTTTGATATTTTATCCCAATATTGATCTAAATGTGCTTTTATAGCTGGATATTTATTAACATCTATACGAGGTAAACTTACCTTTGATACCATTGTGAGTATTTATAATCCATAAGTCAGCCCACTCATATTCATATTTCTTTATATCCCTGCCACGCAAAATCGGTCGTATAAGTTCAGCAGTACGAGTACGTTCGTCCTCTGTCTGACAATTATATAATATCTCATTTCGTTTTTCCGTAGAAATAATAAATGCATCATTATAACCGGTAAGAACTCCACGATATATATTAATGTCCCACTCTTTTAGTGGTGTACCTACAGCTTCAACCTTACGCTTGATACTTTGTTCTATTGGAGATAATATGACCCATGAATCGGAGTTGCTGAAACTGCATTCCACGCTATTCTGCTGCACAAAAACGCTCAAATTATTTATACTATTTTTAGATAACTTATTTGCTAAAACACCAATAGTTTTACCCTCATTCTTTTCCTTTGAAAACAACAATATATTTGTATCAACAGTAGCACTTTCAAAGATTTTTACTCCAGCAAAATCTATTAAAACTTTTGGATTTGTTTTCTCTGCAAAAAACTTTCTCGTTTTCTCTCCGTATGCAGCTCTCATCCATTTATTGGATGTAATATAGCACAAATGTCCTTTACTTACTAAAAGCTGATATCCTCTTTCATAAAAAAGTGAATAAATATCACCTGTTCTAACAAATGTTTTATAATTCAGTTTTTCATACATTGCTCCAAGGGTTCCATCATTTGCCTGTAATTGAACGTATGGCGGATTACCAATTACAATATCAAAATCATCTTTGATCCCAAACATCCATTCGGGGTCAAAAAAAGGCGATGATGAATTTTGATCAAACATATCCCATGAGGCTAATTCTCTTGCCTCATCATTGCCTACAGCCCCATTTCCTTTTAACATAGTGGCTATTTCAAGACGTAAATCATTTACTATCTGGCGATATTTACGTTTGGTACGGATTGTCTTTGCTCCAAATATCTTATGTTTGGCTATCTTCAATTCATTCTCCTTTGCTTTTATTGCTTCACTATCAAACAGAGAAGCATCTTTTTTCTGTAATCCCATAAGAGTATTGGCCGCTACAAATTTCGCTTCAAGATTCGGAAGCGGACGTATGCCAAAGTTATCGGTAGGGTCGGCGTTGGTATTTTGATCGACAACCAACGAAATAAAGAAGCGCAATTTGCTGATCTGTATGGCAATAGGCTGGATATCCACTCCATAGATACAGTTTTCGATGAGATAGAGTTTGCGGGCGTAGTCGGGGCGGTTGACATTCTCATCGAAACTACGCTCAATATCTGCAATCGATTCTTTCCGTTCCTCATCAGACAAATTACGGTAAGCTTCCGACGTTTCATCGATGGCCTCTTTAAGCATCATCTCCTTCCACATTTCATTACCGGGGTCAATACGGTTAAGGATATGCACCATCTGCTGGAGGATACCCATAGGAAAAGCTCCCGAGCCGCAGGCTGGGTCGAGTATCTTGCAATTGTATAAGGATTGCATGATGCTTTTGCGTTGTTCGACGGTCAACTCCACGTCATCGTCCGAGTATTGCATGAGCTGGCGGTACTGGGGTTCCAGTTCCTCTCCTACTGTACGTTTCAAGTGTGCTATAAGACTTTCATCCACCATGTATTGCACTATCTCGCGTGGCGTGTAGAACGAACCGGTCTGCTTACGTGCTGTAGTCTGTGTTTCAGGATTGAATGATGCAAGAAGATTCTCGAAAACCTTGCCCAGCAATTCGGGGTCGAGTGAAACCTCCTGGTCAAACGGTGTATTTTCCTCAACGGTAAAGTTGTAACGTTTCAAAATATCAATAATACCCCGGGCGTAAACTTTCTTCTTTTTCTGATCACCATACCATTCCGACAGGTCTATGTTTTTGCCGACTTCCTCGCCAAAGAAAAGATAATCGGGAACAATCAATGCTTTCTTTACAGCTTCGCGGTCGCTGAAACCATCGTAATACATACCGTTGTCCTTATCATCAAGACAATCAAACAGACCGCCATTCAAGAACGGGACAGTTGTGTTAGCCAGGTCAACAAACAGCTGCGGATTCTTGAAATAAGACTCGTAGCGCATCAGCTTGTTGTTGTCATAATCAGTTCTGTCCGCTTTTCCCTGCTCATTCAATTTCCTGAAATGTCGCTCAGAAATTTCCTTGCTGCCTTCTGCCGTTATAGGACTATTCAGCATGGCAAAAAACAAGTTCTGAAGAATAGCCTTATAGTATTTGCTCTCATTGGATTTGGAGAACAAATCCACTTTCGTATTAGGGTTAAAATCCTTTATCAGATTTGCCGCAATATATTGTTCGTCGAAAAATTCATCCGGAACAAGATGGCGTTGTTTCAGAAACCAAACAAATATAAGACGTGTAATCAGACGGATGGCACCCTCGTTGTTAAACTTGTCATCATCCGTATTGTCATTGATATTATTGGGAAAACGTATGATTTTAATGGCCCAGGCATACCAGTCGGACAACTCCTGATAGAACTCTTTGGTAAGCACTTCCACTGAAAAACGGTTGCGCAAATCTTCAATACTGACCACGCGGCCTTTTTCATTGAGGTATTTGTTGGGAGTATAATATGCAATCCCATCACCTAAAAAATAGCTATATCTGCGCGGATTGGAGTATTTTCGATATACCTTGGCAGTATTCTCATCACCTTCCAATGTTATTTCGATCAACGAAAAACGGTAATTGGCAGGATTGTCATGCGGTACGAACAAAACCAGTGCACGGCTCGCCCATTCGCCGGCCAATATGCGGAATGCCTCTTTGGATAAGCTGACACGCGGGTCGTCCTTTCCGCAATGCTTCACCTCCAGAACAACAACATCCAATTTATCGGATGCTCCCAACCTGGTTACCTGACGTGTGTAAGTCGATGAAAAATCAATACGCGTTTCTTCCTGCCGGAAATCCTCCGGCAAAAAATTCCTTTTCAGGAAATTTACAAACTCATTGCGGTTATATGCCTTATTAAATTCCATGGTTATTTGATATTATTGTTTTCCATTTGTTGCCTAAAGTCATTGCAGTTCTTCCGTCAATATCAGCGTTTCTTCTCCTTCCTCCACCTTGTTGCCTGCTGCAAGAATACGGTTCAAATAGTCTTGCGTTATTTTTTGCGGAAGTGTATGGAAATCCTTCGCCGTAAGTTGGTTTATCATCCTTATCTCAAATCCGGGAAGTGCATCACTGCGCAATACGGACGAAAGGTCTAAAAGATAATCCTTGTCCAAAACACCGGCCTGAACTATCAATTTCAATTTGGCAAACGCATTAAGACGCTCCTTGTCGTTTTTATCAGCCGTTTCACTGGTAAACAAACGATGTTTCAGTTGCTGGTATATCGGATCGAATTTTTCCGACAAGGCATAGGGTATCTCTGTTTTTGCCGCCTCAAAAAGCCCAATAGCCTGTTCTGCCGTAAGTGCCATGGGAGGCTGGTTCTCAGCGGCTATTTTAAAGACGAAATCATTCCCTTTTTTCCCAAGCATAAGCACTCCACGACAAGGTTTTTCTGCTTTGCGTCCCGTGCGTGCCCGATGCGGAATCTCCATTGCCTTGTCATACACATCCGTCCCTTTGAGTTCATTGAACAATTTACGGTAACGGTTATCCCAGGAAGCCTCTTCATCCTTGGCTAATTCCGCACGATAACGTGCCTTGAAAAAAGCTTGCAATTCCTCATCCTTGGTCAGTGCCTTGGTGTCTTCACCCATAATAGCATGAATCATGGCCATTTTTAAGGTTGAAATTTCCTTGGTCCGTGTTTCTGTTTCACCTACATCTGTCGGAAAATAGTTGTAAATATACAAATGGTCAAACATTTTCCTGTTTATACGGTTGATACGCCCGATACGCTGGATAACACGGGTCGGATTATAAGGAATGTCATAATTGATAATAGCGCCTGCACGATGCAGGTTATATCCTTCCGAAATAGCATCGGTTGCAATCAGAATGTGGAAATCGTTGCGTTGCAGTTCAGGTTTATATCCGGCATCGAAATTTGCCCGTATCAGGTTCTTGTTCGTATCCGACGCATCGGCTGAAGTATATTTGAAGACAGGAAATCCGCTGTTTGCCAGTTCGCACCCCAAATAGTTGGCTGTATCGGCAAACTCCGTGAAAACAATCAATTTGCGGTTCGGTTCCTTCTGCATCTGCTCTTTCAGGATACGTTTAAACGATTCCAGTTTGGGATCTTTCCGTATGGATGTTTCTTCCCCGAACCATTCTGTACGAATGGCCTTGAGCAACGCTATGTCATCATTGACATCCCGCACGAAACTGTCATTGATATACTTCATGTCAATTTCAAAGAAACCGCGTTTTTCATATTTTTCAAACTGCTCCTGTATTGCCTCCGTACCATCATCCGTTTCGGAATAGAAAGTATCCACATCAGGCAGATTGCCTTTTTTGTAAACCGGCACTTTCCCCGCATGTTCAATCCAGCGCAATATATGTTCAGAAGATTCGATCATATAGTCCAACGATGTCTTAAAGGCAGCAACGGAACTTTCAAACCGACGCACCAGGAGTTTGCGCATGAATCCTGCTATGTTCTGTTGTCGCCCAACCAACAGATTGAACTGTACACCGGTTTTGTCTTCCAGTTCCTTGGCCAGTTGCTTTGCCATATCAGGCTTTACGTATGTAACCGGCGAATAACGGGCAGCTTTAAAACGTTGGGAACCATCCTGTCCGTCTTCAGGAGCATCTATTTTATCCAGAGTTCTCAAATACAATTCTTTCAACGAACTTAAATCATATTCCAATTCTACAGGGTCATCGGGCATTACCAATTGAATTTTCTGCTGTTCCAAGTCTTTTGCATATTCGGGAATATCCTGTAAGTCAAGCCGGGAACGGCGCACTACCAACGGGCTTATAATGGAACGGATAGTCTGTGCTATATGCTTTGCCTGTTCTTTCACAGCATCTTCGGTGAGTTTTTTGTTGCGTTGGTCCTCCGTCAATTGTTTATACACCTTGATTAAATCCTTAAACGCCCCGCCAAGGTTGTCAACCGTTTTCAAGGTAGATTTTGTTGGTATCTGGAACAATTTCAACATGGAATAAATATCATCCGGACGGTTGTTGAATGGCGTGGCCGTCAGCAAAAGCACTTTGTTGTCAGAACAAAGATTATGTAAATCTGCATAATCTTTCGTATATTCATTCCTATAGCGGTGAGCCTCGTCTATGATAATCAGGTACTGTTCCCCTGCATGGACTTGTTCCCTGTAATAATTCAGTGCTGTTTCTATTTGCCCGCTACTGAATACAGAAGCCGTAAATCGGAATTCATCCCGGTAGCCTTCCCACTGACGCAACAAATGAGGCGGACATATCACAATAGTACGAAGTCGCAAATTACGGGCTACTGTAGAAGCTATAATACTTTTTCCAAGTCCTACCACATCAGCAATAATAGCACCACTATGGTTTTCTATGGCATTGAGCGCCATCTGCACCGCATCTGTCTGATATTTCAGGTTGGCATATTTACCTTCGGTTATATCATAAGGGGTAAGCAGATCTTCTTTTGTAGGAATGGTAAAATACTCTTTCAAGACACGAATGTACATCAAATATGGCTGATAAAGTTTTTCATACCATATCTTCTTGATAACCTTACTGTCAAACTCTTCCAGGTTTTCCTTATCGGCAATGACTACCGAATCGGCCCATAACTCGTCAAATATTTTCTGCCCATCATGCACCGAATGCTTGTCGTTAAATCGTGCGTTGATTTCCAGACGGCCTGCCAATCCTGCATAAGACAAATTGCTGGAACCGGTAATAACCGTTCCCGGCAATTCGCCTCCTTCATTGACCTCGTCCGTATAAGAGAAAAGATACATTTTTGCATGGCACGGATCTTCTGTCCGCCGGATTTCCAGCGTACCGTTTTTTATTTTCTCATAGAACAAACGAAAAGAGTTTAATTTTTCCTCACTGTCCAGAAAATCCGTTTCATTAAACAACCGAACAAATTTACTAAAATAGTCTTCACGCTGTTGCCCGCGGGAAATATTGCTTTTTGAAAAAGTATCTATCTCCACCAAACATTTGGAGATATTAATTTCTATATCCAAACCAACAAGTATGCGGACTTTTTTGTCTTTTAACTTCTCTGAAATCAGACTATATCCTGAAAAATAGAAATATCCGACCAATATATCCATCTGCCGGGTTTTGGGTAATATCCCATTAATGATTTCAGAAAGAAGTTTTTCCTGATTGGTTATAAAACTGTTCTGGGCTATATCATTCATGTCCACTTTTTATTTTTGATACCATCTTTCTTTAGTGCACCAATTAGCATCAAAGACTCATACAAAGATAAGAAAAAAAATTATTACAAAAATCTTTTTCAAAAATTCAAATTACCTTATATATAAGTTAGATTCATGATTGTTTTCAACAATCCATCATTCCACGATTTTTTTCATTTTTCCTCATTCGGAAGAAAATTCTGGAAACCCTCCCCTCACCTATTTCCGCACGGGAAACGGCAAATGATTTTGTGAAGGCGAGATGGATATGTTCAGATGATTTCCGCCACCGGCGGGCACGGACAGGCCGGAAGGCGGCAGTGGTGACAACGGGCCTTCCATAATGTCGTTGTTGAAATAACCGCCTTGTCCGCGTTTGTGCTGGATGGCATCTATCAGCAGGGATTTCAGCAGGCCGCCCACATCAACGCCCAACGGCACATCGCCAATCTTGACATAGGGCATGACAATCGGCACGGTCTCCCAACGGCGCAACATCGGGTTGTAGTAGCGTTGCGCCCCCAGGTTGGCACCGACATAATCGTTCTCAAACGACATGAACGCCCCGAAACTTGAATAGCCCATATACGGATAAGCCGCCACGGAATAAAACGGCTGTTGCAGATAATACGTGCCGAACATGTTGAAAGCCACATGTTCGTTAAAATCGTAGCGCAGGTTTCCTGAAAAACCGAACTGGTTGCTGAACGAAGTGCCGAAAGCATATTTGCTCGCCACGGCGCTGACACTGATTTGCAGGTTCTCCACCGGTCGATAGACATACGACAGGCTGGAAGAGGCCGCTACACCCAAACCGATATAAGTCGTACGTGACCCGGACGCAAACAGCGCACTGTTGTCAAAGGCGCGCAACATGCCGGAGCGGTCATAGTCGTGATTGAAGGAGAATGAAGAATAATCGGTGTACGGAGGCATTTCCATACGCAGCTCGCGCGGCATCTGCATGGCAAGGGGGACAAGAAACAGGCTGTCCGGCAAACGATAAAGCGGAAGTGCAGGATATGTCGGCCCGAACGTATTCATGTCCTGCCGGGAAAGCCGGTTTTTCTCCTGAAGCAGGAACGCGGACCCGCTTTCGGCATTCTGCGCTGCCGCAAACGACAGGCAGAGCAGCCATATGCCTATTGTAATACCTGCCTTTGCCATTATCGGTTGTTGTACGCACAAAGATAGGTTATTTCCATAAAAAAAACGAAGTCCGCGTGCGGAAACTTCGTTTTTTTTCAATATATCAGTCTTTTTGTTTTATGCTTCTTCCTGCTTGTCATCTCCACCAAGTTCCGGATCAACCAGAATGCGTCCGCAATATTCACACACAATGACTTTCTTGCGCGAACGGATATCCAGCTGACGCTGGGCCGGTATTTTGTTGAAGCAGCCACCGCATGCACCACGTTCCACGGTAACGACAGCCAGTCCGTTACGTGCGTTCTTGCGTATGCGCTTGAAAGCGTTCAGGAGCCGTTCATCACCCACCGTACCTTCTATCTGTTTTGCCTTTTCGCGCAGGTTTTCTTCTTCCTGTTTGGTCTCGGCAACAATTTCATCCAACTCGGACTTTTTCTGGTTCAGGTCCAGACGTCTTTCTTCCATCGTAGTGATGGTCTGTGCCTTGTCGGCCTGTTTCTGTTCAAGGGCGGCTGTATATTCGCGAATCCTTTTCTCGCATAGTTCTATGTCGAGCGTCTGATATTCAATTTCCTTGGAAAGGTTGTCGTATTCGCGGCTGTTGCGGACGTTTTCCTGCTGTTCCTTGTATTTGCCGATTTTTATTTTTGCCTCCTCTATCTTTACACGCATGGCGCTGATATTGGCTTCCTGCTCGGTAATGTCGGCAGCGTAGTTGTCCAGCCTGGTCTGCAATCCGAAAAGCTCATCTTCCAGGTCACGTACCTCCAAAGGAAGCTCTCCGCGAAGAACACGGATTTTGTCTATGTCTGAAACGACTTGTTGCAAATGATACAGGGCTTTCAGCTTGTCCTCTATGGTTACTTCTTTTTCAGCTTTAGTTTCGTTTGTCATTTTATTATGCTTTTATGTATTTTCTTTTTGAATCACAAATAATTGACAGGACTTCCGTCCGCTTTCGAGAAATGGATTGCAAAAGTAGGAATTTTTTTTGATATAAGTTCAAAAAATATCTCTTTTGTGTATTGTTCGCTTTCGTAATGTCCTATATCTGCTATGACTATGCGGCTCTCCGCCTGGAAGAACTCGTGGTACTTGAAGTCGGCCGACACAAACACGTCGGCTCCCTTGTCAATGGCCTGCGGCAACAAAAAACTGCCTGCCCCGCCACACAGGGCCACCTTGCGTACAGGCTTGCCGAGCAGGCGTGTCATTTTCAGGCACGGCACGCGGAATGTGTCCTTGACACGTAGCAGAAACGACGTTTCGTCCTCCGGATGCGGCAACTCGCCTATCATGCCGGAACCGGCCTGCATATGGCCCGGAGCCGGCACCAGAGGCTCGCAGTGCTCCAGCCCTATTTTCCGCGCAATACGCGCATTGACACCCCCTTGCAGCCAGTTGTCCATGTTGGTGTGCGCGCTGTAGACGGCAATGTCATGTTTTATGGCCTTCATGACGCAACGTTCCACCGACGAACCGCCGCGCAGGGTTTTCAGCCCGTGGAAAATAAGCGGATGATGTGAAACAACCAGCTGACAGCCGCTTTCCAAGGCCTCATCAAGAACCTGCTCCGTAACATCTATGCAAAGCAGTATGTCTGACACCTCACTGTCTGGTTGACCCACCTGCAATCCGGCATTGTCCCAACTTTCCTGATAGTCCAGCGGTGCGGACTGCTCCAGGAGCGATATGATTTCGGCAAGTTTCACGGAATCCAGAATTTATTCAGCGGTTGTTCCTTCCGCCGCGTTTTTTTCTTCCTCTTCCCGGAAATCGGTTATGCCCGCCTCAACCAGCAGGTTATACCATGAAACCAGTTTGCGGATATCGGTCGGATATACGCGGTCACGGTCAAAATTCGGCAGAATCTCGCCAAAAAACTTGAATATCTGTTCCTTTGTCATGTTTTTCACATCGGCAGTACAGGCCTTTTCGCCGCTTGCTTTTTTCAGGTTTTCCAGCACCTGCCACAGGGGAACATCCTCATCGGTCGTAAACATGGATATGTCTCCCAGGGACACAATCTTGTCACGTGTATACGTCGGCATGCGTTTCCCATCGAGCAATGATTCCACAATCAGCATGTTGTTTCCGCGTGAAACCAGTTTGAAAAGGCCGGGTTTTCCGGTTATGGACAAAATTTCTTTCAACATAAAACCAATAGATTATTTGTTTTCGGCTGCAAATGTACAAAAAAAGATGAGTACAAATGCTGTTTGCTGCTGAAAAACATGTAAAGCCACATTCGGGAAATTACCGGCTTCCGATTGGGGCGGCAAAAAGCAATAAACGGATGTACTGTCAGGCGAATAGGTATTTTTTTGTACATTTGCAGCCGGATTTATGCGAAAACAAATCATGCACATAGTGAACCGTGCCTGGCAACTGGTGATAGCCACACCGGAAACATGGGACAAAATCGCTTCCGAGCATCCTGCGGAAGAGAAGTTGCGCCGCACGTATGTGTTCCCGTTTATCTATGTGAATGTTGCCGTTGTCTTTCTGAGCCATCTGATATATGCGGACGAAAACATGTGGCAGGCGGCTTTTATCAACACCATTGTAAGTGCGGTTGCCCTGACGGGCGGCTATTTCATTGCATGCGCAGCCTGTTTCGCCTACCTGAACCGTAAATTTCCGCAACGTTATGAACGGGCATTGTGTACCAAGGTCGTTTCCTATTGCTACACCATCGTGTTCCTGTTGCATATTGTAACGGAAATTATCCCGAGCCTGTTTTTCCTGCAAATTCTGGACATATTCACCGGCTATCTGGTGTGGGAAGCATGCCGTAGCGTCTTCGGAATCCAGGAAGAGGAACGGAGCCATATCGTAGTGGTTTTTACACTTGTCATCATATTCATAACACCGCTCCTGAGCCGTCTGATGTTGTTCATGCTGCCAAACGCAGCGGTGTAATCTTAATCTGTTCATTACATGTTCAAACAATCCAACGTAAACATAAAAAACAAGCGAGCCACGTTCGACTATGAGATCATTGACCGCTACACCGCAGGACTGCAACTGTTCGGAACGGAAATAAAATCCATCCGCGACAACAAGGCCAGCCTTGCCGACACCTACTGCACGTTCATTAACAACGAATTGTGGGTAAAAAACATGCACATAGCCACTTACTTCTTCGGCACATACAACAACCACGAAGTGAAACGCGACCGCAAACTGCTGCTGACCAGACGCGAACTGAACAAACTGCAGCGGGCCACCCGGGAAACCGGATACACAATTGTACCTACCCGACTGTTTGTCAACGAAAAAGGACTCGCAAAACTGGAAATAGGACTGGCACGAGGCAAGAAAAACTACGACAAAAGGGAATCGCTCAAGGAAAAAGATGACAAACGCGCCATCGACCGTGTCATGAAACGGTATTGAATTCTCCAACGCAAGTCGTCCAAACTCCGCGATACAAAAAAAGCTGTCTTTCCGACAGCTTTTTCATTTTATGCAACAGGATTCTCCTTACAGTTTCCTTATCAGGTTCATGCCGATGGTGATTGCCTGTTCGTTAAGCGGCAGCAAATGATGATGCCGCTCCGGCAGGGTCTTTTTCAGGCCGAGCATGACATTTTCAATCTTGACAATCGGCCGCACTTTCAGCAATCCGCCCAGAATAATCATGTTCAGCGTTTTGAGGTTGTTGGTGCGGTTGGCCTCATCAGTCGCCTCTATGACGTAAATGTTTATGTCCTTGCGTTCCGGCATGCGCGAAATGCCGTGCGGGTCAAGAATCAACGTGCCGCCTTTTTTGACACGGCTCTCAAACTTGTCAAGCGAAGGCTGGTTCAGAATAATGGCCGTATCATATTCGTTCAATATCGGCGAGCTGATACTGTCATCGCTCAGAATCACGGTTACGTTGGCCGTACCGCCACGCTGCTCAGGACCGTAACTGGGCATCCAGCTCACTTCCTGCCCTTGCAAAAGCCCGGAATAGGCCAGAATCTTACCCATTGACAAAACACCTTGTCCGCCGAAACCGGCTATAATGATTTCTTCTTTCATATGCTTATCTGTCTTTAAAATCGCCTAACGGATAGGCCTTAAACATGTTTTCTTCCATCCATTTGTTGGACTGTACGGGACTCAGTTTCCAGCCGGAGTTGCAGGTGGAAACAATTTCCACAAACGACGTTCCCTTGCCTTCCATGGAATACTCAAAGGCCTTGCGGATGGCTTTCTTGGCCTTGCGGACAGCCGCAACGGTATGCACCGCCTGACGCGTAACATAACGTGTTCCCTCCAACTCCGTAACCAGCTTGGTTATGTTCAGCGGATAACCGTTGATTTCCGGATTGCGCCCGTAGGGACAGGTCGATGTCTTCATGCCTTCCAGCGTGGTAGGAGCCATTTGGCCGCCTGTCATGCCGTAAATGCCGTTGTTTATGAAAATAATGGCGATGTTTTCGCCGCGGTTGCAGGCATGGATGGTTTCTGCAGTGCCAATGGCCGCCAGATCGCCGTCGCCCTGATAAGTGAACACCGTTTTGTCGGGCATCAGACGCTTGATGGCCGTAGCCAGCGCAGGAGCACGTCCGTGGGCCGCCTGCTGCCAGTCGATTTCAATATATTTGTAGGCAAAAACGGCACAGCCTACAGGAGCTATGCCTATGGCCGTTTCCTGAATACCCATTTCGTCTATCACTTCCGCAATCAGCTTGTGAACCACTCCGTGGCTGCATCCCGGGCAATAGTGCATGGGCACATCATTCAGGACGGGAGTTTTCGTATAAACCAGATTCTCGGGTTTTGCTATTTCGTTGTTCATGATAAGTTCCCTTTTTAATGATTCATTAATTTGTGCAATGCATCGGTTACCTCCTGAGGCGAAGGCACAATGCCGCCCAGACGTCCGTAAAATTGCACATCGATTTTGCCGTTGACTGCCAGACGCACATCTTCAACCATTTGTCCGGCGCTCAGTTCCACTACAAGCATGCCTTTGGCCTGCCCTGCCAGCCGGCTGATTTCCGATGCAGGGAAAGGCCAGAGTGTTATCGGCCGGAGCAAGCCAACTTTCTGCCCGTTGGCACGCGCCGTTTCCACTGCATTCTTGCAAATACGCGCGCACAATCCGAATGCCACAATGACATAGTCCGCATCATCGCACATGTATTCTTCAAAACGGATTTCGTTGGCTGATATTTCAGCGTATTTGGCCTGCAGCTTGAGGTTCTGGGCTTCCATTTCTTCCGACAGAAGAGCCAGCGAGGTTATGACATGTGTCTTTTCGCCATGCCTTTTGCCAAGGGTGGCCCAGGGGCATTCCTTGCGTATTTCCTCCTCCGTCCGGCGTGCCCTGTACGGCGGCAGCTTTACTTTTTCCATCATCTGTCCGATGGCGCCGTCGGCAAGCAGCAATACCGGTGTGCGATATTTGAAGGCCAGGTCGAATGCCAGCGATGTATGGTCAGCCATTTCCTGCACCGAATTGGGAGCCAGCGTAATCAGCCGGTAGTCACCGTGTCCTCCACCCTTGACCGACTGGAAGTAGTCGGCCTGCGAGGGCTGGATGGTTCCCAGACCGGGACCCCCACGCATCACGTTCACTATCACGCAGGGAAGCTCCGCACAGGCTATGTAGGATATGCCTTCCTGCATCAGACTTATACCAGGACTGGACGAACTGGTCATTACGCGCTTGCCGCACCCGGCACCGCCATATACCATGTTAATGGAGGCCACTTCGCTTTCGGCCTGCAACACAACCATGCCGGTTGTTTTCCACGGCTCTATTTCCATCAATGTCTCCATGATTTCGGACTGCGGCGTTATCGGATATCCGAAATATCCGTCACAACCGCTCCGGATTGCCGAGTGGGCAATGGCTTCATTGCCTTTCATCAATTTTATTTCCTCATTCATATTTCTGCTTGTAAATTGTTAAACACCCATCAGGACACACATAACCGCAGGCTGCACAGCCGATACATGCGTCCTCGTTTATCATTTGGGCGTAGTTATACCCTTTGGTGTTAGCGTGGTGCGACATGCCAAGCACGCCGGACGGACAGGCTGCCACACACAACTCGCATCCCTTGCAGCGCTCCACGTTTACCACTACTGTTCCTTTGAATTTTGCCATAATAATTAAAACTTCAGTTTTTTGCGGAGGCAAAGATACAAAAAGAAAAACAAAAAACAAGGTTTGTCATCGCTCCCGCATGCTCAAATATTTTTTATCCCGGCACCGGACTACATGCTCATAATCTGCGTTCGATAGCTGGTCGGCTGTGTGCCGGTGTGCTTTTTGAAAAAACGTCCGAGATAGGACTGGTCGGGAAAATGCAGATGGTCGGCTATCTGCTGCAAGGTCAGTTCCGAGAACGTGAGCATAATCTTGATTTCCTGCACCAAATGTGCATCTATAATTTGTTTGGGGTTTCTGTGGGCTATCTTTGTGGTGATACCGGTCAGGTAACGTGTGGTGATGCACAGCTGGTCGGCATAGAACTGTACATCATGATGTTGCGTTCCCTCCCTCAGCACCAGATCCATGAATTTGTTAAACAGCTCTTCCGCACGCGTGTAACCGCCGTGACGCTCATCGACACGCAGATTCCGCTGTAACTTGTCGTAAATATCCAACAATATGTTTCTCAGAAGATTGGTAACAATCACATTCCTGTAACGGTTTTCCGTGTCGGCTGCCAACCGCTTGATCAATACGAAATAGTGCTCCATGCTTTTTACGGCACCTTCCGGATAATGATAGACTGGCGCATGAATGATGTAGTGGAACAGAAACGATTCTATCTTTGCGCTGGCCTGAAGAAGCATGTCCTTCGAAAAATAAAACATGGTGCACAGAAAATCCCGGGAGGCATTGCTTATGGATACCATGCAATCCGTCAGAAGTACGGCTTCAGTACCTGCACTCAATACGTATTTCCTCGTGTCAATCAACAGATCGGCATATCCGTTTTTGCACAAAACTATGGCACCTCCCCGCAGCCTTATCGGATGCCGGCGGTCCATTTCAGAACCAATATCTCTAATCATGAAGGTTTCTGCCTCAAATACATAATGCGTATCCATGTTTTTGTCGTTTTATTTATCCGGCATCGACTCCGCAAAAACTGTTCCGATTTTGAACAATTTGTGTCATATTCTGAAACGTGGCACATCATTTTACAACTCTAATTTTGCCGCCGGAAAAACAAACAGATATTATTATGAAAAAAAGATTTGCAGAAACAACTGCCATTGTGATTTGCAGTTGTCTGTTGCTCGGGTGCAAACAGGCAACCAGGGAATCCCAAACAGCGTCATACAAAGTCATGACCATCAAAACCACCGACACAGAGTTACAGAGCAGTTATCCGGCAGCCATTCAGGGGCGGCAGGATATTGCCATTTATCCGCAAGTGTCCGGAACCGTTTCCAACGTATGTGTCAAGGAAGGACAGCGCGTACGGAAAGGACAGTCACTCTTCATCATTGACCAGGTGCCATTCAAGGCCGCTTTGCAAATGGCACAAGCCAACGTGCAGGCGGCTGAAGCTGCCGTCGCGACAGCCGAACTGGTCTATGACAGCAAACAGGCCCTCTACGCGGACAGCGTCATTTCACAATTCGACCTGCAGACGAGCCGCAACGACCTGCTCACAGCAAAGGCACAATTGGCGCAGGCACAGGCACAGGAAGTCACGGCCAGCAACGACATGACCTATACCATGGTGCTCAGTCCCGCAGACGGCGTCATAGGTACGCTGCCCTACCGCGAAGGCGCACTCGTTTCACCATCATTGCCGCAACCAATGACCACCGTGTCGGACAACTCGGAAATGTATGTCTACTTTTCCATATCGGAAAACAAACTGCTCGACTTGTGCAGTGAACACGGTTCCATGGAAGAAGCGTTGGCCGTCCTGCCAAAAGTCAGGCTGCAACTCAACAACGGCTCCATATATCGGGAAGAAGGATATATTGAAACCATCAGCGGCGTCATTGACCCCAACACGGGCAGTGTATCCGTTCGTGCCGTTTTCCCGAACAAGGGCGGACTGCTGCACAGCGGCGCATCCGGCAATGTCCTCTTGCAGCAAAGTTATCCGGGCTGCATCGTTATTCCCTGCAACGCCACTTTTGAAATCCAGGACATGATTTTCGTGTACAAGGTTGTTGACGGGAAAGCGGCATCAACGTCCATAAACGTGCTCCTGACAAACGATGCCGAACATTATATCGTAACTTCCGGACTCAGCGAAGGCGACGTTATCGTTACCGAAGGCGTCGGCCTGTTGCAGGATGGTGATGTCATTGTTACAAGGGAGGAATAACATCATGAATCTGAGAACTTTTATAGAAAGACCCGTACTTTCGAGCGTAATATCCATTATATTACTGCTTGCGGGAATCATTGGTCTGGCAACATTGCCTGTTGAACAATATCCGGACATCGCACCTCCGACCGTAATGGTGCAGACATCCTATCCGGGTGCGAGTGCCGAAACCATCCAGAAATCCGTTATCGCTCCGTTGGAGGAATCCATCAACGGCGTGGAAAACATGGACTACATGCAATCCACTTCCACCAACTCCGGCTCTGTAAGCATAAACGTCTATTTCAGGCAAGATACCGACCCCGACATGGCTACCGTAAACGTACAGAACCGCGTTTCACAGGCGACAGGTTCGCTTCCGGCGGAAGTAACGCAAATCGGCGTAACGGTCATAAAACGGCAAAACAGCATGCTGAAAATCATTGCCTTGCACAGCCCGAACGGGACTTATGACCAGAAATTCCTCTCCAACTACATGAAGTTGAACCTGGAACCCCAGATCAAACGTATCAAGGGCGTGGGCGATGCCGTATTGCTGTCCGACCAGTACAGCATGCGTATCTGGCTGAACCCGGATGCCATGGCACAGCACAACCTGATTCCGGACGACATTACAGCCGTGCTGGCCGAACAGAACATTGAAGCTGCCACAGGCTCCTTTGGCGAAAATTCAACTTCCACCTACGAATATACAATGAAATACCGCGGTAGGAAACTGACGCCGGAAGAATTCGGTGAAATCATAATCAGCGCCCAACCAAGCGGCGAAATCCTGCGACTGAAAGATGTAGCACGGATTGAACTCGGACTTGAAACATACAACTACTTATCAAAAGTAGATGGACATCCCGGCGTACAGTCTATGATATTCCAGACCGCCGGCTCCAATGCCACCGAAGTGGTGAACAGCATAGACGCCTTTCTGGAAGAAGCTAAAAAAGATTTGCCCGATGACATGGAAATCGACACGCTGATGAGTGTAAACGACTTTTTGTATGCCTCCATAAAAGAGGTGTTCAAGTCATTGATAGTTGCCTTTATATTGGTTGTTTTGGTAGTTTATTTCTTCCTGCAGGACATACGGGCTACATTAATCCCAACCATATCCATTGTCGTTTCTCTGATTGGAACATTTGCTTTCATTGCCCTGGCCGGATTCACCATCAACCTGCTGACATTGTTTGCCCTCGTACTGGCAATCGGTACGGTGGTGGACAACTCCATCGTCGTGGTCGAGGCCGTGCAGGCACGGTTCGATGTCGGCTACAAATCATCATACCATGCAACCAACGATGCCATGAACGGCATCACAGCCGCCATCATAACCTCCACGCTGGTATTTATGGCCGTGTTTATCCCCGTGTCCATGATGGGTGGCACATCCGGTATATTCTACACCCAGTTCGGAGTTACCATGGCCGTGGCCGTGGGCATATCGGCCATCAACGCCCTGACGCTATCACCGGCCTTGTGCGCTATTCTGATGAAACCCTACATTGACGAACATGGAAATGAAATAGACAATTTCTCCAGCCGTTTCCGGAAAGTGTTCAAGACATCCTTCAATGCCGTCGTTGACCACTACAAATACGGCGTCCTGTTCTTTATACGGAAGAAATGGGCCATGTGGAGCATCATTGCAGTCTGCGTTGCACTGTTGGTCGCCTTCATGATGACCACAAAAACCGGCCTTGTGCCCGATGAGGACATGGGAACCATTATGGTGAACGTAACAGCCAGACCCGGAAGTTCATTGCACAGCACGGACAATATCATGACCGAAATTTATGAACGGCTGGAAGACATGGAACAAGTAGAATTGAAGGCCGTCGTATCCGGCTACGGCATGATTGCCGGCGATGGGAATACCTTCGGCATGCTGATATTGCGACTGAAAAACTGGGACTACCGACAGGATCCGTCCGACAAGGTGGATGCCCTGATTCCTGAAATCATGGCACGCACGGCCGACATCAAGGACGCGCAAATCATACCGGTCGCACCGCCGGTCATCACCGGTTACGGTGTAACCAACGGATTTGAAATGCACCTGCAAGACAGGAACGGTGGCGATGTAAACGACTTCTTTGCCGTTGCACAGGATTTCATGGCCGCCCTGAACAAACGGCCCGAAATAGCCATGGCCTACACGTCGTTCAACCCGGCATATCCGCAATACATGGTTGATGTGGATGCCGCCAAATGCAAACGCGCCGGCGTATCACCCGCAACGGTACTTTCAACCGTAGGCGGATACTATGGCGGACAATACGTCTCCAACATCAACCGTTTCTCGCACGTATACCGTGTCATGATACAGGCAGACCCCAAATACAGGATAAGTCCGGAAACGCTGGAAAAAACCTATGTCCGCATGAACAACGGTGAAATGGCCCCGCTGAACCAGTTCCTCACACTGACCAAGGTGTACGGACCGCAATCGCTGAACCGATTCAACATGTACAATTCCATTGCCGTGAACGGTTCCGCTGCCGACGGCTACTCTTCGGGCGATGCCATCAAGGCCATCCGCGAAGTTGCCGCACAGACCCTGCCGAGAGGCTACAGCTTCGAGTTTTCCGGCATTACCCGCGAAGAAGACAGCACCGCCAACCGTTCCGTTATCATATTCGGCATTTGCATCGTGCTGATTTATCTGATTCTCTGCGCTTTCTACGAAAGTGTATTCATTCCGATAGCCGTTATCATTTCCGTGCCCTGCGGACTGATGGGAAGCTTCCTGTTCGCGAAACTGTTCGGACTGGAAAACAACATATACCTGCAAACGGGTATCATCATGCTGATAGGACTGCTGGCAAAAACAGCCATTCTGATTACCGAATATGCCACCAAACGGCGCAAGGCGGGCATGAGCCTGACACAGGCCGCCATTGCCGCAGCCAAAGTCCGTTTGCGTCCTATCCTGATGACGGCCCTGACCATGGTCTTCGGCATGATTCCGTTGATGTTCTCCAACGGCGTAGGTGCCAACGGAAACTCTTCATTGGGTACGGGAGCCGTGGGCGGAATGCTCGTGGGAACACTGGTACTGCTGTTCCTCGTTCCCGGGCTGTTTGTCGTGTTCGAGTGGATTGAAGAACGTTTCCACCCCGTAGAATACGAACAGCCGGACTGGGCCATAGAAGCGGAAATGGACGAGATAAAAGAAAACAAACTAAAGAAAGAGAGAGATGAAAAAAGTAACCATACTAATGCTTAATGCCTTGCTGCTGCTGACAGGCAGTTGCGGCATATACAGAAAATACGAGCGGCCGGAAAATATGGTAACCGATTCGCTGTTCGGAGAGGAATATGACACGACCGACACCACCAGCATGGCAACCATGAGTTGGGAAGAATTGTTCACCGACCCCGACTTGCAGGCTCTGATACAGAAAGGACTGGACAGCAACACCGACTTGCGGAGTGCCGAACTGCGCGTGGAAGCCGCCCGGGCAAGCCTGCAAACGGCACGGCTGGCCTACCTGCCCTCGTTCAACTTCACACCCGACGGCGGCATAAGCGGCTTTGACGGCGCGCAAGGTTCATGGACATACAGCGTCCCTGTTACGGCAAGCTGGGAAATAGACTTGTTCGGCAAACTGACCAACACCAAACGGCAGGCACAGTCGGCCTACAGGCAAAGCCAGGACTACCAACAAGCCGTACGGACAAACCTGATTGCCGAAATTGCCACGCAATACTACACCCTGCTCATGCTTGACGAGCAGCTCCGCATTGCCCGGGAAACAACCGAAAAATTCGGCAAGAGCGTACGGGTAATGCGTTCCATGAAAACGGCCGGCATGGCCAACGAGGTCGGCGTGGCACAAATGGAAGGCGCCTACTATGAAGTCAAGGCAAGTGTGGAGGACCTGAAGCGTTCCATCAACGAAGTAGAAAACACCTTGTCCACACTGCTGTGCGAAACACCGCACCACATAGCACGCGGCACGCTGACAAATGCAAAATTCCCGGAAGAACTTAAAACGGGTTTGCCGGCAAGCATACTGTCCAACCGCCCGGACGTGCGTTCCTCGGAAGAAGCACTGGCGCAGGCCTATTACGCGGTCAATATCTCGCGCGCGGCCCTGTATCCATCCATAAACCTCGGTGGATTGATCGGCTGGACCAATAGCGCCGGTTCTGTCATTGTAAACCCCGGCAGCTTGCTGTGGTCAGCCACAGGCTCATTGCTGATGCCGATATTCAATGCACGCGCCAATGTGAACAAAGTAAAGATTGCCAGAACACAACAGGAAGAAGCACGGCTGGCTTTCCAGCAGACTGTGTTGAATGCAGGCGCGGAAGTAAACAATGCACTGACCCAATATCAGACCGCGCTCGCCAAAAGCGAATGGCGCACACAACAGGTGGCATCACTCGACACGGCGGTCAAAAAAACGGAAAAACTGATGGAACATACCTCCACAACCTATCTGGAAGTGCTGACCGCACAGCAATCACTGCTGTCGGCACAAACAGCCCAGGCGCAGGACCGGTTCGAAATGATTCAGGGAGTGATTAACCTCTATCACGCCTTGGGCGGCGGACAAGCCATCGAAGTTGAAGAAGAGCAACCTTAAAAATACCTGTCTGTCTCTTCTGTAAACACCTGTCAGGTGTCCCCGTACGGTTTTTTCTGTTGGCCGTGCGGGGATTTTTTTTGCATTTAGCGACCATAAAAACCGGATTTATATCCAGCTACAACACAGGATAATCCTTAAAAAACTGCAAATTTCCGCGTTTTCACAGCAGAATACATGCAGGTTGTCATGGCAAAAAAAACAACTCTGAAGCAAACAACACCAAACCCTTATAAAGGGCTGTCTGTGAATTCATAAATATACCCACATACCACTTCAAAAGAGACATAAGATCCCTCTTAAACCTTATTGAAAAAATCCGAAAAATACCAATTGAAGGCAACGCCTTGCTGAAATATAATCTTTAAAAAGAACCATATCTATCCTGTTTCGTTCGATATGCTACCATGACTTCAGCAAAAATCAATGGCTATTGTTCTCCACGAATGAACATATTTTTATAGTTGATTATAAAACGTTTAAAAGACAGTACGAAGTCTGCTCCCAATGAACCTGAAAACAACTGGCTGTCTGGAGATTCCATCAATACTTCCGTATTATGAAGCGTAACAGGTTGTCCTGACAAACTAAAGCTAAACTCTGGCAATGTCACTGCTTTCACTTGTGAAATGCCTCCAAATCCACCTCGGTTACTTTCATGCTCTATCAAACCGGACAATGCTTCCGGGAACATTTGCACAAATTTATTTCCAAGGTCAGATTTTACATTACCAGTATCAAAAATCATATCAAACGCTTGCCCGTCGTATTCTATCCGTACATTAGGAGTGTTGGAGGACAGAAACATATTAGGTTCTCCCTCTGATATCTGATATGGAAAGACAAACGACTTGGATTCATTATCAATAATTACCTCCTTGATATCTCTTATGAAATGATAGCCTAGCACTCCATCAAATGTAAAAACGGAATCAAGGTCTTTATCTGGTGGAGCTACCATGAATATAGGATTATGATAGATTACCTCACCAACTTTCAAAGAATCCGCTATTGCCAGTTTCACAAACCCAATGTTCGTCCCTGAAACGGGAATAGAATCAGATATTATTTTTAAGCCGACTTCTTCAGCATATTTCTCGGAAACAAAATTACCGAAAGAACATCCTGTATCGAAAATATAATTTTTTGTTATTCCATTTACCTCAACAGGTATATAAAAATGATACCCACGTCCAACGGTATCGCATTTCATCGGCACTTTTATGTTGCGTGAGGGTCTTTCCAAGCAAGGTTTAGGAAAATCGGACAATGCTTTCCCCATGCGTTCTATAAAGACGAAACTGTAAAGAGATTCGAAGGGAATTACATCTTTGAGTGCATTTACCAAATCTTCACCCACCTTTCCTGCCTGTGAATAGGCTCCCATGTTCAACAAGTTCATCGCACGCAATGCAGCCATTGCGATTGATGTTTCTACACCAAGTTCCGCCTGATGAAATTGCAACAAACTATCCAATGCGACATCCGCTCTTTCCAATTGATTGAAACCTATGCCGAGTTGTGCTTCGGATACAAAATTCAGCATTCCTATACTGACCGAATCTTTTAATATAGAGTATTGTTCCCCTATTTGAAACAAATCCCCGCCATTCAGAATTTCACCCATTTTTACATCTGCCCGTGTTTGTGAATTGGAAAAACTGTATCCCAACAGAAAAGTTATAAGGAGAAACAAAAGTCTGTTTATAATTTTCATACTGATTGCAAATGATAAATTAAACATTGAACAAAGATAGCATAAAAGAACCACAAAGGAGCAACCAAAACATTATTTGATTATCCCTTTCTACTAAATTAACGTGAGTTCGACGAATTATAAATTCCTGTAAATTTAGTAAGTAGCAAGAATTATCTTATTATCTTTATAATGCTGAATTACAAAGAGCTACGAACAATAATCGCTATGAGCGTCGAAGACAAAGTTACAGAATTATTTTATATGGCAGATGATTTTTGCATCAATACAATAACTATTGACACACAGCCTGCCTTATTCTGAATTTGTAGAACTCACGATCATCACTGCTACCATCTGAAACATACGGCCGTTTCCCGCCATACAATATTACGCATATGACTTTCCCTCCATAAAGATTTTCAGGAACCGGTCCCGCTTTTTATGACAAAAAGGATAATTCCCGAATATTAACGGCAAAACATTGTAAAATAATGGCAAGTTTTTTATTTTTGCAGACAAAATTTTTAAAGCCCTTGTCTTCAACACACATTTCAAAAGCACAAAGGGAAAATCTGAATGACATGAAAAAAATAACAGGTATTCTATGATGTTTAAATTTGACAAGTCGGGAGCAAAGCGCATCCTGCTTTGCGCGGCCTTATTTTATCCCTGCATGGCCGCTTATGCCTCCGGACAGGCAGCCACCGCTTTCTCCGATTCTATCGCCACGGAAACCAAACGGACGGAAAGAACCGTTTCAGGAACCGTCAAGGACGCGAACGGCGAACCGCTGATCGGAGTGAATGTAGTGGAAAAAGGAACAACAAACGGCGTCATCACAGACATTGATGGCAACTTCAACATCTATGTTTCCGCTCCGGATGCCGTACTCCAGTTCAGCTACGTAGGCTACAACGACGTGAACGTCCCGACCGATGGCCAGACACCACTCTCAATAACAATGAGCGAGGACACACAAAACCTGGACGAGGTGGTCGTAACGGCTTTGGGTATCAAGCGGGAAAAGAAAATGCTGGGCTATGCCGTGCAGGACCTCAAATCCGACAAATTGAACACAACCGGCGACCCTTCCGTCATCGGAGCCCTGAGCGGGAAAATTGCTGGCCTGCAAATGAACACCGCCGGAACGGGCCTGAGCGGCTCGACCAAAATTACACTGCGCGGCAATTCTTCCCTGACCGACAACAACCAGCCGCTATGGGTCATTGATGGCGTCCCGTTCAGCGACAACAACAGCTCCGATGCATCCTTGTTCGGAGGTATCGACCGCGGCGGCTCGGCTGTCGATATAAACCCGGAAGACATAGAATCCATATCGGTACTGAAAGGCCCAAACGCCGCCGCACTATACGGTTCACGCGCCGGCAACGGCGTCATATTGATTACAACCAAGCGGGGAGTCAAGGACAAAGGCTTCGGCGTGTCCTATTCAGGAAACTTTACGTGGACCAGCGTGGCTTCATCACTGGACCAACAGACAACCTACGGACAAGGAAAAGACGGCGTGTTCAACCCCAATGTTTTCGAAAGCTTCGGTGCCCCGCTTGACGGACACACCTATACAGGATGGTTGGGGCAGGAACTGCAATACAAGGATTACGGAGACAAATTCAAACAGTATTTCAACACCGGATTTGCACAGACACATAACGTGGCCATCGGCAAAGCGGAGGACAACTACAACTATCGCGCCTCTTTTGGCAGCACCGACAGCAAAGGTTTGTTTGAAGGCGAGGAACTGAGCAAGATTAACATAGACCTGAAAGCGGGCATGAAGATGAACAAATACCTGAGCATGGACTCCAAAGTGTCATTGAACCGCACCAAGGCAACTGACCGCCCGCAATATGGCAAGGGCGGCGAAGTTTACCAGCTGCTATACATTCCGCGCAACATTCCACTGAATGACCTGAAAACATTCCGCAGCGACGAACAACGCCACATCTACTATGTCAATCCGACCCTGCAGGAACTGAACCCGTACTACATAAACTACCAGTACGACAATATGGATGAGCGCTGGCGTGCTTTCGGATATTACACGGTCAAAGTCGATTTCACGCCATGGCTTTATGCTACCGGCAAATATACCTTTGACTATTACCACACCACTATTGAGGAAACAAACCGAACGAATGGAATTGATGACCAAACCAGGGAATCATACAAATCCATGGAACAGAATTATTACGAACACAACATCGAAGGAATGATTATGGGTAACAATACCTTTGCCGACCGTTTCCGGCTGGGCTACTCGTTGGGAGGCAACATCATGTACCAACGCACAAGCGGCTTGACAGGTTATTCGGAAAACATGGCCAAGGAAGGCATCTGGTATCATAATTCCGCACTGGGCAAAAACACGGCCGAGCAGGAAATGACCCAACGGACAACACGTTCCGTGTTCGGGACGTTGCAGTTCGCCTGGGACGAATGGATTGCGCTTGACCTGACGGCGCGCAACGACTGGTCTTCCACCCTGCCCATAAAGAACTGTTCCTATTTTTACCCATCCGCAAACCTGAGCTGGGTATTCTCAGACATGATTAACACATACAACTGGCACTTGCCCAAATGGATAACATTCGGAAAACTGAGGTTGTCGGCCGCACAAGTCGGCAAGGACACCGACCCTTATGTCCTCTACAATTATCTCACCTATACGCAAGGAGTGAACGGACCGGAAATAAGCTACCCGAAAATCAAGGCCAATCCGGACCTGAAACCGGAAATATCCTCTTCCTATGAAACAGGACTTGACATGAAGTTTTTCAACAACCGCCTCGGTTTTGACTTCACATATTATTACAGCCTGACCAAAAACCAGATAATGACCGTCCCGATGTCCGGCGAATTTTCCGCAAAATACATCAATGCCGGCAAAATCCTTAACCAGGGCGTCGAACTGATGTTGTACACAACTCCAGTCAGGACAAAGGATTTTGAATTCAACCTGGACATGAGCCTTGCACACAACAATACAACGGTCGTTGAACTGCACGAGGACGCAAAATACATCAGTTTCAACTTCAAGAACGAAAACATGCTGGTTGATGTCGGTGCGGAAGAAGGCGGCCGTCTGGGAAACATCTATGCAAACACCTTCTATGCGCGTAACGAGGAAGGAGAACTTATATTGAGAAACGGCATGCCAATGATAAAATCAAACAGCAGCGCCGAACGCAAATGTATCGGAAACATACAGCCCGACCTCCTCATGTCGCTCACTCCGACATTCAGCTACAAGGGATTTTTCCTTTCGGCCATGTTCGACATGCGTTTCGGCGGAGAAATTGTTTCCGTATCCGAAGCAATTGCCACCCGCTACGGCACAGCCAAACGGACCGAGTACCGGCCTGCCGAAGGAATCGTAATTGACGGCATAGATGAAGCAACCGGTCAGAAAAACACAATAGCTGTATCGGCCGAGGAATATTACCGCTCAATAGGCGGCGACAACGCACCGGCCGAGGAATACGTTTACGATGCATCCTATATCAAGTTCAAGGAGCTGTCGTTCGGTTATTCTTTCCCTGCAAAATGGCTGAAGAAAATACATGTCTCCAACCTGCGCCTGTCTTTTGTGGGACGCAACCTCTGCTATCTGCTGAAATACACCCCGGGCACCAGTCCAGAAGGCGGATATGACACGACCATGTTCTCCCAGGCTATTGATTACACCGCTGTTCCCTATACAAGAACACTCGGTTTTTCTGTTAATGTCGGATTTTAACCCATTGAAAAATGAAACGATTTATAAAAACATTTGGAATACTTTCTTTGAGCATAATGGTTCTGATACCATCGTGTTCCGATGGCTTTGAAGAAATCAACAAAAACCCGTTTGAAACGCCTTATGAACCCGGCACGGAAGGAAACGGAAGTACAAACACCACCGACATAAACATGCCGGACTCAATAAGCCCCGAAGAACTTGAGAAACTAAAGGAAAGCGTATCGACCATCGGCCAGGTTTTCAAAAACTTCACATACCAGGGACTGGTTGACGATTATCAGCGCTCAACCAACCTGACCCACGATATTTATGCCGGATATTTTGCAAACAACAATACCAACTTCATCAACAATTCACCGAATTATGTATATACCCAGGACTGGTCGGCACGCCGATGGGACCATTTTTACAAAGACCGTTCCGCCGAATACAAGACTTTGGTAAATACATTTTATTTTGTTGACCGGGAAGCCTACAAAAATGCCTTTTACATGACCCGCATATATTATGCGTTTCTGGCATCCACAATGACAGACACATACGGTGAAATGCCTTTCGGCGTATATGTCCAGGGAAGGGAAACTCCTGAAAAATGCCCGTACAACACACAGGAAGAAATCTATGACATGATTTTCCGCATGCTCACGGAAGCCGCCGACAGCATACAGCCGGGCAAATGCTCATTCAAATTTGCCGACCGCGAGGACAAATGCTATAACGGCGATGAAGCCAAATGGGTGCGCTTTGCCAACACCCTGCGTCTGAGGCTCGCTCTGCGCATCTCAAATATCGATCCGGAAAGGGCGCAAAAAGAAGGCATTGCAGCACTGAATCACTCCGGAGGAATAATGCTTTCACAAGACGACCGGATGAGAACCATTCCGAACTACGCCCCCATTGAAATGGGCGGTGAAGATGACAGCGGCCTTGAAAACGAAGTTGCAAACTGCGGCTTCCGATATGGAGACGCCGTCATGTCACTGGATATGGAACAGGCCTACAAGAACCTGGGGGCCGCGTTGGATCCCAGATGCCGGATTTGCTGGTACAGGCCAACCCCGAAAAATTTCCTTGAAGCAGGACGGGAAATGAGCACCGACTACAAAGGTTGCGCAATAGGCGACAATAATATCTCACACGAAACGGATGTATATTCTCCGCTGAAGTGCAACCATCACGAAGGCAAAGTCCTGAACGACGACTACTGGTTCGGATATTGCCGCGAATATATCTGGCTCGGCTATGCCGAATGCAAATTCCTGCTAGCCGAAGCAAGACTCCGCGAATGGACCTATGCCTACGGCTCCGCAGAGGACTTGTTTAAGGAAGGAATACGCGAATCATTCAATTATTACAATATGCCGGACAGTGCAGATGCCTACATTAGCAGGCTGAACATATATAACGGAACACAGGAAAATCCTTTTGCCGGCAATGACAAGGAAGCCCAGTTGGAGCAGATTATCACCCAGAAATGGCTCGCCGTATTCCCGAATGGGAACGAAGGATGGGCCGAATTCAGAAGGACAGATTATCCGCGTTTGAACAACCACTTGAGCAACAAGGATCCGGATATAGCCAACGGCAAGTTCATCAAGCGTGTGGGATATTCCACAGACGAGTATGCCTACAATATTGAAAATGTCCCGCAAAACGTAAATCAGAGCACAAGGGTCTGGTGGGACGTTCAGGACACCAACAACGACAATGGCGAAAGAAACAAACCGAATAATTTCCGAAACAACTGATAACCTTATGAACACGAATATGACAACAAAAAGACTTCTTGGAGCAGTATTCTGCTTACTGGTTGCCCTGACAACCTATGCCCAACAACCCTATGGAGGATGCTGGCATCCCGATTACATCAAGGACTGGTCACCGGAAAAAGATCCGGACGCAAAGTTTAACCGAAGTACAGTGAAACTTCAGCCACGTATCGCGGATGATGCTATCAAGGCCAACCCATACCAGTTCACAGACGCGCAGATAGCAACCTGTCTGACCATGAATCCCATGTGTAGCATGACACCCTCGCAGGGAGCCAACAACTTTACCGGCTACAATCCAACCTATTGGCAATACATGGATATGGTAATATGGTGGGGCGGCTCTGCCGGCGAGGGAATTATAGTTCCTCCTTCCGCCCCTGTCATAGATGCCTGCCATATGAACGGCGTGAAAATATTGGGCAACATATTCTTTCCACCCAGAGCATATAGCGGCGACCCTGCCTGGGTAGAACAGATGTTGACCAAAGAGGGAAACACCTATCCTTATGCCCAGAAAATGTACGAAATCGCCAAATACTATGGATTTGACGGTTGGTTTATCAATGAAGAAACATCCGCATCGACAGAAACCGAATGGGCCGAATGGATTAAATACTTCTACCAATGCGCCGAAGCCGACGGCAATTACGACATGTATATCCAATGGTATGACGCCCGCTCATACGTCAACAATTCGCTGAATATCATGAAAGCCAATCCCAACACTTCATTCTTCGCGAATTATGGTTCGGCCTCAGAACTTACGATTACAAACAATTGCAATACGCTGAAAAACGAAGGTTTCAGTACGGAAGAAATCTTCGGAAAACTCTACTCGGGTATTGAACAGGCCCAGGGTGGACTCACCGGAAATGCACAATATTTTCAAGCCTGCTTCCCGAAAACCGGCCATGCCAGCTCCATGCAAATTTTCAACCCGGAAGAGCCTATCTGGAAAAAGACTGTAGAAGACCTGCTGGATACGGAAAACAATTGCGGACAACAAGCCTATGATGCCATGAACACCGTATTTTCCAATGAAGCCCGTTTTTGGACAAATGCACAAAACAATCCTGCCGACGTAACAGACAGGGACAATACCTACCCTAATCCATGGCCCGGTCTGGCAAATGCCATACAAGAGCGCAGCGTAATCCAATACAAACCATTTGTAACCGCTTTCAGTGCAGGATTGGGCAAGCACCGTTTTGTGAACGGTGAAAAACGCGGAACTCAGGACTGGTACCACCGCGGCATGCAGAACATTCTGCCAACGTGGCGTTGGTGGGTCGAAACATCTGCCTCTGACCAGTTGAAATTCGAGCTGAATTGGGATGACGCATATAACTTCGGCACAAGCATAATCGTTTCCGGTTCAATGACAGCCAATGCTGACCATTTGACCCGCCTGTATAAAACAAACATAACCATTGAGAGCGGGGATAAATTCCAATTGGTCTATAAAACAGAACACGCAGGAACAATTGAACTGAAACTGGCCGACAAAACCGACCCCGACGCATTTACAACATTCAAACTGAATGAAACATCCAATAGCAATGGATGGTCGGTGGCTGAAGCCGACTTGTCATCAATGGCAGGCAAGACATTGGCCGTTATTGCACTGAATTTCAAGACAACTACGGCTGTGGCAGACTATAAAGTAGTTCTCGGACAACTTGCCATACTTCCCGGCTCATATTCTGCATCGGCACAGGTTTCCAACCTTCAATCACAAAACTCACTGCAAGAAGAAATCAGCGACATCCGTCTGGCATGGGATGCTCCGCAGTCAGAAGAAGTTGACCACTATAACGTATATCTTACCAGAAACGGACAGAGAACACTTGTCGGACAAACCAGAAACGAAGGTTTCTATATTCCTAAATTCACACGTACTTCAGGCGAAGAATCAGTTGTGGCAAGTGTCGTTGCCGTAACCAAAGACCTGAAAGAAGGCAACGAGGTTACCTTGACATTGAATTATCCGGAAATGACCATTCCGGACGTTTCCATAATTGCAGCCCCGACCCTGGTAAAGGTTGACGAAGAAGTCACCCTGACTGCCATTGCAAACAAAAACCCGGAATCATACGAATGGGTCCTGCCGACAGAGGCGACCATCATTTCACAAGAAGGCAATATTGCCAAAGTGAAATTCTCACAGGAAGGCACCTATTCCGTTACCGTAAAGGTTAAAAACCCGGTAGGCGAGTCCGTCGAAACCAACAACGACCTTATTGAGGTAAACAACACCAAAGAAATAGGCAATGTGGCCTTGGGCAAGGAAATTGAAGATGTGAGCGGCGAGATTGCTGCTTCCGGCGAGGTGGCCTCCAACCTTCTTGACGGCAAAGTTACCGGCTGTTCCATTCACGAAAAATGGTGCGTGGGCGGCTCAAAGGAACATTGGGTCATCATTGACCTCACCCAGTCCTACCAACTGTATAAATTCCGTATTGTCGATGCACAGGTCAATGAAGGCGGCACTGACAATTTGAACAACTACAGGATTCAGTTAAGTAATGACCTTGAAAACTGGAACGAAGTCGTGAACACCACTGGGCGTAAATCAGAAAATTATCACATAGACTGGATCAAACCGACCGTGGCCAGATACATTAAATTCATTCCATACGATAACGATGCGCCCATTACCATCCGCATCTGGGAATTTGAGGCTTACGGAGCAGAAGGTTCCGTAACCTTGTCTTCCATTCCGGACCAAAGCCTCGAAACAAATTCGACCTTGACCGTCAAAGCAACATATTCACTCGGTGACGCCGCAAAAGAAAACAACTTTGCAATCCGTTTTTCTTCCGACAACGAAAACATTGTAACCGTATCTGACCTCAATGTACCGGATAACGAAACGTACACATTTACACTGAATGGAGGAACGGAGGTTGGCAAAACGAATGTAACCGTAACGCTCATTAACGGTGAATATCAGAAAACCACAACATTCGCCGTTACTACACGCAATGCTTCAATGGTTAACCTCATTTCCAACATGCTGCCGTCACAAAACGAAGAAGGAACAGATACGCCGGCAAACAAAGGTTCCCTGTCCAATCTGACAGATGGAAATACATCAACCGTTTACCTTCCTAACTATTATGCGGCAGAGAACCAAACGGCCAGATTTGTATATACATTTGACAACCCCAAAAGTGTCAGCAGATTCCAGGCTTATTTCCTGGATTCTGAAAATGCAGAAGCAAGCCTTCCGACAGAAGTAAGGTTCGAAATTTCGGAAAACGGCAGTGATTTTGAAATCGTACACACAGCAACATCCGGAACAGATGTTTCCTATAACCTTCCAGAAGCAAAAGATGCCAGGGCCGTCGCATTTACCATCGGACTTGGTTTCTGGGTCACTACCGAAATTGCAGAACTTGAAGTTTACGGCGAGGGAGCAACCCCTGTTGCTGAGATTCAGATGGAAGATTTCCAGGTGTCACCGAATTTCGTGACAAAAGGTGAAAAAATAACCGTTTCCGCCAATGATGCAAACGGCATTGAAATATATACCCTGCAGGGAACAAAGGTAAAAAGCATGAAGACCAATTCCGCCATAACCCATGTCAGCACAGATGACCTGGCAACGGGCACATATCTCATGCTCGTAAAAGGAACCGGGAACAAAACGGTCAAGATTGTCGTGAAATAAGTCCGGACCTACAAGCGGAAACCACAGAAGAGGAGATGTCAAGGATTGAATCCGGACATCTCCTTTTTTGTGCGTACCTGCCCTTGTCTAATACAAAACAGCAGAAAACGGAAGGCAAACAGACAAGTCAATGTTCACTTTCCGTCTCCATGTTCAGCGCGAGCAGTTCATCCATTAAAGCGCGCTGCTGGCTGAGGCGCGGCACTTTCTGCTGGCCGCCCATTTTGCCGTTGCGCTGCATCCAGGCTGTAAACAAGCCCTTATGCGCCACGACCATTTCAGGCATGGCCAATGCAATATCGCCGGTACGTTTGGAATCATAGTCGGAATTCAAGGCCCGCAACGTATCGTCCAAAACATGGATAAAACGTTTGGGATTGACCGGCGGCTGCTCAAATTCCACAAGCCACTGATGGCGGGCCTTTTCCATACGAGTGGGCAACAGGACGCTTGCCGTGTAATTGCTCACCGTCGCACCGCACGACATACAAGCCTGTGCAATGGCAGCATCCGCATTGCCCACCATCACTTCTTCGCCGCACAGGTTCAGAAAATGTTTCGTGCGGCCGGATATGACGAATTTGTAAGGCGAAAGGCTCGTAAAAGTTACGGTATCGCCGATATTGTAACGCCACAAACCGCTGTTGTTGCTAATGACCATTGCATAGGTTTTTCCAAGTTCGACCTGCCACAACGGAACCGCCTCTGGCTGCTCCTTGCCCCACTCTTCAGCAGGCATAAACTCGTAATAGGTTCCGTAATCCAGCATAAGCAACATGGCCGGATCGGCAAAATCATTCTGTATGGAAAAGAAGCCTTCCGACGCATTGTAAACTTCCAGATAGTGCATGTCGGGCGATTTCACCAACGAACGGAACATTTCGCGGTACGGCCCGAAACTGACACCGCCGTGGATAAAGACTTCCAGATTCGGCCAGATTTCAGAAATATTGTCGCGGCCCGTTTCCTGCAAAATCCGGAGGAATAAAAGTTGATACCACGAAGGTATTCCGGAACAACTCACCACGTTCTTGCGGATAATTTCCGGTATCATCAACTCCATTTTCCGCGCAAAATCGGGAATCATGGCTGTCTTGAACCGCGGTACCCGTATCAGGTTCAGCAACGGGTTGGCATGTTCCACCAGCAGGCCGGACAACAAGCCGAGATGCGAACCCTGCGGATTGACCGCCGACTGTCCCGCACCGAGAATCAGCCCTTTGCCATCGAGCATCCGGCTTTTCGGGTTCAAGGAAAGGTAAATCGCCACCGTATCCACGCCGCCGCGGTAGTGCATGGTGCGGAAGCTGTCTTCCGAAACGGGAATGTACTTGCTCCGCGCATCCGTCGTGCCGGACGATTGCGCATAATAAACAACCCGCCCCGGCCACAACACGTTCTTTTCGCCACGCGCCATGCGTTCCGCATAACCGTGCATCTGTTCGTATGTGCATACGGGCACACGCTGCGCAAACTCTTCGGCAGAATGTATGTCGGAAAAACCATGCAAACGGCCAAATTCGGTCGTCCGCGCCTTTTGCAGCAATTTTTCCAGTTGTTTGCGCTGGATTTCCTCGGCGTTTCCGGCATAGCGGCCGATTTCCGCAAGCCGGCGGGCAAACAGTTTTCGCGCCAATTCCGTAATCATGCTTGCTTGGGTTTGTTCCGCTTTGTCCCGTTGCGTCTGTCCGGACGCTTGTCGTAGTGACGGCGTTTAGGCTTGCGGGCATTTTTCTGCGGTTCGTAGGCAGGCGCTTCCATGCCTTCGGGCAAAGGCATTTTGTAGATTTCCTTTTCCAGGAATTTCTCTATTGCGTAAAATTTAACTTGGTCGGCATCCGATACAAACGTAATAGCCATGCCCTCGTTGGCGGCACGTGCCGTGCGGCCGATACGGTGTACATAGTCTTCGGCATCGTTCGGGACGTCATAGTTCACCACCAACGGAATATCGTCAATGTCTATGCCGCGCGACACAATATCGGTGGCCACCAGAATATCCACACGGCCATTCCTGAATTCATGCATCACCGTGTCGCGCTGGGCTTGGGTCAGGTCGGAGTGCATCTCGTCCGCCTTGATGCCCATGCGTCTGAGCATGCGCGTGACTTCCTTCACCTTGGCTTTCTTTCCAGCAAACAAAATCACTTTATGCAGTTCCTGCGACTGGAACAAGTGTTTTATCAGCAGCGGTTTCTGCTCCTCGTGGCACACGAATGCCGACTGCATAATGCTCTCCGGCGGCCGCGAAACGGCAATATTGACCTCGACCGGATTATGCAGGATATTGTCGGCCAGCAAACGGATTTTCGGCGGCATGGTGGCCGAAAACAAAATGGTCTGCCTGTCTTGCGGCAATTTGTTCACCACGGTCATAATGTCATCATAGAATCCCATGTCAAGCATCCTGTCGGCCTCGTCAAGGATAAAATATTTCACTTTGGAAAAATCGATGCTGTACACATTCATGTGCGCCAAAAGGCGTCCGGGTGTGGCAATTACAATGTCGGCGCCCTTGGTCAGTCCGCGCTTCTGAATGTCCCAGGCCTGCCCGTCGTTGCCGCCGTAAACCGCCACGGACGAAAACGGCAAGAAATACGAAAAGCCCTCCATTTGCTGGTCTATCTGCTGGGCCAGCTCCCGCGTCGGCGCCATGATAATCGCGTTCAGCGCATCCTCTTCATGGTCATCAGTCAGCAGGTTGTTCAGCAGCGGCACGATATAGGCCGCCGTTTTCCCCGTTCCGGTCTGGGCACACGACACGACATCGCGTCCGTCCATGATTACCGGAATGGTTTGTTCCTGCACTGGGGTCATTTCCGTAAAATTCATGGCCTGCAAGCCATCCAAAATTTCATCTTCCAGAGGTAATTCATCAAAATACATATACAAAAAGTTATGCAATCGTTTCTAAAACAAGTTGGCCGTCTTCGTCCATAACGGCATACGAAAACAGGCTGATAAAATCGCCCAAAATAACCACGCGGCTACGGGTGGCCAGCTGCAAATCGAGCATGATGTGCCGGTGCCCGAAAATGTAGTAGTCGAAATGCTCCGTCTGTTCCCTGAATTTGGCATAGCGCACCAGCCATTCGTTTTGCTCGCCTTCATAGCGGTTTTCGTGTGCCAGCACTTTCCGGCGGCTCTTTTCCGACCACCACAGACCGAACTGCACGCCCAACCGCGGCGAAAACAGCCGGAACAGTTTCTGGCAAACCGGACTGTGGAACAGCTTGCGGATGAACATGAATTTGCGGTCGTCCGTGTACAAGCCATCGCCATGCGCAAGAAAACATTTTTTCCCGCAGATTTCCATGATTTCCGGCTCGCGGTGGATTTGCATGCCGACTTCCGTTTCCAGATAGCCGAAAGTCCAGATGTCGTGATTACCAGTGAAATAGTGCAATTCGATTCCCATGTCCGACAACTCTCCGAGCTTCCCCAGAAAGCGCGTAAATCCTTTGGGAACGACCATTTTATATTCAAACCAGAAATCGAACATGTCGCCCAGAAAATAAATGGCCGCGGCATCGTGCTTGATGCTGTCCAGAAATGCGACCAGTTTCCGCTCATGCTCCCGCGGGTTCTCCACGATACGCGAACCCAGATGGGCGTCTGCCAAAAAATACGTTTTCATATCACCGAAATTACAGGAATCCGAGTTCCAGTTTCGCCTCGTCCGTCATCATGTCCTTGTTCCATTCCGGTTCAAACACAAGGTTTACCGTAACGTTTTTCACGCCTTCGACACTTTCCAGTTTCATGCGGACATCTTCCATAATGAAATCGGCGGCCGGACAATTCGGCGCAGTCAGCGTCATGTCTACGGTCAAATCTCCCTCATCGGACAAGTCTATCTTGTAAATCAGCCCCAGATCATATATATTGACCGGAATTTCCGGGTCAAATATGGTTTTGAGCATCTTCACTATTTTTTCTTCTGTCTGTAAAAATTCCATATCTGTTTTCAATGGGTGTTTAAATGCGTTTTCTGTCAGCCGGATTTCAGCCCTTAAAGCAATATCTTTTCTGCCCTATTGATGCCTTGCCGTATTCTATCGCCGTCACCGGACAACGGTGAATGCAAGCCAGGCATTGCGTGCAGTTTCCATGCCATCGCGGCCTGCCATTTTCCATGGTGATATTGTCCACCGGACAAACCTTGGCACACAAACCGCATGAAATGCATGCTTCAGTACTGTAAAAAGGTTTATCGCTCATGGCTCCCTTCACAAACAGCGGATATATGATGCGCGATTTCAGGAAAGCCCAATGTTTGCTTTTGCAATAAATATCGGCGGGGCTGTCGGTGCGTATGCATTCAATGATTCGTGGAAGGTCTTTTCTGGCCTGTGCCAGTTTGCTTGCGGCAAGCTCATCCGGATCAGTTCCAAAACCTTTCATGCAAATATAATTGTTCGGCATCCGCACTGCATAGACATGGCGGCATATCCAGCCATGCCGGGCAAGATGTTTCCGCAACATGCGGTCGGCATAACCGCATTCATCCCCGCAGGTCATGATGCAATATATCTGCTGGCCGTTATAGCCGTTGAGTTGCAGCCGGTCGATAAACCTGCCGATAATGGGCGGAATACCCCACGAATGTACGGGAAAGACAAATCCGACCTTTTCATGTTCCGCCACATCGAAAACCGGTGCCGGCGGCTGTTTGCCGGCAAAATAAGTACCAACGGGAACCAACGTGTCCTGAAAAGCGGCCGCCACCGTTTCAGCGACCCAGCGCGAATTGCCCGTTCCGGAAAAATAAAAAACCATAATAGCTATCTGTTCGGATTAAACATTCATTGTTCTATGAAAGCAAAGCATCCAATTGCGGATGCCCGCTAACCAGCTTGCCGTGCAACACCACTACGCTGTCGACACGTCCCTTGACGCACAAGGTGTTGTCCGATTTGCGGTAAATGGCCTGATGAAAAACATAGCGGACACCTTCTTTCTGCACGCACAGTTTGCTGACATATTCGTCGCCCGGACGCAGGGAAACCTTGTAGGCAATGTCCACACGCGCCACAACGGCATCGCAACCTTCGTCATGCAATCTGGCAAAACTGACCTGACGGCTTTTCAGAAACTCGTGGCGTGCATGCTCAAAATAGTGCTGGTAATTGGCGTTGTTGACAATTCCCTGCAAATCGCATTCGTAGTCGCGCACCTTGTCCGTAATTTCAAACGTATATTCCATAATATCCTGTTTTTATAATTTCCGTATTATCGTAAGGCCGTCACGCACGGGAAGTATGACTTTCTCCACGCGGTTGTCAGCGGCTATCATTTCATTAAAATGCTGTATTTCGGCCGTTTGCCTGTCACCCCGTTCAAGTGCCTGCACGATTTTTCCACCCCAAAGCGTATTGTCCACCAGAACAAACGCCCCCGGATTCAGCTTGTCGAACACCGCATCGTAATAGGCCACATAATCCCGCTTGTCCGCGTCTATGTAGACCAGGTCGAAACGTCCATCTATTTGCGGAATGACATCCAAGGCATCACCTATGTGCAAAACAATCTTCTTTCCAAGCTCCGACATGGCCAGATTCTCCCGGATACGGTCCTCCAGCTCGTCATCGATTTCTATGGTGTGCAACCTTCCGTCAGGCGGCAAAGCCTCTGCCATGCACAGTGCGGAATAACCGACAAAAGTACCGATTTCCAGAATATTGCGCGGACGAATCATGTGAGCCAGCATGCTCAGCAGGCGCCCTTGCACATGCCCGGCACTCATACGCGGATTCAGCAACATGACATGCGCCTCATGGTCTATGCAGGCCAGATAATCCGGCTCCGCATCAATATGTTGTTCTATGTATTCTTCAATATCCATAGCACGGTTCATTCGTAAGTCAATACCGAAATGTTCCTTTCATCGAACACCTCGTTCGCTATTTCCTGCAGTTCCAGAGCTGAAACCTGTTCTATCTGCGCAAAAGTTTCCTGCCACGTATGGGAAATACCCAGATGCAGAAAACTTTTGGCCATGCCCAACACGCTGTTTTCCCTGTTTTCGGCGGCAATGGCCATCTGACCCCGCAACTGGCATTTATATTTGCGCAACGCTGTCTCGCTCAAGGGCATATCACGCAGTTTTTTCAATTCACTGTAAACAAGATGCTCGCATTGTGCCCGCTGTGCCGTATCACAACCGAAATAGACCGTCCAGAAACCCGTATCGGTCAACGGCGTGTAATTTGACTCAACCGTATAGACCAGACCGCGCCGCTCACGCAAGGACAAATTCAGCAAACTGTTCATGCCCGGTCCGCCAAGAATATTGTTGAGCAAATACATGCCCAGACGTTTGGAATGATGCAGGTCATAAGCAAATGCGCCGCACATGAAATGTGTCTGGTGTGTATCTTTATCGAACGATACCCGACGAGCAGGAACGACATCCGGAACCGGCCGCCGGAACTCACGGCAACTGGAAGGAATAGAACCCAAATATTTTTCACCCCAGCGCACGATTTTGCCGAAAGGAATATTTCCCTGCGAGAAAAACACCATTTCATCCGTATTATACTTGGAATCAACGAACTTCCGCAAAGCGTCCGTATGGAAATGCTCTATCGTTTCAGCAACGCCCAGAATTGGATGTCCAAGCGCATGGCCGTCGTAAATCACTGCCTCAAAATCATCATAAATCAGTTCGGACGGACTGTCGTTATACGTATCAATTTCTTCCTGCACTACCGTTAGTTCCTTGTCCAGTTCCGGTTGCGGAAAAACGGAATTGAACACCATGTCGGCAATCAGTTCCATTCCCCGCTCGACGTATGGCGTAAGCATGGCACAATAAACGGCCGTTTCCTCCTTGGTGGTATATGCGTTCAGTTCGCCACCAATGTTTTCCATCCGGTCTATAATCTGCCGGGGCGACCGTTTTTTCGTACCCTTGAACATGGCATGCTCAATGAAATGCGCCATACCGAACTCTGGCTCCGCCTCATCGCGCGAGCCGGTATTGACCATCAGCCCACAATATGCGACATCGGATACAACCGACTGATGTATTATGCGAATGCCGTTAGGCAAAACAAAAGAATCCATATTTACGGAATAATGTGCAAAGGTACTACAATTTGAGGGTTTCTGAAAAAAAGACTTTCAAGTTTTTCGCAATCGCGGAAAAAAAGCTATCTTTGCCACACTTTTTTTAAAAGCGGCATTGGCGTAATTGGTAGCCGCGCTAGACTTAGGATCTAGTGGAGTAATCCGTGGGGGTTCGAGTCCCTTATGCCGCACAGGAAACAGAGAATCGGGGAAAACCGGTTTTCTGTTTTTTGCTTCCTGCCGTTTCCAAATCAACGGCCCGCCCGTTTGGTAAGCGGTATTATTTTCGTACATTTGCACTTCGTAAGCAGAAAAACGATTTTCCAGAACAGACTTTGAACCACTGAAACATGAACCAACAGTTACTGCAACTTGTAAAACAACAATTAGGCGCATCACCGACCAATGTGACCGAGCTTTCGGCGTCCGGCTCCAACCGCCGCTATTTCCGATTGCAAGTAAACGGCACGTCCATTATCGGCGTGGAAGGCACATCGGCCGAGGAGAACCGCGCCTTTATTTACATGGCACAACATTTCGAACAAAAAGGATTGCCGGTACCGCACTTCATGGCACAATCGGACGACGGCATGTGCTACATTCAGGAAGATTTGGGAGACATGCTGCTGTTCAATTATATCGCCGAAGGCCGGAAAACCGGTGTGTTCTGCGAGCGCGAAAAAGAAATGCTGCGCAAAACCATGCAGGAGCTGGCACGCCTGCAGGTTGTCGGTGCACAAAATTTCGATTTTTCCATCTGCTATCCGCAACCGGAGTTCAACGAACGTTCCATTCTGTGGGACCTGAACTATTTCAAATACTGTTTCCTCAAATCAACAGGACTGGATTTTCAAGAAAACCGCCTGGAGGATGATTTTGCAGCACTGGCACATATCCTGTTACAGACATCGACCAACACATTCATGTACCGCGACTTTCAGAGCCGCAACGTCATGATACATGACGGGAAACCTTTTTTCATTGATTTTCAAGGAGGACGCAAAGGACCGGTTTATTACGATGTCGCTTCGTTCCTGTGGCAGGCACGGGCACAATATCATCCGGACCTGCGCAAGGAATTGACAGAAGTCTATTTGGCGGAACTGCAACAATACATGCCGGTGGATATTGCCGAATTTCACCAAATGCTAAAACATTTTGTCCTGTTCCGCACGCTGCAGGTTCTTGGCGCGTACGGTTTCAGAGGCTATTTCGAAAAGAAACCCCATTTCCTGCAAAGCATACCGTTTGCCATTGAAAACCTGCGCGGCATATTGTCGGAAGACAAAGGAGACTACCCGTACCTGCTGGAAGTACTCCGGAACATGACACGCCTGAAACAGTTCCAGGAAGTGTCCGTCCGGAAACCGCTTGTTGTCAAAGTATACAGCTTTTCCTATAAAAAAGGTATCCCAAACGATGACTCCGGCAATGGCGGCGGATTCGTATTCGACTGCCGCGCCGTAAACAATCCGGGTAAATATGAACGTTACACACATTTCACCGGTCTGGACGAACCTGTCATCCGTTTTCTGGAAGAAGACGGCGAAATCCTGCATCTGCTGGAACACGCATACGCCATCGTGGACGAATCCGTAAAACGGTACAAAGACCGCGGCTTTACAAACCTGATGGTTTCATTCGGTTGCACAGGCGGACAACACCGCTCCGTCTATTCGGCCCAGAAAATGGCCGAACATATAAATCGGAACTTCGGAGTAGAAGTGCACCTGATACACCGTGAACAGAACGTAGAAACCCTGTTTCCTGCCGAACGATGAAAGCAATGATCTTTGCAGCCGGATTAGGCACACGACTCAAACCCCTCACCGACCGGATTCCCAAGGCCCTGGTACCCGTTCAAGGCAAGCCGTTGCTTGAACACCTGATTCTGAAACTGAAAGCATCCGGTTTTAACGAACTGGTCATTAACGTACACCATTTCCCAGAACAGATTATCGGTTTCCTGAAACAACAGGACAACTTTGGCCTCCACATAGACATTTCCGACGAGCGCGACATGTTGCTCGAAACCGGCGGAGGACTGCTCAAGGCCCATCGTTTTTTCACCGATGAGCCTTTTCTGGCACACAATGTGGATATCTTGTCCAATCTGGACCTGAAAGCCGTCATGGCCGCACACATGGAAAACAGCCTGGCTACCGTTGTTGTCAGCCAACGCCAGACAGCACGCTACCTGCTTTTCGATCAGGAGAACCGGCTTCAAGGATGGCAGAACATACAAACCGGAGAAACAAAACCGCAGGGATTGAATACAAGCGGACTGCATGCGCTCGCTTTTTCTGGTATACAAGTCATTTCACCCGACATCTTCGACTGCATGAAAGACATGCCTCCCAAATTCTCCATGATAGACTTGTATCTGAAATGCTGCGCGACGCACAACATCCGCGCATACATACCTGCCGACTACCGCATGCTGGACGTCGGGAAAATCAGCACAATACAAGATGCTGAAAATTTTCTCGCCGAAAAACCAATCCGATAAACGGCATCAGCACACACCGGCCACCGGACAACTGCAATCACAACAGCTGTTTCCGGATTTCAGCAACGATATAACGGACATCGTCCTCGGTAACGCATGGACCATAGATAATATTTCTAATGCCTTAGAACTTTGCCAATCGTCAAAAAAATGATTTTGAAATATTCAGATAACGTAGCATGTTCTATATATAACATATTATATTGCAATTTATCAGGCATCACATTTTCTATATAAGTCTTCTCTGGGTCAGCCGAATTTTCCAATAAAACATTTTCATCCACATATTTTATTGATGCATAATCTGTTATCCCTGGACGTACGGACAAAACTTTACGTTGTTCTTCTGTATACATATCTACATATTTCCGGACTTCCGGGCGAGGTCCAACCAGACTCATATCTCCCTTTAAAACGTTGATTAATTGTGGCAATTCATCCAACTTATATTTACGAATAAAATACCCAGACCGAGTCACACGTGGATCTCTCCCTCCAACAGTAATCAGACCATATTTGTCTGCCCCAATCCGCATGGAACGAAATTTATAAAGCATAAAATCTTTATTATCACGTCCCACACGACTTTGTTTATAAAAGACGGGACCAGATGAATCTATTTTTATCCATATTGCCAACACAAGGAATAGCGGACTTAAACACAAAAGACCAATAAAACTAAAAAGGATATCACAAAATCTTGTCATAATTATCCCATTACTTCTGCAAGGAAACAATGTCAATAAAATGTTTTATAACATATTCAATATCATCATCTGACAAACACGTATGCAGCGGCAATGTGATTTCGTTCTGATACATACAATATGCATTAGGATAATCCTTAATATCAAACCCCAATTGTTTATACGCAGTCATCATGGGTAAAGGTTTATAATGTACATTGCATGCAATTCCTTGTTCAGCCATTTTTAAAATAACATCATTCCTATACGCGACATCCTTTCCTAACATACGTACCAAATATAAATGACCGCTTGAGGCATGGTTATCGCTAAAATGTTCCAAAACCTGTATATTCAACTTGGAAAAGGCAGTGTTATATTTCTCAATTATCTCCCTTCTTCTATCCAATATATTGGCATAGCGACTTAACTGGACTAAACCAATAGAAGCCATAATATCGGTCATATTGCATTTGTAAGCAGGAGAAACGATGTCATATTCCCATGCGCCCAACTGAGTTTTGGCTAATGCATCTTTGCTTTGACCATGCAATGAAAGTAATTGGAATTGTTTATATAGCCATTCGTTATCTATACCTTTGATGTTTCTCCAAGTTAATGCCCCCCCCTCTGCAGTCGTCAGATTTTTTACCGCATGAAAAGAAAATGAAGTAAAATCAGCTATCTCACCACACATCCGACCATTCTGTTGAGCGCCAAAAGCATGAGCGGCATCTGCCAAAATTATTACACGGCCAAATACTTCCTGTATACCATTATTAGGTTTAAATAAAGCTCGTTTAGCCTCAACAATTTCATACAAAACCTTATAATCACAGATTACACCTGCTAAATCCACTGGCATAATAACCTTTGTGCGTTCTGTTATTTTAGCAGCTACAGCTTGATAGTCCATTTCATAAGAATTGGGTGCCGTATCTATCATTACGATTGTAGCCCCCACATGAGCCACTACACTTGCAGTAGCGGTATAGGTATAAGCAGGGACAATCACTTCATCACCTGGACCTACCCCTAACACACGAAGAATCAACTCCATGCACGCTGTTGCAGAATTCAAACAAACCGCTTTTTCCGTATGGCAATATTCTGCTATCAGATTTTCAAATTTTTTTGTCCGAGGTCCTGTTGTTATCCAACCTGAGCGAAGTGCATCTGCGACTTCCTCAACTTCCTGATTTGTTATATCAGGAGGCGAAAAGAGAATTTTTTTCATATAACTCATCTATTTGAACTTACATTAAAAGATTTACGAAAGACAACTTTATATATTCCACATAAATGCCCTATACCATATGCAAAATGTATAATTCCAAAAGCAACAGGCAATATAAACACCAACCTCCAATCATGGACTTTTTTATTAGCCCTTACACCAATAAAAACGCCCAACATCACATACAATAATAAAACAAAACAATATGCATACAACAACCAAATATTAACAAACGACATACCGCCCCCAACAATCACACCAACAACAAATAGCAATGGTACAAATTGTCTAAATGTGGCAGGTGAACCTAGCTTCCTATTGACCAACGGTTTATATAAACCATATTGATAAAACATCTTCCACGTTTTACAGAAAGTGTCACGGGCATAATAATCAATAACCAAATTAGGCAGCAAATAGATTTTCCCTCCATGCTTAATTAATCGTGCATTAAGTTCATCATCTTGATTTCTCACTAATTCTACATCATACATTCCTATTTCCTCAAACACATTCTTTCTATAACATCCAAAAGGAACTGTATCAACTTCCATAACCTTTTCAGTACCTATTCTAAAATAAGAGTTGCCTACTCCAAATGCACTACTCATTGCAATGGCAATTGCTTTACATTTTGGAGTCTCACGAGCTGGCAATGTTCTACATATAGCCCCAACATTATCTGCATTCAACTTATATAAAGCATCTACCAAAGTAGAAAAATAATTAGAAGGATATATCGCATGAGCATCTAAACGCATAATGACATCTCCTTTAGCCTCCATAATACCAATATTCATAGCATACGGCACAATTCGTTCAGGATTGTCCAACATACGTATAAAAGAATATTTATCAATATATGAACTTATTATTTGCCTTGTTTCATCACTGCTCATGCCATCTACAAACAAAACCTCCAGATTTTCTCTGGGGAAATCCTGAACCAATATGGATTCAATACATTGTTCAATATATTTCTGCTCATTATAAACAGGACATACTATCGTCAAAAAACTTGCATTTCTCATATAAAGCAAACAACAGTTTTAAATACTTTTTTTATTCAATCAAAAAGAGAGTATTTCCAAGAGAACACCATAACATTTTCAACAATCACCGAGAGATAAATATAAACTATACGTATCTAAAGCTATATTTTCCCAATTATATAGACGCCGTACTTTATTCCACCCTTCATTGTTATTCCTTTTCTGTTTTATCTCTTCAAAATTAGCGATTAAATTAATTATACAATTCTGCAAATTCTCAATCGAAGCATCTCCTATGTTCCAGCCCACATCAGCTACTGAAAGAGGCTCTGAAATCCCACCAGCATTAGAAACAACAAAAGGAACTCCGTTTGCAAGTGCTGTTAGTAAAACACCACTCTGAGAAATTTTACGATAAGGAAGTAATAATACATCCGTCAATGACATGTATGCTAAAAGAGACTCATCATCAACATAGGCATCAACTATATGAACATTTTTAGTGTGTTTTATATCTGAAAAATCTATCCCTTGATTTCTCCCTACAATCAACAACTTATACTTATCATCATCCTGTAGTAATGTATTATTTTTCCATAAATCAACAATTAGATCACACCCTTTATAGAAACTCATTGAACCAATTACAGCAAAAACAATCTGATCTCTAATCCCAATCTCCTTTTTCAACTGTTCAGTACGCATCTGTATCTTCTCTTGTGGTACTGGATAGCTCAACACACCATGTCTAATAACATGAATCTTAGATTCTTCGATATTAAACAAATCAATCATTTCATTCTTAGAAGCCAAGGAATGAACAATAATGGCATCTAATCTATGATAATACTTATTAAACTGATTTTTATATTTATTTTCGGAATTATGCGGAAGAACATTATGAGCCGTATAAACTACTTTAATGCCCTTACATTTGAGTAATTTAAGAAACAAATAATCCAAAAAGAAACAGCGAATCCATTGTATATGCACAACGTTAGGCTTCTCTCTACAAACCAATACAAATAGTCTAATTAAAGAGATCCAATAGCTAAATAGTTTCAATAGATTATTTTGAAGTTTATTGTAACGAAATACAGGAATAAACTTCACATTTTTAGGTATTGATTGATTATACAAAGAACTTCCACAGAAAATAATTTCAGTTTCACGCGGTAAATTCTTTAGCAAATTATAATCATACAATGCTAAATTTGAATATGATTGAGGATCAATATACAACAGTTTCATTGGAACCAAGGAATATATCTTAAATTATAGGTTAATGCATTTTTTCTTTGACCAATAATTTTAGCAGGAATTCCTCCCACAATAGCTAACGGTGGAACATCTTTGGTTACCAGAGCACATGTTCCAACAACAGCACCTTTACCAATTTTCACTCCAGGCATTATAGTAGATCTTGCACCTATCCAAACATAATCATCAATTACCACATCAGCACCTACAGAAATATGCTGCGGATCGTTAACATCATGTTCCAATGTCCAGATATTAACATCCTGAGCAATGTCAACATTATTTCCAATACACAATTTTCCCCCTCTTCCATCCAAAAGAACTCTTTTATTTATTATCGTATTTTTTCCAACATAAACATTAAGCGGCTTTCTTAAATCCACGTTACGTAAACAAACTGCACCTTTATCCCATCTTCCACAAAAACATTTCAAAAAAAGTTTTCTTAATGGCCATATATGTAGCCACATTACAAAAGAAATACAAAAATTAAATAAACTTAACAAAAACGATTTAGCGTACTCATTCATATATCGCCCTCCGTAATGCATAAATATATTCTTTTCCAAACTTCAAATCTGGCTCCATATAATTACCCTCGGCCCATTCATTCCATGACTTCAAAAAGATAACTTTATCATCATTAGGTTTATCAACTAATGTACTTATAATCTGATTTACATGTTGTTCAAATAATTGTGGAGTAGATTTATGAAGTACAGATGCAATATAGCCAATACGTGGCGACACATCCCAATTCGGATAAATTGTAGGATAAACACGATTCGATTTAATTACTGACAAATCATACTTTCTTAGTAATGATTTATATGGTTTTACTATAGGTCTTTTGATAGTATAAGCTATTAAACGTCTAATACGTGAATTATTAAACAAATTTCTAATGCAATCATAATTAACGGCATCAAATAATTTATTCACCTCGGTACTGATAGTTTTAGCATCAACTTGGGCAATAAAATAAAAACCAGGTAAGCCATTTATCTGTGCTAATTCTTGCCACCTCTCCATGAATCGCTCCAAATATGGAATTGAAAATGGATCATATATCAAAAAAACTAATTTACCATGCAATCTAAAATATCTATTATCTAAAAAGGTTGGCAGCATTTTATAAAAATGTTCATCAATATCACTTATGCCAGGATAAGTCTGCTCTATCAATTTCTCCTGAGAAAACCTAGAAACTTGGCTATTCCATTGCTTCTTATACCAGGTATGATTAGCCCACCCCAAACAGAAAGGGAAATCTGGCTGTTTCATTCTTATCACATCTTGCAAAGGCCTTTCCATCAGTTGTTTGCCATTTCCAAACCAATAATGCCAATAACAAAAAGCATCAATACCTGCTTCTCGTGCCAACTGAGCTTGTGCTTCACGCACCTCCGGAAGACGCAAATCATAAAATCCCAAATCAGCAGGTATTCGCGGTTGGTAATGGCCTCGAAACAAAGGCTTAGCTTTTGCCACGTTTGTCCATTCCGTAAATCCTTTTCCCCACCATTTGTCATTCTCAGGTATCGGATGAAATTGAGGCAAATAAAAGGCTATTACACGTGCTTTTTTATTTTTTTGTTCCATTTTATTACTTTTGTTAGAAATACGTGCAAAATTACAAATTTAATTTATCAACCCAAAAACATTATAACATTCACGGCCTGGATTTTATCCGAAAAACGATGCGTACCCCAGTCGTTTGACAAGACAAATCCTTGCAACAAAGGTTTGTCCAATATCTGGTCCAAGTCCATCAGATGGCGTGCATCAATTTGGGAAACATGCTCCGTCCGTTTTATCTCAAAGGCAAAATAGCCGGCTGGCAATTCCACCAACAAATCCACTTCTTTGCCATCATGCGTACGCAAATGATGAAAAGAAACATTTGCCTGCATGTTTTTGGCCTGTTTGTATAGCTCTGCAACGACCAGGCTTTCAAACTCTTCGCCTGTTATTCCTCCTCTTTTCTGCAATACTGCCTGCAACACCCCATTATCCAGATAATGAATTTTAGGTGCCTTCACCAAGCGTTTGGTCGGATTACGTTCCCATGAAGGCAAAATAATTGTCTGATAGCTTATCCTCAAATATTCCAGATAGCGCAACACTGTTTTGGGCGAAACCCCGATATCCTTAGCCATATTGGATGCATTCAATACCTTGGCCGTGTGCAAAGCTGTAGCATGTTGCATTTTTATAAATGGTTCCAAATCACGGAACGAAGCCAGATCACGGATATCCCGCTCCAGATAAGTGCGAACATAATTGGCAAGCCATTCGAACCTGTCTTCATCCGTCATTTGCTCAGCCACCAATGCCGGATAGCCTCCATATCGCAAGTAGTGCTGCCAAGCCACCTGCTTTTCTGCCATCCTGTTATCAAATGCAAAACTCGGATAAAAATCCGGACATACGGAAGGTTCAAGCAGCAATTGCTGCCAATAAGACTGATAAAGTTGTGCTTCCCATGAAGAGGTCTGCAATTCCGGTAAGGTCAATGGAAACATTTCATAGATGATACATCGCCCGGCCAATGTTTCTTTAACCTTTTCCAACAGCAACAACTGGCTCGATCCCAGAAGTGCAAAACGGACATCATTGTATTGATCAAAAGTTGCCTTTATGCTTTCTATCAGTTGTGGCTCTTTTTGCACCTCATCCAAAATGGCTTGCGGATATAAAGAATACCACTGCGCTGCCGACAAACGCGCATACGCAGGCCTCATGACAGGGTCTTCTATGGAGAGATAGCTATAGTCCGGCAATGCAAGTTTTACTAAAGTTGTTTTTCCTACCTGCCTTGCTCCCGTCAATACCAGAATACGCCCATGCCGTTTCCCCTGTGTGTTTTCTATTATCTGCAATAATTGTCTCCGTTTAGTCATATAATACACTTATCATGGGCAAAAGTAATCATTCTTTTTGTGGAATACAAATTTTACGCCAATATCAAGACGTTTATTCCAGATTTTACGCCAATATCAAGAATTCCGAAAAATATTCGTAATAATCAAAATTGACCGCTTGCTGTATCGGAACAAATCATCCTCAGGCATGTAACTATATATCCCGCAGAAGCGAAAGAACAATGATTCCTGCAATTACGCCTCTCGAACCATCTTAATTACTTTTGCCGGGATTCCGGCTGCAACACAAAAAGGCGGAATATCATGCGTAACGACACTGTTTGCTGCAATAATTGCACCTTTTCCAATACGTACTCCGGGCATAATAGATGCCTTTGTACCTATCCACACATTGTCTTCAATTATCACAGGACCTTTTGAAGATAGAGACCTAAGATTTGGTACCACACCAATAATGCCAATAACAGAAGCCCTCTATACCAGCTTCACGCGCCATTTATGCCTGCGCTTCACGTATTTCAGACATACGCAAATCATAATATCCTAAATCAGCAGGAACACGAGGCGATAATGTCCTTTGAATAAAGGTTTTGCCTTACCGACATTTGTCCATTCCGTAAAACCTTTACCCCACCATTTGTCATTCTCTGGTATAGGATGAAATTGAGGCAAATAAAAGGCTATAACACGTGCTTTCTTATTTTTTTGTTCCATTTGATTATTTTATTAGAAATGCGCGTAAAATTACATAATTATTTGACATCTTGAAAATACAGTGAGATTTCTCAAGAACACCAGATGTGACGCCGTGTCTGCTGCGATTTCTGAACATACCATCCGTTCATTCGGTTATATAAGGGTGTAGCCGATGGATACGAGGTAGTTGTTGTTGCTGGGTTGTGGTTGCCCGGATGGTGCGGGAGGGTCGTAAAAGAAGCGGCCGTCGGGGGTGAAATCAAGTCGAGTAAGATGGACCAAGCCTTTCGCCGGATCGGTGATTCTGCGTAGGAGTATACCACCGTGGTTGACACCGAAGAGCCAGTTGTGGATACCTCTGACCATGAAATGTCTCATCGGGTTCTGCCTTAAGTCCACATTATATACACCTATCAATGCTCCAGGAATAGTGCTTAAAAAACTATTGTAATCCAAAAAATTAAAAGTCCCACTACTATACTGATCCTGTTGATTAAAGACATTTTCCGGTTTATAAATACTTCTACCCGTGGCTTTTTCTATCAGATTGCAGGCAAAGGCGGCACAAGGGCTCAGGTCATTCTTGTAGAATAGGGATGGATCGGAGGTCTGGAAGGAACCATTCATCACCAAGAAGTTCCTTATTTTATTACTCTCGTCCGTTGAAATCATGATATCCGTATTTTTTGCAAATTCATTATCACAAATGGTTGTTTAATATTACTTAAAACAATATAAGTCTGTTCCACTCTCTATATTTGCCGTTTAAGGACAGTTTCGTATCCTTCTATAATCTGTTTAACTCCTGCAGTTGACTCCTTCGGTGCTATGGTTATCTCCAATTTGCCTAAAGTTGAGTTCTGCATCTTACGCTTGGAGTCGGGAAAATCCACCAGCAGTTCATCATTTTCCACATAAAGACGAAATTCTGCCGTGAAAACCGCTTTTTCTATCTGTGTCTGCGTATAAGGTACCAATGTAATCAATGGAACTTCCACAATAGCTTCTGTTGGTTGCCCATCATCATCTAAGGTTGGATAATCCAGCTTTATCGTTTTAGGTTTCAACACATTCGCATCATCACCTTGTTCTTCACTTTTATCAAAATACTGCTGTAAAAAATCCTCTGCATTATCCTTTGTTCCATCAATAGCAGCACATACTGCCTCATGGATTGCTTCTACCAATCTTCTAAAACGTATCATGAAATCTTATTTTCTCCTTGGTTTTGTCGCAAGTTTTCCAATTTCTCCAACGCCTCTCGTACTTTTTCCGAAGTTCCTGTAGGCATACTGATCCTTGAACCACACTGTGGACAATAAAAAGAAGTTCCTCTCAATAGTTGCTCTAAATTAAAAGGAATAGGAGTCCTGCAAATGGGGCATGGTATTAGTTTATCCAATGAATCCATATTTTATTCTTCATTATTGTTATTGTTTGTTGCATCGCCCGGTAATGGTTGGATGGCATTCGTATACAAATCAATCACCGTGCAAATACCTTTTGGTAATGGTAATGGAGCTGCGGTAAGCGTTACTTTTAAATGGCTTTCGCTTTGAGTTTGATGCTTTAAGTTGGCATTTTCTGTTTTAGCCAGCCTCACATTTAATGCAGCTTTCCGTCTCATGGCTCCTCCTGGTGTATTAGCTTTATAGGAAGAAACAGAAGTAACATCAAGAGAAAAATCAATCTTGACAGAATCGACAGCCAAAGAATTTATCGGCAAAAGGCACAATAGGGGCATTTGAAAATCCATCTCCCTGATTTTCAACTCCGATGTGCCATCTTCCCGGTATATCACATTGCTTTTTGCCAATTTCATTACCACCATCACTGGTGTTAATGTACCCTTTTCATCCGCTGTGAAACAATAATCCAGCAAGAAGCGGGTTTGTCCACTCACCATCATCGCATTAGCTTTTGAAGCTGCCACCAGTGGAGCACTGATAACAGCTTCAATATTACTTTCACCACCGAACGAAAACGCTGACTTATTTTTTGCTTTCGATTCCACTCTTATTAATTAGAATTGGGCATTTCAATGGGCTGTATTGCCTGCGTGAAGGCTTCAATAATAGTATTTACTCCTTTAGGAACAGGTAATTGACATGCATGGACATTAACCGTATATTTTGCTGAATTGCTTTTTTCATAATGCGTGTCATGTGTAGATGAATCCTTTGAAGAATAACTTGCCGAACCTTTGATGGAAACGGACAGCGGTCCCCAACCAAGTTTGGTATCAAGAGAAGCCTCTGCTTTTGTCTCCTTTTCAGATGTTGTGTTTTCTGTTTCCGAGAAACTGGATTTCACTTCCATTTCAAAAGAGATATCCACCATATCGACAGCCAATGAATTAATCGGAATAACAGTCAACATTGGCAAATTGAATGTTGTTACAACCGGCTTGATTACTGGTTCCATTCTTTTTACATGCGTTTGTTCATCCTCCTTTTCTTCATAGCCAATTACTCCTCTCTCCAAAGCCATTTCTATCATAATAGGCTTATAACTAACATGTTTCAAAGTTGCTGGAGCATCAGCTCCATATAAAGCCTTATAGGATTCCTTTTCCTTGTCACTCAGATCCGTTTGAATTTTCTCAAAACAAGTTTCCAACAAGAACTTTGTCTGTGTCAATGCCATGGCCGCATTTGCCTTTGCTGCAGCATTTAAAGGACCTCCTATCAGATCCTCCATAGGAAGGCCTGAAAACTGTTGGGCCATCGAAACTAATTCCTTTTCCATAAATTTTTGAATTTAGAGTTATTACATTGCATACAAAACAATAGTTTTCTTACCCAACGCCTTATTCTTTCCCTATATGTTTCATTGGGGAAAAAACGTACTTCCACTCCAAATTTATTGTCTGCATCCATTTTTGCAAACATAATGGTTCTTTATCTATTATGCAAATTTTTAACTTCTCGCATCACTTTAATTACTTTTGCCGGGATTCCGGCTGCAACACAATAAGGCGGAATATCATGCGTAACGACACTGTTTGCTGCAATAATTGCGCCTTTTCCAATACGTACTCCGGGCATAATAGATGCCTTTGTACCTATCCACACATTGTCTTCAATTATCACAGGACCTTTTGAAGATAGAGGCCTAAGATTGGGGGCAATGTCCAATAATTCTGCAACAGATGCACCATGTGCATTATCTGTAATCAAAACATTTGGCCCAATACGTACACCATTACCTATACATATACTATTTATTGCCGTTACATGACCATAAGACTGGATAGAAGTTCCATCACCAATAATTATTTCCGGTTTAAATTTTTGTCCCTTGTAATTATCCCAAGCCGTAAGCTCAACCTCTTTGCCAATAACTGAGTTAGATCCTATAGAAATATATTGCAAACCACAAATAAAACGGAATGAAGGCTTAATAATAGTACCTTTCCCAATATTCTTAAATTGTCTTGCATAATATCCTGTATAAAGAAAAATCTTAACTGCTCGACATTTCTCATTTATCCATGGAGAATACAAATATGACCATAAATAGCCTAATATTTTCAACAAGATTTTCATTTGCTCAAAATCTGATTATAAAATTCATATACTCGCTGCGCATTACGTTCATTTGTATACAAAGCCTTTACAACTTGCTGTGAACGCTCAATCATCGGGAAATAATGTTCAATGCCATTATCCACAACCTCACACATGGCCCGTACTAATTCCTGATGATTTGAATATCTCAATGCAATTTCCTCACCCGTTATTTCCAATCCATTATCAAACTGTTCTTTTGTTCCTGCTGTATTACGTCCTAACACCAAAGTTCCATTTTGCATTGCCTCTGCAGTAATTCGTCCAAAACCTTCATAAAGCGAAGGGACTAGCATTAAATATGCATCAGCCATTAAATCATTGACGTCTTTTCTCATACCCAGAAAATCCACCCGCTCCTCAATATGCAAACGCTTAACCTCATTCAACAAAAAGCTGTAATAATGAACATTCTTTGTATCACCTGCAATCTTTAATTGTATTTCAGAATTCGGTCGAAGTTTACAAAAATCAGCAAAAGCAATCAACAACTCTCCTACCCCTTTAGCAGATTCTAATCTTCCTGCAAACAAAAAATAATTCTTTTTGTGTGGGCTAAAACGAATTTGACTCTCTGAACATACACCATTATAAATCACACAAGAATTATTATCATCCAATTTGCAATGCTTTTGAATATCTTTTGTAATACATATTGCATAAGAATGCTTTTTCAACTTTTTCAAGAAACAAGAACGCATTGGATAATGGAATAAAGAAAAATCTTTATCACCATACTCACGAACATGATATATATGTGGAATTTTCAATTGCATTGCTACTCTATATCCAATATCTATAACGCTCACATTCGTGTGTATTATATCCGGTTGAAATTCCCTTACAATATTCACCAACTTACGAGATGCCGTATAATTCACCCAGATTCGCCCACATAAGCGAGGCAAAAACATCACATAGTCTTTCCAATATCTTAATGGGGGATAGACAGCCATCCGATAATTCAAAACAACAGTTGGTATTCCTTTATTATGATATAACTCACACATGCCATCAGCTGCAGGAAACACCACAATAGGTTGAATGCCTAATTTCATCAAACCATCCAACATATTCATAAATGACTTACTTCCACCACCAAAAAAAGTAGTGGAACTCTTTACAAAAAGTACCTTCATATTCTTACAGCCAGTTGGATCCTATAGTTACATCTTGTTTCCTACTAAATAGTATTTTACGATATTTAAGTAGCAAATTCAACATCTCGCACGCAAAAAGGCCTGGAACATATTGTTTTTTCCATAATGCATGCACATAGCAATCCTTCAGCACTTCCATATATGATTCTATTCGTCTCAGCAATGATAAGTTAATATTGGTGGCTGCAAACAGCAAACGGCGATATATCCATTTCCTTTTATATACAGTCATATTACCATGAACTTCTCTATCATGAAACATCAAGGCCTGTGGCACCAAAAAAACAGGAATCCCATGATACTTTAAGCGCTGATAATAATTGTTATCTTCTCCATAATGAAAAAACAAGGGATTAAAACCACCTATTGTCCTTAACATTGACACAGGCATCAGCCAACAAGCAGCACATATTTCTCCTATTTCATATATTTGCTTTGGTTTTGCCAAAAGAAAATCATCTACCAATGTATTTTTAGCTTTAAGAAGAGTTGCATTTTTTACCATATAATCAATCCTTGAACCATCACCATTGCAATGTAAAGGAGAAAAAAGAGATTTTCCGTCACTTTGTTGCAACAGCAATTCCAAAGCATCAGGATGCAATGCTGCATCTTGATTTAACAGCAACACATAGTCTGCCTTTTGTTCCAAAGCATATTTAAATCCAATATTATTTGCCTGACCAAAACCAAGATTTTTCTTTTGGGGAAACAGAACCACTTCCGGATAATTTTTTTGTATATACTCAACACTACCATCGGAAGAAGCATTGTCTATTACCACTGGAACCGACTCTATTGTTGACTGCCGCAAACTTGTTAAACAACGGTCAATCCATGGCATTGCATTATAGGTAACTATGATTATATATATATCCATATTAACTACTGCCTGTACAAATACAACAAATCTTCTCTTTCCACTGGCTCTTTTTTATCAAAAACTGAAGTATACGGATACCATAACTGATAAAAATAGCCATGTGCCAAAGGGCGCATGTATCGATACGACACACGATCATAGGTAAATATCAGCAAAACAAAAAACAAAACAAACCTGCTCAAAGCATATGGAACAGACTTGGTTGTTTTTAATATCTCATATGAGACATTCACCATAAGTATCAAATAAAAAGGAAAAAGAAAATCTGTCAGACGGATTGTTAGGTTACCATAAGCCTTTGCCATTACCATAAGTAGCACAAAAACGAACAAGCAGCCCCTGAAACAATTATTTTTTTGATTATCCGAAAAATACAAAAAGAAAATTGGTACTATTACCACTGTACAGAACCAAACTATCCAACCGACAATATTATATCCCCCATAAATATCACCTTCAATTTCTGTCCCGTAATGTTCTATTTTTGCAAACAAGTTTTCATTACTTTCCACTAAATTCAGCACAAACGGCAAAAAACTTGACGCATATGATAAAACAAATCCAACAACAATAAAAGCAAATATCCACTTCCAATCCAATCTTTTTAAAATATGAAAAACAGGAAATACAAAACAAAAAGTAGCTGACAAATGAAATCCCAATGCTATTATACACCAAAAATAATATTTCAACCATTTCTTATTTTGAAGAGCAGGATAGCCTAATAGAATCATTGATACAGCCAATGAAGCTCTCATGACTTCCGTATTATAGTACAAATAAAAGAATAACGCATAAAGCAAAGTTGCGAAAAAAGGCAACTTGGCATATTTCCAGAAGAACCATGCAAATATTGAATTAACAATTATGGCATGTACTATCTGAAAAACAACAAAATCAGAAGACAAGGAGCGACAAAGAGCACTCAACAAATACCATAGTGGCTGATAAGCCCCAGACAAATCCCCAAAGCCATATTCAAATAAATCAGATAAGGTGGAATTTGTTTCCCAATATTCCATATAGAAAAAAGTGTCTCCTCCTACTTTATAACGCAAGCCAGCTATCAAAACCAACAATATATACAGAAAAAGATAATATCCTTTACGTCCACGGATATAATTGGCGTAATCAAAACAAACAATTCCTACCAATATCAACAAAACAATAATTATATAAATCATATTCCTACAATAGATATCAACCTATGATCCGTTTTATATTCAGAATATCTTTCCAGCCCAATAGCAAAGCATAAGTCTGCCGTTTAAACAAATGCCTGTATTGAGGAACAAATATATCAGCAATATAACCAGCCGCGATATTTGAAAGGATAGCAACTACTGCTGCGGCAATAACTCCATAGCGCGGCAATAACAAAAAGTTCAAACCTACACACACAATACAACCAAAAGTATCACGAATCACTGCATATTTCTGTAATTTCTCCATCACAATCATTTGCCCTGCCGTACTTGATAGCGCTACACTGGCAGCCTTAAATGCCAACACCTGCAGAATGGGCACTGCAGTCAAATATTGTTTACCAAAAGTCAACAATATCAGCCAATAAGAAAGCAGACTTACAAAAATCGCCATTAGCAGACACGTCCATACCGTTACGTTCATAAACAACTGAGCCTTTTGTTCATATTCCTCCTGATTTTTTTCACGAATACGCACCAATATGGGCGTAATGGTCTGTGACATGATAGTCGGGATAAAAATAAGTATTTCCACAAACTTACTTGCCACAGAGAACTGCCCTACAGAGGCTTTGTCAATCATATTGCCAATCATAACCTGATCAATACGCTGATAAATAATCACTGCAGCACCTGTCAGCAATAAAGGGAATGACTGCTTGATCAAATATATTGCCCACTCCTTGTCAAAACGCCACAAACTGATTTTACCTATCTTTCTGGAATATGCCACACAATAACCACTTGCCACCAACAGCACGTCAAACAAAGTTGCCGCAATGAACCAGACCAATGAAGCATGCATCAAAAGCAAAACCACTTTGACAAGTGCACCGATAATAGTACGGGAGATTTCGGTTTTCACCACATATTCATTCCACACCAAAGACGTGAAATGATTACGAATGACTCCAAAACTATTGAGCAACATGGAAAAAGAATACATGCATATCATAGCTTTTGTGAAAGTATCCGTTTCAAAAATCAAAGCCGTAGCCATTACCACCAACATGGCCACCAAGGCAAAAATACATTTCAGCGTAAAGGCTGTACCTATGATTACATCCTTTTTTTCATTTGCTTTCGACTCTTCCCTGATCTCTATATTGTCCAAACCAAAAGAAGCCAGCACCTGAAACAATGCCACATAACTAATGACATAATTCATCAACCCGTATTGCTCCGGCCCCAGATAGCGCGCCACCATAATGCCAACGAGCAAAGAGCCCAGCAAAGTCACCACCTTGCCGACTACCGCCCAATAGAGATTTCGGAAAACCTTAAGTTTTGTTTCCGAAACATTAAAACGTGCCGCTATCTTGTCAAACAGACTCATGAGCAAATTACTCTCCCTTACCTATGCATAAATAAGTAATACCATGCAATTCTTCCGGACTGAACACATTGCGGCCATCAATCAAAACAGGATTAGGTTGCATGCTGCGCTTGATAACCTCCCAATTCGGGATACGGAACTCTTTCCACTCGGTAACATGGAAAATGACCTGTGCATCCAGCACGGCATCGTAAATATCTTTGGCATACGTAATGGCATCGCCCAATATACGTTTGGCTTCGTTCATTGCCACAGGGTCATAAACGCTCACATGGCAACCTGCCTGCAACAGGCTGCGAACAAGCACCAAAGAAGGAGCTTCGCGCATATCATCTGTGCCCGGTTTGAAAGACAAGCCCCATACCGCCACCTTCATGCCCCGAATATTTTCCTGGAAATGCTGGGAAAATTTGCGGAACAAGATGTTCTTCTGCCGTTCGTTGACTGACTCCACCGCCTGCAACACCTGCATGTCATAGCCATGCTGCTGCGCTGTCTTGACAAGCGCTTTCACATCCTTGGGAAAACAGCTGCCTCCGTAGCCACAACCGGGATAAAGGAACTTGTTGCCGATGCGGTTATCCGTACCTATGCCACGACGCACCATATTGACATCAGCACCAACCAGTTCACAAAGATTGGCAATATCGTTCATAAAGCTGATGCGTGTGGCCAACATGGAATTGGCTGCATATTTGGTCATCTCAGCAGATGGGATATCCATGAATATCACGCGGAAATTATTGAGGAGCATGGGCTTGTAAAGCTTGGTCATCAGTTCCCTGGCACGCTCACTCTCTACACCTACCACCACACGGTCGGGCTTCATAAAGTCGTCAATGGCATCACCTTCCTTGAGGAACTCCGGATTGCTTGCCACATCAAAAGGCACTTGTACACCCCGTTTATCCAATTCAGCCTGGATGGTGCCCTTTACTTTTTTTGCAGTACCTACCGGTACTGTGCTTTTGGTGACTACCACCACATAATGATTGAGGTGTTGGCCAATGGTTTTTGCCACTTCCAGCACATAGTGCAGGTCGGCACTGCCATCTTCATCGGGTGGTGTGCCGACAGCAGAAAAAACAATCTCCACATTGTCAAGCACTGACACTAAGTCAGTGGTGAAATGCAAACGTCCGGCCTGTACATTACGAGCCACCAAGGTATCGAGGTTCGGTTCATATATAGGTATCACACCCTGAAGAAGACTGTTGATTTTCTGCTCGTTCACATCGACACATGTCACATCGATACCCAATTCGGCGAAACATGCTCCGCTCACCAAACCCACATATCCGGTTCCCACTATGGCTATCTGCATAGATATTAATTTTTAAAAGTTTATCTGCCCTTATACATTTCCTCGTAATACTTTTCGTATTCACCCGAAGTGATATTGTCCATCCAGGCCTGGTTGTCCAGATACCAGCGCACGGTTTTTTCAATACCTTCCTCAAATTGCAGGCTCGGCTCCCAACCCAACTCGTTTTTCAGTTTGGTGGAATCGATGGCATAACGCAAATCGTGTCCGGCACGGTCGGTCACGTAGGTAATCAAATGATCGCTGGTTCCTTCCGGATTGCCCAGCAGCCTGTCCACCGTCTTGATAAGCACTTTTATCAGGTCAATGTTTTTCCATTCGTTAAAACCACCGATATTATAAGTCTCGGCTATTTTGCCTTTATGGAAAATCAGGTCAATGGCTCGGGCATGGTCAACCACATAAAGCCAATCGCGGACATTTTCGCCCTTTCCGTAAACCGGCAACGGTTTTCCGTGACGTATATTGTTGATAAACAACGGAATCAGCTTTTCCGGAAATTGATACGGGCCGTAATTGTTGGAACAGTTGGTAACAATGGTCGGCATGCCGTACGTATCGTGGAAGGCACGCACAAAATGATCGCTCGATGCCTTGGAGGCCGAATAGGGACTGTGGGGATTGTATTTGGTATCCTCATAGAAAAAATCCTTGCCGTAGGCCAAATGATGTTCTGATGAAGAAGCCGTTGTTGTAAACGGCGGCTCGATGCCTTGCGGATGTGTCAGCTCCAGCGCGCCGTAAACTTCATCGGTCGATATGTGGTAAAAACGCTTGTCTTCCCATTCGCCGTTCCAGTATTGTTTGGCAGCCTGCAATAACGACAGTGTACCCAATACATTGGTGCGCGCAAACGTGAACGGGTCCTTTATGCTGCGATCCACGTGGCTTTCGGCAGCCAAATGAATGACTCCGTCAATATGATATTGTGCAAATACTTCCTGAATTTTGTCAAAATCACAAATATCGGCTTTGACAAAAGTGTAGTTCGGCCTGTCTTCTATATCCTTCAGATTGGCCAGGTTGCCTGCATAAGTCAATTTATCCAGATTAACAATATGATAATCTGGATATTTGTTCACAAACAGACGCACAACGTGCGATCCGATAAATCCGGCACCGCCGGTAATCAAAATATTTTTCATACAGTTTCTATTACGGACCGTGCGGTTTTACAGTCTTGCATCAACCAGAGAGCGGTCCACAAAGTTTTTAACGTCAAAAATAACTGCGCCACGTTTACGATAGGCCGCAAAATCAAAGGTTTTGAATTCATCGTGGGCAACACACGCAATAATGGCTTCGTAATTCTTACCGGGGTCTATTGCCGGCAGTAAAGCTGTACCGTATTCATGCAACACCACTGCGGGATCTGCCCATGGGTCATAAACATCCACCAGACAACCGAAATCCTGCAGTTCATGCACGATGTCCAATACTTTTGTGTTCCGGCAATCCGGACAATTTTCCTTAAAGGTGACACCCAGTACCAGAACATGCGAACCTTTGATTTTGTGCTCTTTCTGAATCATCAGCTTCAAGGTCTTGTCAGCTATGAATTTGGCAATGCTGTTGTTCACCCTGCGTCCGGACAAAATTACTTCCGGGTTATAGCCCAAAGCATTCGCCTTGTGTGCCAGATAATAAGGGTCAACGCTGATGCAGTGCCCGCCGACAAGTCCCGGACGGTATTTCAGGAAATTCCATTTTGTCCCGGCAGCTTCAATCACATCGTTCGTGTCTATCCCGACGCGGTCGCAAATCAATGCCAGTTCGTTCATAAACGAGATATTCACATCGCGCTGTGCATTCTCCACCGCCTTGGCGGCTTCCGCCACTTTCATGTTGGGAGCCTTGTGTGTGCCGTTTTGCAGAATGGAATTATACAATGCATCGACAAACTCGGCTATCTCGGGCGTACTTCCCGAAGTGATTTTCTTTATCTTGGTCAGCGTGTTCACCTTGTCGCCCGGATTAATGCGTTCGGGAGAATATCCGCAGAAGAAATCCTTATTGAATTTCAGGCCGGACTCGCGTTCCAATACCGGCACGCAGTCTTCCTCCGTACATCCGGGATAAACCGTCGATTCGTAGATGACCACATCATCTTTTTTCAGCACCTTGCCCAACATGGCCGAAGCTTTCAGCAAAGGAGTCAGGTCCGGATTGTTGAAGGCATCAATCGGTGTGGGAACGGTTACTATGTAAGTGTTGCACTCGCGCAAATCTTCCGGATTGGAAGAAAACGACAAACCTATATTTCCCTTTTCCCTGAATAAACCGGTAGCTTGTTTCATCCCTGCCAAATCAGCTTCCAGCGTATGATCCTCACCACGTTCCAATTCCGCCACACGTTCCTTGTTGATATCAAAACCCAGAACACGGTATTTCTTACCATACTCAATTGCCAGCGGCAATCCTACATAGCCCAGACCGACAACCGCAATTTTCACATTTCTCATTTTGTCCATATTATTTAAATCTTCTAAAAAACGGGCTGCAAAGATACAAAAAACGGGCGGTTGATACAATAATTATTTTACCGCCTTAAAACTCATATCCAAACTTTTAACGGAATGTGTCAGCGCACCGACGGATATGAAATCGACACCGCATTCGGCATATTGCCGCAAGGTGTCAAAAGTTATGCCGCCCGATGACTCCGTTTCATAACGCCCGGCTATCATTTCCACTGCCTTACGGGTATTCTCAGGCGTGAAATTATCCAGCATGATCCGGTCCACTCCGCCATGTTCCAGCACTTGCGCCAGCTCATCGAAGTTGCGTACTTCAATTTCTATTTTCAGATTTTTTCCTTTTTCCTTGCAATAATTGCGTGCACGGTCTATGGCTTGTGTTATTCCTCCTGCAAAATCGACATGATTGTCCTTCAACAGAATCATATCGAAAAGACCTATGCGATGGTTTGTGCCGCCACCGATTTTCACTGCCTCCTTTTCCAGCATACGCAGTCCGGGAGTAGTCTTACGCGTATCCAGCACCCGGGTTTTTGTTCCTTCCAGCGCCTTTACGTAGCGGCGGGTTACCGTGGCTATTCCGCTCATGCGCTGCATGATATTCAACATCAAACGTTCCGTCTGCAACAGGGACTGCACCTTGCCGGTTACGGAAAATGCGACATCGCCTTTCTTTACCTCCGCGCCATCGTGGATATAAACCGTCATTTTCAACTCCGGATCAAAGGCTTGAAAAATAGCCCTGGCAACTTCTACGCCAGCCAGAACACCATCTTCCTTGATAATCAGCTGTGATGTTCCCATGGCCGTAGCCGGAATGCATGACAAAGTTGTGTGATCACCGTCTCCTATGTCCTCGGCAAACCACAAATCAATAAACTGCTTGTAATCTAACATATTGTAAACTATTTGGTTATTCTTTTTCGATACGCAGCTGCTGGATAGAAATTCCTCCGGGAATATTGCGCACAAACATGTTTATCCGGTAGTTCTGTCCATCCGTTTCCAGAATTCCAACAATGAAACAGGCATCCTGCTTGACTCCTTTATGCCTGATTGCAAAGCTGTTTGCCTTGTTCGCCGCAAAAAAATCGCGCAACTCCGAACATTGCGCCGATTGCCGGACATTCGTTCCCAAAATAACCAGTTCGGCATCTGCAGCCAGATAAGTGCACAATTGTGCCGCATTACCTTTTTCCAACAGAGGAAGAATCACATCAGCCGGCTCTGCCGCAAATGCATAAACGGCACTTAACAAAACGATAAGGCCAGACAGGCAATAGCGCATCTTGTTTTTTTTCATACTTAATTCTTTTTTTGTTGGGGGAAAAAAATTATTGTGCCATATTTGCAAAATAATACGGCAAATATACATTTTTAATTTTAAGGACACAATACAAGGGGGATTTTTCTGCAATGAAAGTAACTTTGCTCGCCATTGGCAAAACCGACAACCGCTTTCTCCAGGAGTTGACAACAGACTATTGCAAACGGCTGAATTTTTATGTTCCGTTTGAGTTTGTCTGTATTCCGGATGTGAAAAATTCCAGAAACCTGTCAGCCGCCGAACAAAAGGAAAAGGAAGGCGAACTGATTCTGAAACAGACAGGCAATTCGGATGTATTGCTGTTGCTCGATGAACACGGCAAAGAATACCGGTCGGTTGAATTTGCCGAGTTCATGCGAAAGAAAATGCTGAGTTCGTGCAAAAACCTGCTGTTTGCGATAGGCGGCCCTTACGGTTTCTCCGAAAATGTCTACAATCGGGCGGATGGCCTTGTCTCCTTGTCCAGAATGACATTTTCGCATCAAATGATACGGCTGATTTTCGTGGAGCAACTATACCGTGCAATGACCATTTTAAAAGGAGAACCCTATCATCATGAATAAACCCATGGAAGAATCACAACATGTAATTTCTTATATGAATACGCCTAACATAAAGAAACTGTATTTCAAGGATACATCATTTGCAAGTCTGATGCAACGCCGCGTGTACAACGTATTGCTCGTTGCCAGTAAATACGATGCGTTTGTGTTGGAAGAAGATGGCCGCATTGACGAACAAATGTTCAATGAATACACTGCGCTCAACCTGCGATATCCCCCGCGGTTTACACTGGTATCCAGCCAGGCGCATGCCAACAGGCTGTTGCAGGACCGCACATTCGAACTGATTATTTCCATGCCGAGCGGCGAAAGCATCAACCCGTTTGAATGGGCAAAACAGGTCAAAAAACAATATCCGGACATTCCGATCGTCGTACTGACACCGTTCAGCCGCTCCGTTTCCGAACGCATAGCCAAGGAAGACTTGTCGGCCATTGACTACGTGTTCAGCTGGCTCGGCAATTCGGAGCTACTGCTGGCCATTATCAAGCTGATTGAAGACAAAATGAATGTGGAAGAGGATGTCCAGTCGGTTGGTGTACAAACCATCATGTTTGTGGAAGATTCCATCCGCTTTTATTCATCCATCCTGCCGCTGCTGTACACACACGTGTTCAAGCAATCGCGCTCGTTCATGACAGAGGCGCTGAACGAACACGAGCAGATGCTCCGGATGCGCGGACGCCCGAAGATTCTGTTGGCCCGTTCCTACGAGGAAGCCACCGCCTTGTACCAGAAATACAAGAAGAACATGCTGGGGGTCATTACCGACGTCAGCTACATGCACAACGGCGTGAAAGACCAGACAGCAGGTATTTCGTTATGCGAGGCCATTCGGGCCAACGACAAATACATACCGCTGATTATAGAATCGACGGAAGAGAGCAACCGCCAGGCAGCGGAAAGGTTAAAGGCTGTTTTCCTGAACAAGGCATCCAAGACATTGCTGATAGAACTGCGCGATCAAATCACCAATAACTTCGGGTTCGGCGATTTCATTTTCAACAACCCCACAACCGGCAAGGAAGAGGCCCGCATCACCAACCTGCGCGACTTGCAAAACAATATCTTTACCGTCAGTGACGAAGCACTCTACTTCCACGTGTCACGCAACAACATTTCGCGCTGGCTCTATTCACGTGCCATGTTCCCGCTCGCAGAATTTCTGAGCCAGATACAAGCCATGCCGACACGTGAGGAAACCGACATGCAACGGGTGCGCCAAATCATTTTTGATGCCATTGTCAACTACCGGAAAATCAAAAACAAAGGTGTTGTAGCCGTCTTTCTGCGCGACCGTTTCGACAAATATTCCAATTTTGCGCGCATAGGCGATGGTTCATTGGGCGGCAAAGGCCGCGGCCTTGCGTTTATCGACGCCATGATAAAACGCAATACGATACTCGATGAATATCCGAACGCAACAATCACAATTCCCAAAACCGTTGTCATCTGTACGGACATATTCACCGAGTTCATGGAAACCAACAACCTGATACCCATCGGCCTGTCGGATATTCCGGACGACGAGATTCTGAAACACTTCCTGAAAGCCCGACTGCCGCGCAAACTGCTGGCCGACCTGCTCACATTTATCGATGCTGTCCATGGTCCCATTGCCATCCGTTCATCGAGCCTGCTGGAAGATTCCCATTACCAGCCGTTTGCAGGAATTTATTCCACCTACATGGTGCCGTTCAACCCAACGAGCAAATCACACATGCTCATGATGATCAAGGAGGCCATTAAAGCCGTGTACGCATCCGTGTTCTACCAAAACAGCAAGGCCTACATGACAGCTACCAAGAACGTGATTGATGAAGAAAAAATGGCTATCGTATTGCAGGAAATCTGCGGCAATGCGCATGGTGACCGTTTTTACCCATCGTTCTCCGGAGTAGCGCGTTCACTGAATTATTATCCTATCGGTTCGGAAAAACCGGAAGACGGCATTGCCAACATTGCCATGGGATTGGGCAAATATATCGTGGATGGCGGGACAACACTGCGCTTTTCGCCAAAATGGCCGCACAATATTCTGCAAACCAGCACATTGGATTATGCCCTGCGTGAAACACAAACCTGTTTCAACGCCCTGGATTTGAAAAAACTCAATTTCAAGCCGGAAGTAGATGATGGTTTCAACCTGCTCAAAATCAATGTCAGAGATGCTGAACAGGACGGTACACTGCAATACATTGCCTCCACATTCGACGTGCATGACCAGGTGCTCTACGACAGCCTGTACGAAGGCGGCCGCAAGGTAATTACATTTGCCAACATATTGCAGCACAATGTTTTTCCGCTTGCCGACATTCTGCAAAAAGTACTGGAAATATCGCAACGCGAAATGGGACGCGCCATCGAAATCGAGTTTGCCGTAAACCTCGATTATTCGCCGGCCAAACAGCATACGTTCTACTTGCTCCAAATCCGTCCCATTGTGGACACAAAAGAAGTAATTACCGAAGACATTGGAGAAATAGCAACCGAAAACGCAATCATTGCATCGGAAAGCGCACTCGGACATGGCATCTATGATGACCTGTACGATTTTGTCTATGTGAAGCCGGAAACTTTCAACGCATCCAACAACCAGCTGATCATGTACGACATTGAAAAAATCAACCGACAGTTGGTCGAAGAAAACCGGCATTATATTCTGGTTGGTCCGGGCCGTTGGGGGAGCAGCGATGTCTGGTTGGGTATCCCCGTAAAATGGCCGCACATCAGTAATGCACGCATCATTGTGGAATCCGGCCTGAGCACTTACCGTATCGACCCAAGCCAGGGAACGCACTTTTTCCAGAACCTGACCTCGTTCGGCGTGGCATACCTGACCATAAATCCGTATCAGAATGATGGTTTCTATGATTTGGATTATCTGAACAGCCTGCCGGCTATAACAGAAACAAAATTTGTCAGACACGTCCGTTTCCACAAACCGGCCATAGCAAAAATAGATGGACGTAAAAACAAAGGAGTTATTCTGAAACCGGAAGCCTGAACAAAGAAAAAGACCTTTTATTTCAAAAGGTCTTTTTCCGCTTTATGCACTTTGTCAAACGTAAACTTATGCAGGATTTCATCGCGATAGGCAAGAATACGGTCATTGCACAGATTGCCGATACTTCCCTCGTGCGTATGATGAATATTCCGGTCGGGTACAAACTGTCCCTGCTCTATGGCCATGCCGACCTGCCGGTACGCATCACGGAAGGGGACACCTTGCGTAACCAAACGGTTTACCTCTTCCACGCTGTACATGTAATCATATTTCGGGTCTTCGGATACATGTTCATTCACCTGCACGGCACCCAACATATAAGCCGCCATCTCCAGACAATCGTCCAGCTCGGCAAAAGCAGGAATGAAAACTTCCTTGATAATCTGCAAATCGCGGAAATAGCCGGACGGCAGGTTGTTGGTTATGGCCATGATTTGCTGCGGCAAGGTTTGCAGTTTATTGCATTTGCTGCGTGTCAGTTCGAACACATCAGGGTTCTTTTTGTGTGGCATAATGCTCGAACCTGTCGTAAATTCATCGGCCAGTTTCAGGAAGCCGAAATTCTGGCTGGTGAACATGCAGGCATCAAATGCCATTTTGGAGACCGTGGCGGCAATTCCGGCAAGCGCGTATGCTACCGTACGCTCCATTTTTCCGCGTCCCATTTGTGCATACACCACATTGTAGTCCATGCTGTCAAACCCGAGCAGGTCGGTTGTCATTTGGCGGTTCAGCGGGAAGGATGAGCCATAGCCGGCGGCCGAACCGAGCGGATTGCGGTTGGTTACGTTCCATGCTGCCAGCATAAGTTGCAGGTCATCGGCAAGGCTCTCGGCATACGCGCCGAACCACAACCCGAACGACGAAGGCATGGCAACCTGCAAATGCGTGTAACCGGGAATAATGACATCTTTATATTTTTCACTCTGCGAAACGAGCAAGTCTATGAAATCGCTGACAAGGTGCACGGTTTTTTCCAGCTCGGCACGCGTAAACAGTTTCATGTCGAGCAGGACCTGGTCGTTGCGCGAGCGTCCGCTGTGTATTTTCTTGCCCATATCGCCCAAGGTGCGCGTGAGCAATTCTTCCACCTGCGAGTGCACGTCTTCCACGCCCGGTTCAATGACAAACTTGCCCTGCTCTACCAATGTATAGATATGCTTCAACTCGGCAAGCAGACTTTCCAGCTCGTTTTTGTCCAGCAGTCCGATGCTTTGCAACATGGTTATGTGCGCCATGCTGCCCAATACATCGTATTTAGCCAGATACATGTCCATTTCCGGGTCGCGCCCGACGGTAAACCGCTCTATCCGGGAATTGAGTTGCGCCGTTTTTTGCCAAAGTTTAGCCATAAGTTCTTGTTTCGGTAAGTTATATATTTGCATACGGGACAGCCGCCAGCACCGTGGCAATCTGTTCTATGCCATCCTTGAGTTTCTTGTCCACCATGATTTTGACCATGGAAGGCAAATCGGCTCGCAAGGTAAGTTTCATGCGCGTGTCGTTTTCCGCAAGCTGCTTCAACTGAATCCACACATTCACGGTTATCGGTGAGTTTTCCGTTTCAAACTTTATGGTTTTGTTCGGTTCGCGGTCGATGATGCGAAAGCCGATACGTCCGATACCAGCCACGTTAAACGAGACGGAATCGGTATCAAATTGCAAATCTTCCAGCTTGTCCTGCGGGATGCGACTTTTCAGAGCTTCCAGATTGTTCAGATTGCTTAAGGCACGAAAGACCACTTCTTCATTGGAAGAAATGGCCTTTACGCTACTTTCGTATGTTGTCTGACTCATATTCTGCTTATTTATTCCAGTTGGCAGGATCTTTTCGCCACTCCTGCAGGGTTTTCAACTCCGATTCGGCAATATAATTGGTTTCCAAAGCGTGCCGCAGAATGGCATCATAATTGCACAACGTGGTCAGTTCCACATTGGATTCCTGAAATCTTTGTGCAGCCACAGGGAATCCGTATGAAAAGATAGCCAGCATTCCCAATACGGATGATCCATCCTTGCGGATGGCCTCTACGGCTTTCAGACTGCTGCCGCCGGTGGAAATCAGGTCTTCAATAACCACGACTTTCTGTTTTGGTTTCAAATCACCTTCTATCATATTCTCCAGTCCATGGTCCTTGGGAGTAGGACGCACATAGACAAAAGGCAGGCCGAGCAAATCGGCCACCAGCGCACCTTGTGCAATGGCACCGGTTGCCACGCCGGCAATGACATCGACATCCGGATATTTTTCCAACACCAGACGGGCCAGTTCTGTTTTTATGAATGTACGGATACGCGGATAAGAAAGCGTTTTCCGATTGTCGCAATAGATGGGGGAATTCCAACCCGATGCCCACACAAACGGGTTATTGGGTTGCAATTTTACGGCTTTTACCTGAAGTAACTTTTCTGCTACCAAATCTTCCAATTGTTTCATAGTGTCAAGATGGTTGTGTTTGTTTTTGTATTTTCAATTGCAGTGCAAAAGTACAATTTATCCGACACTTGACGAAGAAAAAAAATGATGTTTTTCAACATAACGCACAAAATCAGCACAAGGGTGCCAGAAAGGCATCGGCAATATGCTCCAGCCTGAAATCCGGTGCTTTGCCAAGCAAGGTGATGACATCGAAACGCACCTCCTTGTCCAGATTGTGCTGCAACACATATTCATGTGCGGCCTCAGTCATGCGTTTCATGCGGGCTGGTGTAACAGCATCTGCAGGATTCATCCAATAGTCGTCCGTCCGCGTTTTCACTTCCACTATGACCAAAAAGTCAGCTGTTTCGGCAACAATGTCTATTTCCATGCGGCCAATGCGCCAGTTCACATCCCGAATGACATAGCCATGCGAGCGCAAATAGTTTTGCGCAAACAGTTCACCCTCCTTACCAAGACTATTGTGCCGTGCCATTTTGTTTCTGTTTTGCAAAGCAAAGATAGGCAAAGCCGCGGAAAGGAGCAAACATTGCAAACTTTCTTTTCCCGATTTCAGATGACAGGAAACAACAAGTCCGGCAGCAATGCAGCCATAAAAAAATCGGGGATGCCTCACGGCATCCCCGACCCACAACATAATAGACAAAACGTACTACCGACGTCTTTTTTATTGTTTAATCAATTTCACTGTCTTGACTGTCTTGCCTTCGGCGTTCGCCATTCTTACAATGTAGGAACCCGGAGTTGCATTTACAGACACACGGATAACTTCGCCACCGGCAGCATCTACTGCATGCGAGGAAACAAGGCTTCCTGCCAGGTCAAATACCTGAATGGTGTATGCACCCTTTTCTGCAAAGTTCACAAACAGTTCATCCACAAACGGATTCGGATAAACGCGTGTATCAACCGCGGATACTTCGTCTACACCCGAAGTCTGTTTGACAACAACCACATCAATGGATTTGCTTTCGCTACTTCCCCAGCCATTCGACAATGTCAATGTAGCCGTATAGGTTCCACCTTCCGAATATTCAACCTTGGCCGTACCGGCTGTAGTATTTCCTGTTGCCGAATTTATCGTTGCCGTTTTGTGGAATTCCCAAGTTGGCAAGGTTTCTATCTTGTAATTCGTTCCGGAGATAAACGGAGCGCCTGCAGCAAAGGTTTCTTCCAGATATTCCAGCGGATTAGCAAATGTCATCATACTTGCCGTCAAAGTTTTATTGCTTCCGGTACTATATATGTTACCATCCGCAGCAGGATCTGTTTCAAAGTCCCAATAGCCAATCAAAGCCTCCGATGGATTATCAATATGCTGCATGGAAGCTTTTACTTCTGAAGCCGTAAGTGCCTTGTTATATAACTGGAATTCGTCCAGGGTAGCATCCAGACCAGCACGCATATCATTGTTTGCACCGGCAAGTCCGCCAACCATAATCACATTATCATTCTTCCAGGCATACAAATCGGTAATACCAGAATATCCGCCAACCCGAACACCGTTAATATACAAATCCATGGAACGGCCATTGCTATATCCGACAACGATAGCCACGTGATACCACTGTCCCGGTGAGAATTCCTTTTCCACATGAATTTCGCTACCTGCATTCGAAGTTCTTCTGAAGCAGAATTTAAACGTATTGTCTGTTAAAATATCATTCCAGATATATCCCCACTGATTTGCAGGATAATCATCCGATATACTTCTTACATTCAACAGCTGGGTTCCTGCTCCAAGATGGTTATAACGGTTGGGACAGAACCAGAAGCAAATCGAGAACGGCGTCCGGTCATTAAAGCCCAATTGCCTTGCTGGTATACCAAATGCCTTTTCACCCAGAGCCAAACCACGTGAAACATAACCATCCGCATCACGGCCAACATAAGTATAAGTAACTTCGTCACCTGTATTGACACTGATATCTGCTGTTTTATTATTGGCTTTCAGTTCCTTGATTTCCGGCATGGCACCAACTGCCTCCGGTGAAATCTGAATCAGACCTTCACGGGTTACCGTTGAACCATCCGAAGTATATTTCAGGTCATATATACCTACTTCCGCCAACGAAGTTGTGAACGATGTTCCCGTATAGGTTTGTCCAACCTGTGTTCCTGCTGCATCAAGAATTGTCCATGTTGCACTTGCATGGTTCGGGTCATCGAAGCTAACCGTAAAGTTTTCATTGGGCTTGATAACCGGCTTATCGATGGAAATACCTTCTACAATTGCCAATTCAGGAACATCTATATAATTACTCCATGCAATTTCCGATTCCGAATCGCCATCAATGCTGACAGCCGAAACACCTATTCTGAACTTCTGAGTTCCATTAAGATCTACCGGAGCTCCCACTACATATGCACCCCAGGATGTAGTTGCCGTACACATAACCGGTTCACCATCCTGCTGCTGATAATAGATTTTATAATACCACGCATTCACTTCATCATTGTAAATCGGTTCAACACCGTTGCGGTCCTTCATTTTGAAAATAACCTTGAAGTCCACACCCTTGTAGTTGGCACCCAGACTCATGCTCTTTACAATTGTCGGAGTTGACGGTGTGGGCGTTGCCCCACGTTTAATCGAGATTTCACCGATCAAGACCTCAAAATCAGCTGAAGTATTCTGGAAGCGCAATCCCAACATGGCCAATGTTTTTCCTGCCATTTGGATATGAATTGGAAGAGAGCTCACCTTTATCGTCTTTTCTATCCACACCTCATTATCCGCTTTCAACGTGCCTATGTTAGTTGCAAGAGCTGTTTCTTCCGCATCTTTGGCACAATAGCTCCATGCCATGGTACCCGTTCCGCTAAGCACTTTGTAACGGATGGTAAACTCATCATTTGCTTGCAACGGATACTCCGTCTTGAACAACTGCAAGTATTCCAAATCGGTTTTTCCAGAAATAGCCAGACAAGAACCGCCAAACCAAGCATCGTCCCACGTAAATTCGGCTTTCATGCCGGTTGCAGGAACTTCACTCTCGTCACGTCCCATAAACGTTGAAGTCCACCACCAACGCCAAGTAGGCATATAGTCCTGGATACCGATATTGTACCATTCACCCTCAAACTCGCGTTCGCCCTTCACATTGAAGAAAGTACCGTTACCCAAGTTGAAATAGGTTACGAAAGGTTCTTTTGACAAGTCATCCGTTTTCAGCACACTGCGCGCCGTAATAAAACTGGAGAAGCCATGGAAATTATCATTTTTAGAGGAATGTCCCAGGAAATTAGTGATTGGAGGCGTATTTACCGGATTATAGGAAGAACCTGTAAACACATTCTCGCTAATCAACTGGTAGGTTGATTGTTTTACCTTATCGGCAGAACCCAGTTCAGCACGGTCGGTAAAAATCATATTCATGCTGTGAGCACCCCATAAACCAACGGATATTTTATGGTTTTTAAGAGCAGTCCAGTTCGTATTGTCACGTCCCTGAAAATCCATACCGGCATAGCAATCGTAACTGTCACGGCCTAAATTTTCTGCTGTACGCTGGGCCGTAGAAAGACCATCGGCACCCCAGTTATAATTAAAAAAGTAAGCATCGGAAGTCGGATTACCGTTATATTGGAACCAGTCCTGGTTACTTGGCGACAACCAGTCTGTACCTCCCACACTTCCTCCATTAGCCATTAATGAATACCATGCATTGGTAAAATTAGGCCAATTGTATTTATCCCTGTTGGCAAATGCCTGGGACAACAAACTTTTCATTTCGCTTGTCAAAGTAGGCGTTGCATTAAACTCCGAGTTGAAACCTATACCATCAATACCGTAATAGCGCAGGAATTTCAGGAATTTTTCTGTTCCTCCCTGATAAAGGGCGTGTATATTGGCACCATGAGGAATAGTATTTACATCCTGAGATGAAGCCCAGGGAACGGAGGCCACAACTGATGTCCTTACTCCGTTTTTATGGCAAGCATCGATAAAGGCAGCCGGCATACGTACGAAAGGTGCTGTCCAGTTACCATAGATATCCACATAGCTCCACATGGTAAACACCTCCGAATCATAATGATAACTTGGAAGCGCATTCCATTGGTCAACGCCAATCGGACACCACCACAATAGCTTGCGGTTATAATCAAGTGCCTTATCCACTTGTGTTTCCGTATTGACAAAACGGTCTTTCAGACGTACACGCGAGATAAAGAACTCCTCATCATCCGCACAATCTGAATACAATACAGGGTTTGAATAGCTCCAGGTCCCATAAGCAGTAGAGAATTCCTGTTTTGTTTCACCCACATACTTCTCATGATCGGGGTACTGAGCAAACAAGGTTCCGCTTGCCAACAAGACAAACAGTCCCAAAGCTAAAAACTTCATTTTCTTCATAGATTTCACCATTTAAGTAATTGATTAATATTAGGTTATTGGTTTTTATTTTCGGGTAACCTTGATGATTACCCGAAAAAATCTTTATTCATATTTCAGTACTTCACCAGTAATCGAAACCTCTTTACCTCCCTTCTGGGCTTTCAGGTCAAACTTGAGGTTACCTGTATCAAACACTTCTACTGTTCCTGATGTAATATCCGGATTTTCACCGTTCGGATATATCACCTGCGACCCTGCAATAAAATCTGTTCCATAAGTCAGCGTCTTACCGGGAGTCAATACGATTTCTGAGCCATCTGCCGTATACAAATTAAAGTTATACGTATCACCTTCCATAGAGAATACTTGAATCATTGTTCCCTTCAGACTACCGGAAGAGGCAATCTCTGACACATAAAGATATTCAGTAGGATTAAACACCAAATCCTCTATCTCGATATCAGCGGCAGAAATAACTGTGATTTCTTTCTCTGCCGACCAGGTCTTGTCATAATCATCTGTTACGGAGGCTGTAATAGTTGCCTTGCCTGCCCCGACTGCTGTTATCGTACCATCTGGAGCAACAGTAGCCACTTTTTCATCCGAACTGGTCCAAGTCACAACCACATCATCCGTATTGTAATTTGATTTTGCCGACAAATTGACATCCCATTGAGTTGTTTCCGTTTCTACCAGTTCCGTCTTCAAGTTATTGACAAAAGCTATACTTTCCAGGCTCAGCTTAGCGGTAATAGTCACGGAAGCGCTCTTGTCACGGCAGGTAGCTGTAATGGTAAACACACCAGCCTTCCAAATGGTAAAGGAACCGGCATCATTACCATCTGTGACTACCGTAGCCACTTCCTCTTTGGAAGAAGTCCATTCTACCGGCCAGTCAACTGTCGCCGTAAGCGGATCTACGCTCAAATAATCAAACAAGGAAAATCCACGTTCCGAAGTAACCAGATCTTCACCTATCATTGCTTTGATACCATCCATGTCAAATGTCACGGAATTGACTATCGTATTATTGATATCAACAACCGAACAACTGGCTACGATTTTGTTGCCCAGAGCTTCAATGGTAATATCCGTACTGCCTTCCAAGTTTCCTGCGCGTACAACAATCCACAATTGGGAAGAATCCCGGACAAATTCGGTCTTTTCAATAATCAAAGCAGAACTGCCGGAAGTGGTATAGGTGAATGCATCTTCCATTTTTTCCAAATGTGCCGCATCATCCGGCTGAAGACGATAATAAGCTTTGACAGTATCTGTCTCATTCAATTTAATCCGATAAGAACTCTCTTTGACCAAATCAGGATTGTCCGTCAAGGACAAATCAATTGCATTAAATGACAGATACAAACGCATACTGATATGTACGACACAAGTAACCGATGTTTCACCGGCCGAAACCGTAATTTCCACATCCTTTTCGGTTGTTATATCCTCGGTTCTCTTAAGTACAATATGATAATCCTTGTTTCCGGCAGCCAGATCTTCTTCCGTTGGTGGCAGCAATATGGGAATAATCAAAGTTGAATCAGAAGAAGTCACAACTACATCAAATTTCGCCAAAATATCGTCCGAAATAGACAGGGTCAACGTATCCGTATAAGTTTGTGTAGGGTTCTGGTAAACATCATAGCGGTCCAGCACCAATCCGGAAGCATCCGGTGCATCCCAGGCATTTACCGTAACGGCAGACATTACAATCCGTCCATTGTTGCATACGGCTTTTACAACAGCTTGTCCCGGACTAACTGCAGTCATCAAACCGTTTTCATCAATAGTTGCGACTTCGGTATATGCGGCATCAGTCGGAACCTGGTCTATTACGCTCCATTCTATGCCATCTGCATAAACCCGGTTGAATTCCATGGATTGTTCCCATACGGAAAACTGGAAGGTCTCCTTCGGGTGAATGGCCAGGTCGGTTTTATTCATCGAATAAAATACCGTACTGTCCTCCTTGCAAGCCGCAAAAGCGACAAGCAAAACCATAAACACAATATATATTGTTTTCTTATTGTTCATATTCATAACTTCTTTTCAATTAAAGATTAAAAATTATCTGGGATCGGCCACCCGTTTTCATCACGCTGAGTCCAGTCTGTCGTATCCCACCATACCTGTGTACCAGCTGCATTGGGAGCCCCCAAAGCTATTTCTATATTCGATAGATTAGCCAAATCATTCGAAGTTTCCATATTGAACGGAATACGCCTAATCTGTGTTTCCACATCAAAAGAATTGTCATAAGTCCAGCCTTTGTCCTCCGGAACTGGGAACACGCGCGGATAACCCGTACGGCGGAATGTAGTCCAGGCTTCAGCCCCCATTGGGAAATTGGCTATGTATTTCTGGGTAATGATTTTCTCAAGTTTTACTTCATTCTCATCACTTTCATCCCATTTTACTCCAACTGTAACACGTCCCTTACAACTGTTAGACGGCACGTAATAATCCGTATAATCCACATTTTTCACTTTTGTTTTTTGCAGATAAGCATCAGCTTCTCCTCCCAGTCCGTAAGCATCAAATGCACAGCGTATGCCACGTTCGTAATAATCTTGTGCTGTTCCGCCAACATTCCATCCCCGCAAAGCGGCTTCCGACAAGTTAAACAAGTTTTCCGCCACCTTGAAATATGCCCGTGGCATGTAACGGTCTGTAAAGGCAGAGAATGTACCATAGCCCACCGTATTTCCGGAGTTTCCGTACATCTGCACGCCATTGCGTATGCCCACGTAATCCTTGCCTGACTGCAACATCAGTGCTCCTCCTTCTCTGGCCTTGATGGCTGCCGAATTTTTGGAGAACCATTTTTCCAGCAACGGGTGTTCATAACGCTTCAATATATTTTCCAGCGTTGCACCCAAACGAATATCATTCCATATCATGGATATTTGATACAGGCAATGTTGTGTCTGACCGTCATCCGGCAACTGAAAATCTCCATCTGCTTCCTGCAATACGCCAATCGGGTCTGCCATTACCTCTTCCGCAACCGACTGGGCCCAGGTAGGATCGGCATTTACCATATTCATGGCCATGCGCAAGCGAATGGAGTTAGCAAATTTCACCCATTTTTCCCATTTTCCATCCGAATAGCCACCTTTCGTACCTTCTATGCGCTGCAGTTTCGTAGCATCCGGTCTTGCCATCTTCAGTGTTTCCACGGCTTCGGCCAGGTCGTTCAAGATTAGTTCATAACAGGTTCTGCCACTGTAATAATTCAACGGAGGAGTTTCCTTTTTGTTCCGGTAATCATCATAGGGCATTGTACCATAAAAATCCACCAGTTCCTGCATGCTGTATCCATACAGGATTTGGGCAATTGCTTTCCATTCCGGCAAATTATGATTTTCATTGGCCGCATAGGTGTAGGCATGATACAAATAGGGGAAAAGTTTCATGCTTTCTCCCAACGGTCCCTGATAGTAGGTATTCGGATAATAGTAGATGTAAGGCAAACGCCCGCCATACTGGAAATCACTGTTACTTACCGACAGATATCCGGAAAAAGCATCTACACTATTTGAGCGCTGGTATTGGTATTTATGTTCACGATAGTCAATTACATATACCAAACCACTTTGAAGCTGTCCTTCCAGATTTTCCGTAGAAACATCTTCAAATGAACTGGAAGCATCCCCTTCATCTGCGGTGCCTGCATCCGGAAATACCTGATTCTCCAACAAATCTGCTTTGGGGCCGCAATATACGAATCCCAACATAAACAAGGGCATGATAGCCAGCCGAATTACTATTCTTGATATCTTGTTCATAATCCAATATTTTTTAGAATGTCATTTTCAAATTGATACCGAAACTGCGGGTGGTTGGCAAAGAGAAAGATTCTATACCGCCAGCCGCATTTGCAGCCGTTACAGATATGTCCGGATCTACCGGTGAATTCTTATATATAAAGCCTAAATTACGTGCAATTGCCGACACGGAAAGGTTTTTGGACGGGCCGAACAGATTGTAGAAAGTATATCCCAAGGAAAGTTCACGTATACGAAGGTTGGTGGCATCATAAATGCAATCATATTGTGCAGCTCCAATCGCTTCATAATAATTCCGTGCCGTAATTTCCTGTCCATCCGGCAAGGTAACATAACCATCATTCTGCAAGCGCGCATCGGCCGTCCGTTGTGACAAACCGTACTGGTCCATTTCGGATTCCGTAATGGAAATGACCTTGCCTCCTATTTTTCCGTCCAGCAAAATATAAAGCGACAAGTCTTTCCATGTAAACGTGTTATGCCAACCGTAAGTGAAGTTTGCCGTTGCATTACCCACAAAACGGTCATAGGTTGAAGTCATCTGAGGTGAAGCGTTGGCATTTTTGCGGCGTTCAAAATCGCGGTCGGACTCGCCCGGCCTCTGTTCCAGCGTTTCGTCTACACCTGTCAGCACTATCTTGCCATCTTTCCACATGAAATCTTTTGCATACAAATCACCGTACGAACCGCCCTCCAGATATTTGGATTTGATACCCAAAGAAGATGGTCCCACTTCAATTTCAACTGCGGTACCGTCAGCCGAACGATATGTTTGCAGAATCTTGTTGTCATTGTATGCGAGATTCACACCTGTGTTCCAGCGGAAATCACGGGCAATCTGCATGTTATATCCCAACGAAAGTTCGATACCCTGATTACGTACACGTCCTGAATTCACCGGTTTGCTCTCACCGGAAGAAGTTGTTATGTAGAGGAACTGGTTTTCCATTACCGAATGATAGAGTGTCAGGTCTGCCGTCAGTTTGTTTTTGAAGAATGCACCATCCAAACCGCCTTCCACAGATTTGGTCGTTTCAGGCTTCGGATTATCAAATGTTGCCGGACGTGCAGAATATGCACCCGTCAGCGCGCTGATTGTCTGCACATCGTAGAACTGTGCCGGAACCGAGTTACCCACAACGGAATAGGATGCACGCAACTTCAACTGATTGAACTTTTCGTTCGTGTTGTTCGGATCGATAATATCTTTGAGCAACAAGTTTCCTCCCACAGACCAGTATGGGAAGCTCTTGTATCCCCGTATGTTACGTGCCCATTGTTGGAAAGCCTTGTTCCAGTCGTTACGGAAACTTACATCTATATAACCTTTATTCCAAAAACCAAGTTGGGCCGTTGCAAACACGGCAGCTTCCCAATACATGGTTTCACCGCTGTCGTTGGCTGACAAGACGCTGCGGTTTTTCGTATCTTGTGAAACGTTTTCTCCATCTATAGGTCTTGACCAGTTCGGATGCACATACGTCGTATCGTTCTGACGGGATACCCACAAAGTCTGTGTCCACTGACGCTTCATGCTTGTGCCCACGTTGGCGCTGAATGACAAGTTGTCATCCAGAAAACCTTCCTGATAGCTCAACATGGCATCTGCATACAAATCGGTGCTTGTTGCCCGCGATCCCCAGTACTTGCCGGCAAGCATTTGGTTCTTGTCCAAATAAATGGAAGCGTTTTCCGTAACCGTATTACTGTCTATCACGCGGTCCACACTACCACGTCCTTGCAGCGTCAGACCTTCCATGATGTTGTATTTAATTGTGGCGGAAGCCATAATACGGTCCTTCTTTGCCAGATCTGATACAGCATCAAGCATATAATACGGGTTGTTAATCCAGCTACCACCGTCTTTCAGAATCCATGGGAAGTTCTGTACAGGTGTCCCGATAAGGTTTGTGTTTGTATTACGGCCGCCTGAAGAAATTGGATTGTACTCATCTGCAATAACGGTGCGGTTAATATCAAAATAACGCAAGTCGACCGCTGCCGGTGTACGATACAACCCTGGCAAAACACCTTTTGCCTTACCTATAACGGGTCTGTTTTCAGCTTTTTGCGACACATAGTTAAGCGACATGTCAACAGTCACTTTCTTGTTCCACATGGAAAATGATTCTTTCAGCAATAAATTATGACGGATAAAATCATTATTTTCAATCAACCCTTTCTGAATTGTGTTTGCATAAGACAGATAAGAAGTGGTATGTTCCGTACCACCGCTCAAGGCAATGGAGTTGTTGTAGGTCTGTCCTGTCCTGAAAAAGTCTTTTACGTTGTCACGCGGATTTTTGGTCAGATATGGATACATAGCCAATTCTTCATCGGTCAATTCCGAAATCCGTTTTCCCCAGCCATTATATTTTACGCCCGTACCATCAATTTCCGGTGCAAATATGGTTTGTTGTTTCGGATACACCAACGGGGTTTCAAAAGTAGTATTGCTTGAAATATCCACACGTACCTTGCCTTCACGTCCGCCTTTCGTTGTAATGATAATTACACCGTTGTTGGCTGCACTACCGTAAAGGGCAGCAGCGTTCGGACCTTTCAGAATTGAAATGCTGGCTATGTCATCCGGATTTATCGTGGAAAGCAGGTCTCCTCCATCACGCGAAGTACTTGTCAAGACATCGTCTGTCTGACTGGACATTCCGTTCGACAATGGGATACCATCCAGAACAATCAAAGGCTGGTTGTTACCCAGAATGGAGCTTTGACCACGAAGTATAATCTTCGACGAACCGCCACCGGCACCAGATGAGTTTGGCGTAATGGTAAGACCAGCTGACTTACCCTGAAGTGAATTGATAAAATTCACATCTTTGGCTCGGGTCAACTCCTGATTGCTGATATTCTGGGTCGCATAAGTCAGGGACTCCGCCTTGCGTTCAATACCCATAGCCGTAACGACCACTTCCCCAAGAACTTTTGTATCCTCCTTCAGAACAATCTCATAATGTGTCTTGGAGGTTAATTTTACTTCTGCAGTCTGATAGCCGATATACGAAGCTACCAACACGCCACTTTCAGGCAATTCCAGGGAGAAATTACCATCAAAATCCGTTATTGTACCCACGGTTGTGCCTTTTAAAAGTACATTCACACCAATCAGCACTTCACCCCGATCATCCTTTACCACACCTGTTACCGTACGCAAATTAGACTGGGCAAAAGCAGGCAAAGAAAAAACAAAACATAGTAGACAAGACAAGAACATACCTCTGACGGCACATCTGCCACCAAAAGTAGCCTTTAGTCCTACATGACTCAAAAATCCTTTCATAGAGTTTAAATTAAATTAGTCAGTAAATAAAGAGTACTCCACATTATACATAAAAACTTGCTAGAAAAGCACGCTTTTCTGGCATATCACAGGCAACCAAACATATCACGAATCAAGCTTGCCCCAATTATCTGATACGATACGGAAAGATAGGATAATGATCCGAAGACCACAAAAAGAAACAAGGAATAATTTTGCTCATGATAAAGATTTATTAAATGGTTAATTATTAATATATTGCATAATTTCCAGCACACAAGTGACACCTTCTATCTTTGGTGCGACTATATAAAGACAGCAAAATCACAAAAACACGAAGCTGCATTAATATTATTTAACAAACAAGACAGCCAATATACAATCCCACTGCGCCACATTGCTCCGAACAATTCAAAATAAACATAGCCCATAATATCCAAGCAACCAAAAACCTGATGCGGAACAAGACCTTCCATAAAAAACAATTATCAGGCCCATACTCATGTATCAAACTCCAAAAACACAGGACAAACTTGCCCCGTGTTTTGCCCAGTGCCCAAAAAACAGTATCTTTGTGCCCTGTTAAGTTCCGGGAATACAACACCGGCTGGTTGTAAAACACAATTCATCAATAATATATGTTTGAAAATTTAAGCGACAGGTTAGAGCGTTCATTCAAAATTCTGAAGGGAGAAGGCAGAATCACGGAAATCAACGTTGCCGAAACACTGAAAGATGTACGCAAAGCACTTTTGGAAGCGGATGTCAACTATAAAACAGCAAAAAGCTTTACCGAAACCGTCAAAGAAAAAGCTTTGGGCCAGAACGTGCTCAAATCATTGAAGCCAAGTCAGCTAATGATTAAAATCGTGCACGATGAACTGGCGGCACTGATGGGCGGCAGCAGTGCCGGCATCAACCTGAAAGGTTCACCGGCCGTAATACTCATGTCCGGCCTGCAAGGTTCCGGAAAAACCACTTTCTCCGGAAAACTGGCCAACATGCTCAAAACAAAGCAAAACCGCAAGCCATTGCTTGTGGCATGCGATGTATACCGCCCTGCAGCCATTGAACAACTGAAAGTTCTGGGCGAACAAATCAATGTGCCTGTATATGCGAACGAATCCAGCAAAAACCCGGTTGAAATAGCCAAAGCTGCTGTCAAATATGCCAAAGAACAAGGCTACGATACCGTCATTGTGGATACGGCCGGACGTTTGGCCATCGATGAGCAAATGATGAACGAGATTGCAGCCATCAAGGAGGCACTGCAACCACAGGAAATCCTGTTCGTGGTAGATGCCATGACCGGACAGGATGCCGTCAATACGGCCAATGAATTCAATGACCGCCTGGATTTCGATGGTGTCATTCTGACCAAGCTGGATGGCGACACACGTGGCGGTGCTGCCATCTCAATCCGTTCCGTCGTAAACAAACCCATCAAGTTCATAGGAACCGGCGAAAAAATGGATGCTCTGGATGTATTCCATCCATCCCGCATGGCCGACCGTATTCTGGGCATGGGCGATATCGTTTCACTGGTTGAACGTGCTGAAGCGCAGTACGATGAAGAAGAGGCCCGACGGCTCTCAAAAAAAATAGCCAAAAACCAGTTCGATTTCAACGACTTCATGAGCCAAATCCAACAAATCAAGAAAATGGGCAACATGAAAGACTTGATGGGAATGATTCCGGGAATGGGCAAGGCACTGAAAGATGTGGAAATAGACGACAATGCTTTCAAAAGCATCGAAGCCATCATACAATCCATGACACCGGAAGAACGCCAAAACCCGGCATGCCTGAACGGAAGCCGGAAAAACCGGATTGCCAAAGGCAGCGGAACAAGCATTGTGGAAGTAAACCGCCTGCTGAAACAATTCTCGCAAACCGGCAAACTCATGAAAATGGTATCTCAAGGAAAATTGAAGATGCGCCGATAAAACACGGGCCCGATTGTCAATACAATTGGGCCTTTTTATTGTCAAACCCGAAACCAAACAAAACAATACAAACATGGAAATAATAGATGGAAAAAAAGTGGCCGACCAAATCAAATCGGAAATAGCGGCAGAAGTAGAAAAAATGGTTGCCGAAGGCAAAAAACGCCCTCATCTGGCGGTTATCATCGTAGGACACGATGGAGGCAGTGAAACCTATGTTGCACACAAAGTGAAATCGTGCGCGCAGGTCGGATTCACATCCACAAAAATCGCATTCGAAGACACGGTCACCGAAACCGAACTGCTGGAAAAAATCAATGAGCTGAACAACGACACGGACATTGACGGATTTATTGTACAATTGCCCCTGCCAAAACATATTGACGAACAAAAAGTCATAGAAGCAATCGATTACCGCAAAGATGTCGATGGTTTTCATCCCGTCAATGTGGGACGCATGAGCATCGGCTTGCCATGCTTTGTTTCCGCCACGCCATCCGGCATTATCGAACTGCTCCGGCGCTATGAAATCCCGACACAAGGCAAACATTGCGTGGTCATAGGACGCTCAAACATTGTCGGGAAGCCAATTGCGAACCTGATGATGCAAAAAACCTACCCGGGAGATGCCACCGTGACCGTATGCCATAGCCGCACCAGAAACCTGAAAGAAATCTGCCTGAGCGCCGACATTATCATTGCAGCCCTCGGATCGCCCGCCTTCCTGAAGGAAGACATGGTCAAGGAAGGTGCGGTCATTATCGATGTCGGTACGACACGCATTCCTTGCAGCACGACAAAAAGCGGTTTCCGGCTGTGCGGCGACGTGGATTTCGAGCACGTCGCACCAAAATGCAGCTACATAACGCCTGTTCCCGGCGGTGTCGGACCAATGACCATTGTTTCGCTGCTTCGGAACACGCTACAGGCTGCCAGACAAAGGCAATAACACGTTGGAATTTCTGCCCGAATGGTAGTCCCTCATACAAAAAAGAACTCATTGGCCATATATGACCAATGGGTTTCTTTTTACAATAAACATTTCAGGTAAAAACTAAGGAAGGAAAGCCCCAAAAGCTTTCCTTCCTTATACAATATTACACATCAACCTGCTTAAAACCAGCACCGGCAATCATCAGTTTCCGATTTCTGAAAGGAACTTGATCCGCACCAGACGAATATCTATATCCGTGAAATCATCATCTCCCAGTTCGTCCAATGCTTTTTCCACATCGTCCGTTTCTGCGGTTTTAAAGTATTCAAATATTTCCTCTTCCTTGTCGGCATCCATTATCTCATTCAGGAAATAATCGATATTGATTTTGGTTCCGGAATAAACAATCGCTTCTATTTCGTCCAACAATTCATAAATATCCAAACCTTTTGAAACAGCCAAATCATCCAAGGCGATTTTCCGGTCGATAGCCTGGATGATGGATATTTTAAGCTGCGATTTTTTAGGAACCGTACGTACCCGCAAATCTTCCGGCCGGATAATTTCGTTTTCGTGTACATATTCCTTAATGACTTTCAAGAACTCGTCACCGTAACGTTTGGCCTTACCGGCTCCCACACCCGGGATATTCTGCAATTCCTCTGTCGTAATGGGATAACTCGTGGCCATTGCCTCCAGCGATGGGTCCTGGAAAATCACAAACGGAGGCACGCCCAGCTTTTTCGACATTTTCTTGCGCAAGTCTTTCAAAATGGCAAACAGGACATCATCGGCAGCACTGCAACCGCCCATCCCCTTAATCATGATATCCTCATCATTTTCTTCTTCATCCGCTTCCTTCGGAATCATGAAAGGCTCCGGATGTTTCATGTATTTTTTTCCGGCAGGTGTTACCTTGAGAACACCGTAGGTTTCTATATCCTTCACTATGTATCCGGAAAGCATGGCCTGACGGATAATGGCATGCAAGGTGCTTTCGCTCGTATCCGCAGTCGAACCGAAATTTTCCAGATCATTGTGCTTGTATGAAATAACCGCAGCGGTTTCGTTGCCTTTCAGAATATCGACGATATGTTCCGCCTTGAACTTTTCTTTAAGGGTAAGGACTGTTTCCAGAATCAACGACAGCAATTCACTGGCATCAAACATTTTGTGCGGATGCTTGCAATTGTCGCAGTTGCCGCAGTTTTCTTCCGTATATTCCTCACCGAAATAGTGCAGCAACAGTTTGCGGCGGCACAGCGACGATTCGGCGTAGGTTTGCGTTTCAAACAACAGCTGGTTGCCGATTTCCTGTTCTGCAATCGGCTTTCCCTGCATGAATTTACGAAGCTTGTCCAAATCCTTGGGCGAATAGAAGGTAATGCATTGTCCTTCACCTCCATCACGGCCGGCACGACCGGTTTCCTGGTAATAACCCTCCAGACTTTTGGGCATGTCATAATGCAAGACAAAACGCACATCAGGCTTGTCTATACCCATACCAAATGCAATTGTCGCCACAATGACCTGCACTTCTTCCATCAAGAACTTGTCCTGATTTTTGCTGCGGACAGCGGAATCCATACCGGCATGATAGGGCAAAGCGGAGATATTGTTGACCTGCAGCGTTTCTGCAAGCTCTTCCACCTTGCGGCGGCTCAAGCAATAGATAATGCCCGATTTCCCTTCCATGGAACGGATATATTTGATAATCTCCTTGTCTATATCATCCGTTTTCGGACGAACCTCGTAATAAAGGTTCGGTCTGTTGAACGATGACTTGAATACAGTAGCATCCAGCATGCCCAGGTTTTTCTGGATATCATGTTGCACCTTGGGCGTCGCCGTAGCTGTAAGAGCTATAATCGGAGCCTTTCCTATCTCATTGACAATTGGCTGGATACGTCTGTATTCCGGCCGGAAATCATGACCCCACTCTGAAATACAATGTGCTTCATCCACAGCATAAAAGGATATCTTCACATTACGCAGGAAGTCTATGTTTTCTTCTTTGGTCAACGATTCCGGGGCCACATAAAGCAGTTTCGTCTTGCCGGCCATGATGTCCGCACGAACCGCATCTATGGCTGCCTTCGATAAAGATGAATTGATAAAATGCGCTATGCCATCTTCCTCGCTGAAATTGCGCATGGCATCCACCTGATTCTTCATCAATGCAATCAAAGGCGATATGACGATGGCCGTACCATCCATCAACAATGATGGCAACTGGTAGCACAACGATTTTCCACCGCCCGTAGGCATTAATACAAATGTGTCTTTTCCATCCAACAGATTTTGGATGATGGCTTCCTGATTTCCCTTGAAACTCTGAAATCCGAAATGTTTCTGTAAGGCAGCTGTTAAACTTGATTTTTTTGCCATTATCTCTCTAATAAAGGAACTGTTCATTTTTCACATAGCAAAATTATAAACAGATTTCTATTCTGCAATAGTTTTCCATAAAAAAATCTTTTTTTTGAGGAAAATTTGTTCCATAATCAATATACAGTTGAAAATCAATCCATTATTAACCCGCACCAAATAATATGGAAAAAGATGTGTAGTTTCTACGCCGATTTTTTCGTACTTTTGTGCTCCGAAATATTGGACAACAACAAAAATACGCACACTTTCTGGCGTATAAACATGTAACTAAAAACAATCATACAATGGAACGTACGGTTATTGCAGATGCACTGAAAAGTACTGCTTTCGGTGCAAAAATGAACGTAAAAGGCTGGGTACGCACCCGCCGGGGAAACAAGAATGTCAGCTTTATTGCATTGAATGACGGTTCAACCATCAAGAACATACAAATCGTAGCCGATATTGCAAAATTCGGTGAAGATTTCCTGAAACCGATAACAACCGGAGCATGCATCAGTGTCATTGGCACACTGGTAGAAAGCATGGGAAAAGGACAAAGCGTTGAAATACAAGCTGATGAGATAGAAATATACGGCACGGCCGATCCGGATGCTTATCCGTTGCAGAAAAAAGGACATTCGCTGGAATACCTGCGCGAAATTGCCTATCTGCGCCCGCGCACAAACACTTTCGGAGCCGTGTTCCGCATGCGCCACCACATGGCCATGGCTATCCACACGTTTTTCCATGAACGCGGATTCTTCTATTTCCACACACCGCTCATCACAGCTTCCGACTGTGAAGGCGCCGGACAAATGTTCCAGGTTACCACCCTGAACTTGTACGACCTGAAAAAAGATGAAAACGGCTCCATTGACTATTCACGCGACTTCTTCGGCAAGCAGGCCAGCCTGACCGTTTCCGGACAGCTGGAAGGCGAGCTGGGCGCATTGTCGTTGGGCAAGATATACACGTTCGGCCCGACATTCCGGGCGGAAAACTCGAACACGCCGCGCCATTTGTCGGAATTCTGGATGATAGAACCCGAAGTTGCCTTCAACCGCATCGAGGAAAACATGCAACTGGCGCAGGAATTCATCCAGTACTGCGTCCGCTGGGCGTTGGAAAAATGCCAGGACGATCTGGCGTTCCTGTGCGAAATGTATGACAACGAGCTGATTGACAGGCTGAAATTCGTTGTAAACAACGATTTCCAACGGCTGACCTATACGGAAGGTATCCGCATTCTGGAAGAAGCCGTCGCCAACGGCAGGAAATTCGAGTTTCCCGTAGGTTGGGGCACCGACCTGCAATCGGAACATGAACGCTACCTGGTGGAAGAACACTTCAAGAAACCGGTCATCCTCACCGATTACCCGAAAGAAATCAAGTCGTTCTACATGAAACAAAACGACGACGGTAAAACCGTCCGCGCAATGGATGTGCTTTTCCCGAAAATAGGAGAAATCATCGGCGGCTCGGAACGCGAGGAGAATTATGACAAGCTGAAAACCCGGGCAGCCGAAATGGGTGTGCCGGACAAAGACATTTGGTGGTATCTGGACACACGTCGTTTCGGAACCGCACCGCACGCAGGTTTCGGCCTCGGCTTCGAGCGGCTCATGCTGTTTGTCACCGGCATGTCGAACATACGCGATGTCATCCCGTTCCCGCGCACGCCGAACAATGCAGACTTCTAAACAACCGGACTGAAAAGGCAAAACCACATGAGCACCGTTTTGCAGACAGCCGATGGTTCGCATACTCTGTACGTGCCGGAAATTGACGAATCGTACCACTCAACCAACGGTGCCATGCAGGAATCGATGCACATATTTATAAATGCGGCCCTGCGGCAACATCCGCAACCGCATTTATCCGTTTTCGAGATCGGTTTCGGAACCGGGCTGAATGCCTACCTGTCCTTGCTGGAAGCAGAAAAAACAGGACGTAGAATCAGTTACACGGCCATTGAAAAATTTCCCATCGCAATGGATGTTGCTGTTTCGCTGAACTATGAACAACATGTTTCCCGATATGGCTACATGCCGGAAAAAGGCATTTTCAAACAATTGCACGGCGCAGCATGGGATGTAAAAACGGACATTACACCGCATTTTGCCTTGCGGAAAATACAGGCCGATTTGCTGACATTCCAAATGGGTGAAAACGCATTCGACATAATCTATTTCGATGCCTTTTCGCCGGCCAAGCAACCGGAAATGTGGAGTGAAACCATCTTCAACCGGATTTTTGCAGCATGCAAGCCAAACGCCATCTTGACGACCTATTGCGCCAAAGGCGCGGTCAGACGTGCTTTGCAGCAAGCCGGCTTCCAAGTCGAACGCCTGCAAGGACCGGCCGGAAAAAGAGAAATTTTAAGAGCCGTCAAACCGGCTCGCCACTAAAAAACAAATTGACATGAAACGTTTTTTTTCGGAAAACAGCTATTTCCTGGTGCCGTATCTGCTCTTTGCGGCATTGTTCGGCATTGCCATCCTCTACACGGAAAAAGGAGACCTGCATCTGTGGATGAACTCCGTGCATACACCCGCACTCGATTTCATTTTCAAATACATTACCCTGACCGGCGAATGGATTCCGTACGTTGTTGCAGTGGCTCTGTTGTTCTACAAAACAGGAAACGGCATTTTTGTCCTGCTCGGACAACTTTCGGCCGGACTGGTTACGCAAATCATCAAGCACATTGTCGATGCACCGCGCCCCAAACTGTTCTTTGCCGAACACTACCCGGATTTTGTCCTGCCACTGGTTGACGGCGTGCGGCTGCATTCCTCGCACAGTTTTCCGTCCGGACATACGACGGCCATTTTCGCCTTGTTTTTCTCCCTTGCGGTCATTACCAAAAACAAACCGCTGAAATTCACATACCTGCTGCTGGCCATTTTTTGCTCCTATTCGCGCATATACCTGTTCCAGCATTTCCCCAGCGACGTGTGGGCGGGTTCCATGATTGCCGTCATTACGGTTGCATTGCTGACCCTGTGGTCCTTCCCGCTACGCAAAACATGGTCGGACAAACCGATAACCGGACTGTGCAGGAAACGGAAAAAATAAAATTCAAGACATTTGTTGCAGGAAAACATAAAAAAGCATATCTTTGCGGCCGCAAAATAAATGTGGGATTGCCCGACGGCAAGACCATTATGGTTTAACTTAACAACTTTACAATTATGTATTTGACTTCTGAAAAGAAGGCTGAAATCTTTGCCCAGTACGGCAAGGATGCCAAAAACACCGGTTCTGCAGAATCACAGATTGCCTTGTTCACCTACCGTATCAACCACTTGACGGAGCACCTGCGTGCCAACCAGAAAGACTTCGGTACGGAACGCGCCATGCTTGCCTTGGTAGGTAAACGCCGCCGTTTGCTCGACTATCTGAAAAGAATAGACATCGAACGCTATCGTGCAATCATCAAAGAATTGGGTATCCGTAAATAAAAAGACAACGGTACCGCAAAAAGTACACGCTACGGCCAAAACAGTTCGTTTTACCGTAGCGTGTTTGTTTTTTATAGAATAAGACTGATTATGAAAGCGGATAAAACCATAGTACTGACATTCTCCCCCACCCGCACATCGAGGCGCATCGGTGAAGCCATTGCACGCGGTCTTTCCTGTGGGCAAACCGAAGTTATGGACCTGACCTGTAACGGCAAACCGACATTGCCGGACATAACAACCGGCACGCTCGTTGTCATTTCCGTGCCCGTATATGGCGGCATGGTCGCGCCCATCGCCATGGAACGCATGGTTGCACTGCAACTCAACGGTGCACCGTGCGTCATTAACGTGACCTATGGCAACAGGGCATACGAACAGTCCCTGAACCAGCTCGATGCTTTCATCAGGGAACACGGCGGAAAAACCATAGCAGCCGGTGCATTTGTCGGAGAACATTCGTACAGCAACGGGCAGTATCCCATCGCAGCCGGACGTCCCGACCGGAAGGACCTGGAAGAAGCGGAACAATTCGGACGAAAAATCCGGCAGAGAATCATCGCTGCGGACAATCCGGAGAGAATTGCCGCCGTTGATGTGAAACTGCTGCCCGACCCTGCCATGTCGGACGCAACCATGCTGCAATTCCGCAACGATGTGCAGCAAGCCCTGAAACGGCAACCTGCCATCAATTCCGCACCGGTTACCGATGCCGGGTTGTGCACGCATTGCGGAACATGCGTGCTGCATTGCCCGACACACGCCATTGAAAAAGGCAACGAATGCCATACAGACGCAAGCAAGTGCATCAAATGTTGCGCCTGCGTGAAAACATGTCCGCAACGGGCACGCACATACGAAACACCGTTTTCAAACTTGTTGAACAAATATTTCAACACCCCGAAACGCAACCTTACGCTCGCATAAGCACAAAAAAATGCCGGCAGGCCATTCGGGACTTGCCGGCATTTCAGCAGTAAAGTTTACTGATTCCCGGAAAATTATTTCTGCACCAGAATCCAGGCATCGGCAAAGCGTCCTCTCAACGCATCGCGCTGCACACGGGCATCCTCATAGTTGTCGAACGAAGCATAAATAACCCTGTACATCTGCTGTTCATTAATGGCAATAATGGCCTGAATGCCTTCCTGCTGCAAGGTAGCCTGCAAACCCTTTGCGTTGGAAATGCTCTTGAAACTGCCCACAACGACAAAATAATCCGTCGGGACCACTTCCGCATCCGTTTCCACCAGCTCGAAAGATTCGGCACGCGTTTCCTCCTCAACCGGAGCCACTTCGGTTTCCACAGGAACAGACGTTATCGTCTGTTTGGACTTACATGCTCCCAGACCCAGCATAAGGACGGCAGCAACTACATACAAAATCTGTTTCATACCAATCTGATTTACATTTTTAACAGGTGCAAAGATGATGATTTTGTTTGACAATAACAAAAAATATCACCCTTGACATGAACTTTTACCATTGATTATTGTTTTATCATATGCAAACCCCAAAGCCCAATCTTGCGGACAATGGAACGGTTCTTGCTAACAAACAAGCCTTGTTTAACAATCAATACAACAATTATGAACTTCACGTTACCTACCCTTCCTTATGCAGCCAATGCTCTGGAACCGGCCATCAGCCAACAAACCATTGAATTCCATTACGGCAAACATCACCAGACCTACGTAAACAACCTGAACACCCTTGTCAAAGGAACGCCGTTCGAGAACGCTTCGTTGGAAGAAATCATCCGGCAGGCCGACGGGCCCATATTCAACAATGCAGCCCAGACCTGGAACCACACGTTCTATTTCATGCAATTCTCACCCCAAGGGAAAAACGCGCCTGACGGACAACTCGCCGAAGCAATCCGGACACAATGGCAGAGCTTGGACACCTTCAAGGAAGAATTCAACAAGGCCGGCGCGGCACTGTTCGGCTCCGGCTGGGTATGGTTAGTCAAGAATCCGGACGGAACGCCCGCCATCGTGAAAACAACAAACGCCGACAACCCCATGCGGAACGGACAGAAACCGCTCCTGACCTTCGACGTGTGGGAACACGCCTATTATCTGGACTACCAGAACCGACGGGCCGATTACCTGAACGCATTGTGGAATATCCTGGACTGGAAAGTCATTGAAGAACGATTTTAACCAACCCTCCGTGCCGGACGCTGTCAGAATGACCAACCAGGAGATAAACCTCAAGTTTGCCACCCTGCGGACTGAACATCAGCGCATGTTCAACATGAAACTTATCCCGACGGCTGCGGATATCTGCGGCCTTCGCCTGCCCGATGTGCGGAAAATTGCCAAGGAAATCATTCATGATGATTGGCGGCAATGGCTCACGACGGCAGAAGATACATACATGGAGCATATCATGCTGCAAGGCATTGTCATCGCCACCGCACCTATGGAAAGCACCGAACGCAGGCAACGGATACAAGGATTTATTCCGAAAATCGACAACTGGGCCGTATGCGATTCCGTTGTCACAAGCCTGAAAATACGGCCCGACGACAAGGATGCATGGTGGCAGTTCGCGCAGGACTGCTTGGCAGCCGCACAAACCTATGAAGTCCGTTTCGGGCTGGTGCTGATGCTCCATGCGTTCGTTGAGGAACAATACCTCCCGGCCATTTTCGCACACACGAGCCGGCTCCAGTGCAATGAGTATTACGTGTCCATGGCCGTGGCATGGCTCCTGTCGGTCTGTTGCGTAAAATTCGGCGGGCAGACTGTCCGTTTCCTGCAAAACGGCACGCTGGACAAGGATACGCACAACCGCACTATCCGGAAATGCGTGGAATCGTTCCGCATTCCGGCAGAAACCAAAGAAGAGCTGAAACAGTTGCGGCGGAAATGACCTTGGACAGCATCGACAATAAAAAAAGCCATACCACGACATAAAGCCGGATATGGCCTGGAATTATCCCCCGAAAATCCTTATCCGGTTTTCGGGGGACATGCTTCCGTAAAATCAGAGAGCTGCCTCCAAAATGGCTCTCGCCACGGTTCCGTTCACATTGCCGGCTTCACCGAAAGCCACCTTGCGCTCGTTGAAACGCCGCTCTATTTCGGCAATCGTATCCTCGCCGATGTTCACCTCGCCAAGGCGCGTGGCCAGCCCCAACGAACGGAAAAACGCCTCTGTCTTCTCGATGGTCTTGACCAGGCGGGCATTTTCATCACCGGACATAACGTTCCACACCCGCTCGCCATACTGCAAAATCTTGTCATGCTTCTGCGCCTGCAACACCGTCATGGTGGCCGGCATGACAATGGCCAGGCTCTGCCCGTGCGTGATACCGTGCAACGCCGTCAGTTCGTGCCCTATCATGTGCGTGCACCAGTCTTGCGATACGCCCATGGCGATAAAGCCGTTCAATGCCATAGTGGCGCACAACATATACTGGCTCATGTAGTAATAGTCCGTCTTGTTTTCCCTGATTTTCGGGGCTATCTCCACAACCGTCTGCAACACGCCTTCGGCCCAACGGTCCATAAGCGGCGACTCACCAGTGCGGGTCAGATATTGTTCAAGCACATGCACGAACGTGTCGGCCAGACCGCAGGCAATCTGGAAATCCGGAATGGAATAGGTCACCTCGGGGTCGAGGATGGAAAATTTCGGAAAATCGGAATAATACGCGAATTTCTCGGCGGTGGCCTTGTTGGAAATCACCGCGCCGCTGTTCATTTCCGAACCGGTTGCCGGCATGGTCATCACGCTGGCCACAGGCACCAGCTCGCCCGTCCTTTCGGGATGCAGCACCAGGTCCCACGCATCACCCTCATAGCGCAGAGCCGCGGAAATCAGCTTGGTGCCGTCCAGCACCGAACCTCCGCCGACCGCCAGCAGGAAATCGACCTGCTGCTCCTTGCCCAACGCAACCGCCTTGCGCAAGGTCTCCACCGTAGGGTTCGGCTCTATGCCCCAAAACTCCACATACGTGTGACCAGCCAGAGCCTTCACAACCTGCTCATAAACACCGTTCTTTTTCAGGCTGCCGCCACCGAACGTAACCATGATTTTCCTGTCGGCCGGAATTTCCGTCGCCAGACGCGCTATCGTACCCTTGCCAAAAATCAGCTTGGTAGGATTCTGAAAAACAAAATTATTCATAACTGCTGTTTTTTATGATTAGACAAATAACGATTGAGGCAAAGATACAGGTTTATGCACAAACAAAAAACAACAACATTGAGTTTTTTTACGGGAAAAACACCGCCATACAGCCCCCTGTCCCAACCCACAAAATATTCCCCTGCAAAAGCCCTTGATTTTTAAAAAACATTCTTAACTTTGCAACGGTTATAAAACACACATGAAGATTAACGACACATACAACTCCTGCCTGAGGCTGCCAAACAGCCCGGACATGTTGTGTAAGTTAATTTTACCCCCTCCCCCCCCCCCCACGTTAACGATTGATAATCAATTAGTTACAAGCAATTTTCCGCAACAGCGGACGGAATTTTACTACACTGAAATATCTTGTCCCAAAACGGGACGAGGCCATGCAGCACTGCAACATGCCGTCCCAAAACGGGACGAGACCATGCAGCACTGCAACATGCCGTCCCAAAACGGGACGAGACCATGCAACACTGCAACATGCCGTCCCAAAACGGGACGAGGCCGCGCAACACTGCAAAACGCCGTCCCAAAACGGGACGAGACCACACAACACTGCAACATGCCGTCCCAAAACGGGACGAGACCATGCAGCACTGCAACACGCCGTCCCAAAACGGGACGAGACCACACAACACTGCAACATGCCGTCCCAAAACGGGACGAGACCATGCAACACT
>CALUNA010000012.1 GCA_944321895.1 uncultured Bacteroidales bacterium | reverse complement strand
TTCATACAAAAAAACTGTGTTAGCAAAGTTAATATTTTATTTCTTTTCTTTGCTGACACAGTTTAATTTACATCCTCAATATTGGCACCACAATCAGCCCCAATATGCTGATTCCTATCAACAAATGCCATATCCTGATTCTTCTTTTATATGTCCTTTTTATTTTCTCCAACTCAATATCATTCTCCAATATCAATTCTTTTTCTTTTTCCCAACCTCTTTCTGCTTCATCTTCCAAGCGTTTTATCCTTGCCTGCTCAGCAGCTTTTTGACGAGAAATCCGTTCCTGTTCAAGTGCTTTCTGTTGTGCCAACTGCTGCTCTTGAATTTTCTTACGTTCCTTTTCCTCAAAATAAGCTTTAAGCTCTGTCAGACTTCGGGGAGAAAAACTTGCAGATTGTTTTTCTTCAATCATAAATGCGAATCTATCAGTTCCATCCTGCTGCAATACAAATAAATTTTCATCAACGAATGCGGGATGTAACATGTAGGCATCCTCATTTGAATTAATAATCAATGATTTATTCACAGGTAAATATTGCCATGTTGCGTGGGTTACCTTCCCTGCAAAAGAAATAATCAGCGAACCATCCTCTTGAAAGATATAAACTTCCTTCTCGCCACTGTCGTTAAATATTAGCCACGATTTATTGCACAATATGGTTTTTACATCCAATGTTTCACTAAACCGTTTGTATCTATTCAGCACATCCAACAAATACGTTTTCATATCTTATCAATTAAGTCACACTAAACTAAGAGATTTGCTTCAGATAATAATTACCTTCATATCATTCGACTAATTTTTCCAATCCCCCTTGACGAAGAAACCAATAACAAGCAAAGATAACATAAAAAAAACAAAATCACAAAGTCAGACCACAAGCATTTTGCAACAATTTGGCTGTCAAGACAAAAAACATCCATATCAAAAAGTATCAGCTTTGCAAATTCATTTTTCAAATATTATAAATTCGACACAACAAAACGAGCACAGATACAAAAAAGGACATTCCCGTTTTCATAATTGGAATGTCCTTTTGCATATTTCTGCAACCTGAGCACGTTATGGTTCACGGCAGTCCCTGCACCGGAACAGTATAAACAGGCTCTGCTACCGGTTCAGGCAGCAGGTAACTGTCAAGCGGCTTCACCGGCAACTCACGGATGGCCTGTGCCGCCAAACCTGCCATGACCAGCGCGCCTGCCTCGTTGAAGTGCGTGTCGTCCATTTTTCCGTCAGGAAACTTGCTCCACGTGCCGGGCTGCACATGCATGTAATAGTCCTTGCTGGCTTCCTCACCAACCTGCTGGAGCCATTCCCCGCTCAACGCGTTCATGTCTATCAAGGCAACATCCAGCTCGCGTGCGGTTTCACGCATAGCCTCCGGATAGCCCTCCAACGTATTCCAGCAAGTATCGTTCACAAAATAGCGGCGTACCACCGAAGTGGCCAGAATGGGCATCGCCTGTCTGTCGCGCACATCCTGCACCATGCGGGAGAGGTTGGCCTTGTAAGCTTCCAAATCAGAATAGCGGGTCGAATCATTCTTTTTCTGATCATTATGCCCAAACTGAATAATGACAAAATCGCCGGGTTTGATGCGTGCCGTCAGATTGTTCCAACGTCCCTCGTCGATGAACGATTTTGTACTGCGCCCGTTACGGGCATGGTTCTGCAGGCAAATGCGGCTCGTATCCAGGAAGGTCGGAAACACCTGTCCCCAGCCACGTTCCGGCGAAGCCTCCAGCTCATCCTTGTCGGCCATGGTGGAATCGCCTGCCAGAAAAAGGGTCGATTTCTGCACTGTTCCGGTACAGGCGGCCATGCTTGCCATAATCATACAAACAGCTGACAACTTAATCAATTTCATGTCACAATCATTTTTTATATTGTCCTACTCTTCTGCCGATTTGGCCAATTCCAAAGCCGCCAGGATAAACGGTCCTACCACTTTCGGGTCATCGTTCCGTATCGGCTCGGATATGTAATATTCAAATGTCCCGCTCCTGTATGGTTTTCCGCCCAGACCGGCCACGGCACAAGCCCGTGTTATGGAAGTTGTTCCGTCAGGATTCTGCTGCGTGCTGTATTCACACAAGCCATCGAACGTGCGACGTGCCGTTTTCAGGAAACTGTCGGGCAAGTAGCCCATGCGCGCACCCTTGGCCATGGCGTAGCAGAACATGGTCGTCCCGCTCGATTCCAGATAGTTGCCTTCCTTGTCCGGCAAATTGGTAACCTGATACCACATGCCGGTTTCCTTGTCCTGAAAGGCCAGCAGGCCGTTACATACGCGGTTCAGAATCTCAATCATCTGCTGGCGGCCGGGCTGGTCGGTCGGCATGTAGTCAAGCACATCCACAATGGCCATGACGTACCACCCTATGCTGCGGCTCCAGAAATGGGGCGAGCAGCCGGTTTCCTTGTTTGCCCATGCCTGTTCCCTGCTCTCATCCCAGGCATGATAATTCAAACCTGTCAAGGAGTCGCAAGTATGCTTGTCAACCACCATAAACTGATTGACAATGTCGGCAAAATCATCCCACTGCTCATGTTCGCTGGCATAACGGGCATAAAAGGGTGAACCCATGTAAAGACCATCGAGCCACATTTGCCAGGGGTATATTTTCTTGTGCCAGAAACCGCCCTCGGACACACGCGGCTGGGTTGCCAGTTGCGAACGCAAGGTGTCTATGGCCATGCCATATTGCGGTTTGGGCACATAGCGGGACAAATCGTACAGAAAAATACCACCGTTCACGCGGTCAATGTTATAGTCGCGCAACTTGTAAGTCTTAATCGTACCCAACGTGTCGATAAAATAATCGGCAAACTCGGTCACGTAATCCAGATAAACCGGATTTCCCGTTACATCATATACCTGCAGAATAGCTTTGGCAATCAATCCCTGCGTATAATCCCACTTGGGTTTCTTGACAAAGTCGGCCATCCACAGTTGCGGATTGTGTTCCATCTCGGAATCGGCAATAAGTACCGCCCAGTCCGTATAATAAGCACGGTCATGCCGGCACGTGCAAGCCAACATGGCTTGCAGACAAAAGGCCACCAACGCAGCCATGAGCATGTTTCTCCTCATAACTTGAATTTTTGATGAATTTGGTGCAAAAATACGGTATCCAGCTGTGAACGGGGTGTGTTTTTTAGTAAAAAAGGATGATTATTTATCATTTGCCCTGCAAATCCAACAGACCATCGGGCAGATTTACACAAAGCAACCTGTTCTCATAATCCACCTGCTCGACAAACGCATCATGTGCCGGCAGGACCAGTTGCCCATCATCCAGAACAAAAAGCACATTCATGGTCGTATCGTCCACGGCCGTGACATGCCCCAGCGGACCCGCTTGCCGGTCAACCACCTCAAAACCGACCAGGTCGTGCAGGGTTAGGTCCTCCGGCTCCGACATTCCGCGATATGCCACCGGCAAATAAATCGTCTTGCCGGCAAGTTCACGCGCTTCAGCCTCCGAATCCACGCCCTCAAACTTGACAAGAGCAGTCGTTTCCGTCTTGAAACGATACCATTCCAGATAGAACGGTACGAAAATCTCATCCATTTCCAACACAAAAAAAGGAGCCTCTTCCTCATCGAACACGGTGTTTGTAAAACTACACGACAACTCTCCCTGCAACGCGTGGGGAGCATGCGTCGTCCCTATCGGAAACAATTCATCTTTATTAATATTAATCATAGCAACATGACATGCCGGTTATACAAATTTTTGTTTGACGATGCGAAAGTACAAAATTTTCTACTATGTAGTTGCCAAATAATACACCTTAATTGTCAAAATCTCCACGCGAACTTGTTTTCATGCAAGTAAATTTGCAGCATTAAAAAGACATTCTCCTTATTTTACAAACATGAAAAAAATATTCTCGGTTTTATTTGCCGGCGCGCTGCTGACCGGTTGTACAACAGACAAACAGACACACGAAGGAATCAGTCAGACAGACATCAACAGCCTGTATCAGGAATTGCCGTTCAAAATGCCGGTATTGCAACTGCCGGAATTCGGGTCATACCGTGTTTCAATTACCGACTACGGCGCTGTTCCCGATGGAACTACATTGAACACAGAAGCCATTCAGACCGCCATAGACGATGTATCCGCCCAAGGCGGCGGCTATGTGGATATTCCTGCCGGCATATGGCTTACCGGACCCGTTGTTTTAAAAGACAACGTGTGCCTGCACACGGCCCATAACGCTTTGATACAGTTCACCGCCGACTTCTACCAATACCCGATCATAGATGCAAGTTTCGAAGGCGTGGATACCAAACGTTGCCAGTCACCGATATCGGCAAATGGAGCAACAAACATCGCCATAACGGGACAAGGCGTATTCAACGGCACCGGCGATGCCTGGCGTCCGCTGAAAAAATCAAAAGCCACGGCCGCACAATGGAAAGCCAAAATAGCACAGGGCGGCGTGCTCAGCGATGACGGCAACACATGGTGGCCTACAGAAGGTGCAAAATATGCCCAGCAATTCTGCCGCGACCAGAACGTGCCCGAAGGATTCACCACCGATGAAGAATGGGAATATGTCCGAGCCTTCCTCAGACCGGTAATGGTCAATTTCATAAAATGCAAAAACATCCTGCTGGACGGCGTTACCTTTGAAAATTCACCAGCCTGGAACTTGCATCCGCTCATGTGCGAAAACGTCATCTTGAACAACCTGACGGTACGCAACCCGTGGTACTCGCAAAACGGCGATGGCGTGGACGTGGAGTCATGCAAAAATACGATTATCCGCAACTGCAGTTTCGATGTGGGCGACGATGCCATCTGCATGAAGTCGGGCAAGAACGAAGACGGGCGTAAACGGGCCATTCCGACTGAAAACGTGATTGTCGATGGCTGCACGGTTTATCACGGACATGGAGGATTCGTTGTCGGAAGCGAAATGTCGGGAGGAATAAACAACATATACGTAACAGACTGTCTGTTCATCGGCACGGACGTCGGCTTGCGCTTCAAAAGCACACGCGGACGGGGCGGTATCGTTGAAAACATACACATTAAAAACATCAACATGGCCAACATAGCAACCGACCCGCTGCTGTTTGACCTCTTCTACGGCGGCAAAGGCGCCGGCGAAGAAACCGATGAGGAAATAGCAGCACGCGCTGCGGCTCCGGTACCGGAAGTAACCATTGAAACACCGCAATTCAAAGACATATACCTTGAAAATATTATGTGCAACGGGGCCAAACGGGCCATGTACTTTAACGGACTGCCCGAAATGAAAATCAAAAACGTGCACATCTCGAATGCAGTCATCAAAGCCCAAAAAGGAGCAGAATTCCGCCAAACGGATGGACTGACAATCAACAACATACAAATCATAAACCAAGAAGGAGAACCCGTTTCCTTCTACGAAGTCATAAACCTGAAAACAACAAACATATTGGATGCCAGGGACAGAATAATCGCAGTAAACAACTGATAACCAACATGAAAAAATTCCTGTACATATGCATCTGCCTGATGGCAGTCATGCCCGCCGGTGCCAAAACCGTAAAAATCAACATACAAACAGCCGAAGGTTGTTGCCTCCGCGACCAACCGGTAGTCCTGAATCTGGATGAATACACGCAAATCGACCGTGAAGAACGCAACCGACTGGCCGTGTTTGTCAATGGCAAGCAAGTCACATCGCAACTCGACGATCTGGACGGAGACGGCATAGCCGATGAACTGGTTTTTTACCCTCTCGATGAAGGAAACGCAAACAGCGTTACCGCCATCCTGAAACCGATAACCGACAAAAAACGCGCGACATTTCCACAGGAGGTTTATGCGGAAATGCTGCTCAAACAACCCGATGGCAGCATAAAACACGTTACGGAAGCATCATCGACCAAAAACGACATGTATCATAAAATGCATCACCACGGAGTAGCCTGGGAATCGGCCCTGGTTGCCTACCGGATCTATTTCGACAACAAAAGCACCATCGATGTATACGACAAGAAAACACCCCGGCTGGAGCTGGAAGCCTGCCAATGGTATCCGGACGATGAACAATTGGCACAAGGATTCGGCGATGACGTGCTACGCGTGAGCGGTAGCGTCGGTGTCGGAACGGTAAAAGGCTGGAACGGGAAAAAGGCCATACACATTGACAAATTCGACAAACGCACCCAACGAATCGTTTCACAAGGAAACCTGCGCACCATTTGCGAAACGGAAGTGGAAGGCTGGCAGTACGAAGGCAAGAACATCAACATGACCGTACGCTACATCCAGTATGCACGCCAGCGTGATTGCATCGTTGAAGTGCGTGCCGACCAGGACATAACGGCACTGGCTACCGGCGTACAAAAAGTGAAGGACGGAGGATTGTTCACCGACCCGGAGAACGGATTGCTCGGCTCATTCGGCACGGACTGGCCGGTCAACGACACCATCAAGTACGCCAAGGAAACAGTAGGCCTGGGAGTGCTTGTTGACAAACATATCCCCGGACTGCGTTACGTACAGGACAAGGTAAACAATCTGGTACTGATGCCCTACAAAAAAGGTACAGTGCTGCGTTTCCGGCTTACAGCCGTATCAAGCAAAGACGCTCCATGGACACAAACGGCATTTTTTGATGACTACCTGCAGGCCTGGCTGAAAGCGCAAAACTGCAAACCGATGGTGACACATAAATAACCATGCAGCCACCAAGACCGAAGGCGCCCGTTTGCTGTTGTGTAATTTTCACTTTTATATTTATTCAATTTTAGGTAACTTTGCGGCGCTTAATACTAACGATCAATTAGTTTCGAATATGAAAAAAAGTCCATTACAAATTGCACGGGCAAGCTATCAACCCAAATTGCCCAAAGCACTGCAAGGCAATGTGGTGTTGACCGAAGGCCATGCCACCGAATCCGTGGCAGACCAAGAAGAAATCAAAAAACTGTTCCCGAACACATACGGCATGCCCCTGATCCAGTTCAAGGAAGGCGATGCCAAAAGTTATCCGGCCGTAAACGTAGGTGTAATACTTTCCGGCGGACAAGCCCCCGGCGGACACAATGTAATCTCCGGACTCTTTGACGGACTCAAAAAACTCAACCCGGCCAACAGACTGTACGGATTTCTGGGAGGACCAAGCGGACTCATCGACCACAAATATATCGAGCTGACTGCCGATATCATTGACGAATACCGCAACACGGGAGGCTTCGACATTATAGGCTCCGGACGCACCAAACTGGAAGAAACCTGGCAGTTTGACAACGGCATAACCATTTGCAAGGAACTGGGCATCAAGGCTATTGTTATCATTGGCGGAGATGATTCCAACACAAACGCCTGCGTGCTGGCCGAATATTACCTCCAAAAGAATTGCGGCATACAGGTCATCGGATGCCCCAAAACCATTGACGGCGACCTGAAAAACGAAATGATCGAAACCTCATTCGGATTCGACACGGCATGCAAGGTCTATTCCGAACTTATCGGAAACATACAGCGCGATGCCAACTCCGCAAAAAAATACTGGCACTTCATCCGCCTGATGGGACGTTCCGCTTCGCACATCGCACTGGAATGCGCCCTACAAAGCCAACCGAACATCTGCATCATTTCCGAAGAAGTAGAAGCCAAAAACATGACACTGAACGATATCGTGAACGACATCGTAAAAGTGGTTGTGGCACGCGCCGAAGCCGGCCTGAACTTCGGAACCGTCCTGATTCCGGAAGGCCTGATCGAATTCATTCCGGCCATGAAAAAACTGATTGCCGAACTGAACGACATGCTGGCACACAACGAAGAATTCAACGCACTCGACACGGACGACGAAAAACGCCAATACGTAAAAGCCAAACTCACGCCGGAAAGCAGAACCGTATATTCCGACCTGCCCAAGGGCATCGCACGCCAACTGACGCTCGACCGCGACCCGCACGGAAACGTACAGGTTTCACTGATCGAAACGGAAAAACTACTGATCGAAATGGTTGCAAAACAGCTCGCTATCCTGAAAGGCGAAGGAAAATACAAAGGCAAGTTCACCACCATCAACCACTTCTTCGGATACGAAGGACGTTGCGCCATACCTTCCAATTTCGATGCAGACTACTGCTACTCACTCGGATATGCAGCCTCCATCCTGATTTCAGAAGGCAAAACAGGCTATATGGCATCCGTACGCAACCTGACTGCACCGGCAGCCGAATGGATTGCAGGAGGCGTGCCAATCACCATGATGATGAACATGGAAAAACGACACGGTGCCATGAAACCGGTTATACAAAAAGCACTGGTAAAACTGGATGGCAAACCGTTCCAGTATTTTGCCGCACACCGCGACAGCTGGGCAGATGCCAACACAAGCTACGTATATCCCGGACCCATTCAATACTATGGACCCGCTGAAGTATGCGACATGCCAACACGCACACTGCTGATTGAGCACGATAAAAATATTGAATAAACCGAAAAATGGATTGCTACCGGAAAAACCGCCTGTGAAATATACTTTCCAAGCGGTTTTTCTGCTTATGTAAAAACGGACAACGCTACCACAAAGACAGATACGCACAAGACAATACAAAATAATAAGTGCCCGAAAACCTGTTTTCTCACTTATTATCTGTATCTTTGCCGTATAAAAACAAAAAAACACATAAACAAACCGATATGAACACAACGCAATCTTTAAATCGCGCAGCAGACAACATTCGCATACTGGCTGCAGCCATGGTAGAAAAAGCAAAATCCGGACATCCCGGCGGTGCAATGGGAGGAGCCGACTTTATCAACGTCCTGTATTCCGAATTTCTGGAATATGACCCGGAAAACCCGGCATGGGAAGGACGCGACCGCTTCTTTCTGGATCCCGGACACATGGCACCAATGCTTTATGCCGTATTGAGCTGTACGGGAAAATACACCCTGGATGACCTTAAAAACCTGCGCCAATGGGGCAGCATAACTCCCGGACATCCGGAAGTAGATGTTGCACACGGCATAGAAAACACATCCGGCCCGCTCGGACAAGGACATACATATGCTGTCGGAGCCGCAATAGCCGCCAAATTCCTGAAAGCAAAATTCGGAGAAGTCATGGACCAGACCATCTATACGTTTATCTCCGATGGCGGCATACAGGAAGAAATATCGCAAGGAGCCGGACGACTGGCCGGACACCTCGGACTGGACAACCTCATCATGTTCTACGACTCGAACGACATACAGCTGTCAACGGCCACGGAAGCCGTTACATCCGAAAACGTAGCCAAAAAATATGAAGCATGGGGATGGCGTGTACTGGAAATCAACGGCAACGATGCCGAACAAATCCGCAACGCACTGAAAACAGCCAAAGCAGAAACGGAAAAACCGACGCTGATCATCGGAAAAACCATTATGGGCAAAGGAGCAGTAAAAGAAGATGGCAGCAGCTTTGAGAAACAATGCTCCACACACGGACAACCCATCGGCAAAAGCGGTGCATCATTCAGCCGGACCATTGCCCACTTGGGAGGCGACCCCGAAAACCCCTTCGTTTTCTTTGAAGAAACAAAAAAACTGTATGCCAAACGCGCTGCCGAACTGAAGGAAATAGTTGCACGCAAATATGCCCGCAAAGAAGCATGGGCAAAAAGCAACCCGGAACTGGCCGCCAAAATGGCCGCATTCTTCAGCGGAAAAATACCTCCGATAAATTGGGACGGAATCGTGCAGAAACCGGGAGCCGCCACAAGAAACGCCTCTGCAATTGTACTTGGCACTTTGGCCGAAAAAGTGGAAAACATGATCTGCGCAAGTGCCGACCTGTCCAATTCGGACAAAACGGATGGTTTCCTGAAAAAAACAACCGCCATGAAAAAAGGCGATTTCAGCGGAGCATTCCTACAGGCCGGCGTTTCGGAACTGACCATGGCATGCTGCTGCATAGGCATGGCACTGCACGGAGGCGTCATTGCCGCATGCGGAACTTTCTTCGTTTTCTCCGACTACATGAAGCCCGCCGTGCGCATGGCGGCCTTGATGGAACTGCCTGTCAAGTTCATCTGGACACACGATGCCTTCCGCGTCGGCGAAGACGGCCCGACACATGAACCCGTCGAACAGGAAGCACAGATACGCCTGATGGAAAAACTCAAAAACCACAAAGGACACAACTCCATGCTGGTCATCCGTCCGGCCGATGCCGACGAAACAACCATTGCCTGGAAAATGGCCATGGAAAACACGGCAACACCATCCGCACTGATTCTGAGCCGCCAGAACATTGCCAGCCTGCCCAACGCTGACGTAAAACAGGCTGAAAAAGGCGCATACATCGTCTATACGGATGAACACCCCGATGTGGTCCTGGTGGCTTCCGGCTCGGAAGTATCGACCTTGGTCGCCGGCGCTGAACTCCTCCGCAAGGATGGCGTGAAACTGCGCATCGTTTCCGTGCCATCGGAAGGACTTTTCCGCAGCCAGCCCATTGAATACCAGAACGAAGTGCTGCCACCCAACATCAAACGCTTCGGACTGACAGCTGGACTTCCGGTAACGTTGCAGGGACTGGTCGGAGAAAACGGCAAAATCTGGGGCCTGGAATCGTTCGGCTTCTCCGCTCCATATGAGGTGTTGGACGAAAAACTCGGATTCACAGCCGAAAATGTCTACAAGCAGGTAAAAGCCATGCTGTAATCCCGGCTTTTGATAAATCACTAAACTGAAGCCGCATGGAACACGTGAAGTATTTCCATACGGTTTTACAAACACGAGGGTGTCCGGCGCAAAAACCGGCCCCTCTTGATATTTTCATATGGACTTACTTTCTATCATTGTCATTGCCATCGGACTGGCAATGGATTGTTTTGCCGTTTCCATTGCCAAAGGTATGGCTGCCCGGAAATTTTACTTCAGATACGCCTTGCGTACAGCGCTTCTGTTCGGACTTTTCCAGGGACTCATGCCGCTTATCGGATACCTGGCAGGCATCAGTTTTGCCGAAACAATAGCTGTCATCGACCATTGGATAGCTTTTGTCTTGTTGGGATTCATCGGCACGAAAATGATTGTCGAATCCATGCGGGAAAAAAACGGCAGCAAAAACGGGCAGGAAACCACCCGGACGGAAGACATTGCTACCTTGTTTTCCTGGAAAATACTGTTTTCGCTGGCCATAGCAACCAGCATCGATGCGTTGGCCACCGGACTGATTTTCGTTCCTACACCGGAATGGACGGCCGTCGCATTCAGTATTATCGGTGCTGTCAGTTTCCTGTTCTCCATGCTTGGAATGTGGATTGGAGCCACGTTCGGCAAACGTTTCCGGCTGAACGTGGAAGTCATCGGCGGAATCATTCTGATCCTGATAGGCACGAAAATCCTCATCGAGCATCTGCTCTGCGGATAACCAGTCAGCGTGTCAAATACTTTTGATAAGTGTTCAGGACATTCTCGACATATTTTCGGGCCTGTCCTCCACGATAGAACCCGAACTTGACGACGGGATCTTCATAATAGGCCGGGTCGCTTTTTTTCATCAGATAATACTCCACATTGTCATACCATACATGCGGGTCCTTTCCGTATTTTTCGGCCAGTGCCATGGCATCCAGAATATGAGCAGGACCGGCATTATAACTCGCCAGGATAAACTTCTGCTGTTCCATTTCGTCTTCCACACTGCGGTAGATATTCTGCAAGTGCCTGATATACTGAACACCTGCCGCTATGTTGGCTTCCGGTTCAAAAACAGTCACGGAATCCAGACCATAGGCCGCTGCCGTTGTCGGCATCAACTGCATCAGCCCTTCCGCACCGGCGTACGAAACCGTCTGCGGATTGAAACGCGACTCGTTGTAGGCCAGGGCAGCCAGCAACCGCCAGTCCCAACCTATGACAGGAGCGTATTTCCGGAAATAATCATCGTATGCCGAAATGGCATCATGAGGAAGCGAGCGTTCCGCCCGCGAAGACACATATGCATTCTGCCGCAAATAGCGCTTTTCCAGTGAACCGACCATGCGCCTGTCCACTTTCTCCCACCACTCCGACACGGCCGCATACAGCAAAGGCGTGTTCCTGCGCATGACCCAGCCACGGCGTTGAGGGAAACTGACCTGCACACGCACATCCAACTGCCTGTTATAGTTCCTGTAAAGGGAGGCTGTCTGGCTATAAGCCACCGTATAATCAATCTGACCATCAGCCACCATCTCTATCAGCTCTGATGAAAGGAGCGTATCCGATGCCAGCACAATCTGCACTTTGCCGCCAATCTCTTCATCCAGGGATGCCAAACGTTCCTGGAAAGGACTGCCGCGCCGGATATTGATTCGCTTGCCAACCAGTTCGGTGACATCGGCCACGGCCTGCCTGCCCTGACGCTGAACCAGTACCATGCCGTCTTCCGAGGAAGTGAACACCTGCAAATACTGCTGACGCAACTCGCGTGTTTCCGCACACGAATAGGCAATCATGTCCACCTGATTGTCGTCCAACAATTCATACAATTCCGGATCACTTTCTACAGGTATGACTTTCAACGGTTTCTGAAGATATTCCGCAAGATTCCGGCATAATTCATAATCGTAACCGCCGGTACGGTTCTTATGAACAAAATAGGACGTCGGCGAATAAAGCATGGCTACCCGCAGCGTGTCACGCACATGCTCTTCCGACAAATCATGCGAAACCTGTTGTTCCCTCTTCGAACAAGAGAGAAGAAGCAACAAGAATATGGGCAACCATCTGGCTCTCAAAATGGAATATTTTCTATATTTTCCGGTTTTATCGTTTCCTCACCGCAAAGTCGGAACAGCACTTGTGCCGTCGCAACCACATCTTTCTGACAATATGTCGCAATACGTTGCAGGTCATGTCCGCCATAATACACCTGGGCGACTTCCGAGCCGTCAATGTCGTCCTTCGGGGTGGGAATGCCGAAAACGGCCGTCAGTGTTTTCAGAGACGTGTAGTTTTTATAATCACCGAATTTCCACATATCAAGCGTATCAATGAAATTGACCTCCCACGGCCTCTTCCCAGTCACTTGTATTGCATCTGGAAGTTTCAGTCCCTGAATCAGAGCGCGCCTGCAAATGTACGGAATGTCAAATTCCTTTATGTTGTGTCCGCAGAACCTATGCTCAGAAGTAGTGAAAAAACGCACCACCAAATCAAAAAAATCGGCCAATATCTGCCTTTCATCCTCACCGGCAAAGGACCGCGTACGGAAACAGCGTACACCCTGCCGGCTATGGCAAATACCAACCGAAATGCAGACTATCTTGCCGAACTCGGCATAGATACCGGCCGAACTGTTGAAACCTTCCGCCGCAGTGGCCATCTCCGCATATTTCAATGGAATGCTTTTCTGCAACCGGCTGAACTTTTCTGCCCACAAACTTTGCATTTCCGGGGTCAGTTTACTGAAATCGGCAACAGCAGGCACTGTTTCTATGTCAATAAACAATATCTTATCGAACGAAATTCCGATCATTTTTTCAGCTTGTGTTCCAGATATTCCGTAATCATGTCAATAGCCACCTGGTTATGGCCGCCTTCCGGCACAATCAAATCCGCATAGCGTTTGGTCGGTTCAATAAACTGCTGATGCATGGGTTTCAGCACGCGCGTATAGCGCTCCATTACGGCCTCGGCCGTACGTCCGCGCTCAATCACATCGCGGTTGATAACACGAATCAGGCGTTCATCGGAATCCGTATCCACAAAGATTTTCAAATCCATCTGGTTGCGCAACTTTTTGTCGCATAGGGCCAGGATTCCCTCTACAATGATTACTTCCTTGGGTTCTATGTGGATGGTTTCAGGCTGGCGCGTACAAGTAATGTACGAATAAGTAGGCTGCTCAATGGCTTTGCCATCTTTCAGCATTTTCAGATGCTGCTCCAACAGAGTCCACTCAAAAGCATCCGGATGGTCAAAATTGATATTCTGCCGTTCCTCTACCGGCACATGGCTGCTGTCCTTGTAATAAGAATCCTGCGGCAACACAACCACTTCGTTTTTAGGCAACTTCTCCACTATTTTCCGCACTACGGTCGTTTTTCCCGAGCCTGTTCCTCCTGCTATTCCAATGATTAACATGGTATTTTCTGAATTTATATGCTACTGTCCTGCGCTTGCACGCATGTTTATGGGACAAAAATAATAACTTATTTTTGAAAAATGACTACCTTTGCATGAAAATATATGGAAAATAATGCACAAAAAATAGAACTGCTGGCGCCTGCGCGCGATGCGGAAGTCGGTATCGAAGCCATTAACCACGGCGCGGATGCAGTCTATATCGGCGCGCCGAAATTCGGGGCAAGGGCGGCAGCCGGCAATTCCATCAACGACATAAAACGGCTTGCGGATTATGCCCACCGGTTCGGAGCCAAGGTGCTGGTCGCCCTCAACACGATTCTGAACGACCGCGAACTGGAAGAAGCCGAACGGCTGATACATGAACTTTACAATGCCGGCACAGATGCCCTGATCATTCAGGACATGGGAATCCTGGAACTCGACCTGCCACTCATACGCCTGCACGCCAGCACGCAATGCAACAACCGCACGGTAGAACAAATCCGCATGCTGGAACAAATCGGTTTCCGGCGCGCCGTGCTGGCACGCGAACTCAGCATAACGGAAATTGCCGCCATACGGGCAGCCACGACCATCGAGCTGGAAGCCTTTGTGCAAGGTGCATTGTGCGTCAGCTACAGCGGACAGTGCTACCTGAGCCAGGCCCTGTGCGGACGCAGCGCGAACCGCGGCACATGCGCGCAAATGTGCCGGTTGCCGTATGACCTGCTCGATGCCGACGGAAATATACTGCTCAAGGAAAAACATCTGCTTTCGCTCAAAGACATGGACCGTTCCGATTATCTGGCAGAAATGATACGCGCCGGAATCACAACATTCAAGATTGAAGGCAGGCTCAAAGACATGCAATATGTGAAAAACACAGTGGCCTGTTACCGACGCAAACTGGACGCCGTCTTGGAAGGATTGTCCGGATTCCAGGCCGCATCGTACGGAAAAACGCGCTTCTTTTTCGAGCCGGACCCGCAAAAAACGTTCTTCCGCGGCGCAACCGACTACTTCCTGCACGGACGGACAGCAGACATGATACAGCCTGACACGCCAAAATCCATCGGCGAACCGATCGGACGGGTAACCCGCATCGGCAAGAATTTCCTGGAAACAGACAGCAAAAAAACACTGGCCAACGGCGATGGTTTGTGCTACATACAACCGCAAGAACAACAACCGGACAAACGGTTCGGCGGATTTCTGGTAAACAACGTAGAGGGAGGGCGCATAATACCGGCACAAATGCCGGACATCGCCACCGGAACCATGCTATACCGGAATTACGACCGTCTGTTCGACAAACAGTTGCAACAAAAAACGGCTGAACGCAAGCTGCCGTTGCGGATTGTTTTCTCCGAAACGTCCGAAGGTTTCAAACTGGAAATGACCGAAACAAACAGCGAACGATATGTAGCGTTGGATTTTCCCGCACAAAAACAAACCGCACGAAACACGGAACAGGCCTCACAACAAATCCGGACGCAGCTGGCCAAACTGGGAAATACCTGTTACGAAGCACAAAGTGTGGAAATCCGCACGACACAAACATGGTTTGTCCCTGCCGCCGAACTGAATGAAATGCGCCGCCGCACCGTGGAACTGCTTGACCGGACAAAACCGGAAAACAAACCGACGACAAATGCCAAACCGCTGCGCACAACAGGCATAAACCTGCCCAAACAGCAACTGGACTATACCACAAACGTGTACAACCACATGGCGCGGCAATTCTACGAAACGAACGGCGCGACACACATAGAACCTGCCTATGAACAACTGCCGCCCGAACATACGGCAGTCATGACCTGCAAATATTGCATCAAATACCAATACGGATGGTGCCCCCGACAACATCCTGCACAAAGCCCGAAAGAACCGCTTTTCCTGCAAACCGGCAAACAGCGGCTCCAACTCAAATTCGACTGCAAAAACTGCGAAATGCAAATCATTAAATAATTGACTGGCAACCTCGCGGAAAACTATTTCATAAAAATACGGCCAAAAATTTTGTCATCACAATAAAAAGATGTACTTTTGCACCCGCAAAACGGGAATGGCGCGATAGCTCAGCTGGTTAGAGCGCATGATTCATAATCATGAGGTCCCCAGTTCAATCCTGGGTCGCGCTACCAACAAAAAAGGCTTCCAATTGGAAGCCTTTTTTGTGTCTGCATGCACACGCCTCAACGCGCCCGCAACCACACGGCCATATTTCCCTTGCCGCGATGTGCCCACGCATAATACGGAATCAGCGTAACGTCATCGGCCTGTATGGCGCGCACATGGCTGCCCGCAACAGGAACATCCGGCAAATCGGAAACCGTGAATGCCACATGCTGCGTATCCAGCACCGCCTGCAAAACATCCTGCCTGTTGTCCGGCCACTCCGCGCAATAAACAAGCGGCCCGCGTTCCACTGCCACCCGACCACGGTCGGCCTCGACCGAATCATGGGCAGCCACCAAACGCGGTTGCATGTCGAAATGTACTTCGACACGGTCGCCGGCCGTCCACTCGCGCCGCAACACACAATAACCATCCTGCAAACCAGCAGCTTGTTCCTGCCCGTTCACACGCACGCTGTAACCCAGCTGCCTGCCATCGGCATAACGGTACAAATCGCTCGGCACGACCTGCCCGCGCACCCAGCCCGGAATACGGATGGCCAAAGCAAAGTTACGGGTTGCGGGCACATCGACATCCAGAACCACATCGCCGTCCCAAGGATAATCCGTCGTCTGACGGATTTGCACATGTCCGCCGTCCAATACGACATCCGCTTCGTTCTGCATAAACAGATTGACATACAGGCAGTCATCCTTCACGGCATAAACATAACCGGGAACAGAAGGAATAAAGCGGCACAAATTGCTCGGGCAACAGGCGCAGCCGAACCACGGCTGGCGTTCATGCTCACCGTGCGACTCCAACGGGTTCGGATAAAAGAAACGGCCGCCATCAACCGACATGCCCGAAATGACGCCGTTGTACAAAGTGCGTTCCAGCACATCGTAATATCGGGCATCGCCATGCAACAAAAACAGACGGTAATTCACATACACGTTGGCTATGGCCGCACAAGTCTCGCAATAGGCGGTATAGTTGGGCAGTTCATAGTTTTCGCCGAATGCCTCGCCATTGGATGTTGCCCCTACCCCGCCAGTCAGATAAAGTTTCTTGCCGACGATATTTTCCCAAATCCGGTCAATCGCGCGGATATACGCCGAATCGCCGGTCAATGCGGCCACATCCGCTATGCCGGCATACATGTAGCCCGCACGTACGGCATGACCGACCGCCTCATCCTGCTCCACAACCGGCTTATGCGACTGGCTGTAAGCCTGTTTTTTCTGCGTGCGCCCGCGCTTGTCCAAAAAGAATTTGGCTTGGTCGAGATATTTACGGTCGCCGGTTGTCAGATACAGTTTCGCCAAAGCCATTTCGGCTATCTGGTGTCCGGGAACCAGACAACGCTGTCCAGCGCCATCACCGATTTCACGACAGACACAATCGGCATATCTCACGGCAATATCCAGAAAATTACGCTTGCCGGTTGCCTGATAGTGTGCCACCGCCGCCTCGACCATGTGCCCCAAATTATAAAACTCATGGCTCAAGTCTTCCACCTTGTTCCAACGAACGGTATCCATCCACGGATGCGGATGCTTCGGATTCATGGTGTAGGCCGTATTCAAATAGCCATCCGGTTCCTGCGCCGCCGCCACCAGCACCAGGACACTGTCAATATAAGCCTCCAGCGCAGCATCCGGATAGGTTTGCAACGAATAGCTCGCGCCTTCTATCGTCTTATATACATCGGTATCATCAAACGGAAAACCGCCGACCACATAAGACGTATCGGGACAAGCCGCCCTGACAAAATTGCCGTAGCGGCCTTCAGATTCGCACTTGCTGAACGCCAACGGAATAGTCACTTCACGTGCGGCCGACAGGCGTTCCGCCCAAAAACCGCCGGACACATGCACATTCGTGAAAGAAACGGGAGTAACCGGATAGCCGGAACCGGATTCCTGTGTTCCGCCGCAACTGCACAACAGCAGGACAGACAAAAAAAGAATTAGATTTTTACGCATATGGTCTTCATTTTTACACGCAAAGTTAAGACCGGCAACACGTGCTTTCGTCGAATTATGGTTCAATTAGCGGTGTCATTTCTGCCAGCAGCAGAGTAGCCCGCATGTCAACGGCGACGCTCCAGCTCGTTACGCAGCAAAACCGCCTTTTCATATTCTTCATTGCTGACATAACGCTGCAAGGCGGAGCGCAGAAAATCCGTATCAAAACCTGACAAATCGCCGGAGTCCGCCAGACATTTCTCCAACCGGTCTTCCGGACTTGCAACGGAAGACTTGCTTTGTTGACTCCACAATTGTTCCAGCAAATCTTCCACAATGAAAACGGGAGCGCCGCAGCGCAATGCCATTGCTATCGCATCAGAAGGACGTGACTGAACGATAATGGTCTCACCAGAAGCAAGAATGAACATCTCCGACAGGAAAAGGCGTTCCTGCTGCCCCGTAATCACCACTTTACCGAGTCGTCCATGAAGCCGGTCCAGAATAATCTTCAGCAAATCGTGCGTCATGGGACGCGGAACAGCAAGCTCTTCACGGATTTGACATATGGCATCCGCCTCAAAACGACCGATTGTCAGCGTTATACAACGAGGACCGTTCACCTCGCACAAGTTCAGCAAAGCCGTGCTACCCGACTGGACATAAAGCAACGAACTGACACGTATCTGCACTTCTTTCCTATCCATAAAAAACAGCGTGTTTATTCATTCCGGACAAAGATAACAAGAAAAGCCGGAACCGGAAAACAAAAAAAAACACGGCTGCACGCTCACTGATTCGCATTAGTCTGACCATTATTTTTCACTGTTTTCAGGTATTGACACAACCGAAAGGACGGAATAATTTTGACGTAAAAAAACAAGTATAATCAAAAAAGAGTTCTGGTATGAAAAAATCAATCATCAACCGTTTATTGCAACACACCCAAAACCCGAATGGCTTTTGGGGACGCATGATGCTGCGTGGAATGAATCGGGGGCACGCCCCGCTGGCTACATGGAGCATGTCGCATATAACATGGCATACAGGATGGCTGGTACTCGATATCGGCTGCGGAGGCGGTGCAAACATTGCGGAAATGCTGCACCGGTGTCCGGAAGGCAAGGTTTATGGAGTAGACATATCGCCCGAAAGCAGAACCTTCTCACGGAAAAAAAACCGGAAAGAGCTGGGACGGCGATGTTTCATCAGCGAAGGACGCGCCGACAACCTGCCATTTCCTGATGCTAAATTCGACCTCGTTACAGCCTTCGAAACTGTCTATTTCTGGGGAGAACATGAACAGGCTTTCAAGGAAGTTGCCCGTGTACTCAAACCAGAAGGACAGTTCATGATTTGCTGCGAAATGGATGACCCTGAAAATACCACATGGACAAGCCGCATAGAAGGCATGACCATACACTCTGCCGAAGAAATGAAAGCGGCCCTGCTCAACAGCGGATTTGCCCGCACACAATTGTTCCGGCACAAGGGGAACATCTGTCTCATTGCATATAAATAACTGACATACAGAGATAAAATCAAAAAAACAGCTGTATGTCATATCTTGCAAAACAATAAAAAACAAAACCATATTGATAATATAAATATCCATATAGAACAAACCGTTAGGTTGGCGTGGCAGAACGCCCTACTTTTGCCAACGAAAACAATCGGATTTCATTAATTATTCATCAAAAAAAAGTACTACTATGGAAACAAATCAAGTAAACGTAATGCCGAGAATCGGCGACCAGGCTCCGGCCTTTACCGCAAAAACCACACAAGGTGTCATCAACTTCCCGAACGATTATAAAGGCAAGTGGAAAATCCTGTTCAGCCATCCGGCCGACTTCACGCCGGTATGCACATCCGAATTCATGACCTTCGCCACAATGGCCGACGAATTTGAAGCGCTCAACTGCCAGCTTGTCGGACTATCGGTGGACGGACTGTACAGCCACATCGCCTGGCTGCGCACCATCCAGGACAAAATCGAATACAAAGGCATGAAAAACGTGGCTGTCAGATTCCCGCTTATTGAGGACATCACCATGGAAGTGGCCAAACTCTACGGCATGATACAGCCGGGCGAAAGCCAGACATCAGCCGTGCGCGCGGTGTTCTTTATCGACCCGGAAGACAAGATACGCACCATACTGTATTATCCGCTCGCCCTGGGGCGCAACTTTGACGAAATCAAGCGCGTGCTCATTGGGTTGCAGACGGCCGACAACTTCAGCGTGGCGCTGCCGGCCGACTGGCGACCGGGCGATGAAGTGATCGTGCCCACGGCAGGCTCGTGCGGCGTTGCCAAAGCCCGCATGGATGGCGAGGAAGGCCCCATGAAATGCTACGACTGGTTTTTCTGCACCAGACAACTGAGCAAGGAAGAAGTAGAAAGCAAATTGGGCAAATAACCGCAAACCTTGACAAAAGCCAACAGCCCCGTTTCCGCAACCGAGGAAACGGGGAATGGCGTTTTATGTAGCCTCAAAACAAGGATTTTTCCCATTCTGGAAACAAATCCGGCAAACAAACCTTATCTTTGCAACGGAAAACGATACACGCTAAAATAAACCTGTCATGGAACACCATCATCATCACGAGCATCAGGAAATAACCGGCTCACTGAATAATATTTTCATTATCAGCATTGTGCTGAATCTGCTTTTCGTATTGACGGAAGCCGTTGTCGGATTCATCTACAACTCCCTGGGGCTGCTTTCCGATGCCGGACACAACCTGAGCGACGTGTTCAGCCTGTTGCTGGCTCTGTTTGCCTTCCGCATGTCGCGCCGGCAGGGCAACCGCCATTTCACATACGGATACAAGAAAAGCACGGTGCTCGCCTCGTTGGCCAATGCCATTATCCTGCTGGTGGCCGTGGGAGCCATCATTACCGAAAGCGTGTACAAACTGCAACATCCGGAACCCGTCTCGGGCGCAGCCGTATCATGGACAGCCGGCGTCGGAATTGTCATTAACGGCCTGACAACATGGCTGCTGATGAAAAACCGCAAGCACGACCTCAACGTGCGCGGCGCATTCCTGCACATGGCTATGGATACGCTCGTATCTGTCGGCGTAGTCATTTCCGGCATCATTATCATCTACACCGGTTTCGTGCTTATCGATACGCTCATCAGCCTGGCCATTGCCGTCATTATCCTGATTTCCACATGGAATTTGCTGAAAGAAAGCGTTTGCATGTCAATCGATGCCGTGCCGGCCAGCATCAACATGGACGACGTGGAACAGAGCATCAGCCGGACGGAAGGCGTAAAAAGCTGGCATCACCTGCACGTGTGGGCCGTCAGCACAACGGAAAATGCCGCCACGGTGCATATCGTCATAGAAGATGCCGCAAATATGGAACACATCAAACACGAGTTGAAACACGCCCTTGCCGAAAAAGGCATACAGCACAGCACCATAGAATGCGAACTCATCGGCACGGACTGCTGCGACAAAGGCTGTTGCTGAAAAAAGAGAAGGTACCAGCGTTACAACCAAGTATCTTTTTGTACATCAAACAAAAAAAAAGGAGACATGCCATTCTTATATTCTGGCACATCTCCTTGTTAATATACTTCCCTTATTTAGTAGAAAAAATAATTACTTCTTCAACAGCTTAACCGTACGTTTTAGTGCTTTCGTTTGTACCACAAGCAAGTATGTCCCTTGATTCCAATACGACATATCTATACTATATTCATTTGACGCTGGACTATCTTCTTCAAATACTTTTGTGCCGGCTAATGTGTACACACTAATATGTTCCAAAACTTCACTACTACGTATTGTAACAAAATTCTGCACAGGATTTGAATAATAAATACGCAATGACTCTGAATCATCCTCTGTACCTGGTAAACTTGTCAAGCTTTTCTGAACCTCCACATTAGTTACATTACCACCGGTATCGTAATAAAGTAAGGTAGGAGTAAGGTCTTCAACAGTCGCAAATGCTACATAATAACTACCAAGAGCCAAATTTCCGACATTTCCTTCAATATCCAAAGGTACCGAACCATTTGCAGGAACTTCTACCTGTAAGAAAGGCTTAGTATTATATTTCACATTTCCATCCGGTGTCAATACAAGTAGACATACTTCACCTTTGAAATCTGACCCACCAGTGTTTTGTAATACTGTTCGGGCTGTGAAATCAGTATTCTGATAAACGACACTCGGTACTGTTGTTTGGGAATTTACCAAACTTAAAATCGGTCCTTCTGCATTCTCTTTTACTTCCACATATATACCTGTCGTTCCGGAGTCATCAATTGTAATAAAATTATATAATCCATCAATAACAAGTGCATAACTCAAAAGATATTGTCCAGCAGGTACTGAGGCTGGTATATTCCATGTATAATCAGCTTTAACCTTTTGTCCTTTAGGAACATTCATTGACACAATCTGCTCATGATACAAAGATGTTTCACCGTCCCACAAAATCACATGCACATTATCATTAAAATCGGTACCATCATTTTGTAATGTAAGTTCCATATCATAATCCGTTGTTTTTACAAACTCTGTCAAAGAAGTGGTTTCTCCCTGAACAACTTTCAGTTCCGGTTCTGTCGGTTCGGGCGTACTGGCGGTAACGGTTATAAACCTCTCCTGAATCTGCATATTAAGATCTCGGTAAGATGCATTCGGTTCATCTGAATATTTCACCACATAACCGAATTTATAAGTTCCCGGAGCTATTTTATCGGGGACATTAAATTTGTAAGGAATAAATGCTTCCTGTCCCTGTTTCAAATTAACAGGAATAGGTTCAAGATGAATCATTCCATATCCGTGTTTCAAAACAGCAAATACTTCTCCTTCAAAGTCTGTTCCATGATTAAGTACAGCAAGAGTCATATCATAATCTTTTCCTATTTCACAGGTATTGACATAAACACTTGACTTTTCATCTACACTCAATACCGGAGTCGTTGAGGCAGCTGTTATGCCGGTCATACCTTCAACCACCTTATATCCGGTTTCCCAATACATATATTCATCAAACTTTCCTTCTTCTAGTTCTATAACATGTAGCAACACTGTTGGTTCTTGAGGCCATTTACCTTCCAGATTTCCGGTAACACGCACACGTGCTGAATCTCCGGGAGCAACAGTTACAGGGCCGTCCGTAAACATAAGACTCATAAGATTTTCCCTTGTCTGATCTATCATCACAACAGACAATTCCTTTTCAAATAATTCCTTCCCTGTATTATGCACCCAAAAAACTATCTGGAAATCTCCTGTCTCAGGGAAATACGGCTGATACAAGTTTGCCCACGGTAAAGACAAGTCTTTAAACAAAACAGTAGGATAAACCAATACTTTGCATTCTGTATCTTCATCCAACTCTACTTTTTCATCAACAATACCTTTTACAACTACATGCCAATTAAAGAAACCGGGAGACATGTTGTTTATTCGCAAATTTACAGGAGTGCTTTCTCCACCGGGCAAATCAACAGAAACTGCCGATGACTCATAATAAACCTGTCCATCATACTCCAGAACAAGACTTACCCGACCGGAAAAGTTATTGTTACCTATATTTTCCAACATTACTCTTGCATCAATTCCCTTTTCCACATTAACAGTATCAGGAACTTCGGTTTGAGCGGAAAGTAAACGCAACTTTGGAGCTTCATTCTGTATAACTTCAATGCCAAAATGTTGTTTACCATTATCAAAAACGACTTCAAGCGGAGTAGAGCCTAAGTATCCTGCATTATAAACCACACTTAACAGATAGTTTCCTGCATTAAGTTTGTTGCCTACATTATCAACTATGTTTACAGTCTGTTTTCCTCCGGATGGTATTTCACAGGTAACAGGTGCAGAATAAAATAAAGCCTTGCCATCCAAATCCATATAGCACAGAGATACAGAACCTTTGAACCCGTATTTATCGGTATTCTGCAATGAAGCCGTTACTGTAAAATCACTATACTGACTGATTTCCTGAGGGAAAGCCGATTCCGAATACACGCCGTCTAACTTTATCGCCTGATTCAAATTATCATCTCCAGGCTTCGCGCCTCCCGAAAGGTAAATTTTATCGCCTTCGACACGAGCCATAACCGATTGCAGGTTCTGAGAAACTTTAACAGGTTGCCAATTGTAGCTACTGCCATCAACATAATCGGAAAATGCCAACACAAGTTTATATTCACCGTCTGCCAGATCTTCAGGGAAGTTAAAAATCATGTTTTGGCTTGTGAAAGAAGAATAATAATTACGTTTCAATTCCAAATATCCACTATTCATAGGGACAGAAGCTACCTGCTCGCCCAATCCATTATAAAACAACAGCCCCAAATTAAAACGTACAGCATCCGAAATCCAATTTTCCGATTCGATTCTTTCTGACTCAAACAAGAGAGAATTACCTTTTGTAACAACATCATTAACAGGTATCAGACCTGTTGATAAAATCTGCGCTCCATTATCCGGGGCACCACCTTTATCTGGCTGAATTCCTGTCAATATTCTCTGATGGAAGTTATAGCCGCCCTCATATCCTCCGGTACCTTGTCCTTCGGGCTCCAAAGCATGTAACAGGAAATAACCGTCATACGCTCCTGCCCATCCCCAATTGATATGGAAAAAGCCATTTGCATCATAACCGTCACATACAAAAGCATGCCCTCCCAAGCCATCGGGTGTAGATCCCGCATAATACAAAGGTCTGCCTGCATTTAGTTCGCTACGGACAAGTTCTTCCCATTCATCAGTAGAGTAACCGTCTCTGTAGCGGAATGACATTCCACCATCATAACCAAAATGCTTGTATAAGGCATTTGGCACATTTACACTATAAGCACCACTTTCTTTGAAAGTATATTTCATTTCAACGGATACACCGCAATGATACATAAGTGTGGCGACTGCGTCTTTTTCTGTTTGTGTAAGGGCTTTGTCTGGTTGCCAACCTTCGGGCCACCACTCTTCAGGCCACCATTTTTCGGGTTCATTATCCCCAAGATCAACGCTAGCCATACCATAAGTAGGCAACATATTATCCCAATCATAATTGACACCGTCAAAATTGACGGTCAGTTCCTGTCCGCCTTCACTCCAATAATAAGTATGGGAACCTTTTCCCTGCTTCGGGTGCTTATGATAACGCATAATTTGCGCCATAGCCGTAGCGACACAACCTGTAACACTTTTTTTGCCCTCATATACTGGACACATATTATTGAAAGGTTCATTTTGATTCCATTTTATCTCTCCTAACAATGGAGGCACCTCACCCGAAGAAGTCTGTCTTAAATTGTAGGAAGATTCCGTTCCAGAACGTAAAAACTGCATATCACCGTATGCACCATTATACAAAGCATCCATTTGATTGGCATACTCGTTCAACCACCATTTCATGTTTGGCGGTATATTATCTATGTCAAACGAGCCATTATCTGTATATCCCAGAACAGCTTCGGCACGGTCATCACCGGAAACTATAACAAAGCCGTTTGACTTACCACGGTTAAAGATATAAAAACGACTGAGTCCATCATTACGTAAAGACACGTAAGCTGTAGTCAACTCTCCGGCATCCTTAGCAGCAGAACGCAAAGTTGGTATAACCCTCGTAAAATTGGCTGCAATCTTTCGAGCTTGCTCTTCATTAACAGAGGCTGCCCATAACTGAATGCTACCAACAAACAAAACAAATAAACATAAAAAAATCTTTTTCATAAGCATAAAAATCTAAGTTTAACTCTTAATAATTCCTATTCATTAGCAACCCCAACTTGTTAGCAAAAACACCTAAAACATTGCCCCATTTGTTGGCTATTTTATTAGTTTATTTCTACTTTTGTCTTCAAAAATAGAAATCCATATTAAAATATCCAAAATGTATTAATCATAATAATTATCACACAAGACATCAAAATCCTGAGAGTCAAACCTTAAAACACACAATAAACACAATTGCTAAATATAATTAAAACATCAAAACTGGATCTACGAAAACAAAAAACATAGACAAACTGCATTAAATTGTATAAATATGTTCAAACTCGTCTAAACCATACTGTCTCACAATCCCCCAGCATGCGGCAATAACTGCCTGCATGAAAAAAAACTGTTTTTTGCAAGCGTTCTTTTAAAAACGATTCTCTCTCTCCTTACCACAAACAAACACCCAAAAAACACCTGCATTTACGGAAAAGGAATAAAACGTCGGAAGCATGAGTCATACAAGGCCGACTTGCACGGCTGCTTATGCAACAACCGGTAAACGGAGTTAGCGGCACGGACTGCCGCTGAAAAGGAGAAAATTTATTTATCCCAAGAAATCCGGGAAAAGCAGCGTTTACGCCCATAGGGTTACCTACCATATATCAAAATGAACAGGCCTCAAAGAGTTGACGTACAAATCCATAAACTGATTGCTATACAAAATCAACACAAGTCCGAAAGAAAAAATAAAATTTCCCCCACAAAAAAAGAATTTTTCATAACATCGCACTTGCCTGCTGTCTGCCAAAAGAAAAGTGGATAACCTCACAAGCAAACAACAGCATAACTACCCTGCACACAGTCGCGGAAAATTCCTCTATCGCACTTCTTCCATGGAAAATGCAAGGTTGAAAAGATGTTTAGGCTGAATGCCCCGGTAGTTGTTCTTATCCGACACAACTATACCGAAAGTATATTATTACAAAACAAAAACAACCTTTATGGTATAAGAAAGAAGAAAATATTATATCTTTGCAGTTGAACATAGAATCTTATTATAAACCATGAGTATAGAATCGGCAAATAAAATAGACCTCCTGCTGCGAATGGGAACAAGAAACGGCCTATACTTTTCAGAATGGCTGAAGAAAAACGGATATTCGGATCAGCTGATAAGCAAATACAGGCAATCAGGATGGTTGACTGCATTGGCAAAAGGTGTTGTATACCGGACTGGGGATAAGTTATCCGCGTATGCCGCCGTGTCATGTTATAACAGCCAACTGAACAGGCAACTACGCGTGGCTGCCCATTCCGCATTGGAATTGTTCGGGTTCAACCACTATGTTCCAATGGGTAAACCGGTTCTGATGGTGGCATATTCAGGAACGAGTATTCCCAAATGGATGATTGCCGATTATTTTGACAGAACCATAAAACCGTTTGAAACGAATACGTTTACCACAATTCAGACTTCGACTGTCAAAGTGGAAGGAGTAAACCTGCTGGTATCTTCTCCTGAACAGGCTTTCTTGGAATGCTTGTTGCTTGCACCCGACCGATATGGCTATATGGATTTGTATTACATTATGGAACAGTTGACTTCCCTGCGTGCAGATGTTGTTCAGACGCTGCTGGAAACAATAAAAAACCTGCGTGTAAAACGCATGTTCCTTTATATGGCAGAAAAAGCCGGTCACTATTGGTTCAAAATGTTGGATATGGAGAAAATAGACATTGGAACATCCAAATTACAACTGGTGGAAAACGGGACATACATAGGCAAGTATAAAATAACCGTGCCTAAAGAATTGTTTGATTATGAATGATTTATATAAAAAGCAGGTGGAATTGTTGATACGCATCATGCCCTCCGTGTACCGCATCAAGGATTTTGCCGTACATGGAGGCACAGCCATAAACCTCTTTTACAAAAACATGCCGCGTTATTCGGTTGACATTGATCTGACATACATACCAATACAAGGAAGGGAAGAAAGTCTCAAGACCATAAAAAGCCATCTTGAAACATTGAAAGGATATATCGAGAAATCCATACCCGGAATCAAAGTTATTCCCAAATATAATGTATGGAAATTGCAATGTACCTTGAATAGTGCAACCGTAAAAATAGAAGTGAACGGGACTAAAAGGGGTATCATAGGAAACACGGAAGACAGGCTGCTTTGCGACAAATCTCAACAGGCATTCAGCATGGCATGTAAAGCCCGGACGGTATCTTACTCCCAGCTATACGGAGGCAAGATTGCGGCTGCATTGAGCCGTCAACATCCCAGAGACCTGTTTGACTGCAAATACATGGAATTGCCTTCGTTTGATGATGTCAAAGACGGTTTTATTCTCAGCCTGCTCGGCAGTGACAAGCCGATAATAGAATCTTTGCAGCCAAACCCGATTGACCAAAGTGAGGCGCTTGAAAAACAATTCAAGGGAATGTCCAATGTGGATTTCAGCTATTCGGATTACGAAGAAGCACGGAAGAATCTGATTGCTTTAGTCAATGATTCTTTAACCTATACAGACCGAGAGTTCCTGCTTTCGTTTGAGGAAGGCATACCAGATTGGAGCAAATGCTGTGCTGGAAATTTGAGCATATATCCATCTGTCAAATGGAAAATCCGGAATATAGTAAAACTGAAAAAGACAAATCCAGACAAACATAAGCAAGGCACAGAAAAACTACGACAATTCTTTGAGAGTACAAAACAATAACGCTTTTACATCAGCCTGGCCATTGCCGTCATTATCCTGATTTCCACATGGAACTTACTGAAAGAGAGCGTTTTCATGTCGCTTGATGCCGTACCGGCCAGCAGCAACACGCCCTTGCCGAAAAAGGCATACAGCACAGCACCATAGAATGCGAACTCACCGGCACGGATTGCCACGACAAAGGCTGTTGCTGAAAAAGTGAGAGACAAGGCACAACTCTAAACAACACTCATTTTTCACAACAAAAACCGGCTTACATAATTATTAGTTATCAACAAAATAACGATTCAACAATTCATGAAGCATCAAAAAACACCCGCGATGTTTGCAAATTTAGTTTTTAATCGTAAATTTGCAAGAAAATAAAAAAGGCTATGATTCAGAGGTTGTTGCAAACGAAACTTTCAGAGTTGATACAAAAATATCCGATTGTAACCTTGACTGGTCCCAGACAATCCGGTAAATCAACATTATTGCGATATTCGTTTCCCGACTACAAATACGTTTCACTCGAGGATCCTGATATGCGTTTGTTTGCAACAGACGATCCGCGGGGATTTCTGTCAACCTATCCGGATAAAACCATCATAGATGAAGCACAAAGAGTTCCAACCCTGTTTTCCTATATTCAAACACATACCGATAAAGTCGGGAAAGAAGGAATGTATTTGCTTGCGGGCTCCCATAACTTTTTACTAATGGAGAACATAAACCCGTCTTTGGCTGGCAGAACCGCCATTCTGAAATTATTGCCCTTTTCCCATACGGAAATGAAACAAGGTGGTATCCTCCCAAGCTCCATTGATGAAGAGATATTCAAAGGAAATTACCCGCGACTCTACGACAAAAATATTGCTCCATCAGACTATTATCCGTTTTACGTGCAAACCTACATCGAGCGTGACGTGCGCTTAATGAAAAATATTGGAGACCTAAGCAAATTCATCCGCTTCATAAAACTCTGCGCAGGACGTATCGGACAATTGCTAAACTTGTCTTCATTAGCCAACGAATGTGGCGTGGCGGTTTCAACTATCTCCGCATGGATTTCCGTCTTAGAGGCAAGCTACGTGTGCTATCTGCTAAAACCCGATTACAACAATTACGCAAAACGGCTGGTAAAAACGCCCAAACTCTATTTCTATGATACCGGACTGGCCTGTTCACTCTTGGACATACGGACATCGGAGCAAGTGTCAACCCATTTCCTGCGAGGAGGATTGTTCGAAAACATGGTAATCAACGAATTTATCAAATCCTCGTATAACAGGGGCGAAGAACCATCCTTGACATTCTGGCGTGACAGCACCGGAAACGAGGTGGATCTGCTGCAATATGTTAACGGGAAACAATATGCGTATGAAATAAAATCCGGCGCAACATTCTCACCCGATTTTTTCAAAGGAATTTCCAAGTGGGCGAAACTCTCTGGCGCAAACTCAGACCAATGTTTTGCCATTTATAATGGAGACAACAACATGCAAACTTCCTCAGGAAAACTCATAAAATGGCCTGAATTGATTATCTAAATGCACACCACATGGAATTTGCTGAAAGAAAGCGTTTGCATGTCAATCGATGCCGTGCCGGCCAGCAGCAACATGCCCTTGCCGAGAAAGGCATACAGCACAGCACCATAGAATGCGAACTCACCGGCACGGACTGCTGCGACAAAGAGTGTTGCTGAAAAGGAGACAAATTTGCTTATCCCCAAAAATCAGGAAAAAACATGAAGGGAAACAATTACCTAATTCAGAAAAGTTACAGAACAACCAATACACTTTATGCAAGTTGGACGCAATAATATAACAAGAATATCATAAGATAACAAATATATAATAATCACTATACAATTTACCTATGGGAAAATATCAGATTATAAAAATTGTAGAGTTTTCGGAATTCTATCCACATGAAACTATTAACACCATACAAGTATTAAAAAGATTCAATAGGGATTCACTGATTAGAACAGCTGCTTTGTTATCTTGCCGTTATGGTAATATTTTTTTTCCTAACCAGATAGGAACTTCTTTTTTCAGCACTATTAGCGATAGTCATATTGATCAATTAAAATCAGATTTTGAAACTTATGCACGTAGAATCAACCTAACGCAGGGAGATAAGATTGCAATTTGTTCCTATCGAACAATTGCTGAATTCTGGCGTATGATCTTTCTTATCAAGAATGAAGAATATAAGAATGAAGTTAAAGATGAGGACTTTGAGATTCTAATATTCAAAATTCTTCTTTCTATAAATGAGAAAATATATTCATATAAATATAAGCCGAATGATGGACCAGATGTAGATAAATTAATATATTCCTACAATTATATAAACAATGATTGCAATAATTTTAATTTTAATCACACTATAAGTAATCAATTCTATTATCTGTATAGGTTAAATGCTTTTACCCAAACTAATAAAACACTGAAAGCCGCTTCTCAAAAATTATTTGAAAAATGGGGCATACACAGTTGGAAAGAGTATGCCGTTACTTTATTTTGGATAGCAAAAAAAACAGAAGATTTTAGGGTATCCCCCCAAAACGGGTTAAATATTATTCGCCCCTCATCCATAAAAAAAGATGATACGGGATTATTCTCAATATCACTAATAGACAAATTGTCAATAAATGCGACCGAGGATCTACAATATGTTTCTAATTCTGCTGACAGAAACAACAATGATGATTATCGTTTTTTTAGAGAAAAACCTTTCATTAAATTAGAAAATGGCGAAGAGTATGTTTTAACTAGCATAGAGTTTCTTTGTGAGAGAATATATAATAGCCTTTATTTTGAACTCAAACAATTATTTGACACAGAAAAAGAAAATATTGGATATTTGGATTATAATAAGGAATTTGTAGAAAAGTTCCTATTTAGAAACGTTGTTTACAACTGCATAAAATCAGGTATTTATGTTTTCCCTAAGAAAGAAGAAATAAAAACTAAAGAAGAAGCTAATGAACCTGATTTTTATTATAGAGTCGGAAATAATATCTTGTTATTTGAATGCAAAGCAATTAAATTAAACGGTTCTATAAAAGATCAAGCAGATGTAAATCGCTTAGCAGAAGAGCTATATGAAAAAATCGTCAAGAAAACAAAAGAACTAAATACAGGCAAAAAAATAAGAAACAGTCAAAAGGGTCATATTGGAATTGGGCAACTTGTAACACATATTGTTAATATAGAAGATAATACATTTAAATGGGATAATAATATTCCTGCTAGAGTAAGATATTATCCTATATTGGTATTAGAAGAACCTAAATTGATACAACCAGGTCTATTCCAATTGACAAATAAATGGTACAAAGAAGAACTTAGTAGACGAAATATTGATTATAACGAGATTTCCACATCGCCTCTAATTGTTATATCTATTGCTACTTTGTACAAATTTAGAAATATCATCAGGAAGATAGGATTACACCAAATCATTAATCAATTTGAACAAATTGAACAAAAAAACAGTGGACAAACGTGGCTTTCATTTGAGGAACATCTATATAATCGATACAAAGGTGACATTGGAAATGAGATAACAGATTGGATTAGCAAAGGATAAAATTACACCATGAAACCCTTTCTAATTGCAAAATACGGGACTCAAATTGAAATGCACCCCAAAAGTTTTATGTCTAACTTTTGGGGTGCATTTCATATTATGTTTAATATTACACCCTCAAACTAGAACATATAGCCAGCCTTCATAATAACCAACGAAATCTCCTAAATTCTATTTTAGCCTTACTTGAAAATTTAGTTTGAATGAGAGAGTTCCATCGCCTTCTTTTATTATTGAAGCATATTCATGACGTGAGGTACTCGAACGCTCCAAATAAGCATTAGAAAAAAGATAATCCTCTAATCTATTGCGATCATAGAAATGGTAACATAAGATTTCACCATCCTTTTTTACTACCAAATAGCCACCATTTGCATCAAACCGGCCGCTCCAAGCTGTAGCTGGCATCATACCTAATGCTGCCGATGTCAAAAGATGTTTGATCTTATACTCGTAAAAAGGTGAATCCTGTGCCAGATCATATTGCAAGGGATTGTTCTCTGTAAGTTTCTCTACTAATTCTTGTAGTGTAGAAACGCCTGAATTGAGTTGTTCTAAAAGCAAATTCGCAATTATGCCTGACAAATCTCCATCTAGCAGAATAAGATTATTGCGAAATGTAGTGTTTTCTACTTTATCGAACACCAATCTACCTCCTTTTTTCTTAATAGCATTAACCCTGTCAATAACTTTATTTCGTTTGGGATTCAATGAATTTATAGTGGCAATCTCTTCATCTGAAAGAGAAATACCCTCTATTTTAAAATTAAAGTTAGTCGCTTTGCTTGCGTTCAACAAAGTTGAATCCCCACCAAGTTGGGACTTTATACTAAATCCCATTTCAGAATTTATTTTGGTTCTGCGATCATGCAAAATAATTCTTATATCAGTTTTATCTGACGATTTTGCTTTTAAGGAATGGCAATAAATTCTATGCATAAATTTCTCAATTTGCGGAATGACAAATGCGCCGTCATTTTCATTAATAGCCTTCAACAACTGCTCTGCTTCCACTAAAAAAACGGCTGCAGGAATCCTTAACAGTTCTTCTCTCTCTGGAGTCTGGATCACAACATCTGTATCTTGCAATTTATAATTAAAGCTACCCTCCTTTTCTTGACGAAGAATCATTATGATAGGATAAAACAAATCTTGGATTTTATTCAAGTTTTGATCTCCAGCATATACCTTACCTTCACCTAACAATTTGAGCAAAGTATATATTTCACTCCATTCTCCTTTATTTCCTGCCAATGCCATATGCTTTAGATTTTAAGAAACTAATTCTTTTGATTATTTCCTGCGCAGTAGCTTGAACTGCAGGGACAGCGACAGAATTTCCAAACTGTTTATAAGCAGAAGCATCTGCAACCCCAATGATAAAATCATCCGGAAAACCTTGCAAACGAGCCCACTCACGTGGTGTCATTCGCCTCAATCCATCGCGATTGATCTCTCCCTTTATATTTGTAACTGGAGTAAAATCCTCAAGGCGATTATCTATTACTAAATTACGTTCCCTACCCATACCTCCAACTACAATGGCATTTGCGATACCGTTATCAGGGATTATTTCATAACCGAAACCATTACCCTTTGCCGCATGACGCTCTTTGTGAGCGACAAGGGTTTTTACATATTGAGTAGATAGATAATATTTTGCAGAAACCGTATTCTCTTCTTTTATATCTGCAAATGTTTTACTTTTATCCGTGGGCTCTGGATATGTAAATTCATTTACATTCTGATCTTTTCGAAATCCCACTATATAAACCCTTTCACGATGTTGTGGTACCCCAAAATTCATAGCATTCACAATTTGCGGCTCTGGAACATAATAATCCAAATCTTCTCTTAATACCTTTAAAATGGTTTGAATGGTTTTGCCTTTATCATGAATAAGTAGTCCCTTAACATTTTCTAAAAATAAAGCTTTGGGACGCTTACGACGTATTATTTCTGCAACATCAAAAAACAAAGTTCCTCTGGTCTCCTCAAACCCGAGGCGTTTTCCCGCCAAAGAAAAAGCTTGACATGGAAAACCAGCACACAGCACATCAAAATCATCTGGAATAAATGATTTTGTATATTCTTGGGTAATATCACCAAAAGGGACTTCTCCATAATTCAACAAATAAGTTTTTTGTGCCTGGACATCCCATTCAGAAGAAAAAACACACTTCCCACCAAGATTTTGCATAGCCAATCTAAATCCACCAATACCTGCAAATAAATCAATAAATGTAAATTTAGGTTCTTTCACAGGCAAAAACGGAACAGAAAACAAATCAGAAAATAATGAGTATTGTACACAAGAATCAGAAATACTGTGATTCTCATTTTCTTTTTGATACAAACTATATATATCTTCTATCAATCCTTCTGCTTTTTTCTCATATGGTTTTGCATATTTATAGCCTTGATTGTGCAAATAGTGAGACACTATCGCCAACTGTTCTTCAAATGGCATTATGCTCCCATCTTTATTTAAGGAGTGAGGTCCGTACATTTGCATTGAAATTTTTCCTCCACAATACATTTTGGTAATGGTCATTGTGGTATCTATTATTGATTTTCTATTCATAAAATTTAAAATCTTATTTAAACATATATCTGGATTTTTAATGCACTCTCAAGTTTTATCCCTTTGCTTTTATTTGCGACCATATTCTTATGCGTTGTTCGTTCGTCACATGTCCATACAGCAATATCAAATCATTAAAATTTATCTCACGAAACAAAGAATCCCTATGGCTAAAACTTTTTTTGTATAGCCATAAGGACTGTTCTTGTATTTTCTTTGGAGTTCAGCCAGTTTGCGCTTGAGTATGACCGACAGGAAATTGCCATCACCGCAAGCCAGCTCCAGAAAACGGGAATCAGGACGGAGGCACTCGTGCTTCACAAGGTCGCACATGGCATTCACCTCACGCTCTGCCATGAACACCTCGCCCCGTTGCGCCACCCGCTCTTTCGATTTGGTTTGCGGGCTGCCTTGTTTGATTGCTGACATATAGCCTCTTTACACATTGCGCGGCCAAGGGCTACGGACACCGCAAACTGACATTCGGTTTTTTCAAGACATAAAAAAAGCGTGAAGCCCTGCACTGTCGCTCGCTCCACGTTCTGAGGCCCTGAGAATTGCCCTGTTTGTCGAAACGAGCAACGCCAAAGCCCCACGCCGATATGTATAACAACCCCACACCAGCTATCCATCAGGCATACAAGTACACCCATGGACGCACGGCACATGTGAGGCATGCATATAACATACCCACGGGACATTCACGTTGCTTTGTTTTTGACAAACAATTTGAAATTTTCTCAGGATTTCAGAACGTCAAAACCAAAGCGTAGTAAACGCCTTTTCAATATGTCTTGCCCCACCCTACCGCTTTTCCCTTGCAGGAAAAACCATCGGCGCAGGGCTATGCAACAGCCACCCGGCAGGCGAGAAACAGAAAATTTCACACACCAGTACGCCGCCGGCCATTGCACTTATCGGCCGCAAATTTAAAAAAATATTGCCATCCGGTCAAAACGCATCCAGTAAAATAAAAAAGCAAACACAAGGCCGCCGCTCAAAACGCACAGGCATGCCCGCCCGGCATTGCCGGCCACGCACACCACAAACAAACACCCAAAAAACACCTGCATTTACGGAAAAGGAATAAAACGTCGGAAGCATGGGTCATACAAGGCCGACTTGCACGGCTGCTTATGCAACAACCGGTAAACGGAGTTAGCGGCACGGACTGCCGCGCGGGGAGTTTTAATATTACGGAAAGGACAAAAAAAGTGGTTCAACAACCATTTGCCAGCGGCTGCTGGTTTTGCCAGGCCATCCTGCCTGTTTGCGGACATAAGCCATCACCGCACATCTTCATGGCTTGTCGAACCAGACTTGACAAGTTCCAGCAACGTAAGGCCGGTTTTGTTTCCGACAACAAAAGCAACGGGCGGCCGCCCTTCCTGTATCAGGTTATCCATGTAAAGCGGCTCGCCCATTATGAACAGGTTGCACATAAACGTATCCCCCACCTTGAGTTTTGAATTGCTTGATTTTTCCACCTTGAAAACGGAATTCCCCAAATAGCGGAACAGGCAATAACGGTTAGGCTGCCAGCCCACTTCAATCATGTCGGCCGGCTGGAGGTCCTGGGTCAGGATATGCCGGCTCAGAATGGTGGCCGATTGGATTTCGTCATTGTTTTCCAGCTCTTTCAGAAAGCCATCCCAGTCCTTGTATCCAATAAACTTCGACAGCAGGTTCAACGTGCTGTTACGTGTCGTGTCCGCCCCATCAATATAGCCCCACAGCCGCTTGAGTGTCGTAGGGCTGATTGTTTCATGCAAACGTTCCCACACAACACCAGCCAGAAAATCAAAATCTGCCGGAGTCTTTACCTTCCTGCTGATGGATAACTCTATCCTGTGGCGTAATTCAATAATTTCGGGGCTTCTCTTGTTCATTGTTTCATTTTTTTCATATGCAAAAGTGATAAAATTTTAGTTAAGCTCCAAATATCTTCTTGGTTCTTTTGAGCCGGTTCTTTTAAGTTCATGCTTGCCAATTCATACATAAGTTCTTACATTTGCAAAAAAAAACCATGGATTCAACATCTTCCATTTCATCATCAAATATTCTGGAAGCGGAGTTTTCTACTCCCGACAGGGGTTTTACCGAGTATAACGAGATACCTTGCAATGGCTTTAACCGTTTGTTCAAGGTGAAACGTTATGGACGCTGGTTTGTGCTGAAAGGCTTGAAAGCGGAATATGTGAACCAGGCTTTTTATTTGGAACTGCTCCGGAAAGAATTCGATTTGACCATACAGCTCGACCACCCGAACATCGTCAGGGTTTTCACCCGGGAAAATGACCCGGTGGCGGGTCCTTCCTTGCTGATGGAATATATCGACGGTTGCACATTGTCCGAATTCCTCAAGACCAAGCCATCACCCGCGATACGTCGGAAAATCCTTTTCGAATTGTTGGATGCGATGCGTTATTTTCATTCCAAGCAGATCATACACCGTGATTTGAAACCATCCAACATACTAATTACCCACAATGGCAACAATGTAAAGATTATCGACTTCGGCCTTTCCGATGCCGATGACTATGCTGTCCTTAAGCAACCGGCCGGCACGGTGAAATATGCTGCACCCGAACAGATGCAACGGGGAATGAAAATAGATGCACGTGCGGATATTTATGCCTTCGGCAAATTACTGCAGCTCCTCTTCCCTACGCAATACAAGGCCATAGCCCGCAAATGCCAAAGTACAAACCCCGATTCGCGTTACCAGACCGAAAATGATATCGCCACGCAGTTGAAACGGACAAGGATATTGAAATGGACGGTTGCTGCAATTTTTAGTGTGTTGTTTCTGGTTGTCATACCTTTGGCCTGGCTTTTTACACAATATTCCCTTGTTTCTGTAGATTCACTTGTTACGGAAGATGTTGTGGAGCAGTTGAAGAGTGAGTTGGAAGCAAAGAACCGTGATTTATCGGTCATGGAGGCATCCAAACTGCATATAGATTCCGTTTACGCTGCATTGGAAGAAAAGCTTTCTGCAAATTATTCTTTATCTCCTGTGGATTCTTTTGTTACGGAAGTTGTTGTGGAGCGGTTGAAGAATGAGGATGAGGAGAAAACAAAATCTCAGTCGGTTATGCAAGAATATCAACAACGTGCTGACTCTGCATTTGCAGCGGTAGAAGAAAAACTGAAAAAAATGCAATATAGAGAATTTGGGCAAATTGTCCTGGGTAAATGTTACTTTTCTTTGTTTTACGACTGGAATCTTCACTACAAAGAGAAATTACAAGTGGAAAATTCTCTTCGTGTGCAGTGCTATGATGAATATATGCATTATTTGTATGAACCTAATCTCCGGCTTCAGGCATTTGTTGACCGTATGCCGTCTTTCATGGAGTACTATCGTGAAGGTCGGATATCGCAAGATGAATATCTCCGCCTGTATGATTTGTATAACCAGGAATCGGAGAGTTATAATGAACTTTTAAGAGAAATGAATCAGATACAAGCTCAGCAGGCATCAGAATAAGGACATATGGATTCTTTGTAATTGCCTACAAGTCAAATGGAGCTGCAGTGACTTTCTTTCACTTTTTTCTTCTCTTGCTTTTTTACATGTAGTATGAGCACACTTTGTTCATACTGTTTTTTCATACATTCCTGGTTTATAATCCGTTATCATTTTTCCTGGCGCCATAGAACAAACAAGGATTAAAAAGGACTTTGCACGTTTGTTTATTTACATTTTACTTTGCAGCGCAAAATGTTAAAGGAAGACAATGTTTTGCGTGGGCCCATTTTGGAAGTTTTCCATTAGTTCAACTTAATTCAAAATGAATAAAATGAAAAAAATCTTATTTGCCGCCTTAATGGTGGTTGGCTTGTCAAGCTGTTCCGCCGACAGCCTGTTGAATCAATACGAAAAAGCTTGCCGGAACAAGGATTATGACAAGATGGCAAAAATCGCCTTGAAGTTGGAGAAAAAAGAACTCACCACTGAACAACAGGAACGCATGGTGGAAATTTCCGCAAACTGCGTGGACGATTTCGATTTCTAACAGGTTTAACTTTAAAATTTCAACAATCGCAATGAGAACAATAAGATTTATAGCGGTTTCCTTGTTGGCCACAATGGTGCTGGCTTCCTGTGGAGGCAAATCAACCGAATCGGCCGAAAACGAAGAAAACACGGTGGGAATAATATCTGTCACCACACCGGAGGAAACGTCAGCGTCAGCCTCGGACAGCCCAAGCAAAACGGTTGACGACGTTGTGGACGATTACAATACCGCCGTTTCGGAGGCAGTCGACGAATACGAAAAAGCAGTGGAAGAAGTAGCCGATGATTATAAGGCAGCCGCAAAAGCGGCCAAAAGCGCCATGAAAGCCTATGAAGAAGTGGTCGACGAATCGGTGGAAGATTATGAAAAAGCCGTGGAAAAATCCATGCAAGACTATGAGAACGCATTACAGGAATTAGGTTTTTAAAATTTGAGCAAATGAAACGGACAATTAAGTTTTTAGTCATTCTGCCCATTGTCTGCATGATAATGTCGGCTTGCGGCGGAAAAGGAGATGGTTCACCCATGGAGGTTATGTCAAAAAAGGCTTATCAGCAGGTTGACAAAAAATATAAGACAATCTATGACTTTCACGATGGCCTGGCATGTGTCACTCGTGATGTGGACGGCAATTCCCTTTCGGGTTTCATTAACAAAAAGGGCAAAGAGGTGATTCCATGCAAATATGATTATGCAGGTTCATTCTCGGAAGGGATTGCCATAGTCCAGAAAGACCTGAAAAAAGGGGCAATCAACAAGAAAGGCGGAATTATAATACCTTTGGAATATTATGATATCAGCAAGTGTGAAGACGGTGTCATGGTGGCACAAAAAGACATGGCGGCATACGGTGCTTTCAATGCCAAAGGTGAAAATATAATTCCTTTTGAATACAAATTTCTCGGAAGTGTTTTTGACGGTATGATTTTGGCCAAAAACAGTGAATATATGTATGGCTATTTCAATGCAAAGGGAACACTGGTTGTAGACTTCATTTACGATGGCGCTTATCCTTTCTCGGAAGGCCTTGCCATCGTCGAAGATGGCGATGATGAAATCTGTATTGACACAAAAGGAAAGGAAGTGTTCCGCTTGCCTTCCAGATATTATTTTGAAGGCGACTTCAACGACGGATTGGCTTTGATCTACGACAAAACGAACGATTTATATGGCTATATTGATAAAAAAGGCGAAATGGCAATCTCCTGCAAGTATGCCGATGCCGACGATTTCTGGGATGGCTATGCCGATGTCGAGGATCAAAACGGCAATGAATTCCTGATTGACACGAAAGGAGAACGTGCATATAGCCGTTACAAATAAAAACATATCATTAATCTCAAAAACAGAATTAGTATGTCAACTGAAATAAAACAAACGGCTCCATATGCCGTCGCAACATTGATTTTAGGAATTTGTTCCATCGTATTCGGATGTTTCTTTGTCGGCCTTGTCTGTGGTATCATAGGCCTTGTGCTTGGAGGAAAAGGCAAACGGGCTTATTATGAATCTCCAGCATCCTATACAGGATATGGCATGTTGAGCGCAGGACGCATCTTATCCATCATAGGAGTCATTTTCGGTGCTTTATATGTGATATATTACATTATCGCAGTTGCCATTTTAGGCTCGACAGGACTTTTGGCCCTCTTATTGGATTTGTAGTAACATGTCTTGGGTTGGTTGGCTGGAGAATCATCTCCTTCCTTGTTCCTACAAACAGTTTTTAGGGGTTAGTTGCCCGTTGTGTGGTACACAACGGGCACTCATCTCCCTGCTCAAGGGCGATTTCATCATGGCCGTAAAAATTTTTCCGCCTGTCGTACTTTGGGGAGCAACTGCGCTGGTACTACTGTTCGGATTCCCTTTTTTACAAAAAAGACATTACAAAATAATCATAGCAATTAACTTGCTCGTTTTGTTACTTAATGCCGCTTATCAGAATATTGTTTAATAAAAATATAAATTGCATGTACAAGATTAACAAAACATACATGGCTGTCTTATGGATAATGAGCTGTGTTTTTATGGCTTCTGCACAATCAAAGCAGTTAAAGACGTTTTCAGAAAACGTCAATAAGGTAGAAGATGAATATGGCATAATGGACTGTAAGGAGACTTACACTTATTATGTGGATGAGTTGGGGAATTATGTAAAACATGGGAATTATAAATTGGCAGGAAGTAATTTGGTCGAAGATAATTCGTCATGGCGGAAACGTTATTTCAAATCCAATTATAATGCAACGGCAACGTTTAAAGATGGCTGGCTCAATGGTTTGCTTACGGTTACGATGAGAAGAGAGTTTACAACGACAGATGGAGGTGTCGCTGTAACTGTAGATAAACTGACAGCCAATTACAAGGATGGTATCCCGCATGGCGCATGGAAATATGCCCGTACATTCCCAAAGGAAAACAACCGTACGGGAGTGGCTGTTACAATGAATTTTAACCATGGAATGCTGGTAGGTGATTTCCTATTTAATGAAATGGAACGTACGGCAGGTGCCTTTTCTTCTGAGGGTGAATATTCTGGGGTATGGAAGCAGAAAGATGCTCATGGCAATGAGAGCGAAATCACTTTTCTGAATGGGGTGGTATTGTCATGGTTTGATAGAAAGGAGGGGCAAATTACAAACAAAGATGAACAGGTGGCAGGCTTGAAAGATCTGGCCCGGAAATTTGCCAACAATGAAATAACGGAAGATGAACTGTATGATCTGGGATATGTTGTTAATACAAATGTGCTCTTCCGGGAAGATGATATTTGGAGAGTTCTATATAGGGATAACATCCTGAACCTGAAAGCCATTGGCGGAGACAAGACAAATATCGCAAATGCTACGGAGAAATGTGAAATGGGAAAACCATTCAGCCGTTTGCTCAAAGTCAATGTCCCATCAAAAGAGTTGATTGATGATTTTGTTTGGCTGCTTGAAAAAGGAGGAGAAATGCTTATTGGAACTCATACATCAAAGGACCCGGGTAGTTGGTTGTTGTACGAGCTTAACAGGCTCTTGGTGCAGAATCGCATAAAAACGAAATCTTATGTAGGAGACAATTGGGTTACATATCGAGACGAAATGCTGCCCCAATTGAAGGAGAACCAACGGCAAGAGTGGGATAGTGTTTGTAATTATCTTGATACAATTTATAGTCGCCATAATGGGCTGAAAGGATATTTGTTGAATATCCCAAACAGCGATTATATCCATTTTAATAATGACAAACTCTATTTGCGTGAAAAGGATATGAAGCGCATAAATGAAGCAATAAAAGCAGGGAAAGCATATCAGGCAGCTATAATTAAGCAATGTCATTGGGTCAATGACTCAATATCCCAAGTCGAATTGCAAGCCAAAAAAGAAGCAGAAGCTCGAGCAAAAGCAGAAGCAGAAGCCCGCACGATAGCAATGAAAGAAGAAGCGGCAAAAAAAGCGGCTGAAGACATTTTGACAAAACTAACAACAGTGTCTTCGGATATTAAGGGAATGAGATTCTGGGGAGCAAATATCGTTATCTCTGTGGATATGCAAAATGATATAAATTTGTGGAAGAACTTTTTTTGCGATATAAATTATAGAACTAACAATGACGATTTTAGATACTCTTTGTCGGATCAGTTGAAGCCCTATTGTCCAATGCTTGATTATGAGGTGCTTTCCGTAAAATTAATTGATGACTCCAACAAGTACATCGTAACTTGCCAGTCTGAAAAATATACGGGTAAGAAAACAAGGGAACGTTATCAGTTTGATTTAGTTGTTGTTGTAACGGAAGATAATACACAACGAAATGTTGAGGCGTATGAGGGCAAGGTGGTATTGGGTGAATCATTTGATTTCTCAAAGGCAGTGCTTTTAGAAAGCTATAAACTAAAAAAATGACAAGGCACTGTCCAAGATTTTGTGTAAATGGAAACAGGATTCAGTTGTAAGTTTTATGACTGAATCCTGTTTTTATGAATCAGCCCACATTAGCCCATAGCTATGCCAGCTTTACAAAACAATCCCCCACCCTTTCTATGACAAACACAAAAAAACACGTACATTTGCAAATGCTAATTAAAAAATGCCGGAAGTATGGAACCTTATCTGAAATGCCTTGCACGACTGTTTATGCAACAACAGGCTGCGGAATTGCCGCACATGAAAGTATTGAAAAAAAACAAAAAACATGGTTCAACAACCATTTGCCAGCGGCTGCTCTGCCAGTTTACGACACGGACAATCACCGCATATCTTCATGGCTTGTCGAACCAGACTTGACAAGCTCCAGCAGCGTGAGGCCATTTTTGTTACCAACAACAAAAGCTATGGGAGGATGTCCCTCCTGGATAAGGTTCTCAATATAAAGCGGTTCTCCAAAAACAAAAAGGCTGCACATAAACGTGTTACCAACCCTCAACTTCGAATTGCTTGCTTTTTCCACAACAAATGTACGGTTTCCCATATAGCGGAACAGGCAATGGCGGTTAGGCTGCCAGCCCACCTCAATCATATCCCCCTCTTTCAAGTGCTGGCTCTCTATGTGTTGTGTCAATATCATTTCTGATTGGACATCATTTTCGTTATCCAGCTCTTTTAAAAAATCATCCCAATCACCATAACCGATAAACCTGGACAATAGATTTAGAGTACTGTTACGCGTTCGCGAAGCACCGTCCACATAACCCCATAGGCGTTTTAAGGTACTCGTGCTAATAGTTTCGTGCAATTGTTCCCACACGGCCCCAGAAAGATAATCAAAATCAGTCGGAGTTTTGACCTTACGATTAATAGAAAGTTCTATTCTATGTCGTAGTTCTGTTATTTCAGGGCTCTTTTTGTCCATTCTTTTTCTTTTCAAATTACAAAATTGCTAAAATTCCATTCTCTTGCCAAGCATTTGTTTGGTTCTTATTGGTTCATGTTGGTTCATATTGGTTCTTTTTGGGTCTTGCTATCCGATGTGTTTGGATGTTGTTGCCTTTTACCTTACATTTGCAATTTAGCGTTGCCATATCAACCAACCCGCAGCTTCTATTCACGTGTTTTTTGCTGAAACTCCAATCGTTTCGCCTTGCATATCCAATCAAAACCGATCACGTTTTTGTCGGATTACGAAAAATCACATCCCCTCCCTGCTAAAAACAAGCATTTTAGGTTTGCATTCCTCACAGATATGAACCAAAAAGAATTTTGGTTGGTCATTACAGCATGCTTAAATTTGCAAATCAATAATTAATGAACCATATAATGGTTCGTATATCCCAACACGGGAACTCACTATCTCATGAAAAAGCAGGATGCTTTGGAAAAGAAAATAGACCCATTGATTGAAGAAAAAAGAAAAAGATTAGAAAATGAATAATTTGATTAATGATATGACAAAACCATTTGTATTAATATCCATGACATTGGTTCTTATGACGACTTGTGTCAATAATGGCAAGCCCAAAATGCCGGAAGCGGAAAGAACCCGTTTTGACAGCACGTTGGTACAGGTACAAGAAATGGAAAGGACACTGGATGGAATTTATCTGGCAGATTTGTCGGAACAAAGAAAACTATGGAATGCAAGACAAGATCTGCATTATGATTATAACCCCATGGATATGGATTCGACGGCAATCGCATTATGTCAGCAACTTAAAGACAGGACGCATGCTTTATGTTCCGCAATAGATACGGCCATGCAAGACATTGTCAAAAACCAGGTGTTGGTAGTTATGGAAAAAGACGACTATCTAATGGAAGCAATCGAAAGTTTTCCAGTCTATCTGCATAAAGGTGATGTACTGAAATTCAACATTTACATGGAGAAGCCATGCGATGTCCGCATTTATAACGCCGACAGCCGTTCTATGGTTAAGTCCTATATAGGAAGAACCACAATCGAGGACAGTTTGCCTATTAAAAACAAAGCCATTTATCTGGTAGAAGTAGATCCGCGCACAACCCAATACGCATCATTGGACATTGTTTATTCTGCGCCAACTGTGGAACGGTACATGCACCCCCAATTGGTCAAAACAGAAATAGTGGAAGGCAAAAAAGGAGGGTTCCGCGTTTTGTCGGCAAAAGGGATTGATATGAGAAATATCTTTGACGAACCGCGTTCATTTACCCTTCGAAGCCAGTTCAAATCGGTTTTCTCAGGTAATAGCCGTGCCGTAGTAGCCTTACAGATACCGAAAGGTGCAACCGACGTCATGTATAGCCTGCGTATCTCTACAAGCGAACAGGCACGTAGTGCCGATGGAGAGTTTTATGACAACATGTCCACATCTTATCGCAAAATACGTTTCCTGGGATTGCCGCTCTATGAATCACAAAGAGGCATAGGGCTGCTTTCCCAACTGCTGGATGACAACAGGCCTTTACGTGAAGAGGATGTCTATTGTGACATGTATGTGTTTGCCGACCCTGCACAGGCAAGACAGTTCCAGAATGGAGAATCCACATCCGAACTAAGGTATAATGTTGATTATTCTACCATGGGGACACAATCATGCAACGGACGCATTCCCACCCAAGGGCTTCGTACCATCTATCTCGGATTTGAAAACGCACGCATGCGCTATACCACCTATATATGGATTGAGGCTGTTGCAGCCATTCCGGTTACCGAATATTTCCAGGCAGAATACACCGTAGTGGATATGCCATTATAATTTGTGAACTAAAAAAAAAACATTTCATCATGAAAAATAAGTGGATACTCTTTTTAATGTCTTTTTTGTCTTTCACCCAAAGCCACGCACAAGGTTTTACGTTGGAAGAACTTCCTGTCTCGGCTATTATAGAGCGAGGCAATGCAGGCAATGTTGCTTCCCAATATTATTTGGCCTACTCCTATTATACGGGACAACGGGTCGGGCAAGATTTTGAAAAGGCCGTATATTGGGCCACAAAAGCCGCCGAGAAAGGGAATGCACAGGCACAACTTCTTCTGGGCAACTGCTACAAGGACGGGAAAGGAGTGAGGCAAGACAAACTGAATACAGTATATTGGTATACCAAAGCTGCTGAACAAGGATTAGCCAGTGCCCAATTTGAATTGGCCAATTGTTATTTCCATGGCAGGGGACTCAAGGAAAATCCCCAGAAAGCTGTAGAACTGTATAAAAAAGCGGCAGAGGCAGGAATGGTAGAGGCACAATATAACCTTGCTTCCTGTTATTATAACGGAACAGGAGCACCTCTTGATTTTTCCGAAGCCATCAAATGGTTTACGAAAGCAGCCAACCAGGGCGACAAGAATGCGCAGTTTAACCTAGGTGTATGCTATTCGGAAGGAAATGGTTGTGTACCCGACTTACAGAAAGCTGCATATTGGTACAAAAAATCAGGCAAGGCACAAGCAGAATTAGCCCGTTTGTACGAATGGGAAGAATATAACAAAGATGTTCAGGAATATTACCGGCAAACCCTGCACGATGCCTATTTGGGCAACGAAAAGGCACAGCTTGCCATTGCACAGGCCTATGCAATGGGAATAGCAAGAAAACAGGAACCGGATAAGGCTATTTATTGGTACGCCAAGGCCGCCGAGCAAGGGAATGCAACGGCCATCAATAACTTGGGTATCATTTATATGACTGGCAATATCGTTCCAAAAGATCTGAAAAAGGCCATTTTCTGGTTTGAAAAAGGTACACATTTGGACAATCCAAAGTTTGATTATTTACTGGCAACCTGCTACAAAGAAGACGGCCAATACGAAAAAGCAGTTGAACATTACACAAAAGCGGCCGCCAAACAGCATCCGGAAGCTATCCGCTGTCTGGCTGACTGTTATTATTTTGGCAGAGGCGTTGAACAGAATCAGGAACTGGCGGCCCAAGGCTATTTTGATGCCACCCAGCTCGACGATGACTACGCCTTTTTCCTGTTGGCCAATTGTTTTTTGGAAGGGCATGGCGTGCCGCAGGATTATGCAGCGGCCTTGGAGTTGCTCCAAATAGCATCCGACAGGGGAATCACCCCGGCACAATACAGATTAGGGCGTTGTTATGAAGAAGGAACTGGTACTGCAAAAAACCTGCAGTCGGCCATCTATTACTACACCAAAGCTGCCGAGAGCGGTGATTTAAAGTCACTGGAAACACTCAAAGCCATTAATGATTCCATAGAAATGGAAATGAAAAAAAACGGCGATTTGTAATCTTGTGCCGTATGCCAGCCTCAGTAACAGTTGGTCCCAACATATTGTTAACGGGTTTCGAACCTTTCGGGCAATGTAATGTCAATACCTCATGGGAGGTAGTTGCATCCATACCCGGATTGCCGGGCATGGCGCTAACAAAACTTTTGCTTCCCGTTGCTTTTAAAGCCTCAGTGGAGATTCTCCTACAGAAAATAGATGAACTGCGACCGGATTTCGTTGTTAGTCTGGGGCAGGCATCTTCTCGAGATACTTTTTCTTTGGAGCGTGTGGCAGTCAATATAGCCGACGCCAGACAACCGGATAATGAAGGATATCGTCCACAGAATCTTGTCATTTCTCCGGCAGGACAAAGACAATATGCTTCCACCTTGCCAATTTTTGATATATTCCATACATTGCAATCGCATGGCATACCCGTAAGCCTGTCCGACAGTGCTGGCACCTATGTGTGCAACCATTTGATGTATAGCACATTGCATTATATCACCGTGAAAGAACTGCCTGTGAAAGCAGGCTTCATCCATGTCCCTGGAATTGCCAGACTCTCAGCAGCAAATGCAACGCTGAATATGGAGGCTATGCAAAAGGCATTGGTGCTAACGCTTGAAACCTTGCGTGATGAATTTGCACGCTAAGTGGCTTCATTTCCATCAAGCACCGTTTTATGCCATTTCGTTTCTTGTTGTTTCTTTTTTTTCATTGATTATTGTTGTAATTTTTCAGTCGTTTGTTGTTGATATGCCGTTTTCTTGCAGGCAAACAACAATCCCAATATAGCCATAACATATTATACACCAACAATATACAAACACACCCTTATAACCTTTCCATATATAATCTCCATACCGATAAAAATAAGAACCAAAAAGAACTTTGCAAAAATTAATAGAATACTTTTATTTTGTAAAATCTTAAAAACAAGAGGGTCTCTGACCTTTTATAATGTGACATTGACAAGAATTATTAATCGGCTTTACCATGGGATTGATTAAAGGACTTTCTTTTTCTCTTTCGAGAGCAGTCGGCATTTCCGGCCTTAAAACCAAAATTGCCCGCAAGACGGGCATACCCACTACCCGCCAAGGATTGGAACGCAAGATAGGGGCTTCTGTTTTGAATGCAGCAACAGGAAAAAAACGGAAGAGAAGATAAGATAAGAAATTTCAATGAGACATGTTCAATCAAGGAGAAATAGTACTTAATCGGATGTATAATGGAGATTATCTCAATGATAATCTCGGTCATGAAATTATCAATTTGTACAAATCGGATAATGGTTGTCATTATATCTATTTACAGCAGGCAGGTACTTTCTCTATTGCTCATACAGGTAAGGTTCAATGTGTTGTTTTGGTTAGGACCGTCCCTGGTAAAAGAATGTTGGAAGTTTTAGGAAAAGCAGAAGGTATTACTGATGTGTATAAGGTGGGGCAGTCTGGTAAAGAACAAAGAGAGTATATTTGTCAGCATAATATTACTTATGGAGGCATTCCTTTACATGTGTTGTTTGAAAGCAATAAACGTCAACAGGATATTTGTATTACATTTAAGGCGGAGAGTGTTATGCGTCCTAAAAGGACATGTTACATTTCTTATGTGGAAGACAATGGGGGTGAGAACGTTATTGTATTGACTCAAAACAATCAGGCAAAGGCGTCTTTGAAACAATATATTGATGAGACTACTCCAGATGACTTTTTTGCATTGCAGGCTTTCTTGTCAGATTCTACTCTTTGGGGTGAGAATGTGGAAGGCGTTGAGGATAGTAAAGTAGAAATACGGGCAACTAATTTCTTTGATATATGTGGAATTGCAGATAGTGAGTTGGCATTCTCGAATGCTTTGGCTTATTTTATGCGTAAATATCCCAGTTTATTAGTGGAATTTATTCGAAAAAAGAATCCTGCTTTGATTTTGTCTGAACAATTTGAGGTTATTCGAGAGACGGAAAAGAATATAGACCTGCTTATTCGAGATGAACATAATGTGATAGTGGTGGAAAATAAAATCAATTCTCATATAAATGGCCGTGTTTTTACACGTACATCAAAAGAGAATGAATATACACAGTTAGCTAAATACTTTGAATATGCAACAAAGGAATATCCAAACAAAAAACTGAGTTGCTGCTTGCTTATACCGGATCATAATGATATTGATTTGAAGCCTTATGAAAAAGGTGATAAATATGTCAAGGTGTTTTATAGTGAGGTATACGATTTTTTGAAAAACAAAGAGTTGGATGATGTATATCTGCGTGAGTTTATCATGGCAATCCAAAAGCATACGCAAAAATACAATAATGATTTGTATGATGAGATGAAAAGGCGTTTTGTTTCTACTTTGCAGATGAAGAAAGTAAGCTTATCAGATGTACAAACACAGAAAGAGGATGTAGAAGTTACAAATATTCAACCTGTATATGCAAACAAAAAGAAGACTCCTCAAGTTGAAAAGAAACAATCGACAAACATAGATGCTGGTAAATTGACTGTTGTTGACGGGAACTCATTGCCAATAATAGAGAAAAAGAGAGCTGTTTTTCTGCAATATCTAATCGTACAGGATTGCAATAATTCAATTCATGTTTATTGGATGGAGGGGGATAAGATGCAGCGCTTTAAGAATACATTAGCTGCTTTACGTGAAGTGGCTGAAAAAAATGTGTTTCAGTTTGATGAATCGTGGAATACCCGATATTTGGGCTCTAAACTAATTGACTTTATTAATGGTAATTCGTAGAAATGCAAATTAGCAGAGCTTTGGATTCTGGAATATATGAGATGTTTTGTGTATATCTATCTGAAAATAATATAAATGTACAATTTTAAAATCAAATCATTATGGAAAAGAAAGTAAAAAAATCTGCAATCAGTGGTGAATACATTATTCAACAGCTGGAAAGTGGTACAATTGAAGTGTACAGAATTTACGACAATGTTAAAGGTGCCTTGCGTGAGGCGTCCGAATCTGTAGGTTTTAGTTACGATAGCGGGTGGACTACTCGTCAGTTTGGCAATAAACTTATAAAAGCTTACGGTAGCAATAATATGGCTAATGTTGGGGATTATGTAGTACGTGAATTGGCTACTGGAAGTATTGAGTGTTATAGAACTTATGACAATACAAAAGGAGCTTTACGAGAAATAGCAGATAAGATTGGATTTACATACGACCCAGAATGGACTACTAGACAGTTCGGCTCTAAACTGATAGACAAGTTAGATTAATAAGTGAAAATATAGTTAATGTATTATTTATGATAAAGAAATCGGCAAATTTTGAAAACTACATCATAGAGCAAGAAGATAGCGGCTCTATTTTGGTATATGACACCTCAAGTGGAAGCAAACAACCAATAAACAATGCCAAAGGTGCATTGCGTGAACTTTCGGAAAAAGTCGGTTTCACGTATGACGAAGATTGGAACACAAGACAGTTTGGGGCAAAATTGATTGACTACTTGAACAGTCATGTGAAACAATCAGTCGTATCTGCTCCTGCAGCAAAACCAGATGCGATTCCACAATCTGAGGCGAAACCGGCTCCTGAAAGCAAGCCAGAACCAGAGCTAAAAGTGGAGGGCACAGATGCCGAATTGGCTAATGCCAAGATTCGTGTATATGGAAAGGCCCAAAACCGTACGGCTTTAGGTATTATGCATGCCTATCTGACCATGTATCCCCATGCCACTTTGGAAGACATGAAAAAGGCATTTCCCGATTCATTGAATCCGGATAGTGGTGTGAAAATCAACTTTGTAGATTTGAAGGAGATAAAATCGGTACAGAGCGAGGATTGGAACGGATTTTTTACGGATGAAGAATGTCTGCTTCATTTGCAGGATGGACGTAAGGTGGCTGTTGTCTCTATGTGGACCAAGCCAAGCTTTGAACGATTGGTCAACTGGGCAAAGCAATATGGTATTGTCGTTGCCAAGTTTGAGGCTGCAGACAAGGGTGGCAAGAAAGGTGGCTATCGACTGGAGTACCTCAATGGATACGTACCGCCAGTGCCGGAAGAAAAGTCAAAAAGCAAATTATGGGTGATTATTCTGGTTCTGGTTCTAGTGGTAGCTGCATTGCTTGGCTGGCTCTTTATGCGTCCAAAGCAAGTGCAAGTGGTGGAAAAGGTAGTAGTCGATACCGTCTATGTACAACAAATTGCTGAAATTGAAGCGAATTTCAATGCAGCGCAATTTGAACAAGGCAAAGCGGAGTTAAGTCAGGACGCCAAGTTCGTGTTGCACGATTTAGCAAAAGTGTTGAAACAGAACCCGCAGTTGCGTTTGCGCATCGAAGGACATACATCTGCGGAAGGTAATGCAGACCTGAATATGAAATTGAGTGAAAAACGTGCACAAGCAGCCGTTGACTTCCTGGTGGGTTATGAAGGTGTAGATGCCAATCGTTTGGAAGCAGTGGGTTGCGGTTCCAACAAACTTAGAAATGCAGATGACCCGATGTCGCCGGAAAATCGTCGTACGGAATTTATTGTTATCAAATAAACACAATACATTATGGGATTACTTAATAACATTAAGGACCACTTTACGAATGCAGAATTCAGTGTGGCCCCCAACAAAAAACTGAAAACAATTTGTGCCGACTTTAAAGAGGCATTTGGATGTACATTGGCTGTTTATAAAGGCGTAAAACTGGCAGATCCGGAAATGACCATCAAGCAGCTCAATGATAAAACTTCCAAAGCAGTAAATACCCGTAGCAGTGAGGAACTGAAAATAAAAGCTTCCATGAAAGTGGGTGAAGTGGAAAAACTGTTTGATTCTGTTTATGGACTTACAGTGCAAATCAAAGACCCGGCAGGAAAGTCGTGTGTGGATAACAATCTTACTATTGGTCAAGCTGCTCGTGGCGAGAAATAGGAGAATGGAGGTAGCCGAAAATCCTATAAAAAGAGTAGGTAAAATTTTTATGTTATTTATATTATGACTATTGATGAGATTGCAGCATGTATTACAGTTGCAACAGCAATTGCTAGTGCTGATTATTTTGGTTCTAATTATACTCAAGATAATCAAGATGAGATAAAACCGATGTTTAAATTTGCAATTGCTTGTGGATTTAATACTAAAGAGAAAATTTATGATTTGTTTGGTAATCATGTCAATAAAATGACTGTTGGGACAGCTATTGATATTATTAAGAACAGTAGTTTGAATGTAAAAAAAGCAGCTCAAGCTCTTTCTCTTGCTGCCGTGCGTGGAGATGGACATTTCACTGGCTTAGAAAAAGAATATTCAATCGCTTATTTTAATGACTGTGGTATTGAAGGAGTTATTGTGACAGAGGAAGATATAATGAAATATTTGTAATATATCGTTCAATGTGTATCTAATAGAAAGAAATATATTGTTACAATATAATTCTTTTTATCATGAGGATAAGATTTATTGGAGGTAGCCGAAAATCCTCGAAGAGTAGGCATGTAATTTTAAATCATTATTTATTATGGCAGAATTTAAATTGGATGGCCGCATGAAGGTCAAAACCTTGAAGGAAAAGTTCAAAGAATGCTTCGGCTCTACTTTGCGCGTATATAAAAGTGCTTCTTGTAAAGGTGCATTTGCTGACGATGATGCAACTTTGGCATCAATCCGTGCAGAAGGAGCAAAGGGTGGCGAACTGGTTGTAAAAGGCAACATCAAAGTGGGCAACTTTGAGAAGAAAGTAGCTGAATTGTATGGAATCGGCGTGCAAGTGGCAAATGCAGATGACAGCAAGCTGGCAGACAATGAAATCACTATTTCTGCAGCAGGAAAATAAGCTTGCATACAGAAATTCTTTATTTTTACTATCAAACCCAATTCGGTCATTGAATTTGAAAAATGTACTTGCATTCCAATGACCGATTGGGTCTAAAAACACTCAATATATGAGTAAGGAATATTATAAGAAAAAAATCATCGATTTGCGTGCTGATTTAGCCAAGGAGAAGGAAGCCAAGAAAAGAGACAATGCGTCTTATGCGGATTTGATTAAAAGAGCATCTTCTCCATCCTCGAAAGCGTCCTATAGGAAATCAAAGATTGATAAGGCAGCAGCACATGACAGAAAAATCGAATACATTAAAGGGCAAATAGAGAGCGCAAAAGAGTCGCTTAAACGGGAAAAATAAATAATTCAAAGAAAGCAGCATGGGTATATACTTGTGCTGCATTTCTGTTTGTAGAATGGATATATAGCATAGCAAGAAAATGAAATCAAGTATCATAGATGTGCCGCGTACGCATACGCAAGATGATTTGTTTGGAATAGAGGTTTACCAGCAAGCACTTATTGATTATGTAAAACTGACTGATACTCCAATTACGATAGCATTGCAAGGGGAATGGGGAAGCGGTAAAACTTCGTTGATGAATCTGCTTCGCTGGAATCTGTGTGATGTGGAAGGTGCGGAATTTTATCCTATATGGATTAATACCTGGCAATATTCATTGTTGAAATCACCAGGTCAGACTATCATCAACATACTCGAGGGTATCATCAATCAGATTGGTAATCTGAATCCGAATGCCAACAAATGGGAAGAAAGCAAGAAGAAAATAGGCGGTATATTCAGGAAAATGGCAACGATAGGAACAAAGGTTGTCGCCAACCAAGTGGGTATAGATGGTTCACTGGTGGATGATATATTTGCAGAGAGTGGTGATGTCCCAGAGTCGGATATAGCAGCATTGAAAGCGGAGATTACAAAGCTGATTGCTGACTCACTGGCACATAATCCCCATAAGAAAGGCTTTATTTTCTACATTGACGACCTTGATCGGATTGACCCTCCAATGGCGGTAGAGATATTGGAATTGTTGAAAAATATATTTGATATAGAAAATTGTATATTCATTCTTGCTATTGATTATGATGTGGTAATCAAGGGATTGAAACCTAAATTTGGAGAATTGACAGAAAAGAATGAGCGTGAATTCAGATCATTCTTCGATAAGATTATTCAATTGCCTTTCTCCATGCCCGTTGCCTCCTACAAAGTGGATACATTTTTGGTAAATGCACTCGAGCAGATTGATTTCTTTACACCCAAAGAAATGGGAGATGCAACCTTGGCCGAAAATCTATCGGAGATTTCCAGATTGTCGGTAGGGACTAATCCAAGATCTTTGAAACGCCTTACCAATACGCTTTCGCTTATATCGTTGATTAACAAACGAATGCAGGCAGAGGAGTCGGACAATACCAACAAATTGATAAATTTTGCTTTGGTTTGTATGCAGATTGCTTATCCATATATCTATAACCAGCTTACAGAAGAACCGGATTTTAAAGCATGGAATGAGAAAGTTGCATCCAAGTTAAAGTTGCGTCCTTTAACTCCAGTGGAGGAAGAAAGTTTGAATGCAACAGGTGAGTTTGATGAACCTTGGGAGAAGGTGGTTTTCAGAATGTGTCAGAAGGAAACGTTTTTGAGCAATAGGGCATTTCAGGTTTCTGCTCTTCTCAACAAAATATCTGAAATTATTGGCGATGATGCAAGATTAGGAGAAGTGGTAGAAGCAACATTGGAATTGTCGGCAGTCACAAACCTGAAGGCTTTTGATACGCCTAAAAAGATAACCAAATTTAATCGGGATACATCCAATTATCGTTTCAATGGAACGGTTTATTCCAAGAAAATAGATTTGGTTTATTCTGTGATAAGGTATTATATACAACAAAATCCGCAAGTGTCATATGAGCAATTGAAAGAGGATTTTCGTTTCCAAAAAAATATGGATGCTTATTTCATGCTTTATGAAGACTATGAACGCGAACTAAATGAAAAAGGAGTGGTAAACTTCTTTAGGGTGCGTTCCCCAAACGATTGTTTTGAATTAGCCGACAAAACAGTATTTGTGGTAGCCAAAAACTGGCCGACAACCGTACAAGGTAAACCGGGTGCTTTCATGAAGTTTATAGACATCGTACAGAAAAATCTTGGTTATAAGATTGAAAGCTGCTAAAAATGTTTCCGAATTCAAATGAGAATTTTTAGTATTGTGTTTTTGCTTTCTCTTCTTGGGCTGCTAGATGTAAATGCCCAAGAAGAGACTGTTGTAATTTCCAGTCGTGCTGGTAGGTCTACTGGAGTAGATGTAATGCCATATCGTTCATTGCAGTTGGAATCACGCATTGAATATGAAAATGGAGACTTCGATCAAATATTGTTACCTGCCATGATGTTACGTTATGGACTAACTAATTTTGCAGAAGTATGGCTGGAATATGCGGGTTTTTATGGGAACGAAAACAAGGCATTTGCCTATCAAGTAAATCCTTTGATGATTGGGACAAAGGTAAGGATTTCCAGTCCGTATAGATGGTTGCCCGAAACGAGCCTGCAAGCGGCATTGTCAGTGCCTTTGGTTCAAGGTGAGGAACATGCATGCCCTGCACCTTCTTTGCTTTTGCTTTTTGACAACAAATTGTTGTCCTGGCTAAATCTCGGTTACAACGTGGGAATGGAGTGGGACGGAACCACCGTTCATCCACTTACCCACTTTTCTTTTTGTTTTGATGTGAGTCTGTCTGAACGGGTAGGATTTTTTTGCGAGAATTACAATGCCTTCCAAGGAACTGATGATACTCCTATGTCAATTGATGATTGTCTGATAGGAGCCGGAGTCAATGTTTTTCCACATAGAAACGTGCAAATCGACCTGTACAGTTCATGCAGTGTCCTTAAAACCAATTTTCATGTATTGGCAGGAATAGGCGTTTCGTGGCTTATCCGCTAAATAATTTATAAACAGGAAAATAATTATAGATGAACATGATTTAGAACAGCAATGATATTATGAAAATAAGTATTCATGAGTTTAAGAAAAATTTAGCACGGATTTTTGATGATAAACTTCATACGCGCCAGTGGGAGAATATAGTCGATTATGTGATTATAGGCTTCATATTGCTGAGTACCATTGAAATCTTTTTGGCCACTTTTGAAGGTGTCGTGGAAAGGTACGGCACATGGTTGAATTTGATAGATATCATTACGACTGTATTTTTCACTATTGAAGTAACCCTGCGCATATGGTGTGCCGATTTGTTGGATAGCCGTTATAAAGGCTTTTGGGGGAGAATAAGATATTGTTTCAGTTTTTATGGGCTGATTGATGTGTTGGCTACTTATCCGTTTTATCTGCATTTCTTCTTCTCGTTTCCCTACACGGCACTTAAAGCGTTGCGTATCATGCGTTTGATGCGAATATTCCGGTTTATGCGCTCATTCCGACTTTTACGGAATGCGGTGAACTCCAAGCGGAATGAAATGTTTGTGTCACTCCAGTTTTTGTGTATTGTTACGGTTATACTGTCCTTTATATTGTATTTCCTTGAGCATGAAGCCCAGCCAGAAGTTTATGTAAATGGAGTAGATTCAGTGGTTTGGGCATTTGCACAATACATTGGCGATCCGGGAGGTTTTGCCGAAAATCCCCCCATTACTTTCTGGGGGAGAATTATTGCTTGCATTGTCGGTATATTGGGTATCGCAATTTTCGCTGTTCCAGCGGGACTGATTGGGGCGGGTTTTACAGAATCACTGGAAGAAGAGGTACATGCGGAGACCTGCAAGGCAAATGCTGCTAAAATTTATACCACATTCGAACGGAAATTGGACCGATATTCAGGTTATCAAATTATACCAAAGTTTCAATCGATTGTAGATATTCAATATCAAATGGGATTGAAAACAGATGATATTTTGGATGGTGTGGCTGCAGCTGATAATTTGCGTCTGATTAATTTGGCTTCTACCCGCCCTTTGGAAGAAAAAGCAGAGGATAAATTGGCGGTGGAATGCTTTCTAAAAAACCGTTCTTATGGATGTTGCATTGATAGAGGGTCGAAAGTGACCATAGTTGCTCCGAGTGCTTTTAGTGAAGTTGTAATGGGCTCTTTTGCATTTTATATTGCCAAATTCGGAGGATTTAATTTTATAAGCAAGGAGGTTGGTACAATCCGCCCCTATAAGTCTTTTTATCTTTTAAGCGGTGAGCAGATGGAAGGATTGGATGATTACATGGCAGATTTACAACGCTTAGCACCCACGAAGGACCATTGGATTATCACTATTCTGGCAGCAAGCGGTGCCCAGGAACCGGCATTGCCAACCCAGTTCCATTTCGGTTTTGGCGGTAAGAAAGGAGACGAGTCGTTTGGGGCAGAAGATTTATTGGTCAATGATGTAGATACTGCCCAAAAGCTATATAATGATTTTGCTCATACGATGGAAGAAAAATATCAACTGTACTCTGATTGTCAGCGTTATCATAACTCAAGTAATCCAAAGATTTATGTTCGTCATTTGGAGGTACGTCCGAATGCGATTGTAATACGTACTGCTTGGAGCGCAGCTTGTTGGGATGCACGTAGCTTCTGCATTGCCCGTTCAATGGCTGAGGTTTTCAATAAACATCTGGAAGCCGATAAAAACAAAGAACTTCCAGCCGACTTAAAAGTCAAGGGCATCGGCTACGATAATTATTTGCTATAAAGAAAAAAGATATGGGAATATTTGACAAAAAGAAACTATTGGACAAGCTGAACCAAACAAAGGAATTATTGGCAGACCTTAGTTTTATATAACCACTGTCCAAAAATTCGGATAAATGGAAGCAGGATTCAGTTGTAACTTTTATGACTAAATCCTGTTTTTTATGAATCAGCCTAATTCAGACCATAACTATGCCAAATTTACAAAACAATCCCCCACCCTTTCTATGACAAACACAAAAAAACACGTACATTTGCAAATGTGAATTTGCAAATGCCGGAAGTATGGAACCTTATCTGAAACGCCTTGCACGACTGTTTATGCAACAACAGGCTGCGGAATTGCCGCACCTTACATTCGTTTTTCCGAACCGCCGTGCGGGTCTTTTTTTCCGCAAATATCTGGGACAGGCAGCAGGAAGACCTGTTCTTGCGCCGGAAACCATCACCATAAACCAATGTTTTGAGATGCTGTCGGGCATGCAGCCAGCCGATCATTTGGGCCTGCTGTTCAAACTGTACCACATCTATAAAACCGAGACCGGCACGAACGAAGCGTTCGACAGATTCGCATATTGGGGAAACATGTTGCTGTCCGATTTCGACGAGATAGACAAATACCTGATACCGGCCAGACAGCTGTTCGGCAACCTGAACGACCTGAAACGCCTGGACAACAGCTTCGACTACCTGACGCCGGCACAGAAAGAAGCCATAGAGCGTTTCTGGAACGGTTTCAACGCAGACGAGAAGCGCGAAAACCGCCTCAAGTTCCTGCATGCATGGCAACATCTCTACCCCGTGTACCAGACCCTGCAACAGGAAATGACTGCCGAAGGACGTGCATACGAAGGCTGCCTGCAACGCTGCGTTGCGGAAAATGCAAAGAACGGCACCCTGGAAACCGCGACGGCAGGAAAACGGTTCGTGTTTATCGGCTTCAACGCCCTGACACCGTGCGAAACAGCTTTAATGACATTCCTGCAAAAAAACGGTCAGGCCGATTTCTATTGGGACAACGAAGCACCCGAAACCAACGACCCGCAAAACCTGGCATCCCGTTTTATCAGCGAAAACCGGCAACGTTTCCCGTCGCTTATGGAACTGCCCGCAAGCGCAGATGATGGCTGCCCGCACGGCCGCAACGGCAATATCAACCTGATTCCCATCCCGTCGAATATCGGACAGACGACCTGCATATATAACCTGCTGCACATCCTGCATCCGGCCGGACAGCAGGCCGACTGGACACGTACCGCCATCGTGCTGCCCAACGAAAACCTGCTAATGCCCATGCTGCACGCCATTCCCGCACATATCGACCAGGTGAATGTAACCATGGGATATCCGCTGAAAAACACCGCCGTTTTCGCGTTGATGGAACACTTGTACGAATTGCAGCAGAAAATCCGTACCGACAAAAACGGGAAAACACGTTTTTACCACAAGTGCGTGCTGAAAATACTGCAACATCCGTACATGCAGGCTTTATGCCCTGAACAGGCTAACCGTCTGGCAAACAGTATCGTGGAACATAATTTAAGTTATATCCCGCAGGAATATTTTGCCGATGGATCGCTGCTTGAAACCGTTTTCTCCCCACAACAAACAGCCGGAAACGCTATAACATACGTGCAAACCCTGTTGAGAACCCTGGTGCAACAACCTTTTGAGGACAAGAACGAAAAAAACTACATTTATCAATACTACGCAACCGTAAACCGTACGCGCGACATACTGGAACAGCAGGACATGTCCGGGAACATCAGTGTCCAGACATTGTTCATGCTGCTGCACGAACTGTCTGCAAGTGTGAACATTCCCTTCACCGGCGAGCCGCTCAACGGGCTGCAAATCATGGGTACGCTGGAAACACGCGGTCTGGATTTCGACAACCTTGTCATCGCTTCCATGAACGAAGGTACTTTTCCCAAAAGCCAGGCAGGGAACAGCTTCATTCCATACGAACTGCGCCGCGGCTTCGGTCTGCCAACCACAGAACAGCAAAACGCCGTATTCGCCTATAATTTTTACCGGCTCATATACCGCGCAAAAAACATCTATTTCTTGTACGACACACGCACCGAAGGACTGAACGACGGCGAGCCCAGCCGATTCATACACCAATTGCAGTTCCAATACGGTTGCCGGCCGAATATCATCAATATCGCGCAACAACCCGCCACGGAAATATCCAGGGAAATACAGGTACGGAAAACACCCGAAGTGTTGTCCATGCTTGCGCGCTTCACGATGCAAGATCAAAAAGGAATGCGCCGTTTGTCGGCCAGTGCATTGAACACATACCTGGAGTGTCCGCTGCAATTCTACCTGCTCTATGTCAAACGTATTGATGAAACACCGCAAATACGGGAAGCCATAGAAGCGGACATGTTCGGAACGCTGCTGCACGCCACCATGCAACAAATATATCTGCCATACGAAAGCAAAATCATTGAAGAAGGGACACTGACACGGATACTCAACAACGAGCAAACCATAGACCGTGCTGTCAATGAAGCCTACACGCGCGAATACCTTGCCAACGACAGCGGGGAAACCATCATACCCGAAGGACGCGACAAACTGATTACGGATGTCATCGGAAAATACGTGCGCCTGCTGCTCAAATACGACAGGACAAAGACACCGTTTACCTATATCCGTTCCGAATGCGAATGCACCAATACCATCAGCCTTTCCGATGGCCGCAAGGTGAATATCAGGGGATATATCGACCGCGTGGACTGCAAGGACGGCATGATACGCATTATCGATTACAAAACCGGCCAAGGTAACCTCAATTTCCGCAACATAGACAGCCTGTTTGAACATGACAAACCGAAAAGGCCCAAATATGCGTTGCAAACATTTCTGTACGCCTGGCTGTATAAAGAGCAATACCATCCTCAACAACCGATTGCGCCACACATATATTATTTAAAAAGCATATCAACGGAAAATTTCCAGACACAGATATGCCAAAAAGAAGGCAGGAAACCTGCCGTACCCGTAAACGATTTTGAAGCCTATCAGGATGATTTCCTGCAAAAGCTCACCGAACTGCTGGAAGATATTTTCAATCCGGACCTGGCATTCACACAATGTAAAGACGACCATTCATGCGAACATTGTGCCTTCCTAACTGTCTGCAACCGTTAAAAAAATCGGGAGCATGCTTCACAGCATACTCCCGCAACATACAAAAACAACATGACTAATTCAACGTAACCTCAAAACTCCGGGTGGAATACTCATCCGGCCGATAGGTCACGTATAGCGTAACACTTTCTCCATCAGTAGGAAAGTAATCAGAAATATCGAACGATGATACACTGAGAAAACGTTGCAAATGAACCTCATCGCGGTCATTGTGCCGGAACTCCAAATGGATTTTTCCATCATCAGCAGCATCGGAATTATACTCGTTTTTGACAAGATTGATATAATGAGGCTTACCGCCCGTACCCATATAGCTGGCCACAACATGCAGATATTTGCCTGTTACCCAAGCAATATTCACAACAGCCGGATCATTGCCTATGCTGTCATTCTGGGCTTCCGTTTCAACAACAAAATAAGGTTTGGTCAACACATAATTCCCGAAACTGAACAAATAGGCAGTCATGTCATAATCCGCTTCAGCTTTCATATCCAGATATTTATAAAACTCGAACCAGACCCGTTTGCCAATCAGAGTATCCGAAATGGACTGAAAGTTTCTCGGGAAAATAGTCGTGCTGTCATCCTCGACAAAATAAACATCGCCGTTATCGGCCTGCTGTACTGTCCCGACTGCGATATATGAACCCGGCTGAAAATCATCCATCCAATCATCCTGGTATTTATTGCAGGATGTAAAAGCGAGTGCCATAACCGCAAACGCAGGCAACCAAAATTTCAAGCATCCAATCCTTTTCATAATCTTCATTTTTATACCGACAACGTACCGTAACAAAGAGTATGCCAGAGGTACATAAGAAATCATTAAATCAGTTTTTCCTGAAGCATTGGAAAACAGCCACCGGATATTGCCATATTTTTTCTATTTTTGCAACCGTAAAATACCTCATAACTATGTTTTCAGGAATCGTAGAAGAGGCGGCCACTGTTGTCGCGCTGAAAAAAGAACAGGAAAACCTGCATATCACCATGACGTGCAGTTTTGTCAACGAGTTGAAAATAGACCAGAGTGTGTCACATAACGGTGTTTGCCTGACTGTAGTCAGCAAAACCGACGATACATATACCGTAACCGCCATCAAGGAAACACTCGACCGCACCAACCTCGGGCAACTGCAAATCGGCAGCAAAGTAAATCTGGAACGCAGCATGCTGATGAACGGCCGGCTTGACGGACATATCGTGCAGGGGCACGTGGACCAGACCGCCGTATGCAAAGCCGTGGAGGAAGCAGACGGAAGCTGGTATTACACGTTTGAATACGAATTTGATGCCGAAAAAGCCAAACATGGCTACCTTACCGTGGACAAAGGTTCCATCACCGTAAACGGCGTCAGCCTGACGGTATGCAACCCGACACGCAACAGTTTCCAGGTTGCCATAATCCCCTATACGCACGAACACACCAACTTCCATCAAATCAAGGTCGGCAGCGTTGTGAATTTAGAGTTTGACATTATCGGCAAGTACGTCAGCCGCCTGGTGTTGTTGTAGAATCGTCTGAAAACAGAAGTAAATGATACGGGAAAACATATCGCTGTTACCCTACAACACATTCGGAATAGATGTCAAGGCACGCTACCTTGCCACATTCGGTTCGTTGGCAGAATTGCACGAACTGTGCGGACAGGTAACGGCATCGGGGTTGCCATACATGGTCATCGGTGGCGGCAGCAACCTGCTGTTCACACGCGATTTTGACGGCTGGATTATCAAACCGGACATGCAGGGCCTCCGGGTGCTGGAAACCGATGCCGGTTCCTGCCTTATGGAAGCCGATGCCGCCGTGGTGTGGGATGATTTCGTTGCCTGCTGTGTCCGGCAGCAACTGTACGGGGCGGAAAACCTGTCGCTGATACCCGGCACGACAGGAGCAAGTGCCGTGCAAAACATTGGTGCCTATGGAGTGGAAGCCAAAGACATCATTGAAACAGTGAACTGCATGGAAATCAGTACCGGCAAGATTTTCCGTTTCCGGAACGAAGAATTGCAATACGGCTACCGCACCAGCCGGTTCAAAACGGAATGGCAGAGGCGTTTTGTCGTTACAGCAGTGTGTTACCGCCTCAGCCGCATTCCCAAACTGAACCTGAATTACAAAGGTTTGTGCGAAGCGGTGGAACAGCAGGACAATCCTGACCGGCTGTCGGCCGTACGCCAGGCTGTCATCGGCATACGGCGCGCCAAATTGCCCGACCCTGCCGAAACCGGCAACGCCGGCAGTTTCTTCATGAACCCGGTGATTCCTAAAACTCATTTCGAACGCCTGCAAGCGCAATATCCGGCCATTCCGCACTACCTGCTGTCCGACGGGCAAGTAAAAATTCCGGCGGCATGGCTGATTGAACAGTGCGGATGGAAAGGCAAAACGCTTGGCAAAGCCGGCGTGCATTCCAAACAACCGCTCGTCCTCATCAACACGGGAGGCGCAAGCGGAACAGACATAGCCACACTGGCCGACCGCATCATAAACGATGTGTACAACCATTTCGGCATAAAACTGCACCCGGAAGTGATTTTTTTGTAAAAAAGCATTACCTTTGCCGCCCTGAAAAAATGTTCAAAAAACAGCTACATACCCGCCAGGCCATCCGTTTCCGCGCATTCTCGCGGAAACGCTATGCCGCATTCCGGTCCATGCACCGCGAAGTAACGCTCGGGCACGTAGCATCATACATTTGCGACCTGGAACTTGCCAAATCGGGCAAGCAGACCGAACGGCAATACCGCCGTGCGGCATCCGTTCCTGCCTCGACAGATGACACTGTCCCGAATGGGCCCGAACATGCAGCAAGCCTGCTGGCATTGGTAGAAATTCTGCCACTGCAAACAGACAATGTTTGTGCCACCGCGGCACAAGCCGATATACATTATCCAACCATAAGAACGGGACTGGCGATACTGCAACGTATCAGCTGGTCCCGTTTTTTTATCCCATTCCTATTTTATGAAAAAAACAATTTTTACGCTATGTATCGGACTGGCATGTTTGCCAGTCCTGGCCATCGAAGAAAAAGAAATGGACATCGAAGAAATTACCGTAACCGCCCAACGGGCACAAATTGCCTCCGAGTCGCTACGCGTCATAACATCGCTCACCCGCGACGACATAGAAGCCTTGCCCGTGCAGAACATCAACGAGCTGCTGGACTATCTGCCAGGAATAGACATACGCCAGCGCGGCAGTAACGGCGCGCAAGCCGACATTTCCATGCGCGGAGGCACATTCGACCAGGTGCTCATTCTGCTCAACGGTGTCAACATAACCGATGTGCAAAGCGGACACCACAATCTGGACCTGCCTATCGAGCTGGGCATGATAGACCGCATAGAAATCCTGCAAGGAACAAGCATGAACCTGTTCGGGCTATCGGCATTCAGCGGTGCCATCAACATAATTACCGGAAAAAGCAAGCCCGATGCCCCGCCCGTACAAGCCAACGCTTCACTCACTGCCGGACAATACGGCCTGTTCAATCCCGCCCTTGGCGGCAAATTCAAAGCAGACACCTGGACCATCAGCGCATCCGCATCCTACAACGAAAGCAGCGGCTATACCTATAACACCGGCTACGAATACGGAAACATTTTCTTGCAGGCACGAACCGAGGATAGCCGCAGCGGCCGCTGGAACATACAACTCGGCGGACAGTTGAAAGAATTCGGCGCAAACGCTTTTTATTCCCTCTCCTACCCCGACCAGTTTGAAGCCACAAAAACCCTTTTGGGTTCTGTCGGCTGGGACAAGACCTTCGGTCAATGGAACATCGCCGCATCGGCCTATTTTCGCACGCACTATGACCGCTTCGAACTTATCCACGACCTGAGCACCGCACCAGCGTGGTACACCGGCCACAATTACCATTTGAACCGCACGCTCGGCGCAAATCTGAAAGCAAGCTATTTTTCGCGCATAGGCAAAAGCACCATCGGTATTGAAGTCCGTGATGACCACATTCTGAGCAACGTGCTCGGCGATTCGCTCGACACGCCCAAGCCTGTGCCGTTCACACAAGACAGCGTCATGTTCCTGTTCTCGAAAGACCGGCTGAACCTGAATTATTTTGCCGAACAGGCCTTCTATTTCGGGAATTGGGCCGCATCCCTGGGAATATCAGGAAACTACAACAACATGTTCAAGCACAACTTCTGTTTCGGGGCCAACATAGGCTACCAGTTTGCGCGCGAAGGCAACGTGTATGCCAACATAAACCGTTCGTTGCGCCTGCCGACCTACACCGACCTGTACTACAAAAGCGCAACCCAGATTGCCAATCCCGAACTAAAACCGGAAACGGCACTCACCACCGAAATCGGGGCAAAATGGGCACATAAAGGCTTACGGACGCAAATATCCGCCTATTACCGCATTGGAGAAAACATTATCGACTGGATAAAACGGCCCGAAGAAGAACAATGGCGCAGCATGAACCACACACGTGTAGACGGCATGGGCGGCGAAGCCTCTGTTTCCTACCGCTACGGATACTGGCTCAAAAATATCGGCGTTTCCTACTCATTCTGCCATCTGGACAAAGATGCCGGCGAATACATGTCGAAATATGCGCTGGATTATCTGAAACACAAACTGGTATTCAGTCTGGAACATGGCATATACAAAGGTTTCGGCGCCAGCTGGCAACTCAGCTACCAGTCGCGTGTGGGCACATATACCGACCGCAGCGGCGTTACAACCGCCTACCGGCCTTTCTGGCTACTTGATGGACGCATTTACTGGACAAACAAGCAAATCACCGTCTATGCAGAAGCCACGAACCTGACCGACTGCACTTATTATGACTATGGCGGCATATTGCAACCACAACGATGGGTCAAAACAGGCATACAGGTAAAACTCTGAATGACAAATCTCCGACATGTACGTTCATAAAAAAATCGGTTTGCAGGACATATCCTGCAAACCGAAAAACATAACACAAGATTTCTTGAAAATCCGTAAAGCCCGAAGCTATCAATCTGACATGGACGAAGGGCGGTCCGAGATGGCCGTGCCTCTTTCATATTCCGGTACATCTGACATCCGGAAACGCAGTTTCATGCCTTTTTGCAAATCCTGATAATCCAGGTAGTTCCGCGAATACCGTTTCCCGTTCACATCCAATTCCTTGACATACGGAGTTTTTGCTGTATTGCCGGGCGCCTCGATACTGACGGTTTTACCATTCTGCAAATGGACACGTATGTCCTCAAACAAAGGTGAGCCAACTGCATATTCGCCGCTCACCGGATTGACCGGATAAAAGCCCATAGCCGAAAAAACGAACCATGCCGATGTCTGGCCGTTGTCTTCATCGCCGCAGTAACCATCAGGCGTCGGCCGATAAAAATCCTCCATGACACGCCGCACCCAATATTGCGTTTTCCAAGGGCATCCGGCATAATCGTACAAGTAGATGGCATGTTGCACCGGCTGGTTGCCATGCGCATAATTGCCGACACCCATAATCTGCATTTCGCGTATTTCATGAATGGTGAAACCGTAATAACTGTCGTCGAACACGGGCGGCAAGGCAAAAACCGAATCCAGCATGTGCACAAACACGCTGTCGCCTCCCATCAAATCAATCAATCCTTTTATATCATGGAAAACCGACCATGTATAATGCCAGCTGTTTCCTTCCGTGAACGCATCACCCCATTTGAGCGGATTGAACGGAGTCTGGAAACTGCCATCCGCATTCCGGCCGCGCATAAGTTTGTGCTGCGCATCAAACAAATTCCTGTAATTCGCCGCCCTTTCCTTGTAAACGGCTATTTTTTCCTCCGGATACCCGAGCGCTTTCCCCATCTGGTAGATGCACCAGTCATTATAAGCATATTCAAGTGTCCGCGCGGCACTTTCATTATACTTGTCGTATGGGACATAACCCAAGGTATTGTATTCCTCCCAACCAAGACGTCCCGTTGCCCTGACTGTAGGATGATTGGCATTGGCACATGCCAACAATCCCTCGAACATGCCTAAGGAATCCGGAACGCCCAGGCCTTTCAGGCACGCATCCGCCACAATGGATGCCGAATTGTTGCCTATCATGCAATCCCGATGTCCGGGACTTGCCCATTCCGGGAAAAAGCCGCTCTCCTTGTAGGTGTTGTAAAAACCTTCCTGCATCTTGGCCGCCATGTCAGGATAAAACAAATTGACCAAAGGCATCAAACCACGGAAAATATCCCACGTACCCATGTCGGTGAACATATAACCTTGATGAACCTTGCCATCATAAGGGCTGTAATGCCAGATTTTGCCAGCGGCATCATACTCATAAAACATGCGCGGGAACAACGTAGAACGATACAGACAGGAATAAAATGTCCGCACATGGTCCAGATTTTCATCACTGACTTCCACCACGCCCAACACATCGTTCCAGCGTCCACGGCCTTCCTGCTGCAAGGTTGCAAAATCCTTGTTCCCAAGTTCGCGCATATTCAGGAATGCCTGCTCCATGCTTATGAACGAGGACGACACCCTGACTGTAACGACCTCGCCTCTGCATGTCTTGAAACCGACGGTAGCCTTGGCATGTCCTGCCTTGACCGAATCCACTGCCGGCAAACGGGTATCTCCATCATAAAGCGATATTTCCGAAAATGGCCTGTCGAACTCCAACACAAAATAATTCTTGAAATTTTCCGGCACACCGCCGCTGTTCCTGGTCGTATAGCCGACAATCCTGTTTTCTTCCGGAACGACCTTTATGTATGAACCACTGTCAAAAGCGTCAATGATTATGCGGGCCGAATCGGTTTCCGGATAGGTAATCCGAAACATGGCACACCGTTCCGTCGGAACCAGCTCCGTTGTCACATCATAATCGGCAAGATAGACTTTATAATAATACGGTGAAGCAACCTCGGCCTTGTGCGAGAACCATGAAGCCCGGCTTTCTTCATCCGGCGACACATTGCCGACCACCGGCATAATGGCAAACTGCCCGTAATCATTCATCCACGGACTGGGCTGATGGGTCTGGCGGAATCCCCTGATCTTCCGGGCCGAATAACCGTAAATCCAGCCATCGCCCATCCGTCCGGTTTGCGGCGTCCAGAAATTCATTCCCCACGGCATTCCCATAACCGGATAGGTGTTCCCGTTGGACAACGAGAAATCCGAATCAGTTCCCATAAGCACGTTCACATAATCCACATTGGACACAGTCTGCTCGGATGTTGAACAAGACAACAAACCGGACAAGAGAAGAATCAACGGCAAAATCTTTTTTCTCATAACACACATATTCCTATTAATTAACATATTGCTGCAACAACTGCATAGTTTCATTTTTGCGATGTTTCATACGGATGCGCCATATCAACTCGTTGATGGGAACCGGCCTCAGAACAAATGCCATTGTCAAAAACGTACTGTCGGAAACAAATAGCTGCAAGTTCCGATAACATCTGCTATTGCTGTAAATTAAATCCGGACAAAAATACATATTTTAAGGGACAGTATTTCACATTTGGTCAAAAAAACGCCTGAAATTCAAGATTCATGTATTTCTTACAAAAAATTGCGGGTTACCTGAAATTCAGGTAACCCGCACACCAAACAATCCAAAATATATCAATTAAATTATTCCCTGTGCCATCATGGCTTTGGCCACTTTCATGAATCCGGCAATGTTTGCGCCTTTCACATAGTTGATATAGCCATCAGGTTCCGTACCGTATTTCACGCAATTGGCGTGGATGTCGGCCATGATACCTTTCAGTTTGGCGTCCACTTCTTCTGCGCTCCAGCTCAGTCGGGCCGAGTTCTGCGACATTTCCAGACCGGAGGTTGCCACACCGCCTGCATTGGCGGCCTTGCCCGGAGCATACAGGATTTTCGCATTCTGGAATACCTCAATGGCTTCAGGGGTTGACGGCATGTTGGCACCTTCCGAAACGGCAATCACACCATTGGCAATCAAGGCCTTCGCATCATCGCCGTTCAACTCGTTTTGTGTAGCCGAAGGCAACGCAATGTCGGCTTTTTCGTTCCACGGGCGTGCGCCGGGCACATATTTGCAACCATATTTTTCGGCATATTCGCGGATACGGCCACGGTAGATGTTTTTCAATTCCATGACATAATCGAGTTTTTCGCGCGTAATTCCTTCGGGATCATAGATATAGCCGTCCGAGTCGGACAAGGTTACCGGAATTGCACCCAGTTGCAACAGTTTTTCGCAAGTGTACTGAGCCACATTTCCCGACCCGGAAACCAGACATTTCTTGCCCTTGATGTCGATACCGCGGGTTGCCAGCATGTTCAACAGGAAATAAATGTTTCCGTATCCGGTAGCTTCGGGACGGATCAGCGAACCGCCGAATTCCAGGCCTTTGCCAGTGAACGTTCCGGTAAACTCGTGTGACAATTTCTTGTACATGCCGAACATATAACCCACTTCACGACCACCTACGCCGATATCGCCGGCGGGAACGTCCGTATCAGGACCGATATGGCGGAACAGCTCCAGCATATATGCCTGGCAGAAACGCATTACTTCAGCATTGGATTTGCCTCTCGGCGAGAAATCCGAACCGCCTTTTGCACCGCCCATCGGCAAGGTAGTCAGGGCGTTTTTGAATGTCTGCTCGAAAGCCAGGAACTTCAAAATGGACGGATTTACAGAAGCATGGAAACGTATGCCGCCTTTGTATGGGCCGATTGCCATATTATGTTGTACACGATATGCCATGTTTGTCTGGACATTGCCTTTGTCATCCACCCAGGAAACGCGGAAGGTAAAAATACGGTCCGGAATGCACAGACGTTCAATCAAATTCTGTTTTTCAAACTCGGGATGTGCATTGTATACATCCTCAATCGAGTTCAACACCTCTTCAACTGCCTGAAGATATTCAGGCTCATTCGGGAAACGACGTCTCAGGTCGTTCATCACTTGTTCTACTTTCATTGTCTAAATGTTATTGGGGTTAACAATTTCTCTATATGCCTTAAAAACTATCGGAGCTGTCTTGTTTTTCGGCGCAAAGATATAACAAAAAAATCAACTGCAAAACCTTTTGTTAGAAAAAACTCCTTTTTTCTTGTTTTTGTTCAGATAAAATGTATTTTTTGCTACTTTTTATCACCAATCAAACCACAAAACAAAATATTCATCTTCATGGTCCAGCAATGTCCTGTTGTTTTATAGACAGCTGGATGCCTAATGGACAAACAGCGGAAAACTAAAGTACCGGCAGGCAATTCGGGGAAAGCACTTTTAATCATCAACCTTTTTAGATAACCAAATAAATTTAGTAATTTTGCCAACTGTTGCTTCGTAACCACGGCACGACACATTTCGTATGAAAATCATCATTGCAGGAACAGCATATCCATATCGCGGCGGACTGGCCGCATTCAACGAACGGCTGGCACATCAGTTCATTACGGAAGGACATGATGTGGAAATATACACTTTTACGCTCCAGTATCCGGATTTTCTTTTTCCGGGGAAGACACAATATTCCGATGGACCTGCTCCTGAAGGATTGCGGATTGTACGTAAAATCAATTCTGTAAATCCGTTCAACTGGCTGCGTGCAGGAAATGAAATCCGCAAGAAACACCCTGATTTATTGATTATCAAATTCTGGCTACCGTTCATGGCCCCATGTTTGGGAACCATTGCACGCCTTGCACGAAAAAACGGACACACACGCGTCGTTTCCATTCTGGACAACGTCATCCCGCACGAAAAAAGAATTGCCGACAAACTGTTTGCACGCTATTTCATAGGTTCTGCCGATGGTTTCATTGCCATGTCCGACTCCGTCATGCACGATGTCGAGCTGTTCGACCGCAAAAAGCCGAAAGCATTCTGCCCGCACCCGCTCTACGATCATTTCGGAGAAAAAACAGGCAGACAAGAAGCTGCAACACACCTCGGACTGGACACCGGAACACGCTACATGCTGTTTTTCGGGTTTATCCGCGATTACAAAGGCCTTGACCTGCTGATGCATGCATTGGCCGACAAACGGTTCGACAAAATGAACGTGCGGCTGATTGTAGCCGGCGAGTTCTACAACAACGCCGAGAAATACCACAAGTTGGAAAAAGAACTCGGACTGGCAGACAAGATTATCTGGCGTAGCGACTTCATTGCCGACGATGAGGTCAGATATTATTTCAATGCGGCCGACATAATCGTGCAGCCCTACAAATCGGCCACGCAAAGCGGCGTGACACAGATTGCCTACCATTTTGAGAAACCCATGCTGGTAACGAATGTGGGCGGTCTGGCGGAAATCGTGCCGGATGGCAAGGTCGGTTATGTGACACCGGTTGATGCACAAAGCATCGCGGATGCATTGTGCGACTTTTTCCAGAACAATAAACAAGACACGTTCCATGCGCATATTGTGGAAGAAAAACAGAAATATGCGTGGAACAGAATGACACAAACCATCACGGACGTTTTGCACGCAGTCAAATAAACAAGCCTATGTATATCAGAAGCAAAGCACCTTTACGGTTGGGTCTGGCCGGCGGCGGCACTGATGTTTCGCCCTATTCCGACCTGTACGGAGGCGCCATACTGAACGCCACCATCAGCCTCTATGCCTACACAACGATAGAACCCACGGAAGACGGCAACATCACCTTCGAAATGCCGGACAGCGGAGTACGCGAAGTATTCCCTGCAACCGAAGAACTGATACCGGAAGGACCGTTCATCCTGCACAAGGGCGTTTACAACCGTATTGTACGCGACTTCGTGCACAAACCGCTTTCATTCCGGATTGCAACGCATGTGGATGCACCCGCCGGCTCCGGACTGGGCACATCATCCACATTGGTCGTTTCATTGCTGGGTGCATTCGTGGAATGGCTCAAACTCCCTCTGGGCGAATACGACATTGCACAACTGGCCTACCGGATAGAACGCATTGACCTGAACATGGCCGGCGGCAAGCAAGACCAGTATGCAGCCACCTTCGGCGGATTCAACTTCATGGAATTCTATGCAGAAAACAAAGTTATCGTCAATCCGTTACGCATCCGGCGACACTTGCAGGATGAACTGGCGCACAACCTGTTGCTTTTCTACACGCAGACAAGCCGCCAATCGGCAAAAATCATAGAATCGCAGGCACGCAATGTAACGGAAAAAAAATCCGATTCCATAGAAGCCATGCACAAACTCAAGGAGCAGGCCATTTGGATGAAAGAAGCCATCCTGAAAGGCGAACTGGGCAAAATGGGTGAGATTCTGAATTTCGGCTGGGAACACAAGAAACGCATGACGCAAGGCATTACCAATGCGCTACTGGATGACATCTACGAAACGGCACTTTCCGCCGGAGCCACCGGCGGAAAGGTGTCTGGAGCCGGCGGCGGCGGATTCATGTCGTTCTACTGCCCTGGAATCAGCCGTTATCAGGTAGAAAGCGCCCTGATGAAATTCGGCGGACAAGTGAAACGCTATGAATTCACCCAGGAAGGACTGCAAACCTGGCGTTCGACAAACTGACATAAGACGTGAAATCATGATACAGACAAAAATACAATCATCCATTGCGGTCAAGCAAGCCATTCTGACCGATAAAGACCTGCTCCGGCGTACGGAAGCCGTGGCCGCCTGCATGGTCCGGGCACTCCGGACCGGACACCGCGTGCTGTTCTGCGGAAACGGAGGCAGCGCCGCCGATGCGCAACATTTGGCTGCCGAACTGTCCGGGCGTTTCTATTTTGACCGTGCGCCGCTGAACGCGGAAGCACTGCACTGCAACACATCCTATCTGACAGCCGTAGCCAACGACTATGGTTATGACCATATCTATTCACGCATGATTAACGGCGCATGCACACGCGGCGATGTGCTGGTAGGACTGTCCACCTCCGGGAACTCGGCAAACATACTCAACGCCTTTGAGACTGCACGCAATATCGGTGTCATTACCGTAGCGTTTACCGGCAGCACCGGCGGCAAGTTGAAAACACTGGCCGACTACCTGATAAATGTACCGTCGGACGACACGCCCCGCATCCAGGAAGCCCACATCATGCTCGGGCACATTATCTGCGAAATGGTGGAAGAAACCATTTTCGGCAAATCCGGTAACGACCAAAACCCGTAGCAACATGAAAGAAGCAATTGTACTGGCAGGAGGATTCGGTACACGCCTGCAACAAGCAGTCAGCGATGTGCCCAAACCCATGGCGCCCATCAACGGGAGGCCTTTTCTGGCATACCTGCTGGACAAATTGCAGGCGGAAGGTATCGGTCACGTCATTCTGTGTACCGGTTACAAGCACGAACAGATAGCCGGTTTTTTCGGCAGCCGGTACGGTAAAATACGCCTGTCCTATTCGCAGGAGACGACGCCCCTTTTTACGGGAGGCGCCATCCGGAAAGCCCTGCCGCTGGCCGGAAGCGAACAGGTTGTCGTGCTGAACGGCGACACATTCTTCGACATTCCGCTGGAGGCGTTCATGCAGTTCCACAACAGCCGCAAAAGCCCGCTTTCCGTTGCACTGCGCCCCGTGGATGACACAAGCCGCTACGGTGCCGTGATGCTGGACAACACGCAACACATAACCGGTTTCCGCGAGAAAGGAAACCAGAGCGGAGCCGGACTGATAAACGGCGGAATCTATTGCCTGGACAGGGAATGGCTCCTGCAAAAACAACTGCCCGAGAAATTCTCCTTCGAGCAGGAAATCCTTGAGAAAGGCGGCACAGAACCTTTTTGCGGCATGGTGTGCGACAACTATTTCATCGACATCGGCATACCCGACGATTACGCGCGTGCACAAGCCGAGCTACCGCTCCAAACAGCAAGAACACTTTTTCTGGACCGCGACGGCGTCATTAACCGGCGCATTGCAGGCGACTACGTCAAGGCACCCGCCGAGTTCGAGTTTCTGCCGCACGTGCTGGAAGCCATGCCGAAACTGGCCGGACATTTCAGACATATATTTGTAGTGACCAACCAGCAAGGCATATCCAAAGGACGATTCACGGACCGGGACCTGGCACAAGTGCACGAATACATGTGCCGGAGCATTGAAAAGGCAGGAGGACGGATAGACAAGATATATTATTGCCCGGAAGGCGAAGGCAGCCCCAACAGAAAGCCGGCCATTGGCATGGCCATGCAGGCACAAGCCGATTTTCCCGACCTTGTTTTCGGAAGCGCGCTCATGGTCGGCGACGCCATCAGTGACCTGCAGTTCGCCCGGAACGCAGGCATGACGCCGGTATTCCTGACCAACGGTACACACTGCCCAGAGGCGGAAACATATACCCGGTTCATATTTCATGACCTGGACGATTTCACAAACATACTGACAAAAGGACAAGAAAGACAAGACTCGATATGGCAAAACAGGAAGTAACCCCCATGATGCGGCAGTTCTACGAAATCAAGGAACGCTACCCCGATGCGATTCTGCTGTTCCGATGCGGCGATTTTTATGAAACCTACTGTGCCGATGCCATCCGTGCATCGGAGATATTGGGCATCACGCTGACACGACGCTCCAACGGCGGCGCCGCCAACACGGAAATGGCCGGTTTTCCCTATCATGCCTTGGACACTTATCTGCCCAAACTGGTGCGTGCCGGCCTGCGCGTGGCCATTTGCGACCAGCTGGAAGACCCCAAGTTGGCCAAGAAGCTGGTGAAACGCGGCGTGACGGAACTGGTCACTCCGGGCGTTTCCTACTCGGACACGGTGCTGAACAACCGCGAAAACAATTTCGTGGCCTGCGTCCATTTCGGCAAAGCGCTGACGGGCGTTGCCTTCCTGGACATATCCACCGGCGAGTTCCTGCTGTCGGAAGGCACGCGGGAATATGCCGACAAACTACTGAGCAACTTCGCGCCCAAAGAGGTCCTGTTTGAACGCGGCAAACGCAAACTGTTTGAGGAGAGTTTCGGCAACAAATACTTCACCTACGAGCTGGAAGACTGGATGATGACACCGGAAAGCACCCACGAACGGCTGCTCAAACAGTTCGGCACGCTGACACTGAAAGGTTTCGGCGTCGAGCAACTGACCAACGGCATCGTGGCGGCAGGTGCCATATTGCACTACTTGGACATTACGCAACACCTGCAAACCAGCCACATATCACATCTGTCGCGCATAGAGGAAGACAAATACGTGTGGCTTGACCGCTTCACGGTACGCAACCTGGAGCTGTACGGCACCACCAACGACGGCGCCAAAACCCTGGTCGATATCATAGACAAGACCATCAGCCCCATGGGTGCACGCATGCTGCGCCGCTGGATTGCCTTCCCGCTCAAGAACGTGGCACAAATAACCGACCGGCAAAATGTGGTGGAATACTTCTACCTACATCCGGCCGAGAGCGAGGAGCTGGCACGGCAACTCACACTGATTGGCGACCTGGAACGCATCATATCCAAAGTGGCAGTGAACCGCATTACGCCCCGCGAAATGGTACAACTGAAATATGCCCTCACGGCCATAGAGCCCATAAAGGAGTTGTGTACGCGCTCCGGAAACGACTCCTTGCTCAAAATTGCCGGACAACTGAACCCATGCACCATCATACGCGACAAGATAGGACGCGAAATCTGCGACAATCCGCCTTCACTGATAGCCAAGACAGGCATCATAAACAACGGTGTGGACGAGGAACTGGACAAACTCCGCAACATGTCGGCCTCCGGCAAGGACTACCTGATGCAAATACAGGCCCGCGAAAGCCAGGCCACAGGCATACCGAGCCTGAAAATAAGCTTCAACAACGTATTCGGCTACTATATTGAGGTGCGCAACACCTACAAGGACCGCGTGCCCGATGAGTGGATACGCAAGCAGACCCTGGTAAACGCTGAACGCTACATAACGCCGGAACTGAAAGAATACGAAATACAGATACTTGGTGCGGAAGAACGCATCGCCAGCATAGAATTCCGTATCTTCAATGACCTGATAGCCTCCGTAAACGACTATGTGAACACCATACAGGCCAACGCCAACGCCATTGCACAGATAGACTGCCTGCTGTCGTTTGCAAAAACAGCCGCGGCAAACAATTATTGCCGGCCCTGCGTAAACGACGAACTGGTCATTGACATCAAGGACGGACGGCACCCGGTCATTGAAAAACAACTGCCCGACGGACAACCCTACATAGCCAACAACGTGTTGCTTGACAACGACGGACAGCAAATCATCATCATCACCGGACCGAACATGGCCGGCAAGTCGGCGCTGCTGCGCCAAACCGCCCTGATCGTGCTCATGGCACAGACAGGCAGTTTTGTTCCCGCCGGAAGCGCCACCATAGGCGTGGTGGACAAGATATTTACCCGCGTAGGCGCAAGCGACAATATCTCGGCCGGCGAATCCACCTTCATGGTGGAAATGAACGAAGCCGCCAGCATACTGAACAACCTGTCGGAGCGAAGCCTCGTGCTCTTCGACGAACTCGGACGGGGAACCAGCACCTACGACGGCATCTCCATTGCATGGGCCATTGTGGAATACATACACGAAAGCAAATACCGCGCGAAAACCCTTTTCGCCACCCACTACCACGAACTGAACGCCATGGAAAAAACCTTTGGACGCATACGCAACTACAACGTGTCGGTCAAGGAAGTGGACAAGCAGGTCATTTTCCTGCGCAAGCTCGTGCGCGGCGGCAGCGAACACAGCTTCGGCATACACGTAGCCAAAATGGCGGGCATGCCATTGAGCATTGTGCGCCGCGCCGAGGAAATACTGAAACAGCTCGAAAAGGACAACAAACAACAAGCCGTAAGCAAACCCGTGGACACCATAGCAGGCAGCCGCACAGGCATGCAACTCAGCATATTCCAGCTCAACGACCCCGTGCTGGAACAAATCCGCGACGAAATAAACGGCCTGAACATTGACAACCTCACGCCCATCGAAGCACTGAACAAACTGAACGACATCAAACGTATCCTGCTCGGGAAATAAATATGCACCGCCGGTGCGATGCCTCGCACAAGGGCGCACAGGCTCCCGGCTCGCAGGCCGGGATGACAGAATAAAAAAAGAGCGGAAGTGCAGAGAGTGCGAGGATGAACACCTGCGAAGCAATGCCGCCGCCCACAAAAGGCTTACGCGCTCGCTGCGCTACGCTTGTACTCCCTTTCTTTCTGCAGCAAAAGAAAGGGAGGAAAGAATGCCGCCGCCGAATCCACCTTCATCCCGTCATGCTGACACGTCGGACGGGGTTTTCCGCACACCGGCGGTGTGCAACACACAAAAAACAGCGGCCGGAACGTCTTCCACAACGTGTCCGGCCGCTGTCCGCAAACAAATAATCGTTATTCCGCCTTGATGGAACTTGCACCGGACACGATGCGCTCCGAAATATGGGGTTCGCCCTTGTAAACAACCTTGCTGGCACCAGCCGAACGCACTTTCAGGTCGTTTTCGCACCAGACATCCATTTTGCTGCCTCCGGCACAGCTCACCTGCATGTCCTGCACGCAAAAATCCTCGGCATCCACATCGCTGGCACCGGCCACATCGAACACGGCCTGCTGCGCCTGTCCGGACACGTGCAGTTTGGATGCGCCCGCCACATCAATGTTGAACGCCGAATCGAGTTCCAGCTGCAAGTCGGCCTTGCTGGCGCCATACAACGCCAAAGTCAGCGAGTTCTGTTTCAAGGGCTTTCCCGTCCTTATTTTGGAAGCTCCCTTGACTTCCATGCGGCGCAGTTCCGGCGTGGAAAGACAAACCTTCACCCTGCCCCGCCGCGGCGAATTCATGCTGCCGGTATTGATGTAGAGCACGCTGTCGCGCACTTCCGTATTGACATTCCGCAACAGTGCAGCGGGCGCGCTTACGGTGAGCAACGTGTTCGTGTCCTGCGTCATTTCTATGCTGACCGCACCGGATGCATCCACGGCATAAAAGGCTTCCGCCGTACGCACTTCCGTAATCATATCGGCCTCGTCCCTGTCGAAGCCCCAGCCGAACACCCAATCATCGGAATGGTTCGCCACCTGATATATGCCAATGCCGACAAAGGCGACAAGAGCAACCAGCCACACGGCAAACGCTGTCCAGCCATAAGTTGCCGACGGGCCGCGCTTGATGCGGATATAACGTATCAGGCCGTAAACAAGCGTGAACAACGGTATGCCGGCCAGCAGAATCAATGAAATCACGGCTACTATTCCCTGCCAAGGCAGCGAGCCCGCAAAATTTGGATATATGCCGAAAGGTAACAGTCCGACAAAGGCTGTTCCGAAGCCAAACACGACAGCCAGCAAGGCAATAAACAAGGCCGCAATGACCATCAGCGCAATAAAACCGAAGAAAACGCCGAACAATATCAGCAATACCTTGATTATTCCAAGCAAGATGCGTCCCACACGGCGTCCGGCCGTGTGCACCGTGCCACGCAACGTGCCATCCTCCGCATCATTGCGCGCATCGGTAAAGGCGTTCTTGATATTCTCTATGGTGGCTTCCTCGCCACGCATTTCAAGTTTCTGGGCCGCCGTTTCAGCCGCAGGCGCAATAATCCATATCAGGCAGTAGATGGGTATCACGCCCCACCATCCGAAAATGGCAATTACCAGCAGCAGGATACGCACAATAACCACATCCCAGCCTATGTAGGCCGCTATGCCGGCCGACACACCGCCCAGCAGGGCATTGTCCACATCGCGGTAGAAACGTTTGCGCTTGCGCACAGGTTTGGCCGGCTCACTCTCCTCATTGCCGAAAGAGCCGGGGTTGCCCATGGTGGCCATCACCATCTGCAGCATGTCCATGTCGACAACCTCGCGCTTGCGGACCAGTAGCATGTCGCCGAAGAGCTCGGCAATCCGCGCTTCTATGTCGGCCATGATATCCTCGGCCTCGTCGCCATCGGAGGCCAAATGCGTCTTTATGTCGGCCAGGTATTGTTTCAGGGCCTGATAGGCATCGTCATCAATATGGAAAACAATGCCGTTCAAATTAATGGTCAGAGTCTTTTTCATGTCGTTTGCATGTTTTGGTTGTTAGTTGTTTCACGTAATGATTCAATAATGTTGACCATGCTTTTCCATTCCTGTTCCAGGTCGGCAAGCATTTGTTCACCTTTGTCAGTCATTTTGAAGTACTTGCGCGGCGGCCCCTGTGTCGATTCTTCCCAGTAGTAGGTCAGCAGTTCGGCCTTTTTCAGGCGCGACAAAATCGGATAGAGCGTCCCTTCCACCACAATCAGCTGCACTTCCTTCAGTTTGTTCAGTATGTCGGTCGCATAGGCTGCCCTGTCTTTCAATATCAGCAGGATGCAGTATTCCAGCAACCCTTTGCGCATTTGTGATTTAATATTGTCCAGCACATCTTCAGTTTTTTGGTTTTACATAAATCCATCTTATCATCCGGCCTCCGCGGCCGGCCAAGAGAGTTACACCCCGCTGTCCGCCTGGGCGTAATATTCCAGTATCTTCAAACGGAACAAGTATTCATATTTGGCCTGTATGCGTTCCGAAAGTGCAAGCGTATAGCTCAATTTGGCGTCGTAGAATTCATAAACCGACGCACGCCCGCTTTCGTATTTCTGCTCGGCATAACGGTAGGCCTCGTAGGCCGAACGCTCCGACTTCTCGGCGGCCGTTTCGCGGCTTTGGGCCGCCAACGCATTGTAATAAGCCTGGTCAATGTTCTTGCGCAAGGTCTTTTTGGCCTCTTCGGCCTGCACCTTGTAGTTCTCGACATTGATGCGTGCCCGCGACACGTTGTTCCTGACCTGCATTTTGTTGAAAATCGGAATAGTCAGCTGCAAGCCGACGCTCGTGCTCAGGTTGTCGCCGAGCTGCCTGCCGAACGTATTGTTCTGGTAGCCTTCCATGTCGTAGTATCCGGTGCTCAGGCTTGCCCCCGCGCTCAATGTGGGATAGTAGTCGGCCCTGGCCGATTTCAGGGCGTGCTCGCTTGCGGCCAGGTTGTATTCGGCGGCCTTGATTTCCGGCCGGTGCTGCAACGCCATGTTATACACCGCATCGTTGGTCAGCAGCGCGCCCGCCAGCAGTTCCAGATCGGTCGGCACCACGACATCGAAGCCCCCAATGCTATCCAGTTCCAACGCCTGCACCATGTCCAGCAAGGCAAGTTGCAGGTTGTTTTGCGCCTGCGTCACGGCCAGCTCCTCCTTGGCGGCCTGCGCCTCAATGGCGTACAGCTCGCCAGCAGCCAGACGTTCGGCCTCCACCAGTGCGCGGTTCTGCTCCACCTTGAGCTGCGTGTCGGCCAACTGTTGCCGCGCCGTTTCCAGCAGTTCCTTGTTCAGCAGGATTTGCAGGTACATGGCGGAAATATTCATGGTTATGTCCGCTTTCAGTGCGCTGACATCAGCCTCGGAAGCCAGCATGGCAGCCTTGGCCTCATCGATGCTGTATTTCATTTTCAGGCCGTCGAACAGCAACAGGCTCGCCGACAAGCCCAAGGATGTCTGGCTCGAATTGGTGCTTTTATACACATTGTCAGCACCAATACTGCGACCGAACACCCAGCTTTGCGAGGCCGATGCGTTCAGGTTCGGCAACAAGTTCTGGCGCGCCTGCCGGTACGTCACCTCTTGCGTCCTCAACTGATAAGTCTGTTGTTTCAACTGGTTATTGTGCGCCAGGGCCGTATCGATGCACTGCTGCAACGACAAAGTCTGTGCGCCCGCGCATACGCATGCGGCAAGCATGGCCGCTATGATGATTGCTTTCATTATCTTGCTGTTTTTAATCATTTCCTGTTTCCTCTGACAATATCTCCTTCCTGGAGGCCTTCGAGAATTTCAATGTTGATGCCGTCCGACAAACCGACCTGCACGGGTGTGCGCACCACGCTTTGCGTGATGGTGTCGGTTAGCAGGCTGACAAAGACGGAATCGCCGCTAAATTCAATCGTGCTCTCCGGCAAGGTGAGCACATTCTCGCGCCTGGCCAACACGATTTCCGCATTGGCACTGTAGCCCGAACGCACGTTCACGCTGTCGGGAATATGCGCCGCACCTTTGATTTCAAACATGATGGCGCCGTTTTCCTCCAACGCCTTCGGCGATATGTATTCCAGCACGGCATCGAAACGCTTGTCGTTGATGGCGCCGATAATCAGCTCCATTTCCATGCCTTCGTAGAGCCTGCCGACTTCGGTTTCATCCATTTTGCCTACAAACAGCATGTCGCCCATATCCGCCACGGTGGCTATGGTCGTGCCATCGTTGAACGTGTTGCTCTGGATAACGGAGTTGCCCACCTTGATGGGAATGTCCAGAATCATGCCGGTGATGGTGCTGCGTACCAAGGTGTTGGTGAAACTGCTTTCCTTGGCGGCTATTCCGTCGCGCGTGATGCTCAGGTTGTTCTGCGCGGATTCCAGTTCTTCCTTGTCGGCATTGTACTGCAACTGGCTTTTCTCGAACTCCTCGCGCGAAATGACCTGTTTGTCATACAGTTGCCTGTCGCGCTCGAAGTTGCGCTCCGTCTGCGCGAAGTTGAACTCCGCCAACCGCACGCGGCTCTCGGCCGAATTCAGCGTGGCCATGTCGGGAATCACCTTGATTTTGGCTATCACCTCGCCCGCCTTGACCGACTGTCCGGCTTCCTTGTAGAGTTCGGAAATAATGCCCGAAAGCTGCGGTTTTATCAGCACCTCGTCGCGCGGCTCCACCTTGCCGGTAACCACCGTGCGCTTCTCTATATTACCGCGCACCACCGCATGCGTTTCATAACTGACCTGCTCCGGCCTCGATTTTTTCCACAAAAAGACAAAAGTCCAAACCACTCCTGTTGCCAGCAACAGCAACAATACCCATTTAAAAATCTTTTTCAACATGTCGTTCGTGTATTAAAGTTTCCGTTATTAAATTTCCTGTTCCGTTATTCTTCGTTCAAAGCCTCAATCGGCTTTATGGCCAACGCCCGCGCAGCCGGCATCATGCCAGCCAAGGCACCTATCAGCACGATAATGACCAATGCGCCCACTGCCGTGGTAAAAGCGATTTCGGGATTTTTCAGTATCATGTCCTTCGACGATTCCATCATCAGGCCGATGCCCTGTATGGCAAACACGCCCAGCACAATGCCCAGCAGTCCGGCCAGCGTGGTCAGCACAATGCTCTCGGAAATAATCTGCATTGCGATGTCCCGTGGTGAAGCACCTATTGCCCGCCGTATGCCTATTTCCTTGGTGCGCTCGCGGATGGTTACCATCATGATGTTGCTCACACCCACCGCGCCGGCCATCAACGTGCCCAGACCGACAATCCATATCAGCGCCGAAATGCCAATGCCCAGGTATTTGAACATGTTGAACTGTTCCTCCAGGTTCATGCTCATCACGGCCGATGCATCGGTCGGCGAAATCTGGTGCTGCTGTTTCAGGACAGCCTTTACCTGCTCCTCCACTTGTTTTACGGCAACATCGGGTGCGGTCGTTATGGCCAGCATGTGCACCTTGTCGCCCATGTTGTAGACCTGCTGCATGGTGGAAATCGGCAATATGACTGTTTCGTCCGGGCGGCCGTTGATATTCACGCCGGAAGAACCTGCGCTGCACACGCCCACCACACGGAAATAAATCCCGTTTACACGGATATACTTGCCCAACGGGTCTTCGCCGGGCGTGAACAAGGCATCGTACACGCTCTGCCCGATAACGCACACCTTGCGTTTTTCCAGAATATCTATGTCGTTGATGTGCCGGCCGCACTTCATCTGCACCGACTCCATCTTGATGTAGTCCGGCGTCTGCCCCCTGACATTGTAGGTTTCCGCACGGTCGCCATACACCACATTGTCATCCGTGCGGTTGCCGAACAGCACCGGAATCACCAAATCCACATCGGGCACGCGCTCGCGGATTATGTCCATGTCCGCATTGACAATGTTCCAGTAACGCCCTTTCCGGAAACCCATGTACGGCTCGGAAGTCGCATCGCTCATCAGGATGCACGAATTGGTGGCAAAACCCGAAATCTGCGAATAAATGCCGTTTTTCAGCGCATTGCCCAGGCCAATCATAATCATCAGCATGAAGATGCCCCAGAACACGCCGAAGGCCGTCAGCACGCTGCGCGACTTGTTCTTCGTGATGGTCATCCATATTTCTTTCCACTTGTCCATATCTTTTCCGCTGCAAATAAGGTTTTGTTTACTTGTCGGCCATCATGGCCTCTATGGGTTTGATTTTAACCGCCTTGCGGGCAGGCATATAACCAGAAACGACACCGGCAATGACCAGTATGACCGTTGCCAGGAACACATAGGGCAACTCCACCGTCGGGTCCTTGAATATGCTCGCGCCCTGTTCGTTGCCGATGTTCATGCTGTTGTTAATCAGTTCGACCAACCCGATACCGGCCATCATGCCTATGTATCCGAATACAAGCGTGATAATCAGGGCCTCACCTATGATATTGAGAATGATGTTGCGCGGCGACGCGCCAATGGCCTTGCGTATGCCGATTTCGCGCGTGCGTTCCTTCACCGACACCAGCATGATATTGCTCACGCCCACCGCACCCGACATCAGCGTGCTGATGCCGATAAGCAAAATGAAAACCGTAAGCGCCCGCATAATCGTCTGCGTTTCCATATAGCTCTCCAGCGTGTTCCAGACCCCGACAGCACGCCGGTCGTTCCGGTCGAACTGCATGACCTGCCCGAGCCGCGCACGCAACTGTTCCTCAAAAGCCTCGTTCGCTTCCTTTGTGTCCAAGCCCTTGAGCGTGAAAGCCATATCGGAAAAACGCAAATCGGAGCGGAAAATGGCCATGCTTATCGGGAACGGCGCATAAACCGTCGCGCCTTCCCACGCGCTACCCTTGCTGACCACGCCGACCACCTGGAACAGCAGGCCGTTTATTTTAATGTACTGCCCGAGCACGTCCGGCCGGTTATTGAACAGCTTTTCGGCCATGCGTTCATCGATAACCGCCACCTTTTTCATTCCATGCAGGTCGGAGGAATTGATAAACCGCCCCTTCAGCACCTTCAAACCGTAAATTTCGCGATATTCCGGCTCGACGCCGCGGAAGGTGCCCGTAGTCGTTTCGCTGCCGTATGCCATATTGGTGCCCCAATGTTCGTCATAACGGGAAAACTTGTCCACTTCCGGCATATTGCGCACCAGCATGGCTTCCTCGTCGGTAAAATACAGCCGGCGGTTGGCCTGCCAGCCCATATACGGCATGGAAGTACGCCCCGCCCAGATATTGACCATGTTCAGGCTGCGCGTCCCGAAATTTCCCATAATGCCGTTTTTGATTCCCGTATTGGCCGCCAACAGCACGATGAAGATAAAAATGCCCCATGCCACGGCAAATCCCGTCATGCAGGTACGGAACTTGTTTTGCCGGAGCGATGCCCATATTTCGCGTATAATGTCCATATTCACCTATTGAAAAACACCCGACAATCAAACATCCTGCTCTATCTGTCCGTCCTTGATGCGGATAATCCGGCGCGTTTTAGCCGCGACTGTCGGGTCATGCGTCACGATTACGGTCGTTATGCCTTCCGCGTTGAGCTGCCGGAACACTTCCATGACTTCCTCGGAGGTCTTGCTGTCCAATGCACCGGTCGGTTCGTCGGCCAGCAACAGTTTGGGCTGCGACACAATGGCGCGCGCAATGGCCACACGCTGTTTCTGTCCGCCGGACATCTCGTTCGGCAAATGGTCCGCCCAATCCTTCAAGCCCATCTTGTCCAGATATTCCATCGCTATCAGGTTGCGTTTGCGGCGGCTCACATGCTTGTAGTAGAGCGGCAACGCCACATTCTCGACAGCAGTCTTGAACGAAATCAGGTTGAACGACTGGAACACGAAGCCAATCAGTTCGTTGCGGTAACGCGCGCCCTGCGTTTCGTTCAGGTTCTTTATCAGGCGGCCATCCAAATAATATTCGCCTTCATCGTAATTGTCCAGAATACCGAGGATATTGAGCAACGTGGATTTGCCGGAACCCGATGCGCCCATGATGGAAACAAAATCACCATTTTCCACATGCAGGTCAATGCCTTTCAGCACATGCAGCGGATTGACCCCGTTCAGGTTGTACGACTTGTGAATGTTGTGTAAACGTATCATATCTCTATCAGGAATAAAGCAACTTTTCTGTCTTTTGCGGTGCAAAGATATATAGAATTATTTAGTACTATGCAATGCAAAGAACTAAATAAACATTAATTAACGGACAGAGGAAAAAGAAGCGTTGGGGAAAAGAAGGAAAGAATGGAAATAAGGGGAAAGGAACAATTTACAAGTTGCTGATTTCCGAACACAAGCAAGGCCAGCGGCTATCTTGACCGTGTTATTTCCACGAATCCATGTGCAGCGTGAGAAATTCACCAACTTTATTGATATTGCTACATGCTGATTCATTTACTGTTGTACCGCAGCATATCTCTGCCAGTGGATTCCGTGTCAGCCATAAGTCTTCGTTAGCAAAGCAAACTGAAACGCAGGTTATTTAGTTATCGTCCTGGTAAAAGATTATTTTTCGGTCCTCCTCGTCATTATCTGCTTTCTTCAAGGCTTCTTTCAAAGCCAAACCTTTTGCCGTAAGGCGATATTTTTGCAACTTACTTTATTTCTTGTTTAATCTTTTAATCTCTTTGTCAAAGTCACTTTCAAGCATATCCATTTCTCGCTTGCGGTATATCTCGAATTCATTTTCAGCTTTTTCTATGGCTTGTTTATGTGAAATATTGCCTTTGCCAATCAGGATTTTTCGTTTGTGAGCTATAATCTGATTGTCAAGAGCTTCTATCCAGTCCTTCATAGACATAGGGTTCATCTCCAATGCCTGGAATTCTGCAAAATCAAGAAATCCTGAAACTAACAGATTCAGTCGTTGCAGTTCTATTTCCGATAAATAGTTTTTCGCAATTTTTACATCATCTTTGGTTACGTAATTACCTTTGAAATTAGTCATTCCGACAAACGGTTTTTCATTGTCCACACGGTTGTATATTACCTCAGCAGCTGTATTCTCATGAACCGCATAATGCAGTTTGTTTTGCACGGTGGCGAAAAAAGTTTTAGTCATTTCACTACGAGGATCATAATCCGTAGCTGTAGCATATATGTCGGTAACCTGCTGGTAAAAATTTCGCTCACTACTGCGAATATCCCTGATACGCTGCAATAATTCTCGGAAATAACGGGTTCCTCCCTGTTTCAGCCGTTCATCATCCATCGCAAAACCTTTCTGAATATATTCATGCAAACGTTGTGTCGCCCAACGCCGGAAGCGTGTGGCTATTTGAGACTGGACACGATATCCCAAAGCTATGACCATATCGAGATTGTAATGAGCAACATCTCGTGATTGTGTCTTCCCTTCTATTGCTCCGTGTTGAGTGGTTATTCGGAAATTCCGAACAACCACATTTTTATCAAGCTCTCCATCCTCGAATATATGCTTAATATGCTCGCTTACATTGGATTTACTCGTTTGGTATATTTCTGACAACTGGCTCTGTGTCAGCCACAAGTCTTCATCTGCAAAGCGTACCGATACACGAGTTATTTCGTTATCGTCCTGATATAGAATTATTTTATTTTCTTCGTTCATGTTTTACCTGTCTGTATTATCATTTATTTTAATTTTCTGTGACAGTACGACCTCTATCTCCTCATTTGTTACATACCTATAAATCTGTGGAGGATGAAAATTAGAATCAACTTTTTTTAGTTCTTTTAATTCAATAGGTGTTATTGGTTTGATTATATCAAATTCAATCCCAATTGACTTTTTATGATTAGCATAATATAAATAGAAATCTTGTTGCATTAGACCTAAACGCATTGAATATTTTGTCCACATCTCATTAGGAGTACATTCAATGATGTTTTTTACTTTTCCGAATCCTATTATTGCTTTTACTGGAGCTGACGCATATATAATAACATAGTCCCCTTGTTGAATATGTGGTCTCATTTTTCTCAGTTCAATATCCTTTTGACCTGAAATTAATTTAGTTGCATATTCTGGTTTAACTGCTATAAACAAATATTTATGTGTTATTTTTGTTTTTTCCATTTGCCCAACTGATATATTTGGAAAAATATTAAATCATTGATTTCTACAGGAGAAGCGAAAGTATTTCTTTTCCTTCCATTAGAAACCAAAATTTCTTGGATTTTGTTATAACTCACAGGATAGTCAAAAATTTCCGTATGACCAAATTTTAAAGCTCTAATCTTTGCGTTTATATTTCCATTACATAATTTTGAAATATCTTTCCACTCATAAATTCCAAAACGCTTATTCACACGGAATAATGTCTTAGGATTTCCTGTCATTACATCTGTCAAACATGAAGAAGCGATTATTGATTTTGCATGAGAACAATATTTATCTCCTCCACTTGCATACCATAACACCCGTGCGGGGAACCTTTCCTTTATGGGTTTCGTATGCCTGTAATATACATTTTCAAAACTCCATAATTTTGCTGGATTTGCCCCAAATAAATCTTCACTTGCAATAGCAGTGTCAAATAGCTGACCTGCCCAATATGGCTGTATCGGAATAATATATGTAGGAATATTGAGCCCTTTAATTTTTAGAGGGAATAGTTTTCTTTCTACTTCAAATAAAACCCTATCACTAAGGTTGATAGTTACTTCTGGATATATCTTCTGAGTAATTTGAGATATGTCTCCTTTTGCTACAATTTTGTTGAATACATATTTTATATAATAATCATATTGTCCGATAAATCCGAAGTTACCGAGTATTTCTTTTTGTTCCTCTGTGATATACCTTTCTTTTAATACTATCTGTGACTTATTACTCTTCAATGTTGCTTGGAGAATTTCCGAAATAAGTTTAAAAAATATTGCACCACAAATATCTTTTGCTGAAATGCGTAGCAGTTCAATATCGGTTGAGTCTTGTTTTTCAATAATACCATAAAATGCAATTACTTCCCCATATCGCTTTAGAACATACAAAGTTCCTCCCTTTGCATTGATTATATTGTATATAGTTGTACTAATGGCTTGCTTATCTTCGCCCATTTTCTGCATCCAAAATTTATCAACACATGAAGATAGCTCCTGAGAATTTAATTTCGCAATAGAATCCGAATACACACCTCTCAATTGATTAGGCAAATACTCTTCTCCGTGTAGAAGTTGGTCTATCTGTATGATAAACTCTTGTGGATTATAGATTTGTATTGGATACTTCTCCTCTATTTGGACTTTCTTATTAAGCAAGCCCTCGTCATAAGTAATAAAATAAGGAGTATGTGATACAATACACGAGGCAATTTGCTTTCTATCAGAAATATCATTCTCTGATGTTCCACAAATAATGCTTTCCAATTCACTTACAACTTTTTTCTGCTGCTCAATATCAACCTGTAATTGAGACAAGGACGTAAGGAAATTTCGTGTCTTAGCTGCACGCTGCAAATTCTCATCTCTGTCTATTTCATTGTAAGCCTCTGGGGCAAAACATAGTTCTGTCTCGTCAATAAGCCAATCTGCTAACAAGACACGAGGATCTTCAAGCGAACTTGTTGCTTCAAAATATGCAGCATCGCGTAACTTTACAATGATGTTCATGTCCAACAAAGCTTTAACCTTTGAGTTCGTAGATAATGAAAATAAGTTTGGCTGATTAAAATCATACCACCATATATTTAGATAATGCTCATCATAGCTTCTACTTCTTACTCTACCTAAAGGAATAAATCCTAATTTTCTCCATATGTTAGACGCAAATGTAAAATCTGTTCGACAGTTAAGTGAAATTCCTCGGTATTTTTTTTCATATTTCTCTTTTAATGCTTTAAATAATGATGTAGAAATATTTTTACCTCTATAATTATCACTAACACACAGATGTACAATACTAACTCGTGATAACCGAAAGGCTATTCGAAACATCAAATATCCTACTAATGTCTTACCATCATGAGCAACAATTATACATTTGTTCTTGGCATAGTCTTCAAAACCACCATCTGGCATAAAACCTAATGTGGCAGAGTTTCTTCTTCCTAACGTCTTTACATCGGTGAAAAACTTATTTTTATGATCAATAAATTCTATCGTCATCTTTTTTTATCAATATGGAATTCACATTGGATAAACTAAAAATCAATGTTTCTGTTTCATCAGTCAATGGAGAAATACCATTATGTTTCTCCAACCATTTTTGATATCCAGAAATATCAGAATCTGATATACAAATAGCGTACTCTATCCCGGCTATGCATATTATAAAATATATTTCTGCTTCAACCTTACCATTGGGATAGCGTTTGTATTCTGCGGTTAGAAATTTCATCTCATGTAGTATCTCATAGTGAATGTTCTCACTTTGATTAATGAAACAATCTCCTTCTGAATATATTCGACGTTGGTTGTATTGCCAATCTTTACCCTTACCATATCGAGCGTACTCTCGTAAATCTTTTAATGTATCAATTTTACTCCCTAATAGTTCCTGGACACACAAATTATATTTATCTTTGCCCATTATATACAAAAAATATTCATAAGCGCATTTAGCAAGAAACCGAGACATAATAGTATTTGGGCATTCTGGTTCTGGAATATATGAACTTATCATTGTTCTTATTTTACCTGCCTTTATTAATTCATAAAGTTCTGTATCATTAAACGCTGCCATTAATCCGTTTCTTGTTGTTCTCATTTCAACTTCGCAACTCTTTAACGCACTTGGGAATATCATCTTTTCTCTAACAAATTTCCCTTTCTTTGTTAAAATTTCATTTCTGGATCGCATAGAAACAAAATAAGGTTGCGACAGTAGTTCTTTTTCAACTTTGATAGCAAAATAATGATTACATTCATCACAAACATATCCAGCGGGCAAAAAATAATCCTTATTGCCCAATGATTCAGGAATTATATGTTCTATGCTTTTTGATGTAGAACTATCTTTATGACAAAATATACACTCCATTATCATTGGTACCGAAAGGCTGAAAGTATTTGTCTGTTTCTATCGGTTGCTTGAAAGATGCTTCTAAAAGAGTATATATTCCCCAGAACAGAGAACTTTTACCACTACCATTTTCTCCATAGATAAGAGTGTGTTTCTTATCTAACCTTAGGTTTTGTTCCCCAAAGAAGAACTTAAAATTATGTAGTTTTAAATTTTTGATTTTATACATAATTCCTATGCTTAAATGTTGATGATAGGTGCCAACAAAGATTCTAATTTCACAGACATATATTTTAAATTATTGCGTATATCATTATCTATACTTCTAAGTTTTGCGAATGCATCTTGTATGATTTGTATGGAACTATTTCTATTCATATCTATAGATTTAAAATCACGAAGTACAGAATCTGTAAAAGATATATCAGCTTTTATAAAATCATCATGAAAATATATTTCATACACCAATGCATCTATAACTTTCTCAAATTGGCGAGTTATTACGTCATTATCAACATATTGATCAATGATGATATTTGATGGTAAAGATTTGATTATTAATATATAATCAACAATTCTAATGATAGCTTCTTGCATTTTAGCAGATGGTACTGCTATAGGGATTTGTTGTAGAGGTTCTTTATCTAACTGATAATTTGCGCCCTGCATTTTTCCTTTATTTTTAAGCCAAAACTCAATTAATTTGGAATTTAATAATCCTGTTAAGTACTTCATATTAACTCTATTGGTTTTTATTATGTAGAAAGTTGCAGACATGTAATTTTCGCCATTAGCATATGCAAAAATAGGCTTACCTGCACACTTTCTTAAGGCTACTATTTTTTCACCGACAAAGAATGATTCAACTCTTGCTCTATGAAGTCCATATGGTTTATTATCAGATGTAATAACATCTTTAAATTGATCTAAATGAGCTTTTAGATGAGGGTAAGGATCCATACTATGTGGATTCTTAAACACAGAGGTTGTATAAATTATACTTAAATCTGTTGCTCTAACTATATATCGACTTACGTTATCTGATGAATTATAATATGGCTTAATAAGTTTTAATTCAGACTCAGTGAGTTGTAAAGCATTAATTTCAGACATTGATAATCCAAATATGCCTTTGCCGATGGGAAGACCGTATTTTTCTGATAATTTCTTATTGACAAAATCGAAATGTGGATGTATTCCATTTGTTAATTCATTTTCTGATAAAAAAACGCTATCCTTTACACTGCAAATTTTATCTAATATTTCATCACTTTTACTGAACGTGATATTCTTACCATAAAAATTTACTCTTCTAATAATTGGTGTATAATACTCAGCATCATTAGCAGTCTTACTCAAAATAGCAATAGCCTCTTTTTCTGTAGCTTTATATGCTGTCAGTTTTCGATAGTCAAAAGAATAATCATCCGATTTTTTATCTTTCTGAAACATCATAATCATGGTTTGAATACTTGCACTTTCAAACATCATTACTGCTCCAAAATCAACAATATTACAAATTCTTGTTTCTTTGATAACCTTATCTCTCAACTTACTGGCTCCATAACTGGTAACCCAGTTGTTGGTCGCAATAAAACATAAAATACCATTACTGTTCAGAAGGTCTAATCCGTTACAAGCAAAAAGATACCATATATCCATTTTCCCTTTATAATATGGAGAATCTTTATATGGTTCAAAGAATGTTTTTGACATACGTCCCTCTTTTATGTATGGAGGATTTGCAATAATTATATCAAATCCCATAAAATCTCCGTTCTCATCTAATAACTGAGGATATTCAAAACGCCATTCGAAAGAATCTTTGTACTTCTTATTGTTCAATATTTCCTTTTCTTTTTCTACCAATTTTTTTAGTTCACTCTTTGCTTTAGAGTAACCAACTGGATCTTCTTTTGCTAATGGTTCTCCAAATAAAGGTATCGCTTCATAATCATATACTTTTTTTTCTGCCGATTGCCTTTTCTTTATATCCCCTTTTGCTAAGGTCGTTGTGAAACAGCTTTTTATTTCATTGATTTTAGTTTTTAATCCAGTTTTATCATAATGTTCTTCTGTGTAACCAACAACAAGCTTTTTATAACTTTCCAATGTAAAATCATTCCACACCCTATTCTCTTTTTTTGCTTTCTCTTTTCCTATTCTATTATATTCTACAAATACATCAGATATAGGAGTGTTTAATGAATACCTACATATCTGTGAGTTTCCACAGGTAATCTTATAATCCAAGTTGGGAAGTGGTTGAGGTTCATCGGCATCAACAACCAATGCCAGCCAAAAGCGTAAGCGAGCAATATCAACAGCTCCCTGCTCTATATCAACTCCAAATATGTTGTTCTGAATAATATCCCGTTTGGTTTGAGTAGAATCAAAGTTACCGTGAGGTTCTGCATGTGATTGCAAATGGTGGATAGCATGATACAACACATAAAGAATGCCCATGGGAAATGCACCGGAACCAATCGCCGGGTCGCATACTTTTACATCTTTGAGCAGTTGCATAAATCGAGATGCCACACCCTTGCTCTGGAGTACAGGATGGACTATCCCATTATTTATCAATTGCTCTATCGGTTCGACATATTGTTCATCAGGTTCGTGAGTTTTCAGATACTGAATGATACTTTGGCGGCACATATACTGTACAATTTCCTTTGGAGTGTAGAATGCGCCTTTATCCTTGTTGTCCTCCAAAAGATTCTCAAAGATATGGCCCAGCATTTCGGGATCGATACCTACCTCGCTATCGTCAGGGTCGTTTTCGTCAATGGTGAAATTGTACATGGCAAAGAAATCCATCAGTTCCCTGAAATAGGAATATGGAAAATCCATATCCAGTTGGTCAATATTGTCCTTCTCGAACAAGCCGCCGTTGAGGTATGGAATCCTGATATTTTCACCCAATCTGGCATCAGCTATATCTCCTTCGCGTTTTTCATTCAGTGTATTAAAAAACAAAGGTTCGAGGACATCACTTAACAGACGGTTATTCCCTTTGTAATGTTCAATCAAATGGCTGAGATAATTTTTATCCCCACCACTCCAATCAGGACGTGAGGCAGGAACACCCATCCAGCCTTTTTTCTGCAGGAACTGCAAAAATACCAAACGTCCAAGCAGTTTCTTGACATAGTCACGATTCTGTTTGTTATCGGAAAGGTATTGAAGGAACTTGGTATATTGAGCCTTATATCCGGCAAAGAACTCCTTGTTCAGACGCTCAACAGAGAAAGCATCAATTACATCTGCTAATTTAATAGAACTGGTTTTCTTTTTTGAAATCAGTTCAAACAGACGTTCTGCGGCAGTCCTGCACGGTTCGTTTTCACCCAAAAGGAATGTGTATCTTTTAGGTGCCGTTTCAGTTTTTATCAGTTCACCGGCCTCGTTGAATGAAGTTTGTTTTGCGATAAAAGTAAGACGATAGTCGGGAACATTTTTGGAATAGTAAAAAGCCAAGGCTCCATGAATAATGGATTGATCGATAGGATTTGCCGCAATTTCGCGCAATCCTTTACGGTTACGGCCAATGGGTAGTGTAAAATAAACTGTGTCACGCATTATTTTTCTCTATAAAACTCATCGGTCGGGGAACGGCCAGCGCCAA
>CALUNA010000011.1 GCA_944321895.1 uncultured Bacteroidales bacterium | reverse complement strand
TGATTGTATTGGTTCGCCAGAGAGGATCCGACTGACCACATTTAGCCGTTCTTCAAAGTCGTGATATCTATACATAATGCACCCCAAAAGTTTTATGTCTAACTTTTGGGGTGCATTTCATAAAGGGCTCCGTAGCTTTTTTCCTTTTTTACGTACGGGTATCAATTCCTGCGGAAAATCATTTTTTCCGCCTTGGTTGATTTGTCCTTATACACCGTAAGCTTTATGACGAATGTGCCATCAAGCGGTTCGCTTATTTTCTTTCCGTCGACAGTATAAAGTTCCACCTTTTCTATTTCCTTCTGCACATCATCCACGGCAGGAGTTTCTATTCCTGTATGCAAAGGCATTTCACATGTAACTGTTGCTGATTTTACAAACTCAAACAAATAATTTTCATCGATAACCAGGCCAGATTCATCGCTGTACTCGGCCAACCAGATAGCCATAGGATCAAACACCATCTCGCCAGTCTCCAAATCCACATCTGCACGAATAAAACCTTTAAGTTCCGTATCCGGATATGATGCTCCCGTTGGCATATTCGTTTCTTCATCATACTCACAACCGGTCAAAACCCTATATGTACCTTCGTTTGTCTCTCCTGTCGTCGTATAATAGAACCACGCATCTTTAGAATTTTCCATATAAACGCCAGTCAGATGCACACCGTAACCGTATTGGTCTGCTTGTAAAAAATTATATATGTCTATCTGGTTATCAACCATGGTTACATATGCCGGCCGTGATTCCACATATTCTTCCTGACTACCAGCTGCACCTACATAAGATACGTTTTGGGAGGTAGCATTACATCTGGATATTTGGGAACCTTCGGAAAAATAATACGGTTGTACTTCTTCACCCTGAACGGCCACCAGCATGATCGTCGTAGAGCAGACCCAGGTATCATTTCCGGTATATTTGTACTCAATCGGCCGCATGATTACTTCTTCCGTTTCATCGTTCCATGCATACAGATAGAACATATAGCTTTCCATGTCCAATATGGGTGTAGCCGCCGGAATAGATATAAGACCTGTCTTTTCATCGTATCCCGCGTTAAAGTCCAGACCTTGGTTTATGTAGAACTTATTTAAACGAATCGAATCATCATCTGCTTTCGAAATGGTAAAAGCTTTCATTTCCGCAAGACTCTTCACTTCATTGTAAACCCGCGAATTCATTACGATAAAATCACCAGTCATTTGTTCCAGAGTTGGAATTACGTCTGATTCTTGCGCATACAGCGCTGATGTTACAGCAAATGCTGAAACCAACAATATTTTTTTTGTCATATTCATAAGTTTAGTTTAGTTTATGATTATTTTTTTTGTTGTCAATTCTGTTGAACTACCGGACAGTTGTACCAAATACACGCCTCCATTCCTGCCTCGGAAGGGCATTACTACCTCTTCGCCGGGATATGCTTGGTCTATGGTCTGACGTGCAACACATATGCCTTGGATGTTATACAGTGCTATTGAAATATCTGTGTCCGCATGTCCGAACAATATCCTGACACCGTCACCAACTACGGTCAACACATGGCTGTTCCCATCATCGGCATGCTGTCCAATCCCGTTCTCATAGCCAAGGCATTCCCTTATTCCTTCGTAGGCATCAATCTTGCCGTAGCCCCAGAGATTGGAACCTCCATCAATTACGCCGGTATAATCATCCTGACGGGCAGTCTTTTGCAAGACCTCGCGGACCAGCTCGGGAGTCAATTCCGGATAAGCCTGCAACCAAGCTGCCATTACACCAGCCACAAAGGGTGAAGCCATCGAGGTGCCTTGCATAAAGCCAAATTCATATTTCTTGTCATTCCAAGTGACAGTGCTATACTTGAGTTTATTACCCGTGTAATAGCTTGACAACGATGATATGATATACGTTCCCGGAGCCGTAACCTCAGGTTTCATCCGGCCATCGGGCGTAGGACCGGAGCTTGAGAACGAAGCAATGTCATCCTGCTTCTCACCCGAATAAGTTGGTATCGCTCCATACTGGATATAATGGTCGCGAGTTACATAAGCACCGACTGAAATGATGCGTTTGCCCGTACCTCCAATCTCACCCATGGTCGATTGGTCATTGCCATCAATAAAACCAGGGCGTTCGAAATTGCTGAACGAGCACATGTAACCATCTGACCACATGTGAACCGTTCCCTTATCTGACGATATGAGGTAGAAACCCCGGTCAAAGCCCTCGTTCAAACTATAAAAGTCGGGGTTAACCACCAAGTGGGTTTTACCGTTTATCGGATTTATTTCACCCTCAACATACAAACCACCCCACACATTGTCGGCATCGGTAGTAAAATTATAGGTTTTATTGTCACATTGGGTCGCATTAAACCGAGCCGGTTCGTAAACTTTCTGTATCCTGTTTTCACTGGCATTATAGACAATAGGAACAAACGTTATGTCCATACCGGCATCACACCATATTTCGACGAACCCATATTGTTCTCCTCGGTAAGTAAAATCGAAGAAAGTCGCCAACGTATCTGCCCCATTTCCTTCGAAACTTTTGCCTGCATGAAATTTTGTTCCACCATCGTTACCTGCCGACCCTACAAGAAGACGACCAGGACCTTGCAACGCATCTGCCATCGTGTCAAAGGTTGAAGAGCCATCACGCGGACCCATATAGCTACCCAAACTCAAATTCACCACACACGGCTTTTCTACCGAATCGGCATAGTCAAAAATATATTTTATACCATCGAGCACGGCAGTATTGTCGCCATTGTACATCTCGGTCGTATTGAGAGCAACCAAGACAATCTCGGCATCGGGAGCAACGCCATAGAGGCCCTTTTCATTGGTATTGTCGGCACCGGCAGCAATACCCGTTACATGGGTAGCGTGCGTCGAGCTGGTTATATCATAACCCTTGGCAAGAATAGCCTCAGTGGTAGCATATTCACAACCATAACCAAAGTCTTCGGGTGCGGTACCCGAAGCATTCTGATCCCAGAATCGCTTGATACGCAACTCACTTTTATCGCGGGTATAAAAATTAGGATGCCCCAAATCGAAACCATTGTCGACTACCCCCACAATTACACCTTTGCCGGTGTATCCTTCCGGGAGCGATGTCCCGGCTTGCATATCGTCGGCACGAGTGTCTTTGCGAGCTTCATCAAGTTTCGGAGTAATCGGAGTTCCCATCTCAATATATTTCACCCCATCAAGAGCGGCCACTTCGTTAAGCTCTTCAAGCGGAATATAGGCCGTGAGCATGGAACCGACAACCGTCCTTACCTCTACCCCATACGGTGCCAATATGTCTGGGCCATATCCCTCGTCCAAATGGACAAAAGCCGATATGACCTGCTGGCCACAAGCGTTGGCTTGTTTCAAACGAGTGAAACTTCCACGAAGGCTGTCAGCCATCTGCCCGTTCTTAATCTGTTTGACATAATGCCGCGTATATGGGGACAACACTGATTGTCCCCATACGGATACCGACATTACAACGAACCCTATCAATATAAACAGTTGTTTCATTTCTATCTCCTATCTACTTAGCGGACAATAATTTTCTGAGCCGAACCATTGCTCCTGACCAAATAGATTCCGGGGTAAAGAGAACGCTCGAAAACGGCATCGGAAGATGAATCGATCAAAACACCATTACTGTTATATATGAAGACAATCTGCCCGTCGGGATTCTTGATGTTCATGCTGTTCTTCCCAGTCGTGATTACGAGATTGTTGCCATCGTCCTCCACCGTCTCGATACCAGTTTGCAAATCAAGGCGGATATCAAATACACGAAGATACTCACGGAATTTACTGGAAGTCACATGGAAAGCATAATAATATACTCCATCTTCTTCAACCTTGATAGGTACACTATACTCGGTTACCGGATTTTCGTCATCTACACCGGGCACTTCGGGAATATCAAGCAACTGCAGAGTCTGCTCCTCGGGCGTGCGGCCTTTACCGAAAGTAACCTCCATCGACTCCGGATAGTCGGTCATCGATGAATAAGCCTTGAAGCTCAAGGTATATTCAACGCCTTCTTTATAATTGATAGGAGGTGCAATCAGCCAGTCATCAGCAGCCTGGGTCTGGTTGTATATGTAAATGGCACTTCTGATATTGGTATCGAAATTCCAGCAGTAACCGTCGCCGTTCGAGTCGATCAACGTATAGTTGTTAAACATATCGTTCGGTCCGGTAAACATACCTCCGTAAGGGGGATCAAGGGGTGAACCGAGTACAAGATCGTTGGAATAACCAAAACCGCCAACTTCACCATTGTAGGTAGCAACCACACAATATATGTAGTAAAGCATGTCGCTGGGATGAGTTTCAACAAAAATGCACTCTTTAAGATCTTCGGCCACCACTTCATTGGTTCCCTGATAGTATCCTGTATATTTTATCACTCTGTACCGGATATTGTCTTTGTCGATAATGGCACCATTTACCCCTATAGTAGGAGCATCCCAAGTAAGTGTAGTAGTAAGGCCATCATAAGAAAGTTCAATGTTCGAGGGAGCGGCAGGCAAGTCATAGCCGGCATAGAAGGTGCGCTGAACCGTGGGACCGTCGCCAGCCTCGTTCGACAGGGTAATCAATACTATATGATTGTCATTCGGCAATGAGAGTTCCTCACTTTGGAACAACGACCCAGCCGGGGCCGTAGTATCAACAAGAACCTTATCGCCCTCAACAACCAGCACTTTCAAATCAGGATTTGCAAAAGGATTGCCATAATAATCATTTTCGGGCAACCTGAACTGGAGATAACCACTTGCCGAACCTTCGTCGGGAGTGACAAATTCAAAATCGGTAATGATGCCCGGTGCTCCCGTGTTCGGCTCTTTCAGCCATGCACCAGTCACCTGATATGAGCGGTTCAAATAAGCAACCAATGTAGCTTCTGCATTTAACAAATTAACCTCAAATATCGGTGTATAATTAGCATCCAACTTTATGCTGCTACTTTCAAATATCCAATATGCTTTTCCCGTCGAACGGTTTATAAACATAGCCTGTTCCGTATTGCTATTTGCAAGATAATCATCCGGTCCTAATAGATTTTTGCCTGTTATAGGTTTCAATTTGACAGCCCTTCCATCGGTCTTACGTATCCTGTACAAGTATAAACCAGAATCGCTCCTGTCAATAACAACACTATACAACATTCCATTATTGTCAGAGACCAGTGTCCTGAATTTCAAAGAGCTGTCAAAATCATCACCAATCCTGGTCATGTCGCCTGTTTCCGGGTCAATTTCAACCAAATGGGATGAACTGTAATCTACAACGATACCATAAATCTTGTCATTGGTAATATCATAGGCCAATGAAGTTGTGGTGCTCAGGCAATTAGCAGGAAGCTCCTTTTCATATAAAACTTCATACGTCTCGGCATCGAGGATTGTCCATACGGGTTTCTCCTCCGGGAGTTTGGCTTCATCGCTATATACGTTACAATATATTTTACCATCATGATACACTCCCCCGCCTGCAATATACCGGCTGAACAAGACACTGTTATCATCCGGCTTAAACTGGGCATCAAACCCAAACTCATACAATCCGGGCGTCATGGCGTCAAGCTGGTTTATTGGAGAATATGTTACCAAACCATACATCTCAACACCTTCCATTGCTATCCGCTGAAAATATGTCGCTTCCGTTTCTTGCGAAGCTGTGTAGCCGACTTGGACAAATAAAAATGCTGCCAGCAGCACAAAATTCAATATTATTTTTCTCATAGTCAATTATAATGCAAATAAGGCACTGCCCTTTCCTAGCAGTGCCTTACAAATTTTACATGTTTATTTCTTTATTACTTTCAGGGATATTGTTTCTCCTTTAAGCGTAGTTGCCTTTGCTACATAGACTCCGCTACCCAGACCCGACAGCGAAACATGACCATCCGCATTACCAGCAGTCATAACCAGCTGCCCTTGCATGTTGAAAATCCGCACGGACTCTATTTCTGCCGACAAATGCAACAACGACTGCTCCTGAGCAAAGTACATGTTCACGAGCCTTACATCAGCCATTCCAGTCGTTTCTTTCACTTCTGCTATCTTGAAATCATCTACCGCAATAATACCAGCATTGGCTGCGGCTGCTTCAAACTCAAGATAGAAGCAATAGTCCATATCATCAGACGGAGTATACCGTACTACATACTGTTTCCATTCGGTCACAGGCGCATCTACTTGCTGAAGAATAGGCAGTTGCAGACCACTTTCTTCCTGTGTGTAAGCCAGAATCAACTTGGCAGTCGTTATATTCTCGCCATTCCCCGGCATATACAGCCAATAGGATATTTCATACGTATGCCCTGACTCCAAAGTAAAATACGGTGTGTAAAGAGTTTCGGTTCTACCATTCAACGTAAATTCATTGGCCACGGCAGCATAGCTTCCTGAATGGGCTTCTATGGTACCTGCAGGCATGGTCGTTACCTGGAACAATTCCGCAGAAGAAGTACGACGTCCCCATTTGTTCGGGAATTTCGTCCTTTCATCAATATTAAGCCTGTCCTCAAAATCTTCTTCATACGGAAGTGCAACCGGCTCATCCGACGTCATAAGGCGCATGACTTTCAAGCTCTTGATCTTGACCTCAGAACCATCGGTATTCTCTACGTGAACCCCCACGTAATTGCTTTCCTGGCTCGGGTTAAAGGTCGTGCCTACTTCCAATTCCGAGGAGCTGCTAAGTATCAAATTCTCAAATTTATAAACGGTTTCAGTCTGAGCTGCAACTGTAGCACCATTACCTCTGGTAAAGGTTACATTCACTGCCTTATCCGAACTTGTCATAAGTTCGCAAAGTATGTAATATGACTTGCCCGGGTTCAGAGTCAGTTCCGGAGATATCAACCATTCATCTTTACCAGTCGTCACAACGGCATCAGTTTCATTCTTCCATGTCGTGTTATCATTGTCGTTATCAATGATTGTCCAACCCTCTGTTCCTGCGGCAAAATCCGTTATGGATATATGCTCTTTCAAATAACCATCGGTAAAGCTGCTTATCGTAACAACGCAGGTTGTCGCATTCGGGCATACTTTGTCTCCGATACTTGGAATACATTTGAATATTTTCTGGCCGCTATATTCACTTTCATTGTATGAATATTGGAACGATGAAGCCAAATTACCCGTACCAGAAACCGTTTTTTCAGTCGTGCCAATCAATGTATTACCATCGTAAATGCTGGTTACAATAACGGAACCTTCCGGTATTGCATTTCCATCCACATCTACAAGCGGCTGATTCCAGCTAAGCAGGATGCCGTCTGGAGTTATTTTTCCTCCTCTAAGACCCTCTATGGCGGCCGGAGTCACTGCATCAGGTTGGGTTTTCTCTATTTCTTCAACTTTAAAATTGTCAATTCCTATTTCACCGGCAAGGTTATCATTGGTAACCTTGATAACAAAAACATATTCCCCTTCTATATTATTTAACTCAACTTTTTGTTCAACCCAACTTACCATGCCTGTCTCTTGATTCGTTTCAAGCAAAGCATCGCCTACAATAGATACCGTATTTTGTGCAGTAGCCTTATACATGGAAACCGTATTAAGGCTTCGTCCCGATGTTGCCTGTACCGTATTATGCAACATGAAACTTACCTGATATGATTTGCCGGTCTCAAACAAGAATTTAGGAGTATATATAACTTCTTCCCTGCCGGCAGGAGCATCTACCTTGGAAAACAAAGCATTGTCCCATGAAGGTGCTCGATGATAAATAGCCGCAGCAGACCTAACATCAAGCACATTAAAGCCATATTCATCGCTGCTTCTACTGATTTTCCAACCCTCCGGGGTCATCGTATTTGCATCAAAATTCTGTGTATAAGGTATTTCCATTACAGGAACCTCTGCACCACCCGTAGAGATATAACAAAGCATCACATTTTTCAGTATCATTCCATTCAGAGTCTGTCCTGCCTGGAAGCCTATATAATAAGTTTCTCCTTGTTCCACACTGAATTGTGGCGTAGTGGTCTGAACCGAACCGTTATAACAGATATTTTCCAGAGACAAAAGTTCTTTGGTCATAGCCGTATTAGTCTTGTCATTTCCAAGCCATACTTTCAAGTTTCCAGGGTAATTCTGGCTTGTAGAAACCTCAAACCGAACCACATATCTTTTAGCCGGGTCCAACACTACACCAGGAGTTATAGCCCAATCGTTATGTTCTTCCTGGTTATTAGTAGGCATAGACAAGTAAGCACCCCATGAATTATAGCCCCAAGTCGCACCACCATTTACATTCTCAATCGTCCAATCTCCAAAATCCGTCTCGGTAGCCAACGGAAACTCTTGCTCAAGTGCCAACTCGCCTTGAACGTCATCCAAGTCTATTTTTATTTCCTGTGGCAATGATTCAACTCCATCTATTGTTGCCGTAACACGGTAAGCTACAACTCCGCCAAAAGCAGCCGGATTATATGTATATGAATCATCTGCTCCCGCTTCCCTGCCTTCCAAGGTTGCTATGTTTACACCATCGGCATATATCTTTATATTCAAGCCCGATGTTATGGGAGCATTGGAAGTATCGAACGCAGGGTTGCGCCATTTCAAGGTAACGCTTTTTGCGTTATAATCGGAAGCACCTTCCAGATTCTCAACCGGATTCGGTGTAGCTTTCTCTGTCACAAGGAGTTTTATCCAATCCAACGAGATGGCACTGTTCAATGCAGGAGATATCACATGGAAACCGATATAAACTTGTCCTGTGGCAGTAGCCGGCAAACGCACTGCTTTTTCAATCGTTCCGCTTTCCAAGTCTATAGTTTCCGTCGTCAAATAATTGGACATACCTTGCACTGTCGGAGCCGTACCCCATTTTATTTCTATTTGATCGGGATCATAAGCCCCTGCCTGAGTCAACGAATAACGGACCAAGTAATTTTTTCCAGCATCAAGTGTCAAAGCCGGAGTAATCAGCCAATCATTTGCATCATTGGCTACAGACGTGCCGTCATAAGTCGGGCCATTATATCCATCTATTATTCCCCATTTTTGACCATCTGCGTTCGCATCAATTATGGTCCAACCCTGCAACGGATTCGCTCCCGAAAAGTCCCAGGAATCCTCCTCTGTTTCATCTGGAGTTTCCGGCACATATTCTTCTATGGCAAAAGAATAGAGTTGCAAATAGTTTCCGCCAGCAGCTGAAGTATTATGGAACGAGAAATAATAATTTCCATCGGTAGCCGGAGTAAAGAAGTTCTCCTCTATGTTTTCGCCATTATTACCCAGCGTCAATTGCTTGATTGCTGTCATTTGCGTTTTGTCTGTACCTTGAGTCAAGGTTACAATATCATATCCTGCGGGAGTGCCTCCAACGGTAACATTGGTAGTTATCTTGTAAGTTGTTCCGCCTTTAAGAGTTATTTGCGGCGAGAAATAATCGTCATCGTGCTGTCCCGAAAGAATCATACCCAGCATAGGACCCATGCCCTGCAACGGGGTCCAAGTGTCATCATCACCATTGTTGTCAACTGCCGTCCAATCTGCATAATCAGTCTTCAAATCAACACTGTATGGCACTGTCTTGACAACCTCTTCAGGTTCTTCAACAAGCTCAGTACCTTCATACAATTTAAATTCAAACAAATAAATCGTATTGTTATACTGCGGACTTGTGCTATGAAAAGCAAATTTATAATTTCCGGTAGAAGGAGCCCCAAACTCTACTTTCTGTGCAGCCGGATATTCAGAGGTGTCATCCAAAGTAAGGCTACGGAATGTCGTGTACGTAGTCACATCGTTTGAAGACAATCCTCCTCTAAATGTCAATACACTCCCATTTCCGTTCACAGCATTGCATACATAAAATTCCGCCGTATAAGTCTTCCCGTACTCAAGGGCGAACTCCGGCGACACGTAATAATCATCACAGGCAGAATAATAGTCTTGTCCTAATGATACACAGCTTAAATATTGTCCCTGAATATAAGCACCAAAATTACCAGTCTTATATTCCCACGTAGTTCCAGTAGTTGCACTCTTGTCAACCGCGGTCCAACCCGCCTGGCTTTGGCCGAAATTAATGACATACGGCAACGTTGTTTGCGCACTGCTTGGCATTATCCCCAGATAAAGGATAAACGCCAACAAAAAAAGTACTGACTTCTTCATTGTTTTTGTTTTTTTAAGGTTGTTGTATGTATATATGATTAGTAAACAAAACGCACATCCCTGGCATCCATTTACGTTTATTTACATGGACACCAAAACTCCTACAAGTATTATTCATAGAAATCCCTGCAAAGGTACAACATTATTATGGAAAAAATAATACCAAGGCGACTAAAATTTAAAATATATCGGCAAAACATGACATTTTGCCAAACAAATGCCTTTCGTTGGCCCTGTGGGCGTTTTTAACAAGCAAAATTTTAACACAATCTTGAAACCATCCCCCCCCTAGATCCATCCGACAGACAAAAAAAATCCTCCGGAAGTTGATGATTCATCAACCGCCGGAGGACAACCTTTCATAAAAATTTATTATTTCTGGCTTTCAAGAAAAGCATTCATTTGTTCGTCATACACTTTCTTAAACTGGGCTTTGTCAAATTTGGCTTGCAAGACAGCTTCGCTCTCGAATGCTTTCGACAACTGGTCTGCCAGATATTGCTTGTTCACTTGCAAGCATACATGGTAACGATAGTTCCCATTTTCCAACTTATACAATTTTTCGCCAACCAATTCCGCACCAGCCAAGGTCTGGTCTATAACAGAATAAGCCTGTTCTTCATACATGTTCACAACATCAATGTTGTCCGTCACGGCCGTATTTTTCCCGTAGTTGTCTATCACCGCACGGACTTGCACGCGAATAGTCGCGGCCAACTCCTGCCGTGCGTTCTGCAAGGCAACCTTCTTTGCCATTGACATATCAGGACTTACACCCTGTTGTACTACACGCCAGTTTTCTGCATCCGACTGATATTGAGGTCCACTCAATGGTATAGCAATCTCTATTTCACCTTTTTCCGGTTTGGCCAAAGTCTGCTTCGATTTACAACTATTCATTCCATACAAGCAAATTGCTACACTGAACAATAAAAATAAACGTTTCATAATCATTCTTTTTTAGTTAGTTAATACATTAATTCTATAAGGAAGTCTTATATTGACTGTCTGCATTTTTCCGTTTTTCTGGTTTTCAATTTTCATATATCCATCCGTCAATGCTCTCCTATCACTCTGCCTGTAATCCACCTGAGGAGCCGTCAACCTTACATGATGCAAACCCTTCCCCATACCAGTCATGCCGCTGTATATTGGAAACTCTATTTGAGGAAATTCCGAGGTTGATATAACCAAAGATTTGATAGAAAATTTTGTGTCATACTTGGCACGCAAATCAAAACTAACCATCACGGAATCTGCTACCGTTCCCTGTTCCTGTCCATAAACCGTAAATACCATCTGTCCTTGCGGAAGCACATCCAGCAGACTTGCCGCCATGTCAAAATTGAATCTGTGCCGGTTCGTATATCCTCCAAAATTAAACACCAAATCGACCGTATTCTCATCCTCCGGCAAACAACCATCATAATTATAAGTCACCACATAGGTCGTATCCGCTTGAGGAACAACGGAAATATCACTTGCATATTCACTTCGTGCCGAAGGCAAACGGCTAGCGGACAACTTCCGGCCATTGTACATCAAAGCATACGAATATCTCCCCACTTCATTGGATAATGGCACGACCGCTATGTTTTTATATATCTGCCGCAAACTTTTCTGCAACGATTCAGCTTCCGCCCTACGGGTCTCGTCAAAGAAATAAGCTACCAGCGGCTCTATGTCTGACAGATAACGCGCAATGTCATCCACATTCGTCAGATTGTCTGCCTGCATTTTAATATCGGTCAAAGTTTTGTACTTTTCTGCATCGTATTGCTGGAATTCCGCAATCAACCGGTTGCGTTCCATGCGCGAGAACGGGTATTTCAGGAACACGATATATGAATACTTTTTCTGCTTGCTGTCATAGCGTTTTTCCCAATAAGAATCCTCCACATTGGCAATGGTTATACCGGAAACGAACGGAAGGCGTGCTGCAATGGTTTTCAAATCGGATCTGAAACCTTCTGTAAGGACAAATTCTCCATTGGTACCGGTTTGTTCTGAAAACGAGGTCGTCGTTGCCGTTATGTTGGCTGCTATCGCATTGACAATCTCGCTCTTAATATTCTCCATGCAAATCTGCTGCGCCATATCCAAAGTCGCACTTTCTGCCGAAAATATCAAATAACCTGGCATTGCCTGCCCTACCCATTCCGGAGCATGTTTCGCACTACGCTCCACAATTTTATATTGTGCCGCATCCGCGAAAACACAAAAGCAATAACACAACAGAAAACAATAAAATCGGAATACTGAATTCATAACTGCATGGAGATTTCATTCTACAACAATCATTGTCCAATCAAACGCATCAGCCACAAGGTATCCGTATCAGAAGTTACCGTTGAATTTTGTTCCTTTTCCTGATCCGCATATTTGTAAGATGCTTCCAACTGCATTTTCTTTAACATTACTTCATCTTCGCGAGCTTTTTCTGCCAATTCCAATTGCTGCTGATACAACTGCAATTCCATTGCATACTGTTGTGCTTCTTCGGCTGAAATGACCGCGTGGATTGAATCAATCATTTGTCCCGCCTCCTGAAAATGGCTACTTAACGGATCTACGGTAACCAGTAAATCCAGAGCATCCTCATAATTTTTCACAGCCAACTTACCTTGGGCCTCTCTGAGAATTCCTGCACATTCGGTATCCAATGATTTCAAATAGAACTCCGACATCAGTTCCGCTACAAGCGGATATTCCGGAACTACTTCCGGAATCATGGACAAAACCGCCAATGCCTCATCAGTATCACCCATATCGGCCAACGACTGAGCTTTGGAAAGTAATGCGGGCAACTTTTCAGTGTAATACTCCACAATTTTTTCCCGGGCACTGGTCATAAACGAACGGATTTCCGACTTACGCGGATTCAGTTGTTTGAGCGCCTGCGTATATGCACTGTTCTCCGTTTTATCTATTCCGCCTATTTGTACGGATTTTTCCGCGACTATGACTTTTTCCAAGCGGTTAATTACATACAAAGAAACTTCCAATGTCAAGTTGATTTGAGGCGGAACCGTCGGCACTGCTGTTTTCTCCAGAACCATAACGTTCGCTGTCAGGATAAAGTCATCCGACTCAGACCCATAACCGTTCGTTGTTGCTATCTGTAACAATTTCTGCTGCAACATCGGACGCAAACTTTCGGGAATATCAACTTCCTCCGGCAATAAAGGTGTAATGGCAATGTTCCTCTCCTGGGAAAAAAGTACAAACGGAAAACATAAGCACAAAAACCACGATAAAAAACGCCTGTCCATAATTTATTCTTTTTCTATTTTTCTCCAATTACCAGCTGCGCAAAGCCCAGACCACGTGTCATTAGTTTGGCATCTATTTCATATTGTGTGCGTAAATGTTTTTGTAAGTCACGCAACCACATTCGGGCATCCAATGCTCTATCCTGTTCATTAAACAAAGGAATTACCACTTGTTCAAACATCATGAAATTTTCTGACATATCCACCAGATTATAGCGTCCGCCAACAGTATGGTCGGCAATCCAGTTTTCTACAATTTCCGTCAATTCCATACCGTCAAACTCCGTTTCCAAACCATATTCCAACGTATCCCACGCACGTATCATGATGGTCACTTCACGGCCTGTTTCAAAAAGACGGTCAAAATGCGCCTGCAACTGTGAATTGAAGTTATCCAAGTGCTGTAACACGGCTTCTTCCAGCAGGACAGGCAGTTCCGTGCTGAACGTCGGAGCACTTGTACCAGATGCACCTGCAATTTGCATATCTGTATAGGCATCCAAACCTTGCAGATTAAACGTCAGCGAACGCTTCGGACCCGTCTGGTTCAACGTCCATGTCAGCTGCATCCAAATATCCGCTTTTGCTGTCCGCTTCAACCTGTCTATGGGCGATTCCGCAACAGCACTTCCGTCGTGGCTTGTCAGTAGTGCGCCTTCCGTTTCCGTAAATTCCAGCGATTTAAGCGATGACTCCAGATTTTTCAACGGGAAACCGCGTTCTGCCATCAACTCATTGATTTTGCTAATCACCAAAAGCAAATCTGCATTTTCCTGCAAGGCTTTTTTGTAATCCGGATAGTTGACAACATCGCCATTTACTTCCATTTTCTGCATATATCCATTCTGGTTACACCACAAGTCACTCGGCACAACCATAATAATAGGTTTCTTGGCTTGAGCACATATTATTCCTGACCAAGCACACAGACAAAAAATGAATACCAATAACTTCTTCATACAAACAATATTAAAAGCCCGAACCCAATGAGCGAATAATCCCTGCCGTTTCCAATTCCTTACGCAATTCATCTTTCAAGACAACCACAACAACTCCTACCTTGTATTCCTTACCTACCTTGATCAGATCACCCGCCCCTGGTGTTCCATTATTTACCAAAGACACAAAACGCATGTAGCGGCCTCCATCCTTAAAAAAATCCTCAAAATATGCGGCATGCTCCAACTCTGTTTCATAATCCGTTACCAACGGTTTTTGTCCTGGCATCCTGGTGCCATCTGTCGATGGGGCATAACCCTTGAATATAATTCCATGGACCGCATTTTTCTGAGCCTGTGCTACGGCCTGATCCATTTTTTTTGCATATGTCCATACTTTCACGATACAAGCGCCTTGTTTTGCCTGTCCTACAGTAGGCTCTATTTCATAACGCCACTGGAATGTTTCCTTGTCCTGCTTGTTTTTTTTGGCAAACACATCCGGCAAAAACAAGAGTAATGCTCCTAACAAAAGCACTAATTTAGATTTCATAATCACCAATTTTTTATTAATCCACATTTATTCTTCCGCATCCTGAGTTTCCTCCTCATTGGCTGCTTTTTTGTCAAAATCTCCCTCGATAAGCAACATGCCCGGCATCAGATTCTTCGTACCCGTGAGCAAAGTAGCGGTCAACTCTTCTCCACTTTCATCCGATGCTTTTACATCCTCTTCGGAAACCATGTAACGGTTGTCCCAAATCTGGCCTTTAACCGGCTTCAGCGTACCTACTTTCTTATAGATTGTACGTCCATCTTCATTTTGTTGTTTTTCAACTACCTGGAATTTGCTTTTTGCCGTAATTCCTTCTTTGGTTCCGATGTAAGCACGATATCCGATAAATTTGCCTTTCTCATTGGTCGCCACCTCTGAAATAGGTGTCTTCACCTGAAAAACAGGATATGTTTTCTGAAGATTCACGATATTCTTGTCCAATGTACGCGTGCAAGTAACCAACATTTGCTCGCTTTGGCTTTTCTGCGAATACATGGTTCCCTTGTCCGTATATTGTTCATATTTACCGATATATTTCATTTTAAATGTCGTCGTATCGGCCCAGAATGCTTCTACTTTGCTGCTGTCGTTTGTCGTGTAATAATTTTCATAAAATATGGCAGCCGCTTCCTCATTCCAATCCAGTTGGAACAAATAGGAATTGATGCGCACGACAAAACCGCTGATGTTCAACATGTCCGTAATATCACCCAACAGGCCGGATGCGGAATTGACCAAGCCTCCTGCAGAAGAAACCAATCCGCCCAGAGATGCGCCTAATCCGCCAAACATGCCCAAGACCTCACCAGCTGCATCACCCACTGCCTGCGCAGTCGCGCCTACGGCGCGAGAAGTTTCCGCAACAATTGCCGCACGTTCCTGATGATCCACGTATGAAATGTCATTAATCAGGACAAATGTTTTATTCAGCAATTCTTCACCGGCATCAGCCAACATGGACTTGCCCCGAACTGTCTGCAACGCCTGTTGTACATCCAGAATGGAAGCATCATAATAGCCGCGCTCTTCAATCAGTTTCATGTCAAACCCGGATGCGGTGCCGTTGAACCAATTGTTCACCAAAAAGTTTGCAAAATGCGAGTTGGCCATATAGGCTTCCAGTTGCGCCGACAAATCCGCTTTGCGGTCTGCATTAGGTGTTCCGTTCAAAAATGTCAAACCAAGGTCGTTATTGTCATATTTGTCAGGGAACGGCATGCTTTTTACAGCTTCCTGGATTTCCGTACTGAATGAATCTGCAGGATGGACAATCGTAAGCATTGTTATCGAGCTACGGCGATATTTCTCATCCATGCTGTTTGCCTTGGCCGAAAACGCAAATCCACAAAAACTACCGACCAAAAGTATCAAAAATAAATTCCGTTTCATATTATCACTGATTAAAAAAATATATTAATTTAAAATTGTGTCTAATTATGTCTATAATTGTATATATATAAAAGTATTATTATCCCACTTTAGAAATAAACAAAAAGCCCATGAAATCCCAAAATTTTTGTCCAATTACTTTCCGTTAACAAAGATATAAAAATAAATCTAACTCATATTCATGATTTTTTCAGATTCTTTCCATGATCTTTCTATTGTCTTTCTTTTCCAAATTTATCCAGATCTCATGCACACAAGCCTAAAACTTAGAAATCATAGCCCACTATTTCGTCTTTATAGTCGTACCATTCGTTTTTATAAGCCTGAACACTATTTCGCGGTACATATATCGTTTTCAAATTAGTATCATCAAAAGCAGATCGGCCAAGTGTCGGCGGATTCTCGGACTTACAAAAGACGGTTTCAAGTTGTGTACAGTGCCCGAACGTCGAGTTCCCAATGCTTTCCACGCTGCCCGGTATGTTCACTTGCGTGAGTGCGGAGCAGTAGGCGAACGCCGAGTTTCCAATGCTTTCCACGCTGCCCGGTATGTCCACCTGTGTGAGTGCGGAGCAGCCGTAGAACGCCTGGTTTCCAATACTTGTCACGCTGCTGCCTATGGTTACTTGAGTGAGTGCATCGTAAAAAGAGAACGCATGATCCTTGATTTCGGTTACGCCTTCGGGTATGACCAGTTCCGTAACCAAGGTGTTACCAATATACAAATTATGGGCGTAATACAACGGGTTAGCTGTAAAACCGTCAAACCTAATACCGCACCATTCTGCCAGTTCCCCAATGTAATAAACATCAGTGAGTGCAGAGCAGCCATCGAACGCCCCGTATCCAATGCTTGTCACGCTATTGGGCATGGTCACTTGCGTGAGTGCGTCGCAACCGGAGAACGCCCCGTTTCCAATACTTTCTACCCCATGAGGCATAGATATGCTGAATAGTACGGAGCAGTCACCGAACGTTTCCTCAGGTATTTCCTTAACCGGATTATAAAATCTAATTCTCCCATAAGTATGGCTTTCTATATCAGCCGCATTGAAAGAATTACCGAGATCGAGCAATTCATGATCTGTAGTCGTATAAAATATAACATTCGGATCTTCATTTGCGTTCAATTCCATCGTTTTTTCACAACCTGGCAGCAATACCAGCAATGCAAAAGCAAACCAATAAATTCTTCTCATATAATCCTAAATTTAGAAAGTGAAACCCACATGCATGTCAAAACCTGCACAAAATTTCTGCCTAAATGTTATATCACATTGGGTCAAATCTGCCACATGCAACTCTGCCACATAGGGTCTCGTTATTCCTTTAAAACCTAAACTAATATAAAGGTCTGAATTAGCTGTCATACGATAATCGGCTCCAGCCATTACATTTAATAAAAAGCCACTCGTTCCATAAGCCCCTTCATACTTACTCCCATTTCCTACTTCATCAATATAAAAGCACAAAACTTTTCGTCGAGTAGAGAGCAAACCTCCTACCGATAGGCCAACAAACGGCATACAACGTTTCTGCGTAAAGTAAAGTCGCCCATGTGCATAAAGTGGAATATTAACCAATTTCGCAAGAGATGTATCATAATAATAACCTACATTTATATATTTAGAGCCAGTTTCTCCTGCAAAATCAAAATCTAATCCCGTTCCCAACCCGGCATAAAACATACGATTAAAACGCCAGCCGCCAATATAATTAACATCGAAGCCTATCCTAGCATAGGGTAATATATCAAAAGACAAATCTATCGACTGTTCGTAACCCGGTTTTACATCTGGCAAGGCCGCTTTGGTTACGACCAATGATGAACTGGAAACGATTTGTCCCGCCGCATAAACAACAGCCAAAAAGGCAAAACAAACTATAAATACTATCCTTTTCATAATCCATTTATTTTGAAAGGACAACATCCATGCGTGTCTGGCTCGTCGGTGTGGTCAATATGTCCGTATTATTCCGGCTCATCACATTCAAACCCTGCTGAACCAACGTTATGTCTTCCGCTGTCGCATTCCGGAAATTGGTATATTTGGCAGGATAGCCGGAAATCGTAATTTCCAAGCGCCCTTCACTGTTGGTTATCACATCCACAGTAGCGCCAATAATGGCATCCGCCCCATGGGCGCGTGCTGCACGACTCAAAGCCACTTTTTTGAAATTCTCCACAAACTTGACAACATCCGGCGTTACGGTATATGCCGCAAAAGACTCTTTCTCCGTGTAAACGATACGGTCACCTATAACAGACAGATCTGCTATCAAAGGAGCTATCATCACACTATGAAGGGGTTCCAGATTTCTGGCGGAAGATTCCTTATAATCCGTCGTACGCGTTTGTGCATTAATCGACAAAACGCAAATTGCCAACGAGGCAAATAAAAACATAACCTTTTTCATACATTTAAAAATTACAAGTCCTGATTATGACCCAATATCATATTCAATTATCAATCAGACATCTATCAAATATAAAGATTAACTTCTTTGACAACAACAAATTCCGACAAACATGAGAATGGGAAAGCACAACACTCCATAAACACATTTGCCGGAATTTCCCAATCCATTTATTTCCGTGTTTTAGTTCCACGTAATGGGCATGTTTTCAAATACAAGATCTTCCTGGGAGTTAACCGAGACAGGAATAATCACCTTGTCAAATCTTTCCAGGCTTGTGTCAACACCTTCCAGCTTCGTATATTTTTCGTTATATTCGACCCACACTTCCACACCATAAGGAGTATCCACATAACCTATGTAGCCTACTTGCATTCCTCTTCCATAAGTCTGACCATTCCCATAAGCTTTCAAATCTCCAAAATACACCCGTGATGCACTTCCAACATTTTTCACAGTTACACCAATGTATACCTCACCCGTTGAAGCATAACCTGTACAATAATAACCGCCAAACTCCAACTCACCCGGAAAAGGATCATTAACAGTACAATTGGGTTCAAGAGAATCACAACTACATAAACCGATTGCCAACACAAAGGCAAAAAGAGACATGATTTTTTTCATCATACAAATAATTTAATTGATTAATAAATGAATAAAGTAAATCGAGTTAATTCGTATATATAATTCTGTTATATCGTCGTTATCGTTTATAATCCAGTCACACCCGGATTCCGTACAAAATTCTATCAATACTATTCCGTTATTGCAAATAAACAGGCATCTTGTTTGATTTATTTCAAAAAAAGAAAGGCCAAGAACAAGCGAACCAAGATTTTGTTCCTAAAACCCCACTATAATTCCGAGTTTAATCAAAATCAAGTCCTATTTCAATTTCATTTGATTCATTTTTTCGCCGCAAAAATATAAATAAATTTCAATACGTACAACTATAAATTGATTTAAATTCCATTTTATTAAAAAACAAGCCATCGCGTATTGAAGAAAAAGTATTATATTAATAGTATGAAACATAGAAAAGACCTAGGCCCGCACCCCGTGATAGAGAACCTGCGCAAAATAATGACGGACAAGAAAATAACCCAATACAGAATGGCAGAATACGCAGGAATCGAACCTTCCCAGTTCAGTAAAATAATGAACGGGAGCATCCAAATTAGTTTGTGGCAAATTTCAAATATTGCAACAAATTTAAATATGGATATAATTGACATATTCACCTATCCGGACAAGTATAAAAAACAAGACTTAAGAAATCACAACAACGATGATCTGAAAACCACACTGACCATCGAACTGAAAGCCGAGATGAAAAGAAAAATCTTGAATGCGCTTTTCGACAAAGATGACCTGGAAATACTCAACAAGTAAACCACCTAAAACGGGAAAATCATCCTGCAAGAACGAATAAATACCGGCCACGCACAAGCGACTTTTCACGTGCAGTAGCTTCAGCCCACTATACCTATTGTTTTGTCCCTCCTATTTTTTTTATATCTTTGCGCGAATTTGTCTTTCAAAAGCAGCGCATTATCAAACATTTTGTGCAAAAGACAGCAAAATGATTAAAAATGAACATTAACGACAACACCGCGGTATTATTGATGCATTGCCCCGACCAGCCGGGCATATTGGCTACGGTTACGGAATTCATAAACCAACACAAGGGGAACATCATTTATCTGGACCAGTATGTAAACCGGGAAGAAAAGATATTTTTCATGCGAGTGGAATGGCAACTGGATTTTTTCCAGATTCCCAAAGAAAAGATTGCCGAATATTTCCAGACACTGATTGGCATCCGGTACAACATGACATTCAAACTTTATTTTGCAGACACGAAACCGCGTATGGCCATTTTTGTATCCAAAATGCCGCACTGCCTGTATGATTTGCTGGCACGCTATGCAGCCGGCGAATGGCGCGTAGACATACCACTCATAATCAGCAACCATCCGGACATGGAAAATGTGGCCAAGCGTTTTGACATACCGTATTACTATTTCCCCATTACCAGGGAAAACAAGGAAGAGCAGGAAGCCCGGGAACTGGAGCTGCTGGCAAAAAACGACATCACGTTCTGCGTCCTGGCACGCTACATGCAAGTGCTTTCCGACAATTTCATTAACCATTATCCGAACCACATCATAAACATACATCATTCATTTCTGCCGGCTTTTGCCGGAGCAAAACCATATCACGCGGCCCACGAACGGGGTGTAAAACTGATTGGTGCAACAAGCCATTACGTTACGGCAGAACTGGATGCTGGCCCGATTATTGTACAGGACGTCACCCGCATTACGCACAAAGACACAGTAAGCGACCTGATCAAGAAAGGGAGGGATTTGGAAAAAATAGTCTTGTCACAGGCTGTAGAAAAGCACATTGACCGCAAAGTGCTCGCATACCGCAACCGGACTATAGTTTTCCAGTAAAGAAATAACCTAAACACCAAAACAAACGACATGGAAGTTACCAGAATTTTTGATATTGTCAGCCATTATGCAGAACAATATCCGCAACAGGACACCGTCCTGGCCAACAAACAAGGTGGACAATGGCGCAAGATAGGCGTTCAGGAATATGTTGAAACCGTAAACAACATCAGCTACGGACTATTGAAGCTTGGCATAAGCCAGGGGGACAAAATCGGTATCGTCAGTGGAAACAGGCCTGAATGGAACATGATTGATTTTGCCATCATGCAGACAGGCGCCATCTCCGTTCCCATTTACCCGACTATTAGCCAAAGCGATTACCGCCACATATTGAATCATGCGGAAATGAAGGCCATTTTCGTAGAAGGCAAGGAATTGCGCACAAAACTGGATCCCATATTCCCCGAAGTGGAACAACTGCAACACGTCATCACATTTGTCAAGCACGAAGACACGGGTTATCAATGCTACGATGACATTGTAGCTTTGGGGAAAGCATATCCGGAGCCGGAAAAACTGCAAGCCATAAAAGACTCCATCAAACCCGGTGACCTGGCAACAATCCTGTACACATCCGGGACGACAGGTACGCCCAAGGGTGTTATGCTTTCACACAACAACATAGTCCAGAATTTCAAGAATGTATCCATGACACCGGCCAAATGGAGCAACAAAGCACTCAGCTTTCTGCCGCTCTGCCACGCATACGAACGCATGCTGGTATACATGTACCAATACCTGGGCATGTCGGTCTATTATGCAGAAAGCCTGGCTACCATTGCCGACAACATCAAGGAGATACAACCCACCATGATGAGCTGCGTGCCGCGCCTGCTTGAAAAAATATATGACAAATTGTATCTGGCCGGCAAAAAACTGCCCTATTTCAAACGCATACTTTATTATTGGGCATTCAACCTGGCCACAAAATATCAGTTACATGACATGGGCTGGCTCTACAATTTCCAGTATAAAATAGCGGACAGATTGGTTTATTCGCAGTGGCGGGCTGCCATTGGCGGCAACTTCGACATTGTCGTTTCCGGCGGATCAGCCATACTGCCACACATTGCTTCGTTCTTTTCTGCCATACACATGCCCGTATTTGAGGGCTACGGACTAACCGAATCATCGCCCGTAATTGCCGTAAGCAACCGCAGCAAGAACGGCCGGAAATTCGGCACCGTAGGCCAGGCATTGCCAGGAACTGAATTGAAAATAGGCGAAAAAAACGAAATCCTGTGCCGCGGCCACAATGTCATGCTCGGTTATTACAAAGACCCGGAACTGACCGCCCAAGTCATAGACAAAGACGGATGGCTGCACACGGGAGACACGGGAGTCCTCTCACCCGAAGGCCTGCTGACAGTTACCGGAAGACTGAAATCCATTTTCAAAACCTCGTTCGGGAAGTACATCAACCCGCAAGCCATCGAGTCCAAATGCTGCGAGTCACCGTTCATAGAAAACATGATTGTGCTCGGGGAAAACAAAAAATTCGCTGCAGCATTGATTTCGCCCGATTTCGTTTTCCTGAAATCCTGGTGCAGAAAACACAAACTTACCCTTGAAAGTAACGAAGAAATGGTGAATAATCCGGTTGTTATCAAACGTTTCCACACGGAAATCAAGAAATACAACCAACATTTCGGCGATTGGGAACAAATCAAACGTTTTGAAATCGTACCCGAAGAGTGGACCCAACCCAACGGTTTTCTTTCACCTACGCTGAAAATCAAACGCAAAGTCATCGAAGCATTTTATGCCGAAAAAATAGAAAAACTGTTTTCCTGAATTGAAACGCTATTTCATATATCTGGCATACAAGGGAACAGCATACAAAGGCTGGCAAACGCAACCCAACGGAATCACAATACAGGAAGTGCTTGAAAAAGCACTTTCCACCGTACTGCGGACAACAATCAGCATCGTCGGTGCCGGACGGACCGATGCGGGCGTGCATGCCAGCCAGATGGTCGCGCATTTCGATGCCGGACCGGATTTGGAAACAACTGCACTCGTCAGAAAACTGAACAGTTTTTTACCGCAGGACATTGCCATTCAGCACATAGTTGAGGTAAAAGCAACGGCACATGCCCGTTTTGATGCCATTGGCAGAGTGTATGAATATCGGTTGACACTCAACAAGAACCCGTTCATGACTGAAACGACAGCATATATTCCCGGTCCGTTCGATTTTGACAAAATGAATGCAGCAGCCGAAAAGCTGCTGCATTACACCGATTTCACAAGTTTCAGCAAGTTGCATACGGACGTAAAAACCAACAATTGCACCATCCGCACCGCACATTGGTCGCAACGCGGCGGGCTCTGGATTTTCACCATCGAAGCCGACCGTTTTCTGCGGAACATGGTCCGCGCCATCGTCGGGACGCTGTTGGATGTGGGGCGGGGAAAATTGTCTGTCGATGACTTCTGCCACATTATAGAGGCCAAAGACAGATGCAGGGCCGGCACATCGGCACCTGCATCCGGACTATTCCTGACCGAAGTCAGATACCCGAAAGAAATATTTGCAACCGATTGAATTACAGATAATTTTTCAATTGGTTATAAAATTCCGTTATGGTTTCTATCCCTTTACGGAACATGGAAAGCGGGAAATTCTCATTGGGCGAATGAATGGCATCCGATTCCAAACCGAATCCCATAAGTATGGATTTGACACCCAACACTTTTTCAAACACAGCCACGACGCCAATGCTGCCGCCACGACGCACCGGCAACGGACGTTTGCCGAACACTTTGGTATAGGCAGCCTCCGCGGCCTTGTAGGCAGGCAGGTCAATCGGACAGACATAACTCTCCGCACCATGCAAATAAGTCAATTCAACCTGTACATAATCCGGTGCAATCTGTTTCACATAGTCTTCCATCAATTTACCGATAACCCGGCTATGCTGATGCGGTACCAGGCGAGTTGATAATTTGGCAAATGCCTTTGCCGGCAACACGGTTTTTGTTCCTTCGCCGGTGTAACCGCCCCAAATACCACACACATCGAATGTAGGACGTATGCCCGTGCGTTCAATTGTGCTGTATCCGATTTCACCATGCGTGTTCCGGACACCCAAATCCGCTTTATACTGTTCTTCATCAAAAGGGATTTGTGAAATCAACATTCTTTCTTCATCCGACACATCTTCCACATCATCATAAAAATGCGGAATCATAATCCGGCCAGCATCGTCCTGCATGCGGGCAATCAGTTTGCACAACTCGTTAATCGGATTGGCAACCGCTCCACCGAAAATGCCGGAATGCAAATCACGACGTGCCGACGTCACTTCCAACTGCCAGTATGCCAGGCCGCGCAAACCGGTTGTTATGCTCGGCGTTTCGGCCGACAACATACTCGTATCTGACACAAGGACATAATCGCAGGCAAGCAAATCACGATGATCTGCACAAAACTGTTCCAAACTCGGCGAACTGATTTCCTCCTCACCTTCCAGCAGGAATTTCACATTGCATGGCAAAGAATCCGATTCGCACAAATATTTAAATGCTACATAATGCATGAACGACTGCCCCTTGTCATCATCCGCACCACGTCCCCAAACATGACCATCTTTTATGACCGGTTCAAAAGGTTCCGTTTTCCACAATTCCAATGGTTCGGGCGGCATGACATCATAATGACCGTACACCATGACTGTAGGCAAGTCCTGACCGACTGTTTTACATGCATACACAACCGGATTTCCCGCCGTGGGTATTATTTGCACCGTATCAGCCCCTGTTTTACACAACAATGATTCCCAACGTTCCGCACAACGTTGCATGTCTTCACGATGTCCTGCATCCGAACTGATGCTCGGGATTCTCAATAAAGAAAACAAATCATCCAGAATTTCCTGTTCGTGTCTGTTCAAATAGTCCTGTATCATATACATTTTTCATATGGTTTTTCGGCTTCAAAGTAACGGAAATAATATGATGCGAGCAAAATCCGGCAGCAAATTTACATAAAAATTTTGCATAGACTAAAATAAAGCATTACCTTTGCAGTCCTTTTGCATAGACTCCTGTTGTGGTCTGTTGCTGTTCATTTATTCTATTTACACAAAAAAATACTTTATAAATGTTTCGAACAAGCCGTTTCCTGTTTCTGTTACTGTTTGGTTTATTGGCGAGTGCCTGTACAACCCAGAAAAAATTAGCATATTTCAGAAGCGTCACAGCAGAGAGTGCAGAAAGTATCAACAACCAGTTCCAGACGGCTCATGAGGCAAGAATTGTTGCCGGAGACATGTTGGTCATCACTGTTACCGGCCTGGACCCGACTGCAGTTGCGCCATTCAACATGCCGGTTATTTCATATTCCAGTCCCGGCAGCGACCAGATATATGCCACACCCTCCTTGCAATCATATTTGGTTGATGTGGATGGAAACATAGATTTTCCCGTTATCGGAACGTTCAAAATTGCAGGATACACCAAATCAGAAGCAGTTGCCGCACTGAAAAAGGAACTGGAACCTTTCCTGAAAGATGCAATTGTGACCATCAAATTTCTGAACTACAAGGTAACTGTTATCGGCGAAGTAACCCGTCCCGGACAATATACCATTAACAATGAACGGGTAACAGTCCTGGATGCCCTCGGTCTGGCCGGCGACATGACACCCTACGGCAAACGAAACAACGTTCTCATAACACGCGAAAACAATGGCAAACTTGAGTTCGCACGCTTGAACCTGAATTCGGAAGATGTATTTACATCCCCTTATTATTATCTGCAACAGAATGACATTGTTTATGTAGAACCGAACCAGGTACGGGCAGTAGCATCACAAAACATCAGTCTGTATCTGTCAGCGATTACCACTCTCGGTTCCCTGGCAACTGTGATTGTTTCCGTAATCAATCTGAACAAATAATCCAATCTTTAAACTCTGGAATCAAGATGAACAACAATAATCAGAGCAACAGCCACTCCAACAATAACGACACAATTGATTTAAGGGAAATTTTCTTCAAGTATCTTCACAAATGGTACTGGTTTGTCCTGTCGGTTGCCTGTTGCATTGTCCTTGCTGTTTTTTACATCTTGCGGCAAAACCCTGAATTTTCCGTAAATGCCACCCTGTTGCTCCGTTCCGACAACAACAGTTCGTCCGGACTGCTGGGCAGCTCGCAATTAGGCATGCTCGAATCATTCGGAGTCCTCGGCGGGAACAAGCTTGCCGAAGAAGAGTTGTATATCATCAACTCCATGACTACCATGCAGCAAGTCATCCAAACACTGGGTATACAAACCGAGTATTATAAAAAAGATGGACTGACCTATAAGGAGCAGTATCCCAAACCCGACGTACTCATAAATTATCCTCCGCTGTTTACGGATACACTCCGCAAGAACGCGGACATATTGCTGCAAAAACGCGCTAAAGATTACAAAATCAGGATAAAATACGGGGATGAAAGCAAAAAGACATACTACATAGAAAACATTAGCCAACCCTTTGCCACCATCATAGGGAATATCTCCATTACCGAACAGGTCAGCATGGAAACCGGCGACAAAATAAACATCAAAACTTATCCGATGTTGCCGTTGATAGCCAGTTACCAGCAAAGGTTGTCAGCCAAACAGGTCAAAAAGGAATCCAATGTCAGCCAGATATCAACCGTGTCCGCTACGCCCCGCAAGGCAATTGACATGATCACGAAGATGATTGAAATTTATAACATGGATGCAGTCATCGACAAAAACATCATGGCCAGCAACACGGGCTTATTCATAGATGAGAGGCTCAAACTTATCACCGAAGAGCTGGCCGATGTCGAACAGCATGTGGAAAAATACAAAAAAGACAACCAGCTTACAGACATATCCGCCGAGGCACAGCTCTTCCTGGAAACTGCAAGCGACTATCAAAAACAACTGGCAAAAGTAGAGACCCAGTTGAACCTGATTGAGTACATAAGAAATTATGTTGATGACGAAAAAAACCGCTATAACCTGATTCCAGCCAATCTGGGCATAGAAGATGCCGCACTTGTCACGCTGATTCAGACATACAACGAGGCCTTGCTCGAGCGTATGAAACTATTGCGTACAACCAATACACAAAACCCTGTCATAACACAGCTGGAAACACAATTGCTGGTCATGCGCGACAACATCATCTCAAGTGTGAACAGCTTGAAAGATGGGCTGACCATATCGAAAAACGACATATTGGGCAAAGACCAGCAGTTTGCCATGCGCATAAAGTCCGTTCCCACCCAGGAAAGACAATACATAGAAATAAAACGCCAGCAACAAATAAAGGAAACACTTTACCTGTTCCTTTATCAGAAACGCGAAGAAAATGCCCTGGCACTTGCGAGCACCGTGCAACCTGCCAAAATAATAGACAAACCATACATGCAGCCGGATCCGGTTGCCCCAAGAAAAATGGTCATTCTGTTTCTGGCCGTCGTTCTGGGATGCTGTATTCCCATCGGGCTGACATTCATCTATGAGTTTTTCCATAACACCATTGATGATTACAAGGAATACTCCAAACTGGTCAAGGTTCCCGTTATTGGACAAATATGTGAAACCAAGACAAGCGACAAGATCGTTGTCAAAGAAGGCGAAACAACTCCGATAGTGGAATTGTTCAGACTCTTGAGAACCAACCTCAACTTTATTCTGGCCGGGAAAAAACATCCTGTCGTGTTAGTCACCTCCACCATTAGCCAGGAAGGGAAATCGTTCATTGCCATCAACCTTGCAGTATCCATTGCATTGATGAAGAAGAAAGTCGTACTTATCGGTCTGGATATCCGAAGCCCGATGTTGAGCAACTATCTGCATCTAAGCAACAAAGGTTATCTGACACCCTACCTGGCCGACCCAAGCTATGACCTGCAAGACATTATCATGCCATCCAAAATCCACGATTTCCTGGATGTTATACCTGCCGGTCCCGTTCCTCCCAATCCGGGTGAACTGATCATGAGTGAGCGGCTTGATGAAATGATTGCCACCTTAAAGGAAAAATATGACTACGTGCTGATCGACTCAGCCCCAGTAGGCATGGTATCCGACACATTCCTGCTGAACCGTTTTGCCGACGCCACAATTTATATATCAAGAGCAGGCTATACTCCGAAATCGACAGCCGATTTTATCAACGAAATTCATGCAAACGGCCGACTTAACAACATGGCCTGCGTTCTGAACGGCACAGAAGAAAAGTCCAAAGCAGGCTACGGTTATGGATACGGCTACGGTTATGGATACGGCAAGAAACACAAATAAAAAAAACGTCATATCCAGCCAAATGAACCGGACGGGCATATTTGATTTATTTATCAAGTATGTCCGTTCCTCGTTAAAAGAATCACAGCACCCACGGCTGCCTTCGCAGATTTATTTGCGCATATCAAACAAAAGACATATATTTGCAGCAGAATTTGTGGAGAGATTTGGACTGCTTGCAACCACAGAAAAAAATGCTAAAACTGTAATCTCTGTTACCGTCTGCGCACACAAAGTCCTTACTTTCCCCATTATTTTTAGTTTTTTTTATTGTTGAACAGCCATTCAAACGGCTAAAATTAAAAAGAAAATGGGATATTTATTTACATCCGAATCCGTTTCGGAAGGGCATCCCGACAAGGTTGCCGATCAGATTTCAGACGCCATTCTGGACAATTTTCTGGCACAAGACCGCAATTCGAAAGTTGCCTGTGAAACATTAGTCACCACAGGACAGGTTGTTGTTGCCGGCGAAGTCAAATCAAGTGCTTATGTTGACGTGCAAACCGTTGCCCGGCAAGTTATCAACCGCATTGGCTACACAAAAGGCGAATACATGTTCGACGGTAATTCCTGCGGCATTTTTTCCGCCCTGCACGAGCAGTCGCAAGACATCAACCGTGGAGTTGAACGCAAGGACCCCATGGACCAAGGCGCCGGCGACCAGGGCATGATGTTCGGATATGCATGCGATGAGACAGAAAACCTGATGCCGATATCACTGGATCTGTCACATGCCCTGCTTATTGAACTGGCAGCCATCCGGCGGGAAGGCAAAGAAATGACATACCTCCGCCCCGATGCAAAAAGCCAGGTTACCATTGCCTACAACGACAGGAATGAACCCGAACGTGTACATACCATAGTGGTCTCCACACAACACGATGAATTCATCTTGCCGGATTCAAACCGCACGCAAGCACAGGCTGACGAAGAAATGTTGCGCATCATATACAATGATGTAAAAAACATACTGATCCCGCGCGTACTGAAAAAAGACGCACAATACGCCAAACTATTCAAGGATGACTACATTCTGTATGTAAACCCGACCGGGAAATTCGTCATTGGCGGTCCTCATGGAGATACCGGACTGACCGGGCGCAAGATTATCGTAGACACGTACGGAGGGAAGGGAGCGCATGGTGGAGGAGCATTCTCCGGCAAAGACCCGTCCAAAGTGGATCGTTCAGCAGCATATGCCGCACGCCACATAGCTAAAAACCTGGTTGCCGCCGGCGTCGCCAAGGAAGTTCTTGTGCAAGTTTCATACGCCATTGGCATTGCCAAACCAATGAACCTGTACGTAAATACGTACGGAACGGCAAAAGTTCCTGAAAACGACCAGGAAATAGCAGCAAAAATAGAACCCCTGTTCGACATGCGCCCAAAGGCCATAGAAGAACGCCTGAAACTGCGTAATCCCATTTATAAGGAGACAGCATCATACGGACATGTAGGCCGCACGCCAGCCATTGTCACCAAAAAATTCAAGGATGGCAACGGACAAGACTTCCAAACAACCGTAGAGCTTTTTACGTGGGAAAAAACAGACAAAGTAGCCGAAATTAAAGCTGTGTTCGGTTTGTAAAACACAAAACATGACCATAAAAAAGGAGATGTGCCGAGACAAAACAAGGCACCTCTCCTTTTTTCGTATATGAATATCTGAACAACATACTTCCGGCCAAACGTACAAAAAGGAAACCGCAAGTCAACAAAATCAGCCAAACAATCGTACATCAATCCCTTCGATTCCCCTTACGGGTACACGTTCGATATTGATCATACAGGACATGGACATCCTGATATCTGCGACATATTGAACCAAATCAAAAACAGAACAAAATGAAGCACCCATCAAACTTCCGTTCCCGAATCCACATATTTTCTCCTCCCCCACAAACATTCTTTTAACACAATCTGTCAAAATACACCAAACATATATTAAGCCATTGAAAAACAAATAATTATTCATACTAAAAATCGGATTCGTTTTATAAAATAAAAATTTATTCAATCTTTTGCTTTGATTTTTCATAAAAGTAATATATTTGCCGATATATTTCATTTCTATAAATAAAATTTTCACCGTAAAACTAATTTTTATCATTTATGAAAAAGGCAAAGCTATTTTTAGGAGCCGCACTGGCAGCAGTTTTGTGTTTGTGGACGGGCTGCCGCGAAGAAGAGCAATCTGAATTTAATCTGGATTCATTGAACGAAAGGGCAACTGTTGAAGGATTTGTGTACTATTCTACTGGAGTGGATACTTTGGGGACGGACTATTCCATTAATATCAAGAAACCGGCAATGGGACGCAAAGTGTTTGTTGAAATTGGTTATGATCAATTTTCGGCAGCTGCAAATCCAAATGACGGCAGCAAAATTTATGAAGCTGTAACAGATACGGCAGGATATTTCTCGCTGCAGGTACCCACAAAATCTGCAGGAATAAACGCTACACTACGTTTGGAAGAATTTACAGCTTATTATACCGAATACCTCAAAATGGAAGCTGGCAAACCAGTGTTCAAAACCAACTTGCGCCGTTATGGAAAAGACCAGGTAATTGAGCTTAGCGGTTTGAAACCGGGTACAAAATCATTCCAAGGAGCAGATGCCATTTATTATGAAAGCGCAGAGGTTGATTTGGATGGATTTAACGAAAAAGTTACCTTGACCGGTAACATTTTATTGGCTGTAGAAACTGGTTATCGCCAAGGAACATTCCAAAACGCAAACGCGGCAACCGTAGAATTTACCATCAACTATGGAACAGATGTCAACGCCAGTACAGCTGGAGAAGTTGAAGAATTCACTTTCGGCACACAGACCGACGAATCCGGCAACTACTCAATTACAATTCCCGCACAATCGCTGCGCGATGGGTTTACTGTTAAAAACATAGCCGTACAGGGCGTAGGTAATTCGGCATTCAAACACTGGACAAGCCCGACCGAAAGCGGTAATATTTCCGGTGCATATACTATTGAAGACATATACGATGGTGCCGGTAAAGAAGTCAATAATATCATTGCAGATATGCCATACGAATTAGGTTCCACTCATTTGTTTTTCACCCCAAGTTACAACGGTGATTTGACACAAACTCCAAATCCCATCAACTGGAGAGGTGACTTGGCCGGTTGGGCTTTCGGCATGGCAGATTTTAAAAATATGGCTGGCAAAGTAACATTGACCGGCAGTGTAAAATTAGCGACTGAAAGTACCTATGGAATCGGCACGTACAGTTCTGCCGTTCAAGCTATCAATATAACATATCCGGGTTACACGACATTAGCCACCGCCACCGATGCCGATGGAAACTTCAGTGTGGAAGTTCCTGTTGCGGACCCGAATGTGAAAGTAAACTTCGGCATTGAGCTCGACAATTCTTTGGCTGTCTCCTATACGCACTACACGAAAACAGGTACCAAAGTCTTGAAAGATGGTGAATATGAAACGAATGGAACACAAATCATAAACAGAGAAGCCGAGTGGACTGACCTGGGCACTTATTATCATAGATTTGAACCAGCCATGGCAAATACTCCCGAAACCTGGAACGAAAATCTGGCAGGCTGGGTAAAAATACAGGATTATGATCTGACCGCCACGGTTACCGGCAAGGCCATGCTTGCATACGAAACCGCTTTTGCCGTAGGTAGCTATCAGGGAGCACAAAATGAAATAGTATCCATATCCGTCACTTATCCTGATGGGACAAGGCAATTTGCCGCTCCTGTAAAGGAAGATGGTACGTTCAGTATTGTAATTCCCAAGAAAGAAGAAAGCGACCAATATGACATTGAATGGGGTAACAAAACTTATGAAACGACCGAATTCAAACACTTTACAAAAGCCGGAACGACCGAAAGCAAACTGATAAAGGGAGAATATTATAGCTACAACGCCGTTACGGACCGCAACAAGAAAGAACTTGACTGGAACAACATCGGAACACGCTACTATCGCTTTACACCAGAGAATGCAAATGATGTCAAAGAATGGAACAGCAACTTGGCTGGCTGGGTAAAAATGGTAGATGCAGACGGAGAGTTATACGGTTTCAGCGCTACGGTTACAGGTAAAATCATGTTCTCATGTGAGACTGCTTATGGCGTAGGCAGCTACGAAGGAGCCAACAATGAGATAATAACTATTTCTGTCACTTATCCGAATAGTAATGCTGTTTCGTTTGCTGCTCTTACCAAAGAAGACGGTACATTCAGCATTACGATTCCAAAAGAAGAAGAAAACGATCAATACACTAGCATAACGGGAACTATCACAGGTGAAACCAAGGAATTCAAACACTTTACCAAATACGGTACTTCCGACAGCGAAATGCTCCAGGGAAGTTATGGTTATTACGTAGCAGACCGCAACAGCGAACTTGAATGGAATGATTTTGGCACGCAATACTTTAAATTCTCTCCAAGCACCACTGCCAAGAACTGGCACGACAATTTGGCCGGCTGGGTAAAAATAGAGAACACCAACGGAAGCCTGTACAACAAGACTGTTACCGTAAGCGGTAAAGCTATGTTTGCCAAAGAAACCGCATTTGCCGTAGGCGAATATGTTGCTGCAGCAGGCGAAGTCATTGCAGTGGAGGCTACAGACCCAAGCAGTGGTTACTCATATACATACGAAGCTGTGGTCGGTACAGATGGTAAATTTACAGTAGCAATTCCTGTTAAACATGAAATTGATGAACCAGTAGCCTATGCATCTGCCGATGCCATTGAGGCAGATGATTTCGTGCATTTTGTAAACAAAAACGGCATCATCAAACAGCAGATTTTGGAAGGTACATATACAACTAACGGGGCTACCAAAGATATAACTGCTGCATGGAATGAATTGGGAACGTTCTATTATACATTCTCTCCTGCTTCTGACAGTGGAGATCAAGATTGGCATGCTAATTTGGCCGGTTGGGTACGTAGCGACTATACGGCAAAAGGCACCATTACCGGAACGTTGCTGTTCCCGAGAGAAACCGGATTCTGGACGGGTGATTATGTTGCCAAAGCCTATCAGGTTGTCACACTCAATTGTAACGGATTCACCTTGCAAGGTGCGACAGATGCCGATGGCAATTTCAGCATTGATGTTCCTCTGCAATACGCAGATGATCAGCCAACCGTCACATGGAACAGTACATCTTTTTCCACCGATGCGCTTGGCCTCTTCACACACTACCGCAATCCGGCCGGCACAACACAACAGCTGGAAGGAAGATACAGCACACTCAGTACCATCAGAACATCCGATGCTGAATGGAACGAACGAGGAACAAGATATTTGGAATTTACGCCAAGTACAAGTACAATAAACTGGTCCAACAACCTTCCGGGCTGGAAAGTATATAGCGCCAACGCAACGCAATCCTACACGATAACCGGTACAGTCAAGAAAGCTGTTGAAAGCTGGAACAGCAATATGAATTTAGCCGAAGCAGACTGGGCTACAGCCGGCAACTGCTTAATGACAATAACCATAAGCAGCAACACATTTGATGTTGTTACGAACAGCACCGGTACATTCGCGTTCCAAATGAAAGCAGAGGAATTGCCCGATGAAGTAACAGCAAACATTGCTTTAAAAGAAAGTAGTGCGGAATTCATACACTACGCAGATCCTGCCGTGAATGAAACAAGCATCATCTCCGGTTACTACTATTCTCCATACAACATCACTATCAATAAGCCGGCCAGTGGCTCATTGTACAGGATCGACCCATCCGCAAAATTGTTGTTCGAACCCAACAATTATTACACCCCCGGGTGGAACAATTATGACTGGAGTTCAATCATGGATCAAGATTAATTATAAAACCGATTTCTTATGAAAAGGACGAAAATATTTGCATTGATGTTCCTGCTGGCTCTGCCGGCAGGCATCTTTGCCCAAGATGAAGCCAAAAGCAAGAAATCCGTGGAACTCCCGAAAGCTGGAGATATCGGATTAGGTATAGACTTAGCACCACTGCTCAATTATGCAGGACACTTTTTCAGCGATGCCGGAACCAGTTATAACCAGTTCGGCGGAGAAAGCACGATAAGCAACAGCATTTTGAACCCGACCGTTTCCATTATGGGAAAATACATGCTGACCGACAATATCGCCCTCAGGGCAAATATCGGCATACTCACCACAACAAACGTGAACCGGTTTTATGTCACGGACGATGCCGCTGTTGCCCTGAATCCGCTTTCCGAAGCCAAAGTGACCGACACGGAACGCATCAGCAGGTCCGGAGGGTCCATTGCCCTGGGAGCCGAATACAGACGAGGCTACAAACGCATACAAGGCTATGCAGGCGCTGAACTGATTTACGGATTTGCCGCACAGAAAAATATCTACGAATACGGCAATGCTATCACAAACATCAACCAGACACCAAGCCGAGGTAATGAACCTGACTATCTGGGATTTGGCAATCCGAAAAAAATCGATTATTGGACACAAACCTACGTCACCGGGCGCTATCACGATGGCAACACCCAGTATCTTGGTTTGGGCATACACGCGGGCGTGGAATTGTTCCTGGCATCACACTTGTCGATAGGTGGCGAAGTATCGCTTTTCGCGCTGGGAGAGTTCGGCCGGCAATGCTACCAGACGCAGGAAGGCTACAACCCGACCACAGACCAGGTGGAAACCCGCACGGAATTAGTCAGTCCGGGAAACAATGCGTTCACGTTCGGAACGAAAAACTTGGGCGGAAAACTGTACATGATGTTCTATTTCTAAACAGATTCTGAGAAATACAACATAATAGATTTTCATTAATAATTGATTGATGGAGGGTGTATCAAATTGCAACATAATTTGATGCCCCTCCTTTTTTATATCCACTATTGACCTAACCCTTATGCTGTTTTTTCCCATACAACCAATAAAAAGCGAACTAATTTGAATATACAGAAAAAAAATAGCTAACTTTGCAAAGTGATGGACAAATTACTTTTTCAAAGTTTCGGAAGCGGAAGTAGCGGCAATTGCTATTATGTGGGAACACCCGCACGGGGTATTCTAATTGATGCAGGCATTGGTATTCGCACCATACGCAAACATTTGCGCAATATAGGTCTTGACTTTCATAACATATGGGGCATATTTATTACGCACGATCATGCCGACCACATACGCGCAGTCGGCTCATTGGGCGAACGGTATCATATTCCCGTTTACACGACACCGGAGATACATATTGGCATAAATAAGAATTATGGTGTAACGGAAAAACTGAAAACCTGCCAACGCTACCTGGAGAAAAACGTTCCTTTCCAGCTGGCCGAATTCCGTATCACCCCCTTCCCCTTGTCGCACGACTCTACCGATTGCGTAGGCTACAGCATCAAATACGACGACAAGGTCATAACATTCGCCACCGATTTGGGAACCACCAACGAATATCTGGCACATTTCGTACAACAAAGCAACTACCTGGTCTTTGAGGCAAATTATGACATTGAAATGCTGTTGCACGGACCATATCCCGACTACCTGAAAGCACGTATCATGTCAGATACAGGACACCTGAGCAATGACGATTGCGGTATTTTTATTGCAAAAAATTACCATAACAACCTGCGAAACATCTTTTTGTGTCATTTAAGCAAGGAAAACAACACGCCCCAGCTGGCATTTGAAACCGTAAATCATTATCTGGAACAAGCCGGCATCAAAGTCGGCACGGACGTGGAGTTATGCCCTCTGAGCCGTATGACACCTTCCGAGTTATATGAATTCTAAAACCTTCCACGTATGAAATTAGTCATCATCCCCACTTACAACGAAAAGGAAAATATCGAAAACATTATCCGTGCCGTGTTCAACCTGCCGGGTGATTTCCATATCCTGGTAATCGACGACGGCTCTCCCGATGGTACAGCTACCATTGTCAAACAGTTACAGGAAACCTTCCCTGCAAGGCTTCACTTGATTGAACGGCCTGGAAAATCCGGCTTGGGAACAGCCTACATTGCCGGATTCAAATGGGGAATCGCACATGGATATGACTATATTTTTGAGATGGATGCAGATTTCTCCCACAATCCGGCCGACTTGCCAAGACTGTATGAGGCTTGTGCAACCAAAGGAGCAGATGTCGCAATCGGGTCACGCTATGTCAGCGGCGTCAATGTGGTAAACTGGCCCATGGGGCGCGTGCTCATGTCCTATTTTGCCAGCAAATATGTACGCTGTATACTTGGCATCAAAATTGCCGACACCACGGCCGGATTCGTTTGCTACCGCCGACAGGTGCTGGAAACCATCGAACTGGACAAAATCCGGTTCAAGGGTTATGCATTCCAAATAGAAATGAAATTCACCGCTATCCAATGCGGCTTCAATGTCCAAGAAATCCCCATCATTTTCATCAACCGCGAGTTAGGTACATCCAAAATGAGCGGAGGCATCTTCAATGAAGCCGTATGGGGAGTTATCCGCCTGAAAATACAAAGTTGGTTCCGCAAATACCCGCAAAAACCATGTTGATATATAACGCCACCATCATAAACGAGAACCGGCGATTTATCGGAAGCGTGGAAATTGCAGACGAACGCATAAGCCGTATACACGAAGGGCCGGCCTCCGCAGAACTGCTAACAGCACATAAGGACAATATCAATGCACAAGGGCTTTGGCTGTTGCCCGGTGTCATAGATGACCAGGTACATTTCCGCGAACCCGGCCTGACGCACAAAGCGGACATTTATACGGAGAGTCGTGCGGCTGTGGCTGGAGGAGTAACATCGTTTATGGACATGCCGAATACCAAGCCACAAACAACGACACAAGCATTATTGGCAGAAAAATATGCCCTCGGTGCGGAAAAATCCATTGCCAACTACAGTTTCTACATGGGAGCCACCAACGAGAATCTGGCCGAACTAAAAAAAACGGATCCTCACACGGTGTGCGGTGTCAAGGTTTTCATGGGTTCCTCGACGGGAAACATGCTGGTGGACGACACGCGCACATTGGAACGTATCTTCGCCGAGGTTCCGCTCCTGATTGCAACCCACAATGAAGACGAAGCCACCATACAGGCCAATAAGATGCGTTGCATCGCCCAATGGGGCGAGAACCTGCCCATAGAATGCCATCCCATCATCCGCGATGCAGAAGCCTGCTACAAGTCATCCGCCAAAGCCGTAGAGCTGGCGCACAAACACGGCACACGGTTACACATTCTGCATCTGTCCACAGAAAAAGAACTCGGATTGTTCGATGCAAGACCATTGGCCGGCAAGAAAATAACCGCCGAAGCATGCGTGCACCATCTGTGGTTTTCCGAACAGGACTATGCAACATACGGCAACCGAATCAAATGGAATCCAGCCATCAAGCGCACGGAAGACCGCGATGCATTACGCCGAGCCATCAACGACGGGAAAATCGACGTTATCGCAACAGATCATGCGCCGCATCTCTGGACTGAAAAAGAAGGCTCCTGCCTGCAAGCCGCATCAGGAGGACCCATGGTGCAACATTCGTTGGTTGCCATGCTGGAACTGGCAGCACAAGGCTGTTTTACGCCGGAAAAGGTAGTGGAAAAAATGTGCCATGCACCCGCCGATTTATTCAGTATTCAAAAAAGAGGCTACATACGCGAAGGCTACTACGCCGACCTTGTTCTGGTTAACCCCGACTCCCCATGGCAAGTGGACCGCGGCAATCTGTTAAGCAAATGCGGATGGTCGCCCATGGAAGGCATAACATTCAGACACAAGGTTGTAACAACACTTGTAAACGGACATACTGTCTATAACAACGGCTGCATCCAAGAAGGACACAACGGGAAACGGTTATTATTCGACCGATAATTGCGAGTTGTCGGAACAACAGACAGATTTCTTACATTTCAACAAGAAAACTGTTTTTATTTTTACATTCCAGTTGTTTTTATAGAGAAAATCCCTAACTTTGCAGCCGTGATATGATATCGGAGACCACCGCACGGTTACACCGCCGGAGTCTGAATCGCTTGAATCGGACGGCTCCACGACACACGAGAGCCGGTTATATTTATAAAAGTACCAACCTTCCTCAAACGTATGGGGAAGGTTTTCTGTTCCATGTTTTACGTTGCACACACTCCCCGCATCAGCGTGCAACGGATTCAAATTGAAACCGAGGGAGTTTACATATTATGGAATTACGCAGCAAAATCAGTACGTCAGGACGCCGCATGGCCGGTGCACGCGCGTTATGGACTGCCAATGGCATGAAATCCGGCCAATTAGGCAAACCCATTATCGCCATTGTCAATTCATTTACGCAATTTGTTCCCGGGCATGTGCACCTGCATGACATTGGACAATATGTAAAAGCCGAAATTGAAAAATCAGGCTGTTTTGCAGCCGAATTCGACACCATCGCCATCGATGACGGCATTGCCATGGGGCATGACGGCATGCTCTATTCACTGCCCAGCAGAGATTTGATTGCCGACAGTGTGGAATACATGGTGAATGCACACAAGGCTGACGCCATGATTTGCATCAGCAACTGCGACAAAATCACACCGGGAATGCTGATGGCAGCCATGCGCCTGAACATACCGGCCGTGTTTGTTTCCGGCGGTCCCATGGAAGCCGGAGAGCTGGACGGCATACACCTGGACCTGATCGACGCCATGGTGCAGAGTGCAGACAACAGCCTTTCGGACGAGCATGTAGCCAAAGTTGAACAAGCGGCCTGCCCCACCTGTGGTTCATGCTCGGGCATGTTCACGGCAAACAGCATGAACTGCCTGAATGAGGCCATCGGACTTGCCCTGCCGGGCAACGGTACCATTGTGGCCACACATGCAAACCGCAAACAATTGTTTGCTGACGCAGCGCGACTGATTGTGGAAAACACATACAAGTATTACCACGATAACGACACAAGCGTACTGCCGCGCAGTATTGCCACCCGCGACGCTTTCTTGAACGCCATGCGCCTGGACATTGCCATGGGCGGCTCTACCAACACGGTGTTGCACCTGCTGGCCATTGCACACGAAGCCGGCGTTGAGTTCAGCATGGACGACATCGACATGCTGTCCCGGCAAACTCCCTGCCTTTGTAAAGTGGCTCCAAACACGCAGAAATACCATATTCAGGATGTGAACCGCGCCGGAGGCATACTCAACATCATGGGTGAGCTGAGAAACCTGCTGAACACGGATGTCAAACGGGCTGATGGCCTGACATTGGGCGAAGCCATAGACAAATACAGCCTGAAAAAAGAACAGCCGGATCCGGAAGCCGTACGCATCTACAGCAGTGCACCCGGCGGCAAGTTCAACCTTGTTTTAGGTTCGCAGAACTCCACCTGTACGGAACTTGACACCGACCGTACAAACGGTTGTATCCGCGACATGGAACATGCCTACACACGTGATGGCGGTCTTGGCATCCTGAAAGGGAACATTGCCCAGGACGGTTGTGTCATCAAAACGGCCGGCGTGGATGAAAGCCTGTGGAAATTCAGCGGGCCGGCCAAAGTATTCACATCGCAGGAGGCCGCATGCGAAGGAATCCTTGGCGGTAAAGTAAAGGCCGGCGATGTGGTTGTCATCACGCACGAAGGTCCCAAGGGAGGCCCGGGCATGCAGGAAATGCTTTATCCGACCTCATACATCAAATCACGCCATCTGGGCAAGTTGTGCGCACTCATAACCGACGGACGTTTTTCCGGCGGCACGTCCGGACTGAGCATCGGCCACATATCGCCGGAAGCCGCTGCCGGAGGCAACATCGGACTGGTCCGCGACGGAGATATCATAGACATTGACATCCCGCAACGGAGCATCAATGTCCGGCTATCGGCTGAAGAACTCGCACAACGCCGGCAACAGGAAATGGCACGCGGCAGCAGGGCGTTCAAACCCGACCGCAACCGCAACGTATCAAAAGCTCTGCGGGCATACGCTGCACTTGTCAGCTCGGCTGACAAAGGCGCCATACGCATGGTTGATTAACCGACAGAAACAAAGGACAACATACAAACCCATATTCCATGAAAAAGAAAGATTTGATATTACAAGCAGGCATCATTATTATCGGAATACTGCTGTTTGTGCCGGGATTAGGTGCCGTGCATCTGTTTGACTGGGACGAGATAAATTTTGCCGAATCAGCCCGTGAAATGCTTGTAAGCGGGAATTATCTGGATGTACAAATCAACTTCCATACATTTTGGGAAAAACCGCCGCTGTTTATCTGGCTGCAGGTGCTTTCCATGAAGATTTTCGGTATCAACGAATTTGCCGCCCGTTTTCCGAACACCGTATGTGGCATATGTACGCTTTTGGTGTTGTTCAACATTGGCCGCAGGCTGAAAGGGAGCAATTTCGGTTTGCTTTGGGTCCTGCTCTATGCAGGTTCGGTTTTACCTTTCTTCTATTTCAAGTCCGGAATTATCGACCCGTGGTTCAACCTGTTTATTTTCTACGGTGTTTATTACTTCATACGTTACACGGATGGTGATGATACGGCCGGGAAGACCTTGATGGCGGCCCTTTCAGGATTTTTTCTGGGGCTGGCCGTATTGACCAAAGGGCCGGTCGGTTTTCTGATTTTCCTGCTTACTTTTGTTGTCTATCTGTTCTGGAACCGCCTCAGCATGCCTTTCCGCTGGAAAGATGTGGCGGTTTTCATTGTAATGTTATGCCTGATGGGCGGTTTATGGTTCATCCTGCAATTACTGAACGGCAATTACTCGGTCATACGCGATTTCATTGTTTACCAGATCAGACTTTTCCAGACACAGGATGCCGGACATGGCGGTTTCCCGCTCTACCACTTTGTTATCTTGTTTTTCGGTGTCTTCCCTGCATCCATCATTGCATTACCAGCATTCAGTCGGAAAATTCTTGTCAACGAACAATCGGCAAGTACCGCACACTTTTTCCGTTGGATGATGATGATGTTCTGGGTTGTACTGCTCCTTTTTTCCATTGTCCGTACCAAAATCATACATTACTCTTCGGCCTGCTATTTTCCGCTCACTTTTCTGGCTGCGTACGTTGCATGGGATTTCATGCAAGGCAAACGCAAACTGCCCAAATACATTGGTGTAATGTTGCTTTGCCTGTCCGTCGTTTATGCCCTGGCCATCCTTGCCATAACGCAATTTGACAAATTCAAGGGCGCACTTGTTCCGCACATAGCCGACGAATTTGCTGTCGGCAACATGCAGGCAACTGCCACATGGCATGGTTTTGAGGCTTTTACCGGATTATTGCTCCTTGCCGGTGCCATTGCCTATATCCGCCTGACAGGCAAAAGAAAAGACCTGCTACCAGTGGCATGTCTGTCGGCCGGAACAATGCTGTTCATGTTCGTAGCCGTACGGTTTGTGGCACCACAGGTGGAAAAATACAGCCAAGCGGCCGCCATAGAATTCTACGAAAGCAAAAAAGGGGAAGACTGCTACATTTATACGCCATACTTCAAAAGTTACGCGCACTACTTCTATTCCGACAGGCAACCTGCCAATAACATGTCGGATGGAAAGCTGTTGTTGCGCGGGCAACTCGACAAGCCATGCTACATTGCCATGAAGGACACTCAACGTAACCGCGTGCAACTCCTGAATGATGCACCCGATGCGGAACTCCTGTACAGAAAAAACGGATTTGCCTTCTATAGGCGTATGCCAAAACCAGTCCCGACAGGTCAAACGGACAATTAATCGCATTTTGCGACACATAAAAAAAACAGCCTTGCATCCGAGCGAGGCTGTTTTTGCCAGACAATGTTTCAACGTGATTTCCGGGAAAACAATATGTACTTTTTGGCAACGAAGTTCCACAATGTCACCAAAACCGTAGAGAAAAGATTGGCTACGATATCACTGCCAATGCCTGCATAATCAGAAAAGAACCACATGAACAGATTCATCAGGGCCATACCGACTATTCCTATCACGGCAAAAGCAGCAAACTCCAGCCATGTCTTCCGAATCCGGCGTTCGTTGAATATCCATGAAATACTGAGCAAATAAGTAATCACCAGCCCGACCGCAAAACCAATTGTCGTTGCCACATATTTGTCACCATCAAGCACATAACGCACCAGCAAGAACAAAGCCTTATCAATCACAAAAGCCACTCCGCCCGAAAACAGGTAACGGAACAGCTGGACAAAAAAACTGTCAGTGGGCCTTTTGAAAAGTCTGTCCAGAAAATCGCGCATCAGTGTCCTGCAGGTTTGTCAAACAATCTGGACTTCATCAGGCCCCATTTGCATAACCGGTATACGACCGACACACGCAAAACGCCAAGTCCATAAACAGCGCTGCGTTTCAGGTTAATGGAAGATGCATCATCAAAATATTTGGTCGGACACGTAACTTCCCCGATTTCATAACCCGCATAAAAAATCTGCGCCAGCATTTCATTGTCGAAAATAAAATCATCGGAATTTGCTTCATAATTAATGCTGCGCAACACATCGGCCGAAAAAGCACGGTAACCCGTATGGTATTCCGACAATTTCTGGTGCAACAAAATATTCTGGAAAAAAGTCAGCAAACGATTCGCTACATATTTTACCAGCGGCATTCCGCCTTTGAGTGCGCCTTTACCCAAAATGCGCGATGCACACACAACCGGATACACGTCATTGGCAATAATATAAGAAATGGAATGAATCAGCTTGGGCGTATACTGGTAATCCGGGTGCAGCATAATCACTATATCTGCGCCAATGGCCAGCGCACGGTCATAACACGTTTTCTGATTGCCACCATATCCACGGTTTCTTTCATGCACAAGTATCTCTTTGATACCTAAACGTCTGGCCTCATCGATGGTATGGTCCTTACTGCAATCATCCGTCAAAATCACCTCGTCCACAATGTCCATCGGTATTTCCGAATAAGTCTGCTCCAACGTCTTTTCCGCATTGTAGGCAGGCATGACTACTACTATTTTACGTCCGTTTATCATTGGTTTACACGCTCAAAAAGTGCGCAAAGATATTCCTTTTTATTGGGATGTCAAAATCAGGCAGCAACACCCGAACACCTGAAATAACGACATCAGAGGGAAGAAAAAAACATAAACGTCCATAGTAAAATGACAACGGTGTACTGCCCCGATTTTCCTTCCCACTGCAAAAAGAGTAATCCGGCGGCAAAGTACTTGTGTACAAAGGTGTCTGGAAAAACGACCGTATGCCCAGTATCCGGCTGAAAACGACATGCATAAAAACAAATCATTCAAGATAACACCCGCAACTCCGGCACAGAAAAACTGATTCCCGATTATTTTTCGTAATTTTGCAGCGCTTTTTCAAAAAACCGCTGTACAATATGAAAATTCAAACAACTCCTGAGCGCATCTCAGGTGCGGAAGCATTACTGAAGTCCCTGCAACATCAAGGCACGGAAACCATTTTCGGCTATCCGGGAGGACAAGCCATTCCGATTTTCGATGCGCTGTACGATTTCAAAGACATACGTTACATACTGACCCGCCACGAGCAGGGAGCGACACACGCCGCACAAGGCTATGCCCGTGTTTCAGGCAAAGCCGGCGTCTGCATCGTAACCTCGGGACCGGGCGCCACGAACACCATCACCGGCATCGGCGACGCCATGCTCGACAGCACACCCATGGTTGTCATTATGGGACAGGTCGGCGTTTCCTTGCTGGGAACGGATGCCTTTCAGGAAATAGACGTAGTGGGCATTACGCAGCCTATCACGAAATGGAGTTATCAGATCCGCTCTGCCAGCGAGATTTCGTGGGCGGTGGCGCGCGCATTCTACATTGCGCAAAGCGGACGCCCCGGGCCGGTCGTGCTCGACTTCACAAAGAATGCACAAACCGAAATGGTTGACTATAAACCGGAAAAATGCAGTTTCATCCGCAGCTATCTACCCAAGAAAGAGATAGAGGAAACTTGCGTGCAGTCAGCAGCCAAATTAATTGACTCCGCGCAAAAACCGTTGGCCATTATTGGGCAAGGCGTCATTTTGGGACACGCAGAAAAAGAAGTCATTGATTTTCTGGAAAAAGCCGACATTCCGGCCGCCTACACTTTGCTGGGCGAATCGGCCATGCCATCCGACTTCCGTTTGAACCAAGGCATGGTAGGCATGCACGGGAATATCGCGCCCAACATGAAGACCAATGAATGCGATGTGCTGATTGCCATCGGCATGCGCTTTGATGACCGTGTCACCGGTAACCTGAACACATACGCCAAGCAGGCACGCATCATCCATTTCGACATTGACCCCGCGGAAATCGACAAGAACGTCAAAACCGATGTGGCCATTGTGGGCGATGTAAAACAAAGCCTGCCCATGGTTACGGCACTGATACACAAAAACCAACATACGGAATGGATAGACTCGTTTGAAGAACACCACAAGCATGAACAGGAGGCCGTCATTGCACGCGAATTGCATCCGACAAGCACCACGCTGACCATGGGCGAGGTTGTCGACCGGATTTCCACCGCAACCGACAACGACGCCGTTGTCGTAACCGACGTAGGCCAAAACCAGATGATTGCTGCACGCTACAGCCGCTTCCGCCGTTCGCGCTGTTTCATCACTTCCGGCGGATTGGGCACCATGGGCTTCGGCATTCCGGCAGCCATCGGCGCAAAAATCGCCGCACCCAAGGAAAAAGTAATCCTCTACACGGGTGATGGCGGTTTCCAGATGACCATGCAGGAGCTCGGCACCATCATGCAGGAACAAACCGGCGTCAAAATGGTCATACTGAACAACGATTATCTCGGCATGGTGCGCCAGTGGCAGGAACTGTTCTACGCTTGCCGCTATTCATCCACACCACTCGTGAATCCCGATTTCGGGAAGATTGCCGAAGCATACGGCATCGCGACCACGACCGTAACACGGCGCGACCAACTGGACAGCGCCATCGCCGACATGCTCCGCGATGACCGCCCCTATTTGCTCGTCGTGCACGTGGAACCGCAAGGCATCGTTTACCCGATGACGCCTGCCGGCGAAACAGTCACCCATATCCTGACCGAATAGCCGCCCGTATGCAACTGATACTGACACCGGAACAGGCCGCACGGCCGGAATTGCTGCGCAAGGCCATTGCCGCCGAACTTGGCGTTGCCGAAACACGCATAGCAGATTACCGTATCGTCAGGAAATCGGTCGATGCACGCTCAAGACTACCGAAAATCCTGCTCACCGTCGATGCCTTCATTGACCGGCCGGCATCGGAATTACACTACGAAAAGCCGGATTACCGGAACGTGGAACATGCGGAACCGGTCATCATTGTCGGAGCAGGGCCTGCCGGACTGTTTGCCGCGCTGCAACTGCTTGAAAAAGGCCTGAAGCCAGTCATTCTGGAACGCGGAAAAGATGTAGGCGAGCGCAAAAAAGATATAGCCATACTCAACCGCAACCAGGGTTTCCAACCCGAATCGAACTACTGCTTCGGCGAAGGCGGCGCAGGCACGTTTTCTGACGGCAAACTGTTCTCACGCAGCAAGAAACGCGGCAACATACAACGCATACTCGAACTGTTCCATTTCCACGGTGCAGCCGACACAATTCTTTACGAAGCACATCCGCATATCGGTTCCGACAAGCTGCCGCAAATCATCAGAAACATGCGGCAAACCATTCTGGAACATGGCGGCGAAATACATTTCAACACCCGCGTTTCAGAAATCCTGTTACATGAGGACACCGTAAGCGGTTGCAGAACAGCCGACGGCGAAACATACACGGCCCGGAATCTCATTCTGGCCACAGGACATTCGGCACACGACATTTACAGCATATTGCACGCTGCCGGCATACAACTGGAAGCCAAAGGTTTCGCCATGGGCGTACGTGTGGAACACCCGCAAAAACTGATTGACAGCATCCAATATCACAGCAAACAACGCGACCCGTATCTGCCGGCGGCTTCATACAGCCTCGTGACACAGGTAAACGGCCGCGGCGTATATTCATTCTGCATGTGTCCGGGCGGACATATCGTTCCGGCGGGAAGCGGAGAGGAACAAATCGTGGTGAACGGCATGTCCGCTTCGCAACGCAACTCGCCATACGCCAATTCCGGCATCGTGGTAGAAATACGGCCGGAAGATGTTCCCGCCGATTTCCAGCAGTACGGCGCACTTGCCGGGCTGCATTTCCAGCAACATGTAGAAAAGCTTGCCTACAAGAACAACGGCGGCAAAGGACTCGCCGCTCCGGCACAACGGCTGGCCGATTTCGTCAGCGGACGCTTGTCGCCCGACCTGCCGGCATGTTCCTATCTGCCCGGACTGATTTCGTCCCCGTTGCATTTCTGGCTACCCGACATGATAGGCAAACGCCTGCAACAAGGTTTCCGCGACTTTGACCACAAAATGCACGGCTACCTGACCAACCAGGCCGTGGTTGTCGGCGTCGAATCGCGCAGCAGCTCGCCGGTACGCATCCCGCGCGACCCGGAAACGCGGCAACATATCCGCATTAAAGGGCTTTATCCCTGCGGCGAAGGCGCCGGATATGCCGGAGGCATCACATCATCGGCCATGGATGGCATCCTGTCCGCCCTGGCCATAAATCCATAAAAAACAAAAAACTATGGCAAAACAACGCACACAACCCGCATTCAAAAACGGAAAGAAAATAATCCCCTGCACCCGTTTCCGCGTCACGGAAGCGGCCGAACTCATGCAGTTCCTGCTCGCCAAAATGGGCGGCATGAGCCGCAATTCTGTAAAATCACTGTTGGCGCACAGGCAAGTGCAGGTAAACGGACAAATCCATACCCAATACAACTTGCCGCTGAATGCCGGCGACAGCGTTATCGTATCTGCCGGAAAAGGCAACGAGGAACTGAAACATCCGAAATTGCGGGTCGTTTACGAAGATGACGACCTGATTGTCGTTGAGAAAAAAGAAGGCCTGCTCACCGTCGCGACCGAACGCAATTCCCTGGAAACAACGGCATTCTCCATTTTGAGGCGCTACGTCAAACAGTCGAACCCGCGTAACGGCATCTATACCGTGCATCGCCTTGACCGCGAAACGTCCGGCCTGCTCGTCTTTGCCAAAAGCAGGGAAACGCAGGAATACATGCAAGCATACTGGAAAAACATCGTTACACAGCGTGCATACGTTGCTGTAGTGGAAGGGAAACCCGCCGAACCGCAGGGAACCATCCGCACATGGCTGACGGAAAACCAGAAATCGAAAAAGGTTTACTCGTCACCCACGGACAACGGCGGGCAACTGAGCATAACACACTACGAACTATTGGAAAGCAACGAACGTTATTCATTGCTCCGGCTGCAACTCGAAACCGGACGCAAAAACCAAATCCGTGTCCACCTGGCCGACATGGGCTATCCCGTTGTCGGCGACAAAAAATACGGTAGCGGCACAACTCCCATAAGACGCATCGCACTACACGCCTGCCTGCTGGAATTCATGCATCCGGTGACCCGGCAAAAACTACGTTTTGAAAGCGCAATGCCCAAATCGTTCAGGCTGTTGCTGCAACCGGCAAAAGCGTAAAATCAGATTTTGATTCCCAGCTTGTCCAACCAGGCTCGGATAACCGTTTCGCTGGAATTATTGAGCAATTTGCCATCTTTCCAATCCAGATTCGGATAAGTCTTTCTCAGCATTGCAACGCTGTTGGCAATGGTGCTGCCGCCCGATGTAGCGAACGGGACAACCGTTTTGCCGGCCAAGTCATGAACTTCAAGAAACGTATTCACGACACGCGGAGCAAGATCCCACCAAATGGGATAGCCAATGAAAACCACATCGTAAGCCGCGATATTTTCCTTTCTGCCGTGGAGAGCCGGCCGTGCATCTGGATTTTCCATTTCCACCGAGCTGCGCGATTTTTTGTTACGCCAGTCCAGGTCGGCTGTCGAATAAGGTTCTTCCGGCATAATGGCATAAATATCCGCACGTGTCATGTCTGCCAGCTTTTCCGCTACCGCAGCAGTTGTTCCCGTCGCGGAAAAATAAGCCACCAAGATACGACCGCCTCCATTTTCCGTTGTTCCGGCACTTTGTGCCATTGCCTGCAAATTCATAACTGTCAATGTCATAAACGTAAATAAAATTTGTTTTGTTTTCATAGACTTTTGAATGTCAAGTTATTTTTCCGATGCAAAATTACAGGGAAAAAACACTTTGCATGTATCCGGTTTACGGAAATTCATACCCGAATCTCGGATTTTGCAGTAACGGCCATGAAAAACAAAAAAACTGCCCGACAAACATATCGGGCAGTTTTCCGTATGGCATCAGGATGCCGTTATTCCGTTTTCACGTTGCGTGTCAGCGAGTTGTAAATCAACTGCCGCAACTGCATCCGCTGTGTTTCCACATCCTTGCGCTCGGCCGGCTTGAAGTCTTCGGCATACTTGCATTTGGTGGGGCGGATACGCATGTCATCAAAATTACCCTTGACATCCACACCGATGCGCAACGGCCGCAGCAGTGAAATATGGTAATCGAATGTCATGTCCAGATTATGGCGGCCGCCCACGGCTGCCTGATATTTATCCATCGTAACCAGGAACGGATAAATGTCCACCTCGTTGCGGAAAATGGTCAAATCGGCAGAAATACTATCCACTTTGTTCTCCGTCTTCTTCTTGAACATCAACACCTTGGCTATTTCGGAGAATGTTTCACCATCCATCAGCACCAAATCATAGCCGCGAATGGACGAAGCACCGCGCAAAGTGGATTTTTTCAGGTTGTAATTTCCATCCAGATAAGTTTCCGCGGCAATATGGAACTCCGCCTGTCCCTTGAACGAACGCAACATCGGCAAGATGGAATCCACTTCCGGAATCATGTCTATCAATTCCTCTATATGAATGTCCATCATGTGGTAATCCAAACCGAGGTACAAATGGTTCTTGCGCGGCGTCTTGTACATGGCCGTAAGTTGCAGGCGGGCAGCATTGCACACAAATCCCATTTCTTCCAGAATGAGCGTTCCATCCTCCACATACAGGTTTCCGCCCAGATTGCGCACAACCTGTTTTCCGACAAGCGCTTCCTTTATGTTCGTATGCAAAACCAGGTCCACGCCTTTAGGCACCATATACGGGTCAGGCTCCGACGCCGCATCTTCCGCAGGAACAGTTTCCTCCACCTGCGCGGTTTCCACCTCGGTTGAATCCGTTTCTGTTTCCGAACCCATACCGCTCGTCCATTCCATCAACTGGTTCACATCGGTCATATCCGACACAAAGTCAAGTTCTCCGGTCAGCAGACCTTTGTCGGCCAACCAGTCGGCGATATTGTGAATCTCGCCTTTCAACTGGAAGTCGGAGTTTCCAAGGACAATGCGGCTGTCGTCAATCGTAAAGCGACGGTTGTTGAAATTGAACTTGATGTCCGGTATGACTATCGTTTCCGGAAATCCTTCCATGTTTATTTTGCCTTCCTGCAAATCGACATCCAGGCGCGGATTCCATTGCAACAGCAGATTTTCGCCGGCGGCATTATAGTATGCGTTTGCGACCAATCCCAGATTATTGGTTTCCGCCTGCACAAAATTTCCCATTGAGGCCTGCAAGGCCGTACAGTCATAATCGACACGCAGCCGCGGTTGCGATTTGTCCTGACGGGTTCCCGTCATACCGACTTTCAGCGACGGGTTTTCTATCCGCGCGGAAATCGTGTCCATGTTGCCTTTCAGTTCCGCCATGGCCAGATTGGCCGAAACGACAGGCAGGGCCGTCGAGTCCTGCATGTCCATCCGGACAAAAGCATGACCTTTGGGAGCTTGCAATTCCGCGGAAATATCATCCATGCTGGCAGCCAAACCATCGAAACCGAAATCGCAGGCCACGGACAAATAACGTTCATCTGCCAGAACATTGGACAATTGCAAGGTAATTTGCGAGTTCTGCAAAGCTGCCGCCATATCCGTTCCCTGCTTCATATCCAATGTGCCGCATGCCAGCTGCACATCGGCAAAACCGACATGTTCGTTGGCCGGTTTCCGGTTCGGAATCGTCAGTTCCAAGCCGGTCTTTCCCATATTGACCTGCATGCTGTCATACACGACAGCCAAGCTGTTGGTTGTAAACTTGCCGTTGATACGCATGTTTCCGACATCCATTTTTTCCAGCTGTTGCATGGAAAAGGCGGCCGTCATCCGACCATCGAGCATGCCTTGCACGGACAAATCCATATCTTCCGGCAAAAGCGGCTGCAATTCAGGCAAATTCAAACGCGCCTTGCACAGCAAGTCAAACAACATATTGTCGGACAACAATTTATCTATCCTGCCAGACAGCTCAACCGATGAACGTCCTGTTTTGGCAGCCACCGCGTTCAGGCGAACCCATGCCGAATCGGCACGGTTCAAATCCACATGCGCCTGCAAGTCCAATTGCAAATCGCTCAAACGATACGGGATTTCCGGCATGGAAAAACGCCCTTCGTCCAACAGCATATCGGCGGTTACCAGCGGCATCAGCGAATCGTTGTACGTGCCGGAAACCCGGCCGGAAAGATTCAATATTCCTGCAGCATCCAAGCCGGCGGGCAAAATGTCCAAACCGGCCGGCACCATGGCCAATAACGGCTCGACCTGCCAGTCCTTGCAACGGTAAGCCATATCGAGCAATATGTCGCCGTTTTCCGGCATTGCCGCGCTGCCATCCAGGGCAAGCACATAATCATTCAGCATAACCGACGCATGCTGCAAAAGCACCCGCATATTGCCCAAATCGGCCTCAAACGGCACATTCAGAGCCAACGACGCATGTTGCAGATAGTCCGTGCTGTCCATACGGAACGACAGGTCGGGAACGGACAATGTCAATAACGAGTTGGCTACATTGTCGCGCAGGTCCAGTTCCATATCGGCCTCCATGCCCGACACGGCAACCGACATCCGCGACGACAAATCGGTATAGACAACCTGAATGTCGCGCAAAGCTATCTTCTGCAACTCAATAACCTCGAACGGCAAACTGAAAGCTGCCGTATCCGGCTCACTGGTCGTCGTGTCAGTTACAAAAACATCGTAGTTGGCTGTGCCATCGGCATCCACAAAGATATTGGCACGCAAACCATCCAACTGCAAGCCGTTCAGGACAATGCTGCTGTTTTTCCAGAGTTCGCGCAAGTTGATTTCCGCAACCAGCTTATCAACATAAGCCACCGTGTCCGACGGTGCGGAAGGGAGCGGATTCTGCAACAGGACATGATCGACCTGCAACCCGAAATTCGGGAACGTGCTGAAAAACGTCAGTTCCACGCTGCCTATTTCATGCGGACAAGTAACAAACTCCGCTGCATAATTACGCACAATCGGCGTCAGCTTTTGCGGCGAAAAAACAATCCACACGGCAATGCTGGCAGCCAACAAGACTACCACAAGCAGCGACAGCAGCGTCCAGCCAATAATTTTCAAAACCTTTTTCATATTTTTCCCCATAAAAAAAATGCCGGACAAGAGCATAAACACCCCGCGTCCGGCAAACTGTCTTGCTTAATCTACCTTGGTAAAACTGAAAGAGTTACCATAATCATCTTCGTAGGCCAGCGTCGTTTCCGTCAAGGTTGTCAGTGTATAAACCTTCGGAATCTGTTCTTCACCGGTTATTTCGATAATGTGAATATGCGTCAAAGAAGAATTGGAAAACGACAATTCCCATCTGAACCTCTGTGCTTCTTCTTCCATCACATCATCCGCCGTATCCCATGTTGCGCCATAGCCATCGCTGTCATAACGCCAATATTCCGTTCCGGAACGCCATTTGCCGATAATCAGCGTTTCATCCTCGATAATTTCTCCTCCAAGGCCCAAATCACAGGAAGTAAATGTGCATGCGACCAAAACGCAAGCCAACAAAACATACGCAAAACGTTTCATAATCTTTCTTGAATTTATTTGTTAGAAAACACGATGGACAAAGATACACTTTTTCTATGGAAAATCAATTGCCGAACCTAAAAAAAATCAGTACCTTTGCGAATCTGTTTTATGAGAAACGCCTTACAACATAGAATTCTGGTTCTTGATGGCGCCATGGGTACGCAGATACAGCGTTACAATTTGCGTGAAGAAGACTATCGGGGCGAACGTTTTGCCGATTGCACGATACTGCAGCGCGGCAACAACGATTTGTTGTGCCTGACACAACCGCAAATCATTTCTGAAATCCATCGCGCCTATCTGGAAGCCGGTGCTGACATTATCGAGACCTGCACGTTCAACGCGCAGCGCATTTCAATGGAAGAATACGGCATGGCCGGCCACGTTCGGGAAATAAACCTGGCCGCGACTGCACTTGCACGGGCTGCCGCCGACGAGTTTACCGCCCGTAATCCGGAAAAACCGCGTTTTGTTGCCGGCTCCGTCGGCCCGACACCCAAGACCTGCTCCATGTCGCCCGACGTGAACAATCCGGCTTTCCGCGCCCTCACGTTCGATGATTTGGCAGATGCCTACATTGAACAAATGACGGCACTCATTGAAGGCGGTGTCGATGCACTGCTGATAGAAACCATTTTTGACACGCTCAACGCCAAAGCCGCCATCTATGCCGCACACAAAGCCATGGAACAATGCGGTAAAAGCGTGGAAATCATGTTGTCGGCCACCGTGGCCGACATTTCCGGCCGGACCTTGTCCGGACAAACCATCAGCGCATTCATGGCATCCGTGGCACACGCCGGCATGCTTTCCATCGGGCTGAACTGCTCATTCGGTGCCGCACAGCTGAAACCATATCTGCAGGAAATCAGCAAGCGCGCAGATTGCTATGTCAGCGCATACCCGAACGCCGGCCTGCCCAACGAAATGGGACTGTATGACGAAACACCGGAAACAATGGCTGCACAAGTCAAACAATACATTGACGAACAACTGGTCAATATAATCGGCGGTTGCTGCGGCACGTCGCCCGCGCACATAGCCGCCTACGGCAAACTGGTAGAAAACGCCACTCCACGCAAACCACTGCCCCAAAATACGCATCTGCAATTAGCGGGCCTGGAGTTGGTCGAAATATAAACAAAACACTTCCTCCCGACAGGAAATTGTTTTTTTTGAATTATGGAAATATTACTTACAAATGATGATGGCTATCAAGCCAAAGGATTACAGACGCTCATCAAACTCATGCGCCCTTTCGGCAAGGTAACAGTAGTAGCCCCCGATGGCCCGCGTTCCGGACAGTCAAATGCACTCACGGCCACGGCACCCATACGGTTGCGCCTATTGGAAGATACTGACAATCTGCGTATTTTCACAACCAACGGTACGCCAACCGATTGCGTGAAACTGGCATTGAACGAAATCTTTACCGAAAAGAAACCGGACCTGCTCGTATCCGGCATAAACCACGGTTCCAACGCCGCCATTAACGTCATTTATTCCGGCACCATGGGCGCCGTCTTTGAAGGTTGCGTAAACGGCATTCTGTCCATCGGCTACTCGCTGTGCGACCACAGCCTGGATGCCGACTTTTCGGATTTCGAGCCATACATAACATCCATTACCAGACAAATGCTTGCCCAAGGCCTGCCCTACGGGACCTGTCTGAATGTGAATGCTCCCAAGGGAACCATTAAAGGCATAAAAACAGCACGCCAATGCGAAGGCCACTGGGCCAAAGAATTCGACAAGCGCACAGACCCGCACGGCAAGCCCTACTTTTGGATGACCGGCTATTTTCACAACCACGAACCGGAAGCAACCGACACCGATGAATGGGCGTTGGCCAATGGTTACATTTCCGTTGTCCCCACAAAAATGGACATGACGGACTATAACATGCTGGACAAACTTAAACTTGAATTCTGAACAACCGAACTTTTCCATCCCATGCAACGCATCGACAAATATTGGATAGGTATTCTCATCGGAGTCCTTTTGCCTGCACTCTTTGCCGCGGCATACATTGAACGAATGGGATTGTGGAATGCATTGCTCGAATACAAGATGTACAGCATTCTGAACAAGCTACTTTTGGTATCTGTATTTCCAAACATGGCCCTGCTTTTTCTATTGTACAAGGCCGATACGTGGAAACTGGCCAAAGGAGTCATTATCGGGGCCGTACCATATCTGACAATGGCTCTTGTTTCTAACTTCATATAGTCCGAGAACAACATGAAATATTTTATCATCGCCGGCGAAGCCTCGGGAGACCTGCATGCCTCCAACCTGATGCACGAACTGAAATCACTGGATCCACAGGCGGATTTTCTGTGCCTCGGCGGCGACAAAATGGCGGCTCAGGGCGGACGTCTCATCCGGCACTACCGCGACATGGCCTTCATGGGGTTCATCAGCGTCATACAAAACTGGCACAAAATAGCAGACAACTTCCGTCATGCCCGACAAGCATTGCTCGACTACCGGCCGGACGTGGTAATTCTGGTCGATTATCCGAGCTTCAACCTGAAAATGGCAAAATTCGTCAAGAAGCATTTGCCGGAAACACCTGTCGATTATTATATCTCACCCAAATTATGGGCATGGAAAACATTCCGGATCAAAAGCATCAAAAAGTACATTGACCACATGTACACCATTTTTCCTTTTGAAACCGAGTTTTATGCCCGTTTCGGATACCATGTTGATTATGTGGGAAATCCTACGCAGGAAGTAATTGCGGAACGACCCTGCAAAGGAGAAGAATTCACGGTTTTCACACAACGCAACCACTTGAATGAACGTCCCATCATAGCCTTGTTGGCCGGCAGCCGCATGCAGGAAATAGACAACTGCCTGCCACGCATGCTACAAGCTGCTGCAGCCTTTCCGGAATACCAACCTGTAATTGCCGGAGCGCCGGGAATTGAGCCCGCACATTATGCCAGACTCGCCGGCAATATTCCTGTCCTATTCGGGCAAACCTACGAACTATTGCAACAAGCCCGCGCCGCCATTGTCAACTCCGGCACGGCAACCCTCGAAACGGCACTCATAGGAACACCGCAGGTGGTTGTCTACCACACAGCAGGCGGACGGTTCGCCATGCTGTTGAAAAAACTGTTTATCAAGACAAAATACATATCGCTGGTCAACATCATAGCCGGAAAAGATGTTGTCAGGGAACTGATAGCACATCTTTTCACAACGGAAAACATAACACTGGAACTGAGCCGGTTGCTTCAGGACGATACATACCGGAATAGCATGCAACAAGCATATCAAACCATAAGAGACAAGTTAGGAAAAGAAAAAGCTGCCCGAAAAGCAGCATGTTTAATCATTAACAGATATAAAAACAAATATGCGACCTGAGTACATTTTTGAAACAAGTTGGGAAGTTTGCAACAAAGTAGGAGGAATTTACACGGTATTGTCTACGAGGGCTGCGACACTCCAAAAAACGAACAAGGACAAAATCATATTTTTCGGACCAGACATCTGGCAAGACAAGGAAAATCCATATTTCACGGAATCCGCATCCCTGCTGAAAGGCTGGAAAAAAGCAGCCTCCGAGAAAGGCTTGCAACTCCGGATAGGCCGCTGGAATATTCCCGGCAAGCCGATTGCCGTCCTGGTGGACTTCCATTCTTTTTTCCAGCAGAAGAACGAAATATACGGGCACGTATGGGAACGATTCGGCGTCAATTCGATTGCCGCATACGGGGATTACGATGAATCGTCCATGTTCGGATATGCTGCCGGCGCCGCCATGGTGAGTTACTACAAATATCACAATTTGAGCAAAAACAACCTGACCATTGCACATTTCAACGAATGGATGACCTCGTTCGGGCTGTATTACGTCAAGGAATACGAACCGCGCATCGCCACATTGTTCACCACGCACGCCACCTCGATAGGCCGCTCGATTGCCGGCAACAAAAAACCGCTTTACGACTACTTGCATGAATACAACGGTGACCAGATGGCAGAAGAACTGAACATGGTTTCCAAACACAGCACCGAGAAACGCGCCGCGCACCTGGCCGATTGTTTCACAACCGTAAGTACGATTACCGACCGCGAATGTGAACAACTGCTCGAAAAGAAAGCCGACGTGGTTACGCCCAACGGCTTTGAAGCCGACTTTGTACCCGCAGGAAAACTGTTCACGGAGAAACGCAAACAAGCACGCGACAAGATACGCGCCGTAACAGAAGCCATTATCGGGCAAAAGGTTGCACCAGACGCCCTGTTCGTTGCCACCAGCGGCCGCTACGAATACAAGAACAAAGGCATCGATGTGTTTATCGAAGCACTCAAACGACTGAACGACAGGCAATACCTGAATCGCGAAATAGTCGCTTTCATTGCCGTACCGGCTTACATCTCCGGTCCACGCAGAAGTTTACAGGAAGCCCTGCGCAACCACACGACAGTCGATTCATGGAACAAGTTTACCACACACAAACTTTATGACTACCAACACGACCCCGTCATTTCTGCCTTGCGCTGGTTCCATTTGCTCAACCAACCCGAAAACAAGGTAAAAGTCATTTTTGTACCATCATACATTTGTGAGAACGGCGGCATTTTCAATTGCCCGTATTATGATTTCCTGATCGGATTCGACATAACCGTATTTCCAAGCTACTATGAGCCATGGGGTTATACACCGCTGGAAAGTATCGCATTCCACATTCCAACCATAACCACCGATTTATCCGGATTCGGGCAATGGGTTTCGGAATACAGCACGGACATAGAAAACGGTATCGGTGTAATCCATCGCTCAGACTACAACACACACGAAGTAGTGGAAAAAATTGCCGACATGCTCATGCAATATGCCGGCATGAAAGCCAAACAACACGAACAAATAAGCCGGAAAGCTGCCGACATATCCAAAAAAGCCTTGTGGAAATATTTCATACAATACTACTATAAGGCATACGAAATTGCACTGCTGAAAAAACAGATGTAGGAAAGGCCTTCTTATCCCAAACTCGGAGGACAAACACAAATCGAACAACCTGGCTCAGCTTCTGAACCGGGCTGTTCGATTATCCGGAGCATGTAAAAAAACTTACGGTTATCTCCCGACAACCGTAAGTTCCGCAAAAAATACTAACCATTAAACTACAATATCAATCTGTCCATATGCACAAAAAATATTCGGCTTATTTTTTGTCTTTAAGTTCTTCATATTCTTGCAAACTGATAAAGACATTTTTTATTTTTCCATAATTTATTGATTATACCTACCTTATTCCAAAGCACCCCATGCAATCGGGATATTGCGCACTTGCATAGGTTCTACACTGGACATGTTACTTCCGATGTGGTTTTCATTGCTGTCTATATAGAATTCTACTTGGACAACCTCTATTTGAACCACTGTCGTCGGTACATCTGAGAAAACAAACTGGTACTGTACAGGAACACCGGCCGGATTGTCTTTCCGCCCTATCTCCGTATAGCTTCCAACTTCTTTACCTTCAAATGTAGCACCTTTTGCATCATAAGCTGTGACATAATCACTATTATTCACCCTTTTCCCCAGATTGGTTTTAACACCATTCTTTTTTGCTTTTGCCGTCAAAGTTAACAAAACGGTACCTGTATTAGGATCACCCGTGCAAGATTGTACCGCAAATTCAACCATCTGCTGGGCTTCAAAAGCAATAGCGACAAAGGTCTCATTACTCATATTGATACCTGTTGCACTTTCACCTACGCGGCGCAAAAAATTTCCGACTTTCGATGGCTTCTTCTCTTTCTTTTCCTTTTTAACCTCACCGGCATCATTTGCATTTGCATCATCTTGTGCAAACACTGGCATTAAAAATGCACAACTCAAAACCACTAAAATAAGCTTTTTCATATATATTATGGATTAAATTTTTGCCTACTCACTTAAAAAGGCTTTTCGGCTTACTCCTTCGCTTTTTTTTACTATCTTCTGCTTCCATATAAAATTATCACGGTCTAAGAAATTATTGGCTTCCTTACACAACTTGCTTCCCGCAACAATGCAGACTAACATTTTAGAACTTCATGGTGGCAAAATAATGGAAAATAAAAAAAACCACATATAGACAAATATGGATTTTTTATCATACCTTGCATTTTGGGCACGATTCCGCATGCCATTTTTTATTTATGGGAGATAAAAATTTATAGTTTGGCGGCAATGCCAATTTGTACAAACCGGTACACATCCCCGCTGTAATCCGTACCGATGTTTTTAGATACATTATTTTTTTAGAAATTTCTTGAATTGCATTATCTTTGTGCCCGATTTCAGACAGCCATCAGGCCCCGTGGCGAAACCGGTTTCCTGAATCAGAAATCAAATATTTTGTAAAACGACAACCAGATGGAAGAAACGACAAAAAAAAGCCTGAATTTCATAGAGGCAATTGTAGAAGAAGACATTAAAAACGGAGTGAACAACGGTCGCGTACAGACACGTTTCCCGCCAGAGCCGAACGGTTACCTGCATATCGGCCACGCAAAAGCCATCTGCATGGATTTTGGCATAGCACAAAAATACAACGGTGTCTGCAACCTGCGTTTCGATGACACAAACCCCGTCAAGGAAGATGTGGAATACGTCGACTCGATCATGGAAGACATCAAATGGCTCGGCTACGAGTGGGGCAACGTATATTATGCATCCGACTATTTCCAGCAATTGTGGGATTTGGCTATCCGCCTGATCAAGGAAGGCAAAGCCTATGTGGACGAGCAAAGTGCGGAAACCATTGCCCAACAGAAAGGCACACCAACCCAACCGGGCATTGAAAGCCCTTATCGGAACCGTCCGATAGAAGAAAACCTGGAGCTGTTCAATAAAATGAATTCCGGCGAAGTACCCGAAGGCGCCATGGTGCTACGCGCCAAAATAGACATGGCCAATCCGAACATGCACTTCCGCGACCCGATCATGTACAGGGTCATCACGTCGCATCCGCACCACCGCACGGGATTCAAATGGAAAGCCTATCCAATGTACGACTACGCGCACGGGCAGTCGGATTATTTCGAAGGAGTTACCCACTCCATCTGCACCTTGGAATTTGTCGTGCACAGGCCGCTCTACGACTGGTTCATTGACCAGTTCAAGGACAGCGACTATCGGCCGCGCCAATACGAATTCAACCGTCTGAACATAACCTACACGGTCATGAGCAAGCGCAAAATGCTCCAGTTGGTACGCGAAGGACTCGTGGCCGGCTGGGACGACCCGCGCATGCCGACCATTTGCGGACTGCGCCGCAGGGGCTACACACCGGAGTCAATCCACAATTTCATTGACAAAATCGGTTATACGAAAGTAGAAGGAACCATTGATTTGGGGCTGCTGGAACATTCCATCCGCGAAGACCTGAAACCCAAAGCCACACGCGTATGTGCCATCATGGATCCGGTCAAACTAATCATAACCAACTATCCGGAAGGCCAGACGGAAACGCTGACAACGGAAAACAATCCGGACAACGAAGCCGGCGGCACACGCGAAATGATTTTCGGCCGCGAGCTGTACATTGAGCGGGGCGACTTTATGGAAGACGCGCCGAAAGACTTCTACCGCCTGACACCCAACGGCCGCGAAGTACGCCTCAAAAGCGCGTACATCATCCGTTGCACGGGTGTGAAGAAAAACAGCCAAGGCGAAATCGAGGAAATCTACTGCGAATATGATCCGGAAACCAAAAGCGGCACAGAAGGCGGAAACCGTAAAGTAAAAAGCACCATCAACTGGGTAGAAATAAATTCCAGCATACCGGCCGAAGTGCGCCTGTACGACCGTCTGTTTGCCGTGGAAGACCCGTCTGCATCCGACCAGGACTTCCGCGAACTGCTGAATCCCGACTCGCTGAAAATTGTAAACGGATGCCGCATTGAAGGCGCGCTGAAAAACGCCGCACCAATGGAGCACTTCCAGTTCCTGAAACACGGCTATTTCTGCGTGGACAAGGACAGCACGCCCGGGCATCTGATTTTCAACCGTACCGCATCGCTCAAGGACAACTGGAAAAAATAATGTTCATAAATTATTATTGCCGGATAAGTGTTTTTTTCATTACTTTGCGAAACATGAAAATCAATTAATATACAATCTATAAAACAAACAGAATCATGGAATTAGTAATTACAGACAGTAATATTCAAGAATTGTTGTCAAGCGGGAAACCCCTGGTTGTGGATTTTTGGGCACCCTGGTGCGGACCCTGCAAAATGATTGGCCCTATCATTGAAGAACTGGCCAAAGAATACGATGGCAAAGTGAATATCGGCAAACTGAACGTGGACGACAACGATGAGACCTGCACCCGGTTCGGCATCCGCAACATTCCGACCATCCTGTTCTTCAAGGATGGGCAACTTGCCGACAAACACGTCGGTTCAGCCCCCAAGCCCGTGTTGGCACAAAAAATCGATGCACTGCTCGGTTAATACATTGACACAATAACAGAATATCAGATATGCCGGATGTTTGTCCGGCATATTTTTTATGTCCGGGACATGAAATTCAATATTTTGTTGTGGCTGGAAACGTATATTTTCTTACCTTTGCGCCCGAATTTAAAAACCATTTGTAAGGTATTATGATTAAAGTAACTTTCCCTGACGGGAGTGTCCGCGAATACGCCAAGGGCGTAACCGGAATGCAAATCGCTGAAAGTATCAGCAGTCGGTTGGCACAAGAAGTGCTTTCCATTACAGTTAATGATGAAATACGCGACTTGATGCGTCCCATTGAAGAAGACTGCAGCATCAAGCTGCACAAGTTCGACGACGAAGCCGGCAAACACACATTCTGGCACACATCGGCCCACCTGATGGCCGAAGCGCTTCAGGAATTATATCCGGGTATCAAGTTCGGCATAGGTCCGGCCATAGAAAATGGATTCTATTATGATGTAGATCCGGGCGACGCCGTTATCAAGGAAAGCGACCTGCCTGCCATTGAAGCCAAAATGCAGCAACTGGCTGCCCGCAAGGAACCGCTTGTCCGCACCGAAATAAGCAAAACCGACGCACTGAAAATGTTCGGCGAACGAGGCGAAACCTATAAAGTAGAATTAATAAACGACCTGGAAGACGGAACCATAACCACCTACACACAAGGCGCGTTCACCGATTTGTGCCGCGGGCCGCACTTGCCGAACACAGGTGATATCAAGGCCATAAAATTGACTGCGGTAGCAGGAGCATACTGGCGCGGAGACGAGAAACGCCCCATGCTGACGCGCATATACGGCATCACTTTCCCGAAAAAGAAAATGCTGGACGAATATCTGGCACTGCTGGAAGAAGCCAAAAAGCGTGACCACCGCAAAATAGGCAAGGAACTGGAACTGTTCATGTTTTCCGACACGGTCGGAAAAGGATTGCCGCTCTGGCTGCCACGCGGAACCGCACTGCGCCTGCGCCTGGAAGATTTCCTGAAAAAAATACAACGACGCTTCGGCTACGAACAGGTCATCACACCGCATATCGGAAACAAACAACTGTATGTCACCTCCGGACACTATGCAAAATACGGAAAAGATTCGTTCCAGCCCATCCACACGCCCGAAGAAGGCGAGGAATACCTGCTGAAACCAATGAACTGTCCGCACCACTGCGAGATTTACAAAGTGAAACCGCGTTCGTACAAAGACCTGCCGTTGCGATTTGCCGAGTTCGGCACCGTTTACCGTTATGAACAGAGCGGTGAGCTGCATGGCCTGACACGTGTGCGCAGCTTCACACAAGATGATGCACATTTGTTCTGCCGTCCCGACCAACTCAAAGAAGAATTCCTGAAAGTAATGGACATTATTTTCATTATTTTCAAAGCTCTTGACTTTGAGAATTTTGAAGCCCAGATTTCGTTACGCGACCCGAACAACAAGGAAAAATACATCGGCTCGGACGAAAACTGGGAAAAAGCCGAACGTGCCATTGTGGAGGCCTGCCAGGAAAAAGGCCTGAACGCCCGTGTTGAATTGGGTGAGGCTGCATTTTACGGCCCGAAACTGGACTTCATGGTCAAAGACGCCATCGGGCGCCGTTGGCAATTAGGAACCATCCAGGTAGACTACAACCTGCCCGAACGCTTTGAGCTGGAATATACCGGCGAGGACAACCAAAAACACCGCCCGGTAATGATACACCGCGCTCCCTTCGGCAGTATGGAACGTTTCGTTGCCGTACTCATAGAACACACGGCCGGCAAATTCCCGCTCTGGCTGACACCCGACCAGGTTGTTGTCCTGCCTATCAGCGAAAAATTCAACGATTACGCCAACCAGGTGGCAGAAACCCTGAAAGCCAAGGATATACGTGTCATTGTTGACGACCGCAACGAAAAAATAGGCCGCAAGATCAGAGACAACGAACTGAAACGCATACCCTACATGCTGGTTGTCGGCGAAAAGGAAGCTGAAAATGGCGAAGTTGCCGTACGTGAGCAGGGAGGAAGCGACAAAGGCACCATGAAAGTTGCCGATTTTGCAAAAATGATAAACGATATGGTAGAGGAAATGTTGAATAAATATTGATTCATACCTGTTTCCACTGAACAAAAACGAGGGTAACCCAGATTCTGAGTCACCTTCGTTTTTTTGTATTCCCGACAGAGATTTTCTTCAAGCATACAATATCCAAGAAAAAAAATCTTTCCACCGTTTCTTGCATACAGGCCCCATATGCATTCCGGTCGTTATGTCGATAATTTCAAAAATCCCTTAAATAACCCACAAAAGAAACAATGTTATTCTAAAAAAAAAACAAATGCGACAAAAAGAGAGAGATATATGAATATATATTCCAATTTTATATTATCTTTGCCACTGTAATTTATACATGACACATTAATGGAAAATTTAATTGCAAAAATTCAGGAGGTATACAATGCATTCTCAACGGATGCTTCCCTCCAAGCTGGCAAAGGTAACAAAGCTGCCGGAACACGTGCCCGCAAGGCTTCATTGGAATTGGAAAAACTGATGAAAGAGTTCCGTAAAGCATCCTTGGAAGAATCAAAGAAATAAATTTCAAAAGACCTTGATCAGCCATTGGAATTGATGTTTTTGCTAATCACACAAGCAAAAACAAGGATGAATTCAAAGCATTGCTTTAATCGTTTAGGAATCCGGTAAAATTTCCGAGAAATCGGCAAATTCTACCGGATTTCTTTTATCAGGAGACAGCCTGCTCCACGCCCCCAAAATCACGATACAACGATATACAAATACAACACTTTCTAACATATTCAAATAATTCGCACAAACAAACGGAACAAAATCCCCGTATCCCTGGAAACCACAAAAAACGGACAAATGCCGGAGATGCATGAAAATCCGGTTTTATGTCGTATCTTTGCCAAATCGTTAAAAAGACACACATGGACGGAGACCCTGCATTATACAGGCTGCTGGAAAAACTTGATATTCCGTATGAATATATTGAACATCCGGCGGCACCAACCATAGAAATAGCCAAACAATACTGGGCCGGACACGACGCCAAGCACTGCAAGAACCTGTTTTTCCGGAACCACAAAGGCAACCGGCACTATCTGGTACTGCTCGACTGCGACTGCAACATGGACATACACGCCATAGAAAAGCAACTGCACCAGGGCAAGCTGAGTTTCGCCTCGCCGGAACGGCTGATGCGCTATCTGGGCGTACAACCCGGCTCCGTGACACCCTTCGGGCTGATAAACGACACGGAACACCACGTGCACGTGTTCATTGACAAGAACCTGCAACAGGCCGAACGGCTGAGTTTCCACCCATGCCAAAATACGGCCTCGCTGATAATAAGCCGCGAAGATTTTATCCGATTCATGAACCATACGCAGAACACTTACGAGTGGATAGGCGTATATTAACCGCACGACATGATCATTTCTCCAGAAACCGTAGCACAAGCCCTGCAACAGACAGGCGCAACCGACATCAGGCAACTCTCCATCCGCGAAATGGGCAAGTTGGTGAGCATTATCGAGAAACAGACGGGCATCGAGTTCATCCACATGGAAATGGGTGTGCCCGGGCTGCAAGCCTGCGAGATAGGGCTGCAAGCCGAACGCGAGGCGTTGGACACGGGCTGCGCATCACAATACACAAACATAGAAGGCATTGCCGACCTGAAACCGGAAATAGCGCGCTTTGCGCGGAATTTCATGAACATAGACGTGCCGCCGGAAAGCTGTATCCCGACTGTAGGTTCCATGCAGGGCTGTTTCGCTGCATTTCTGGCTGCCGCCCGCAGCGATGCCAAACGCCCCTGCACGCTGTTCATTGACCCGGGATTCCCGGTAAAGAAACAACAGCTCACCTTGCTGGGCTGTCCGTTCAAGTCGTTCGATCTGATAGACTGCCGCGGACAAAAACTCCGCGAACGGCTGGAAAGTTTCCTGTCACAGGGCGACATTTGCAGCATCAGCTACTCATCGCCCAACAATCCGGCCTGGGTCTGCCTGACCGAAGAAGAACTGCAAATCATCGGCGAGCTGGCCACGAAATACGACGTCATGGTCATTGAAGACCTTGCCTACTTCGGCATGGATTTCAGGCATGATTACGGGCATCCTGGCGTTCCGCCCTACCAACCCACCGTGGCACACTACACGGAAAATTACATCCTGCTCATGTCTGCATCCAAAATATTCAGCTACGCCGGACAGCGCATCGCCATGATGATCATAAGCCCGAAACTTTACGGGCGTAGCTACCCGAACTTGCGGAACTACTTCACAACGGACAAGCTCGGACATTTCATTCCCTACGGCGTGTTGTACGCCACGACGGCAGGTACCTCGCACACGGCACAGATCGCCCTTGCCGCCATGCTCAAGGCAGCCAACGATGGCAGGCTCAATTTCGTGGAAGCACTAAAGGACTACGAACACAAGGCAGCACGCATGAAAAGCCTGTTCCTGCAAAACGGCTTCCACCTTGTATATACGGAAAACGGCAACAGTCTGGCCGACGGGTTCTATTTCACCATAGCCTACAAGGACATGGACAGCGGCGAATTGCTGGTCGAACTGTTGAATTACGGCATCAGCGCCATCGCGCTGGACATAACCGGCAGCACCAGCAAACAAGGCTTGCGGGCCTGCGTGTCATTCGTGCGGCACGACCAAATGGACGAACTGGAAAAACGGCTGCGAATGTTTGCACAGGAACATTGAAAATGCCAAATAACAACGATTAAGGCTGATATGAAAAAAAATTAATTACTTCTATAAGTTTGCAACGATTCCTTTCCGGTTAGGAAAGAATTTAGTAGTTTTGCAATCAGGAAAAAACAATGATGAAAAACCGATAAACATGAGTGACAAACTTCAACAATTAACAGACAAGATCTACAACGAAGGCGTAGAAAAAGGTAAGGCAGAAGCCAATGAAATCATTGCAAAAGCAAAGGCAGAAGCCAATGAAATCATTGCAAAGGCAAAAGCCGAAGCAGACAAAATGCTTACCATTGCACAACAAAATGCGGCAGAACTGGACAAAAACACCCGCTCCGAACTGAAACTGTTCGCCGAGCAATCGGTCAACGCCCTGAAAACCGAAGTAACCAACCTGCTTTGCGACAAACTGGCCAGCGATTCTGTCAAAGCCGCCACAGCCGACAAAGCCTTCATGCAGAAAATCATAGCCGGACTGGCCGCCCAATGGGCCAAGAATGGCGAGGTTATAATCGAAACCAAGGATGCCAAGGAACTGACCGACTATTTTGCCGCAAACGCAAAACAGTTGCTCACAAACGGCGTAACCATAAAGGAAACTAAAAGCATCAAAACCGATTTCGTGATAAAACCCGCTCAGGGAGGCTATAAAATCACATTCGGCGACGAAGAATTCATTGCCTATTTCAAAGAATTCCTGCGCCCGAAACTGGTAGAAATGCTGTTCTAACCAGATTTTTCAAGAAAACGATTCACCTATCAGGGTAACACCAACAACAACTGCGTCCTGTCCAAAAAAAGGATCAACCATGTCTATATGAATTACTATTGTTTAATCGCAGGTTTGCCCGACCTCCAACCGGACCAGGGCAAAGGCCTTCCTTCCATGGAAACGCTGCTGGAAGAATTGCAGGAAACCTTGTCACCGGACGATGCCGCCCTGTTGCGCCTGCTGCAAATGCAGTACGACAACCACAACCTGCTGGCATATCTGGCCGACAAAGATGCCCCGCTGCATCCGCTCGGCACACTGACTGCCACAGACTGGGCCGAACTGATGGTCTTGGTGGATGAAACAGACAACCCACAAGATGCACGCCTGCAACCATACATGCTCACATTCCTGCAAACCATAAACGACGAAAAAAAACGGGAAAACATATATTCGCAAGAAAATTTGCTGACCACATTGTATTATGATTTCGGAAGCAACTCCGAAAACAAATTCGTTGCCGAATGGTTCAACTACTGCCTCAACATCAACAATATCCTGACAGCACTCATTTGCCGGAAACACGGCTTTGACATCAAGCAGGCCATAATAGGCAACAACACGGTAGCACAAGCCATACGCACAAGCAACACACGTGATTTCGGACTGGCAGGCATATTTGACGAAACGGACACACTAATGGCCATTGCCGATGAACCGAACCTGCTGGAACGCGAAAAGAAAATCGACCTGCTCAAATGGAACTGGCTGGAAGACAAGACCTTCTTCCACTACTTTTCCATAGAGCGCGTGCTGGCATTCTGGCTCAAATGCGAATTGCTGCACCGGTGGGACAACCTGACAGCCGAGAACGGCCAACAGATTTTCCGCCAGTTGCTGAATGAACTGAAAAAAGATGTCAAACTGTAACACCACAACGAACAAGTAATAAAAGCAAAAACATATGTCAACAAAAGGAAAAGTTAAAGGTATTATTTCCAACCTCGTAACCATTGAGGTAAACGGGCCGGTAGCCCAAAATGAAATATGCTACATCACGCTGGGCGAACAACGGCTCATGGCTGAAGTGCTGAAAGTAACCGGCGACACCGTATCCGTGCAGGTATTCGAAAGCACACGCGGCCTGAAAGTCGGCAACGAAGTAGAATTTACCGGCCACATGCTGGAAGTGATTCTGGGACCGGGACTGCTGAGCCGCAAATACGACGGTCTGCAAAACGACCTGGACAAACTGACCGGCATATTCCTGAAACGCGGAGAATACAACTTCCCGCTGGACAAAGAACAGAAATGGGCGTTCCAGCCACTTGCAAAAGCCGGTGACGACGTAGAAGCCGCATCATGGCTCGGCGAGGTGGACGAAAACCACCAGCCGCACAAAATCATGGTGCCGTTTGTCATGGAAGGACACTACACCGTCAAATCCATTGTACCTGCCGGCGAATACACCATCGAAGACACGATTGCCGTGCTCACCGATGCCGACGGCAACGAACACAACATCACCATGATACAGAAATGGCCGGTCAAAAAAGCCATCAACGTACATGTGGAAAAACCGCGCCCGTTCAAACTGCTGGAAACCGGCGTACGCACCATTGACACCGTAAACCCGATTGCGGAAGGCGGAACAGGATTCATCCCCGGCCCGTTCGGAACCGGCAAGACCGTGTTGCAACATGCCATATCCAAACAGGCTGAAGCCGATGTGGTTATCATTGCCGCCTGCGGCGAACGTGCCAACGAGGTTGTGGAAACCTTTGTGGAATTCCCGGAACTGGAAGATCCGCACACCGGCCGCAAGCTGATGGAACGTACCATCATTATCGCCAACACATCAAACATGCCGGTTGCCGCACGTGAAGCCTCTGTTTACACGGCCATGACCATTTCAGAATATTATCGCGCCATGGGATTGCGCGTGCTGCTCATGGCTGACTCTACTTCGCGTTGGGCGCAGGCCTTGCGCGAAATGAGTAACCGTATGGAGGAACTGCCCGGACAGGATGCTTTCCCAATGGATTTGTCGGCCATTATCGGCGCATTCTACAGCCGGGCCGGTTATGTATATCTGAAAAACGGCAAAACAGGTTCCATTACGTTCATAGGCACCGTATCGCCGGCCGGAGGTAACCTGAAAGAACCCGTTACCGAAGGAACCAAAAAGGCGGCACGATGCTTCTACGCACTGGAACAGAACCGGGCCGACCGCAAACGATACCCGGCCGTAAATCCGATAGACAGTTACTCGAAATATCTGGAATATCCGGAATTTGAAGAATACATTTCAAAACGCATCTCGCCCGACTGGACAAAAAAAGTAAACGACATGAAAACCCTGCTGCAACGCGGCAAGGAAGTGCAGGAACAAATCAACATCCTGGGTGACGATGGTGTTCCGGTTGATTATCACGAAACATTCTGGAAATCAGAGGTCATTGACTATGTCATTCTGCAACAGGATGCTTTCGATGCCATAGATGCCGTATGCCCGCTGGAAAGACAGGAGTTCATGCTGAACATCGTCATGGACATTTGCCGCCACGACTACAATTTTGACAACTTCGTGGATGTAAGCGAATACTTCAAACGCGTCATCAACATTTGCAAACAAATGAACTACAGCAAGTTCCATTCGGAACAGTTTGAAAAATATCTGGGCGAACTGAATAATCTGCTGGCAGAACGCCAGATTGCACAAGCATAAAACACCGTATATTCAAAAAGCAATAAAAGAAAGAATACATATATGGCAACAAAAGCATTTCAAAAAATCTACACAAGAATCACCTCTATCAATAAAGCAACCTGCTCCTTGAAAGCAACCGGTGTGGGCAACGATGAGCTGGCCACCGTAAACGGCAAACTGGCGCAGGTGGTTAAAATCATGGGTGATGATATTACCCTGCAGGTATTCCAGGGGACGGAAGGCATTCCAACCGATGCAGAAGTCGTTTTTCTGGGCAAGGCTCCTACCCTAAAGGTCAGCGACCAGCTGGCAGGACGCTTCTTCAACGCATTCGGCCAGCCTATTGACGGCGGTCCGGAAATTGAAGGCCAGGAAGTGGAAATAGGCGGACCAAGCGTGAACCCCGTGCGCCGCAAACAACCGTCGGAACTGATTGCGACCGGTATTGCCGGCATCGACTTGAACAACACGCTCGTTTCCGGACAAAAAATTCCGTTCTTTGCCGACCCTGACCAACCTTACAACCAGGTAATGGCCAACGTGGCATTGCGTGCAAAAGCCGACAAAATCATTCTGGGCGGCATGGGCCTGACCAACGATGATTACCTGTATTTCAAGAACGTATTCAACAACGCCGGCGTGCTGGACCGCATCGTTTCGTTCGTGAACACGACCGAGAACCCGCCGGTGGAACGCCTGCTGATTCCGGACATGGCACTGACCGCCGCCGAATATTTCGCAGTGGAAAAGAACCAGAAAGTACTGGTGCTGCTGACCGACATGACATCATACGCCGACGCACTGGCCATTGTTTCAAACCGTATGGACCAGATCCCGTCCAAGGACTCCATGCCCGGCTCGCTCTATTCCGACCTGGCCAAGATTTATGAAAAGGCCGTACAGTTCCCGACGGGCGGTTCCATCACCATCATTGCCGTAACAACCCTGTCGGGCGGCGACATCACACACGCCGTGCCGGACAACACCGGTTACATTACGGAAGGACAGCTCTACTTGCGCCGCGACAGCGACATCGGAAAAGTCATTGTGGACCCGTTCCGCTCCTTGTCGCGTCTGAAACAGCTCGTTGCCGGCAAAAAAACCCGCGAAGACCACCCGCAGGTAATGAACGCAGCCGTCCGCCTGTATGCAGATGCTGCCAACGCCAAGACAAAACAGGAAAACGGTTTCGACCTGACCGACTACGACGAGCGTTGCCTGTCGTTCGCGAAAGACTACTCGAACGACCTGCTGGCTATCGACGTGAACATAGACACGACCCAAATGTTGGATGTTGCATGGGGCTTGTTCGCCAAGTACTTCAAGCCGGAAGAAGTGAACATCAAACACGAACTGGTTGAGAAATATTGGAAAAAATAAATGCTGAATCCGCCCGATTCAGTTTCAGACAATAATTATGGCAATAACATTTCAATATAACAAAACGTCGCTTCAGAACCTGGAAAAGAACCTGAAAATGCGTGTTCGTTCCTTGCCGACCATCAAGAACAAGGAAAGCGCGCTACGCATGGAGGTGAAAAAAGCCAAATCGGAAATTGCCGGCATAGAACAGGATTTTGAACAGCGCATCGCATCCTACGACCGCATGCTGGCCTTGTGGGGCGAGTTTGATACGAGCCTGCTGCACGTGGACGATGTGAAAATGAATGTCAAGAAGATTGCGGGTGTCCGCATTCCCGTGCTCGAGGAAGTTGTTTACAGCACCAAGCCATTCAGCGTGTTCAACAGCCCGAAATGGTTTGCCGACGGATTGACCCAACTCAAAGAACTGGCACAAGTCGGGATTGAGCGCGAGTTTGCCGCGCAAAAACTCCAGTTGTTGGAATTTGCACGCAAAAAAACGACGCAGAAGGTCAACCTTTTTGAAAAAGTCCAGATTCCGGGATATGAAGATGCCATACGCAAAATCAAACGGTTCATGGAAGACGAGGAAAACCTGTCCAAATCGTCCCAGAAAATCGTGAAAATGCGTCATTCCACCGAATCGACAAATGTTTAACGACACAACCGGAGATTGAGTTATGATAGTAAAAATGAAAAAATATGTGTTTCTGGTCTATCACCGGCAGTACACCGACTTTCTGGAAAAACTGAGGGATGTCGGCGTCGTGCACGTGGCGGAAAAACCGGAAGGCATAGCTGAAAATGACCAGTTGCGCGAAAAGATGCAACTGGCGGCCAAGGTCAAGAAAACCATAGCCGAAACAGAAAGCCTGTTGCTGCCGGACACAACACCTGCCGATGCATCTGCCACCATTGACGGAGCTGCCCTGCTGCAAGCCTTCGATGAGATGCAGGCCGAGAAACAACGGCTGCAACAAGCCATCACCAACACACGCAAGGAAGCTGAACGCATGGCTGTGTGGGGCAACTACGACACGAAACGGCTGCAAGAACTGGATGAAGCCGGTTACAAGCTGCAGTTTTACGCATGCACCGAAAGCAAATTCAAACCCGAATGGGAAACGGAATACAACACGTTCGTGACAGGCAAAATTGCGGCTACGCTGTATTTCGTGGTTGTAAGCGATGGACAGTCCGCGCCCGACATTGATGCGGAAACCATCACGCTGAATGCAAAAAACAGTGCACAACTGCTCCTGGACGTGGAAGGACTGAACCACCTGCTGGTAGCACATACGGCCAAAATGCAGGCCTGGGCCATAGCCAACTACAAAAACCTGCAACAATATGCACTCCAGATAGAAGAAAACATTGACTTCCAGAAAGTGGAACTGAGTACGGAACCGACAGCGGAAAACAAAGTCATGCTGTTGGAAGGCTATTGCCCGCAAAGTGTCGAAAAAGACCTGGACACCATGCTTGAGCAGGAAAACATCTATTACGAAGTGTCCGACCCAGTGATGGGCGAAAACGTTCCCATCAAACTGAAGAATAACTTTTTTGCAAAACTGTTCGAGCCGATTACCAAACTGTATGCATTGCCAAACTACAGCGAGATTGACCCGACACCTTTCTTTGCGCCATTTTTCATGCTGTTTTTCGGTCTCTGTCTGGGTGACGGCGGATACGGCCTGCTGATACTCATTGCGGCCACCATCCTGCGCATCAAAAAACCGGCATTCCGCAACCTGGCCATACTGGGCCAATTCCTGGGCGGCGCAACCATGGTTGTCGGACTGCTGACCGGCGTATTTTTCGGCATCATGCTCGACTCGGTTACCTGGCCATGGCTGGCGGGAGTGAAAGAATACTTCATCACATCCAACAACTACGCGGACAAATTGGGCGGCTACGACCCGATGATGCTTGTGGCCATTGGCGTCGGCGTGCTGCAAATCCTGTTCGCCATGGGATTCAATGCCGCCAAAATCACCATACAGCACGGATTCAAATACGCGCTGTCCACGGTAGCGTGGTTAGTCGGCATCCTGAGCGTGATAGCCGCGTTCCTGTTGCCGCTCGTGGGTATAACCATTCCGCAGGCTGTCCTGTATGCCATTGCCGGCTTGTGCGCCGTGATTATCCTGTTCTACAACTCGCCCGACAAGAACATTTTCGCCAACTTCGGTTCCGGGTTGTGGGGCACATACAACATGGTCAGCGGCCTGTTGGGCGACGTGCTGTCGTACATCCGTCTGTTCGCATTGGGACTGGCCGGCGGTATCCTTGGCAACGTGTTCAACATGCTGGCAACCGACCTGACTGCCGACATGTCGGCTTATATCCGCTGGCTGCCTATGCTGCTGATTCTGCTGATAGGACATTCGCTGAATTTCATTCTGTGCATTATCAGTTCCATCGTGCACCCGCTGCGTCTGACGTTCGTGGAATTCTATAAGAATGCCGGATTCGAAGGCGGAGGCGAAGCGTATAACCCGTTCAGAACAAAAACAAAAACGACTGCAAATCAATAAAAATCAAATAACCAAAACAATAACAACTAAATTCAAAAGATTATGGATTTCAATTTAATTTTAGCCTATGTAGGTATAGCCTTAATGGTAGGTTTGACAGGTATCGGTAGTGTTTACGGCTTGACTATTTGCGGTAACGCCGTAGTAGGAGCCTTGAAAAAACGTCCCGATGCACTCGGAACATACATTCTGTTGTCAGCCCTTCCCTCCACACAAGGTATTTACGGTTTCGTCGGATACTTCCTGTTGCAAGGTTTCCTGACAACGCAAATCACCGCCTTGCAGGCAGCTGCCATTTTCGGTGCAGGAGCCGCACTCGGTTTTGTCGGATTGTTCTCCTCCATCCGTCAGGGACAAGTATGTGCCAACGGTATTGCAGCAACTGGTGCAGGACACAACGTTACGGCCGGTACCATGATTATGGCCGCTTTCCCGGAATTCTACGCAATTCTGGCTTTGCTGTCATTGATTCTTATCAGCGGTACCATTTAATCAAAAGTGACAAACATTATCCAAAAGCCGTTTTGTACAGCTGTACAGGACGGCTTCTTTTATGGAAAAACAGGCGTCAAAGCGACTGCCGGCTTTGCATATCTGATATTTATCATGTACATTTGCAGCAAAATAGTCCAATTCACGACAAACAGAAAAAACATGAAAAAAACAACCGCACTGCTTGCCTGCTGCATCCTGTTTTCCGCCCTGCTCCATGCGCAACCGAAAAAACGCGAAATGCGCGCCGTATGGATAGCCACCGTAGCGAACATCGACTGGCCGACCCTGGCGGCACAAACGCAGCCTGCCCTGCAACGGCAGGAAATGCGCAACATGCTCGACACATTTGCCAAAAACAACATTAACGCCATCGTGTTCCAGATAAGGCCGACAGCCGACACGTTCTATCCATCCACTCTGGAGCCATGGTCGCAATGGCTGACGGGCGAACAAGGACAGGCACCGCAACCCTACTACGACCCTTTGCAATTCGTCATTGAGGAGGCGCACGCACGTTGCATGGATGTGCACGTGTGGCTGAACCCGTACCGCGTAACCAATTCGGCCGACATTGCGCAACTCAGCGACAGCCACATATACCACCAGCATCCGGAATGGTTTGTCGAATATGGCGGCAAATGGTATTTCGACCCGGGACTGGACGAAACGCGCGCATTCCTGAACAAAGTAGTGCGCGACATTGTGGAACGCTATGATGTGGACGCCATACACTTCGACGACTATTTTTACCCCTACCGCGTCAAGGGCAGGGATTTTCCCGACGACACGACATTTGCGGCAAATCCGCGCGGATTCCTGCCCGACCAGAAAGACGACTGGCGGCGCAACAACGTGAACATGATTATCAGCGAACTGCAACAAACCATCAAGAGCATAAAACCCTGGGTGGAATTCGGTATCAGCCCGTTCGGTGTGTGGCGCAACAAAAGCAACGATCCCAACGGCTCGGACACGCAGGCCGGCGTGCAAAACTACGATGACCTGTACGCCGATATCCTGAAATGGCTCCGCGAAGGTTCCATCGACTACGTTGTGCCGCAACTCTACTGGGAAATTGGCAAAAAGGTAGCCGATTACGAGATTCTGGCCGACTGGTGGAGCAAGAACAGCTACGGCAAAAACCTGTACATCGGACTCTACGCCTCGCAGCTCGGAAACAAGAAGGCAGCCGCTGCCTGGTGCAAACCCAACGAATTGGTGCGCCAGCTGGAACTGAACAAACAACATCCGGAAATAGACGGGGCAGTCTATTTCAGTGCCCAGGGATTTATGCGCAACCCGCAGGGACTGTGCGACAGCCTGCAAACCAATTTCTACAAATATCCTGCTCTGTGTCCCATCAACCGCAATATTGAAGGCGACACGCCCGCACATCCGCAAAACCTGCGTATCATCAAGGACGGACACAATGCATACCTTTGGTGGGACACCGTACACGAAGACGGCGGCTGTGCAACGGCTTATTATGTCGTATATGCCTTCAAGGGCAAAAAAGCCGGCTACCTGAACAATCCGGCCAATATCCTGTGCCGCACCACCGACAACTGCATCGACCTGAACGAACTGGGAAAACGGTTCAAGGGCACATACACCTTTGTGGTGACCACAGTGAACAGATACAAACATGAAAGTACGCCCACATACGGCGTGACACGCAAACTGTAAATAAAATACCACACGGTGAGACTGAATGCGCTGTCCATATTAAACTACAAGAACATCAAGGAAGCCAACCTGCTGTTTTCCGATAAAATCAACTGCTTTATCGGGCGGAACGGCATGGGCAAGACCAATGTGCTCGACGCCATCTATTACCTGTCGTTCTGCAAGAGCCACTCCAACCTGATTGACTCGCAAAACATAGAGCACGATGCCGAATTTTGCCTGATACAAGGCAACTACACGCTCCGCGACAACCAGGAAGAAATTTATTGCGGTATGAAAAGACGGCAAAAAAAGCAGTTCAGGCGCAACAAGAAAACCTATGACCGCCTTGCCGACCACATCGGATTGCTGCCGCTTGTGCTGGTTTCGCCCGACGACTCGGAGCTGATTGCCGACGGCAGCGATGAGCGCCGCAAGTTCATGGACGGTGTCATATCGCAATACGACAAAAACTACCTGAACCATCTGCTCAGCTACAACAACGCCCTGAAACAGCGCAACGCCCTGCTGAAAAACGAGGAACTGCCCGACGTATCATTGTTCGAAGTCTGGGAAGACAGGATGGCATTCCATGCCGAATACATCTACCATGAGCGCAGCCGTTTCATAGAGCAGTTTACACCTATTTTCATCGAGTTCTACGACATCATTGCCGGGAACAGGGAAACCGTCAGCCTGCACTACACTTCACAACTGAAGGACCGCGACTTGCGCGAAGCCTTCCGGCGCACCCGCGAACGTGACCACATTCTGGGATACAGCACACAAGGCATACACAAGGATGAGCTGGAAATGATGCTCGGCGACTACCCCATCAAACGGGTCGGCTCGCAGGGACAGAACAAAACCTACCTGATTGCACTGAAACTCGCGCAATTCGACTTCCTGAAACGCACACACGGCATACCGCCATTGCTCCTGCTGGATGACATTTTCGACAAACTGGACAGCCAGCGCGTGCAGAAAATCATCGAACTGGTCGCAAGCGAGCGGTTCGGCCAGATATTCATCACCGACACAAACCGCGAGTACATAGACAGCATACTGCAAACCATTCCGCAACCATCCAAAATGTTTTACGTCGAGGACGGTAACATACACGAAATATAACCGGAGCACGGAAACCCTGCATCCAACATTTTTTAGGTATTGAAATTTTGCCGTCCGGAATATATTCATTTTCTTTGCAGCTGTTTTTAACCACTCTATTAAATACGCTTATTAAACAACGTAATGAATAGAAACACTCCAAAAGAGGAACTTATCCTGCAAGCCGCCGAGGCCCTTTTCCTCACCAAGGGATACACCAACACATCCACCACGGAGATAGCCCGGAAAGCAGGTTGCAACCAGGCTCTGGTGCATTACTATTTCCGCACGAAGGAGAACCTTTTCCAGCAGATTTTCATCAAGAAATTAATGTCGCTGTTTGCGGAATTCATGAAAACGCGGCCTGCGGGCATGGACTTCACGGAAAGCCTGCGCGAACGCATGGGCATGTACTTCGACTTCATCGAAGCCAACAAGCAACTCCCGTTCATGGTCATTAATGAGCTGGTTACCAATTCTGAAAGACGACAAGCCTTCTGCGAAGAGCTGCGCACCAACCCGATGTACATGCAACTCTACCGACAGTTTGATAATGAAATACGGCAAGAGGTTGTGGCAGGACACATCTGCCCCATCGACACGGCCGACTTGTACATGGACATATTCTCGCTCACCATTTGCACGTTCATAACCCTGCCCATCTACCGTTTGCTTTTCCAGCTTGACAGCGAAGCCGAACGGCAATACATCCGCAGGCGCAAGGAAGAACTGACAACAACTATTCTGAAACGGCTGCGGCCATAAAAAACAGCAGGAACATGTATTACTTAGGCATTGACATTGGTTCAACGACACTGAAAATCGCGTTGCTCGACGAGAGCGGCCGGCTCATCTATTCCGACTACCGCCGGCACAACGCCAACATTATGCAGACAGCCGCCGGCATGGCATCCGCACTGTACAACAGCTTCGGCAACATAGAATTCCAAATCACCATAACCGGTTCGGTAGGCATGGGCTACGCCGAACGCTTCGGGCTTGACTTCGTGCAGGAAGTCGTGGCCGCCGCCGAATTCATACAACAACGCCATCCCGACGTGCACACCTTTATCGACATGGGCGGCGAAGACAGCAAAATGATATTCTTTGAGCAAGGCAAAGTGCCCGACATACGCATGAACGGCAACTGTGCCGGCGGCACGGGCGCGTTCATCGACCAGATGGCCACATTGCTCAACATAGATGTCTCGCGGCTGAGCGACCTGGCGGCACAAGCACAAACCGTCTATCCGATAGCATCGCGGTGCGGCGTGTTCTCCAAGACGGACATACAGAACCTGATAAGCCGCAACGTCAGCAAGGCCGACATTGCCGCGTCCGTGTTCCATGCCGTGGCCCTGCAGGTAGTCAGCGCGCTGACACACGGCACGGACATCAAACCCAACGTATTCTTTTGCGGCGGGCCGTTCGCGTTCCTGCCGGAACTGCACAAGCATTTCCGCAGCGTGCTGCAAATAGACGAAACCGTCTGCATCTTGCCCGACAAGGCAGAGCTGATACCCTCGCAGGGATGCGCGCTGATGGCACAACGGCAGCAAGAGGCGCGCAGCTTCTCGCTGTTGCAGGTATTGCACACGGTGCGCTTCCATAAAGAAACCGGCAACACGCTCGTTTCCGGAAGACTGCCCGCCCTGTTTGCCGACCGCGCGGAATTCGATGCCTGGGAAGCATCCAAAAAAGCCGTTTCCGTGCCCACAGGCAACCTGCAACCCGGACTGAACAGATGCTACCTCGGAGTGGATTCGGGCAGCACAACCACCAAAATAGTGTTGTTGAACGAACAGGGAGAGCTGGTTTACAAAGACTACCGCCGCAACAACGGCAACAGTTTCCAGACATTCCTGTCGGCACTGCAAGACCTGAAAACAACGGCAGCAGCCAACGGCAGCGAAATACAGTTTGCGGGCAGTGCGGCCACCGGCTACGGCGAAAACCTGCTTAAAACCGCATTCAATCTGCAATACGGCATAGTGGAAACCATAGCCCACTTCATGGCGGCACGCCACCTGAAACCGGACGTGTCGTTCGTGCTCGACATTGGCGGGCAGGACATGAAAGCCATTTTCATCGAAAACGGCTCCATCAGGCGCATCGAAATCAACGAGGCCTGCTCGTCGGGCTGCGGTTCGTTCATAGAGACCTTTGCACGCATGTTGCAACATCCCGTCGAGGAATTTGCACGCATGGCCTGCATGGCCAAACAACCCTGCGATCTGGGCACGCGTTGCACCGTGTTCATGAACTCCAAAGTGAAACAGGCCATGCGCGAAGGCGCGGCCGTGGAAGACATTGCCGCCGGATTCTCCTACTCCGTCATTAAAAACTGCCTGTTCAAGGTTATGAAACTGAAAGATGTCAAGGAACTGGGCGACAACATTGTGGTGCAAGGCGGCACGTTCAAGAACAAATCCATTGTCCGCGCGCTGGAAAAAATGACCGGCCGCGACGTTTTATTCACCGACATTCCGGAACTGATGGGTGCCTACGGAGCAGCCCTCTATGCCCGCGAACAAAACCAGAAACAAGCATGACTACACCGACAACCCAACCCCGTCTGGAAGAGCTGCTCGATGCACAGCACTATGAATCGGGTATTGAAGCATGTCCCGGTTGCGAGAACCACTGCACCGTTAAAGTATTCCATTTCCAGAACGGACGCTCATTCTATTCGGGCAACAACTGTGAAAAGATTTATTCCAACGAAGCCGAAAAGAAAACCCGCGGCATAAACATGTTTGCCGAAAAATACGCCATGCTGTTCCGCCGCAAAGGAGTGCCGCCCGAACAGGCACGCATGACCATAGGCATCCCGCGCGCGTTGGGCATATACGAAAACTACCCGTTCTGGCACACGCTGTTCACAAACTGCGGCATACGGGTCATTCTTTCTGCGGCATCAACCGACAAGCTCTATGCAACTGGCATCAAAAGCATTATGGCCGACAACATCTGTTTCCCCGCCAAACTGATGCACGGACACATCATGAACCTGCTCGACAAGAAACCCGACCGCATTTTCTATCCCTACGTGGTGTACGAACACAAGGAAGACTCCGGCTCTGGAAACAGCTTCAACTGCCCCATCGTGTCAGGCTACTCGGATGTCATTAAAAGTGCCATTGACACGGAGAAAAACTATAACATACCGTTTGATGCGCCCGTCATTACATTCAAGGACCCCGACCTGCTCCATGCTTCATGTACGGAATATCTTCACACACTGGGCATTGACCGCAAGACCGCCCGCATGGCCATTGACAAGGCCATAACCGAACAGGAAACATATGTGCAGGCACTCACCGACCGTGCCCTGGACGTATGGCACAAAGCCGAAGCCGAGAACCGCATCACCATCCTGCTGGCCGGCCGCCCCTACCACACCGATCCATACATAGAACACAAAGTGGCCGAGTCAATTGCCGACATGGGCATTGATGTCATTACGGAACATGCGGCAGCCGGTGCAAACAATGTATTCGGTGAATTACAATCCGTAAGCCAATGGGCCTATCCCAACCGGATTTTCAAGGCAGCCTATTTTGTCGGCAAACAAGGGCGTAACCTGCAAATGGTGGAACTGACCTCATTCGGCTGCGGGCCGGATGCCTTCATTATTGATGAAGTGAGCAATCTGCTCCGACGACGCAACAAAAACCTGACTCTGCTGAAGATAGACGACGTGAACAACATCGGCTCGTTGCGCTTGCGCATACGTTCTCTGGTAGAAAGCCTGCAAGTCAGCCGCAACGAACCTTCCGCAACCGAAAAACCCTTGCGCACCACGCCCCTTTTCGGGCTGGAGGACCGCCGGCGCACCCTGCTAGCACCCTATTTCGGTGAAGGTTATTCGGAATACATACCAAGCCTTTTCCGTATCATGGGATACAAACTTGAAAACCTGCCCATGGGAAACCAGCACGATGCCGAAACCGGACTCAAATATGCAAACAATGATATTTGCTACCCGGCCACCATCGTAGTCGGTTCCATTATCAATGCCTTGCAGAGTGGAAAATATGACCGTACGCAGACAGCCGTCATCATTACGCAGACCGGCGGACAATGCCGCGCCACCAACTACATGTCACTCATCAAGAATGCGCTTATCGAAGCCGGATTCAATGACATACCCGTTGTTTCACTGGCACTGAGCGACAATCTCCGCAACCAGCAGCCGGGCTTCACGCCCGACTGGCTCAAGATAGCCCGCATCGTGGCCTACACCATGCTCTATGCCGACTGCATCAACAAAATGTATTATGCATCCTGCGTGCGCGAAAAGCAACAAGGCCAGGCCGCCGCGCTCCGCAAACGCTACATCGGAAAGGCGTTGCCCTTGGTGGAACGCCGCGACTGCAAAGGACTCACCGCGCTGCTTGCCGAAGCCGTCCGCGACTTCACCAAATGCACGGACAACAGCAAGGAAGCCCCGCGCATAGGTGTCGTGGGCGAAATATACGTCAAATACAACAGCTTCAGCCACAAAAACGTGCTCAACTGGCTTATAGCCCAAGGCGTGGAGGTGGTGCCGCCGAGCATCTACAACTTCTTTGCGCAGACCCTTGTGAACCACCACATCAACAAGGACAAGCACATACAGCGCAACGGCATGCCCATGTTCCTGAACGATGCCATTTATGCCTGGGTCAAACGGCGCACGCGGCAGTTCGACGCGATATGCGCCGGATTCCCGCACTACATGCCTTTTTCCGACATGTTCCAGGACGAACGCGCCGCATCGCACATTGTGAACACAGCGGCCAACTTCGGTGAAGGATGGCTCATACCCGCCGAAATCAGCAACCTGGCCGCCCACGGCGTGCGGAACATCATCAGCCTGCAACCCTTCGGATGCATAGCCAACCATGTCATATCCAAAGGCATCGAAAAGCGCATCAAGGAGCTGTTCCCGAAGATGAACCTGCTGTTCCTCGACTTCGACAGCAGCACCTCCGACGCCAACATATTCAACCGCCTGCACTTCATGGTGGAACACGCACGCCACAGCCGCTGAACACGCAGTGGCTGTGACACCGCTGCTCCGCGCGTTCTTTTTTCAACGCCATGCATGCCGACAGGCAAGATATAAGTATCAATAAAAATAAATAAAAAAACACAATCACCAAATAACCAACAGTTTAGCATCCATTCCCACAAAAAAATCCTACAAAGATTTTTCCGTTAATGCATAATCACTATCTTTGCTGCGGAAATTCTAAAAAAATATAACTCGTAACAAATCAGTTATTAATGAGGAAAGCACTGATACTGATAACTTTTGCATTCATTATATCATGCAAAGGGCACAATGAAGATATATCTTATGCCAATCATATCAAGCAGATTGACAGCATCGTATCCGCCAACAAGAATATAGAAGCCCTCGAAGGCCTTTTGTCCGACTACGAGGCCAGCCATGATGATGTGGGCAGGATGGCGGTAATGAGGGAACTCGGAAAAATCCATCGTGAATCTTCCAATTTCAACTGCGCCCTGGACTATCATGAAAGAGCATTGTCGCTGGCCAAGTCACTGAAGGACACCGCCAATATCATCTATATACTGAACCAGCTCGGGACAGACTTCAGGCGTCTTGGAATCCTGGATGAAGCTGCTGTCAGGCATTATGAAGCACTTTCCTACTGCGAAAAATACAGCGACCAGTCCTCAACCAGAGCTAAAAAGCACAAAGTGGTATCGCTCAATGGCATAGGAAACATCCAGCTCACTTTTCAGAACAACGACGCCGCAGAAAATGTTTTCAGGCAGGCTCTTGCCGGAGAGAAAAGTCTTGGAAGCCACATCGGGCAGGCCATCAACTACGCAAATATCGGCTATGTCAAAGAAGCCAATGGAGAAAAAGACTCGGCATGGATTTATTACGAATATTCCATGGAGCAAAACCGTCTTGCCAACTCAAAGCTCGGCATATCATTGTGCTATAACCATTTCGGCAGGCTGGCTGAGCAGGAGGGCAATTACAGCGAGGCGCTGGAATCATTCAAAAACTCCTATAAACTGATGACCGGGGACAAAGACAAATGGCACTGGTTGGAATCATGCCTTTCAATAGCAAAGGTCTATCTTGCAATGGAACAACCCGAAAATGCCCGCCGCTACCTCAACGAGGGGTTGAAAACGTCGACGGAGATCAATTCATGGGAACATCTTGCCGAAGCATATCGCTTGAAAGCCGTATTTGAAGAAAAAACAGGCAATTACAAAGCATCGCTTGAAAATTACAAGAAATATCTTGCATATGCCGACAGTGTGGACAACGAAAAAAGCATCAACCATCTGAGCAACCTTCGGGTGAATTATATAATGGAGAAAGGGAACAAGGAAAAAGAAGTTGTCAGCCAGGCATACATAAGCGAGCAGCAGAAAAAGGAGATTATCCTCTTTTTCCTCATCACTGTCATGCTTGTTTCAGCAGCCGCAATCTCTTCCCTTATTTATGCGTTGAGAGTCAAGGCTAAAATGCAGAATATCATTAAAAAGGCCAGCCTTGCAAGGCAAGAGTTCTTCACCAATGTCACCCACGAATTCCGCACACCTCTCACCGTAATCCTCGGCTGTGCGGAAGAACTGAAATCAAAAGCAAGGAACAAGGAAACCGCAACAGAAATCGATGCCATCTCAAGACAGGGGAAAAGGCTGCTTACCCTGGTAAACCAGCTTTTGGACATAGCAAAGGTGCGGTCGGCCATTGGCAAAGGCAACTGGAAAACCGGCAACATGGCAGCTTTCATTCAAATGGTTGTAGAGAATATCCGCCCCCAGGCCATAAAAAAACTCATCGAAATCGAATATCACTCCAATGAAAAAGAGGTTGAAATGGACTTCGTGCCTGATTTCATGTGCAAAATCATGACAAACATCCTGTCCAATTCACTGAAATTCACCTCCAAAGGAGGCAAAATAATCATCCGTAGCAGGGTTGAGAAGAGAACCCTGAAAATAAGTATCAAGGACACCGGTTGCGGCATCAAGCCAGAAGACCTGCCTCATATTTTCGAGCCGTTTTTCCAAGCCGAGTCGCATTCCGATGCCGGCACAGGCATAGGCCTGGCTTTGACAAAACAGATGACCGAAGCTATGGGCGGCAATATTGAAGTATCCAGCAGGCCGGGAGAAGGCGCCACGTTCGTTCTGTCTATTCCGATAAAGCACGGAGAAAATAGGTTTGAAAGATGGATTCCCGATTTCGAAGCGAAGACAGCCTGCAACGAAGAGCCGGCCCACGATGGCACCGAGGAGATGGCCAACCACGACGAAAACATATCGAAAGATGCGGACATCGCCCTCGTGGTTGAGGACAACGAAGACATAGCACGCTACATCGGAAACATCATCAAAGACAACTTTTCCGTCGTCTATGCGCGCAACGGCAAGGAGGGAGTCATCAAAGCGGAAGAATATGTCCCGGATGTCATCATCACAGACATAATGATGCCCGAATACGATGGCCTGGAGATGACACGCGACATTCGGAAATCCGAGCTACTCAATCACATACCAATCATCATCGTTACGGCAAAAAGCGATGATACGCACAAGCTGCAAGGCCTTGACTGCGGCGCGGATGCCTATCTGATAAAACCATTCAGCCCAGATGAATTGAGATTGAGAATCCACAAATTGGTCGAGTACCGCAATTTGCTCAGGAAAAAATACAGCCAGGTACTGACTGAGGGCAAGGAGATATCCAAAGAACAGGATGCTCCGGAACAGGAGAAGAAATTCCTTGTGAAACTCAACAGTTTCATATCCGCCAACATTTCCCTGTCCAACCTGAACTCCGAAATGCTGGCAGACAACATGTGCTTGAGCAAGTCACAGCTCAACCGGAAAGTAAAGTCCATAACAGGAATAAATACAGCTGTATACATCAAGCAATCAAAACTGGTTCATGCCCAGCTCCTTCTGAGAGACCCGGGAAATACAATCGGGGACATCGTCCTGATGTGCGGTTTCGAATCCGCAAGTTATTTCACCAAACAGTTCAGGGAAAAATTCGGCATGACACCTTCCCAATACAGAAAAGAGAACTCCTGATTCCCGGATTTCAGGAATTGTAAACCTACATGCCGGATAAAATTCTGTTTAACAGAGTTTTATCCGGCATGTTTGCGTCATGTGTTATAATTGGCATGGTGTTATTCGCTCCAGACTTACCATTTTCATCTCCATTATGCGTTGTATGTTCTAACAAGATTATCTGCCAGCCGTTTACTTTGCAAACGCGATTGAACACTTGTAATCGGATGCCGGATTTGATCTGTAAGACCATGCGTTAAAGCTAACAATAATCCCTAATTTTAATCCTTAAACAAAAGCGAGATGGAAACAAAAAGATTTAGAAGAAGTGTGCTGATGACGACAATGCTGCTTGCCGCAAGTTTAGTCGCTGAAGCACAAATCGGTAAAAGCCTCATCGACAGGGCAAAAAATGCAACAACGACACGAACAACCATGGCAGTCGACCGTGCCATAAACGAGGGTCTCGACAAGGTGTTCGAAAACGACAAGGCCAAGCAGGCTACCAATGCCAATGCGCTGCAAAATGCCAGTGAAAAATCGGCAGCCGCCGTCACCAACGGCAACATCTATTATGTGAGCCTCGAAAAGGGCAGCGCACGTGCAGAAGGCACACAGCAAGCCCCCATGAAAGACATTCAGAAAGCCATCGACAAGGCAGCCGACGGCGACCTCATCCGCATAGCGCAGGGAAACTACCTCGGCACGCTCGACCGCGGATGGATTGAAATCAAGGGCAAGTATGTCAGCCTCGAAGGCGGATGGAACGACGACTTCAGCGAACGCAACCCGGTCAAGTACATCACACGCATACAGCCTAACGTAGCCCAAAGGGGCACTATCGGACAAGGATTGCTCATGATAGAGGCTCTCGCCGACAGGAATGCGCAAATCATCATCGACGGCATCTTCTTCGACCTCGGCCTCGTGCACGAATATGCCAAGGCCGACCCTACCGACGCACGCTTCGGATGTCCCGAAGGCTGCGAAACGGGACGCATTATGCCGGTGGGCAACCCACCCAACAAGACCATCCGTCTTATCGGTGGAAAAATGGCAGGAAAACTCGTTATCCGAAACTGCATGTTCCTCAATGCCTCGTTCAACGGTATCATCATGACCAACATGGGGGGCGACTGGGAAATTTACAACAACGTATTTGTGGCCAACCTCTACGCATCCTGCGAAATCAACGGTGGTTTGAACCAAAACACCGGGGCACACCAATCCACCGTTGACTTCCACCACAACACCGTATTGTTCTCTTGGCCAACCACCAAGGAAATGGAAAGCATGGGCTACGGCTACCGCTTCAAAAACAGCGTTGACCACAATGTGCACCACAACATTTTCGGTTGCAACAACTACGGCGCATTGGACGGCGGATGGGACGATTCCAACCTGCCGGCTGACAAACGCAAAATCTGTTCGGCCTACGACAACCTCTTCTTCATGAACAAGGGCGACTTTGTTATGGCCGGAACAAGCGGCGGCAAATGGCTCTATGTACCGGGCAAACGCTTCGACGAAGTGGAAATGCTTACCAAGTATGAAAACAACAGGGAGCTACCTTCAACCAGCAATTTCAAGGATAAAATTGACCAGCCTTATCTGAAAGGCTATGCTTCGCTCGAAATCATCACAACGGAAAGCTATGACCCCAATTCGGCAGCCAACCTTTACAGGGAAGCACACGGCTTGAACAAGCAGGGCACCATGACCACCCGCGTATCCATGTTCGGCAACCGCTACAATTTCGACAAGGCAATACAACTCTTTGGAGCAGAACCGGAATACGGCGCACAACTGCCAGCCGGCAATTGACAAACAGGAACACAATCATATAAATTTTGTAAATCACACGAATCCCTGGTTGGGATATGTTTGTTTGTCTGTCTGTGAGAACTCTTCTTAAGCCCCTTCCCTTCGGTGGAGGGCTAAGAAGGGTTTGACGGAAAACGAATGTTGCATTCCAACGCCCGATTCATAGAATAAAAAAAACTGTATATGGCATATCAAGAAACAAAAAACATATCTTATGGCACACGGGTATCCAACTCGGCAAAAGGTATCGGCACAGGATTCATGCTACTCTTGGCCGCTACCATTATGTTGTGGTGGAACGAAGGGCGTGCCGTAAAGACCACAAAAATGCTCAATGAGGCAGAAAAGGTCACTGTACATGTGGAAGATATATCGGAACTGGACCCGTCTTTAAACGGCAAGCTGATTCATGCGACAGCTTTCACCCACACGGACGATTCCCTCAGTGACGCTACTTTCGGCATAGGTGCTGTGGCTATCAAGCTGGAACGGGAAGTGCAATATTACCAATGGGTGGAATACAAAAAGACGGAAACGAAAGACAAGATAGGGGGCGGACAGGAAGAAGTAACCACCTATACCTACAAACAGGAATGGGTGGGAGCTCCGGTCGATTCACGCGAATTCAAGGACCCGGCCTATCAGCAATCGAATTTCATCGTCATGAATCTGGAAGACAAATGCTATGTGGCTGACAATGTGACATTCGGCGCTTATCGGTTGCCTAAAAACCTGATTTACGCCATTCCCGGAAACATTCCCGTGGAGCTGAATTTCAGTGAAGAGCAGATGAACCGGTGGAACAGCGATGTCAAGACAACTTTTGAAAGCATGGCTGCCAGCCAGTCCGATTCAACCGCCACTCCCGATGCCTCTTGTTATGTACATGTCAACGGTAACGTGCTTTATTTCGGCAAGCGTCCCAACAGCCCGCAAATCGGCGATATGTCCATTACCTTTAAAAAGGCCCTGCCGGGCGAAACGTCGGTCATTGCCGAGGTGAACGGTGATAGGCTGAAATCGTTTGTGGCCAAAAACGGCAAAGAGTTTTCCGCCCTCACTATAGGAGAATCAAGCGCGGAAGAAATGTACCAGAGCGAACACACAATAAACAAAAACATAACCTGGATATTGCGTATCGCAGGCCTGCTGCTGGTCATATTGGGGCTGAAAGGCATTTTCAGTATCTTGACAACCTTGTTGAAAGTGTTGCCATTCCTGGCCAATATTGTCGAACTGGGCGTTAATCTGGTGTGCGGTGTCTTGGGACTGGTCTGGTCGCTGCTTATCATTGCCCTGGCCTGGCTGTTTTATAGGCCGCTCATTGCCATCGTGCTGTTGGCTATCATTACAGCCCTCATTTTCTTCCTCGTGAAAAAAGGGAAAAGTAAAAAAATGGCAGAAGAAGCCGCGCTTGAGAAGCCAACAGCCATTGATTAATGGACATCCCAACCGGGTACAATTTATTCCGACACGAATAAAACAAACGATTGCAGGAGCCCGGGAATTGTAAATCCAGAAACCGGTTAAAATACAATGAAACAGTATTTTAACCGGTTTTTTTGCGCCGTATGTTATAATACTCATAGTGTGATTTGCTCCAGGCTGACCATTTTCAGCTGCATTATGCGTTGCACGTTCTAACAAGATAAGCGGCAATCCGTTTTCTTTGCATTGTTCATTTTCCCCCGACAAGCAGAAAGCAACCGCGACACCAGTCGCAAAACAAACAACAATAGTACCAACCATAAAAATTCAGAGTTATGAAAGAGAAATTATTAACATTAGCAGTTGCCCTCTTGGCCGCCACAGGCGCATGGGCACAAAATGAATTCCCCTTCGACGGGCTGTACTACATGGTGACCGACGAAACCGCCATGACGGTGGAACTCATCAACTATAACACCAGCAAGCCGACAGGCACGCTCATAATTCCCACCACCGTCTCTGACGGCTACGACGACTACACCGTGACCAGCATCGGAGACTATGCGCTTGAAAATTGCAGCTCACTCACGTGTGTGGCTATCCCCGCCAGCGTGACCAACATCGGCAACGGGGCGTTTAGGTATTGCTCCGCCCTCAAGAAAGTGATTGTATGGGGCCTTACCCCACCCAGTGTTAAAAGCGGTTCGTTTACGGGCACACACAGCGACCTCGCGGTATATGTGCCCGCCGAAAATCTGGAAGACTACAAGGCAGCCGAGGTATGGAAAGACTTCAACCTGCAAGCCTTGCACAGCCACTTCACCGTGGACAACATGCACTACACGGTAACCGACTTTATCACCAACACGGTGGAAATAGACGCCTACATGGGCGAGCCGGAAGGCGTGATCACAATTCCTACCATCGTAAGCTATGAAGGCACGAAGTACATCGTGACCAGCATCGGAGACGATACGTTTAACACGTACCCTAAAATCACGGAAGTGATTTTACCCGAAGGCCTGACACGCATCGGAATACTTGCGTTCAACCATTGTACCGCCCTCACGGAAATAAACATACCCAACAACGTAACAATCATTGATAGAAATGCGTTTAGCAATTGCACGCAGTTGAACAAACTGAGGATAGGAAACAACCTGGAAACCATCGGAGCCGATGCGTTCAACGGTTGCTCCGCCCTTGAGGAAATAAACATACAGGCCACCACACCGCCCATCGTCGCAAGTGACGCCTTTACGAGTGTGAGCCGCGACATACCCGTGTATGTGCCCCAAGAATCGCTGGAAGACTACAAGGCGGCCGATGTTTGGGCAGAGTTTACCGCCATTCAAGTTCTGGATAACCAATTTGTCGTAGACAATTTCACGTATGAGATTATCAACCTGATTGGCAAGGAGGTGAAACTGGTCGGCTTTTCCAGCTACACGCATACCGGACAGCTGAACATTCCGTCTGCCGTAACTTACAAAGGCACGACATACACCATAACAGACATAGCGGAAAATCCGTTCATTCTCTGCTATAAGCTGACCGGATTCACTGTTGACGATGACCATGCCATTTTGAGCGCGGAAAACGGCGTATTGTTCAACAAGGACAAAACAGCCCTGCTGGCATATCCTATCGGGAAAACCGAAACCGCCTATACCATTCCGGGCACAGTGACAAGAATTGCAAATTATGCTTTATACGGATGCCATGCCCTGTCAACGGTGGATCTCCCTGACGGCCTGACAAGAATTGGAAATTATGCGTTCAGCATCACTTCCATCACGCAAGTGAACATTCCGAAAGGAGTGACTGTAATTGAAAACGGCGCATTTGAATCTTGCAACAAGCTCGCTAAGGTCTGTATCCCTGCCGGCGTGACAAAAATTGGCAATAATGCTTTCTACGATTGTTCTGCCCTGACGGAGCTGACCGTGCTCGCCACCACTCCGCCGACATTGGGAACCGATGCCTTTTTCAATGTCGAGTTCGACATTCCCGTATATGTGCCCGCCAAAAGTCTGAATGCCTATAAGACAACCAAGGGCTGGAAAGAGTTTACCAATCTGCAAGCCATAGTAGCAGAATTTACCGTCGGTGGACTGACATACGAAGTAATTGACCAGACTGCCAAAACAGTGAAAGTGATAAACTTCACCGATGAACTGCCAAGCACAGCAACGATTCCCGCTACCGTAAGCTACGAAGGCAAAAACTACACCGTAACCGCCATTGCATCGGAAGCATTCTCTCAAAATGAAACCATCACGGAAATAACCATCTCCGAAGGCATAACATCCATTGGAGACAATACGTTCGGCCAGTGTTACGCACTCACCACTGCGAACATACCGGCCAGCCTGACCAATATGGGCGATTGGGTGTTCGACGCATGCACTGCACTCATTCAAATCAATGTGGCCAGCGGCAACACCGCCTATTGCTCTGAAAACGGCATCCTCTTCAACAAGGACAAGACCACATTGATATGCTATCCTGCCGGAAAGCCGGAAACCGACTATACCATTCCAAGTAGCGTGACCATCATTGAAGAGAATGCCTTCTCCAACTGCACCGCTATCACCACACTGACCATACCGGCCGGCGTAACGACCATTGGAAGTTTTGCGTTCTACTTCTGCACAGCACTCGCGGAAATGACCGTACTCGCCACTGTGCCGCCTACAGTAGCAGACGCAGATGTATTCTACAGCGTGAGCCGCGACATACCTGTATATGTGCCCGCTGAATCGTTGGCAGCTTACCAGGCAGCCGAGGTTTGGAAGGAATTCAACCTGCAAGCCATGAAGACTGCCCTGAACACGCCGGCCATGCCGGAGAGCATACGCATGCAGGGCGGCACGCTGCACAACCCGCAAGGGTTGCACCTGACCCTCTACGACATGCAGGGACGCCAGGTGTACAGCGGCACCGCCGCCACCCTGAGCCAGCCCGCAGGCGTATATGTAGTGCGCTGCAACGGCGCCAGCGGCAAGGTAGTGTTCTAAAACCATCTGACAAGGACACCCGCCGCCCCCAAAAACGGTGGCGGGGCATCCTTTCCCATTACAGACAGAAACCAACAATCAAATTAAATCGATATGAAAAAGACATTATTTACTCTCATTGTTGCCCTGCTGGCCGCCACAGGCGCATGGGCACAAACCACATTCACCGACAATGGCCTGAAATACACGGTTACCGACGCAACCACAGTGGAACTGACCGGCTATGAGACCGCACCGACGGATGCGCTCACCATTCCCGCCACCGTAACCAACGGCGGCACGATCTACAGCGTGACCAGCATCGGATACGAGGCATTTAGTAATTGCAAGGCACTTACGTCAGTAACCATCCCCGAAGGCGTGACAACCCTCGGAGCATGGTCATTCTACGGCTGCGAGGCACTGGAACAGGCAAGCCTGCCCGAAAGTCTGACAACCATTGAGGAAATGGTGTTCAGCACCTGTACTTCCCTCGCACAGGTAAACATTCCCAAGCATGTGACAAGCATGGGCAGAGGTGTATTCCAAAACACCGCCCTTACGCAAGTAACCTTGCCCGAAAGCCTGACAAGCGTTGCGGCAGATCTATTCTTCCACTGTTCTTCCCTGACGCAAGTGAACCTTCCCAATACCATAACAAGCATTGAACAAGCGGCATTCTACGATTGCGCCTTACTCACGCAAATCACCCTGCCCGAAAGCCTGACAAGAATTGGAGAGAGTGCTTTCTATTCCTGTAGCGCCCTCACACAAATCACCCTGCCCGGCAACGTCACGAACATAGAAAAGTCGGTCTTCGCCCAATGTAGCGCACTCACCCAAGTCAATCTGCACGAAAATGTAAGAAACATTGGTGCGGCTGCGTTCTCCGGTTGCACCTTGCTTACACAAATCAACATCCCCGAAGGCCTAAGAAGCATCGGAACGGAGGCATTCATGAACTGCACCAGTCTTGAGCAAATCACGATACCCGACCAGGTGACACAGATTGAAGACTATACATTTTCCGGTTGTTCCGCCCTCACGGAAATCACCATACCCGCCAATGTGACAAACATTGGAAACTATGCCTTCAGCAACTGTACCGCCCTTACGGAAATGACCGTACTTGCCAACTTACCGCCTTATTTGGGAGAAAATACGTTTGAGAATGTCAACCGCAGCATTCCCGTATATGTACGCACAACGTCCTTGACGAATTATCAGGGGATGAACATCTGGAGAGATTTCGACCTGCAAGCACTGGAACCGGCATTCACTGTCGATCATTTGAAATACATCGTAACAGACGAAAACACGGTGGAACTGAACGGCTATGAAAGCGGATTGGCAGGAGAAGTGAACATACCCGCCACCGTGGAATATGAAGGCACGGCATACAGTGTGACCAGCATTTCAAGCAATGCGCTCACCTTCTGTTCCACCATCACAAAAGTGACCCTGCCCGAAAGCCTGACATACATCGGCATGTCGGCGTTCAGTTACTGCTCAGAACTTACGGAAGTGAATATCGGCAACGGCGTGACCACCATCGATTTCAATGCCTTCCGCGAATGCAGCGCCCTTACAACAGTGACCTTGGGCAGCGGCCTGACAAGCATTGGAGGAGATGCGTTCTACGGCTGTACGTCACTCACGCAATTCAACATATCCGAAAACGTGAACAGCATCGGAAACGGTGCGTTTGCCAAATGTACCGCCCTCACGCACATCAATGTGGACGAAGGCAACACCACCTATAGCTCCGAAGACGGCGTGTTGTTCAACAAGAACAAAACCACGCTGCTGCAATATCCTGCCGGCAAGCCGGAAACCGCCTATGCCGTTCCCGCCGGCGTGAACACCATTGAAAGGAATGCGTTTGCCCATAGCACGGCACTCACGCAAGTGACCCTGCCCGAAGGCGTGACCAGAATAGCGGAACAGGCCTTTATGGAGTGTCCGGCACTCACCACCGTGACCCTGCCCGACAGGCTGACACGCATTGAAAACTACGTATTCGCCAATTGCTCCACCCTCGCGCAAATCAACCTGCCCGAAAGCCTGACATATATTGGATTTTCGGCGTTTAAAAACTGCTCCGCGCTCACACAAGTAGTCTTTCCGGCAAGCGTGGATACCATTGAAAACCATTCCTTCAGCGGCTGCAATGCAATCATAAAGATGACCGTACTGGCCGTCCAACCGCCTTTTGTGCGGGAAAGCACATTTAATGGCATCAGCAATGAAATACCCGTATATGTACTCTCCGACGCCCTGTCAAGCTACCAGTCAGCAACAGTGTGGGCAGGCTTCAACCTGCAAGCCTACGAATTGCCTGTATTCACAGTGGGAAACCTGAAATACACCGTAATAAGCCCGACCTCCACCCATGTGGAAGTGAGCGGCTATGAAAGCGCACTGGCAGGAGAAGTGAACATACCCGCCACTGTGGAATATGAAGGCACGACCTACAACGTGACCAGCATCAGAGGCAATGCGTTCAACACCTGCAACACACTTACGGCAGTGAACATTGCTGAAGGCGTAAACAATATCGGGGCCTATGCGTTCGCCTATTGTTCCGCACTCACACAAGTGACCCTGCCCGCCAGCGTGGCACGCATTGGAGGGGAGGCGTTCTGCGGCAGTACGGCACTCACGCAAATCAATGTAAACGAAATGAATACGGCCTATTGCTCCGACGGCGGCGTGTTGTTCAACAAGGACAAAACCACGCTGCTGCAATATCCTGCCGGCAAGCCGGAAACCGCCTATGTAGTTCCCGACGGCGTGAACACCATTGAAATGCATGCGTTTGCCCGTAGCACGGCACTCACACAAGTGACCCTGCCCGAAGGCGTGACCAGAGTAGAGGAACAGGCCTTTATGGAATGTCAGGCACTCACCACCGTGAACCTGCCCAACAGCCTGGCATACATTGGATATTCGGTGTTCTCCGGCTGCTCCGAACTCACCACCGTGAACCTGCCCAACAGCCTGGCACGCATTGAAAACTCCGTATTTGCCAACTGCTCCGCCCTCGCGCAAATCACCCTGCCCGAAAGCCTGACATACATTGGAAACTCGGCGTTCTCCTATTGCACTTCACTCACACAAGTGACCATACCGGCAAGAGTTGATACCATTGGAGGCTATGCCTTCAGCAACTGCAATGCACTCACAGGAATGACCGTATTGGCCATCAGGCCGCCCCTTGTGTGGGAAAGCACATTTAATGGCATCGGCAATGACATGCCCGTGTATGTACCGGCAACAGCATTGGGCAACTACCAGGCGGCAGAAGTATGGAAAGAGTTCATCAACCTGCAAAGCTTTGACCTGAGCGAATTCACCGTCAATAACCTTATCTACACCGTGACCAGCGCCACCACAAACACGGTGAAGCTGACCGGCTATGAAACCGCACCGACGAACGTGCTGGACATTCCTGCCACCGTTAGCTATGCGGGCAAGGAATACCATGTCACAGGCATCGGAAACAATGCGCTCAGCAACTGCGGCGCACTTACGACAGTGAACATTGCCGAAGGCGTAAACAATATCGGAGAGTTTGTATTCGAACATTGCGACGCACTCACAACCGTGAACATACCCGCAAGCATGACAAGCATTGGAGTATATGCGTTCAGCGGTTGCGGAGCTCTCACGCACATCAATGTGGACGGAATGAACGCGGCTTATAGTTCGGAAAACGGCATCCTGTTCAACAAGAACAAAACCACGCTGCTGCAATATCCTGCCGGCAAGCCGGAAACCGACTATGCCGTACCCGCGAGTGTGACGGCCATTGAAGAAAGAGCATTTTTCAGTTGCACCGCCCTCACGCAAATAACCCTGCCTAACGGACTGACAAGCATTGGAGCAGGGGCGTTCTATAGTTGCACCGCCCTCACGGAAATGAACATTCCTGAAGGCGTGACAAGCATTGGAGCAGAGGCGTTCTATAGTTGCACTGCCCTCACGGAAATAAACATTCCTGAAAGCGTGACAAGCATTGAATCAGGGGCATTCTATAGTTGCACCTCCCTCACGGCAATAACCCTCCACGAGGGTGTGACAAACATCAACTACAATGCGTTCAGCGAATGTAGCGCACTCGCGCAAATGACCGTGCTCGCCACCACACCGCCCGTGGTAGAAGGCAACGTATTTTATAACGTCAACCGTAACATACCTGTGTATGTGCCTGCGTCAGCATTCACCGGCTATCTGACAGCCGACGTTTGGAAAGAATTCAACCTGAAAGCCATAGGCACCACCGGCCTGCCAACGGCAGTTATGCCGGAGAGCATACGCATTTATAACGGCACGCTGCACAACCCGCAACAACTGCACCTGACCCTCTACGACATGCAGGGACGCCAGGTGTATAGCGGCACCGCCGCCACCGTAAGCCAGCCCGCAGGCGTGTATGTGGTGCGCTGCAACGGCGCCAGCGGCAAGGTGCTGTTCTGAAACCATTCGGAAAGGACACCCCGCAACCGCCATCGGGTTGCGGGCATGTCCTGACCCAGTAAGGCAAACAACCGCGGCGAAAGCCGCAAAAGACAAATTATAAACCACTAAATTCAAAGAATTATGAAAGAGAAATTATTAACATTAGCAGTTGCCCTCTTGGCCGCCACAGGCGCATGGGCACAGACATTTACGTTTGATAACCTGAAATACACGATTACCGACGAAACCACCCACACGGTGGAACTCACCGGCTATGTAACCAAACCGGAAGGCGCGCTCACCATTCCCGCCACCGTAACCAACGAAAGCACGGAATACAGCGTGACCAGCATCGGAAACAAGGCGTTCTACTTATGCAACGCCCTCACAGAAGTGACCATATCCGACGGCGTTATAAGCATTGGACAATATGCGTTTTGCTTTTGCACGGCACTCACGAAAGTAACCATTCCTAACAGCGTGACAACCATTGTACCTTATGCGTTTCAAAACTGTGAAGCCCTTACGGAAATAATCTTTGGCAACGGCCTTACAACCATTGAAAAATCAGCATTCTATTACTGCAGTTCGCTACAGCAAGTGACTATTCCTGCCAGCGTGACGAGCATTGGTTCTAGTGTGTTCGGAAATTGCCATGCTCTTACACAAATCAACGTAGAAAGCGACAATACCTCCTACTGCTCTGAAAACGGAGTGTTGTTCAGCCATGACAAGACCCGGCTCGTGCAATATCCTGCCGGCAAGCCTGAAACCTCCTATATCATCCCCGAAGGTGTGGCAACTATTACTGATGGTGCCTTCGAATCATGTAAGAAACTCATGACAGTTAGCATCCCCTCCAGCATGACAACTATTGAACAACGGGCATTCTTATATTGCTCGTCACTTACAGAAATGACCGTGCTTGCCACCACTCCGCCGACATTGGGACCCAACGTATTCCTGAATGTCAGCCGCGACATACCCGTATATGTGCCCGCCGCATCGCTGGCAGCCTACCAGGCGGCTGACGTATGGAGTGAATTCACCAATCTGCAAGGCACAAGCACCTCCGGCGTGCAAACACCGGCCATGCCGGAGAGCATAGCTGTATATGATGGAATGCTCCACAATCCGCAAGCCCTTGAAGTGAGAATCTTTTATATGTCGGGGCGCGAAGTCTACAGAGGCAACGCCACTAATTTGACACTGCCGACCGGCATATATATAGTGCGCTGCGCAGGCGCAAGCGGCAAGGTGCTGTTCTAAAACCTTTCGGAAAGGACACCCGCAACCGCCATCGGGTTGCGGGCATGTCCCTGACCCAGTAAGGCAAACAACCGCGGCGAAAGCCGCAAAAGACAAATTATAAACCACTAAATTCAAAAAGTTATGAAAAAGACATTACTTACCTTTATCATTGCCCTCTTGGCCGCCACAGGCGCATGGGCACAAACCACATTCACCGTCAATAACCTGGAATACACGGTTACCGACGCCACAGCCAAAACCGTAACACTCACCGGTTATGAAACCGCACCGACAGGCGCGCTCACCATTCCCGCCACCGTAACCAACGAGGGCACGGAATACAGCGTGACCGGCATCGGATACGAGGCGTTCTATCGGTGCAATGGCATCACGGAAGTGAACATCCCCGAGGGCGTAAAATACATCATCACCTCAGCATTCGAAGGATGTGCCGCCCTTGCACAAATAAACCTCCCCAACAGCCTGACTGAAATGTCGCTCAGGACATTCTACGGCTGCACTTCCCTTACGGAAGTGACCCTGCCTGATGGTGTGACACAACTTTTGAGCTTTAACTTCTACGGTTGTTCCGCCCTTGAAAAAGTGACCCTGCCCGAGGGCATAACATATATTGGCAGCGGAGCATTTAAAAATTGCTCCGCCCTTACGGAAATGACCGTATGGGCCATTACCCCTCCCACCCTCGCAAGTGATGCCTTTACGGGCGTGGGCAGCAGCCTTGTGGTAAAAGTGCCTGCCGAAGGATTACCTGCCTACCAGGCAGCCGACATCTGGAAGGACTTCAGCCTGCAAGGCAATGGACAAGCACCGTTCGTTGTCGGTAACCTGAAATACAGGGTTACAAGCCAAACCGAAAACACGGTGGAAGTGATGGGTTACCAAACCACACCTACGGGCGCGCTCACCATTCCCGCCACCGTAACCTGCAATGAGGTAACCTACACCGTAACCGGCATCAAAGAGCAAGTGTTCTCGAACTGCTCCGCCCTTACATCGGTCAGCCTGCCCGACGGCCTGACCAGCATAGGAAACGCGGCATTCGAATACTGCTCCTCCCTTGCGACCGTGAGCATAGGCAACGGCCTGACCACCATAGGAAACGATGCGTTTTCCAACTGCACATCACTCACGGGAATAACCCTGCCCGACGGCCTGACCACCATAGGAAACACTGCGTTTTCCAACTGCACATCACTCACGGGAATAACCATCCCCAACACTGTGACCAGCATCGGAATAAGTGCGTTCGAAGATTGCCAAGCTCTTACGGCTGTAACCATTCCCGATGGCGTGACAAATATTGGCCGCAGTGCATTCCGCGGCTGCGAAAATGCTTTTACGTCTGTAAGCATTCCAGACGGCGTAACAGAAATTGGGTCCTATACGTTTGCCTATTGCTACTCACTCAAGCGTGTGACCATAGGCAAGGGCGTAACAAGATTGGGTGTTTACGCATTCGGTTTTAATCGTGAATATGATGAAGTGACCGTGAATGCCGTTGTGCCGCCTGCTCTTTATGAAAATAGTTTTAGCAAGGTTTTTGGTAGTTCTAAAGTTGTCTATGTGCCGGCCGAATCGCTGGAGGCCTATCGTGCAGCCGACGGCTGGAAAAATTTTACCAATCTGATAGCAATAGGGAGCGGGTTTACCGCTGATAACCTGAAGTATGAAGTTACAGACAAGGCAGCCAAAACCGTAACACTCACCGGTTATGAAACCGCACCGACAGGCGCGCTCACCATTCCCGCCACCGTAACCAACGAAGGCACAACCTACAGCGTGACCACCATAGGAAACAGTGCGTTTTCCAACTGCACATCACTCACGGGAATAACCCTGCCCGACGGCCTGACCACCATAGGAAACGATGCGTTTTCCAACTGCACATCACTCACGGGAATAACCATCCCCAACACTGTGACCAGCATCGGAAACGATGCGTTTAACGCCTGCTGGGCACTCACGCAATTCAATGTGGATGAAGCCAACGAAGCCTATTGCTCCGACGGCGGCGTGTTGTTCAATAAGGACAAGACCACGCTCGTGCAATATCCTGCCGGCAAGGCGGAAACCGCCTATATCATCCCCGAAGGTGTGGCAACTATTATTGAGGGTGCCTTCGAATCATGTAACAGGCTCATGACAGTTAGCATCCCATCCAGCATGACAACTATTGAACAACGGGCATTCTTATATTGCTCGTCACTTACGGAAATGACCGTGCTTGCCACCACTCCGCCGACTGTGGAAACCAATGCGTTTAATGGAGTCAGCCGCGACATACCGGTATATGTTCCCGCCGAATCGCTGGCAGCCTACCAGGAAGCCAACGTTTGGAATGAATTCAATCTGCAAGCCATAAGCACTACCGGCCTGCCAGCGGCAGCCATGCCGGAGAACATAGCTGTATATGATGGAATGCTCCACAATCCGCAAGCCCTTGAAGTGAGAATCTTTTATATGTCGGGGCGCGAAGTCTACAGAGGCAACGCCACTAATTTGACACTGCCGACCGGCATATATATAGTGCGCTGCAACGGCGCCAGCGGCAAGGTGCTGTTCTAAAACCATTCGGAAAGGACACCCGCCACCGCCATCGGGTTGCGGGCATGTCCCTGACCCATTACAAAAAACAGGTAACATGAAAAAAATTTTAGTCACATGGGGACTTGCCCCGCTATCACCGGCAAACGTTCGGACACAGGCAACCACCGTCTGTAAGCCGCCCCATGTCCTAATAGACGCCAACGAGTGCGTGGCAAAGCCGTCGGCAAACGCCGAAAGCGCCAACAACTACCCGTTGAGGCCATCGGCAAACGCCGAAAGCGCCAACAACTACC
>CALUNA010000010.1 GCA_944321895.1 uncultured Bacteroidales bacterium | reverse complement strand
CGCCGTGTTGTTCCTCAAAAGCGGGTGCAAAAGTACAACACTTTATCCAATTGTGCAAACAATATGGCGATTTTTTTTGCAAAATATTTTCCAACAAAACAGCAATACGCTCACAAACAGAGAAATAAAACAAAAGAAAATATGAAGAATATCAACAAGATTACATGAAACAACGAAGAAAAAAAGAGATTTTTATGCCGTACAACATGTAAAACACGGAAAAAAATGCCGAAAAAATACCCGGACACAACACACATAACAATGGAAAAAGAAAAAATCAAGGCAACAATGAAATATATGGGAAAGATAAAATATGCAGCACATGGACATTCCATGAATTAGCATGCACAAGAATTCAGGAATATTCCTGCCTATTGTGTGTAATGCATAAAAAAGAAACCTTCAGATGTACGTTCCAAAGGTTTCTAAAGCTGACTCACAATAATTAGTTCATTATTATCTTACGGGTACAAGTATCAGAATCGGTCTGTATCCTGACAAGAAAGATTCCCTGCGGCAAACGAATGTCGCATTGCTTTCCGACAGACTTGCAATCGGCATAACAGCGTCCTAAAGCATCATATACATTTAACGAAAGAATATCTGCCTCACTATTAATGTGGAGTACGCCTGTTTCCGTATGCAATTTTATGGAATTGTGCTGAACAGGGAGTAGCGTTGTCGTACTGGATGTAACCGGTGCATATGCACCGGTCGGGTCATAGGTTATGTAGTCTATGAAAATTTCGGCATCTCCTGCCGTATAATTTTTACCATACAACAAGTGGTTTCCAGCATATTCTCCCAAATAGATATTTGTTATTCCCGCCGATCCCATACCTGACTGTTTCTTGAAAACAAGATACATCGTGCCAGACAGATTTGCAGGCGTCGTGAAATAAAAAGCCTGCATTTCCATGGTTGCACATACAGAAGGCGTAGTTACCAACTCTTCCAGCAAAACGCCCGAACTGGCATCGGCTGAAGATGCCAAAGCCGTGATAAAGGTCTTGTCCGTATTTGTACCCCATGCAATCAAGTCATAGGAAAGCAAATATGAAGTGTTCGGCTGCAATACGACAGGGTATGCGAAATAAGTGCCGTATTGCTCATCATTGTCGAAACGTATCACAAACGCGGCACGAGTAGGATCCGTGCCCGGCATTTCCGCATTCGCAATCTGCACGCGGGCGTTCGTACCTCCTCCTATTGTTCCATTCCCTACCCAACCGGCAGGTGCGGCATCATCAGCCGTTTGCCTGAAATCAGGATTCCCTATCAAATTGGAGCTTGCATGTATGTCCACCGTGTCTGCCAGTTCTTCCATGCCCGTTTCGTTCATGTTGCCAATTCGGGCGAGTTGGCATGAATGCACGTATTCGCCATCTACATATATGTGTACGGTATCCCGGATAACCGCGTAGCGAACCACGACGGATTCCTGCCCGCTGACTGGCGAGAGAAGCGCAGTTGCACTATAGGGTGCAATCCAGTTCAAAGCGTCCATCGACAAGGAAGTACGGAAACCCTTCCCTGCCCTGTTCCTTGCTTCGACATCCAAGCCACGACCACTGCCGGACAGCATCCGTGCCGACACTTCCACCGAATAATCACCGGTCGGATCAATATTCATCAATCCTACATGCTTGTTTCCTGATACTACTGATATATCTTCATCCACAAGCAGTTCGTCCCGGAGAATTGCTTTTTCCGGCAATACCGGTCTATACTCCGGCGTATCGGAATCACCGGGCAGGTATGCATTGTCCTGATAGGAAACATATGCAATTTCCGCCGCCAGACTACCACCGTTATAATTCTTGCCTATCCGCAAAACCGGTTCGATGACATAGGATTTCAATGAAAGCCGGCCTATGCCGAACATGGCCCAGGTTCCGGAAAAAGTCAGGTAATATGTACCTGCTTCCATAGTGGAAAACATGAAATTTCCGCTTCTGAGTTTTTGCGCCAAAGATGCCGTCGCATAACTTTGTGATTTATATACATCGTCAGCAGCCATATTTCTGGCAACTCCAACAGTCAATGTCTGAGCAGTTGATGCACTGCCCCAATATTCATATACGAAATCGAAACTGTATGTGGTATTCGCTTCCAGCGTTACCGGATAAAAATAAGTCGCATCTGCGTAGGCATTATTGTCCCAACGGATAGTCAGCAGTTGGCCGTCATATGTTGTTCCATCTTCATAGCTATGCCCGGAGGCATCCTGATAACGAACTCCCGACCCCCCATTGGCCGTATTCCAAGGAACGGATGATGATGTCGCGCTCCAACCGTATTCCGTCGGCTTGCCGCTGCCGCTCCATGTCCCGATTACATCTTCACCATATGTGCCGGCAACCGCCGATTCCGTATCATCGGCCTGAATTTCCTTTATGTCGGCAAGGTCGCAAATGGCTGTAAGCTCCTTTTCGCAAAACACATACACCTTTTCGCCGGACACGACAAATCGGAATACCTGCATTTGCATATTATCGTTGATTGCCAGTTGCTGCAACTCCGACAAGTCTGCCGATGAGGCAACCGTATTCTCATTCAGGGAAATACGAAACCCCTTGCCTGTACGGGAACGGGCTTCAATGTCCAGCCCGCGGCCTTCGGCTGCCTGTATCCGACATTTCACTTCCACGGTATAATCGCCGAGCGGATTGAAAGGTTCTATGAGCTTGACTGACTTATCGGAAGCCGTTTCGACCGTAATATTCTCTGCCAACACATTTTCCAGTTCCACTTTGACAGGCAGATCCGGCTCCAACCCTTCAAAAGGCTTGTTGGGCGCATTTTTTTTATCCGCATACAGTGCCTGCAACGGAATTTCCTGCTTGCCTGTACGGGTACTTTCCCATTTCAGGCTTTCCGGCTTGCCGACAGACTCTATTATAATATTGTGTTTGTGCGAGGCAATCGGTGAAAACGTGAATGCATGCTCCTGGGCTGTTTCCGAAACTTTCGTAATCAAGACAGGCAGGTCGTCTATGTAAACGGTCGTTTCGACCGCCGTAGTCAAATAAAGCGTATAGTTTTCCGCATATGATGTTTCAAAGGTACCGGAATAACGTATTGACTGCGTATTTTGAGGAACTGTTCCCTTCCCGACCTGTACATCCGTTTCCGTATTGACCAGTGTTTCAAAAGCCGCATCAGAAAAATATTCGGCAGTCAGTCCCGCACCATCCGGTGTGTGCGGATTATCTATCAAATAATCAATAACGGTCCATTTGCCAGTAGCCGTTTCCAGAAAGACAAACGACAATACACCATCGGCCAGGATGGTATGATCCATTTGCACTTCGGAGCAGAAACGGCCATCATCCACGGCAGAAGCCAAATCCCAATCGTTATAATCATTGGCAGCCGTTGCCGTATATAGCTGTGCGCCATTGGCAACTACATAAGCATTGTCGAACTTGTCGAGCACGATTTGCGAACGGCGCGACGAATTGACATAGCTGTTTCCATTTTTCACATAACGGTGCACCAACGTGCCGTCCGTATCCAAATAATGATGATGCAAAATACATTTCGTGCGCGATGTTGTCCAGTTGCTTTCCGTTGCATCGCCATCCATATAGGAACTCAGAATATGTACACGCCCCTTGCTGTCGCTTGTTTGTGATTCCTGGTTGATATATCCTTTGTTATAGGGAATTTCTTTCAACATCAAGGCTTTCTTGGTTTGTCCCATACATGTGCCGGTCGTATTGGAATACACCGGATCCATGTCTTCCGTCGCATAGGTTTCCGTGCCGGTCTTGTCATGCCACGTATAACCATCATCATCGCTGTATCCGTAATACAAGTCATGGTTGGAACCACCGCCAAAATCGTCGCGCCAGCACCATGAAACATGCAAACGGCCGTTCACATCATAATCCATGCGGTTGATATATGCACAAGCATCCGGAGTAACATCCTCTCCCTGCACATAACGCCCTATGCGCGTCCAGGTATGCGTATGACCATCATATTTGCGCAAATAGCTGTCGCCGTAACCGCTCCAACGGAAACGGCACTCGAACAGCATGTTCCCATCCGGCATGCTGATAAAACGCGGATACGTAACATTAGGCACTGCCTTATCCATGACATCCGTGGTTTCACTGAAACTGTCGGCCGTCCAGGGTTTGTTTTCCGGGTCATTTGCCAAATCCTGTATTGAATAACAATAGTGCAAATCATCGTTGTGATGGTCGTACGACAAATGGATGGTACCATCATTTTTGCAAATTCCCATGGAAATGACATTATGTGAATCGTCCTCCGTATTGCGATAGGGCAACACAACTTCCTGCCAGGCCCCAAAGGGCAGCTTGCGGCGGGCAATACATACGTTACGCGTTGCATTATAGTAAACAGTGTATTGATAACCATTGTATGTCAGCAGGGCATCCTGCTGGAAAGAGCCGCCCGACAACTGTTCACCCGACATGCGGTAGCATCCTGTAGCCGGACTTGACTCTCCAATACGCAACAATGCGACATCGGCAGCCTGAATTCCGGACAAAACACAGAAAAGAAAAAGAAACGCAGTAATATGTTTTTTCATAAGAATACAAATTTATAGTGTGCAATTGGACAAAAACATTATTCTGCCGTTTATTCAACTAACAGTTTGGCAACATGTTGCATCCCGTCGGCATCCACAACCCGGACAACATACAATCCTTTTGACACAGGTGCCCTGAATGACAAGATGCCGGTGTTTTCCACCGTGTCCATGTCTATCTTTCTACCGAACACATCAAAAATTTCCACACAACATCCTGTAAATAAGTTTTCCGAAGTCATGCGGCACAACTGACCGGGCCGGGCCGGATTAGGTGATACGTTCCAGCCAGAAATCATAGAGGCAGGCAATGCTGCTGGCTGACGTAAGGCGTTTATTTCATTTTCTGTCAGCGCTATATCAAACATCATGAAGTCATCTATCTCACCGACATAGTCGCCATTATTGTTTTTCTCACTTGTATCCCACCATTGCGTACGGCCAATGTAATTGCGTTTGTCAAGACTAAGCTCGGACAATTGATAAGGTTCAAAACTGAATGTTCCGGACGCATCTTCCTTCCCATCAAAATAAATTCGCCCGGTTTTTATTTTGGCATCGAACGTGAATGCTACCCAGGTTTCCTCACCGGCTTTCAGGGTGTTGTTGGCATCAATCATTTCGGTTGTCCCGCTGTTATATTTTATTCCTTGTGTCAAGACAGAAGCACGGCCGAACAAACTGTTCCATGCACTGGAACCGAAATCATACAGACGAGGCGCCTTGTCAAGTGAGGTTGGCACGACACGCACGACAAACGTATAGCTCCGCAACTTCCCCAACAAATCGGCCGGTACCATGGCATAACCGTTGGTTGAGAAATCCAGCGGACTGTTGGCCGACAAATCGAGCGTGCCATTCACTTTCGCGCTACCGTACACCGCCAGGTCGTTTCCATGTCCCGATTTGTCACGCACGTAAGTAACACCATTCTGCTCATAAACATCGGCCGCGTCAAAATCATAATGCAACCATTTGTTTTTGGCAATGTTACGTGGCATGACCGTGACCGTAAAGTTTTCTGAAGCAGCACCGACAGCAGCCGTCAATACGACTTCCGTAGGTTGTGCGGGCAAAGTGGCAAGCCCCGTATTTGTCAAAATATCCGTCCTGCTGCTGCTCCATGTCACCGATGCGCCATCCACACTGGCCGGCAACACGATATCCGTATAAATTTCAGAAGGAATTTGTAAACCGGCCAGCGCCAACCAGTCCTTTTGCTCATCTGCCAGAACATAGTCTGCCACCTCGACAGAAAGTGATTTCACCTCTCCCTGCGACAATGCACGGTCGTAAATACGACAGTCTTCCATGTAGCCCGTATAGCCGCCAATCCTGACATCATCCAACGCAAGAGTCTCCACATCAATGCTCTGGTCTATCAGGCCGTTGACATAAGTACGCAACGTCCCGTTTTCATAAGTAAGTACCAAACTGAAATATTCATATTTGGTCGGTGTCGGCCAGTTTCCGCCCGTTCCCGTAGCTTCGTTTTTCCACACATCGGAACTGCCATAACGATTTGAACCGTTCCATATCCTGTCACCAATTTTCACATAAGGCTTCTGCGTCGTTTCATCCAAGCCGTAGGTCAGATTACCCATGGTAACAATGTCGCCGTAATAGGCTGCCGAAGCAAGATAGGGACTCAACGCAATCGTAAAAGCATTTGCACCGCCGGCTTCACCGACAGTTATATCAGCATAGTTTCCTGCTGTTGAAATAAGCGCACCGCCGGATGTTTTTGCCGTACCGCTGATTTCACCATCAAAGGTTTCAGTTACAACCAGGCCGTCTTCCAAATCCATTGTATCGGCAGGCAATTGCCAGTCTGCCTGGATAGTTGTCGGGAAGGCATTCGGATAGTCTCTGCTGACAGTCCAATAATAATACAAACCGTTCATCCATGTCAGACGCATGGGAGAATTTTCCGAACCGGGAATGATAAACGGCCGTATATTATTATATGTGGAATTTTTAGTGATTTGTTCAGTTGAGACAATCTCCTGATTTTCATTTAGCGTATATTTTACAATCTCATACACTTCGGCCATTGCGCCGGTTACCGGCTGGGAACAGTATATTATGTTCGGATTCGCATTGTCAATGGCCATGCCTCCGCTGTAACATTTTTCCGTTGTCGGTGTTTGATGGAAATGACCGCCGGCATTGCACAGGAACGTTTTTTTCCATTCGCTGCCAGTCCATTTGGCATAGTAATAATCGTGCGATGTTTTTGCTGCATTTATGCGTACCATGGCAATGACAGGAACCCCCTTTGCATCCGGAACAACCTGCCATACCCAGTCGCGCATGTTCGCATCATCGACCACCGTTTCCGGATAGTTGTTTTTATATGTGCTTGTCGCGGAAACCGACAACGGTGCCGTTGCTATGTCCGACAGTTCCCGGCCATTTATATCCAGCAGTTTTTTTGTGTTTATGTCCACGTAGTTGAAATAGACATAATTCGGGTTCTGATTGTCCGGGTGGGCTGTTGTATAAGTCATATAGATTTTATCTTTCCCGTTGGAAGCATATTTTGCATACGGCCGTGCACCGGTCGATTGCACCATTTGATAGGGTCCCCAGGTAAACTTGCATTCATCGTTCTCATCCGGAATGGACAATTGGGCAATGGTCGGATGCCAGTTGATGCCGCGCCAGCACAAATAGATATGGTCCGGATCATCGCTCAGGATGAACGGCGATGGATATGTCGTGTTGTTGGCCGTTGCCAAACGTTTTTCCTCCCCAAGCGTGGTGATGTCGCCCGGTTTTTGGGATACGCGGTAATAGAAACAAGCCTCGTCAGTGTGGCGTGAATAAAAAATCATGACACGCTCATCGGGCAATACCAGAAACGTGGGATTGTTGTGGTCATCGGGCTGGAAATAAGTGCGTATGCTGACTTCGTTCGTTTTCCCGGTCAGAAAATCATGTTGTGTGGCCTTGACATGTCCGTGAATATCAATATAACCAATCCAGGTACTGTTAATTGTACCGGCTTCGTTTTCATAGTGCAAGGCACGCGGGTCGGCAAACCAGCACCATGCGCCCTCATCTGCAACCGTGTAGCCAATGAATGGCTCCACTGGTTCTGTGGCAGGTTCATACACGTCACCGACTGCTTCTACCGTACCTATCTTGCTGACTGTTACATAATCCGATTCGCCGAGCTGGTTATGCAAGGAACTCCAGCGGTTAATGGCTGTTGCCTTATAACGGAAAACTCCTGCATCGGACACCTTGATCACTGCAGCACCCGGTTTTCGCGCAGACAAGGAGTAAGTCTGATGTTCCGTATTGACAGCAAGCCATATTTCCAAGGTTTCACCGGAAACGGGCCTGACTGTGTTTGTGCTTTCAAAGCCACCTGTGGAATTACGGATCTGCAAACCATCCGTGTAAAAGGCGACCGTACAAGCATAGTCATCCCAACTGGTTATGCGACGGTCGGACAAAGCCAACGATGCATCAAACTTGCCGTTTGCATTGGCATCGGTAAACGTGACCTCGGCATATACGACAAAATTACCCGTCAGGTCCGTTGGGAATGTACCAGTCTGATCAACACGCTGGGCTTTCACTGTCGTAAAACCCGAAAGCGCCAAAAATAATGTACAGGAAATAAAAGCATGGTGAAAAGAAAAAGTTTTCATAGGCATTCACTGTTTTTCGTTTTAAAGTTAACTGAGTCGGTACAAAAGTACAAGCATACAAGATAAGAAAGGTTGAATTTTGTGTCAAAAAGCGACACTGAAATGTCGCATGACCGGAAATGTGAAGATATCAGAAAAGCCCGGTTGTTATTCTACAACACGGGCTTTTCCACATTGCTCCGCAATACATCAAAAACGTGTACAGGAGCCATAAACCAACACTAACCCAGCATCAGGGCCGGATATTTAACCGGCCGGAACAACATTTGCATGTTGCCGATGCTATATTACCCTTAAAAACACGGTTTATCATATTGCCTGCCCTTGACAAACACGGGCGGACTTGTTTTCCGTTAGCAAATACGTTGCAAAGATAGCCCGCTGAAACATAATAAAGGTCGAATAACGTACCAATCATGGGCAGAACTATTTCATTTCCAACAAAACTGCGGAAAAACGGCATCAAAAAAGCAAAGACACCCAACGGCCATTTTTCCTCAGCTCATTCGCCTGTCATTTTACGAGTACCTTACGGACCGCACCGGCTGCTTTCACAATATAAACACCCTGCGGAAGCATTACGGTCTCATTGCCAGCACAGGCTGCAACCTGCTGCCCCTGAACATTGTAAACAGAGAATTCTGCCACATTCAGCACACGCAACATGCCTTTTTCCACTTGCACCTGCATATCGGACAACTGTTGTGCGTTCAAAGCTGTCGGATCTTTAGGAGCATCTGCCGTCTTGTAAATGGTCAGATAAGCCGGGACAAGCATACAATCCTTGTAACCTCCTCCATCTGCGTTTTCCGTACTTATGAGAGCTATCGTGAGATAATTTTCTTCTTGTGTTGCTTTAAACTCAAACTCATACTGCTGTGCGGTAGTTTTAGTTGCGAAATACTTGTCAGCAGTAGCCAAATTTTCATCACCTTTTCCCTTTGCGGTACGAATGGCGACTCTTGCCGTCGGCTTCTCGCCATTGTTATGCCATGCAAGCAAAGCACATGCCTTGTAAGTAGCACCGGTTTCCAACGTTACCGGCAGATTATACACAAACTCAGGCTTGAAATCTACCGTTCCCCAGGTACGCAGGTAAGCAATGCGGTGTCCTAACAAATTCCCTCCGTTATATGTATAATTGTCCGGCATGGGCACTAAGCGCACGCCACTTCCGGCATTGTAATTCTGCCAACTGGGCGTCAGCTCAGTCTGTCCATCAGCACTTGTCTGTGTCCAACCGAAATCGGTCAGTTTGGAGCCATCACCTTCCGCGTTGTCGCCATCCCAGGTTGAAATCAAGTTGGCAGGCGTAGCCAACACTTCGATGCGTTCTTCCATATCACCGGCAGACAGAACGATTTCACCATCCACCAAGGTTTTCTTATCCCATGTAACAGTCATGGTGCCATTCTCTGTATCTTCCGTCAGCGTAAGACCTTCGGGCACTGTGGTTGTCATTGTACCGAAAATAGCTTTCGTAAATGCGAACGTATAAGTATCGGACATGCTCTGGTCCATAAACAATCCGGCCACAGCTGCTTCCAGACTGCTGGTCGTATTCAGAGTTACCGTTTCTGACAAGTCGCCGGACGAAATTGTCAACGTAACCGCCTCAGCCAAAGCTGCGGAACAAGTTATCGTAACGGTTGCACCGCCTTCGGCGCTTACTTCTTCCTTGGTCAAAGTCTCTTTTGACAAACTCAAACCATCCGGACTGCTGAGAGCAATCGTCACATTTTCCGTCAAGTTCTGGCCGAAAATGGTCAAGTCTGCTGATGAAGCGCCCTTGAATGTAATAGTTTCTGCCGATACGCTCAACACTTGATCGGGCTTGGCGGTCAGCAGGAAGTTCGTATGCGAATTTACCGTGAACACACCTGAATCCTGGCTGCCGATATAATTGCCGGCTGCTGTATTGTATAACTGATAATAACCATTCTTGTATTCAACACGTATAACCAAAGCTTCTGCTGCATCAGTAGTCACACGGATCTGAGAGTCGTTTCCGCCATAAACCGTACCTGTACAAATATAATATTCAGAACCACCGGCCGAGAATTTCAATTTATAACCATTTGTTACATCTGCAACACTCACAAAATAGAATTCATTGTTGGATATGGAATTCACTGTATACGCCAGGTTGTAACCACCTTGTGCTGTTTCATTCTGCGTATATTGAATTTTACCCGTATCGTATGTCCAACCATTGTTGCCATCCAAAATGATATAATATGCCTGGCTTGCCTCCGGAGCATTGAACGGTGTATTGATAAAGGTTTCCCAAGCCGCATCCAGAGTGGCTTTGACCTCATAGTACTCTGCAGCCGACTTGAAAGTCGCACTTTTAGCAGTAGCTACAGCATTTTCCAAAGTAGTCTTGGCTGCTGTCGGTATCTGGAATGCAGCATCCCCCACATTTTCCGGAATACGGGCCAATACGGCATCGCAATAGGCTCCCCAACCGCTGGTAAGTTCCTCCAAACTTGCACCCAAATAAGCCAAACTGACATTATCCATACCAATCCAATTGGATACGCTTTTGCTTTCCAGGCCAAATTCCAAAGTACCATCAGTAACCATTGCATCTACTTCATAGAAAGCAGGAGTTGCAGATGTTACCGGAGTTCCTGAACCGGTGCAACCCGTAGCATACAGATATACGCCTTGCGTTTCGGCTGTTTCATTATTGCCAAAAGCAGCCAGTTTTACACGATACTTTCCGTTAGGCAAGTTGGAAATGGTCTGGTACATTTTACCTGTGCCTGCACTTCCGTTCCAGTTTTCCCAGAAATAGCCAGAGAAAGCACCATGCTGGTTTGTAGCACGAACATTGTTCTGATATGTCAAGGTGCGTTCGCAACCATCCAGATTGCTACTGAAATCCGGGTTAGGTATCATATGGGGCATATCCAGCGGAGTTGCTTCAGAAGCATTCTGATAATTGGTGGCATCGTCCAAGCTCCATTGATACAATTTACAGTTATCCAGACAAATATCAGCACGACCATTATTTCCATTCAAATATTCCGTGATTTGAATCGTTATTGTCGAAGTTGCATCCACGGTGAACCATATTCCCTTGGTTTTCCACGGAGAAGTATTAAAATACGTATTCCCCGGATTATAACAGGTAACAACCTCAGCACCACTTGTTGCCAAAGTTTCAGATTCCTGCAACACGTCTATGGTCATTTTTCCTTCTTTATACCCATTGGAATTCTGCGATTCTGCCGCCTTATAATCTACAGTAAAAAAATACTTGCCGGCCGGCAATTCACTTGCAGTGGTGGACAAAGACCACGTAATGGTCGCCCAACCTTTACGGTTAAAAAAGTAATAATTGCCTTCCGCTGGTGCCACTTGCGTTCCAAAGCCAGACGCACTATAAGTATTATCACAAACCTGAATATCATGAAACTCAACATCTTTGCTTCCTAATGTCCAACCATATAGACCTCCAGAGACATCCGTTGCCCCTGTATGGTTAAAATTCGTTCCTTCTGCAGACAATTCAAATCCCGGATTCTGCAAATAGGTGCTTGTTACATCCGTCTGCGCTTTTGCCAGACCGATAGCCGCTATCAACACGGCTCCTAAAAATAAGTTTTTCTTCATGATTATAAAACAATTAGAGTTAATAATATCCGACTTTTCAGCAGTCTGAAAACATATTTGAAAATGTTCAGGCAAAACAACCTTTTTTTTATTAACTTAGAGTTGAATTTTATTTCAACATGGTGGAAATATCCTTCACAAAAACAACAAGACACAGCCGGCACAATTCGAGGTCCAAACACATTTGTTCCATGTTGCCTGCGTAACACAGAACGCCATGTTATCCTACGGCCACAAACTGAAAAATATTGACAAAATTTCCCATATTACAATAATTTTATTCATCATCTGCCTTTTTGAACCCCAAACACACCTCCTGTTAGAAAATAAAACTTTATTTTTGCACGAAACAATCGGAAAACATTTTACTAACTTCAAGAAAAAGCATTTTATGAACATTTCCAAACTGGCCACATGCGCATTGCTGTTTGTTTCGGCAAGCGCACTTGCTCAAAAGAATGAGTGGAAAGACCCACAAGTCAACCAAGTGAACCGTGCTCCCATGCACACCAACTATTTTGCTTACGAAAGCGTAGAAAAAGCACAGGCTGGACGTCCGTGCATGTCAGAAAACTATCTTTCGTTAAATGGAACATGGAAGTTTAACTTTGCACCTACTCCCGAGCACCGGCCTGAAAACTTTTTTGCCATCGGCTATGATGATGCCTCATGGAACACCATGCAAGTGCCCGGCATGCTCGAACTGCACGGCTACGGCAATCCGATATATGTGAACATCGGCTATGCATGGCGCAACCAATTCCAAAACAACCCTCCGGAAGTGCCGCTGCAAAACAACTATGTCGGCTCTTATCGCCGCGAAATGGAGATTCCTGCCGACTGGAAAGGCAAAACCATCATGGCACATTTCGGTTCCGTAACCAGCAACATGTATTTGTGGGTAAACGGCAAATACGTAGGCTACAGCGAAGACAGCAAACTGGAAGCCGAATTCGACATTACCAAATATGTGAAGCCCGGCAAGAACCTGATTGCTTTCCAGGTGTTCCGCTGGTGCGATGGAACTTATCTGGAAGATCAGGACTTTTTGCGTTTCACAGGCGTAGCACGCGACTCATACTTGTATGCACGCAACAGCAAACGCATGAATGACGTGCGCTACCAGACCAATCTGGACAACACCTACACCAATGCCGAACTGGCCATTGAAATAGATTTTTCCGCCGCATCATCGGGTTGCGTTGCCGAAGTACTTCTGACAGACCCTGCAGGGAAAACCATCGGAACGCAGGAAATCAAATCGAACGGAAAAACCGTAAAAACCGACATGGCAGTCAGCAATCCGGCCAAATGGAGCGCGGAAACACCCGCCCTCTACAACCTGCAACTGACCTTGAAAGACAAAGGCACTGTGTTGGAAGTAATCCCGTTCAAAGTAGGTTTCCGCAGTGTGGAAATCAAAAATGCACAATTGCTTGTAAACGGCCAACCAGTATTGATTAAGGGAGTAAACCGCCACGAACTCGACCCTGTCCACGGATATGTCGTTTCCGAAGAGCGCATGATTGAAGACATACGCACCATGAAAAAACTGAATATCAATGCCGTGCGCACCTGCCACTATCCGGATGCAAACCGTTGGTATGAGCTGTGCGACCAATACGGCTTGTATGTGGTGGCCGAAGCCAATATTGAAAGCCACGGCATGGGCTACGGCGACAAAACCCTGGCCATACGTCCGGACTATGCACTGGCACACATGGAACGCAACCAGCGGAATGTACAGCGTTCACGCAACCACGCATGTGTCATCGTATGGTCGCTCGGAAACGAAGCCGGCAACGGTGAAAACTTCATGAAAGCATACGACTGGATAAAAGCCAATGACAACACACGCCCCGTGCAATACGAAAGAGCGGAAAACAAAGATCGCAACACGGACATCTATTGCCCCATGTATGCAGACTACAACCATTGCGAGAATTACGCCAGAAACAACCCCGCCAAACCACTTATCCAATGCGAATACGCACACACAATGGGCAACTCGGCCGGCGGTTTCAAGGAATATTGGGACCTGGTACGCAAATATCCGAGCTATCAGGGTGGATTTATCTGGGATTTTGCCGACCAGGGTCTGCTACAGCAAAACAAGGACGGCATCTGGATTTTCGCTTACGGCGGCGACTGGAACAAATATGATGCTTCCGACAACAACTTCCTGTGCAACGGCGTTGTCGCACCCGACCGCACATTCAACCCGCACGCCTATGAAATACAGTATTTCTACCAGAATATCTGGACAAGCCTGAACGACACTGAATCCGGAAGCATTGAAGTATTCAACGAAAACTTCTTTGCCGCCACTTCCGGCATCTACCTCAAATGGACATTGCTTGCCAACGGCGAAAGCGTACAGAGCGGAATCATCGACAATATTGCCATTTCTCCACAGGCTAAAGCCAATTACACCATTGCATACGACTTGAATAACGTATGCCCGAATGCGGAACTGTTTCTCAATGTGGAATACATACAGAAGAACGCCAGACAACTGTTGCCTGCCGGCTGGACAATTGCCCGCCAGCAACTGCCCGTAAGGGAAGCCGGAAAAAAATGTTGCAAATATTCCCCGGCAATACAAGAAACCATACAGGTTGTGGAAAATGACTGGAACTACCTGCGTGTCAAAGCCGGCAATGTCAGCATGGATTTCAACAAGCACAATGGATTCCTGAGCTCCTATATCAACAACGGCGAGGAACTGCTGGCCAATGGAGCACAACTGAAACCCAATTTCTGGCGCGCACCGACCGACAACGATTTCGGAGCCGGCCTGCAACACCGCTATGCCATTTGGAAAAACCCGCGTCTGAAACAGACCGGTTTCAACTGGCAAATGCAGGAAAACAACCTGCTTGTCACGGCCGAATATGAAATGGAAAACATCGGCGGCAAACTGACATTGGAATATACCGTTTCTCCATGCGGCAAACTGACTGTCAGACAAAGCCTGAAAGCCGGCGAAAAGAAAGATATTCCGGACATGTTCCGGTTTGGCATGCAAGTGTCGCTGGACAAAGACATGGAAAACATGACTTATTACGGACATGGCCCGCACGAAAATTACATAGACCGTAACAGTTCGGCATTTGTCGGTAAATACACGCAAACCGTAACGGAACAATTCTATCCGTACATCCGCCCGCAGGAAAATGGAAACCACAGCGGGCTGCGCTACCTGACCCTGACACAACGCAATGGCAACGGCATTACCATACGTGCTACCGAACATTTCGAGGCCAGCGCACTGCACTACACGATAGACAATCTGGATGACGGATGGGACAAAGACCAACGCCACAGCAATGAACTGATACCCGACAAACTGACCTCGCTTTGCATCGACAAAAAACAAATGGGACTGGGATGTATCAACAGTTGGGGAGCACTTCCGCTGGAAACCTATCGGATTCCATACGCCGACTATCAGTTTGAATTCGAGATTCTGCCGGAATAAAGTAAAAGACAGTTTCCTGTTCATTTAAAAATAGCCTGCCGGACATGGCGGGCTATTTTCATGACAACCCAAAACAAAATGATGCTCCGATTTGGAGTTTAAAAACCCGCAGACAAAAAAGCAATTGACATTTTATTCGACCTTTTTGACCGTTCAAACTGCCTGTAAAATTGCAGCCAGCTTTTATTTTTGCAAAAAATAAATGTAAAACATCATACTTGCCAAGACATGAAAAAAACCACTCTGATTATCGGCTATGCATTTTGCTTTTTCGGACTCTGTACCGCAACTCCGCCGACCATGCAATTCTGGAACGATTATGCAGCCGGCTCAACGGGAGCCTTTTGCCGCGTGGAATTTGAGTGCCGCATTGCCAACGGCGGTTTCAAAACCGGCGGTGTATGCTGGAACACCACCGGCAATCCGACTTTGGAAGATGCTTCGGCAACCTACCAAAGCAAAACAGGTACAAGTTTCCTTTGCAAAATGACCGGTCTGGAACCGACAACACGCTATTATGTACGCCCGTACATCACAACAATCACTCCGGAAGAAACCTATTACGGAGATGCCATGTGCATATATACCATTCCGGCAGGAAACCTGACGTACACGAACAACCACAACGCAACCGATGATGCCGATTCCACCGTATATAAACGTTTGGAAACCGTAGGGCAACACGCGCAACAATTATATCACGACTGGACCAGCATTTCCAAGCACGTATGGTTCAATTACAGTCCCGGAACCCCGACTGCCGATGCCAATTACGAAGGCTGGATACGGTTCGGGGAAAACACATCATACCAGCGCACAGGCACATTGCTGCATGAGTTGAACCATGTGATGGGAAGCGGCACCTGGAGCGGCTGGAGCAACTTGTTCGACAGCTCCGGAAAATGGAAAGGACACCGTGCCAACGAAGTGGCATGGCTCATCACCGGCGACAGCGCAGTATATGTGCAGAAATCAGGCGTGCATTTCTGGCTGAAAAATGCGGTAGGAGACGATTATGCCATAGGCATAAACGGCGCGCAGGAAGACCACAACAGCGAATTCCAATATATTTTCAACTGCCTCGTGACACAGGCATTCACTGAAGATGGCCTGCCGTTCAACTATCAGTCCATGCCCATCCCGGGATATTCGCTCAAGGTAGCAAGCGACACTACAGCATTCTACATCAAACCGAACGGCGAACAATACGGACGTTACACATCCTATTTGCGCGAAAACGAAGGCAAACTGGAACTTACGGAATATAGCGGGCAACAAGCCATTGCCGACGAGCATGCCGCATGGTTGCCCGAATACCTGCCGGCCGAGAGAAGATATATCATAAAGAACGCCGCAACAGGAAATTACCTGTCCATTTTGACTGAAAACAGTGACATTTTGCTCGTGAACCGTGAAGAGGAAGAAGATGGAAACTCCAGCATTTTCCAGCTTGTCCGGACTCTGGACGGCACATTCACCGACAGCAACGAAAATACAAGCCTTACTACCCAGTCATTCAGCATTGTCGGAAACCCGGAAAAAAACATGGCACTTGATTTCAACATACGCATGCAACCCATCCCGATTGCCTATTCGGCAGGCAAAGCATCACAACAGTGGCTGTTTTTCACAAAAGAGGAAGCTTTGCTGTTTGACCAAATAAACGGACTGACAACACTGCCATCCAATATGTCCGAAAACATTCGCATCTGCAACAGGTCCGGATATATCCACATTAGCAACATACCACACAATGCCCGTGTCGAATGTTTCGACATTACGGGAAAATGCCTGCTCAAAAGTGAAAGCGGAAATAACGAAATTGACATTCCGGTCCAGACTGGCTTGTATGTGGTTTGCATTGAAACCGAACAAAGCAAAACGGCACGAAAAGTTATTATTCAATAAAAACATATTTTTTCCGGAAAACAATATGGAAAGATAGCAATTTCATGTAAATTTGCATCAGTTCATATATTTTGTTCCATTAACCTTGTACACCACAACACGTTATGAAAAAACTGCTCATTATCTGCATTATCGGAATCGGACTGCTTTCATGCTCAAAACAAGCAAGCATTACATCGCCTGACGGCAAGCTCTCCATACACATAACCAATGGCAAACAACTGACTTACAGCGTCAGCTATGAAGGGAAAACCATATTGGAACCGGCTCCGCTCGGACTGAACACTTCAGCAGGGAATTTTTCAACCGGTTTGGAACTGCATGATGCCATTGCCGAACCATGGGTTGACATTTACCGGCTAAACCGCTCCAAAGCCTCTGAAATCGGCATCAATGCCAACAAACTGACTTTATACCTGACCAACCAGAACAATGATTCGCTGCAAGTCGTTTTCGTTGTCAAAGACAATGATATCGCTTTCCGTTATCGTCTGGCAGCCATGGGAAAAGACAGTTGCGAGATATTCAACGAAACCACGGCATTCGATTTCCCGGCCGGCACAAAAACCATTATCACACCACAAGCTCCGTGGGGCGAAGGCTGGAAACTAAGCAAACCCAGTTACGAGGAAGAATACACGTATTTTGAAGAAATGGGAACGCCTTCCAAATATGGCGTAGGATACACCTTCCCCGCCCTGTTTCATACGCCTGACAGCACGTGGATACTCCTTTCCGAAACCGGCGTAGATGGCCGCTATGCAGGCTGCAAGCTGGGCGAAGGCAACGCCGACGGCGTTTATCCAATCGCATTCCCCGAACCGGAAGAGAACCGAGGCATCGGCAGCAACACCGTAAAAGCCAAACTGCCGGCATACACATCGTGGAAAACCATAACCATCGGGAAAACCCTGGAACCAATCGTTGAAACCACCATTATGTTCGATGTCGTGGAACCCCAAGTGGAAGCCACGGCAAGCTATAAACCCGGAAAAAGCACATGGAGCTGGATATTGTGGCAGGATGGCAGCATGAACTACAACGACCAGAAGACATTTATCGACCTGGCCGCCGCCATGGATTACGAATATATCCTGATAGATGCCTTATGGGACACGCAAGTCGGATACGAGCGTATGCCCGAACTTATCCGCTATGCCCAAAACAAAGGTGTCGATGTGCTGCTGTGGTACAACAGCAACGGACAGTGGAACGATGCGCCGCAAGGTCCCAAAAACCGCATGGACACGCCGGAAGCACGCCGGAAAGAAATGGCCTGGATGCAACAATTGGGTGTCAAAGGCATCAAGGTTGACTTTTTCGGCGGCGACAAACAATGCACCATGCAACTGTATGAAGACATTTTGCGCGATGCGGCCCATTACGGGCTGGCCGTCAACTTCCACGGAACAACCATTCCGCGAGGTTGGGAACGCATGTATCCGAACTACATGTGCAGCGAAGCCATTCTGGCATCGGAAAATCTGGTGTTCCAGCAATCTTTTGCCGACCAGGAGGCCTATTGGGCTACAATCATCCCATATACGCGCAATGCCATCGGTTCGATGGATTTCGGTCCGGTATTCTTCAGCAAACGTTTTTCCAAAGGCAAAGACTGGGGCAACATACGCAAAACAACCGATGCTTTCCAGCTTGCAACCGCCGTATTATACCATTCTGCCATACAGCATTTCGGCCTCGTTCCTGACGACCTGAAAGAGCAGCCGGACTATGTTATTGACTTCATGAAAAACGTGCCGACCACCTGGGATGACACACAGTTCATTGACGGTTACCCCGGAAAACTGTGCGTCATTGCACGCAAAAACAATAAAAAATGGTATGTCGCCGGCGTAAACGGCGAAAATACGCCCAAGGAAATAACCCTGCACTTGCCCATGATGTGCGGACATTATGTATCGGTTTACCATGACAACGATCAAGGCGGCATATCCAAAACAACACGCAGCATCAGCAATAAAGGAGAATTAACAGTCCAACTGAAAGCAAACGGCGGAATCGTAATTGAAGATTGAAAAAAAAGTGTAACTTTGCCCGTTAGTTTTTCAAAAGAAAAGAGCCATGAAATTTAGACTGATTGTAATGAATTTTCTCCAATTCGCTGTGTGGGGAGCTTATCTGACTTGTATGAGTCGCTATTTGGGCAAAGTGGACATGAGTAGCCATATCGGTATATTCTATTCCATACAAGGCATCGTATCCATATTTATGCCTGCTTTGATAGGAATTGTAGCAGACCGCTGGATACCGGCACAAAAAATGTTAGGCATCAGCCACTTCATTGCGGGTATCTGTATGCTTGCCGCAGGATATTACGGACTCTCAAGCGGAAGCAACGTAGATTTTTTCGTTCTATTCACCCTCTACACGATAAGCGTGGCCTTCTATATGCCTACATTGGCCTTATCCAATTCAGTTGCCTACAATGCACTGGAAAAGGCCGGTCTGGATACGGTCAAAGATTTTCCTCCCATCCGCGTTTTCGGTACAATCGGCTTCATTTGTTCCATGTGGGCAGTTGATTTATTGGGATTTCAGGAAAGTCCCAAACAATTCATTGTGAGCGGAGCCATCGGAATTGTATTGGCCGCATATTCGTTCACGTTGCCACATTGCCCCATCAACCAGAGTACAGAACGGAAATCGGTGGCCGAAGCACTCGGCTTGCAGGCGTTCACATTGTTCAAACAGAAGCGCATGGCCATATTTTTCATATTCTCCATGCTTTTGGGCGTATCGCTGCAAATAACCAACGGGTTTGCCAATCCGTTCATATCCAGTTTCGGCCAGTTTGAAGAATATCAGCAGACTTTCGGCGTACAACATACCAATATGCTGATTTCGCTGTCGCAAATATCCGAGACATTGTGCATTCTGCTGATTCCTTTCTTCCTGAAACGGTATGGCATCAAGAACGTCATGTTAATGGCCATGATTGCATGGGTATTACGATTCGGATTCTTCGGACTTGGCAACCCGGGCTCTGGCGTATGGCTGTTTATTCTCTCCATGATTGTATACGGCATGGCATTCGATTTTTTCAATATTTCCGGTGCATTGTTTGTCGACAAGGAAACCGACCCATCCATCCGTTCATCCGCACAAGGGCTTTTTATGCTGATGACCAACGGTATCGGCGCAACCATCGGCACGTTAGGCGCACAGGCAGTCGTAAACAGATTTGTGGAATCGCAAACAGAACCGGAGGCCATTATCCATGGCTGGCAAACCACATGGCTTATCTTTGCCGCCTATGCTTTGGTAGTAGCCATTACATTCGCGCTTGTGTTTAAATACAAACACACACCCGAAACAAAATAAAAAATCACGAACCCTAAAAAAAGAATTTGTTTTTTCGGAAAAAGTTCTTACCTTTGCACCCGCTTACGAAAAAGCAGGTCCCATAGCTCAGTTGGTTAGTAGCACCTGACTCATAATCAGGGGGTCCTTGGTTCAAGCCCAAGTGGGACCACGCAAACCTCAAAAAAACACCGGTCAACCGGTGTTTTTTTTATTTCACAAACCGCAGATACAACTTCCTGGCATTGAATTACGGAAATACTTTGTCATAAACACGCAACAATATTTGAAACAGGACTCTCCCTTTCCTGATTGTAAAAAAAACACAATCGTATACTTTACCAGAACAATCTCTGTCAAAAACACATACATTTGCAACGAATTAACAGCATTGTTAAACAATAGTGTTAGTAAATAATGGATACACAAAAACAAGGGAACACGGAACAAGCCATCATGGCGGCCGCAGAAGAGCTTTTTCTGGAAAAAGGCTATCATCTGGCAACCACAACCATGATAGCACGAAAAGCTGGCGTAACACATGCCATGCTTCATTATTATTTCAGGACAAAAGAACAGATTTTCGGGCAGGTGCTTGACAAATACATGAACGAGATTGCCGCTTTATTCCAACCCGTCATGCAAAAAGAAGCGCCTTTCTGGGAAACAATGGAAAAAGGAATTTCGATGCATTTCGATTTTCTGGAAAAACATCCCCTGCTGCCTGCTTTTATCTTTGATGTTGCCCGTTCCAATCCGGAACTGCTTGAAAACTACAAGGAAGACTTCCGCAAAACGGCCGGAAACAAAATCATGTTCCATTGTTCCATGATTCAGGCGGAAATAGACAAAGGGAATATCAAAAAAGTAGACCCGAAACAATTGCTTATGGACATAGCCATGCTCAACATGTCCACATTCATGTTTCTTCCTACGGCCGGAAAACTGGCAAACATGGATGCAGAGACCATGGAAGAAATGCTACGTTCCAGAAAGGCGGAAATCATAGCCTTGATCAAATCCAGATTATATGGGAACTTATAAAAAAATGCGTTGATATGACTACAAAGAAAAAACTGAAGGGAATGAAGAATGTCTATTCCGTTCTTTGCCTATACGTCCTGTCCGTCTGTAGCGCAAATGCACAAATCAGCATTGAACAATGCATGGAACTCGCGCGGAACAATTATCCACAAATCAAGCAACTCAATCTGATTGAGGAAGCTGCGAAATATGACATTGCAAGCGTTTCCAAGTCATGGTTGCCACATCTGAACATATCGGGTAAAGCAACCTACCAATCGGTAGTGGTGGAAATGCCTTTCGACATTCCCGGATTACAGTTCAACCTGCCGCACGACCAGTATTCATTAGTCGGAGACATAACCCAGACCATTTGGGATGGCGGCACCGGCAAGGCTCAAAAGAACGTATTGACGGCAAACACCGAAATGCAGAAAAAACAGGTGGAAGTATCCATGTATTCCATAAACGAACGGGTGGAAAAAATCTTCCTCGGTATTCTGCTACTGGACGAGCAAATCAAACAAAACGACATTCTGAAAGAAAGCCTTGAAAGGAATGCCCGGCAGGCACAAGCTGGAATAGACAACGGAATCGCCTACAAATCGGACCTTGACATGATTAAGGTGAACATACTCAATTGCGAACAGCAAAAAGCCGAATTATTGTCAGACCGCATGACCTACATGACCATGCTGGAAAAACTCACGGGAACAGATATTGGATCGCAAACGCTGATAATGCCGGAAACCAATGCGGATATACTCCATCAGGAAATCATACGGCCGGAAATAGAACTCTACAATGCCCAACTCAGCCAAAATACCGCACAACTAAAACAACTGAACTCCAAAATATCACCTAAATTCAACCTCTCACTGCAAGGAGGCATAGGAAGACCCGGACTGAACATACTCAAAAACGAGTTCCAGCCATATTACACAGCCGGCATCAAAATGTCATGGGACATAGGTGCACTATATACCAGACAAGATGAAAAAAGAAAGCTGGAAACACAGGCCAGAAGCATCGAATCTGACAAGGAAACATTCCTGTTCAACACACAACTTGATATCACGGAAAAGCAAAATGCCATAAACAAGGCACGCGAACTGCTCGAAAAAGATGATGAAATCATTGCTTTGCGCGAATCGATACGGATTGCAGGAGAAGAACAATACAGCAACGGCACCATCACCATGACGGACCTGATGGACAGAATCGATGATGAGCACAATGCAAAAGTATCGGAATCCATACACCGGATCCAACTGCTACTCGCCATTTATGACCTGAAAAACAGCATCGGGTATCAAACTGAAACGAACAACCAATAAAACATCCACAATAATGAAAAAACATATCAACCTGCTGTCAATAACAATAAGCACCATTTTTATGGTTGCATGTGGAAACAGAAATGCAGACTTCGATGCCTGCGGACAGATAAACGCCACAGAAATAACCGTTTCCACCGAAAACAGCGGACGCCTTATCTGTTTCCAAATCAAGGAAGGAGACAAACTTGCAAAAGGGCAAGATGTCGGCACAATTGATTCCATGCAGACTTATCTGAAAAAGGAAGAACTGATAAGGCGCAAAGAAAGCACCATCATCAAAAAAACAGATATCAAATGCCAAATGGAAGCCCAATACGCCAAACTGGAAAGCCTCAACACAGACCTGAGGCGTTTCCTGGATTTGTTGGCCAAAGATGCCGGAACACAGAAACAAGTAGATGACCTCGAGTCGGAAATTGCCATCCTGAAAGGCCAGATTGCCGCTGCCGAACAAAACTACCGTCAGAATAACGACGGCATAGACAGCGAAATAAACACACTGGATGTACAAATAGCCCAGACACAGGACATGCTTGACAAATGCCGCATCAAATCGCCTATTGCGGGGACCGTACTGACCAAATATGCTGAAGAAGGCGAGCAGGTAACCACAGGAAAGCCCCTGTTCAAGATAGCCGACATGAACGATTTATATGTTAAAGCCTACTTCACGACAGAACAATTGTCTGCACTTAAACTGGGAGACAAAGTAACCGTAATTCCTGACGACGGAACAGACAACCCGCGTACATACGAGGGGACAGTTGGTTGGATTTCCGATGAAGCCGAATTCACCCCCAAGAACATCCAGACCAGAAACGAACGCGCCGACCTCGTTTATGCCACAAAAATTTATGTAGAAAACGACGGCTACTTGCGATTAGGCATGTACGCATACGTAAAAATCAAATGACAACACATTTGCAGGAGCCTCATGAATGCCATAGAAATAGAACATATTTCCAAAAACTACAAAACCGTAGCCGCAGTCAGGGATATTTCGCTTTCCGTGAAAGAAGGTGAGATTTTCGGACTCATCGGGCCGGATGGAGCAGGAAAAACAACCCTGTTCCGAATCATGACGACCCTGATGCTGGCCGATTCGGGCAATGGCAGGATTTGCGGCCTCGATATAGTGAAAGACTACGTACGCATACGGCAGATAATCGGATACATGCCTGGCAGATTTTCCCTGTACCAGGACCTGAGCGTACAGGAAAATATCGATTTTTTCGCCACCATGTTCGGAACAACCGTACAGGAAAACTACGAAAACATCCGGGAAATCTATTCGCAGATAGAATCGTTCCGGAAACGCAAGGCTGGCAAACTGTCAGGCGGCATGAAACAGAAACTCGCCCTCTGCTGCGCACTTGTACACAAGCCGTCAGTCCTTTTTCTGGACGAACCGACAACCGGCGTGGATGCCGTCAGCCGCAAGGATTTCTGGAACATGCTCTATCGCATAAAAGCCTCGGGTGTAACTGTTTTCGTATCCACGCCCTACATGGATGAAGCCGGCTTGTGCGACAGAATGGCCTTGATAAGGCAAGGCAGCATCATCGACACCGGCACACCGGCCGAAATCGTGGCCAAATATCCGTATGCGCTGCTCGCCATCAAGGGAACACCCATGTATCCCCTGTTAAAAGAATTGCGGAAGCTGGACGGCGTCATCAGTTGCTTTTCGTTCGGAGATTCGCACCATTTGGCATACGATCCCCAAAAAACACAAAAAGAGAATATCCTGGCTGCCGCCGTCGCCGCCGGATTCAAGGATTGCACGACATGGGAGATAAAGCCCGGAATAGAAGATTGTTTCATGCAACTGTCAGAACAATGAGTACCGAATTAGACACAAACAGCAGTTACGCCATGGAAATCCGGAACCTGACAAAAAAATTCGGAAATTTCACTGCCGTGGACAATATCAGTTTCAACGTCCGCAAAGGCGAAATTTTCGGCTTCCTTGGGGCAAACGGTGCCGGAAAAACCACCGCAATGAAGATATTGTGCGGTCTGAGCCGGCCGACAGCTGGCGAAGGCACCGTGGCCGGTTTTGACATAAACAATGAACAGGAAAAAATCAAACGCCACATCGGCTACATGAGCCAGAAATTCTCGCTCTATCCAGACCTGACCGTGCGTGAAAACATACGGCTTTTCGGCGGCATTTACGGCCTGACGGACCAAGAAATCAAGACAAAGACAAACAACATGCTGCAAACCCTGGAAATGGAGAACGTCCGGAACAAGCTTGCCGGAGAACTCCCGCTGGGCTGGAAACAAAAACTGTCGTTCAGCATAGCCCTGATACATGGACCGGAAATCATATTCCTGGACGAACCGACCGGAGGCGTCGACCCGGAAACCCGCCGGCGCTTCTGGGAAATGATATACGAAGCAGCCGGCAAAGGAATAACCGTGTTTGTAACAACACACTACATGGACGAAGCCGAATATTGCGACCGCGTGTCCATTATGGTGGCTGGCCGGATTGAAGCCTTGGATTCGCCTGCCGCACTCAAAACAAGATACAAGGCAACAGACATGGATGCGGTATTCCGCACCATAGCCGGAAAAGCACAAAGGAAGGAATAAGACATGAAAGAATTTTTTGCATTCATCAAAAAGGAATTCCTGCATATTTTCAGGGACAAGCGGACCATCCTGATTGTCATGATCATGCCCGTGGTACAAATTATCCTGTTCGGATTCGCCGTCAGCACGGAAGTGAACAATGTGCGTGTTGCCATTGTCGGTGACACGACAGACCCCGAGGTCCGTAAAATCATGGACCGGATAGACAACAACAAATACCTGACTGTGACAGAGATATTATCAAATACAAGCGATATTTCCCGAAAATTCCAGCGCAACGAAGCGGATGTTGCCGTCTGTTTCAGCCGGAACTTCGATTCCGAATTGCATTCCGGCAGCAAGGCCTCCATCCGGATCATAGGCGATGGCTCCGACCCGAATACCGCCCAAATGATAACAAGTTACGTATCCGGTTCCATTCAGGACGAACAGGATGATATTACGGTAGAGTACATGGGTGAAGAACAAAATTCCATGTCGCCCGTCGTGCAACTCATGTACAATCCGGCCATGAAATCATCCTACAATTTCGTTCCCGGCGTAATGGGGCTGATATTGATGCTTATCTGCTCCATGATGACCGCCATTTCCATAGTCAAGGAAAAGGAAACCGGAACGATGGAACTGTTGTTGGTATCTCCTGTCAGGCCATTATGGATTATCGTGAGCAAGGCCATGCCCTATCTCGTACTGTCGGTTGTGAATTTCATCAGCATCCTGCTCTTGTCGCACTACGTAATGGAAGTTCCCGTAAACGGGAGTATCTTTCTTTTATCAGCTGTCGCGTTGCTGTTCATCATAACCTCATTGGCCATCGGGCTGCTCATTTCCGGCATTTCTTCAAACCAGCGCACGGCACTGCTCATATCCGGCATGGGCCTGACCATGCCGACCATGATTTTTTCCGGTATCATTTTCCCGTGCGAAAGCATGCCGGAAATCCTGCAATGGGTTTCACACATCATCCCGGCCAAATGGTTCATCATCATGGTCAAGAAAATCATGATACAGGGTGATGGATTCACATATATCATTAAAGAATTGTCAATACTTGCTGGCATGGCAGCCGCATTGCTTGCCATCAGCATCAGAAGTTTCAAAACCAGACTGCAATAGGAGGAGCGCTTTATGTGGAAATACCTTTTGGAAAAAGAATTCAAACAGTTTTTCAGAGATCCCGGACTGCCCAAAATGGCCATAGCCTTCCCTGTTCTGATGATGCTTGTCTTTCCGTTTGCGGTCAGCATGGAAATAAGGAACATAAACCTTGTCGTGGTCGACAACAACCGCTCGACAGCATCCGCACGGCTTATTGAAAAATGCACGTCTTCCGGCTACTTCAAACTCATTGACATTTGCCAGGACCCTGGAAAAGCTCAGGAATACATGGACGACAACCGCGCCGACGCCATCATCACCATCGAATCCGATTTCGACACGGAAACAGGCAAAGGAACGGGACTGCCGTTAGGCATCAAGGTCAACACGGTAAACGGGACGAAAGGAAGCATCGGCGCGCAATACATTGCGAGCTGCATCCGCATGTTCCTGAAAGAGCAGAATCCCGATACAGGAACCAACACGGCTCCTGCCATTGAGATTTCGGAAAAATATTACTACAATCCGTACATGGATTACAAAGTGTTCATGGTGCCTGCACTGATTGTGATTGCCATAACCATGGTAACCGGATTTTTTCCTGCTCTGAACATTGTCGGGGAAAAGGAAACCGGCACAATAGAGCAAATCAACGTTACTCCAGTCAGAAAAACGGCTTTCATCGTTTGCAAGCTGATTCCATATTGGGTCATTGCGCTTTTTATCCTGACTGCATGCCTGATAATAGCATGGCTGGTTTTCGGATATACCTGTCGGGGAAATCTGCTGTCACTTTACCTGTTCACCGGCCTGCAAATCATCGTTACGGCCGGCCTCGGACTGCTGATTTCCAATTACAGCAGCAATGCCCAACAAGCCATGTTCATCATCTGGTTTTTCATGATGATTTTCATGCTTATGAGCGGCATTTTCACGCCAATAGCTTCCATGCCCGAGTGGGCGAAAGCTATCACCTATTTCAACCCAATGCGCTATTACGCGGATGCCATGCGTGCCGTATTCCTCAAAGGAAGCAGTCCGCTCGATGTGTGGTATGACGCCGCCGGACTGTTGGCTATCGGTGCGGCTGTCGTCAGTTGGGCAATTTTGAGTTACAAAAAGACAGAATGACATATCCGATTTTGATGTAGGACAAATTTTCTGCATAAGAAATTGCATACCTTTGCCCGAAATACGGAACGGGAACATTTACACAAAACGACATTATGCAGAAAATATCTTCTTCCACATTCAACGATACAAAACCGCATTATGAACTGCTTGACGGTTTGCGGGGAGTTGCGGCACTTGTCGTAATCTGGTATCACATATTTGAAGGTTTCGCCACAAGCCCCATAGACCAACGTTTCAACCACGGTTATCTGGCCGTTGATTTCTTCTTCATGCTTTCAGGATTCGTTATCGGATACGCCTACGATGACCGCTGGCAAACGACACTTACCCTGAAAAACTTCTTCAAACGCCGCCTGATCCGCCTGCATCCCATGGTCATCTTGGGCACGGTGCTGGGCGCAGTTACATTCTGCATACAAGGTTGCGAAAAATGGGATGGCACACATGTTCCCGTATCCATGCTTATGTTGGCCGTCCTGTTGAACCTGTTCCTGATTCCCGCCGTGCCGGGAACAGGCCCGGAAGTGCGCGGAAATGGCGAAATGTACCCGCTGAACGGCCCAAACTGGTCATTGTTTTTTGAATATATCGGGAACATCATGTATGCGCTGTTCATCCGGCGCATGTCCACCAAAGCGTTGAAAGTGCTTGTTGCCGTAGCTGGCGCGGCACTTGCCCTGTTTGCAGTTTTCAATCTGTCCGGATTCGGCCATTTGGGTGTAGGATGGACACTTGCCGGCAATAACCTGCCCGGAGGTTTCCTGCGACTGGCTTTTTCGTTCCCGGCCGGCTTGCTGATGTCACGCAACTTCACCTCAAGGCCCATCAGAGGCAGTTTCTGGATTTGCAGTGCCGCCATCATTGTGCTGTTGTCCATGCCACATATTGGCGGTAACGAAATGACCTGGCTGAACGGCCTTTACGATTCTGTCTGCGTCATACTGATTTTCCCGTTACTGGTGCAACTGGGAGCCTCCGGAAGAGCCACGGACAAAAATACCGCCGGAATATGCAAATTCTTAGGTGAGATTTCCTACCCTATCTATGTAATCCACTATCCGTTTGCCTATTTGTTCTACGCATGGCTGTGGAACGGTGAACAACTGACTTTCGGCCAGGCATGGCCTGTCGCAGTTCTCCTGTTTTTCGGCAGCATTCTGTTGTCCTTCCTCTGCCTGAAACTATACGACGAGCCTGTCAGGAAATGGATGACCGGAAAATGGATGCCAGCAAAAAAAGCAGAAACAGAATGATTGCAAACGCGAAAGCAACAGTGGCCGGCATCAATCCGTTCTTTCATGGCAACCGTCCGGCACGATTTCTGAACCCGGTAGGCGAAATGCCGGTTATCCGCTTGAAATACTTCCCGAATACGGACTGGGAAGGAAAATTCAGCTTATCCGCAATTTGCTGGACAGTCATGTCCGTAGACAAGAGCAATGCCTTGCATTCCGTCACAACATAGTTTTCTATCCATGCAAGCGCCGTTTTTGAAGTTTGACCTTTCACTATTACCGACAAATATTGGGGACTGATGCAAAGCCTGGAAGCATAAAACGCCACTTCACGTTCCTGTTGATAATGTGCCCTCAATTCCTTTTCAAAGCGAAAAAACAATTTTTCCTGGCGCGTCTGCCCCTTCAGAGTGCTGACATGATGAAGACTATAAGAATAACCGTAGAACATGGAAAGAGTCAAATGACGGGCAGCTTCCAACTTGTACGCGCCAAACGGTGAGGAAACAAGACTTTCCAGCATATTCAAGTATGCTTCAAATACAGCAACATTATTCCTCAAGTCCATTACCGGGCATGTTATGACCGATTTTTGCAATTCTCCCAACACACCGCTTCCCTGAAACAAACCATCTGTAAAAAGCTCGGACATGATAATCGTACAAGAATCCATATCATCGGAAATATCTACCAATTGAAATATCTGACCGGACAGAATCACTATCATGCAGGGTGCCACAGCTTCATGCCTGACCATGTCGGCCATAAAACAAAAACGGCCTTTTTCCAGAAAAATGGTAATTGTCATATCAAGACGGAATGGAGCCGGCAAAAAGTCCGCAGGCTCCGCATGCTTCAGAATCAACAAATCATTGCCAATCCTGCTGTCAGCCGGCGTCGTGGTTGTCATGCCATTACGCCATTTAAGATAAGGTATTGCAGCCCCCATAACAACACAACTTTATTTGCAGCAAATATATTCCAAATATTTTTCTTTTCCAAAGAACAAGCCCCCAAAAAAAGGAAATATATACCAATTTCATGGATATATGTCAAAAAAGCGCCATGTTAAACGCCCTACTTTTGCAGCGACAAATTTCAAGAACTATGAAAAAAGAAAAAACAGGAACAGGCAAAGCTGAAGAAAAAGTAATCAATGCCTACAACAAAATTGAAAACACGGTGGTCGATGCATACGACAGAATGGAAGAAACGGTAGTGAATGCATACCATAAAATTGAAAACAAATTTGTTGAAACTTTTTTTGAAAACCACAAGGAGGAATAGTCATGAAAATCCAAAAACCGAATGTCACCTTGGCTGATGAAGCCAGAACAGGTATAGAAGAACAAGTAAGGAGCGGCTTCCTTGACTGGTTGCATCAGTTTTCCGTTACGGGAGAAGATGGCGAATTATATTCCGTTGGCGGCGCAATTCTTTCCATGCATCTTGAAAAAATGGATGTTGTAAGTATCAATATCGCCAAGGGACAAGGGCATGTCAGACAAGTGCCAAATTCCATCTACAAGACAAGCGTATATCCAGGCATGATGTACGAAAAAATGTGGCGGAATCCGGCCGGAACACTCCATGTCGAAACAAAAGAAAACAGCGTTTGTGTCAGTTGCGGGCCGCAATACCAGGTGGAGTGTTTCAGCGACAACTCATGGCACTTCAGGCTGGACACCTTGGATGGGGCATACAAGGCGGACTTATGGCACAAACCGGCCGGTTTCCCCTTATGGTACGGCCGCGAAAAACCATCATTCCTCACCCAACACAGCATTACATACGGCTACAACTGGGCTGGAGCCGTAGAAGGAGAAATCACTCTGCAAGGAAAAAACATTAAGGTGACCGGTCTGGGCATACGGGAAAGATATGTAGCAGTTGACTCATGTGCGGCCGAAATCGGCGGCTGGGAAGACTGGGGCTGGATCGGATTCAACGAAATCCACTCTTCCATGTACGACATGCGCCTGGGAATGAAAGATTTTGCCGTTTATGACCTTGAAAACAAAAGATACTATCCGGAAGGGAAACTGAATATCGAGCATGAAGACTGGGTTTTCTTCAGAGAACTCGACGGCTTCATTCCTGCCACTTATAAAATTACAATTGAAGTTGAGGATGGAAAACTTGAAATTGAAGCCAAAGTCTGCAACGCCACCACTTGGGGAGCCACACACAAGGTTCCAGAAAATCCGGTTGCAACATTGACATACGGACAAGTATCCGGTATTTTCAGGCATAAAAACGGAACTGTCAGGCATTTGACCGGCGGTCGCGGAACAATGTCCATACGCCAATGGCACGCCTATCCGTATATTTTAGCTCGAGAACTGTATGAGATAGCCACGACAACAGATTGTGACAGCAAGTTCGACACGCTCTGAGTATCCTCTGCAAAACATACAGGCGGCAGAATTTCTCACGGCAAGGCCGTTGCCATACCATTTTCCGGCTGGTGTTGATGCGCCAGCCGGATAGCTGTATTGCATAACAGATTCCGGACAACAGTTCCAGCACCTTCAATCCTTCTTGTCCGGCTCTACATGGATACTGATAAAGGCATCTTTACCCAATTTGTCCCGCAAGCGCCTTTCTATTTCCCTTGTAATGGCATGTGACTGTTCCACGGTCAACTTTCCATCCATACGGACATGTACATCGACGGCGCATGTATTTCCGATACGGCGTGTACGCAAATTGTGGGGATTAGTAACTCCTGGAACATCCAGCAAAACCGCCTCAATCTCCTTTTCCACATCATCCGGCAAAGATTTTTCCAACAAATCGCCAAGACATGGCCACAACAACTGTATGGCGACCTTCATAATAAAGAAACTGACTACGACTGCCGCAATCGGATCCAGAACACGCCATTTTTCTCCCAGCAATATGGCGCCGCCAATGCCAATCATAGTCCCGATTGATGAAAAGGCATCGCTGCGATGATGCCAGGCATTTGCCACCATGGCCTGCGAATTCAGTTTTTTCCCCTGGAAAAACGTGTACTGGTACAGCAGTTCTTTCAGGACAACAGACACAATAGCGGCCACAAGAGCAATCATGCCGGGTTGTTCCAGAGGCTGTCCGTGCGCATAACTCCAAATGGAGGTGGCACCGTTCCAGAATATGCCAAGTCCGACCCCGAACAGGATTATCCCTATCAATGCAGCCGCCAATGTTTCATATTTTCCATGTCCGTAATCATGATCCTTGTCCTGCGGTTTATTGGATATACGCACAAAGAAAACGACTATAATATCAGTCACGAAATCGGAAAGCGAATGCACCGCATCGGCTATCATGGCGGCACTCTGCCCCACGATTCCTGCCAACAACTTGAAAACCAGCAGCAAAAGATTGACTACACTGCCAACAAGAGTCACCTTGTATATTCCACCCTCACGGGTTCCGGAGGTACTGAAAAATTTTTTCAACATAACTGACTTCCAACCAAATCATTTTTCACATGTTCTGCAAAAGTACTATGAGGTTCTTTTCAAGGCATTCACTATATTTGCAGATATATTCACTATATTTGCAATCATGAAAAAAGAAGCATTTTACGACCAGACGGAAGAAAACGTAAACAGCATTGCCAACATACATATTCTGACACAAACCGGCAGTGATGAAAAACAGCCATCAACCTATCATTATCACAATTGCATGGAAATACTGATTGTCCAGCAAGGAACTGTAAGAATACTGGTCAATTACATATTGAAGGAACTGCATGCCGGAGACATTATCATGTTGCACAACAACTTGCCGCATGAAGTCATGAATCATTCCGAGCGGTACAAACTGGTCATAATACACTTTCCACAGAATATTCTGCCTTGGGAAACTCTAAAAATTCCGGAATTGCACAAAGAACAATGTTTCATCCAAAACAGCGAATGCGGCTACCTGTTTGCTGCTCCGCAACTGACCGCCAAAATAATCCCGCTGGTTCGGAAAATCAGGTGCTCCAACGGATTTATGCGCATAAGCCATTTATTTCATCTGCTTCATTTGTTGTCTGAAAGCAAGGCAGTCGGGTTATTGGTAAACGAAATGCCCAATATCCTGAAAAAACAGCCGGGCGCCGGCGAGACCTCCATCAATCGCACCTTCCGTTTTCTATATCAGCATTATACAGAGGAGCACAGTCTGGAAGAAATTGCCGAATATGCAAACCAGAACAAAGCCGCCCTCTGCCGCTCTTTCAAAAAAGTGAGCGGATACACCATTTTCCAATATATAAACAGGTTGCGGATTGACAATGCCTGCCGGCTACTCAAAAACACGGACCAGAGTATAACAGACATTGCCTACATTGTCGGCTACAATACATTTTCCCATTTCAACAGCCAGTTCAGGCGTGTAATGAAACTGTCGCCAAGCCAATACAGGAAAGGGACAGATGCATGAAACCACATGAACGAGACTACTTCCGCCCATGTGGTTTCCGGTTACCGACAGCGACTGTCTATAACATGAATTCCTGCCCCTTGCTGGGAATTTCTATGTTCTCGAAGCCTTCTGCCTGCATAAATTCCCTGAATTTTTGCTGAGTTTCATATTCGCCATGGACTACAAACACTTTTTTCAGTTGTTTCTTGTCCTGGCAAGATAAATAAGACAACATTTCCCTGTAATCTCCATGTCCGGAAAAACCTTCTATCTTGCAGATATCCGCCTTTATCTTGTGCATGATGCCGAATATGGAAATTTCGCGCAATCCTTTCTGCTGAATGCGGGCACCCAACGAAGAAGGTGTACAATAACCTACAATCAGTATCGTATTGCGCCAATTGGAGATATTGTTGGCCACATGATGTTTGATACGGCCGGCTTCCATCATTCCCGAGGCTGAAATAATTATGCACGGCGTACGGCGTGTATTCAGCTTTTTCGATTCATTTACATTTTTGACGTACTTCAATGTATTGAAACCGAACGGGTTGGGATCGACCATCATGGTTTGTTTCACATCATCGTTCATACTGTCGGTATGCATCCTGAATATTTCTGTCGCATTCACGGAAAGCGGACTGTCCACGAACACATCGACCAGTTTCGGCAGACGTTTTTCATTATAGAATTTATTAAGCACATAAACGATTTCCTGCGTACGTCCTATGGAAAAGGACGGAATTATCAGTTTTCCTCCTTTTTGCACGCATGTTTCCATCACGACACGTAGCAAGTCTTCTTCCACATCCTTGTCTGCCTCATGCAGCCGGTCTCCGTATGTAGACTCGGTGATCAGGTAATCGCATTGCGGGAACGGTTCGGGCGAACGCAGCAAGCGATTATGCGGGCGGCCTATATCGCCCGTAAACGCGATGCGTTTGTTCTTTCCGTCTTCTTCTATTTCCAAATAAACGACTGCACTGCCCAACAAGTGGCCGGAATTGACAAAAGTGACATGAATGCCGTTGTCTACCTGGAACCGCCGGTTATAAGGCACTCCGACAAATAATTCCATACAGCGCTCTGCATGGTTCACCGTATAGATGGGAGCTATGTGCTGAAGTTTCTTCCGGTCTGCCTTTTTGTTATACCATTTGGCATCCAGTTCCTGGATGTGCGCGCTGTCGGCCAACATAATGGAACACAAATCGCGTGTCGCGTTCGTACAAATGACGGTTCCCCGGAATCCCTGTTTATACAGATATGGTATCAAACCCGAATGGTCTATATGGGCATGCGACAGAATCACATAATCCACCTCTTTCGGGTTCAACATAAGATTTCTGTTCATCTGGTCCGTTTCCAGACCTTTTCCCTGGAACATGCCGCAATCAAGCAGGATTCGTTTACCGGCATCAGTTATTATCAAATGTTTGCTGCCGGTTACTTCACGGGCTGCACCGATAAACTTAATCTTCATGGTCGTTCATTTGAGTTCTCTTGCTCTCATATTCTTCGCGTGTGACGATTTTGCCTCCCAAGGCACCTTTGGCATAAGTAACCACGTTGTTCAGTTCCGCCATAAAGCTGTCAAAGTCTTCCTTGTAGAGGAACAGTTTGTGGCGTTTGTAGGTTGCATTTCCTGCCGAAGCCTGATCTTGCAAGTTCTTTTGGCTCTCTGTTATGGAAATAAAAAAATCGCCGTTAGAGCTTTTTTTTACATCAAAATAATAGATGCGCCGCCCTGCTTTCAAATTTCTCGTGAACACAATGTTCTCGTGTTCCAATTCCGTTGAAGACATTTTTTTTCCATTAAGTTCCATATACGCAGAATTTTAATATATCACTAAAAAGTGCTTGAAATTAATCGTTTACAGTGATATACAAAAGCAACATTTGCTTTATTTAACAAAATGAACAATGTGGGATTTTGCGTTGTATTTTATTAACATGTTGTCCGAAAGCAAGATAAAATAACTTACGCCAAAATAAGTTCCAGTATTGGGATTTGAAAAAAAATGCCGTACCTTTGCGGGAAATTTCAAAGGTGTTTTTTCACATATCTATGATTAACAGAAACCTGATTCGCATCAAAGTTGTTTTAATCCTGTTTTCATATTACAAAAACAACGACAAGACAATTCTATCACTTGAAAAAGAGCTTCTTTTCAGTTTCCAGAAAACATACGACCTATACAACTACCTGTTGCTGCTTGCCGTAGAAATCACGCGATATTGCCGGCAAAAGATTGAAAACGGGTTGGCAAAACTACGCCCCACGTTTGAAGAACGGAATCCGAACAGGCGTTTTGCCGACAACAGGTTCATTGCCCAGCTGGAAGAAAACGAACAGCTGAACAAATATGCAGAGAGCAATAAGATTTCATGGGCGGACCATCAGGAAATCGTCAAGGAACTTGCAAACATCATTTGCACGACCGATTTTTACAAATCGTACATGGAAGCTGACACATGCAGTTATGAAGACGACAAAGCCATCTGGCGCAAGATATTCAGCAAAACCATTATGTGCAACGATATTCTGGAAGAACATCTGGAAGAACAAAGCATCTATTGGATAAATGACATTGAGCTGGTACTGAGTTTCATTGACAAGACCATCAAAAAATTTGACCAGGACAAAGGCAGCCAACAACCGCTCATGCCGATGTTTAAAAACGATGATGACCTGGAATTTGCGAAAAAACTGCTGCGCACAGCCATCCAAAATGAAAAAGAATACCAGCAAATGATTTCCGAACATACGGAAAACTGGGAATATGAACGGATGGCCTACATGGACCGTATCATCATGCAGGTTGCCCTTGCCGAACTGATGACATTCCCGACCATACCGGTCAACGTAACACTGAACGAATATGTGGAATTTTCAAAACACTTCTCTTCCGACAACAGCTTCAGATTCATAAACGGCGTTCTGGATGAAATTGTGAACATGTTAAAAAAAGACAAGAAACTTATGAAAGCTGTTATTTTGCCGGAGATGAAATCTTAAAAAGGTAAATTTGCCGACGAAAACCAATTATTTACATCTTTATTTATACAACTATGACACTTTTAAGTTTATTATTAGATGCTGCTGCAACCCAGGGAACACAACAAAACGGGATGATGTCCATTATCATGCTCGTGTTGATTTTTGTCGTTTTCTACTTTTTCATGATCCGCCCGCAGACAAAAAAACAGAAAGAAATCCAGAAGCAACGTGCCGCCATGAAAGCAGGTGACAACGTCATCACGGCCGGTGGTATATACGGGAAAATCAAGGAAGTGAAAGAAAACACACTGCTGATAGAAATATCAGACAACGTACGCATAAAAGTTGACAAAAACTCCGTTTACCTTACTGCAGATGATGCACAGCAGGCAGCCGCTGGAAAATAAGAGACAAAAAGTTTGCTACCGGCTGAAGAAGCCGGATGCATTGGCATCTTTCTAAATTTCGCTGCTCATGAACATCAACTTTTCCGGAATAAGCAAAAAGATTAAGGCATTCTTGACCTCAAGGGATGTCTTAATCTTTTCGTTATTCGTTTTGCTTTCAACGGCATTCTGGTTCATGAACACACTGAACGTAAATCGCGAACTGCGGCTTTCTGTACCCATCGAATATGTAGGACTTCCTGAAAATGTCCTCATTCTGGAACCGTTGCCGCAAAACATAACACTACGGATACAAGATAACGGAAAGAACCTATTCACCTATTACAAGAAGCACAACATGAATCCGGTCATTGTCGATTTGTCGAACACCCGGTTCGATACAGAAGGCGAACTGAATATTTCCAAAACACAAATCCAACAAAAAATCAACGGAAGCCTGCACGGGACAACCCAACTGCTCAGTTTTTCGCCCGACACAATCGGCATACGCTACACATTGCTGACAAGCAAACGGGTTCCCGTCATTTTGGAAGGAATAGTCAGCCCGGCACCACAACACGTATTCAAACAAAAAGTACAACTACAGCCGGATTCAATCACCATATTCTGCACCGAACAGGAATCCGCCTCCATAACAAGAGTACAGACCCAGAATGTTATGTTTGACAACATAACAGACACCATTTCGGAAACAATTCCCCTGCAAGCATTGACAAACGTGCGCTTTTCCAGAAGCTCCGTCAGATTAACCGCCGTTGCGGAAATGTTTACAGAAAAATCATTTACCCTGCCGGTAAAACCGGTCAACATGCCGTTCCATCTGAGCGCCCGCACATTTCCGGCCGATGCAACTGTCACCTTCAATGTCGGCATCAGTAATTTCAACGACATAGAAGCCAAGGATATAGCCATTCTGTTCGATTACGCCAAACTGCGCCCCGGCAGCAACAAACATGAACTGGAAGTTGCATACGACAGTCTGGCAACGCCCATTTTCAACATACGCGTCAAACCAAATGAAGTTGAATATATATTAGAAGAACAATGAGAAAAATACAAATGGTAGATTTGCATACGCAATATGAAGCGATCAAATCAGACATTGATGCAGGCATTCAGGAAGTTCTGGATACATGCACATTCATCAAAGGCGGAAAAGTAAACGATTTCCAGAAACATCTGGAAGAATATCTGGGTGTCAGACACGTCATTCCCGTAGGAAATGGGACCGATGCCCTGCTGATAGCCATGATGGGACTCGGGCTGAAGCCCGGCGATGAGGTCATTACACCGACATTCACGTTCATTGCCACGGCCGAGATTGTCGCACTGCTTGGACTGACCCCGGTAGTGGTCGATGTTGAAGAAGAAACGTTCAACATCTCGCCGGAAGCCGTACGCAAGGCCATTACACCGCGCACAAAAGCCATTGTGCCCGTACACCTGTTCGGACAAAACGCAAACATGCAGGAAATCCTGGCCATTGCCAAGGAACACAACCTGTACGTTGTGGAAGATGCCTGTCAGTCAATCGGAGCAGAATACACCTTTTCCGATGGGCGCAAACTGAAATCAGGTTGTATCGGTAATATCGGCTGCACATCGTTCTTCCCATCCAAAAACCTGGGATGCTATGGCGATGGCGGTGCCATATTTACCAATGATGATGAGCTGGCTGCAAAAATGCGCGTGATAGCCAACCACGGAATGGCCATACGCTACCATCACGACTATATCGGCGTAAATTCACGTCTGGACAGCATACAGGCCGCCGTGCTGGATGTCAAGCTGAAACATCTGAATGATTACATTGCACGCAGGCAGAAAGCGGCTGCATATTACACGGAAGCGTTCCGGAACAACCCGAATATCGTCACACCAACGTGGGATGACTCACACACAACACATGTATTCCATCAATACACACTGAAACTGAAAAATGTGGACCGTGACAACCTGAAAGACAAGCTGGCAGAAAAAGGCATTCCGGCCATGATATATTACCCAATACCGCTCCATCTGCAAAAGGCATATCAGGACCCGCGCTACAAAGCCGGCGACTTTCCTGCGGCAGAAAAATTGGTCCGTTGCGTACTCAGCCTGCCCATGCACACAGAACTGGATGAGGAACAACTGAAATATATTACCGAATGCGTTAATGAACTGACTGCATAAAATCCAAAAGCCGAAAAATCATGCTTAAACAACAACTGCAACAAAAATTACAGCAAAAACTATCACCTGCGCAAATACAGATGATAAAAATGCTTGAGTTGCCTACGCTTGAACTGGAAGAACGCATCATGCAAGAGATGGAAGAAAATCCCGTTCTGGAAGAGGGACCGGAAACTCCTGAAGAAGAAACACATGCGGAAGAAGAAAGCATAGAAGAAACCGACAGCAATGATTTCGGCGACGAAGACTTCAACCTGGACGAATACATATCGGACGATGATATTCCGGACTACAAGCTCAAGGCAAACAACATATCCAAAGATGACAAGCATGAAGACATCCCGTTCTCGGCAGGCATGACTTTCCATGAAAATCTGCTGGAACAGCTCGGCCTGCAACATATTTCACCCAAAGAACGTACGATTGCTGAATTTGTCATCGGGAACATTGATGAAGACGGATATCTGCGCCGCCCCATAGAATCCATGGTAGATGACCTGGCTTTCCAGCAGAACATAGAGTGTTCCGATGAGGAAATGCAAAAAATGGTAACCCTCATACAATCGCTTGATCCGGCCGGCGTGGGTGCACGCAACTTGCAGGAATGCCTGCTACTGCAAATCCAGCGCAAGCAACAAACCCCTGAAGTAAAATGCGCCACACGCATACTGAAGAATACTTTTGAGGAATTTTCAAAAAAACATTACGACAAAATCTGCCAGAAACTCGACCTCAGTGATGATGACCTGAAACTTGCCATCAATGAAATTATAAAACTGAATCCACGGCCTGGAAATGCATGGAGCGGCAATCTGTACGAAAAAAGCATGACCACGCTCGTACCTGACTTCATTCTTGAAAACGACAACGGAGAAATATCCATTTCATTGAACAACAGCAATATACCAGAATTGCGCATCAACAAGGAATACAATGACATGCTTCAAAACTACGTTGCCAGCAAGGACAACCAGACACGCGAGATGAAAAATGCCATCACTTTTGTGAAACAGAAAATAGACTCGGCCCGATGGTTCATTGATGCCATAAAGCAACGTAACGAAACACTGCTGAACACCATGCGGGCAATTGTAGAGTTTCAAAAAGACTTTTTTCTGGAAGGCGATGAAACATATCTGCGCCCAATGATATTAAAAGACATTGCCGACCGGACAGGCTACGATGTTTCGACCATTTCGCGCGTCAGCAACAGCAAATACGTACAAACCGAATTCGGCGTATTTCCACTGAAATTCTTCTTTTCAGAGGCCATGACCAACGATGCCGGTGAAGAAATATCGACCCGGGAAATCAAGAAGATATTACAGGAATCGGTTGATGCTGAAAATAAAAAACAGCCGCTCACCGACGAACAGCTGATGCAGGTGCTGAAAATCCAGGGTTATCCGATAGCACGCCGCACTGTAGCCAAATATCGGGAACAACTGAACATACCCGTAGCACGGTTACGCAAAGAAGTCTGAAACAACGTCAATCCGTACATCCATGACAACCAGAACCATTGCCAGAGTTGCGTCAATAATACTCATGCCGCTCTTCATGCCGACATACGGCATTGTCCTGCTCATGTCCATGCCTCCCTACTCCTTGCCAGGCATGCAAACCTACAGACTGCTCACCATTTTCAGTACATTGTTTTTCACCTGCTTGATACCCGGAGGCCTCATATTCTGGCTGAAAAAAACAGGCTACATTTCCAGCCTCTCCCTCAATGAACAAAAACAGCGTACCGTTCCATACTTGCTATCAGCCGTCTCGTTCATGGCATGGGCCTCCTTTCTGACAGAAAAGCTACATGCACCTCATTACCTGGCTGCCATTGCCATTGGTGCCGGCGTTGCCCTGCTGCTTATTCTGCTTGTGAACCTGCTGTGGAAAATAAGTGCACACCTCACCGGCTGGGGCGGATTTATGGGCGGCTTTTTCGGCATTTGTTTCCAATATGGAATAAATCCCGTCGGCTCACTTATCTTTTTGTGCCTGACGGCAGGACTACTTATATGGGCGCGGCTTTATTTACATGCACACACGCCCATGCAAACCGTGGCAGGGCTGTATACCGGCTTCCTTTGCAGTTTTATACCCTGCATCCTGTTCTGACAAAATCAAAAAAAATCCCATAAATCCGAGATTTGCAAAAAAGTTATATTTTTGCAGACCTAACCAATAACAAATCAACCACAAAACCTGATCATGAAAACAAGACTGTACAAAACCATAGACAAACTTCTGACATGCTTATTGGGCATATTTGGATTAAGTGCATGTGATTTTTTAATCTGCGAATACGGAAGTCCTCATGCAACCTATCAAATAACAGGAAAAGTAACAGACAAGACAACCGGGAAAGCCATACCAAACATACAAATCACATTCAACTATTCATGCGATACCATATATACCGACAATAAAGGCGAATACGGATACGGGATAAATGACTTCATCGCATACGACACACTGGAAATAAAAGCAGAAGACATCGATGGAGCCGCCAATGGCGGAATGTTTGCTTCCGACAGCATACAAGTCACATTCACTGAAGCGGACAAAATCAGCGAAGGTGAAGGCAATTGGGACAAAGGCATCTACGCCAAAACCATAAATTTCACACTTGCGCCCCAAACCACCGGCAACAAAGAATAAACCGGTCATGAACCTGAAACAACAAATAGCCATCCGGCTGTTCCGGCATTATCGCAAAAACCAGGCACGGTTGCATGAACTCAACTATTTGTTCTGGGAATGTACGTTGCGCTGCAACTTCGCATGCCTGCATTGCGGAAGCGACTGCACCAAAGAAGTTGCCGTTGCAGACATGCCACTGGCTGATTTTCTGAAAGCCATAGACACCATAATCCCACACGTAAATCCACACAAGACACTCATTGTCCTGACCGGCGGCGAACCGCTTATGCGCAAGGACTTGGAACAATGCGGCATGGAATTCTATCGCCGTGAATTTCCATGGGGCATGGTTACCAACGGGTATGGCCTGACGCCGGAACGTTTCAACAAATTGCTCAACGCCGGATTACGCTCGCTCACCATCAGCCTTGACGGGCTGACACCCGAAACACACGACTGGTTCCGCGGCAAACAAGGTGCATGGGAACGAGCCATAAAGGCCATTGCAATTGCTGCAAAAACACCCGGGTTGACATTCGATGTCGTCACCTGTGTCAATCAAAGAAACAAAAACGAACTTGAGGGACTAAAACAACTGCTCATATCGCTGGGCGTGAAGCAGTGGCGCCTTTTCATGATTTTTGCCAAAGGGCGTGCGGCAAACAATCCTTTACTCAAACTCACGCCGCAAGACTTCCGCAACCTTATGAAGTTTATACGGCAAACACGCCTTGAAGGACAAATTAAAGCCTCTTTCGGCTGCGAAGGCTATCTGGGAGATTACGAGACCGAAGTACGCGACACGCCTTTTTTCTGCCACGCCGGCATACAAGTGGGTTCCGTGCTCGCCGATGGTTCCATAAGCGCATGCCCAAGCCTGCGGAACGATTACGTACAAGGAAACATCTACCGTGATGATTTCTGGGAAGTATGGGATAAACGTTTTCAAATCATGCGCGACCGTTCATGGACACGCACAGGCAAATGTGCCGACTGCAAGGCCTATAAATACTGTGAAGGGAACGGACTGCACTTGCGCGACCAGCATACCGGACAGCTTCTCTGTTGCCATCTGGAAATGCTACAACTTGCAGAGAACCAGCAGTAACTTGACAACTCATCAACAATATCCCTATGCCCTGCACTGCTGCAATAACCATGCGGCAAGTTCATGAACAGGTATATTGCCATCATTGTTCACAACTATGCTGGCACGTCGCATGAAAACATCCTCATTGCCTTGACGCGCCATGCGCAGCCGCACATCCTCTTCCGTTATGCCATCACGTTGCATAACGCGCCCGATGCGGACTCGTTCCGGTGCGGTTACCCACACAACCTTGTCGCACAGACTGTCAAAACCGCTTTGATACAGAATAGCCGATTCTACAAACAACAAAGGTGTAATGGAATGGCTCTTTGCCCACTCCACCACGTCCATACGTACCCGTGGATGCACGACCGCATTCATACGCTGCAACATGGCTGGATCACGGAACACGATTTGTGCAACCTGGGAGCGGTTCAGTTGTGTGCCTGCATATACATCACAACCAAACAACGCACACAACTCACGGTGCACATCCGCATCAGAACTGATAATACGCTGTGCCTCCGAGTCTGAATCATACACCGGTATTCCCTGCTTGCGCAATTCATTAGCCAGCGTGGATTTGCCGCTTCCAATACCACCTGTAAGCCCTATCAACTGTCGCATAAATAATCCATTCGTTTTAAAACCCGAAACTGAACCCAGCCGTTACAGTCAGATTCCTGCCCTGGTAAAATACAGGAGTGAACTTATCCAGATATCCCTGTGCCGTTAAACGGTTTTCGCCTACAATGGATTCCGATACAGGTTCAAAAGCCTTTGCTTCATTCCAGGCGACGTTCAGTACCGCATAGCAATTGTTGAACACCTCATAAACGGCATCAAAAGCAACCGTATTGTTCTGCCATACCTTTTCAGCAAGCACCGGCTGGCTGATAATCCGGGTCACCGTGTTCTGCCCGTCTATGCGCGTCCGTACATCCTCATAGTCGTTACCCTTGACGGCATTACACCACCAGAGCTTCAAGTTCAGACTGCGCACCGGTTTGTATTGCAGTTCCACGTATATTTCCTGCGCATTATCGCCCATATAGTGCCCCAGATTGTAATCGTTGGATGCATAATCGAGTGTATTGATAAAATGCTTGTAGTTCAGGATGTTTGTACGTGTATATTCACTACGCAACGACAGGTTTTCCAACGGAAAATTAGTCAGGCTGAAACCAGCCTGCCAGGAAATGGGATTATTCTCGGGATTGGATTTCTTAAAACGCGAAAACTTGATTTCATCAACATAAACAGAAGCATACAAGTTCAGATATTTGACATTGCGCGTGCTCAGCGAGAAAAACACCTGTGAATTCTGGTTTTCCACCGCCAGTCCCTTGGTCAACAAGTGATCGAGTGACTTATAGAATGCTATGGGAATGAAATAAGCCGCCTGTACGTTGTTTTCCGCATAGACAATCGAATTGCCGACCGACAGGTTCAGGTAAGGAATCGGGCGGAATGTGAACATGTTGGCTGCCATGAATTTGTTTGCCGGACGATAATATGTCTTTTCATATTCCGTACCTGCATTGGCCGTATAGTGCCGGGTCGAGTCCAGCACATTGCTGACAAGCCACGCATGGAAATAGTTCAACTCGAACCATTTGACAGGTTTCAGCTGCAAGGTTATCATCGGAAAGGAAGGCGCCCTGCCCGACAGGATATTGGAACAATGGTATGCATCGCCCCAAACGATATTGTCTTTTACCAGTCCGATGCTACCCCACGAAGTATAGGCCTTGATGCCACCGCGTGAATCACTGAAATCACCGCCATAGCTGGCTTCCTTGTATTCACATCCCGGCAACATGTTCAGATATTGCGGTTGCGAAAGACGCGCGCCCTGCACTTTGGCACTATTCGTTGCATAATAGCTGTCACGCAACAAGGCTGTACCGTTGTACGACTGGTCCCGCAAGTCGCCCCACACGGACACATGCGATGCGATATCCGCCTGGAAAGATGCGCCCCACCAACGTTTCAGGATTGCGCCTTTCTGATTGGCATATACATGCATGCCCAACAAGGGCATAATCCGGCATTTGAACAGACGGTCCTTATAATGAAAAGCCGGCTGGAACAGTCCGAGTGAAAAACTTTTCCGGTTCGTCCACTGCACTATGGCATCGGGCATGGTATCACATTCCAGCGCATAATCGTTCAGGAAAAAGTCCAAATCAGCCTGCTGCCGACGTGTCAGGTGTTGGCGCTGCAACTGAGCTTCCTGCAGTTTCTGGGCTATCACGTTCCGGCTGTACGGTCTTATGGCCGAATTGATTTCAATGATATGTTCCGCCGCCAGCTCATCGATAAAATCATAAATCTGCGTATAGGATATATGCTGCGGGATGTCCTGTGCCTGTACGCAAAAAACCAGCAACAGTCCGGCCCAAACACTTGCTAAAATCCGCCTGCAATTTCCCAACCTGTCTATTTGCTCCGTGCGCATCGAAATACAATGTTATACAAGATTCTACAAAGATAGGCCATATCCGTCAGAAAAACGCCTTTTTGTTCACAAGCTGTCAGATATTTCATTTCTGAAGCCTGGATTTCCTCCAATGTCTTGGGCATGTCGGCATAAAAAGGTGGCAACAGTCCCGGCTTGAATTTTATCCTTTTTTCCTGTAATTCCTTGCTGTACAAGCTGAAATATTGTTTGCTTATTGGCCGCACGCCCACCAGTTTCATGTCGCCCTTCATCAGGTTGATAAACATGGGCCATTCGTCAATCCAGAAACGGCGCATGAAGTGGCCCAACGAAGTGATACGGATGTCATGATTGAACTTTCCGCCTTCCTGCAAACGATTTTTTTCATAAATGTATGCTTGCAGATACTCCGAATAGGGATACATGGTGCGCATCTTGTAGAAATCGAACTCCTTCCCGTTCTTGCCGATACGTTTCAAACGGATAACGGCGCCGTAAGCGCGACGTTGTATCGTTTTTGGCGTAAACGAACGTCGTGCCACCACATAGATTATTCCGTTTTGCTTGAACTCGGCTGCAATTTCAAAACCACAATAGCACAGACGCCCCAACACTTCCGTTTTTGACAAAACCCTGTGACGGCCTCCGGTTATGTCGAAAAACAAACGGCTTGTTACAAACATATTGGGCATGACACGCATGAAAAGAAAATCCACCGTATAAACAATATAATTAATTACGGGCGGATATTTCCTGAGAATGCGATGCTTACGTGTACTTTTTGGTTCAAAACAGCAGACCCACAAACTTTCATCGGGAAGTTTGTCGTTCACCATTCCAAACATTTTGTTTATGCCCCGGACATGGTTCAACAGTTCCAGATTTACAATAGTGTCATAGCGGTAATACTCCAATTTCCGGAAAGTTTCCAGATCATTGGTTTTCAGAAAGCATGTATTAGTCGAGTATATATTGATATGTTTCCCTAAAAATTCAAGAACTTTCCGCGAGGTCTGTTCCAGCAGTTTTTCCTGCAGTTCCGCCGCAGCCGTTGCATCCAGAGTATTCGGGACATGCAACACGCTTTGCTTGCTACGGTGCTTGCGCTCAAGTTCAGGTTCCATGTTAAGAGCATACTTATATGCATATAATACGGACAAGCTGACTATATTGGTAATCAGCACGGAAAAGGTTATGCAAAGCAATACATTAAGAGACAGATTCTTTTGCGGAAACACCAGAATGTAAACCCACAAGACGGCAAAGACAACAACAGCCGTTACCATCAGACGCAAAAAATGCGACCGAAGTTTCAGATACTTGATTGAAATGTAACGGTGTGCACAATAACTCAGCACCAGCCACAAAACGGAATATACCAATATAAGAGAACGGTATTTCTGGAACGGGACAGGTGTGTTCAGGGGGAAAAACTGCAATACAACAAAAAAACTCAATGCCAACAAACAAATATCAAGCAATAAATAGCTCCACTTGATTCGATAGACGAATATCCGGCGTATTTGTTTAGTCATTGATCAATGTTTTATATGACTGGTTAGCTTATCAGATTGTGCGCAAAGATACAAAAAAAACAAATAAAATAAATCATAATATTTGAATATTTCCATATTTATGAAATAAAATGCAATGCAAAATGGAATGAAACAGGATAACAGACAGTTTCCGGAAGCTGTATGACAGGCCACATAACCGCCTCACGCACATTCTTTTTTATGTTCTGCACGCTTGACAATCAGAATACTAAGCTCGTACAACAGCCACATGGGCAACGAGACCAAAGATAGGGTAAAAATATCGGCCGTAGGTGTAATTACGGCAGCCAGAGTCAAAATGGCGACAACCGCATGTTTACGGTAACGTCGCATAAATGCAACCGTCAGGAAACCCAATCTTGCAAACAGCCAGCACAAAACCGGAATCTCAAATACGGCTCCCATAAGCAGACTCATTGTAATCAGGGTGCCCATGTATGAATCAAGGGAAATCAGATTTCTGACTTCCCCGCTCACCTGATATGTACCCAGGAAACGAAATGTCAGCGGGAAAAGCAGGAAATAGCAGAACAATACTCCAAGAACAAACATGAAGTAACCGCTACCGGCCACCCGCACTACATATTTACGCTCATCGACATAAAGCGCAGGCGAAATAAAACGGAACAGCTGGAACAAGGCATACGGAGAAGCGAACAGAAACCCGACATACATGGCTGCCTTCATATGTATGATGAACTGTCGTGCCAGTCCCGTGTTTATCAAATCGACCGTGAAATCGTCAGCAGGCATTCCGCTCCCGAACCTGACGGCTACGGCATGAAACACACGATAAACAATGAAGTCACTGCTTTTCGGTGCCAGAATGATGGCAAAAAGCGTATCCTTAAAAAGGAATGCCAGCATGCCGAAAACCAGCGTAACCGCCAGAATTTTCAGTAAAGCAGCCCGCAATACATCCAGGTGGTCCCAAAAGGACATAGTATTTTCCTGCTCCGGCATGTCCGTTTGCTCAGTCTTCCCTGGACTTTCCTGTTGCAGACGTTTCATCGGATTTTATGTCCTTATCAACCTCCTTCATTCCATCTTTAAAACTTCTGATTCCCTTGCCAAGGCCTTTCATTAACTCGGGAATCTTTTTCCCGCCAAACAAAAGCAGGATGATTAACGCAATGACAAGAATTTCCTGTATTCCGATATTGCCGAATAATAAGATTGCTGATAAAACTGCCATATTCCTATTTCCTGATTAGATGATTAATTAACAAATATCCGCCGAAAATCTGCACAAGAATGCCAGGCAAACCTGTGCGGAAGTCCTGCAAAGCTACATAAAGTTTCCCTGCAAGCGCCCATTCAAAAAGAGCACCGGCAAACTGGCTTCCCAGCACGACAAGGGCAAGTGACCAGATGTCCGCCTTCCGGAAACGAGAAGCCGCAAAACCGGCTGCCATGGCCAATACCATCGACTTGAACAAGATAACCGGTAAGGCCGCCGCAGGAGGCATGCCGAATAGCCAGGAATTAAGCAAGGGAGACAAAACAGCTGTCAGCAGCCCTACCTTCCAGCCGTATTTGTATGCTCCAACCAACGTAAAAAAATAAATCGGCAACCATACTGCACCACCTTGTGGCAACAAATGACACAATTGCGGCAGAACGACATTGCCCGTTATGAACAGAGCTGCCAACCAATAAGTTTTCACATTGCTGTAAGACAATGCGTACAAATTAACCATCTTTTCCATATTTCCATTTTTATCTGCCGGCAAACGAATATTGCCGCATTTCGTTTTTACCCAACAAAAGTAATCATTCCTGTTCAAAAAATCCCCGTTCCTCCCGATGATTCTACAAATTCGACACATCTTGCAACACGGGCACAAATACAGCCGCACAAAACCGGCAGGTATAATTACCGCCGTTATTTTTGAGCCTCCAGAAAAGAGCCTATTGCTTCAAACATTTCCCGCGTATCGTTCAAATCGTAGCACAATTTCTCCACGGGGCACCAGTCCGTCTTGGTCCGGTTCTGCACATGTTGCACCAACTGCCCGTAAGAAACTTCCACATTGGTTTTATCCAACAAGCCCAAAGCGGGTTCGCTAATGACATCGGCATATAAGCGTTGCACGCCTCCCAGCAGCATCAGCGCGGCCGCACCTTTGCCGACGACCTTGTCGGCAACCGACGCTCCCCGCAGAAAATCAGGCTCATTCACCAACAGTTCGTACAAATCCATCACTCCCCGGCGTGTAAAAACAGCTACTTTTCCTTCATTGGCAACAATGCATGAATACGCACCCTCGTGCAAACGGCGAATCAATTCCTTCATGACAACGTCCCTTGTTTCAACTGTTCCACAAACCGGTCTATTCGGTGCAATTCCTTCGGAATATCAATACTCTGCGGGCAATGCGGCGAACATTGTCCACAACCAATGCAATGGTTTGTCTGCCGCAGCTTCGGTACGCTCCGGTCATAACCGACCAGGTAAGCCCGCCGGGCCTTCCGATAATTCTCATCCTGACGGCTACGCGGAATATTGCCTTCGTTGACACACTTGTTGTAATGCACCAGAATAGATGGAATATCTATTCCATACGGACAAGGCATGCAATACTGACACTCGTTGCATGGAATTGTCGGATATTTTATCATCAACCGGGCCGTTTCTTCCAGGAATAATTTTTCATCATCAGTCAGCGGCTGCAACGGCGAATAGGTACGTATGTTGTCCTGCAAATGTTCCATATAGCTCATTCCGCTCAATACGGTAAGCACGTTCGGATACGATCCGGCAAAGCGGAATGCCCACGATGCAACGCTTTCCTGAGGCCGCTGCTGCTTCAGGCGCAACATGATATGTTCCGGCACATTGGATAAGCGGCCACCCAGCAAGGGTTCCATAATGACGGCGGGGATATCGCGTTTTACCAGTTCACCGTACAGATATTCCGCATTCACATTACGGCCGGAAGCGTGCCGCCAGTCCACATAATTCATCTGGATTTGTACGAAATCCCAATGCACGTAATCGTCTAAAGCCAATACCTGGTCAAAAACATCTACCGTGCCGTGAAATGAAAAGCCCAGATTGCGGATACGTCCTTTTTCACGTTCTTCCAGCAGGAAGTCCAGCATGCCATTGTCAATATAACGCGCACGGAAAGTTTCCATGCCTCCGTTTCCAACCGAATGCAACAAATAATAGTCAATGTAATCGACTTGCAGGTCCTTGAACGACTGTTCATACATAGCCATTGAATTGCTCCGCGTGCTGTTCTGAAAATTGGACAGTTTGGTGGCAATGAAAAGTTTTTCACGCGGATGGCGTTTCAAAGCAATTCCGGTCGATTTCTCCGAAAATCCCTGTACGTACACCGGTGATGTATCAAAATAGTTCACACCATGCGCTATGGCATAATCCACCAGACGATTTACCTGCTCCTGATCAATGACATTGCCCGATGCATCGGCAGCCGGCATGGTTGGCCAACGCATGCAACCGTATCCCAGCAACGAGACGCGGTCTCCCCGTTTGGAAGTGCGGAAAGTCATTTTGTCATCTGGCACGAGAGTTTGCGCGGCTGCATCGGATGTGTTTCCGTTTTTCCCGTTACATCCGTAAAATAGCGATGCGCTGGTAGCTGCACTGATACCTACGATTTTCAGGAAATCGCGCCGGTTCATGTCATTTTTATGTTCTTCGTTCATAATTTCTTCATTTTCATTTCCTTAAAATCAGATTGTCCGGTGCACCTCATGACCTTCCACATAAATGGCACTGAACGGCCGCGCCGGACACAAGTTTTCGCACGCACCGCAACCAATGCAACGTTCCGTATTGACCACCGGTATTTTCGGAGAAGATGCATCACCGGCAACGGACGGTATCATGCTGATGGCTCCTACCGGACAATGCCGCGCACAATTGCCGCACTCCACTCCATCTGTAAGTGGCACGCAATTGTCGGCAAGCCAAACGGCATGTCCGATTTGGATAGCCGACTTATCGGCTGCCGTAATGGGGCGGATGGCTCCTGCCGGACAAACATCGGAACACTCGGTGCACTCGGGCCGGCAATAGCCACGCTCGTAGGACATTTCCGGCTGCATGAATGTGTGCAAACCGGTTGATGGACGTAAAACCTGATTAGGGCAAGCAGAAACACACAACTGGCATGCCGTGCAATGTTGCGCAAAATGTTCCGCACTCAAGGAACCCGGAGGCGTCAGACCTGTGGCACGAAACGGAATCTTTTTATCCTCAATAACAGCCAGACCGCCATCCACCTTCTTTTCCTGAGCCTTCAACGTGGCAGACGCAGCCAACAGAATGGCTGTTGACAGAAAACGGCGGCGTTCCTTGTCCGGTTGTCCCGTATCTGCCGTCTTGTCCGCCATGCTCGTTCCTGACCGGAACCGGTTCCGGTACGTGATTGCTCCCTGACGGCAGGCATCCAGACAATCCATACAGGCCACACAGCGTGAATAGTCAATCTGTGCATTTTCCGAATCTATGCACGATGCTTTGCATGTCCGCGAACATAACTTGCAATGTGTGCATTTTTCCGTATCTATGACCGGACGGAAAAGCGAATAGCGGGACAAAAATCCCAGAACCGTCCCCACCGGACAAATCGTATTGCAATATGTGCGGCCGTTCCGCCACGCCAATATGCACAATACAATCACGGTGACAACAGCGACAACCAGCACAGGTAAGCTTTTCAGCCATATTTCCGTACTGTAAAAAGCATAACTGTCGAATTTTTCGGCCAAACCGGCCAGCAAATTGTTTCCCCAACGATAAACCGGTGCCAGCAAATGAGAAGCCACGCGCCCGTATGCCGCGTAAGGGTCAAGCAATGATGCGAATGAAACGAATCCGGCCAAAAGCAAAACGACGAATAGGGCAAGGCAAACATAACGTAGCCAGCCCAACGCTGGGGAATAGGAAAACCGATGCCGCTTGCGACGCCGCAGACCGCTGACATATGATACAATGTCTTGAAATATGCCCAGCGGACAAATAACGGAACAATAGACACGCCCGAACAGCAACGTCAATACAACCAGAAACAAAATGACAAACAGGTTCAGAGCCAACACGGCCGGAACAAACTGTATATCGGCCAGCCAACCGAACCATGCATGCATTGTTCCCGTAAAATCCAGGAACAACAAAGTGAGCAATGCAAAAAACAAAACGGCAAGCGTTCTTCTGATTTTCCGCAACATAACTTAAAACTAATAATCTGATTTATCGGCAACGATTTCACGGCCACCCTGCCATAACAGCAACAAAGGTAATGATTTTGTCCAACAATCCGGCATTTTTTTATTTTTTTACAAAGTGGCCACAATCTCCGCCGGCAAAAAAAACTTGCCGGGCATGGCACACTATCGCAAAAAAACACTTTCCATACATGTCATATCAACTCGATTTTTATTCTTATATTTGCCGCACAATCCGACAAACAATACCACATGTTGTATCCGGCTGAAAAAGACTGTATTTTTTTGCATGAAGGCATGTTTCTTGACCGTCCGCGTCCCATTAATGCACACAAAGGAACAGTGGGCCATCTGCTGGTTGTAGCCGGCAGCAAAGGCATGGCTGGTGCTTCACTGCTGGCCGCACATGCAGCCTTGCGCAGTGGTTGCGGCATGGTTTCCGTACATGGTCCTGCCTGCAACCGGATTATCCTGCAAACAGCATTGCCGGAAGCCATGTTTTTGTCGGATAAGGCAAACAATTTCATTTCATGTGTCAGTGACATTGCCAAATACACCACATTAGTCATTGGACCAGGTATCGGCACAAACGAGCAGACCGGACAAATGTTGTCCGACCTGTTGCCGCGACTACAACACCCGTGCGTTTTGGACGCCGACGCATTGAACCTGATAGCCAGCCACAAAACATGGTTAGGCCTGCTTCCGCCCGGCACGATACTGACACCGCATCCTAAAGAATTTGAACGACTATTCGGTACGACAGAAAATCCGGATGAGCGCATACATCTTTTGCGGGAACGCTCCACAGCACATAAACTGGTTATCCTGCTGAAAGGTGCCGGAACTCTGGTTGCCGTGCCATCGGGCAGACTGTACAAAAACACAACGGGGAATCCGGGCATGGCAACAGCAGGTAGCGGGGATGTTCTGGCTGGAATCATAGGAGGACTGCTGGCACAAGGCTACTCTCCGGAAGAAGCCGCCGCAAAAGGCGTATTCATACACGGCAAAGCAGGCGACATGGTGCTCAAATACAAAAAACAGGAAGCATTGATTGCGTCCGACATAATAAAACAACTAAATATCCGGGAATCATGAATTTTATAGGAATCATACCGGCACGTTATGCCTCAACACGTTTTCCTGGCAAGCCTCTGGCCGACATGAAGGGAAAGCCCATGATACAAAGGGTTTATGAACAGGTGCAAAAATCACTGGACAAAATCTGCGTTGCTACGGATGACCAACGGATAGCTGATGCAGTGGCTGCTTTCGGCGGTCAAGCCATTATGACATCGGACAAGCACCGTAGCGGTACCGACCGCTGCTATGAGGCGTACCGGAAATGCGGATACGGGGCAGATGTCATTATCAATATCCAGGGCGATGAACCCTTTATCCAACCTGAACAGATTGAGGCCATTAAGGCGTGTTTCGACACAAAAGACACACAGATAGCGACACTGGCCAAGCCCTACGGACCGGAAAATACGTTCGATGAACTGTTTGATCCGAACAATCCGAAAATCATTTTTTCCGAAAAGACACACGAGGCCATATATTTCAGCCGCTCCATTATTCCTTACAAGCGCGGGGTGCACCATACGGAGTGGCTACAGTCACATCAATACTACCGCCATATAGGCATGTACGCCTACCGTGCGGATATTCTGGCAGAAATAACCGCTTTGCCTCAGTCGCCACTGGAACTGGCCGAATCATTGGAGCAATTGCGCTGGATTGAGAACGGCTACAAAATAAAAGTCGGCATTTCAACCGCAGAAAGTATCGGCATAGACACGCCGGATGATCTGGAAAAAGCCTTAAAATTGATTGACTGACCAGAATGAAAGACGTTCGTTACGAAAAAAAGGGGGATTGCTCTGACCAAATCAGGCAATCCCCCTTTTTCAATTTCAGTTACAGAAATTATTTTCCTGCATTTTCTTTTTTCAGTTCCAACTTGTTACCATTGTCATCGTACAATTCCCATTGCAGGAAACCGAGTTTCTGCGAAGGAATGACATGAACGCGACCGTATTTCTGACGCCACCGGCGTATAATGGACTTGAGCCAACCTTTGGTAATATAGGCTTCTACATACGGGTGGACATATAAGACGAGTCCTTTTCTCCGTGTATTTTCGACGGCCCATCTGATTTTTTCTTCCAGTTCATCGACAAACAGTATTGTCGGCTGGACCTTATGTGTACCCAAACAGGTAGGACAGGTTTCCGTCACATCAATATCAACTGCCGGCCTGACACGCTGACGCGTGATTTGCATCAAGCCGAACTTGCTCAACTGCAAGATATTGTGTTTTGCCCTGTCATTTTCCATTATTTCACGCATATGGTCATACAGCCCCTGTTTGTGCTCTGGTTTTACCATGTCTATAAAATCGACAACGATAATTCCTCCCATATCGCGCAAGCGCAACTGGTGGGCGATTTCATCCGCTGCGGCCAGATTGACTTCATAAGCGTTTGTTTCCTGATCATCCGATTTGGAGCGGTTGCCACTGTTCACGTCTATCACGTGCAGGGCCTCCGTATGTTCTATAATCAGATAAGCTCCGTTTTTGAAAGAGACCGTACGTCCAAGGCCGGTCTTCATCTGCTTGGTAATGGCGAAATTGTCGAAGATAGGCAGCTCACCGGTATATAATTTCACTATGTTTTTCCGATCGGGTGCAATCAGTTCCACATAATCTCTGACTTCGGCAAACACATCTTTGTCGTTAATGTGTATGTGCTGGAAGGTCGGATTAAAGATATCCCTGATTATGCCTATCGTACGGCCTATTTCCTCTGAAATAAGCGAAACAGCCTGGGATTTCTGGAGTTTTGCCACTACATCCTCCCATCGTTTTACCAATATCTTCAACTCGTTGTCGAGTTCTGCCACTTTTTTGTCTTCTGCCACTGTGCGGATAATGACCCCAAAACCTTTGGGTTTTATGCTTTGCACCAGTTTACGCAGACGTACGCGCTCTGCTTCTGAGCTTATTTTGGCTGACACCGACACTTTTTCTGCAAAAGGTATCAGGACCAGATAGCGGCCAGCTATGGATATTTCAGCCGAAAGCCTCGGTCCTTTGGTAGATATCGGTTCTTTTGTTACCTGAACAAGCAACTCCTGCCCCACTGAGAGGACTTCCGTAATGGAGCCCGTTTTTCCCAGTTCAGGCTGTGTCTTCACCTTGTTCATGACAGGCGTTTTTTTACGGTCGCTGACTGCCTGTTTGGTGTAACGGTAAAGGGTTTCAAATGTCGGACCCAAATCAAGATAGTGCAAGAAAGCGTCTTTTCCGTAACCGACGTCCACAAATGCTGCATTCAAACCCGGCATAATTTTTTTCACGCGTCCGTAATAGATATTCCCCACTGCATAGGTCTGTTCGCGGGTTTCTCTGTTTACTTCGGCCAAACGCCCGTTTTCAAGCAGCGCAATCGAAATTTCGGAAGGTTGAACATCAACTACTAATTCGCTTGTCACTTTTCTTGTTTTTTTACAGGAGGTACGATTCTGCGCCCAGAACCGTTTTGTCCTCCATACAATGTTGATAAACAGAAAAACAAACTTAAAAACAATCGCATTTTGTTTTTAAGCTTGTTTTTGATTTTCTTTTTCAGACCATTTTCACAGACACTTATTTCTTTTTGTGCCTATTCTTGCGAAGTCTTTTTTTACGCTTGTGCGTCGACATTTTATGTCTTTTTCTCTTTTTTCCGCTTGGCATATTCGTATAGTTTTAAAAATTAGAAATTTACTTTACTACTTCCGTAAACGATTTGGCTGGTCTGAAAGCAGGAATGTTGTGTGCAGGAATCGTAATGGTCGTATTTTTGGAGATATTACGAGCTTTCTTTTCTGCACGTTCCTTGATAATAAAGCTACCAAACCCTCTTAAATAAACATTGTCCTTTTTCGCCAATGAATCTTTTACTGTCTCCATAAAAGACTCGACAGTAGTCAAAACAGTCGCCTTGTCAATTCCGGTATTTTTGGCGATTTCATTTACAATTTCAGCTTTAGTCATTGTTATGAGATTAAATTGTTTAATATGATATTTTAAAAATACACTCTCTGGAAACGGGGTGCAAATATACGATTTTTATTCTGATTGCAAAACATTTAGGCTGTTTTTATTGAAAAAAACTTTTTCCGTTTACTCTGCGGCATCCGCAACAAGCCGTTCTATTTCCGGAATTTCCAGATTTCTTCCAACAATGGTTCCTGCCTTGTCTATCAGAACCGTACACGGAATAGCATTGACTCCATAGGCCTGTGCTCCAGCGCATTCCCAGCCCTTCAGGTCGGAAACGTGTTTCCATGAAAGTCCTTCCTTTTCAATAGCATTTTTCCACGACTGCTCTTCATTATCGAGCGATACTCCGAAAATTTCCAGTTTGCCGGTCCCGGCATATTTGCCGTAAAATTCCTTCAGTTCAGGAAAAGAAGCACGGCATGGGCCGCACCAGGATGCCCAGAAGTCCACCAGCACATAATCTGTTTTGCCGACAAGAGAAGAAAGTGCCAGCTCGTTGCCGGCCGCATCCGGAAGCACTATGTCCGTATAGGGTTGTCCGATTGCCGTCCGGCGTTCAATTTCCAATGTTTCAATAATCAGCGGAATACGGTCATAACTCCGGCTTTCCTCGTTCATGGCGGCAATGACGGCATCTTTTTGCTGGATAGACATATTATAGTAGCGTGTCGTGAACACGGCATTCGCTGCAAGTGTATTGGCGTTTTTCAAAATAAAGTCAACCGTTTGTGCAACAGCCGCATCTTGCAATGAATCTACGTACACTTCCCATGCAGCCTGACGCTCCGGTGTCTGCGGCTGGGAACTTTGTTCTTCATATTTTGTTTCATAGGCGGCAAATACGGCATCTTCCATGTCGTAGAACGACTGGAGCAATGCATTCTGAGAGACGCCCGAGCGTTTTATTTGTTTGGGATTTACGGTAAGGGACAGGTTTCCTGGTTCCACCACAATATCCGCATAGCGTTTCCGACCATCTGTGCCGGTATAGGTAAGGTAGGCATAAAAAGGTTCTTCCACCTTGCCCTTCATGACAAAATCTCCGCCCAAAACCATGGCGCTGTCCAACATTACCCATTCACGGACAACCCGCTTCTGCATATAAACCAGGGAACTGTCAGGAACAAGACCATCCGTAAAAGTACCCTGAATTCTATACGAATTGTCCGTACATGCGGCCAAGGAAAATACCGCCAATAAAAATAACAATTGCTTTTTCATAAGTTCGAATTTTGTTTAAAAGTTATTCTGTTTTTGTCAAGAACATGCCATCTGTTGCACCCTGCCGGTTTTTGGCTGCAAAGATAACACAAAAAACGCAAAACCGCATCCTCTTCACAAACGGATTTATCCAACCCGCATGTTTTGAACACCCGCACTTTGGCCGTTGGTATAAAACATCTACTTTTGCAAAAAACACGGGCAGGCATATTTGCTGGAATGAGCCTTGCCCTACATGTATGAAAAACAGCATTATGGACACACATCAACACATACGGCAAGAACTGAAAAAATGGTATGCTGCAAACAAGCGGGATTTGCCATGGCGGGAAATCAACGACCCGTACAAGATATGGATTTCTGAAATTATTCTGCAACAGACCCGTGTTGCACAAGGACACGATTACTATTTGCGTTTCATCAGCCAGTTCCCTGATGTAAAATCACTGGCGGCCGCATCGGAAGACGAGGTGCTCCGCATATGGCAAGGGTTAGGTTACTACAGCCGTGCCCGCAACCTGCATCAGGCGGCCGGCCAGATTATGTCTGAACACGGAGGTGAATTTCCGCGGACCTACGAACAAGTGCGCCAGTTGAAAGGTATCGGCGACTACACCGCAGCAGCCATTTGTTCATTTGCCTACAACATGCCTTATCCGGTGCTGGATGGAAACGTCTTTCGTGTATTGTCACGCCTGTTTGGCATACAAACTCCCATTGACACGACTGAAGGCAAGAAAGAGTTCACACACATATCGCAAATGCTGATGGACAAAAGGGAACCGGGCACTTACAACCAGGCCATCATGGAATTCGGCGCACTGCAATGCACACCGAGCAATGCTGCATGCCACAAATGCCCGTTGCTGGAAACATGTGCGGCCGCGCGAATGCACATGGTGGACAAACTGCCGGCCAAAGCAAATCGGACAAAAGTATCCGACCGCTATTTCAACTACTTCTTTTTCAATGTCAATGAATATACATTCCTGCAAAAACGCGGCAACAACGACATTTGGAAACATCTGTATGAACTTCCACTCATTGAAACGGATACGGCAGTGCCCACCGAAGAAATACTGCAACATCCGGAGTTTATCCGATACACCGACAAACTGTCGGGCCTGATACTGAACAATGTCTCGGACGAAATAAAGCATGTACTGAGCCACCAACGCATACATGCCCGTTTTTTCTGTTTCAATTGCAACAGCGGTGAAATTGATTCTTGCAGGAAAATAGCCCTGACCGACCTGAAACAGTATGCCGTTTCGAGGCTGACCGAAAAATTCCTGGAAAAATTCATGTGCGGAAACCTCCGTTTTTGATAACGATTAACACAAACATGCCCGAATCGCATTTGTGAATTCTGAAAAAAAAAAGTAATTTTGGCGGTCAAAACACAATCGACAAAACATTATGGCAAAAGAAGTAACAAACAACACCGGAGGAGCATTATACAACGCGCTCACCACAGGCAGCAAAATCATCGGCACCATCATTGCCGACAGCGATTTCAGAATAGACGGCACAGTAGAAGGCGATGTGGACTGCAAAGGCAAAGTTGTCATTGGACAGCAAGGATTCATGAAAGGAACAATCCATTGCATCAATGCGGAAATTCTCGGTTCTTTGGATGGCAAACTGGACATTACGGAAACCCTGGCCATACGTGAAACCGCCAATATCACCGGCGAAATAAAAACCAAAATATTAATCGTCGAACCCAATGCCGTCATCAACGGCACCTGTTCCATGACAAACAACAAGACAAGAAACAAAAACACAACCACCGATTAGAACCCAACATACCATGGTCACCATCAAACCTTTCAAGGGAATACGCCCTCCAAAAGAACTGGCAAAACGCATCTCATCACGCCCTTATGATGTACTGAACTCGGACGAAGCACGTGCCGAAGCCACAGGTAATGAAATGTCGTTATACTATATCATCAAGCCTGAAATAGATTTCCCGGCCGGAACGGATGAACATGACCCCGCCGTCTATGAGAAAGCCGCCGAAAACTTTGCCCTGTTCAAACAAAAAGGCTGGCTACGGCAGGATGCAAAAGAACAATACTACGTATATGCACAAACCATGGAAGGACGTACGCAATACGGTCTGGTTGTCTGTGCTGCCGTAGATGACTACATGACCGGCAAAATCAAAAAACACGAACTGACCCGCCGCGACAAAGAAGAAGACCGCATGAAACACGTACGCGTAAACAATGCCAACATTGAACCGGTCTTTTTTGCCTATCCGCACCGCGACGATTTGGATGCCATCATTGACAGCGTTACATCACAGGAACCGGAATATGATTTCACAGCCGCTCCGGAGGGATTCAGACATCGTTTCTGGGTCATAAGCAACGATGAAACCATCCGCCGGATAACTGACATTTTTGCACAAATTCCGGCATTGTACATTGCCGATGGGCATCACCGGAGCGCTGCCGCCGCATTGGTCGGACACGAAAAACAACTGCAGAACCCCAACCACAAAGGAAATGAAGAATATAACTTTTTCCTGGCGGTTTGCTTTCCCGACAACCAGCTGAACATTATTGACTACAACCGCGTGGTGAAAGACCTGAACGGACTCTCGGAGAATGAATTTCTGGAAAAGCTGTCGGAAAACTTCACGGTTGAAAAAAAAGGTACGGAAATATACAAACCTAATAAATTGCACAATTTCTCGTTATATCTGGCAGGAACATGGTATTCATTGACGGCAAAGCCGGGAACATACAACGACAATGACCCGATTGGCGTTTTGGATGTGACTATTTCCTCAAACCTGATTTTGAACGATATTCTGGGCATAAAAGACCTGCGGAGCGACAAACGTGTTGACTTTGTCGGCGGCATCAGAGGCCTGGGTGAACTGAAACGACGCGTAGACAGCGGCGAAATGAAAGCCGCGCTCGCACTCTATCCGGTTTCCATGAAACAACTGATTGACATAGCCGATTCAGGAAATATCATGCCGCCCAAAACAACCTGGTTTGAACCCAAATTACGTTCCGGCCTGATTATCCATGAACTGGCATAAACAATTGGAAAATCCTGCAACAGCCGAAACACAAAATTTATTATCGCAAAATGCCGACAGAACAGACAACACATAAGAAACATCCCGTTTTTCCGTTAAAGGGCATACGCATCTGCATCTGTTGCGGGCTTATCGGCATTCTGGCAACAAGCTGTGGCATCAACGCCCGCATCAAGAAAGCCGACAAGAAATACAACATAGGCGAATATTATACGGCCGGAGAAATGTACAAAAGCATATACGGCCGTATTTCCTACAAAGACAAAGCCAAACGGGCCGAAATCGCCTACAAGCAGGCCGACTGTTACAAGCGCATAAACCACAGACGGACAGCACAAGTTTACAACTATGCCATCAGGAACAATTATCCGGATTCCATTGTCTACTTACGTTACGCACAAGTGCTCCAGCAGAACGGCAAATATGCCGATGCGGCCAAACAATACAAAATCTATCTGGAAGCACATCCGGACGATCCGGTCGCGCGGGGCGGACTGGAAGCATGCGAACAAGTAAGCGTATGGCGGACTGTTCCGAGCCGCTACAAGATAAGGATAGCCTCCGACTTCAACGCAAAACGGAGCAGCACGTTTGCACCGGCATTCATAGGAGAATCGGCCGATGTACTCATGTTCACATCCAACCGTAACCTGACGCGGGCCATCGGGAAAAACAACGCCATCACAGGCACTCCGGACAATCACATGTATTCGGTCCGAAAAAACGTGGCCGGGAAATGGGAAGAAGTAGAAAAAGTGGATGCCCTGACCTCGGAAAGCGATGAAGGCGTATGCACATTCACCGCCGACGGGAAAACCATGTATTTCACACGCGCCATTTCCGTAAGCGGGAGCGACTGCGGCGCACGTATATACATGTCCAGCCGCGCCGGCGGCGAATGGAGTGAACCGCAATCCATCACATTGTTCCAAGACAGCACCATAACAACCGCACATCCAAGCATCTCGCCCGATGGCCTGACACTCTATTTCGTATCAGACGCTCCCGGCGGATATGGAGGAAACGACATCTGGCGGGCCACATACGAAGAAGGGGAATGGAAGGCTGCTGAAAACCTGGGACCGGAAATAAACACGTCCGAAGACGAAATGTTTCCCACACTGCGCAACGACACCACCCTGTATTTTTCATCGCGCGGACACGCCGGATACGGAGGACTCGATTTATTCAAAGCCGTCTATACCAATGAACACTGGCACGTGGAAAACATGGGACAACCATTCAACACGAACTACGATGATTTCGGAATCACATTTGCCGGAACAAGCGAAAGCGGTTTCTTCAGCTCAAACCGAAACGACAAGAAAGGCTACGATGCCATATACGCCTTTGAACTGCCGGAACTGGTATATCAAGTTGAAGGAAAGGTAACCGACTACAACGGAGAGGCCGTAACCGATGCCTATATCAGAATAGTGGGCTCCAATGGCATGAATGCAAAAGTACTGGCAAAAAAAGATGGCTCATACCGTTTCAAACTGGCACAAAACGCTGACTATGTAATGCTTGCCTCGTGCCGTGGCTTCCTGAACCAGAAACAAACCCTTTCCACCCAGGGACTGACCGACAGCAAGTCATACAAACAGGATTTCCTGCTGACGCCAATCAGCAAACCCATTACAATGGAAAATATCTTTTACGAGTTCGGAAAATGGGACATTACGCCGGAATCGGAAACCTCGTTGCTGGAACTGGTCAAACTGTTGAACGACAACCCGAACATTACCATTGAGCTGAGTGCACATACCGACAAGGTTGGTAACGCCGAACAAAACAAGATACTCTCGGAAAAACGCGCTCAATCAGTTGTCAACTTCCTGATATCCAAAGGAATAGAAAAAGAAAGACTGACGCCCATCGGATACGGCAAAGACCAGCCCGTAGTTGCCGACAAGGCCATACACGACAAATATCCGTTCATTCCGGTCGGTACGGAACTGAACGAAACGTTCATAGACTCCCTGACGCCCGAACAACAGGAAATAGCCAACCAGATCAACCGGCGCACAGAGTTCAAGGTTTTGAAAACAACGTATAAACTGTTCTAAACACATCATATCATGAAACAATATCTGGACTTGCTGAACAGGGTCCTCACCGAGGGCGTACACAAGGAAGACCGCACAGGTACAGGCACCATCAGTGTTTTCGGACATCAGATGCGTTTCAGCCTGGCAGATGGTTTTCCATGCCTCACCACAAAGAAACTACATCTGAAATCCATCATATATGAACTGCTGTGGTTTCTGAAAGGTGATACGAACGTAAAATTTCTGCAAGACAATGGCGTGCGCATCTGGAACGAATGGGCTGATGAAAACGGTGATCTGGGACATATCTACGGATATCAGTGGCGTTCATGGCCGACATACGACGGCGGTTTCATCGACCAGATTTCAGAGGCCGTGGAAACCATCAAACACAACCCGGATTCCAGACGTATCATTGTCAGTGCCTGGAACGTGGCCGACCTCAACCGCATGAACCTGCCGCCATGCCATGCCTTTTTCCAATTCTACGTAGCCGACGGGAAACTGAGCCTGCAACTGTATCAGCGTAGCGCCGACATTTTCCTTGGCGTACCGTTCAATATTGCTTCTTACGCGCTGTTGCTGCAAATGATGGCACAAGTAACCGGTTTGCAGTGCGGCGACTTTATACACACCCTGGGTGATGCGCATATCTACAACAACCATCTGGAACAGGTCAGGCTGCAACTGACACGCGAGCCGCGCCCGCTGCCGACCATGAAGATAAATCCGGACATAAAAGACATTTTCCAGTTCACCTACGATGACTTTGAACTGGTAAATTATAATCCGCATCCACATATCAAGGGTGTCGTATCCGTCTAAAACGACAAACAACAAGACAAGAAAACAAGATAAAAAAAGAGAATAACGTGCATTTGAAAATCCAGAATCCTGCAAAATCATGATATCCATTATTGTTGCCATAGCAGAAAACCATGCCATAGGCAGAAACAACGAGCTGCTTTGCCATCTGCCCAATGACTTGAAGCACTTCAAGGAAAAAACAAGCGGCAAAACCGTCATTATGGGCAAACGCACATTCTTTTCCCTGCCGAGACATCCGCTGCCAAACCGGCGTAACATTGTGATTTCCGACATACAAGGCGAACGGATAGAAGGTGCCGAAATGGCCTACTCCATCGAAGAGGCCGTCCGCATGGCCGATGCCGGACAGGAGAATTTCATCATAGGCGGCGGCATGGTTTACAGGCAATTCATGGACATAGCCGACAAGCTGTACATTACGCACATACATCACAGTTGGCCGGATGCGGACACGTTCTTCCCGGAAATCAAGCCGGAAATCTGGCAGGAAACATATCGTGAGCATCACAATGCAGACGATAAAAATCCATATTCATACTCTTTCGCGGAATATATCCGAAAATAAAAATACAGCCATGGTTACTTTTGAGTTCTGCAATTTTGACAATCCCGACCACACCCAGGCCCTGTTGGATTTATACGACCAATACATGAAAGACCCCATGGGCAATGCCCCGGCTCTGGATTCCGAACAACAACAAAAACTGATTGGTGCACTCAAAACGCATCCATCCGCTTTTATTCTGTTTATCCGCATGAACGGCAAATACGCCGGGCTTGCAACGTGCTTTGAATTGCTTTCCACCTTCAAGGTACAACCCTATCTATATATACACGACGTCATCATTCACAGCCACTTCCGCGGACAAAGGCTTGGACGCAAATTATTGGAACAAATTACGGCGGAAGCCCGCAAGCGGAACTGTTGCAAAATAGCCCTGGAAGTTCGTGAAGACAACCAGGCTGCACTCAGGCTGTACCATCACATGGGATTTGCCGATTGCCATCCGAAGCTATATTTCTGGACAAAAAACCTGAATCCGTAAACGGCGCAGGCATGAGCAAAAAAATACGTATCAAGGATATAGCCACAATGGCCGGTGTTTCAGAGGGAACAGTGGACAGGGTATTGCACCACCGGGGCGAAGTCTCGGAAAAAAGCCGGATTGCCGTCCAGAAAATCCTGGATGAACTGAACTACAAACCGAATATTTACGCGCGCTCGCTGGCACTGAAAAAACAGTACACGTTTGCCATCTGCCTGCCAGCTTATCACCAAGGCGACTATTGGGAAGCCGTGGACAAAGGCTTCTCGTTGGCAGAAAGCGAGTTCAGCAATTTCCACGTCCTGACAAAACGCTATTTCTACAACCAGTTCGAACCTGAATCGTTCAAGGAGCAGGCAAAAAAAATAACAGCGGATGCGCCGGATGCCGTCATTATGGCGCCAATTTTCAGCGAGGAAGCAAGAAAATGGATTGAAACACTGCAAACCAAACAAATCCCGTACGGCTTTGTGGATTCCATGGTCGACACAAACGACTTTCTGTGCTATTACGGCCAACATTCTTTCCAAAGCGGCTGGATTGCGGCCAAGCTTTTGCTGGAGCACCTTCCCGAAAAGTCAGAGGTTTTGCTCGTGCGGATGTACCGCTCCCAGAATGCCATCAGCAACCAGACCAAAAACCGGTATGAAGGATTCATGGAATACGTGGAAGCGCACAAGCTGAAAAACCGATACAAATTCCTCACCATGTTGCTGCAAGACAGCAATCCGATTGGCAACCATGATACTTTGGAACAAGTTTTCATGGAAAACCTGCATATCAGGGCCGCCGTAATTTTCAATTCGCGCGCCTACAGGCTGGCACAATTCTTTCAGGAAACGGACCGCACCGACATCCGCCTTATCGGCTACGACCTGCTGGAAAAAAACGTCGCATTCCTGAAAAGCGGCCATATCGATTATCTGATTGCACAACGCCCTGAACAGCAAGCCTATCTACTTATCAGGGATTTCTGCCGGAAACTGGTATTCGGGCAGGAAATCACACAGACAAACTACATCCCCATCGATATTCTGATGAGTGAAAATATCGACTACTACCTGAATTTCAACGAATAGAGTCCAAAAGATTATTCCAAGGCCTTGTCGAACAAAGCTTTGACCTCGTCGCGGAAGATGCCGCCTTCGTGCACTTTCTCCCCGTCAATGTAAAACGTCGGCACGTAATAATAATCGTACCGGTCAGCCAGCTCCGGCTGCTCGGTTTCCTCTATTTTGTCTATTTGCAGGCCTTTATAGGGCTCCTGTTGCAGCAATTCGTCCATATAGGCAAAAGCCTTTTTGCAAAACGGGCAACGCCGCTGGTAAAACATTGTTATGGTTTTCATATACATTCCATTTTAAAATTTACATTTACAAGTTGACCGTGAAATCCATCTGATTATCATATTTCTGTTTTTTCAGATAGCGGAACATTTCCGGTGACATTCTGACAGGACATGAGCGGCTTCGGAAAAGAACCGAACTACGCTTGTTTTCATATACCTGGATATACAAAGGCAAATCACCCTTGTTTTGCTTCAGGATGTCCTTTAATTCGTTTATCCACACAGGCTGCAAGGTGTTGATAGGAATTTGCAGCGTCAGCGAACGGATCATTTTCGAAGCCACTTCGGACAGGGGTTCTATTTTCTGGATTCTTGTTTCCCATTCATCAGTCGGCTTGCGGTCAAAACCCATACGCTGCTGCACGGACACGGTAACCATCAGATACAAGTCCTTAATCATGTATTTGCTGAAATCAATGTATGTCTGGCCATACAAACGGAATTCATAAGAGCCTTCCTGGTCCTCCAGGGTCATGAAGCCGTATGGTTTGCCGCTTTTCTGCGAGATGCCTTGCTTGACAAGCGTCACCACACCGCCGACACGCAACACCTTGCCCTTGTACTTCTCCATATTCTTCAATTGTGTGGTCGTCGCATTGCACAAGTATCCAATCTCAAACTCGTAATCATCAAGCGGGTGGGCCGACAAATACATGCCTATGAGTTCTTTTTCACGTCCGAGCCTGTACAGTGCCGACCAACGGGGAGTAGCGGAAAGTTTCGGACGTGTAACAGGAACGACGTCCATATCTCCGAAAAGCGAATTTCCGGCAAACGCCACATCCGACTGATATTTGTTTCCATAGCGCATGATATTGTCATCAAACGCCCATTCGCCTTTTTCGTTCAGAATGAAATATTGTTCCCTGTACGCATCCTCGAAACTGTCGAACGCACCGGAAAAGGCCAGGCTTTCCAACGTTTTTTTATTGCAGGTATTCAAATTGATACGCTCCACAAAATCATAGATATTCTTGTATTTTCCATTTTTCCGGCGTTCGTTCAGAATCATTTCGGCTGCGCCCTCGCCCACTCCTTTGATTCCTCCCAGGCCAAAACGGATATGCCCGGCCTCATTTACGCTGAAATGCAGCTCACTCTCGTTCACATCCGGCTCAAGCACGTTGATTCCCATGGCTTTGCACTCGTCCATGAACTTGGCGACTTCCACAATGTTATCCATGTTCCGCGTCAAGTTGGCCGCCATGAATTCTGCCGGATAATGTGCTTTCAGATAGGCAGTCTGATAGGACACCCAGGAATAACATGTTGCATGTGACTTGTTGAACGCATACGAAGCGAAATGTTCCCAGTCGGCCCAGATTTTTTCCAGCACCTTGGGATCATGCCCGTTTTTCTTGCCACGCTCTATGAAATCGGGTTTCATGTGATCCAGCTTGTCTTTCTGCTTTTTGCCCATGGCTTTCCGCAAGGTATCGGATTCACCGCGCGTAAAATTGGCCAGCAGGCGCGACAAAAGCATGACCTGCTCCTGATAAACCGTAATTCCATACGTGTCCTTCAAATATTTTTCCATAATCGGGATATCGTACTTGATAGGTTCCTTGCCGTGCTTGCGCGCAATGAATTGCGGGATATACTGCATTGGTCCCGGCCGATAGAGCGCATTCATCGCAATCAGATCCTCGAAGGTAGATGGCTGGAGCTCACGCAGGTATTTTTGCATGCCGGCCGATTCAAACTGGAAGGTTCCGACTGTTTTTCCCTGACTGTACAATTCATAGGTAGCCTTGTCATCAATGGGAATTTTGTCTATGTCCAGGTCCACGCCTTTCGATTTTTTGATGTTTTTCAGCGTTTCCTTAATGATGGAAAGTGTCTTCAAACCAAGGAAGTCCATTTTGATCAACCCGACACTCTCAATAACCGAACCTTCGTATTGCGTTACAAGCACATCCTGGTCGCTTCCCTTTTCCTTGGCCGTGCTGAGCGGCACGAACTTGGTCAGGTCATCCGCACCGATGATGACACCGCATGCGTGAACGCCCGTCTGACGCACTGTTCCTTCCAACATGGTCGCATATTTCAGCAAATCGGCTATGTTGCGGTCTTCCGACTGGCTTGCCTTCTGCAATTCCGGTACGTATTTCAGGCAGTTTTTCAGATTGACTTTCGGAACCTTACCGGTTTTCGGGTCGGCCAGACTGTCATCGAACTTGTCCGGCACGAACGACTTCAACTCGTTCACCACCGGCAAAGGCACACGTTGCACACGCCCCACATCGGCTATACTCGATTTGGTTGCCATCGTCCCGTAAGTGATAATGTGGGCAACTTTCTCCTTACCGTATTTTTCCGTGACCCAACGCAACACTTCCGCCCGGCCGTCATCATCGAAGTCTATGTCTATATCAGGCAACGAGATACGGTCAGGATTCAGGAAACGCTCAAACAGCAAATCATATTTCAAGGGGTCTATGTCCGTAATGTGCAGGCAATAGGCCACCACGGAGCCGGCAGCCGAGCCACGCCCCGGCCCGACAGAAACACCCATTTTACGCGCCGCATTGATAAAATCCTGCACAATCAGGAAGTAGCCCGGGAAACCCATGGTTTTCATGATATGCAATTCAAACACAATACGTTCGTGTATTTCATCCGTCATTTCTTCATAACGTTCCGCAGCACCTTTCCAGGCCAGTTCGGCCAAGTAATCGGCTTCCAACTTGATACGGTACAACCGTTCGTATCCACCCAACGCCTCCACCTTTTTTTGCGCTTTGTCTTCCGACATGACCACATTGCCCTTTTCATCCTGCGTAAATTCATCGAAAAGCTGCTTTTCCGTAAACTTCTGCCTGTATTCCGCTTCCGTTCCAAATGATTCGGGAATATCGAACACAGGCATCAAAGGGCCGGAATCAATGCTATATGTTTCCACTTTGTCAACAATTTCCTGCGTATTTTCCAGAGCCTGCGGAATATCAGCAAACAATTCAGCCATTTCATCGGGAGTTTTCAGCCATTCCTGCATCGTATAATGCATACGCCCAGCTTCATCCAGGAAACGGCCGGTACTCAAACAAATCAGGCGGTCGTGCGCCTCTGCATGTTCCTCTTCCACAAAATGGACATCATTGGTCGCAATTATTTTTGTGGCTGTCTTTTCGGCCAGCTCCAACAAAGCTTTGTTCACGACCAACTGATGTTGATACACTTCCTGGTCTGCATTCGGTTTATCTGTCTTGTGGCGTTGTAATTCCAGATAATAATCATCACCAAACAAGGATTTAAACCAACGGATAGCCTTTTCTGCCCCCTGCATGTCACCATTCATGATTTTCTGCGGAATCTCACCGCCCAGACATGCCGAACAAACGATCAAACCCTCATGGTATTTCTCCAAAATCTCCTTGTCGATACGCGGACGGTAATAAAAACCATCAATCCACGATATGGAAACCAATTTGCAAAGATTCTGGTAACCTTTCTTGTTCTTGGCCAACAAAATCAAATGCCAGCCGCTGCGGTCATCCAGTTCTTTCCGGTTTTTAAGCGATGTATGTGCACAATAGGCTTCCACACCGACTATCGGCTTGAAAATCCGGGAACGGGCTTCAGCCAGCTGGTCCTGCAAAACAGGCTTATCCGTCTCGGCCGTTTCTGCGTTCGCCAGTTTCTGTTCCAACTCACGGATTTTGTCCTTGACCTTGCCATTATATTTTCCCACATAATCCAGGAACTCCTTGATACCGAACATGTCTCCATGGTCGGTCAATGCAATGGAATACATACCTGTACGCACACATTTGTCGATCAAATCGGGAACTTTCGACATGCCGTCGAGGATAGAATAATGTGAATGGACATGCAAATGGGTAAAATTCATAATACGAGAAGGATATGAAATGGTGAATAATCGTTTTTCGTCTTGGGCAAAGATAAGCAATAATTCATCGAATCCGGGGCATTGTTGATAAGTTTTCCAAAGTTGGCGAAACCGCCCGGCATACAAAAAAAACCGGCAAGAATCCAGAAAATCCTGCCGGTTGCAATTCAAAGAAAGAAAGGAAATTACGACTGCATTTCCCAATATTTGGTATAGAAACCTCCCAGAGCAAGCAGCTCTTCGTGCTTGCCGCGTTCCACAATCCGGCCTTCGTGCATCACGCAAATCAGATCGGCGCGCTTGATGGTGCTGAGCCTGTGGGCAACCACCAACGTCGTGCGGTTCTGCATCAGTTTTTCCAAGGCATCCTGCACCATTTTTTCCGATTCCGTATCGAGCGCCGAGGTGGCTTCGTCCAGAATCAGGATTGGCGGATTCTTCAGAATGGCACGCGCAATACTGATACGTTGGCGTTGTCCGCCCGAAAGCTTGGAACCACGGTCACCCACGGTCGTCTGATATCCATCGGGAGTGTCCATGATAAATTCATGTGCATTGGCAATGCGTGCCGCACGTTCCACATCCGCCTGCGTGGCGTTCTCCACACCGAAAGATATATTGTTGAAAAACGTGTCGTTGAAAAGCACGGCTTCCTGGTTCACGTTGCCCATCAGGGAGCGCAAATCATAGGTGGACAAATTGCGTATGTCCACGCCATCGATGGTAATGGCGCCTTCGCACACATCGTAGAAACGCGGCAACAAATCAAGCATGGTCGTTTTTCCGCTGCCGCTCTGCCCCACCAGGGCCACCGTCTTGCCTTTCGGAATTTCCAACTGTATGTTTTGCAAGACCTGACGGCCCTTCTGATAATGGAAGCTGACATTATCATACACAATTCCTTTGGAAAACACCGGAAGAGGGAGCGGGTTTTCCGGTTCGACAATCGTGCTTTCGGTCTGCAAAATCTTATCGATACGCTCCAACGATGCCATACCTTTCCTGATGCTGTACGCTGCTTTCGAGAAATCCTTTGCCGGATTGATTATGCTGTAAAAAATAACCAGGTAATAGATAAACTCAGGTGCGGCAATCGGACTGCTGTCCGACAATATCAGGCTGCCGCCGTACCACAACAGAATGGCTATCACGAAAGTGCCGAGAAATTCGCTGACCGGATGCGCCATGGCATAACGCCGGTTCAGCCGATTGAACGTGTGCCTTGTCTCATCATTCAGGTTATCGAAACGTTCTATCAGCTTATGTTGCGCATTGAAAGCTTTCACGACGCGCAAACCTCCCAACGTTTCCTCTATCTGGGTAAGCAGGTCGGCCGTCTGCTCCTGACCTTTGGTGGAACGCTTTTTCAGCGATTTTCCGATACGTCCTATCAGCCAACCGCTGAACGGAAGAAGCAACAGCACGAACAAAGTCAGTTGCCAGCTCATCAAAAACATGGTAACCAGATAAATAAGAATCATTATGGGGTTCTTGAACATCATGTCCAAGGAGCTCATAATAGATGCTTCCACCTCACCGACATCGCCTGTCATACGCGCAATGATATCGCCCTTGCGCTCCTCCGAAAAGAAACCTATCGGCAACGATATAACTTTCCGGTAGAGGCTGGAACGCAAATCGCGCAACACGCCGGTACGAATCGGAATCATGTAAAACGAAGCCATATAGGATGCCCAAGTCTTGAAAAAGGTCATAACAACCAGGAAAAGACCAATGTAGAACAACATCCAGCCGGCTCCAAGCGACTGCACCGAACCGGCAATATATACCAGCAGATTGTTCTTCCAAGCCGAAACAATATCGCCTATGCTCATGCCCCAATTCCATTCCACTGTAACACCGACCTCAGTCGTTATGCCGAACAGGATTTGCAAGACCGGAATGATGGCCGCAAAAGAAAACAGGCTGAACAGCGTGCTCAACAAATTGAAGAGCACGTTCAGCGCGACTTCCTTTTTATAAGGCGGAATGAAACGACGCAATAATTTCAGAAAATCCATATTTATTCCATCACGACAAACCGTTTATCAATTCTTTCATAATCAACGTCATCAGAGGTTGTGCTCTGTTACCTATTTCCTGCACTTCCTCGTGGCTGACCTCCACGATTTTTCCGGGAACGCCCAAATCCGTAATAATGCTCATGCCGAACACGCGCATTCCCATGTGGTTGGCCACAATGACTTCCGGCACAGTGCTCATGCCGACGGCATCACCGCCAATAATACGGAAATAACGGTATTCGGCTGGCGTTTCATACGTCGGCCCCGAAGTCCCGACATAAACACCTTTCACGACACGTATGTTATGCCGTTCCGCAATTTTTTCCGCCTGCTCAATCAATTTTTTGTCATATGCCTCGCTCATGTCCAGGAAACGCGGTCCTAATTCGCTGTAATTTTTCCCGCGTAGCGGATGTTCCGGAAAAAGGTTGATATGGTCGGTGATAATCATCAAATCGCCGATTTCAAAATCTGGATTCACGCCTCCGGAGGCGTTCGATACAAACAAGGTTTCAATGCCCAACAGGTGCATGACCCGGACCGGAAACGTTACCTGTTTCATGTCATAACCCTCGTAGAAATGGAAACGCCCCTGCATGGCAAGCACTTCCGTATCGCCCAGTTTTCCGACAATCAGTTTGCCGCTATGCCCTTCCACCGTCGAAACAGGGAAATTGGGAATGCTTGTGTACAGAATTTCCTGCTTGTCCGTTATCTGCGTGGCCAAATTACCGAGACCCGTGCCAAGGATAATCCCCACTTTGGGTTGCAATTTCATTTCCTTCCGCAAGAATGCTGCGGTTTCTTTCATTTTTTCCAACATATATAACTCCTTTCTTTGTCAAAAAAACGACAATCAAATTTTTTGTTTCATGTATTTCAAGACAGGTTTTTGCCATTCGTCCATGCCGTTCACGATTTCCACATCAATCGGCAAGACATAAATATACGGTTTCAATTGTTCCGGGAACTGCTTCCACGCACACAGACGCGCCGCATCCTTCTGGGTAGTAATGATAACGCGACGGCCTGTCTGCAACGCATCAAATTCCTGCTGCAAGCGTTTCATGTCCCGTACGTGATAATTGTGATGATCCGGAAAACATAAAGGCTTGACCACCTTGAAACATTTTTCCAAATAACGCTGCATGTAGCCCGGCAAGGCTATGCCCGCCAACATGCACACCTGCGTTTCCCTGGCGGCTAACTCAGAGAGAGTATATGGCTCCGCCCGGTCCGGAAACAACGGATACAATTCGCCGTAACGCATTTTGGAAAACAGCAAGGTCTGATACGGAGGCAGTTGCAAGGTGGAAATGACCACACGCATGTCTATCGGACGCAAATCATCCGGACATTTGGTAACAATCACCATGTTTGCCCGCAAACTGCCGTGTTTCGATTCGCGCAAAGTACCCAACGGCAAATACCGGTCGTGCACATATAGATTATCGTATGGCGTCAGCAGGATGGAATAGCCGGCTTCAATGTAACGGTGCTGGTAGGCATCATCCAGGATAACCACATCCAAATCCGGGAACATCTTCAACAGACGCTTTACGCCATGCACGCGCTTTTCGCACACAGCCACCGGAATGTCAGGAAAAACCGTATGCAACAACATCGGCTCATCGCCTATGTCGTACACCGTGCTGTCCGCGCCGGCCAAATGGAATCCGCGCGTCTTCCGCTTATAACCACGGCTCAAAACCGCCACCTTGTAATCCGGACGGAGCATCTGCACCAGCGCCATCGTATGCGGTGTCTTTCCGGTTCCTCCAACCGACAGATTACCCACGCAGATTGTTGCCACCGGAGGCTGCCACTTATACAAATACCCTTTGTCGAACAACCAGTTACGCAGTCCGACAACTATGGCATAAAGCCCCGACAATATGGCAAGGACAATCTTCAAACGCTCACATTCAGTTGATTATGACAAACGGCATAACAGCCTGCAAGCCTTGGGTTTCGGTTGCTTCACGGATACGTCTCAGCATATCGTATTGTTCGCCGAACCTGGCGCGGGCTATTTTATCGGCCAACGCTTCCGTGTTCATGCTTTCCAACATTTTGGTAACGAAATCTTTCTTGGCCGGATATTCCGCCACGCGGTATGTCGAAAGGCCAGCACAATCAGCAGCGATTTCAACAGCACGCTGCAAACCGCCGATTTCATCGACCAGACCGATTTCCAAAGCATCTTCACCCGTCCAGACGCGGCCTTCGGCTATGGCCTTTATGGCATCCACGCTCATGCCGCGTCCATCGGCACAACGCTTCACGAACAACTCATAGCCACGGTTCACATAAGCCTGCATCAAAGCGCGTTCATCGCTGCTCATGCCCCGCAAAACCATGTTTGTTTCCATGTTACTCATCTTATTGGTCTGCACACCGTCAAAAGTGAGCCCGACTTTCTTCATCAGGCCGGAAACGTTCGGGACCGTCCCGAAAATACCAATGGAACCGGTCAAGGTATTCGGCTGTGCCACAATGCTGTCGGCCATGCAGGAAATATAGTATCCGCCCGACGCGGCATAATCACCCATCGACACAATCAACGGCTTCCTGGTTTTGAGTTGCACAAGGCTGCGCCAGATTTGTTCGCTGGCATAAGCACTTCCGCCCGGCGAGTTGACCCGTAAAACCACGGATTTCACGCTCTCATCGGCCGCCACATCGTCAATGGTCTTGACCAGCGATTTTGAGTTAATGCCGTCGCCACCTTCCACCTGGATGCCGCCGGTTGCATAAATAACCGCGATTTTTTCTTTCTGGTATTTCTGTTTGGGAACAAACTTGCACATGGCGCCATGCTTCACAAAATTAACCGTTGCGGTCGAATCCAGACCTGCACATGCCTTGATGGCACCTTCCACCTGGTCTTCATACACCAACGCATCAACCAAACCATACTGCACATACTTCTCCGGTTCCTGGAAAGCCATCATTTCGTCGGCATACTCATTCAGTTGCACGGATGACAAGCCTCTCGATGTGGAAACTTCCACCACCATATTGTCCCAAATGGAATGCAAATAGGTTTCTATCTGCTCACGGTTGGCATCGCTCATTTTCGTGTTGACATACGGTTCTACCGCCGATTTGTATGTCCCCACTTTCACAATCTGCATCTCAATGCCCAATTTGTCCAACGTGTTTTTATAAAATTCCAACTCGGAATACATGCCGCGCCAGTCGAGCATTCCCTGTGCATTCATCAATAAAGTATCGGCCACCGTAGCCAGATAATAATTTGCCTGGCCATAATTGTCCGCGTATGCCGCCACAAACTTGCCGGAGGTTTTGAAATCAAGCAACGCATCACGGATTTCCTTCTTGCTCGCATATCCGGAATTCAATTGGCCGCCTTTCAGGTAGATACCAATCACATTGGCATCGTTCTTTGCTTTCCGGATATTTGCCAACACATCATCCAAACCTTTTGTCGCCACGGCAGAATTGCCCATTGTTCCAGCAAACACTTCTGCAAACGGATCATCTTCCGAGCGTTCCTGCAAAGTTCCCGTCAAATCCAGCACGTAAACAGAGTTAGGCTTCAGCTCCGACGTTGTCGCCTCCGACATGCTGGCCAACGAGCCAATTATGCCCATAAACAAAAAGAAAACAATAACAGAAAATACAAAAACACCCAGAATAGTCGCAAAAGTGTACTTAAAAAACTGTTTCATAAGATTCTACAATTAAAAATTAAACATCAACTTTCCAAACAAGGAAAAACCTCGCTTTCACAAAGGCATTTCCCCGCTTTTCCACAAATTCAAATTGCAAATATACAAAAACAGTTCATGTAGCGCCAACTTATAACGGAATTTAATGGGGAAAATTCACATAAAATTTTATCAGAAAACAATAGAAAAGAATAAACATGCCAACCACAAAAAATTATTCTTTTACAATATAGGATGGCATAATGGAATCAATAACATGGTTGATACGTTCAGAAAGGTGTTTTGCTCCAATTTCACACAGATGATCTGCATCATAGAAATCTTCATCGACAAAAGTCGTATCCGCAAAATAATCAAGGCGGTAAACATGGTCATATTCATCGGCCAAGGCATCACATATACTATCCATCAAATATAACTGTTGCTGGTTCAAATTTTCACGATATGTGATATATGTAGGTGTATTCAATAAAAACAGTACAATATTCCTTTCTTTACAAGCCTGAATTACTTTATAAGACTATTCTGCAAAAACACGTCTCAATCTATTGACTTTAAGATTTTTGCAGGAACACCTCCTACCACAACATTTGACGGAACATCTTTAATAACCAGAGCCTGTGCACCAACAACAACATTGTTATCAATAGTTACCCCTCCTATGACTTTAGCCCCACAACAAATGCGGACATTATCTCCTATGATCGGTCTTTTATCTCCATTATAACCTATCGTAACTTGTTGATATATATGTGCATTTTCTCCTATCTTGTTCGCATTTATTATAGTAGCAAATCCATGTTGTATTAAAAAACCACCACCTATATCTTTACAATGAATATATAAAGAATCCAGAGGCTTACACAACCATTTACAAAAATATTGTTTCTTGCCCATCCTATAATAACATACATTTCTAAATTCTTTGTATTCAGACATTAGAAACACAAAACTCAGATAAATATTTTTATATGGACTCTTCTTCCAATCAGACCAACGTTTTAAATCCATCTTAAAACGATTGTTTTTACGAACGAGCAGAAACAAAATCCACAATCGCAACGCATTAAATAAATGTAGTATCTTATGCATATTCCAAATACAAATAACAAATCAATTTAAAAACAATTTTCACCTTATATTATTCCACCTACCCAAACTGCGATTGAACACAAACCAATATAAAAAAATGCTGCCGACAAGAATATGCTCCCCAAAAATCGAGAAACACAATTGGCTATAGTTCAAAATAATAATTCCCCTACCTCTTGATGTTATACATCTAAATTCGAAATAATATCACTTACCGCACTAGCCATCTTTTTATCTGGTTTTTAAGAGTCTGAAAAAGAAGTTCAATCAAATAATGGCAACTTACTTAAAACGATACTGATAATCAGGATTCTCCTTCATTATGCGGGCACTATCTGGATACTCCTCAATAAACCAAGTCAAAAATTTAGCATAATCGATTTTTTCTGAAAGCATTCTTTGTTGGCGTTCATGAAACACTTTATATCTGTCGGGCATACCAATTATTTCTTCCAGCACCTTATAAAGCCTTTCCACCTCATTGGTTTTAACGCCACATCCCAAATGATAAACATCTTCCAATTCACGCAAATAACCAATTCGACCCACAAAATCATTAAAACGCACAAAAGGAGTTCCCAAAACGCCCGCTTCGGCTGCCATCGTTTGACTGTCACCGATATACAAATCAGCAAACGCCATCACATGGTGCATATCCAACGGATTTATCTTGATTCTGTATTGCTCAAACTGAGGTTCCAATTCCCTTTCCGAAGTGATATAAATACGTCCGTGTGGTTTGAGGATATCAATCAGTCGTTGGGCTATTTCGGTACTGATACCCTTAATTCCTGTATCATGGTGCGCTTTCAACTTTGCAAAACGGATAATGAAATATGGTGATTCCGTAGAAAAATACTGCTCCACCACCTTTCTGTCGGGTGTAAAATGGTTGGGATGCAGATAAGCCAATTCCTGATAACTGGCATATTTAATTGCTTTCGCATCCCATTTTCCACTATTGCAAACAACCGGATTCAAAATATCCGTAGCAAAAGGATAACTTAACTTGGCATACAAAGGCACCACATCGGCATCGTCCTCGTTAACATTGATTACAGGCACTTTTCTCCATTTGCCTATAAACGAATTTTCAACACTTGTCCCAGTTAAGATATCCGGATTAAATGTAGAACAAAACTTATTTAATCGGATGGCACGTTTTAGCATACCAACCATTATCCCCCATTTTGAATCCTTCCTTCCCTCTTCCAAGATATTATGATACGGCAAGCCAGCATTATCAAGCAAATCTTGTAAAATATCTTTTTTCTTGATAAGAATCTCTATGACATTGCCCTTCTTTTGCAAATTACCAATGACATTTTTATACAAATAAAAATGGGCTGGATGCCCTAAATACACTAAAATCTTTTTCATCTTACAAATTCATCAATATTTCCACAATGCGTTTAGCCGTTTGTCCATCCCAAAGTGGCGGTATATTGCCTTTTTTCCAGTCGCCTGCAAACAACCGTTCCATGGCAGTGCGAATATTCTTCGGGGCGGTTCCAACCAACTCATTCGTTCCTATTTCGCAAGTTTCCGGCCGTTCCGTATTGTTGCGGAGCGTCATGCAGGGAACACCCATCACCGTTGTTTCTTCCGTTATTCCACCCGAATCCGTCACCACCGCAAAAGCCCTTTCCACCAGATAGTTGAATTCCAGATAGCCCAATGGCTCCACCACATGCAGATTTGGAGCTTCTATCCCGATTTCCTTAAACAGCTTGGCCGTACGCGGGTGAATGGGAAATACAATAGGATATCCCTGCGCATTGCCAATTATCTCGTCCATCAATTCTTTCAGGTGCTGCGTTTCATCCACATTGGCAGGCCGGTGCAGTGTCAGCACAAAATACTTCTTCTCTTCCAGTCCCAATGCCGCATAGCATTCCGGCTGACGGAACCGTTCGCGATTGGCCAACAGTGTATCAATCATCACATTGCCCACCCAATAAATCTTTTCCTTTGCGATTCCGGTTTTCAGCAGATTTTCACCGGCCCATGTAGTAGTCGTAAAGAAATAGTCAGCCAATGCATCCGTCACCATGCGGTTAATCTCTTCGGGCATGCTCATGTCATACGAACGGATACCAGCCTCCACATGCGCTACTTTCACACCCAATTTCTTGGCCACAATGGTGCAAGCCATGGTCGAAGTCACATCCCCCACTACAACCACCAAATCAGTCGGGTTTGCCATCAAGTCCTTTTCAAACGCTACCATAATGGCTGCTGTCTGTTCCGCCTGCGAGCCGCCCCCACATGCCAGATTCACATGCGGCTGCGGAATGTTCAGTTCCTCAAAAAAGGTTTGGCTCATCGCCTTGTCATAATGTTGGCCTGTATGCACCAGCCGGAATTGGATATCCGTCTTCTGCAATGCATGTATCAGCGGTGCAATTTTCATAAAATTCGGACGTGCACCGGCTATTAATGTTATGTGTTTCATTATCATTTTTTTATCCTATACACAAATAGTACTATTATCAATTCAAAGCATAAACAGCCAATTTATTCAATCCAATGCATATAAATCAGTTAAAGCTAAAAGCATCCAAGACTGAGACCAACGCATAAATGGTATCCGATTAACATAATGCTTATATATTCTATAATAAAAGAAGCCCTTATCTGATTGCATATTCTTGATAGTCCATTTTGCAATTGTTTTAGCAAAATCAGCCGCATTATCACAATAATCAGACAACAAACTAAATGTAATGATACCCTGAGCCTGATTATGTATATCGATTGGAAATTCTTTTGGCAAACGCCATAAAGAACGACCATTATCAAGAAATTGCTTTTCCCTATAATATACCATTCCTTTTTTAATCGCCTGTTCCACCTCAAGCGGCATATCACCTATATTCTTATAAATCCTATATAACGAGCATAATATAAAACCTTGATGAAAATCAACTTGCTGACGCTCTTTCCCTGTTGCCAGATCAATAGAATATCCCCAATGCCCATCCGAATGTTGATGATACAAAACAAAAGCAACAATTTTTTGAATCAAGCCAAGCAAATTGTCATCCTTGGATATAGCATATTGTATTGACAGCAACTCTCCAGAAAGCAAAGATGCATTATAACAACAATTTTGTTCCTCTTCTGTATAACTTAGACAAATTCCTTCATGTGTTTCTGTCCGCCTCAAATATTTCAAAACATATTGCGATGCGCTTTGAATAACATCAATGGCATCTTGAGAACCACAGATATTATAATAATCAAAAATTCCCTGACAAACAAATGAAGTTACAACCGAAGATGGCATATATTTAGGATGTACTGAATGAGGATTTGCCCAAACAAAATTATACCCCCAACAATACTCCTCATATCCCCTGCTTCTACACTCCCTCAATGTATTATACAATCGTCCGGCAGTCTCCAAATACTTTTTATCTTCAGTCTTTTTATATAAATTACAATATGCAGACAGCAGCAAGCCAAGCCCCTTTGGATTGAATTCTTTCTTGACACATAACAAAGGACGCATATTAAACGGCAACAACTTACCTGCCTGTACAACTACAGCTTGTGCCATATGTCCCAAATATCTAAACGGTACAGGAGAATTCAAAAAATCGTATGGGTCATATCCTTTGAAATTACTCGCTTCGATATATTCCCTAATTTTCGATATGCATTTATCTATCATACTCAAAATTGTCTATCCATTTATTATATATTCTGCAGCCGTTCTGCAATTTGTTTGGCTGAGAAATTATTTTTAGCAAATATCATATTATTTTTTCTTATCCTCGAAACATCATCCTCTATTGCATATTTCATTGCCTTTACAAAATCTGCTGGTTCCAAAGATTCAACCAACAATCCAAAGTTACTTTTCACATGCAAATCCACCAAACCACCAACAGGCCTCGTAATAATATAATTACCCAACGCCATTGCTTCTAAGACAGAAATTGGCAAACCTTCTGTATATGAAGGCAAAACAAACACATCTGACATCTCCAATAACTTAAGTTTATCCGAACCTGTAACAAAACCCATAAATTCCACATTTGTTTCATCATGGATATATTTTCTCACAACATCCAACTCGTTCCCTGTACCTGCTATACGCAATACAATATCCGGATATTGAGCTTGCAAAACTTTAAAAGCATCCAAAAGTATATATATACCTTTACTTCTTTCTATACGAGATAAAAACAATATATTTTTTATATGTTTCAATTCTTTTGTTTTGACAACATCATCTATCTCATTCCATATATTGTCTTCAATCGGATTGTATTGGAGCATAATAGTTCCTTTATAACCTGCATTTTGTATATCCAATTTAAATTGCTCGGCCAGCACAAATATCACATCACTTTTGAAATAACCCCATTTTAAAAGAAAAGCTGGTTTCAACTTTGAGCGCTGAAAACCATGTACAACTAATATTGTCCTGCACCCCAATAATTTTGATATAAGCACGAGGATTCCATCCCTTACTAAATTCTGATGACTTAAAGAAGTATTCACAATGACCTTCTCCGGCTTTTCCTTGATCAAACAGATCCAGAATCTGAGTGGTAACAATAAACTATACAGTACAGATAGAATCACGCACCTAGCAGTTTTTTTACCCCTATAAAATACTATTCCATTATCTATATATGGAAAGATACTATATACAAAACTGGCTACGCCACCGTTTCTGCTGTAAGGTGCTGTAATAATTATATTTTTCATTGTTTGTATTTATTAGTTTATTTTGCTTTGTTTTGTACATTGAAATAAAAACAATATACCATAGCAATGATTGCATTGGAATATTATAGAATATCTGCCCATTATAAAACACAAAATCAAACATCGCCATTCCTATCAAGATCCATCGGAATCCTTTTTGTGGGATACGGAACATGATTTGCATATAATATAGCAAAAACAAAAATACACCAAATAAGCCTGATATGAAATACATCATCACGATTCCCGTGATTCCTCCACGATAACTGACACCAAAATAATAATCTTTATTACTATAGTATTTATAATCTGCATATTTTATATATTCGTTCCCGACACCGAAAAGTTTTTGCTTATCATAATCAAAAACATGGACCAGATCATTCCAGAAAAGCACAACCGCTCCCAATCGTCCTTCCCCTTCTTCAACTTCAATATCTCCCATATTGGTTCTCGTACCTCCCGAATAATTCAAGGCATAATTATAGGCATATACTGGATCAAAACTTCCCCACACTATATGTTCCGGATTCAAAGTAGGCGACAAACGCAAACCAAAATAGAAGAATATCACTGTAAACAGGAGCAACGGCACGAATATTTTCAAGAATTGCGGAACAGTGTGTATGTTATAATACGCCATCAATATCGCATATAACAAAGGAAACAGCAACCAAACAGCCCGCTTACCCGTCATAAATCCGATAAAAAGAAAGCCAATCATTAACAACAGGTTTTTCCACGTAAACTTCATACGCGTATTTACCGCCAGCCACAACAAACACAACAAAGGAAACGATGTACCAGCCCCGCCGCCTCTGATTCCCGTCAGTGAACCAACCCAACCTTCCTGGGTTGCTTGCAGAATCAACAATTTAATCCCGCAAAAAACAATCTGGGCGATAATCAAGTCACGCAAAACCATATTCAGCAACACCATCCCCCGAAGCCGATACCTTATCAGAAAAGCATCAACAACCAGAAACATTGCAACCGGTATCGTGTAACTCAATACTTGCGAAACTACAAGCCCCAAATTATCGTCATGCAAAAATACGGAAATAAAAAAGAAATATAAAATATAAATTACAAAACACAACAAAATTGCATTGTTCTTCTTATTATATCCATAGCGTCTGAACAAAAAGAAAGCCCATACAATCACACACACCTTGTAAATATGGGACATGCTATTTCCCAGAGAAAAAATTTGTCCTAAATCAGAAAAGACTCCTGACATAAAAATCAATACAATGCATTGTGCAAGCGATGCATTCCTATACTTCCAAAACAAGTATAGGAAAACAGCTATCATCAACACATTATACAGTATCAACTGAAAGCTGGAGATATTGTTATAGGTAACAAAAAAATCCATACTTAAACAATTTCCTTATACGATTCTTGTATGGTTGGAGGCCAAAAGAACAACATGTTCCATGTAAACAAGATATCCCTACAAATAGCATTATAAAAAGACTTAAACACAGAAACTCTATTTTTAGCTGCTGCACGAAAAGCCCTATAAAACCAACCCAACAAACAAACAAGCCATACCCACGGGCAAAACCAACATAGCAATGCAGAAAACCAGAACACCAAAACGGAGTAATTCTGAGAAATAAAAACTTTTATATAATCCAAATTCAAGCAATGTTTCCTAAATAACAATGAAGAATATCCGATATATGACAAAGTTTCTTCCCTATGCAGATACGACACCATGTAATGATTCGCTATATGTACAGGTTTACGCAAAAGTTTTATCCCCTTTTTAGCCAAACGAAGCGCTAAATCGTAGTCCTGGCTTCTTTTTTGCCTCGTATCCATTCCTCCGACACGACTCCACAGTTCTCTTTCTATCAAAAAAACACCTCCGGTTATAACCTGATAAGTGTCTTTATTAACTTTAGCCCGATAACTATTCCTTATAAAAACCCAATTCTCATCATAACAGTAATCAACCAAATAACCAGACACGAAAGGATAAACAAGCCGGCCATTCCGGTCTAAGACAGTTGGCAGGAAACCGGACCGTATTTCCATATCGCCATCGATAAAGAACAGTATCTGGCCTTTTGCCTCTTTGGCACCTATATTACGGGCAACTGCCGCATTGCATTCACCTGTTATTAAAAACACACGAATATTTATCTTGTCGTAATGTTTTGCTATTTCAACACTGTTATCTGTCGATTGGCTATCCACGTAAATCACCTCATAACAATCGATATGGTCGTTTGCTATCACCTCATAAATAGCAGCAAAACATTTATCCAAATGGCGGCTCTCATTCTTTCCTATCACAATAAATGAAATCATGTCTTTTCTATCTTTTTGAATTCCTGTTCCACGAATGAGATTGCAGCCTGTTCGGAAGTTATTTTGGAATATATCAAATCATAATTATATCTTGCCTTTTCCTCTGACAAAGGGGTAGAGAGTTCCTGTTCGTTCAAATCATCTTCTATCGTGTACACATAAAATCCATATAACTCTTTGAATTGTTTATACAAGACACTGTCTTTATAGAAGAAAACCTTTACTCCTGATTTTAAGCACAAGTGTATATTCCCTACTGCCTGCTGTCTCATATTACCGAAAATGGCATGCGAACAGGTTTTTACAAGAGTATTGTATTCGTCCAATGGCATAAATGTATCCAATACACGCACGGCATCAACATCAAAAGAATTATTAATATAGCTTTTGACAAAATCACGGTAAAGTCCATTCCCATAACTCATGGGAACGATAATGGTTCCTGCTTTCGGCATGTTTTTCAGAATGCTCAGAACATCAATATGATTGTTTGTTGGAGTTGCCGAATTTCCCACCAATATATTTTGGGCAACAGGAAAACAAGAAAAAACCGAAGCCGAATAACGTTTAGGGACTGCCGACCAGAACAACTCTCCTTTGATTTGCTGAGACTTCTTTAAATACTCAAACTCAACAGGCAAAACTGGAGAATAATACTGAATACGTTTTAATACATAGTTCCTTTTAAACTTGTCAAAAGGGTATAACAAGCAAAAATACATTCTTTTCAACCATGACCAGATATTCTGTTTATCACTTTTAAAGAAACGGCTTGTCTGTTCTTTATACAACGGAATCTTTACCAATGGAGGCAACATTCTGTATGAAGCATACATATCATACCCCCATATCCACCAAATAATTTTCACGCCTCGTGGTATGGCAAAAATCAGTTTATATCTTTTAGGTGACAATGAATGCACATACACACAAGAAAAATTTCCTTTTCGTATCATTCCGGCCAGTTCCATCATGCTTGAACAGAAGAGCAAACCTTGCGTATTTTTAATATACCTCAACTGGCATTTCTTATCCGGCACATACAAAACATACGTATTTTCAAAAGTCGGAATCGAATCGAAAAATTTCCTAGACCCCTCATAAAATTTGTCATCAAGAACAAAATGCAATATTTTCATGCTTTATCTGTAAAAGTATGACTATCTATTCAACAAAAACAGAACTAATAGACTAAATCAAGAATAGCCAATAAGACATTTGATATAAATCCAACATTTATAAGAAACCAAAGGTTGATTATCTATCGTGTTGACCTCATTTTTTTGACAACTCAAATTTCCTTAGAATATTCCTCGCCATTTTCACCATAGGAGGCCCGATAAATTTATTATCCTTGACTGCAACTCCCTTGCCTTGGGCAACGGCCTCTTCCGACAAACGCAACATTTCTTCAGCCCACTCCACTTCTTCCGAACTTGGAGAATAGTATTTATGACACAGAGGCAACTCTTTCGGATTCAAGACCAACATCCCTTCAAAACCGAGTTTCTTGGACAAAACCAGGTTTTTTTCCAAGTCTTCCAAATCATGCACCTTGATATGAACCGTATCAATCGGGACAATACCGTTCGCCTTAGCACCCATAGCAATCATAGCACGCGCCGTAAAAATACTTGTCCCTTCCAAATCATGCTCCCCGCCAAGGTCAGTAACAAAATCTTCACAACCAAACGCCACAGCAACGACTCTGTTCGGGCATGCCGTACATATTTCCTGGATATTCATGACCGCTCCTGTCGTTTCTATCAACGGAATAATTTTAAACGTGCCGACAGGTATCCTCTTTTCATATTCTATCGTTTCCAATAACTTTCCGAAAAAATAAACATCCTCTCCCTTCTGACTTTTAGGATACATGAACCCTTCAACGCCGGGAATCGTCAGTTGATAAACATCCTGCAACAACTCTCCGCTCTCACGGTCATTGACACGAGGGAAAACCCTGCTGTTCGCAAACCGTCCTTGCGACACATATTCCTTGATTTTATCGCGTGCCACCTGTTTGTTTTCACGTGGTTGTACCGAATCCTCTATATCCAACAGCAGAACATCCGCTTCGCACTTGGTCGCACTATTCATAAGCCGTTCATTGTGAGCAGGTACGAACATCATGCTGCGCATCAAATAATCAACCTTCATATATCCCGTTTTTTTACTAAAACATTTCTGCGGAACGATATGACATCCACACCGTTTTGATTATATCCGATTGTTTCCACATAAACAATCCCTCTGTCCGGTTTGGATTTGGACTCACGTTTGTCCAGTATCTTAGTTTTGACATACAATGTATCGCCAATAAACATGGGAGCCAAATGTCTTATGTCCTCATAGCCTAAATTAGCGATGGCCTTGCCGCTAATATCCGGCACTGTCATTCCGACTGCCAAAGAAAAGACCAATGTGCCGACAACCAAAATCTTCCCGTGCTGATTTCTTGCGGCATAATCTGCATTTGTATGTACGGGATGGTGGTTCATTGTCAGCAATGAAAAAAAATTATTGTCGCTCTCAAAAATCGTTTTGGACAAGGCGTGTTTAATTTCCGCCCCAACGACAAAATCTTCATAATATAAACCTAAAACAGATTGGTCCATTCCTACTCCTCCTTTTTACGCAACAACCTAGCCGGATTTCCTACAACAATAGATCCTTCCTCTACGTTCTTTAAAACGACAGAACCCGAACCTATTAATGAATAATCTCCGATTATTACTTTTTCTCTAATTGTGCAATTTGTACCCACATGACATGCTTTCCCTACAATAACATTTGCTCCTATTGTTGCATTTGAAGCTACATGAGCAAAACGTTTTAATGTGCTATCATGCCCTAAAAAAGAATTTGGCAACATAATACAATTATCTTCTAATGTTGTATCAGGAGACAATTGAGATAATGGCGCCATCAACACCCCATTCCCAATTTTACACATTCCTTTGGGTAAAACCGCCGTCGGGTGTATTAAAGTTGCCAAACGATTGGAAGGTATACCTAATGTTGAAATTTTATTATACACGGTTCGTTCATGCTGCATACCAACATACGCAATAAAAAACATATTATTTTCATTTTCCAAAAATTTTGGCAAATCTGCTGTTGTCCCAATCACAGGAAACTTATCATATTTACCAATCAAGGTTCCCACTGGTATAACATCATTCAAGAAGCCTCCTATAGTGTAAGTACCTAATTCCCTTGCAATAGAAATAGCAATCATCCCGATACCACTTCCTCCTAAAATAATCAAATTTTTCATATTAATTCCTTTTATTTAAAAACACACATATCAAAAAATACACAAAGCCTAATCTTCACCCACAATCATTTCTAATACTCGTTCTATTTCCAACTCTCTGAGCCCATGATGCATAGGCAGACAAATTACCGTATCGGCCAGACGGTTTGCAACCGGCAAACGTAACGGGTCGGCAGATTCATAACTCCTGTAAGGTGAAAAACTGCTTATCAACGGATAAAAATATCGACGGCCCAATATACCCTGCTCTTTCAGTTTGAAATACAATTCATCACGAGTCATGCCGTATTGTTCCGCGTTTACAAAGATAGGAAAATAACTGTAATTATGTTTCACATTTGCAATATCTTCCATGCAACGTATGCCCGGCACATCTTTTAAAGCCGCCCTATATTTCTCTGCTACCCTTCTGCGGGCTGCAATAGCCTCATCCACATGTTTCAAATTCAACAGGCCAAAAGCTGCACGCACCTCATCCATTTTGCTGTTTATGCCTGGCGCCACGACCGTTGTTTCGCCTGCAAAACCGAAATTCTTCAACTGGTCGATTTTCTGCTTCATCTCCGCACTGTGGCAAACCAATGCACCGCCCTCTATGGTCGTATAGGTCTTTGTCGCATGGAAACTCAAGGTACTCATATCACCTTCGTTCAAGATGCTTTTCCCGTTTACCGTAACACCAAAGGCATGCGCGGCATCATAAATGACTTTCAAGCCATATTTATCGGCCAATGCCTGGATACGAGCCGTATCGCACGGATTTCCATATACATGCACCGGCATAATGGCTGTCGTCCGCGGAGTAATGGCAGCTTCTATTTTGTCCGGGTCAATATTACCGGTCTGCGGATCGACATCCACAAACACAGGCGTCAATCCATTCCACCAAATGGCATGCGTCGTAGCAACAAAACTATAAGGTGTCGTTATCACCTCGCCCGTAACACGCAAGGCCTGCAAGGCCGTAATCAGCGGCAAGGTCCCGTTCGTAAATAACGAAATGTAAGGAACACCCAAATACTCCGACAAGGCCTGCTCCAAACGTTTGTGGAACGAGCCGTTATTGGTAATCCATTTGCTGTCCCATATTTCCTGCAAATAAGGAACAAATTCCTCCAACGGAGGCAATAACGGCGAAGTAACTGTAATTTGTTGTTTATCCATAAAATAGTCGTTATTTCTTTTTCATAAAACGTGATATAAACAAACTTCTTACCTGCTCCCATTCCCGCATTCTGAACAATGCCGCCATTCCTATATAAAAACCAACACCAATCAGAAAACCGGCGCACAACTGCAGCAGCAAGGGTTGCCCATGCAATAGCCGGACGCACAGCCAGACTACCACTCCCATAAGCAAAGACAAAAATCCTGTCGGCAACAAGTCACCCATTTGCTTAAAGAAACCTACATGTATCAACTTTCCTGTATAATGCGTATTAATGACCAATGCTATCAACGAAGAGCAAACACTACCTATTAACATAGGAATCAATCCGAGAGGAATGGTTATACATAAAATAGCCACACCCACTATTTTTTTTATAATCTCCAATCTCAGAAATAAATCCGAACGCCCCTTCACTTGCAGCAAGTTCAGATTGATGGCATGAATAGGATACCACATCATGGAGAAACACATAATCTGTAACAAGATGACACATCCTTCCCACTTATCCGTCAGCAGGAATAAAACCAACGGGTATGCCAAAGCCGCCAGTCCCATCATTAACGGAAATACGACAAAAGCAGATATCCGAAGATATTTCCGGTATATATCCTGCAATTGCCTGTCATCATCCTGGATATTACTTAAAATGGGAAATGTGACCCGCGACAAAATACCAGTCACGTTGGAAGATGGCAAATTTACAAATTGTTGAGCACGTGTATAGAATCCCAAATCCCTGGCAGAAAAGACTTTACCAATAACCAACGTATACATATTTTTATATACTATATCCAACAAACCGGACAACAGCATTCTGGAACCAAACGAAAACAAGTCACGGAAAGAATCCCATGAATATGCCCGTTGCGGACGCCACTTGGAAACCAGCCAAAAAGCCAACACGTTCAGTCCTGTCCGCGACACACTTTGAATAGCCAACGCCCAGACACCATAGCCCAGATATGCGAGCGCTATGCCCAATAATCCGGAAAGCAGAACAGCCGGAATGGTAACCGTGGCTTGTGTCTTAAAATCCACCCTTATGGTAAACTGCGCCCGCTGTACAATGACCAAAGAGTTCAGAAAGACGTTCAAGGCAATCAATCGGGTCAGCTGTTTCAAAACAGGGGTATCATAGAAACCGGCTATCAATGGAGCGGCCAGAAACAATATCAAATAGCAAACAATCCCGACAACGATATTGAAATAGAATGCTGTAGAAAAATCGATCTCAGTCCGATTTTTCTTACGTATCAAGGCGTTGGAAAAGCCAGAATCAACAAACGACTGGGCCACTGCCATGAATATGGCGAGCATACCAACAACACCAAACTCGCGGGGAGAAAGCAAACGCGCCATGATAATTCCCAATACAAACTGGATACCTTGTATTGAAAAGCGCTCCACACTACTCCAGAGTACGCCATTGACCGTTTGCTGTTTGATTGACTGCGGCATACTCCTACTTTTTACACCTCCGACTCCTCATCCGTATAATACGAATGTCCGTGCTTTTTCTTTTTGGAACCATAATATCCATAGCCATAGCCGTAACCATAACCATAACGATAGCCGTATGAACGGTATGAATAATAGGAACCGCCATCAACAGGCAAGTCGTTCAGCAACAGGTACATGTTGGACATGTTGTCTTCATGCAATTGATTCAGAATATTTCGACTGAAATACTTGTTTGTCTCGCCGCTACGAAGAATAAACAGCTTGACATCGGCATATTCCATCAGAGCATAAGCATCAGCGACCAATCCTACCGGACTGGTGTCTATCAGAATATACGAATACCGTTGCCTCAGTTCCTTGAACATCTCCTGAAGTTTATCCGAGCGCAACAGTTCCGCCGGATTCGGCGGGATGGTACCGGATGTTATCACATCAAAATCATAACCGGTGTCTTTCCTGATTATTTCATCCAGTGTCACATCGCCTATGATGTAATTTGTCAAACCACTACCCTCCGGAAGGAGAAGCTGCTCACGCAAGTTTGCCTTGCGGATATCCATATCTATCAACACGGTTTTGCGTCCGGTCAACGCATACATGGCAGCCAGGTTGGAACTGAAATACGTTTTTCCATCACCGGACTGGGCTGAAGTGGTCAAAATGGTAATGTCGGTCTTGCGGCAGACGGCAAACTCCAGACGGGTACGTACATTCCGGAACATTTCCGCAAACGATGAACGCGGACTCTTGGCAACCAGTACCGGATCCTGTATCCTTGAGTGTCTGATGACTCCCAAAACCGGAAACCATTTGGTAAATGCATCCAGGTCTTTCTCGGTACGAACCGTATTGTTCAGAACTTCCTTGAGAACCACAAATATCAACGGCACAAGAATACCTATCAGAAGCGCCAACACATACGTTTTGCTTTTGGCGGACAGATTGGTTACTTCTGTCGTTCTTGCCTTGTCCAGAACACTGTTATCGGGAGTATTCGATGCCTTTTGTATTTCAGCTTCCGCCCGCTTCTGCAGGAAGAAAGTATAATAACTGTCATTTATTCGGTAGTTGCGTTCAATCGAAACCATTTCCTGCTCTTTTGCCGACAGGCCGGATATGTCGGCACGGACCTCCGAAAAACGCTGGTCCAGATCGGCTTTTTCTATCTCCAAGGCAGCCTGCATATTCATGACAACCTCATGAATTGTTGCCTTCAGGTTTTCTATATCCCTGCTGTAACGGGCATAAAAGACATTCTTTTCGGTTATTTCCCCGCGTTTCAGTTGCAGTTCGTTCAATTGCTGCACCAGCGGAACCAGTAACGGATCTTCCACACCAAGACTCGACGGAACCACGACGGTGCTTGTTGACATTTTGTCATTCAAATAATTCGTGATATAGGCCAGATATGTTTCACGCAGACGAAGTTCCAGCTTTTCCTGGTCATACCGCCCGACCATTTCCATCAGTTTGGATGCATAGTTTGAAATACTGACAATCTCGTTTTCCTGACGGAAACCAGTGAGCGCCTCCTCGGAAACGGCCAGCGAACTTGCGATGAACTTCAGCTGTTCGTTAATGAAATTAATCGTGTTGTTGGCGACATCGTTTTTCTTGGCCAGATTATTTGCAATGTACAGTTCGCACATTTTGTCAATAAAGTCCTTGTCACGGTTGGGCGTCTGGCTTTCCAGTGATATGGACAACACGGTGGATTTTTCAGTTACAAGTTGCATGGACAGACGCTTCGAGAAATCTTCCACCAGGGATTCCCTGCTACGGAACTGAAAAAACATGTTCCGCTCACTGACCATATTCACCGTAGGCAAAACCATGATTTCAAAATACGGGGTTTCCAGCCATTCGGCATATTTCCCTTGTACGCGAAAATCATCATTGTCTTCCAACCCGATTTCAAAGGTGCCATCCGCATTCAAATCAATCGAGAACAGGTAATCGTATGCTTCCGGCTCTATACGCCTGCTTTCTATCTCTATCGGTGAAGATTTATACAAGTTCCGTGTCCGGAAACGTCCCATCGTAATATAATCGACCGACAGTTCGGGCATGCTGTCTATTATCTGACACAAAAAATCATACGAATTCAGCAGGATAAGCTGGTTGTCTATGTTCGCATAGCTTTGTGCCAGGCCAAATCCCTGCAGCATCAAGTTTTCACTGTCCATATAACGGGACGATGTTCCCTGGTTTTCAATCAGGACTGTTCCTGTTGTATGATAGGCAGGAAGCCACGAACGATTTTTCAGATATGCCACTCCCAAGGCAATAATGATAGCTGCAACAAACAGATACCAATAATTCAGTACCTTGTAAATCCACTCCAACATATCGAAATTCGACGTCTCTTCATCCTGAAAAGGCTGCATGCCATATTGATTATATTGCTGGTTGTCGTCCATAGAAACAAGTTAGGGTTCGTTTATTTTATATAATACAATACTGTTATCAGTAGTGAAATTGAAGATGTTATCAGACTTATAAAGCCACTGTATGTCGAAAATTTGTAGAAACTTCCGCTTGCCCGTTGTACATATATCAGGTCATTCGGATAGACATAGTAGTATTCAGACCCGATAATGCTGTTGGAACGTATGTCAAACTCCAGCACCTGCGGCTTGCCATCCACTTCACGGATGATACGCACGTGTTTTCTGTCGCCAGGCGTTGACAGGTCGCCCGACATGGCCAGAGCCTGAAAAATGGTCAGTTTTTCCTTGTAAACAGGATAGACCCCCTGACCGATATCACCTATTACCGTAAAGCTTTTGTTGGCAAGAGCCAGTTTGACCTCTGCATCGGGAATTTGCTCGCGGTAGCGTTGTTCCACTGCCTGGCGCGCTTCCTCCACGGTCAAACCTGCAATTGGAATCTTGTCGGCAAAAGGCAAATCAACCGTTCCATCGGAATAGACCCGGTAGGTATTGGTATACAAAAGATTCTCCGTTCTCACCGATGTAGCACCGAATACCTGAGCCATTTCCGGGTCAGTCGTTATCAGGCGGTAAATGATTTCGTCATTCACCCGAATCCGGTATGGTTCATATTCCACTTCCTCGTACTGCGGTATTCCTTTCCGTTCCTGCAACAAACCCACCTGACGATAATTGTAGCACGACTGCAGGACAAAAGCCGGCAGCAACAGAATTCCGAACAATATCTTTCTCTTCATTTCCATAGCTGTTACCGGTTCTTGACAGGTTGTACAATATAATCATCGATAAAGGCATACAAAAAGATGCCGAAAGAAACCGTTGATGCCGTAATGGAAATCACGGAAGCCAAGGATGTAGCACCGAATATCTGCCTGTCCATGGCCTGGACATAAATCACATCATTCGGCTCAATGTAATAAAACTCGGAATTGATGATGTCTTCGCTCCGGACATCAAACATTTTGACCGTTGTTCCGGAGTCCGTTTCCCTGATAATACGCACTTTGCTCCTGTCGCCATAAGTACTTATGTCTCCGGCCATGGCCAGAGCCTCGAATATGGTCAGTTTTTCCTTGGGTATCACATATTTCCCGGTATATTTTGCACCTATGACACTGAATGTCCGGTTTATAATCTTGACCTCGACGGAAATATCACTCACGACCTCGGCCAGCCTGTCTTCCAGCTGTTCCTTAATTTGGCGGGAATCCAGGCCGCGCACATACACATTTCCTATCATGGGATAGGTTATTTCACCGTTATCATCCACCAGATAGGTGTAGAGCTCCATGGATGTCGTGGTTGAGTTTGTCGTGTTCATCATGCGGACCAAAGTTGTGGCATCCATGCCGCTGTTGAAATAGGCGTTGGTTTCTTCGTTGGTAGAATAGACACGGATATACAAACGGTCGCCTTTTTGTACCGAATAATCCGTAAACATTACGGTATCCGCATATGATGGTATATTGCCTGCAGGCTTCTGCATGTAGTTGACCTGCCGCGTGGTAACGCAGGAACTCAAAAGCAGAATCAAGAATAAAAAGAACGGGCTATATTTATTTCCAATACACATTATGCCAGAATAGATTCGGACGGCAAAGGTACATATTTTTTTGCAAAACACAAGCCTTTTGTTATAATATCCCCGTCGGAAATATCCGTCATCTCCTGACAGGAACCACGGATGCGACCCAGCAGTTGCTCCGGCTGCAGCAGGCTGTTGTAATCAACGCGACCAAAGGTGTTACAACATTCCAGCCGCATTATAGCGTGCAGAAAACATGTACCTCCAATTTTGCCAGAAAAAAAAGAAGACGCCGGAAAAACATCCCGCGTCTTCAGAAAGTATCATCTCTCTATTATTTTCGAATCAATTCAGCCCGAGTTTTGCCTTCACGAGGGGCAATACGTTTTGTGCCTTGTCCGATTGGAAAACAATTGCCTGCGTCGACAAATCGAAGATATAGGTAAATCCGTTTTCCTTGCCGACTTCGCTGATGGCGGTTCTCACTTTTTCAAACAACGGGGCAAAAAGACTTTCCTGTTTCTGCTGTATGCCTGTATTGGCCGTATTCTGGAATGTGGTAATGCGTTGTTCCAGTTCCAATATTTCACTTTGACGTGCTTCTTTCACGGCATCTGGCATGGTAGCCTGGTTGTCCTGGAAATCCTTGATTTTGCTGTAATACTCTTCACGCATTTTGAGCAACTCATCTTCATACTGTTTTGCCAGCTCCTCAAGAGCTTTCTGGTTTTCCGCATACTCCGGCATTTGTGTAATCAACTCACCGGTATTGATATATCCCAGTTTATCCTGGGCAAACAGGCTGAAAGGCAAGGCCAATAAAACTGCTACAATAAACTTTTTCATGTTTTTCTGTTTTTCCTTTATTTGTTTCTACTAAATTTCGTGCATCCGTCGAACTGTTTGCAAAATTACAAATTTATTTTGAATAGCCCAACTTTTCCAGCACAATATCACTTATGTCCAGCTTGGGCACTGAATAGATCAGGCTGATGGTTGTGGTTTTGTCCAGCACCATGTCATAGCCCTTGTCCTTGGCTATTTCCTGAATTGCGGTATATATTTCATCCTGGATGGGTTTGATCAGGCTTTCGCGTTTTTTGAAAAGTTCGCCATCCTGCCCGAAATATTTCCGTTTCAGTTCATTGGCTTCCTTTTCCTTGGCCACGATTTCCTCTTCACGCTGCACCTTCATGTCTTCCGACAGGAAAACCAGCTCCGTCTGATAGTTTTTATACATGGTCTGCACTTCCTGCAACAAGGCTTCCACCTCCTTCTGCCATTTTTTCGAAACCATGTTCAACTGTTCATTAGCTGTTTCGTATGCCGGAATATTCTTCATGATATATTCCATATCCACCAGGGCATATTTCTGTGCCGACACAAATGACAAGCAAACCGTAAAAAGAATGATTGACAAAATTACTCGTTTCATAGCATATCTGTTTTAAAAAATTTACAATTCCTGACCCAGTACGAAATGGAACTGGCTGCCGCTATAGTCTTTTGTTCCGCTAATGGCATCAAAGCCATATGCCCAGTCGATACCCATCAAACCGAACATGGGCAGATAGATACGTACGCCGACTCCCGCTGAACGTTTCAGATTGAACGGATTGTAATCCTTGATGGAACTGAAACAGTTTCCTGCATCCACAAATGCCAGCGCCCATATGGTAGCGTTCTGCTCCAGGGAGATGGGATAGCGCATTTCCAGTGTGAACTTGTTATAGAGATAACCGGCCTGATAACCTGTTTCCAAATCGTATGGAGTCAGCGCGCCGGGATCATAACCGCGGAATGCGATATATTCGGTGGCGTACGTGGAATAGGATGACATGCCATCGCCGCCCATGTAGTAAAGCCCGAACGGTGATTTGGCATATTCGTTATAATGACCTACATATCCGAACTCGGCACGTGCCATCAGCACCAACTTGTCATCACGGGTCAGCGGAGTAAATGTTTTGGCAGAAAATGTCCATTTGTGATACTCGATGAATTTGTAGCGCTCCTCATCATCCATTTTCGAATAATCCTTGCCGTTTATCACCGAATAGGGAGGCGTTATTTTCAAGCCCAGGGTAAAGGTTGAACCTCGCCGGGTATATATGGGGTTGTCAATGGAGTTCCGGCTCAGCACCAGATTCAGGGCCAGGTCATGACATACGCCATCCGTCACACGCAAATAATACGACGGCCAGTTGCTGAGCATGTACATTTGGTAGGACAGCTCGCCATAGAACTGGAAATAGTCATCCGGCCAGCTCAGACGTTTTCCGTATCCGACGCTGACTCCAAGAGTGCGCATGTAGGTTTCCGGGTCGGCTTCATTGCCGTAAAGTGTACTGTTGTAGTAACTGTCACCGTAGCCATAATAATAGTAGTTATAGTAGTTCTGATAATAACTGCTCAGGTTCGAATAATAACGGTCGCTCATGCCCGATTGGGAAGCGAAAAAGATGGATGTGGAAAGCGAATTCGGACGTTTGCCGCCTAACCAGGGCTCCAGGAAGGATATGCTGGCCGATGAATAATAGCTGGCATTGGTCCGTGCATTGACCGAGAATGTCTGCCCTTCTCCCTGGGGTACGATGCGGTAGGTTTCCGGTTTGAACAGGTTCTGGATTGCAAAATTGCTGAACTTCACACCAATGCTTCCTACTATTCCGGTGGCTCCCCAACCCAGAGAGAACTCAACCTGGTCCGAACTTTTGGTTTCCAGCTGATAGGTGATATCCACCGTGCCATCTTCCGGATTCGGCTGTATGTCGGGCACCAGTTTTTCCTGGTCGAAATGCCCCATTTGCGCCAGTTCACGCAGGGAGCGCATAATCAACGACTGGCTGTACAGCTGGCCGGGTTTGGTGTACAGTTCACGGCGTACGACATTTTCGTAAACCCTTGTGTTTCCGGCTATGTTTATTTCATTGATGGTGGCCGGCTTGCCTTCATACATGCGCATTTCCAGGTCAATGGAGTCGCCTGCAATTTGCACCTCCACCGGCTCCACGTTGAAAAACAGATAACCGCGGTCGTTATAGAGCTTGCTCACGGCGTCGTCATCTTCAATCAAGCGTTCGGTCAGTTGCTTCTGGTTATAGACATCGCCCTTCTTGATGCCCAGAACTGCCGACAGGTATTCATGCGGATAAAGCGTGTTGCCTATCCATTGTATGTCACGGAAATAATACTTTTCTCCTTCGTCCACGGTTATGTACACATCGACCTTTCCTTCTTCCACTTTGGAGGGGACAACACTGTCAGCCACGATACATGCATCACGATAACCTATCTCGTTGTACTTGTCTATCAAGGCTATTTTGTCTTTTTCATATTCTTCGGTCACGAATTTCTTTGTGCGGAAAAAGTTCAGTATGTGGTTGTCGTTTGTCTTTTTCATGGCCCTGTTTATTTGGTTGTAACTCAAGGCCTCATTACCCGTAATATGTATTTCGCTGACTTTGGTTTTCAGTTTCTTGTCAACCACCACATCCACAATCACGTTTCCGGGCTCCTCCGCATCGCGCTGATAGACATCTACCTGTGCATCGTGATAGCCTTTTTCTTCCAGATAGTTCTTCACAAGTACTTTTGCCCGGCCGGATATGTTGGGAGTAATCTGGTTGCCCTTTACTATGCCGACTTTTATTTCCAGATCTTCCTGTTCGGATTTCTTCAGGCCGATGTAATTGACTTCGGAAACACGTGGCCGCTGCGTCAGTTCTATGGTAAGCCATACCTTGCCGTCCCTAATGTCCGTTGCCTTTATTTTGACATCCGAGAAGAGTCCCTGGCGCATGAAACGCTGCACGGCATTGGTTATTTTTTCTCCGGGAACGTCAATCACATCCCCTACGGCCAGACCGGAATATCCGATAAGCACAAAATCCTCAAAGTTGTCTGCGCCTACAACCTTGATTTCCGCTATCTCGCATGTCTGGGGTGCAGCATAGTCTATATATATGTTTTTTGCAGGAATGTCCTGCCGTATTGTATCCGGCATTGTATCCTGTATTGTATCTGTTGCATTCTGTTGCGCACGAACAGGCATCAGCACCCCTGCAGAAAGGAATAATGAAACTAAAATTCGGTTAGGCATGTTTCTGTTGTTCATATCAAAATCCAGCTTCAATCGTGCTTCGGGGTTATCTGGGCACTTGTTTTGCCATATCGGCGTTCACGATGTTGGTAGGCAAATATTGCATCGTAGAATTGCTCTTTTCTGAAATCAGGCCAATTGACTTTTGTAAAGAACAATTCGGAATAGGCCAGCTGCCACAAAAGGAAATTGCTTATGCGTTGTTCGCCGCTTGTGCGTATCAGCAGGTCGGGGTCTGGTATATCCTTCGTATTCAGATGTGCCGCGACGACCTGTTCGCTTATCTGTTCCGGTGTCAATTTGCCTGCCGCAACCTCGGCGGCCATTTGTTTCATGGCGGCCGTTATTTCCCAACGGGACGAATAGCTAATGGCCAGAACCAGACGCAGGCCGGTGTTGGAGGCCGTATCGGCCATGCAGCGTTCAAATTTTTCCCTTGTCGGCTGCGGCAAACGGGCCAGGTCTCCTATGGCCAGAAGGCGGACATTGTTTTTGTTCAGCGTGGGGGTTTCCTTTTCTATCGTGTCGACAAGCAATCCCATCAGGGCTTCCACTTCATCGGAAGGGCGGTTCCAGTTTTCTGTAGAAAAAGCGTACAACGTCAGGTATTTGATACCGAGCTCGGCGGCTGCTTCTGTAGCTTCACGTACCGAATCGACGCCATGCTGATGACCGTATATACGGTTATAGCCGCGTTCTTGCGCCCATCGCCCGTTTCCATCCATGATAATGGCAACGTGGTCTGGCAATTTGCTTCTGTCTATTCTTTCTTCCCAGATCATAAGAACATATCGCACATCCGGCACACGTCCCGTTCTTTCCACAAGTTCACTGTGATACCGAATGTTATTGTTGAAAACATATCGTTTCTTAAAAAATTCGTTCCGTTCAGTTTGTACGAATTGGCCAATGCATCGTTGCCCTCCAGCTTGTCAGACAGGTAGAACTGGTGCTGCCATTCTATTTGCAGGTTTATCAGCGGAACAATGTTCCACTTGAATCCGATTCCGACCGGCGTATAAATGCCCAAATTGTTTTGGGTTCCTGACAGGCTGACGCCTATTCCGATATTCAGATACGGCGAGTAATTTTTGCAACTGCTGTCGTAGACATTGCGTTCCATCTTGAAGAAGTTGAATTCTCCGGCTACGTCCAGCGTGGTTATTTCATTCCTGTACAGTTCATCCGAGAATTCGTACTCAATGTCACCGTGTTGTCCTTTCAGGGCCAATGACCATCGCGAATCGAATTTATACCGAAAGGCTGCACCATAGACCGGTCGCACATGTTGGAAAACCACTGGTGTGGCATCGCCCACATAGTATGCACCTCCGGCAATGGGACCGATCTCGCACAAGTAGCGTTCGCTGTGCATTTCTGTTGCGAATGACAACAACAATACCGACACCATACAATATCTGAATATACGTGACATACAAGAAAGTTTCGGTTTTTCAGATAAGAACGCTGTTTTGTGCAAAAAATTTTGCCGCACACCAAAATACGGGCGCAAAATTAAATAATATCTTCCAATGTGCTCCCATGAAAGGAAATGGACAAAATGAATTTAACAAAAAATAGAAAACATCAACGTAACTTCGAGAGCGCCTTGTTTTCTTTTTCCGTCATGGTTTTCCGCTGTTCCGGTGTCTGGTCATCCTGCCCGCACAAATGCAGTATTCCGTGAATCATGACACGCATCAATTCTTCCATAAACGGGTTTCCAAATTCCCGGGCATTGGAGCCGACGGTGTCGATACTGATAAAGATATCTCCGGAGATTTTGTCCTGTTCCGTGTAGTCAAACGTAATGACATCGGTATAATAGTCGTGGTGCAGGTATTGCCTGTTTGTTTCCAGGATACGCTCATCGTTGCAAAAGACAAAAGTCACCTCCCCGATTCTTTTTCCATAGCCGGCTGCTACGGTATGAATCCATGTGGCCACGTCACGCCGCTTAAACTTGGGAAAGTCCGGACAAGAATCATCCAAATAGTAATTAATCATATCGGTTGTGTTTATAGACTGGAATCAATAAAGTTTCAGGTTCTGCCGGTCAAAACGGAATGGCTCGTCCACATCTTTTTCGTAGAACATCAAGCGGTCGGCCACTACATAATTCGAGAAGAGTTCACGCACCGGAATGACATACAGATGTTCCGGAGCGTCTGGTAAACCGGCAACGGCCACAATCATGAACACCGGAATCCGGGTTTCACGCTCAAACACCTTGGCCCTTGCCAGAACAGATTTTCCGGAACAGATGAGCCCATGTTCCGACATGTGGGCTACCCATTTGCATTCCAACCCGAAATGGACGGGAATTTCCGACTTACCGACGGAAAAGAGCAAGGCCGGATGTGTGACCACATTGCCTTTTTCATCGATGGCCTGGTCAAACAACCCGTTCTGTTCCTGTATCTTGAAGGTTCGTTTGTCAAACTTTTTCAGGAGAAATTCTCCAAACGCCCTGTTGCGTTCTATTCTTTCCGGGCCGATTTTCGGGCTCATGCGGCCTCCCGTGGCCTTTTTCTTCAGGTTGGCCACAATGGAATCGTAGTTCAGTATTTCCGGCAGTTCCACATCGTGCAGCAACTCCACATCCTGTTGCGTGATATTTCCAGATGTCAGTTCGCCGGCAACAAGTGTTTGCCACGGTGTTTTGGGTGCTTCCGATACCTCCCGGCTTTCTGTCGGTACGGATTCCGTTTCCGGAACAGCCTGCGGGCGTCTGGACTTGAATATTTTCTGCAAAAAACCTATACCCATTGTTTACAAAACGTTTGACAAATCAATGAAAAAACAAATATCCTATCAGAATGGCAGCAATGATACCGACCACATCGGCTATCAAGCCACACGTAACCGCATACCGCGTATTTTTAATACCTACCGAACCGAAATAAACTGCCAATATATAAAATGTCGTGTCAGTGGAACCCTGTATGGTGGATGCCAAACGGCCAACAAACGAATCCGCGCCATATTGTGTCATGGCATCTACCATCATGCCGCGTGCACCGCTCCCGCTCAACGGTTTCATCAAGGCGGTCGGAAGTGCTCCGACAAAGTCCGTATTCAAACCGAGCCATGCGAAAAAGCGCGACAAACCCTCAATCATAAAATCCATTGCACCCGATGCACGGAACATGCCTATGGCTACCAGAATGGCTACCAAATAGGGAATTATGCCTATGGCTACCTGAAAGCCCTCCTTGGCGCCATCGATAAAGGCATCATAGACATTGACCTTTTTCCAGGCGGCCATACCTATGAACAACACAATCAGCAACAACAGGATGCAACTGGAAATGACCGACGAACAGAGTGACAGCTGCTCCTTGGGCAGGCGGCTGAGTAAAAACACAAGACCTCCTACCAGAAGAAAGAGCCCTCCCAGGGTACCTAAAATAACCTTATCCCAAAGATTGATGCGCTGGTAAATGGCCACAGCCAGAAAACCGGCAAACGTTGAGGCGAACGTTGCCAGCAGAATGGGCAGAAATATGTCGGCCGGATTGGCTGCCCCCAGTTGCGCGCGGTACACCATAACGCTGACGGGGACCAGGGTCAGGCCGGATGTATTGAGCACCAGGAACATAATCATCGGATTTGATGCCCTGGTCTTGTCGGGATTCGCTTCCTGCATTTCCTTCATGGCTTTCAGGCCCATGGGTGTAGCCGCGTTGTCCAGACCAAGCATGTTGGCGGCTACATTCATGAAAATGCTACCCATGGCCGGATGGTTTTTGGGAAGATCAGGAAAAATACGACAGAAAAAAGGCGCTACCATGCGCGAAAAAGCGGCCACGACACCGCCACGCTCGCCAATCTTCATGATGCCAAGCCATAATGCGAGCACTCCCGTCAGTCCCAGGGATATCTCAAACCCGGATTTGGCCGAATCAAAAGTAGAATTGACCATCTGGGAAAACACATCGACGTTGCCATTTATAAAAAACTGCAAACATCCCGCGACAAAAGCTATCAGGATGAATCCTATCCAAATATAATTCAGCACCATATTTTTCTGCGTTGCAGGCCGGTGGCCGTAAATGTCCCAACATGTCCACACCCCGCCGGCATTCATTTTTTAACAAGCTGCAAAGTTACATTTTTTTTATTGCTGTACAACCCGTTTGTTACATGATTAATTTTCGTATCTTTGCACACTGATTTATGACCTATTTAGTATTACGCTTCTCTACTATCGGCAATGTAGCCATGAGTGTGCCTGTGCTCCATTCGGTGGCGACGCGATACCCGGAACATCAGTTTGTCGTGGTGTCGCGCAAGTTACTTGCACCCATGTTCTACGGATACGGAAACATTCATTTTGAAACGGTCGACCTGGCTGGCAGGCACAAAGGTTTCAAGGGAATGCGCCTGCTGTACAGGGAATTGAAAGAAAAATACGACATCCAGCAAGTCATTGACCTGCAAAATGAATATCCGGCCATATGGTTGCGCCGCATGTTTGCATGGTCCGGGTGCAGGAGCTTTTGCATAGACAAGGGCCGGAAAGCCAAACGCGGACTTATACGTAACGGCGCAGCACGGACAAAACCTATCAAAAGCATGTTCGACTATTATGCCGAAACATTCGAAAAAGCAGGTCTGAAAACCGATGACAGCTTTGTTTCCATAGCCGAAGATCCTGTTGCCACCGCCTCGATTGAAAAACGTTTCGGCCACAAGGAGGGACAGTGGATTGGCATTGCACCTTTTGCCAAATATGCGAGCAACCGGTTGCCATTCCGCACGACCAAAGAAATCATTTCCTATTTTTCCACACGTCCCCATACGAAAGTTTTTCTTTTCGGCGCCGGTGAAATAGAAAGCGAAATGCTGCAGCAATGGGCAGACGTGTTCGGTAATGTAACTTGCGTTGCGGGACGTCTGCAGCTGGATGGTGAACTTGCCCTGATGCGTAAACTGGACGCCATGATTTGCATGGACTCGGCCAACAAGCATCTGTCGGCCCTGATCGGCCAGTCAGCCATCAGCATCTGGGGCGGAACACATCCATACGGCGGATTCTATGCCTGGAAACAACACGCAGACAACATGCTGCAAATCAGCCTGCCATGCCGCCCGTGTACCATAAACGGCACAGACAACTGCAAACGCAAGGACTTTGCCTGCATAAAAGGCATAACGGCGCAACAGGTCATTGAAAAAGTTGAACTGAAATTGAAGGCAAAAGCGGAAACAACCGAATGAAAACGGGAAAACCGCATGATTGTCCGACTTTAAAATTAAAAGAATATGGGTAAAATCATTTCATTGGCAAATCAGAAAGGTGGCGTAGGCAAGACCACGACAAGTATAAATCTGGCAGCATCGCTGGCTACACTGGGCAAAAAGGTTCTGCTGGTCGATGCCGACCCGCAGGCAAACGCCTCATCGGGCTTGGGAATTGACATACGCAAACTCGAATATACAATCTATGAATGCCTGATTGACGGCGTACCGACACAGCAGGCCATTGTTCCGACGGAAATAGAACAACTGTATGTCATGCCATCGCATATCGACCTGGTCGGAGCGGAAATAGAAATGCTTAGCCTTCCCGACCGCGAAAAAGTGATGCGCGACATGCTTGCACCACGGAAAAACGACTATGATTACATACTGATAGACTGCTCTCCTTCCTTGGGCCTGATCACGGTCAATGCACTGACGGCATCAGATTCGGTGATTATTCCCGTACAAAGCGAATATTTCGCCCTGGAAGGTATCGGCAAGCTGCTCAACACGATAAAAATCATCAAATCAAAGTTGAATCCCGGACTGAATATCTCCGGTTTCCTGCTCACCATGTACGACAACCGACTGCGTTCGGCAAACCAGGTGTATGAAGAAATCAAGAAACATTTCGGCAACATGGTCTTTGAGACAAGCATCGCGCGCAACGTGCGTCTGAGCGAGGCCCCGAGCCACGGCAAGCCGATTATCCTGTACGATGCCGAATCAAAGGGAGCCACAAATTACATGGATCTGGCCAAGGAGGTAATCAAACGCGAATCGGCAGGCAACGAATAAAAACAAACCACAAATTTCCCTACGACCACACAATAACAGACAAGAACATGGCAAAAGGATTTGGACTTGGGCGCGGACTGGATGCGCTGATAGATACGGAACATGTCATAACAAACGGCTCATCATCGATAAACGAAGTGGAACTGTCGGCCATTACGCCGAACCCGAACCAGCCACGCACGCATTTTGACGAGGAAGCACTTGATGAACTGGCCACATCCATACGCGAGCTGGGTGTCATCTCCCCAATCACCCTGCGCAAAAACGAAGATGGAAGCTATCAGATCATTGCCGGCGAACGCCGCTACCGTGCCGCCAAAATAGTAGGCCTGAAAACCATCCCCGCCTACATAAAGACTGCTGCCGATGAACAGGTCATGGAAATGGCACTGATTGAAAACATTCAGCGCGAAGACCTGAACGCCATAGAAATTGCACTGACCTACCAGCGCCTGATGGATGAATATTCGCTGACCCAGGAACGCATGAGCCAGCGGGTCGGCAAAAAACGTGCAACCATTGCCAACTACCTGCGCCTGCTACGCCTGCCCGCCGAAATCCAAATGGGCATAACGGAACACAAAATTGATATGGGACATGCACGCGCATTGCTCGGAACAGACAGCCCGACCGACCAGCTGGACATCTACAAACGCATCCTGAACGAGGGACTCTCCGTCCGCAAGGTGGAAGAAATCGTGCGCTCGGGAAACGGAACTGCCAGGCCGCAGGCCAAAACAGAAAACCAGGTGAGCAAGCTGCCTGAATATTCACGCCTACAGAACCAGTTGTCCACTCTGTTTGAAACAAAAGTGCAGTTCAGCTGCAACGACAAGGGAAAAGGAAAAATCAGCATCCCGTTCGCAAACGATGAAGAGCTGTCCAGAATCATGGAAAAATTAGATACCATCAACAACCGGAGGTGAAAAAACTGCTTGCCATACTTGCTTGCATGTTGTCGGTTACATCAAGCTGCCTGCAAGCGGCAGACAACGACACGACAGCCATTGAGGTCAATGATGCATCTCCAGTGCTATTGGTAAACGACACCATTCAGGACGAAGAGCTGGAAATCATCCTGACAACCGATACCATTGGCGGAACGGAAACCATTGTGCTCAAACAGGGCTGGAAACCGGATCCGATGAAATCGGTCTGGCTGGGGGCCATCGTACCTGGACTCGGACAAATCTACAACCGGAAATACTGGAAACTCCCTATCGTATATGGTGGTTTTCTGGGATGTGCATACGCCATCTCATGGAACAACGGCATGTATACAGACTACAAGAATGCCTATCGTGACATAATCGACAACGACCCGAACACAAACAGTTTCATGGATATTCTGCCGGAAGGCTATACCATAGAAAGCCTGGGCGGCATGAGTTCCTACCAGCAGGTGCTGCAAACAAGCATGAACACGTACCGACGCTACCGTGACCTGAGCATAGTAGTCACCATCGGATTTTACGCACTGACACTGATTGATGCCTATGTGGATGCACAGCTCTACGACTTCGACATAAGCCCTGATCTGAGCCTTAACGTGCAACCGGTAATCTACAAGGACGAATATAACAAACACGGAGCCGAATTAATGTTTACATTCCGGTTTTAAAAAAGACAAAACAATATGGAAAATATGAACCGACTGCATTCATACATGATTATCCTGTTGCTGCTTCCGGCAACATTAGGGATGGCAAAACCACACGAAGCTGTTCCTGACACCCTGAACAACAATCCGGCCCCGGTGGTTACGGCGGGAAAAGCCCCTGCCGACTCTGTGAACATGCAATTGCTCGACTCAACCATCAGCGTGCCACAGGAAGTGGACAACGCACTCGATGAACTGCTGCAGGCATGGCTGCTGAAATATGAGGAAAAAAACGACTGCACAACCGACTCCATCGGGCCCGTTTTTCCCGATTCCGTTTACAAGGAACGGCTCCAAACACTACCCTACGTCATGGAAATGCCTTACAACAGCCGTGTCAGGGCATTCATAGACCTGTACGTAAACAAACGCCGCAAACAGCTGTCATCCATGCTGGGCATGTTCGATTATTACGCACCCATATTTGAAGAAAAACTGAACCAGTACGGCCTGCCGTTGGAACTGGGCTACCTGCCCATTATTGAATCGGCACTGAATCCAAGCATCGTGTCAAGAGCCGGAGCTGCCGGATTGTGGCAATTCATGGTAGCCACGGGACGCATGTACGGCCTGGAAGTAAACAGCCTCATAGACGAACGATGCGACCCCATCAAATCGACAGATGCAGCCTGCCGCTTCCTGAAAGACCTCTATTCCATCTACGGCGACTGGCACCTGGTGATTGCCGCCTACAACTGCGGGCCCGGAAACGTGAACAAAGCCATAAGGCGTTCCGGCGGCAAGCGCGACTATTGGGAAATTTATCCATACCTGCCACGAGAAACACGGGGATATGTCCCGACTTTCATTGGTGCATGCTATGCCATGAATTTCTATCAGGAACACCATATCTGTCCGAAAAAAGTCAGCATGCCGCTCGTGGCAGACACCATCGTCACAGGCAAACGGATTCATTTGGAACAGATTGCAGCCGTGCTGGACATGCCCATAGCCGACCTGCGTGCACTGAACCCGCAATACCGCCGCGACATTGTTCCCGGAAACGGCAAGAATTACGCCATATGCCTGCCGCACAACTACGCCCTGGAATTCATTGACCACGAACAGGAAATCCTGGCCTACAAGGCCGATGAACTGATCAACAACCGCCGTGCGGAAATTGATCTGGCACAGAAAACCGACTTTGACGGAAGCTACACCAGCGGCAATGTGACATACTACAAAGTCAAGGCCGGCAACACACTGGGAGGAATCGCACAGCGATACCACGTGACAGTAAGCCAACTGCAGAAATGGAACCGCCTGAAAGGAACAACCATACGCATAGGACAAACGCTCAAAATATACCGGTAGGCAAATGGAAAAGATTTTTTATTCAATTGCGGAAGTTTCGGAAATGCTGCACATAACGCAGCCTACCCTGCGCCATTGGGAACGCCAGTTCAAACAACTTGCCCCGCACAGAAGCAACGGCAGGCGTTTCTATACCAGGCAGGACATCGAAACCATCAAACAAATCGACTACCTGCGCCATGAGGAACATTTGAACATGGACGCCATCAGAAAAAAACTGACTGACAGGCGCAGTGAGGTTGAAAAAAGACAACAGGCCATAGAGCGGCTTCGCAACATAAGAAACACATTGCAGGCTATCAAAAAACAGTTATAAACAAACAGGTAAATTTGATTTATTCATACTTAAACAAAGTTTACGGTAAATGAGAAAATGGAAAACTGAAGACTCGGCAGAGTTGTACAACATCAACGGCTGGGGACTGGATTATTTTTCGGTAAACGAAAAAGGACATGTAACGGTAAAGCCAAAGGCCGATGGACCGGCCATTGACCTGAAAGAGCTGATGGACGAATTGCAGATACACGATGTGCCCGCACCCGTTCTGCTCCGCTTCCCGGACATTCTGAACAACCGGATTGAAAAAATATCCGCCTGTTTCGACATTGCCTCCAAGGAATACGGATACAACGCCAAAAGCTATGTCATCTACCCTATCAAGGTGAACCAGATGCGTCCCGTCGTGGAAGAAATCGTAAGCCACGGCAACCAATACAACATCGGACTGGAAGCCGGCTCCAAACCGGAATTGCATGCCGTGCTTTCCATCGACATAGACAACGACGCACTCATTATATGCAACGGCTACAAGGACGAAAGTTACATAGAACTGGCCCTGCTGGCGCAGAAAATGGGACGGCAAATCTTCCTTGTGGTGGAAAAAATGATGGAACTACACACCATAGCGCGCCTGGCCAAGAAAATGCGGGTCAGACCCAACATGGGCATACGCATCAAACTGGCAAGCTCCGGCAGCGGAAAATGGGAAGAATCGGGAGGCGACGTGAGCAAATTCGGCCTCAATTCCAGCGAACTGCTCGATGCGCTCGAATTCCTTGAAGCAAACGACCTGAAAGACTGCCTCAAACTGATACACTTCCACATTGGCAGCCAGGTCACAAACATACGCAACGTCAAAACTGCCCTTAAGGAGGCAACCCAGTTCTACGTACAGTTGCAACGCATGAATTTCAACATAGGCTTTGTCGATATTGGCGGCGGCCTCGGCGTGGACTATGACGGCACACGCTCATCACTCAGCGGGAACAGCATGAACTACTCCATACAGGAATATGTGAACGACGCCGTGTCGTCCATTGCCGACGTATGCGAGAAAAACGGTCTGCAACAACCCAACATCATCATCGAATCGGGACGCTCGCTGACCGCGCACCATTCCGTGCTTATCATCGAAGCACTGACCAGCACCAGCCTGCCACAATGTGACGAAAGCGAAGAACTCGGCGAAAACGAACACGAGCTTGTCAAGGAACTGTACAACCTGTGGGACACACTGAACCAGACGCGCATCCTGGAAACATGGCACGACACGCTCCAATGCCGCGAAGAAGCACTGGACCTGTTCAACCTCGGGCTGATAGACCTCAAAACGAGGGCGCGCGTGGAACGCCTGTTCTGGTCCATTGCCCGCGAGGTGTACGACATGGCCATGAGCATCAAACATGCGCCCGACGAGCTGAAAAAAATCTCCAAGCTGCTGCCGGACAAGTATTTCTGCAACTTCTCATTGTTCCAGTCGCTGCCGGATTCATGGGCCATAGACCAGATTTTCCCGATCATGCCCATCAGCCGCCTGAACGAACAGCCGACCAAATCGGCCACCATCCAGGACATAACCTGCGACTCCGACGGCAAGATAGACAACTTCATTTCAACCAAAAACTTTTCCTACCACCTGCCCGTGCATGCGCTCAAAGACAACGAACCGTATTATCTGGGCGTGTTCCTCGTAGGCGCGTACCAGGAAATCCTGGGCGACCTGCACAACCTGTTCGGCGACACGAACGTGGTGCACATCAAGGTGAAAGGCAACGACTACACCATAGACAAGGTGATTGAGGGCGAAACAATTGCCGACGTGCTCGACTACGTGCAGTTCAATCCCAAGCGCATGGCGCGTTCCATTGAAGTATGGGTATCGTCAGCCGTGAAAAAAGGCAACATATCGGCCGAAGAAGGACGCGAGTTCCTGTCCAACTACCGCTCCGGACTGTACGGATACACGTACATGGAAAACGATTGAGCACCACGCCACAATCACAAAAACAATGAAACGCCGCGCAAGGTACAAAATCCTTGCGCGGCGTTTTTAGGGACAATACGGTTTCCTGAATTCCATGTAAACGAAAGATTCTCCCATACACGCAAAACAAGCAGAAGATTATTTCATCACCAAACGGATAATGTACATAAAACATCCCTGCAACAGTCTTTCAATTGTCTCTATGCCCATTTTTTCTTATATTTGCCACCCGAAATACAACCTAACCATTTAACAATATGATTATGACAAGAAAACTGTTTTTTACTCCTGTTTTTGCCGCGCTTTTCATGCTGACAGGATGCAATGGAGAAGAGCCGGAACCAATCCACAACCAGAATGACGGTAAGGCCGTGACCAAACTTGCCATTGTATACACAGACAACGAAAGCACCGAAACCAATACGTTCACGTTCGACTACGATGAACAAAACCGCATTTCGTCCTTCACATTCCGCCAGGAAGTGGAAACAACTACCTACATCGACTATCTCTGCCGCTACACCTATGCTTCCGGCAACATTACCGCAGACATTTTTACCCGCATCAACGACAACCCCGACATAGAGGGAAATAACCAACTTGATACGCAACTTCAGGTAATTCGCATGACCGCTACGCTTGACGAAAATGACCGCGCCGCGCGATCCACATACACCGAAGCATTTGAAAACGGACAACCGATAGAAGGCATCGAGCCGGGCGAATCACAATACACCTATGATGAACTCGGTCAACTCATACGCGATGAGGTCATCGAAAACGGACAACCAACCGGAACCGCCATGACTATGAACTGGCAGAACGGCGACCTGCTCGGATTCAATTATACCACGCATGACGATGAAACGACATTCCTGTACACGGAACATGCCAACAAAGGCTTAACGGATGTCAACCAAATTTTGTCCTGGTTTGACAGTATGGAACACGTAACATGGCGACTTGCCGGTGTACTTGGTGTACGCAGCAACCACTGTGCGCTGCCCACCTATTGGTGGCGGAATGACTCAACAGAAGTACAGGCCACTGATTACAAAACAGAAACAGACTCCGACGGTTACATCACCTCCATACACGCAACAAACGTTGCTGGAAAAAAGCTAACCGTCACACTGACCTATTGAAACGCCGGTACATGACATGACGAATACCAAATAACCGTCACAAGTTATTGAACAGAAACAAACAGTTCAGCAAAGTTGCCTTTGCTGAACTGTTTGTTTCTGTAACCCACCATCTGTTTTCGTTGAACAACATAAATGCAGATACCTTATTATTATCCACAAAAATTGCAAGGCCTTAATAAATAAAACCACACCTGGATTATGCATGAAGCAAAACCATGTTTCTTTGTACAGAAGCAATATGTGCGGCAACAATTTCGAGGATGTAAATTAAACTGTGTCAGCAAAGAAAAGAAATAAAATATTAACTTTGCTAACACAGTTTTTTTGTATGAA
>CALUNA010000009.1 GCA_944321895.1 uncultured Bacteroidales bacterium | reverse complement strand
AGCAACGTGAATGCCCCGTGGGTGTGTTATATGCATGCCCCACGTGTGCCGTGCGTCCATGGGTGTACTTGTATGCCTGATGGACTGCCGGTGTGGGGTTGTTATACATATCGGCGTGGGGCTTCGGCGTTGCTCGTTTCTGACATTCGGGCTTGCCAGAGCCTCTAACCGTGGAGCGAGCGACAGTGCAGGGCTTCACGCTTTTTTATGTCTTGAAAAAAAACTGAATGTCAGTTTGCGGTGTCCGTAGCCCTTGGCCGCGCAATGTGTAAAGAGGCTATATGTCTGCAACCAAACAAGGCAGCCCGCAAATCAAATCGAAAGAGCGGGTAACGCAACGGGGCGAAGTGTTCACTGCCGAGCGGGAGGTGAACGCCATGTGCGACCTTGTGAAACATGAATGCCTGCGCCCCGATTCCCGATTTCTGGAACCGGCTTGTGGCGATGGCAATTTTCTGTCAGTCATACTCAAGCGCAAGCTGGACGAACTCCGAAGAAAATACAGGAACAGTCCGCACGATTACGAACGGCAGGCCATTGTGGCCATTGGCAGCCTTTATGGCGTGGACATCCAGAACGACAACGTGCTTGCCTGCCGTGAGCGGCTTTATGCCATTTGGGACGGTGAATATACAGCCCATTGCAAGGCGGATGCCTCCGACGAGACCCGCGCGGCAGCCCGTTTTATTATCAACCGTAACATTATCAACGGCAATGCCCTGACACTTATGTGTGTGGATGCCGATGGCAACGACACTTCCGCGCCGATTGTCTTTTCCGAGTGGACGCTCATAGGCGGCAACCGGATGCAACGCTCCGACTATACCATGGCCGACCTGCTGCTTTACAACGACAGCAGCGAAGGCAATCTTTTCGCCCTTACGGAAGAGCAGAAGGCAGAGGGCGGAATATTCCTGCGAAGATATGTTACCCACTACAAAAAAGTCCAGGATTATGGAGAATAAGTTTTTTCAGCATGCATATAATCCCGATGTGTTGTCGTGCATAGCCAACTTGAGCAACGACGAGGTGTTCACTCCGCCGGAATTGGCGAACAAAATCATTGACTTGCTTCCGCAAGAGCTGTTTGAGAATCCCGACACAAGCTTTCTTGACCCTTGCTGCAAGAGCGGTGTTTTCCTGCGTGAGATAGCCAAGAGGCTGATTAAGGGTTTGGAACGGCAAATTCCCGACCTTGAAAAACGCATTGAGCATATTTTTTCCAAACAGCTGTTCGGGATTGCCATTACGGAACTTACCAGCCTGCTTTCGCGCCGGAGCGTGTATTGCAGCAAATTTCCAAGCAGCCAGTTTTCGGCCTATCAATTCCCTGAAAACAAGCCGCAGGGGAATATTATTTACCAGCGAATCAACCACACATGGAAAGACGGCAAGTGCCTGTATTGCGGTGCCTCGCAAAACGAATATGACCGTGTTTCCGAGCTGGAGAACCATGCTTACCAATTTATCCACAACTTAGATGTAAACAAGGTATTTAATATGAAATTCGATGTGATTATCGGAAATCCGCCGTATCAGTTAAACGATGGAGGGAACGGTGCAAGTGCTAAACCTCTCTATCATTTATTTGTTGAGAAAGCCAAAAAACTCAGCCCAAAATACTTATTAATGATTATTCCTTCAAGATGGTTTGCAGGTGGGAAAGGATTAGATGGTTTTAGAGATAATATGCTTAATGACAGTAGAATACGTGTAATATACGACTATGTAAATGCTAAAGAATGTTTTCCCAATAATAGTATAGGAGGAGGAGTGTGCTATTTTTTATGGAAACAAGATGAACATGGATTATGCCAATTTACAACTAATTTGAATGGTCATTTAAGTAGTCGCCTTCGTAAGTTAAATGAATTTCCTGTATTCGTTAGATATAATAATGCCATTGATATTATTCACCGTATAGGATATAAATATGAAGAAAGTCTTTCCATGCTTATTTTATCGAGAAATCCTTTTGGGATCTCATCATATATTAGAGGAGAAGAAAAAGCAAGTATTGAATCATATGTTTTATATTCCAGTAAAGGTAAAGGATACATTTCACCTAATTCTATTTCAATAAATAAAGACTATGCTGATGCATACAAAGTTATGGTTAGCAAAGTTACATGTGAACACGCAGGAGAACCAGACAAAAATGGACAAGTCAAAATCCTTTCAAGTTTGAAAGTTCTGAAACCCAAAGAAGTATGTACTGATTCATATCTTATAATTGGTAAACAAACAAAAGAAGAGGAAGCTGTAAATCTATGCAAGTATCTAAAAACAAAATTTGCACGATTCCTATTGTTACAAGCAGTTTCTTCTATAAATCTTTCTAAAGACAAATTTCAATTTGTCCCCATCCAAGACTTCTCCAAGCCATGGACAGACCAGGAGCTTTACGCGAAATACAATCTGACAGAAGAAGAAATCAACTTTATCGAGTCAATGATACGGCCAATGGAATAAGATTATGGAACACAATTATTTTCCCCAGCGTCCTGCTGTCAGTCCTACCATATATGCTTACAGGCTGATTGGTGTGGATTCGCACAGCGGTTTTTTAAAGATAGGCTATACGGAGCGCACGGCGAGGGAGCGTATCGAGGAACAACTGCACACCAGCAAAATCCGGTATGAGATAGTTTTGGTGGAATCGGCCATGACAAATGACGGTTCGTGTTTTACAGACAAGGATGTGCACAAGCTGCTGGAGCGCAAGGGATGCCGCCGCCTTAATCCGCTTGACAAGACCGACGAGTGGTTCAAATGCTCCGTATCGGATGTCAAAGCGGCAGTCTTGTCGCTTCGCACCGGTTTGGCAAATGAGGAGAACAGGACGCAGAGTTTCACGATGCGTCCGGAGCAGTTCCGTGCCGTGGAACAGACAAAGGCTTATTTTGAGCGGGCGCGTAAAGAAGAGCCCGACCGTGTTCCTAAATTTCTGTGGAATGCCAAGATGCGTTTCGGCAAGACATTTGCCAGCTACCAGCTGGCCAAAAAAATGGGTTTGTCGCGCATTTTGATTCTTACCTTCAAACCGGCGGTGGAGTCGGCATGGCGCGAAGACCTTGTGTCGCATGTCGATTTTGAGGGCTGGCAGTACATATCCAACAAGGATGCCCGCGACAACAACCTGAACATTGACCAGGAATTCAGGCGTGCAGACAAATCGAGACCGATAGTTGTTTTCGGTTCGTTCCAGGATTTGTTAGGCACCAACGAGAGCGGCGGCATCAAGACCAAAAACGAGTTTATCCATGCGGTGCAGTGGGATTTGGTGATATTTGACGAATATCATTTCGGGGCATGGCGCGAGCGTGCAAAGGAACTGTTTGAAAAAGAGGATGAAGAAACCGCAGTGGATTTCGATGCCGAGAAATACCAAAAAGACGAGGCCAGCAATGCCATTAACGAAACCTGGCTTCCTATTTCCACGCGGTATTATCTTTTCCTTTCGGGAACTCCGTTCCGGGCCATCAACAATGGCGAGTTTATAGAAGAACAGATATTCAACTGGACCTATTCGGACGAGCAGCGCGCCAAAGCCGAGTGGAAGGGGAGCGACAATCCGTATCTGGCCCTGCCGCGCATGGTTATGCTTACCTACCGGCTACCCGATGAGATACAGGAAGTGGCCAGGCAGTGTGAGTTTGACGAGTTTGACCTGAATTTGTTTTTTTCCGCAGAGGGCAGGGGAGCATCGGCAAGGTTCAGATACGAGAACGAGGTGCAGAAATGGCTTGACCTTGTCCGCGGATCTTATCTTCCGGCCAGTGTGGATGATTTGAAACTTGGTCAGGACAAACGGCCTCCGATGCCGTTCAGCGATACGCGGCTGCTCCATGTGCTTTCGCACACGCTTTGGTTCCTGCCCAATGTGGCATCCTGCTTTGCCATGGCCAACCTGCTGGCTCAGCGTCAAAACAGGTTCTACCACGATTACAAGGTGGTGGTGTGCGCAGGCACGGAGGCCGGCATCGGTTTGGATGCCCTGTTTCCCGTGCAGGCCAATATGGGCGACCCGCTGAAGACAAAGACCATAACCCTCACGTGCGGAAAACTGACGACGGGTGTTACGGTCAAGCCCTGGACGGGCATATTCATGCTCCGTAACCTGAAAAGTCCGGAAACGTATTTCCAAGCGGCGTTCCGGGTACAAAGTCCCTGGGAAATCAAGGATGAAGAAGGGCGCAGGGTTATTATGAAGAAAGAGTGCTATGTGTTTGACTTTGCCCTTGACAGGGCGTTGCGCCAAATATCCGATTACAGTTGCCGCTTGGATATCAACGAATCCAACCCTGAAACCAAAGTGGGGGAGTTTATCAAATTCCTGCCTGTCCTGGCCTATGATGGCAGCAGCATGAAAGAGGTGGATGCGCAGGACATTCTTGACATTGCCCTGGCAGGTACATCGGCTACGCTGCTGGCCAAGCGTTGGGAATCGGCCTTGCTCGTGAATGTGGACAACGACACGCTGAAACGCCTGCTTGCAAGCCCGGAGGCCATGAGGGCGCTGATGAACATAGAGGGTTTCCGCAACCTGAACAGCGACCTTGCTACCATTATCAACAAATCGGAGGCCGTCAAGAAGGCCAAGCAAGAGAATCCCGACCCGACGCCACAAGAGAAAAAGGAGCTTTCGGATGAGGAACGGGAAATGAAGAGCAAACGCAAACAGATTCAAGACAAGCTGATAAAGTTTGCCACCCGTATTCCCGTGTTCATGTACCTGACCGACTATCGTGAAAGATGCCTGAAAGATGTCATCACGCAACTGGAGCCGGGGCTGTTCAGGAAGGTTACGGGGTTGAATGTGGCCGATTTCAATATGCTTTGTTCGCTTGGCGTGTTCAATGCGCCGTTGATGAATGATGCCATCTTCAAATTCAAACGTTATGAGGACGCGAGTCTTCTGTACACGGGCATAGACAGGCATGCGGCGGACGAAGTGGGCGGCTGGGACACCACCATCCGCAGGACACAGTATGAGAAACTGTTCTACAATCAGCAATCGGCCATGAGAGCCGTGGATAGGGGTTCGTATGCTTCGTATCCGGAGGGTGTGGAAAATCCCGAACGGAACGGAGCAGGGCAAGCCACCCGGGGAACGGGCGCGACTGTTTTGCCGCCCGAGCCACTGGTTCAGCCGCAACGCCCGAAAGCTGCCAATATCGCTCCTAATCCACAGCCGGCACCAGCAAAACCGGATTTTGAAACAAAGCTGGAAACAATAGGTGTGGGTAGGACAGTCCGGCACAAGAAATTCGGCAAGGGTGTGGTGGTGAAATTCAACAAAAACGAGAAATATATCTATGTCAAATTTTTCCTCGGCGAAAAGAAATTTATCTTCCCCGATGCGTTTGCAATGGGGTTTCTGGAGGTTGAGTAGGTTGTAATTGTGGGAGTTTTGGGGAGGGGGGAATACGGGAGTCTATATGGATTCTATAAAAAGAAACTTACAACTGAATTCTGTTCCCATTTACATAAAGTTTTGGACAGTGTCGCAAATACAGAAAAATACGGGACTCAAAAATTGAAGTGCCCCCCAAAAGTTTTATGTCTAACTTTTGGGGTGCATTTCAAATAGAATCCCGTATTTCCATTTACACAAAATATTTTATAGTACCTTTATAAATTATCAGATGACGAAATAAAAATCATAAGCATAGCACGCATACAAAATAACAGCTAGAATTTGTTGTTTAAAGTCAAGATTGAGTTACTCCAAAAAGAGTTCTCAATCTTTCCAATGTAGTATATTGAGCTCCTGTACCTTTATACACCAATAAAAAATCATACCAATGCTCTATTATACTATCTCGTATTTTTTGGGCATCAATTCGATTTTTAGTTCTTAAAACAATAACACAATCCGAAAGAGCGTAAATCGAATCCTCATCTAATAAAGCAATTTTATTTGGACTTGGATTACAAACTCGTGGTATAACCACTCCACTTCCATCTACAAGAATATTATTCCCAGCTATAATACACTCTAGATTCATTAATTTTCCTTTCTGCAAATTAGTTGTATGGATTAACGGCACTGCATTTTTTGATTTGCTATACTGCAAATTCTGCATCCTGACACATCCTCTTACTATTGATGTGACAGCAAGTGATGAAAAGTCAAAAGTACTAAACTTTTCTATTCCATTTACTTTATAATGGCCAACATATACTAATACTATATTCGGTGCGCACTTACTGGTAAAACTAACCTTGTTAGACTCTTCTAAAATACAAGCATTATAATGCGCTTTCAAATAGTTCCATGCCTTTCTATCTTTAATAGAATACACACAACTTATTGGCAATATAGCATATAAACCACCATTAGGCGCCAAATACCTTAAAGCTCTCATTAGAAAAAACATGGCAGTACTTACACGATATTCCTCTCCTTCAAATTTTAAATTCTCAACTACACTCCCTTTACATGTGAATGGCGGATTCAAAACTATCAAATCAAACAACTTGTTTTTTAGAAAAAGTACATTATCTATAGATTCATCCGTTTTAAAATCACACTTCCCCAGATACCAATCGGGACATTGGCTAGAAAGCTTACTCAAAGCATCACCTGAAATATCAGTACCATACAATATTGCATTATCGTATCGTTTTGCTACTGCTTTGAGCAAATTACCATCTCCTACACAAAAATCCACTGCACAAGAAACCTGAGTAGGTACAATAAAGTTAACCAATTTATCAGCTAAAGAAGATGGTGTATAATAAGAATCTAATCCTGGCATATTAGTTTTCATCAAAGAGCCTTGTTATATCACAAACCAATATACGTCCTACACCTTTTGTTCTATGCAAACTTCTTTTGGGATTATCATACAACAATTCCACTTTATCGGGATTTTTTATAGCATATAGGATAGCTCCAACTGCATGAGGTTTTGTCCCAATCGGCGCCACTATCATATTGGGGTTTCTTTTATCGTAAGAAATTTTCTTTAGAATCAGATAAGCATCAACTATAGAATTAGCTTCAGCATACACTATACGTTCATATGCTTTAGTAGTTTTAAGCGCATTACGATTCCCCCAAAAACTTTCAAATGGATAATGTATTCTATAACCTGGCACTCCGACAACAGGTAATATTTTATCATAAGAAGGTTGTTTATTTGCAACCAAATAAGAAAATCTACCACCTTCAAAACCAAGCAACGTCACAAAAATTGGTTCTTCTTTAAAAGGAATCAAACGAATAAACCCAGGCAAAGGGCTTACACCTGCCACAGACTCTGATAAATCTCTATTAATCCCCTCTTTTTGGAATTCAGTCAATAAATACTCCTTTGGTTCACTATAAACGATCCGTGTCTTTATACCTTTTTGAATAGCATACTTCATTAATGGAGCTATAAGACGACAACACATACCAGTCACTTCCAAGTACAATACTTGAAAAGTAAATAAAGAAAAAAATCCACCTATTGCATCATTACTATTCAATGGTATAATACTATTATTTGAGGAAAACAACATCTGATCATTGTCATTAATTGAAATCTTTTCAAATATTGTATCCGAATTGTTCATAGATAGATTTGAAGCACAATGACGACTTCTATCCTCTGGGTCCTGAGTATAAAGATAAAGGGCTGTTGATTCTAGCTCAACCGAGCGTAAATCGTCCCAGATTTCTGTGTACAAATAATCCTTACTTATCATACCAATCCTCAAAGTCAAAAGATAACTGATTTATCAACTCCCTGTCTTCATCCAATTTAACATTTCTCTTATTTAAAATATCCTTAACAGCATCATTAGGATTATCCACACATAACAAGAATTCCGCATCAGATAATCCCATTTTACGTTTTCTACGGAAACTATATATAAAATAAGGAGCAAAAATAGGATGAAGCGAATACATAAATTCCTTTACACTACCACGTCCCGACTGTTTATTGGCAGGCATACGAACAAGTGCTAAATTCATGATTCCTGCTTGAAGTAATTCCTCCGTACGTGCAGAACGTTTACCTTCTATTTCAAATTGCACTATTTCGGGAGCTGAATTTTCTCCATCTTTAGCCAACTTTGAAAAGATAGTACCAAGTGTCTGAACCATGCGTGTCAATTGAGCTCCATTACTCCATGTACCTTCCAACTCTGTAAGATTTTTCCACCCTACGTTACGTGCTGCCTTTGTCTGAACATCGGCAGATACAGGTTTAGTAATGTCTCCTCCTTCCTGCAAATAAATATAATAAGAACGGTAAACCAACTCCATTAAATAACGGATATTTCCATTGGCTAGTTTTACAAATGTACTCCATCCTGCATAATATTTCTGAATTCCACCACTGCCTCTTCCAGTGCGTATTTTAAAGAGCAGACTATACTTATAATTCTCATAGCGAGTATTCCAGCTTTTCGCATTTTTTAAATAATCCTCTATTGTATCTTTAAGCATTGAATTATGATTTTCAGACCAATAAGATATAAAGAACTTATACAACGAAGACACTCCTAAATCAAGTCCACTCTCCTTTTCATACTCAAGAATATTTTTATACTGGCTGGTCTGTTCTACTCCAAGCTTTATTGCCTCATCTTCGTAAGGCAAATTTACTAAAGCCTGCTCTATATCAAATTCTACACCACCATCTTCAAGCAAATCTTTTATTCTTAACTGGCATACATCACGTGCAAAAGATTCAAACTTATCAGGAGTTTCATCAGTAAACTCATCTACAATATTGAACAATACATAGTCAGCAGGATCAATAACGCTTTCCTGTGGATTCATCGTATGCTTAACTCTCCAACCCATCTCACGTACACCAATCTTTATCGTATAAGATTGAGGTACATGTTTAAGTAATGTATTTACAATCTGCTGCTGGGAATCCAAAAGATTTTCATATTCATCAATAAGCAAATAAAATATTTTACCACTAAACTGTCTTAATTTTCTTGCCTGCTCAGTCACTATTTTAACAGGATCACCTGCTAATGAAAGTTGTGGCATATTACCATCTGAAATGTTATTAATATCTGCCTGAAATTTATACATAGCCGTTTCCAGTACATGTATTAATTCTTTATAATCCGAAACATCACCCAAATGTAAAGAAGTAGCGATCAAACTACATGCATGTTTCGACAACACTTCATCATCAGATTTAAGTTTTTTATGCCAATCTATGAATTCAAGTATTTCTGATGTAAAAATAAGATTGAAATAGTGTGCAAAAATCTTCATCCATGTTCCATTGTCAATCCCTTTTCCACTAAATGCATGAACATGATTTGTATCACATCTAAAATAAATACCAATATAACTATTTAAATCAAACCTATCAATATCATCATTATTCAAAGCATACTGCCCCATATAAGACAAGCCTCTTAAAACAGTTGTCTTTCCTGTGCCGCGACCTCCCATCAACACACATGGGCGTTTATCCTTTAAAGATGTAAAATAACTTGGAGCGGCAAAGAAGTGAAATATTTTTTCATTAAGCCACTCCGCCTTATAACTACCAAACAACTCATCGAGTTGTGCCAATTTTTCATCTGATGTCATAATCTCAAAGTTTATCTATGATACGGACGTTTTTTTAAAGGTTTCCAATTATCAGTATTCCAATAAAAGAATGCAGGACATGCATCTGGAATACCATGATGAAAAGCCAAAGCAAGACCTTGTTCAGCAAAGCCCATTATATCATTCACACTGTCTCCACCTGTCACAGGAATTTTTTGTTCCTTAGCTATTCTACTCATCATATTTAAAAATCTAGCATACAAACTATAATCACCTGCCCAGCATAATCCATCTATATTTAAAAGATTATATTCTGGACCCAAATGATATATATATTCTAAGTGTAAATTAGAACAATATTTCTTAATTCTCAATAGCCCCATATCATTAACAACAAGAGGGGCATAAATTATACGATGATTAAACCGACTTTGAAGTTCGCTTAAAGTCTTCTTTTTTAATCCTAATTTGTGTTCGTTCCAAGCTTTATCTGTTTGAGCACCGGAACCTACAAAATCATCTACTAAAATAACATTCTGAGGAGTACTAGTATTATCTTCCAATTTTTTAAACAGTGTATCAAACTTTATAATACGGTTATCAGGAATATTCAGAACTTCTCTAAGTTTACGAGTGAAAATATAACCACTATCTGTCGCATCGTCTGGATTTTCTCCTTGAATAAAACTATACCAACATTCGTTCTTAAAACTATCATGATTCCATCCAGGAACATTTTGCATAAAATAATAACCACAACGCCCTATAACCGTACGGAGCATTTGATCTATTAAGTCATCAGAGAAATAAATAAAATATTTTAAAATACGAGCAGCAAGTTCCTTATCTTCTTGTTTTTGGAAATTATCCAACCAACTTTCAAAATCCAAACCATTCGGTTTTGGCAGTAATAGCATCTCACGAAAAATTTTCATTCGTTCTGCTATTAACCCAGCTTTATCATTCATATATTAGCCTGCTTTTATATAATGCAAAAATACTTATTTATATTGCAACTAGGGCATAAAAGTACAAAAATATGATTACTGCAGAAGCAATTCTGCAAGTGCAATATTCCGGTGTCAATTTACAGACCTCATTTATACGTTGAGTTTTTATCTCTTCACTCTGTTTACAATACTGTAATTCACACTATTCAGTAATCTAATAAGCTTCATATTTAACAATACTTTCACACCAAACAAACTTTTTCCCTACAAACTTTTTCCCTATAAACATATCCCCCTACTCCCATACAACTTATTTATCCACATGGCAAACAGCCTGTCGGTTACAGAGAAGACTTTATTGATTTCCGTGACAAGGTCTTTCAAAAATAATTATTCTGTTTGAATTATGCAAATCGAATAATTCTGGTGAAAAAATGTACTATCATCAAACAAGACAGGACGATTGCTTATGTTGATTCTATTGTCGGCAAATTTTGGGGTAAGCAAACCCAATACGTCGCCTTCCGTCAGTGTATCTGTTTCAATACAATTATCGGGAGAATCGCTTTACCCTCCTTGTTATATATATTTACAAGAATACCGTCAGCAATATTCCATATAGATGAGATCAGTTGGTTGATGTTGTTTATCAGTCTTTCAAGCATCCAATGGGAACTACATAAACTCCGTCTGCACGTCGATAGGCGAATTTTCCTGTTGCCGTCAACACCATTAAGAAGGACGGGGCTTTCATTTTGTCCGTATCAATCTTTGCTGCTAATGTATTCAGGGTAGTTGCGCCTTGTTCTATAAGTTGGTCTCCGCCAAGTTTTATTTCGACAAGGCCGAATTTGCCATTACGCAGGTGAACGACCGCATCGCATTCAAGTCCGTATTTGTCTCGGAAATGATAAACTTGTCCATCTAAAGCACTTGCAAATACGCGTAAATCCCGCACGCAAAGCGTCTCAAACAACAATCCCATTGTATTGAGGTCATTAATTAGGTCTTTAGGACCGAGTCCCAAAGCTGCGACGGCTATTGACGGATCGACAAAATACCTGGTATCAGATGTTCGAATAGCTGTTTTTGAGCGCAGGTTGGGATTCCACGCAACAGAATCCTCTATGACAAAAATTTTTTTCAGAGCATCGATATAAGAAGCAACCGTTTTTACATCCGTCGATTCTTCATCATTCACTCGCATATCTTCCACAATTGTACTGATAGGAACTTGTGAGCCTTGATGCCGAGCATAAGAACGCATCAATCGTTTCACTCGTTCCTGATTGCGACGAACACCATCTGCACGAGAAATGTCCGCACGGGTCACAGCGTCATAATAGTATTTCACTTGATCCAGCGCAATATCTCCTGTTTGCAAGGAGGCACGAGGCCACCCGCCCCGACAAATCAAAAAGGCAATATCATCAAGCGACAGTTTGTTGATTCCCATTATATTGTCCGGAGTTTCAAACATATCCTCCAAACTAACCTCTCCGGAAGATTCTCCAGACTCGTATAAACTCATGGGGCGCATTGTCAGCCATGCAAATCGGCCGGCTCCCGAATGATGTATTTCTTCCGTTTTTGCAGGAACAGCAGAGCCGGTTAAAATAAAAAGACCTTCGCTTCCTTCATGATCGACCTCAAAACGAATTGTATCCCATAATTTGGGAGCAAGTTGCCATTCATCCACCAATATGGGGTATTTCCCGACCAACAAGGCTTTGGGGTTTATATCGGCCATACGGAGATTCTGTTCCTTGTACAAAGGGTCGTCCATGTAGATGATTGTGGACGCTCGTTGCTCCGCTGTTGTTGTTTTACCGCACCATTTAGGTCCTTCAATCAAAACGGCGCCGATACCCGACAGCTTTCGTTCTAACTCCTTATCGGCAATTCTTGGTTTATATGTCTTCATACCCACATTTGATTACAAGGCAAAGATAACACTATATTTCAAAATTACCATATATGGCTAAATAAAATTACCTTTTTTGGCTAAAATGTATGTCGCTATTTGGCTGTTGATTTTTTTTTTACGTTATAGTTGAAAATCACTGCACCATTTCTGAATATTCTGGTGGAAGTTTAGCGATAATTCACATCAACAACTGTGTTATGTTTTTAACACAACCATTCTCCATTGGGCTTGCCTGTCTGCCACGGTACAAAGGAAGGGGAAGCGGCTGTATGTGTCGATTTCAGAAATTTGCGTAAGATGGAAACTAATCAATCCCCATTTGCGAACAGGCTGTGTCCATTATTCCCCAATCTCCATAAATGAAAGATACGCCCTGTTTTTTGTTGGTTTCGTAAGGCGGGAAGGATAGTTCTGATTTAGGAAAATTCCAGGCATGAACATGAAAACCGCCCGAAGTTGCTTCGGGCGGTCTGGGTTTGTGGAACTTACTGCTTTTTGCCGAGCAGTTCATTCAGTTGTGTGTCATCGTTCAGGATTTCCCTGGCTTTTTGCAGTTCCTTGTCGTGCCGGAGGCTGTATTGCACTTCGCCTTTCTGGAAATAGTAGCGTTTGATGATTTCCATGTTCAGCAGGTCGGTTATGTCGTCCTTATACGTGACGAGTGCTTGCGAAATGTCTGGCGTGAGTTTCTGTTTCAGCGCTTCGAATTCCGGCTTCGCTATGCTGTCCAGTCCTTCATAGCTGGCCAGTTCCAGCAGTTGCTCGTAGAACTTTTCCGTTTCGGTGGTGTAGTGGAAATCTTTTTCTTCCAGAAAGTCTTCAAAGGCTTTGTAGTCTTCCTGGCTGATGGAGAATTTGTCCGGCGGTGCAATGGTCGGATGTTCGGCCACGTATTTTGTCGCGAAATCGAAGTGCATGTTCTGGATATAGATGTAATAGGTAATGTTGATGCCTTCTTGGGGCTTGATGTCTATGTCGGGTGAGATGCCGCCACCGTCGCGCACGATGCGTCCGTTTTTAGTGTGGAAAACGTGTGTCAGGCTGTCCGGTACGCGGCCGACGCTACCGTCTTCGTTCCGGTGGCTGTAGTCGATGGCCTGAATACATCGTCCGCTCGGGATGTAGTATTTGGCTGTGGTGATTTTCAGATGCCCGTCATAGCTTATGGGGCGGATATTCTGCACCAGCCCTTTGCCGAAGGTGCGTTCGCCGATCAATACGGCCCTGTCCAGGTCCTGCATGGCACCGGCCACGATTTCCGATGCGGATGCTGAAGCGCGGTTGGTCAGTACGGCGAGTTTCATGTCCGGGTAAATGGGTTCGGTGGTTGTCTTATAGACCCGTTCGGTGGATGTGATTTTTCCTTTTGTGCTGACTACTTCGGTGCCTTTGGGTACGAAGTAGCCCACGATTTTGATGGCTTCGTCAATGATTCCGCCACCGTTGTCGCGCAGGTCGATAACCAGCGCGCTGATGCTGTCTGATTTGACCATCCGGTTTACGGCAGCCTTGAATTCCGTGGCGGCCTTGTCGGTGAATTCGTTCAGTTGTACGTATCCTGTTCCGTTTGCAACAATTCCGGCATATCCCACCGGGTTTATTTGTATGGTTTCGCGTTCAAATTCCCTGATGATTGGTTTTTTTTCTCCGTAGCGTTCCAGTTTCAGCCGGATTTTGTCGTGTGGTTTTCCGCGCAGCATGTTGCTGACCTCGTTCAGCGTTTTTCCTTTTGTGCTTTTTCCGTCAATTTCCAGGATGATGTCTCCTGCCCGCACATCGTTCCGTTGTGCCGGCATGCCTTCATAGGGGTCGGTAATGTAGCTTTTGCCGTTGCGTTGTGAAATTACGGCTCCGATGCCTCCGTAGGCGCCGGTGGTCATGAACTGCAAGTCTTCCGTCTTGTCTTCCGGCAGGTAAACGGTGTACGGGTCCAGTTTGCCGAGCATGGCGTCGATGCTCGTTTTGACCATTTGGTCATAGTTGAGCGTGTCTACATAATTCAGATCCAACTGGCGCATGACATCGTTGTAGATGGTCAGGTTTTTGTTTATGCGGAATTCTTTCTGTTCCTGTGCGATTGCCGGCAGGCAGATGGCCAGCATTAAAATCAGTGTTTTGAGTTTCATTTCGTATTGTTTAGATATGAACATTCGGGGGTAACATGGCCTGTATGCTTTTGCCGTATGCTATCAGGTCGCGGACGGTTGTGGAGGATATGAAAGCATACTGTGCTTCGGTGAAAAGAATTACGGTTTCTATGCCGGTCAGTTTGTTGTTGGCGTCGGCAATGGAGCGTTCGTATTCAAAGTCGGCAACGGTACGTAGTCCGCGCAGGATATAGCCTGCGTCCACCTGTTGTGCGAAATCGACAGTCAGGCTGTTGTAGACCTGCACTTTGACGCGCGGTTCATTGGCAAAAGCCTGCCGTATCATTTCCAGCCGCTGGTCGGTTGAGAATAATGTTTTCTTGTTCTGGTTTACACCGATGCCGATGATGATTTCATCGAACAGTTGCAAACCTCTCTGGACAATGGAAAAATGTCCTATGGTGAAGGGGTCGAATGACCCGGGAAAAATGGCACGTTTCATTTCAGATGGTTGATTAACGGATTTGCATACATTTCCAGCAGTTTACGGCGCAGGAACGCTTCATCCTTGTTTTCAAGTTGTATTTTGTCCAATTGTCCTTTTATGTATGCCTCGAAAGCCGTTTTTTCCTGTTCGGTGTATTCTTTTGCGAAACGGTCTGTTCCAAGCAGCATGTCGCAGGCAATCTTGTTGCCGCTGTAAATTTCGTAACCGGCGTGTATATGTCTGTCAATGGTGCGGGCCGTCAGCTCTATTTGCTCATTCTTGTTCGTGGTTGTGCGGGCTATTTCGGCCAGTTCGTTGTTGATGGAAGGCGTAAAGCGGAACATGATGCGTCCTTTTTTGCCCAAGATGCCGGTTTGCATGCTCAACAAGTCGTCCTGTTGTGTTTTTTTATATTCCGGGTTGTCGCGTTTTTGCTGGAACTCCTTTGCTTTCAGGTAGTCGCACGGGTCGTATTCGTATGATATGGACAGAGGGCAGATGTTCAGTTGCATTATGTTTTCCAGGAATTGTCCTTTTCCGCTCATGCTGAGCATTTTCAGCAGGCTTTCCTGGGTCCGGTCGTTTGAGTCCTTGCAGCGTCCTTCGCGTTGTGCTATCCAGATGGAACTTTTCTTGTCGTGCAGGGTATGGCTGATATATGCCGACAGGCGCATGGAATTGGCCAGCATTTCGCGGGGTGACCCACCGCGTTTGACAATGAAGCTTTTGTTGGCACGGACAAAGTGTGTAATCCATGGGTAGATCAGCAGGTTGTCTCCAATGGCAATTTCCACGCTTGAAAGATTGTGTTCAATCAAAACCTTGCATAAGAAAGTGGAATCCAGGACAATGTCTCGGTGGTTTGACATGTATATACACGGGCCCGCGTTCCGGATATTTTCAAATCCGCTTCCGCTGATTCCTTGTGTAGTGCCTTGTTCCAGTTGCAGCAGGAAAGGATAGATGACCTCCCGTTGGAAGCGGTCTATGCTCTCCATGTTCCGGAGTTTTGGAATCAGTTCCCCGACTTTTCCCGGCATGACAAACTGGAGGACTTTCAGAAAGTCGGGTTCCTGTGCCAGTGTTTTATACACATTCCGTGCTTCGGCATCGTTGTATGAACGAATTTCGTCGAATTGATTATTGTCCATAGTCCGTATTTTTAGGGCAAAGATAGTGTTTTTCCGGGAAATTATTTATTTTTGCACATCATGTTTATAAACTTTACTGCTTTATGTATTTTCTTGCTGTCATAGGTGGAGGTCCTGCCGGTTACACGGCGGCCGAGCGTGCATTGGAACAGGGACGTTCCGTTGTTTTGTTTGAACAGAAAGCCATTGGCGGGACCTGTCTGAACGAGGGTTGCATTCCGACGAAAACGTTGCTTTACAGTGCAAAGACATATGCTTCCGCGTGTGAGGCATCCCGATATGGTGTTTCTGCCGTGGATGTTACGTTTGATTACGGTAAGATAAGCCAGCGCAAGGGCAAGGTTGTCCGTAAGTTGCAGGCCGGTATCCGTTCAAGGCTGAATTCGGCTGGGTGCGTTCTTGTTCAGGGCACGGCTGTTGTTTCGGCTTATGCTCCGGGTCGCATAACAGTGTCGTGCAACGGTGAGACGTATGAGTCGGAGAACCTGCTTTTGTGTACCGGTTCCGTTAACTGGTGTCCGTCATTGCCGGGTCTTGCTTCGGAGCATGTGTGGAGCAGTTCGGATGCGCTTGCGTCTACAGAGTTGCCTGCGAGCGTGGTGATTGTCGGTGGTGGTGTGGTCGGAATGGAGTTTGCCGTCTTGTACAGTGAGCTTGGTCTGCATGTGGATGTGGTGGAGTTGTTGCCTGAGGTATTGGGTAACATGGATTCCGAGCTGGTAGCGCAGTTGCGTGCGGATTTGTCCAAACGTGGTATTTCGTTTCATCTGGGTGCCCGTCTGAAGGCAGTTTCCGGACATGATGTCTTTTATGAGCAGGGTGGAGAGGACAAATCCTTGTCAGGCGATAAGATTCTTGTGTGCATGGGTCGCCGTCCGAATTTGTCGGCTGTGGGTTGTCTGGATCTGCAAATGGAAAAGTCCGGTGTCCGGGTGGATGCCGCGATGCGTACTTCGCTGCCGAATGTGTATGCGGCTGGCGATATTACGGGTTTTTCCATGTTGGCGCATACGGCGGTGCGTGAAGCCGAGGTGGCCGTTTCTCAAATGCTTGGCGGCAAAGATGAAATGCGCTATGATGCTGTTCCGGGTGTAGTGTATTCGAACCCTGAGCTGGCCGGAGTTGGTGAGACGGAGAAGAGTTTGCATGAAAAGGGCATTGCCTTCCGGTTGTACAAGTTGCCGTTGGCTTTTTCCGGTCGTTTTGTGGCCGAGAACGAGGCTGTGAACGGTTTGTGCAAGATAGTTGCCCATTCAGAGACGGGGCGTATTCTTGGCGTGCATTTGTTGGGCAACGGCGCGTCGGAGATAATTAACACTGCAGCTCTGGCCATTGAGCAGCGTCTGACGGTAAGCCAATGGAAGCAGAGCGTTTTTGCACATCCCACCGTCGGTGAGATATTGAAAGAGGCCTTGTGTCAGGCAGGAATCGATTTTCCGGCCGTGCGGTAGTGTGGCGGATATTCGGTTTTTCTGTTTTGTTCCGGAGTTGTTTACAGGCGCAGCCGTTGTTTAAGCTGGTCAATGTTCCTGTTCCAGAGCATGATAATGTCGTCTCTGTCGGCCGGCTCTGCAAAGTCGCTTATGACCAGTACGACATCGCCCGTGAGTTCAATCATGGTGATACGCATTTCAAAGAAATAGTCGGTACCCTTGTCTTCCTCCCATTGGAACCGGATGCATTCATTTTGTTTTATTTGCATGAGTTTGGCGGCCTGTTCGTTTCCGTTCCATGAAAAGACATAGCGGTTGCCCTCGACCGATATGGAGTCTGCAAACCATCCGCATAGTCCGAAAGAGGAGCTGATACTGTTCCAGAGCGCATTGAGTGCCGCATAACGCAATGGATATTCCAGTTTGATTTTAACTTTATCCATTTGGTTGTGTGTTTTTGGTTTCCGTTCGCAATTTACGATTTTTTTTGCATATGTTCAAATGGAACGGTCTGTTTTTTTATTTGTTTGCTTCCAGATTCTCTTTTCCGAAGCAGAAAGGCAGCAGGCTTTTGATGTTTGGGAGTATGTAGCAGTTGTTTTTTCCGTACAGAATGACTTTGATGTCCGTCTGGAAGCGTATTTCGGGTTCCAGCAGAGCCTGTCGGCATGCTCCGCACGGTGAGACCGGTTCTTCCGTAAAGTCTCCGTTGCTGAATGCGGCAATGGCGATGGCGGTTAGGGGTGTTTCCGGGTATTGTGCGTTGGCATAGAACATGGTTGTGCGTTCGGCACACAGTCCGGATGGATATGCTGCGTTTTCCTGGTTGCTTCCTGTTACGATCAGTCCGTTTTTGAGCCTTATGGCCGCTCCCACATGGAATCCGGAGTAGGGTGCATATGCTTTTTTTACCTGCAGTTTGGCTTCATCCACCAGTTGCTTGTCAGTAGCAGACAATTCTTCGTAGGAGCATTGCAGCACAGCTGTGTCAATGTGTATTGTGTTCATGGTTTCCGTTTTTGACAAGAATTCCCTCTATCGCCTCCTGGATAAAGGGAATTCTTGAGTTATTTATAGTTCTTTTTGCCTCATCGTTTCGAATGTTTCTTCGTTGATGACTACGTCATGCTTTTTGCGAAGTTCGGCAATCCAGGCCTGCTCCAGGAAATCCTGATAGTCGGCGGTGACTGATCCTCTGACATCCGTATATGTTTCCGGCAACTTCTTCAAGAGTTTGCCGCTTACGAAGACATATGGGTATTCTTCGGTCGGTTCAAAGTTTCCGCTTTTGAATACATATCTGTCTATGGCCGGGTTGTCTCCTTCCACATAAAGTCCTGTTTCGATCTGTACGTATTGTATACTGTCGTTCAGCCGTCTGTTCAGGTAGCTTTCAATGGAATCGTTGTCCGCTTTTTTGGCTATTGCGCGTGCGGCCTTGTATGTTCCTTTGTCCTTGCAGTATATGACATGTCCTTTGTAGTGCGGTTTGTCCCAGGCATAGTTGCTGCGGTTTTCTTCAAAGAATCCGGTTATTCCTTCTATGTCCGTAGAGGCCCGTTCCCATACTTCCCTGTTGCTGATTTCAAAGAGCAGTATTCCGTCGTGGTATTCCTTGACAAGGTTTCTGAAATCCGTGTATTTGTTTTCCAGCTGGCTGTTTTCGTATTGTGTCAATTCCTGTGCGACGTATGCGTTGAATTTTTCATTTATGATGCATCCCGGTATTGTTTGTCCTGAATTCGGGTTTTTGGCCAGATATGCGGCAAAGTCGGCTTGTGAATAAGTTTTTCCGGCAAAAGAGAACAAGGTAGCGGTGAGTTTTTCTGCTTCCTTCATGAAAGCGGAGTCTTTCAGTGCATATTGTCCGGCGAGTTGATAAAAGTCGTCCAGTCCGTTTTTGTTTTCCTGGTATCCGTATGCTTTCTTGAGTTTGTTGATGAACGATTGTTGTGCGACCTTTATGCGTTCATCGCGTTCAACACTTCGTTTCAGGTCGTCCTTTATTTCCTCAAATGATGCAATTTTTCTTTTGTCGTTCAGTTTGATGATGTGCCATCCGAAGGCAGAGCGTATTGGTGCGGACACATCTCCCTTTTCCTTGAGTGCGAATGCGGCGTCCGAGAATTCCGGAATCATTTGTCCTGTTCCGAACCATGGCAGTGCTCCTCCCTGTGCGGCTGTTCCTCTGTCTTCGGAGCATTTTTTTGCCAGTTCGGCAAAGTCTTCACCGTTCAACACGCATTGATATATGGAATCGATTTTGTGTTTGGCGACGGCATCCCGTGCTCCGTCGTTTTTCGGTGCCATAATCATGATGTGCGAGACGAGTATTTCTCCGGGGTTCGGCCGTTCGGCCAGGACTTTGATAATGTGGTATCCGAAGGGGCTTCGTACCGGGTCTGAGACTTCGCCTACCGGTGTTGTGTAGATGACGTTTTCAAGCGGATATACGATGCGGAACGGTGCAACCCAACCGAAGTATCCTCCGTTTTGTGCTACGCTCGGGTCGTCTGACAGTTCTTTGGCAACGGCATCGAAGGGTTCAGGTTCCTGTATGGTTTTTCTTCCCTTTTTTACGGGAATTCCGGTTGTTACGCGCTGTTTGGCAAGCATGGCTTTTTCATACACGGCGAGTGTGTCGGCCGCTGTTGCGTTGCGTGGTACCTGGAGGGCTATGTGTGCCATTTCCACATCCTTCAGCTTGCGTGCATAGGCTTCCTTGATGAGTGAATCAATGGCGTTATTGTCGGTCAGGTATGGTTTGGCAAGCTGTTTTCTGTATCCGGCAAGTTCCTTGACAAATGCTTCGGTAGTATCGATGCCTTGTGCCTCCGCTTCGGCAACTTTCAGTTTGAAGTTTATGAACAACTCCATGTATTCATCGATTGTTTTCGGGTCGATGGCATTTTCCGTATTGTTTTTGGAATAGATGTATTCGAACTCCGACTGGTAAACGGGTTGTCCGTCTATGGTCAGCAGAACCGGGTCATTGGTTGTCGCGGCCTGGCAGATTCCGATTCCGAAGAATCCCATGATTCCTATGATAAATCCTTTTTTATTCATGGTTGTAAAAGTGTATGTTTGTTTTAGTTTTCTCCCCTTGAATAGTTGGGTGCTTCTCGTGTTATGGTTACATCGTGTGGGTGGCTTTCCGTGACTCCGGCATTTGTTATGCGTACGAACTGTGCGTCATGCAGTTTGTTGATGTCCGGTGCTCCGCAATATCCCATGCCGGACCGCAGGCCGCCGGCCAGCTGGTAAATTACTTCATACAATGTTCCCTTGTAGGGTACTCTTGCTACGATTCCTTCCGGCACGAGTTTTTTGACATCCGATTCGCCTGCCTGGAAATATCGGTCTTTCGAACCGTTTTCCATGGCTTCCAGTGAACCCATGCCACGGTATGACTTGAATTTTCGTCCGTTGAAGATGATGGTTTCTCCCGGGCTTTCTTCCGTTCCTGCCACCAGTGATCCGATCATGACAGAATGTGCTCCGGCAGCCAATGCCTTTACCACATCGCCTGAGTAACGTATTCCTCCATCGGCTATGACGGGGATGTCCGTTCCTTCCAGGGCTTTGGCAACTTCGTAGATGGCGGACAATTGCGGCACTCCGACGCCGGCAACCACACGTGTGGTGCATATTGATCCGGGGCCAATGCCCACCTTGACTCCGTCGGCTCCTGCTTCTACCAAGGCTTTTGCGGCTTCGCCTGTTGCAATGTTACCTACTACGATTTCCGTGTCCGGATATTGTTTTTTTACGGCTTTGACCATGTCCAGTACTCCTTTGGAGTGTCCGTGTGCGGTGTCAATGACAATGGCATCCGCGCCAGCCGCGACGAGAGCAGCCACGCGTTCCATGGTGTCTGTGGTGACTCCGACTCCGGCTGCCACGCGCAGCCGTCCTTGCGCATCCTTGCAGGCTACCGGTTTGTCTTTGGCCTTGGTAATGTCCTTGTAGGTGATAAGTCCCAGCAGTTTTCCCTTGTTGTCCACAACCGGCAATTTTTCTATTTTGTGCTGTTGCAGGATTTCGGCAGCTTCTTCCAGGTTTGTGGACCTCGATGTGGTTACCAGATTGTCTTTTGTCATGACTTCGCTGATGTGTTTTGACATGACACGTTCAAAGCGGAGGTCGCGGTTGGTCACTATTCCGACGAGCAGTCCCTGATTGTCCACGACCGGTATTCCGCCGATTTTATATTCTGCCATGAGGTTGAGTGCGTCCGCAACGGTTTTGTCCTGCAAGATGGTGACTGGATTTGAAATCATTCCGTTTTCAGCACGTTTTACCATTTCCACCTGTTTGGCCTGTTCAGCGATGGGCATGTTTTTGTGTATGACTCCTATTCCTCCTTCCCGTGCAATGGCAATGGCCATTTTTGCTTCTGTAACCGTGTCCATGGCGGCAGTTACAAACGGGATGTTTAATTGAATGTTTCGGGAAAAGCGGGTTGTCAGGTTAATGGCGCGCGGGAGCACTTCTGAATAGGCGGGTATTAACAGAACATCATCGAAGGTAAGTCCTTCCATACGGACTTTATCAGCAATAAATGACATAAACAATTATATTTAACGGATTTGTAGTATTACTATAATTGCACGCAAATATACTGCTTTTTTTTTACTCCGGCATTATAAGAAAACGTAAAAATAATTTAGGTTACGGCCAATGTGAAAATGCTTGTCCTGACATGGGGGATTTTGAGCAGTTCGTTGAGGCAGTTTTCCAATGTCGAGCCGGTTGTCAGGACGTCGTCGACGACAAGAATGTGTTTGCCAGTCAAGTCTTCCGGCTGATGTACGTCGAATATTCCGAGTGTGTTTTGGTAACGTTCAAAAACAGACTTTTTGGTTTGTGTGGCATTTTCCCTTGCACGATACAAATGTGCGGTGTCATACGGTTTGTTCAATACTTTGCTTAGTCCGCGGGCAATGTATTCGCTTTGGTTGTAGCCGCGTTTCCGCAGTTTTTTGGGATGCAGCGGCACGGGCACAATTACGTCAATGTTCTGGAAGGTCCCGTTTTCCAGCAGGTGGGCTGCCGCATATTGTCCCAGAACAGTTCCTATTTCGCAGTATCCTTTATATTTCAGCAGATGCAGCAGGTGCTGGTATCGGGAGCCTTTCCCGAAAAAGAAAAAGGCCGTAGCTTTTTCTACCGGTACTTTTCCCCAGAAACGTTGTTCAATCAGGTTGTCCTGTTGCAGGTGCAGGTTGGTTTTCGGAATATCGCAAAGGCATTTTGTACAAATATACTCTTCCTGCCCGTACAAGTTTTCTCCACAGCACAGACACAGGTCCGGATAGAACAGATTTGTTAGCTGGCGGAATATATTCATGTTGTTTTATCTTGCGTTTATGAGTTCCATGAATTTGGGCAGGAAGATAATGATTCCTGTTATGGCGGCAAATATGGCTGCTGCCAACACGGCTCCTGCCGCAATGTCTTTGGCCTTGCCAGCCAGTGGTTGCCACTCGGGTGACACCATGTTGACAATGGTTTCAATGGCCGTGTTTATCAGTTCGGCACTGATGACCATTCCGAAACAAATGACACATGCAATCCATTCCATGCGGCTGATGTGGAAAACAAGTCCGCATCCAACGACAGCCACGACGAACAGCAAATGGATTTGCATGTTACGTTCGCTTTTCACGGTTTTGCGGATGCCGTTCCATGCGTATTTGAAGCTGTTGAGCCGTTTGTTCATGCGGGTTTCATTTGCGGCGCAGGTAAGCAATGATTCTGTGCCAATTTTTCATGCAAGATGCGATGATTAATCCGATGACATATCCCAGACATACTCCTATGATGCAAACCTTTTTTCTGTTGTTTACGGCATTGGGGTTGGCCGTGAAGTGGTCGAGCAAGACAACCGGTGCGGTGCACAGCGAATAATAGGGTGTGGACTTCTGTTGTGCCAGCAGGACCTTTTCCATATCCTTGTACAGAACCTGGGTACGCTGTTCTCCAATCAGGAACTGACTTTGGTAGGGTTGTACCTTTATGTGTTCTTTGGGCTGGAGGTATGTTAGTTGTTCCAAGCTGTCCAAGCGCTGCAATTCAGTGGTGTACATTTGTTGTGTCCGTTGCTGGTTGGTTTTGTAGTTTGCGTATAGTTGCTGCATATTGGGGTTGTTGTTCAGATAGTCCAGAAACGCTTTTTCATATACGGGCAACTGTTCAACCTTCTTGATCTGGATTCTGAAATACAGGTAGTTTTTGGAAATGACATTCAGCGTGTCTTCCAGGGAATGGTTGTTTTTGAAGTCAATTCTGTCCGGTGTGCTGTCGTTCAGGCAATCGATGACATGGAAGGATTCTATTTTCCTGATGTTGCGTGCGACTGAATCCGGGATATCCAGCAATGTGGCCAATGACAAGTTCTCGGAGTCGGTTTTGGGGAAAGCCAGTTCCACTTGTCTGCTCATTTGCTTTACCATTTGTGAGGTTGGGCCGTTCAGCCAGGCTAATGCTCCCGCTTCGTAAAAACGGGCACTCGGCCGCGAAAGGAATAAGCCGGCAAGCAATCCTATCAAGACGGTAACGGCAATTACGGTAATATGCTGGAAGGTCAGTTGCAACATGTTGCCAATGGCATTTGCCAGCCGGATGAAGAATTTCTTGACTGCCTTGAAAAAAAGGATTATCAGATCCCATAAGTTCATTTCATTGTTGGTGTTCGTGTCCATATTGTCCGTTTCCATTTGTGCCAAAACCTTATTGGTCCGGTTTCGGGGTGTATTGTATATTTTTATTTTCTTTTTGTTTCCAATTGTCCGTTTCCTTCCGTATGTGCATTCTCCGTTTGTTCGTTGTTGTTGTCTTCTGCTGCTTCATCCTCATCTTCATCCTCTTCCATGACAGGTTTTTGCGGGCCTTGTTTTCTGTAGCAGACAGCTACTATTGTGCCTGTTATTCCGCCGCTCAGATGTCCTTCCCATGAAACGGGGTCGTTCCATTGCCATGGGACCATGTGCCAGACGATATTTCCGTACAGGAAAACCACGATTAGCGAAACGGCTATCAGTGGGATATGCCTGCGGAATATGCCGCTGAAGAACAGGAAGAAGCATAGTGCGTAGACCAATCCGCTTGCGCCGATATGCCAGCAGGGGCGTCCGAAAACCCAGAGCAGGATACCGCTCCCCAAGTATGACAGCAACAGAATCCTGATGTCTAACGGGGTGTAAAAATAACACAAAAAAGAACTCAAAACAAACAGTGACAAACAATTGCTGAACAGATGGCTCCAATTTGCATGGATAAATCCGTGTAACGCAATTCCTGTCAGTCCTTTGGCTTCTCGCGGGAATATGCCGGCTCTTGTAAAGTCCCAGTCCATTCCCTTTTCGAGCAGGAAGCACAGCAACAATGCCAAAACGATGCCGCCCGGAATATACATGGCATATCCGATACGTTTTTTCTCAGTATTCTTTCCGTTGACTTCCACTTGTCGATATAAACGGAGAAAATGCGGGATTTATTGTCTTTTCCTGCATTTTCTCCGTTAATATTGTTGTTTATCAGTGAATGAAGATCAGTTGCACGATTATGTAAGTCGGCAGCAAAATGATCAGCGAGAACTTGAAGATATATCCGAAGAAGCTCGGCATTTTGATACCGCTTTCTTCCGCAATGGCTTTCACCATAAAGTTGGGTCCGTTGCCGATATAGGTCATGGAACCGAAGAACACGGCACCGATGGAAATTGCCTTCAGCAATATTTCCGGGATGCCGGCAACAAACGGTATGTCTACGCCATTGTATGTGAATATGGCATTGTTTCCTAAATTAGCACTTGCAGCTGCGACAGATTCCGGCAGGCCGGATGCAACACCGTGGAAAGCCAGGGCAGTGGGCGTGTTGTCCAGGAAGGAACTGAGAGCTCCGGTACTGTAGTAGAATTGCCATGGTTCGGACAGTCCGAACGATGCGGCGTTTGTTTCCAGATAGATCAATGCGGGTGCCATGGTGGTGAAAATACCCAAAAATACGACAGCGACCTCGATAATCGGGCTCCAAGAAAATTTGTTCAGTTCGCGTACTTTCTTTTTGGTTGTGTAGAGCGACAGGCCGATTAATGAGAGCAGTACGATTTCACGCAGATGTGTGAGCCAGATAGGAGCGTTTTCTTCTCCCATTTGGGGAATAAACTCCTGATTGATAAATGCTACGGAAAGCATGACTCCCAATAAATAAATCAAATTGATGGTTCCTCCCAGACGCAGGGATGTTATTTCGCGTGTGTCGGCCGAGATATTTACCCAGTGTTCCTTTTTGTAATAGTATCTGTCAATCAGATAATATAGTCCAATCAGAATAAAGCCCGTTAACGCCCATTCGGGAAGTAGGTTCAGAAACCATGTGAAGTGTGCGCCGCGCATGTAGAGCAGGAACAAGGGTGGGTCGCCGAGCGGGGTGAGCAAACCGCCGCAGTTGGCAACAGCCGCAATGAAAAACAAAACCGTGTGGACTTTATATTTGCGTTGTGCGTTTGTTGTGATGAGCGGGCGTATCAGCAGCATGGATGCTCCTGTTGTTCCCATGATGGATGCCAGCACATAGCCCATTCCGAGGAACAGGGTGTTTATGCTTGGTTTGGCTTTGATGTCGCCGCTCAAATGTATGCCTCCGGTAATTACGTACAGCGATCCGAGCAGGATAATGAACGGGAGGTAGTCGCCGATTAACTGATGTTCCAGGGTATCAGCCAGGTCGTGCCTGATCAGGAAAATTGCGGTTGGCACTCCCAGTACGAACGAAACGATTAATTTGTTCACGTTGTGTTCCCACCAGTGTTCGGCAACCAACGGGCCGATAGCGATGGTCAGCAACATAATCCCGAACGGGATTAGTGCCCATAGTGGCATTACAAATTCTTCCATAATTTCTTTTTTATAATTAAGTTTACTATTGTGTGTTTTATTTGCATAGCGGCATTTCCAATGTCCGTTTTATGAACTGAATGTTCCCTGCAGGATTGTCAATCCAATTTCAGTACGGCCAGGAATGCTTTTTGCGGAACTTCAACCGAGCCAATCTGTTTCATTCGTTTTTTTCCTCTTTTCTGTTTTTCCAGCAATTTCCGTTTGCGCGACACGTCGCCTCCATAGCATTTGGCCGTGACATCCTTTCTTACGGCCTTGACAGTTTCGCGGGCAATTATTTTTGCGCCGATGGCAGCCTGTATGGCAATGTCGAACTGTTGCCTCGGAATCAGTTCCTTCAGTTTCTCGCACATGCGTCTTCCGAGTGCCATTGCATTGTCGAAGTGAATCAGGGATGACAGTGCGTCGACCGATTCGCCGTTCAGCAGGATGTCCAGTTTTATCAATTTGGATGGACGGTAGCCGTTCATGTGGTAGTCGAAAGATGCGTATCCTTTTGAAATGCTTTTCAGTTTGTCGTAGAAATCGAAGACGATTTCTCCCAGAGGCATGTCGAACAGCAGTTCCATACGGTCTCCGGAAATGTATTCCTGTTTTACGAGTTCTCCCCTTTTGTCCAGGCACAGTGTCATGATGGGGCCTATGTATTCGCTTCGTGTAATGATGGAGGCGCGTATGTAAGGTTCTTCAATGTGGTCGATAAGCGTTATTTCGGGCAATCCGGATGGGTTGTGTACTTCGATGCACTCGTTTTTTTTCGTGTACACCTTGTAGGATACGTTCGGAACGGTGGTGATGACATTCATGCCGAATTCCCTGTCGAGTCGTTCCTGAATGATTTCCATGTGGAGCATTCCCAGGAATCCGCACCTGAATCCGAATCCGAGTGCAATGGATGATTCCGGTTCAAAGGTAAGCGATGCATCGTTCAGCTGCAGTTTTTCAATGGAGCTCCGGAGGTCTTCGAAGTCTTCGTTGTCAATGGGGTATACGCCTGCGAACACCATCGGTTTGACTTCCTCGAATCCGGAGATGGCCTGTTCGCACGGGTTTTTCACGTGTGTGATTGTATCGCCGACCTTGACTTCCCTGGAAGTTTTTATTCCGGAGATAATGTATCCTACGTTGCCGGCCGAGAGCTGTTCCTGCGGGACCATGTCCAGTTTGAGTATGCCGATTTCATCGGCGTCATATTCTTTTCCCGTGGCCACGAATTTGACCATGTCGCCGGACCGTATGGTGCCGTTTACTATTTTGAAATAGGCAATGATTCCGCGGAAAGGGTTGAAGACGGAGTCAAAAATCAGGCATTGCAGGGGAGCATCCGGGTCTCCCTTCGGTGCGGGCACTCTTTCAACGATGGCCTGCAGTATTTCCTGGACGCCGAGTCCTGTTTTTCCGCTGGCGCGTATGATGCTTTCCCGTTTGCATCCTATCAGTTCCGTGATTTGGTCTTCCACTTCGTCCGGCATGGCGCTGTCCATATCCATTTTGTTCATGACGGGAATGATTTCAAGGTCATGTTCGAGTGCCATGTACAGGTTTGAAATGGTTTGCGCCTGAATACCTTGCGTAGCATCTACGATGAGCAGTGCGCCTTCGCAGGCGGCTATGGAGCGTGATACTTCATAGGAAAAATCAACGTGTCCCGGGGTGTCAATCAGGTTCAGGGTGTATTTTTCTCCATGCAGTTCATATTGCATCTGGATGGCGTGGCTTTTGATAGTGATTCCGCGCTCGCGTTCCAGTTCCATGTCGTCAAGAACTTGTGCCTGTAAGTCTTTTGCCTGTATGGTGTTGGTATACTCCAGCAATCGGTCGGCCAGTGTACTTTTGCCGTGGTCAATATGTGCTATTATACAAAAGTTGCGAATATTCTTCATTCGTAGTAATCGCTGCAATTTGGAGCGCAAAATTATAAAAAAATGCTCGGTCATGTTGTTTTTATCTTATAAAAAAAGTAGTTATAAGCTTAAATAACATAAATTGTCATCTGTGTCAACAAGGCTTTGGTTCTTTGCCGGATATGAAATGCGCAGGCTTCTTCTGGTCTGAATAATTCCTAAAATGGGTTGGCCGGATTGTCTGTTCAAAGGTATTTTAGTACTTTCGCGCAGTTTTTTCAGGTAACAGGCAAGGAAGGTAGCGATGAAAATCTTGAAGCTCGTATGGTTTTTTTGTGTTGTGTTGCTCAGTGCATTTTCTTTTTCACAGACGGTTGCTGTTGATTCTGTGCAAATTCAGTCGACATCCGCGCAGACAGCCGAATCACGTGTGCCGGCTGATACGCCGGTTGTCCATACGGATACGATTAAGGCGGAAGAACTGTTGCAGACAGTGGACAGTGATCAGGCACTGGAGGAAATGTTGATGCGGATGCTCAAGCGTCAGGGAGAGGAGCTTGCCCGAAAACGTGCGGAAATGGAACTTGCGGAGCAGAGGCGGCAGGATTCAATTGTGCAGTATCGGATAGCGAATGATACGACCACTTTGTTCCCGTTGCATATAGGTTATCTGGACTCAATAAAAATCAGCGAGCAGATTCGTTTGCAGAAGGGTGTTCATCCGTTGTTGGGTGAGCTGGTGCTCCGGCCCATGAAGTTGGAAACGGATTTTGTTCATCTCGTCGATTTCGGTAAAATGTATTTCGGACAGGAGGCAACATCGTTCATGAGGCCGCTTGACAAGAACAAGGAGCCGTTGGACCTGTTTAGGGACGACCATGAAATAGCGGCCTTGCGCACGGAGGCCTGCCGGCAGATTACGACAACCATGATGGATGTCTATACGACAACTTTTGACCGTTTGCCGGACCCCCAACGTTTCCGGGCGCATTACATACCTCAGGAAAAAGTGGCATTTCCAGAGCGTTCGTTGTTCGATACGGAGAGGGCAAGTGAGCGTCAACGTCTGCGGGTAAAGGAAATAGCGTTGCGCAAGTGGGTCGCTTCAGGCAATGCCCTGCTTCAGTTTTCGCAGAATTATATTTCGCCGAACTGGTATAAGGGTGGTAACAGCAATATGGCCATTCTGGGTATATTGTCGGGGTCGCTCAAATATGACAACAAGAAAAATGTGACTTGGGAGAATTCGGCCGAGTGGCGTGCCGGCTTTAACAGTGTTTCCGGTGATACCATCCATAAACTGAGCACGAATGATGATGTTTTCAAGGTGTATAGCAAATTGGGTATCAGGGCGTTCAGTGATTTTTACTATTCTGCTTCCGCCGAACTGCTGACCCAGTTGTTCGATACTTACGATGGCATGAATTCCACAACCCTCAAGACGGCTTTCTTTTCACCTTTGCGTTTCAATGTGGCAGTCGGTATGGATTACAAGCCGACCTCTGATTTGTCCATTGTCTTGTCTCCGTTGACATACAAATATGTGTATGTGCATGACACGATACGCATTGACCAGACGGCTTTCAGTGTGGAGCACGGCAAGCGGGTTCTTCATGAACTTGGTAGTTCGGTCCGGATTGAGTATACATGGAAACCGTTGGAGGAAATTTCACTGGTAAGCAAATTCTATTTTTACACGAACTATAAGAAAATAGAAACGGAGCTGGAACTTGTCTGCAATTTTATCGTGAACCGTTTCCTGACAACGCGCATAAGCCTTTATCCCCGCTACGACAATACGGTCATTATGGCAGAGGATGAGAAGGCGAAGTTGCAATTCAAGGAATTTGTCAGTTTCGGTTTCTCGCACAGCTTCAAGTAGCGCAACCAAGACTGGTATGTCGGTTGTGGCCTATCCGAACAGGCGGTGCATTTCATTGAAACGCGTAACGGTTTCCGCTCCGAATTTTTTCAGGCTGTTGCGTGCCTGTTCCACTGTTTTTTCTTCCGTAAGACGTGTTTTTGAAAAAAACTTGTCAGCATAACAGATGATTTTTTCCTCAATGCTTTCCGGAAAATAGTCGGCAGGCGGTATGGGTATGCGGTTCTGTTCAATTTGCTGTTTGCTGATTCCGGTTCCGGTGTGCCGTTCTGCTACACGTGCATGTTTTGGCAGCCCCTCCCGGCGCAGTAGTTCAGCTCCCAGGTATCCGTGTTCTATGTATTCATGTGTGCCGTAGCATTTGATTCCCGGCGCATTGCACATGAAGATGCCGATGTCGTGCAGCATGCCGGCCTCGGCAATGAAATTCCTGTCGGCCATTAGGTCCGGATGTGCTTCTGCAATATGCAGTGCCTTTTGTGTTACCAAACGGCTGTGTGTAAACAGAATATGGTATGACTCGCTATTCGGGTCATAATATTTTTGCATGATGTCGAGAGGATTCATTGCCGTTTTTCCGTGGTTTGTATGCTTGTGTGTCTGAGTCCGTTGAGCATGTCTTTGGCCGTCATGCGTTTTTTTCCCGGCAGTTGCAGTTCCAGTATGTCGACATATCCATCGGCAACGGCCACTTTCAGGTATGTTTTTCCGTCGGTAACTGTTTGTCCGGGTTGTTCGTTGCGGCTGCATGTTTCCGGTCTGGCCGTGTAGATTTTGACAGTTTGTTTTTTCCCGTCCATTTCCAATTCGCACCATGCGGCAGGGTAGGGTGATAATCCGCGTATGAAATTATGGACATGGCGGGCAGTCCGTGTAAAATCTATCTGGCATGTTTCTTTGAAAATTTTCGGTGCGCCGGCCGGTTCTCCGGTCAATGCGGGCTGTGGGGTTGCCGATACATTCCCGTCAAGAATCCGGTCTACGGTCCGTTTTACCAGATCGGCTCCCAGATACATCAGCCTGTCATGGACGGACCCCGCATTTTCGTTGTCATCTATATCGATGCTTTCCTGCATGATGATATTTCCGGTGTCAATCTCCTGTTTCAGGAAGAAGGTTGTCACGCCGGTCTGTTTTTCTCCGTTTATGATGGCCCAGTTAATGGGAGCAGCTCCCCTGTATTTTGGCAGGAGCGATGCATGCAGGTTGAATGTGCCCAGTCGTGGCATATTCCAGACAACTTCCGGCAACATTCGGAATGCCACCACGATTTGCAGGTCGGCTTTACAATCGGCAAGTTGCCGCAGGAATGATTCGTCTTTCAGTTTTTCCGGTTGCAGCAAAGGCAGGTTCCGGCTCAGTGCAAATTCCTTGACGGGTGAGAATTGTATTTTGTGTCCTCGGCCGGCCGGTTTGTCCGGCATTGTAACGACGGCAACGATGTTGTATCCGCCATCGACGAGATTTTTCAGGCTTTCGACGGCAAAATCCGGCGTTCCCATATATACGATGCGTAAATCTTTTTTGTCCATGGTTCAGAGAATTCCTGTGGTTTGTTTCAATTGTCGTTTATGCGTTTGTCCATGCCCCACATGAGTTTGTTTTTCAAGGACTGGAAGAATGAATGCTCGGCCGGTTTTATGACCTTGATGGTATAGGGTGCCTTTTTTATGGTCAGTTCGGTTTCCTGCTGCATGATTTGCGAACGTCCATCGATGGAAACCAGAAAACAATGTGAGCGGCTGTGGATTTTCAGCCGGATTTCCCAGTCATCTGGAATTACCAGCGGCCTTACGTTCAGGCTGTGTGAAGCGACCGGACTGATAATGAAGTTTTTGGTTTGCGGGACGAGCAAGGGACCTCCCACACTCATGTTGTATGCCGTTGAACCTGTAGGTGTTGCAATAATCAGACCATCAGCCTGATAGGTGTGTACATGTTCATCGTTGATGAAGGCATCCACGCTGATCATGGATGACAGGTCCTGTTTCAGGACGGCGACCTCGTTCAGTCCGAACGGATATCCTTTGCAGGAATTGTCGGAGGCAATGACTTGTAGCACTGACCGTTGTTCAATGGTGTAATTGTTGTTTACGACGTCTTGCAGAACCGTTTCCACCTCGTTCCAGCTGACATCCGCCAGAAATCCCAGCCTTCCGCCGTTGATGCCTAAAATAGGAATGTTCTTGTCGCCTATTTTGGATGCGGTGGTCAGGAATGTTCCGTCTCCGCCAATGCTCAATGCAATGTCCGGCAAAGACTCCTCACCGGGACAGAAAGGTTTGCATACCGGGCTAATCTGTTCCTTGATGGCCATGTGCAGCTCCGGTTCAACGCGGATGTTCACATTTTGTCGTGATTCCAGAAAACGTATGACATGTATGACCTGTATGGCGGTCTCTTTCCGGTATGTATTTCCAAAAATGGCAATATCCATATTCAAATCTCCAACTCGTTATTCGCTGCAAAAGTACGTTTTTTTTGCGATATATGAAGAGCCGTGCATGCTATATTGCACCTTCTGGAGATGTCAATAAAGGTTTTATAACATAATCAACAACCCGATTCGGTAATATGTATGCCCTTTGTGTCGGTTTTTTTTGTACATTTGCGCCCAAAAGAGAATTAGGTTGACAGAGATGACAAAACTGAGCGTAAACATAAACAAGATAGCCACCTTGCGTAATGCGCGCGGCGGTAACATGCCGGATGTCTTGCAGGTGGCAATGGATTGTGAACGTTTCGGGGCTGATGGCATAACCGTTCATCCGCGTCCGGACGAGCGCCATATCCGATATAAGGATGTCTATGACTTGAAGCAGGTAGTGACAACGGAGTTCAACATAGAAGGTTATCCGTGTGAAAAGTTCATATCCCTGGTCAAAGCCGTGAAGCCGGCCCAGGTAACTTTGGTGCCGGATGCACCCGGTGATCTGACATCGCATGAAGGCTGGGACACCGTGACCCATCTGGATTTTCTGGCGGATCTGGCGGCTGCATTCAAGGAGGAAGGAATCCGCGTGTCCATTTTTGTCAATCCGGATCCGCGTATGGTGGCATATGCGAAGCGTGCCGGTGCCGACCGTGTGGAACTTTATACGGAACCGTATGCATCCATGTACCACACGGACCGGACAAAGGCGGTAGCACCTTTTGTGGCGGCCGCACAGAAAGCCCGTGAGGTCGGTTTGGGGCTTAATGCCGGCCACGATCTGAATCTGGACAATCTGGCTTTTCTGAAGGAAAACATTCCGTTCCTGGATGAGGTTTCCATTGGGCATGCGCTGATTTGCGATGCCTTGTATCTCGGGTTGGAAAAAACCATCAGGTCCTACAAGGAATGTCTCCTGCCAGGAAAGTGATTAAAAATAAATAAAAATATTGCAGGATATTAAATATGCGATTATGAATATGCTTTGGATTTTATTGCAGGATGTTGCCGGTGTGGCAACCATGATGCCGGAAGCAGCGGCGGAACCGGAAAAAATGAATTTGTGGACAATGGCCGTGTATGGTGGCCCCATTATGATTTTGCTGGCACTGATGTTTGCCGGGGCAGTTTATTTGTTTATCGAGCGTTTGCTGACCATAAACAAGGCATCGAAAGAGGACAAGACATTCATGGACCGGATAAAGGACTACATCTATGATGGAAAAATCGAATCGGCAGTCAAGTTGTGCAACGAAGTGAACTCACCCTCGGCCCGTATGGTAGAAAAAGGCATCAGCCGTATCGGACGGCCGATGAATGATGTGCTGGTTGCCATCGAGAATGTCGGCAATATAGAAATTGCCAAGCTGGAAAAGGGGCTTGTCATTATGGCATCCATTGCCGGTGGAGCTCCCATGCTCGGGTTTCTTGGCACCGTGCTTGGAATGGTAAAGACTTTTTACAATATGGCGCAGACTTCGGGCGGCACAATCGAGCTGGGTTCCTTGTCGGAGGGAATGTACACGGCAATGGTGACAACCATTGGCGGTCTGATTGTGGGCATTCTGGCATATTTTGCCTATAATTACCTGGTTTCCCGAATAGATTCCGTAGTGCGTAAGCTGGAAACCCGCACCATGGAATTCCTTGACCTGCTGAATGAACCGTCAAAATAATTGTGAAAACTAAAATACGAATATCGTGGCACTTAAACGCAGAAACAAGGTGGAAGCAACATTCAGCATGTCGTCCATGACGGACCTTATATTCTTGCTGCTGTTGTTCTTTATCATGGCGAGCACCATGTCATCACCTAACGACATAAAAATAAACTTGCCGCAAAGCAAGGCCAATACGACAACCAGATCCGTTGCCGCCAAAGTGTCGATTGATGCTTTGGGCAACTACTACGTTGCACGCGGAAAGGAAAAGCCCGTGCAGGTAGATCCGGATGCACTGGAGGCATGTCTGGTAGATATTGCGGCGCAGGATTCGAGTGTGTACATTGCGCTGCATGCAGATCAGGACATTGCCTATAAGGAAGTTGTGCGTGTCCTTGACATAGCCAACCAACATAAAATGAAACTTGTTATTTCCACGAAAAAACCCAAATGAGCAAATCACAGATATATGGTATCATTGGTTCATTCGCCTCATGTTTGTGTGTCTTGCTGATTCTGCTGTTCGTTTACATGGATGTTCCTCAGCAACAGGAAGATGAGGGCATCCTGGTCAGTTTTGGTGATGCAGATGCCGGTGCAGGCTACGGCGAGGTACGGGAAGCGGTTTCCGTGCCTGTTTCTCCTCCTCCGACTCCTTCGGCACCGACCAACAGCGAGGTAATGACACAGGATGAACCATCGTTGGAGGTACCGGAGCAGAGCGAGGCAGACAAACGCAGGCAGGCCGAACAGGCCGAGTTGCTACGTCGCCAGCAGCAGGAGGAACAGGCGCGCATGGAAGCAGAACGCCGGGCACGCGAAGAGGCCGAGGCTGAACGCAAACGGCAACAGGAGGCAATTGAGAATGCAGCCAAACTGGGCGGTCTGTTCGGCAGCAATCAGGGAAGTACCGGAAGTGGAAACACGCAGAATAACGACCATCAGGGAAATCCTGTCGGTCAGGGACAGTCGGGCGGAAATTCGTGGTCGCTCAATGGCCGTTCGCTTAACGGTCGCCTGGCTGAACCTGTTTATGACACGGATGTGGAAGGCCGTGTTGTTGTCGTTATCCGCGTGAATGCAGAAGGCCGTGTTGTGAGCACTTCCATTGGTTCGGGCACGACAATCTCGGACGCTTCGGTGCGTAATGCCGCCATGAAAGCGGCGCAGTCAGCGCGTTTTACAGCCGGAACCAATGAAGTTTCCGGTACAATTACATATAATTTCAAATTGAGATAAACCTTAAAGAACAGAATCATGGTATATTTGTTTTTAGCCGATGGCTTTGAAGAAACGGAAGCGTTGGCAACAGTCGATTTGTTGCGTCGTGCAGGCGTGGATATTTGTACGGTTTCCATTTCCGAATGTGAATATGTGACGGGCTCGCACGGCGTGACCGTCAAGTCGGATTGTCTGTTCTCGACAAAGGATTTTGCGGATGCGGATATGCTGGTCCTGCCTGGAGGCATGCCCGGAACGAAAAACCTTGGTGAACATGCCGGCTTGTGTGCATTGCTGAAACAATTCAATGCCGACGGAAAATATCTGGCCGCCATTTGTGCCGCTCCATCCGTTTTGGGCAAGCTGGGCATCCTGGAAGGCAAACAGGCCACCTGCTATCCAGGTTTTGAGCAGGCCCTGGGCGACAGTTTCATCGGCGGTGTTCTGGTGGAGTCCAAAAACATCATTACCGCCAAGGGCCCGGGAGTCGCATTTGATTTTGCGCTGGCAATTATCAGTTTACTGAAAGGCGAAGCTGTTGCGGCGGAAGTTGCAGATGCGGCAATTATTTAAAAGACTATCTTTCGTATCAAACCATGTTGTCGCAGCATCGTTTCACTCTGTCCTGGATTTTGCATTCCGCACTTTTCCATAAGCCGGCATGCATCGTATTTCTGTGCGTATGTCTGTTGTTCCCGTGCATGTGTCCGCTCAAGGCGTCTGGCAGGCAACAGCCGGTTTCAGAAACGGTTGCTTCGAACCGTGTTGCATTTGAGTATTACTATTATGCGGCAGTTACCGCCATCAACAATGAAGAATATGACAGGGCGTTGTTGCTGTTGCAGTTTTGCGTGGCTTTACAGCCGGAAAATGCCGCGGCGAATGCCATGCTGGCCTTGCTTTATGATGCCATGGGGCTTGATGACGCCATGGAATATTATGACCAGGCAATCAGCTCCGACCCGGACAATTGGGTATACAGGCGGCATTATGTTGAGGCGCTTTCCAGAAAAAACCGCTTTCAGAAGGCCATAGCCCTCGTGAAAGATGAGTTGCATGCCCATCCGGACAACGAAGATGCCTTGGATGTATTGGCGGTCATGTACAAGGCGGATGAACAGTATAAGGCTGCAATTGCCACATTGGACCGAATGGAAAAACAAGTCGGTGTTTCCGAATATATTTCTATGGAAAAATACCAGTTGTACATGGCCATGGACAAGCCTGCGAAAGGAATTGCGGAAATAGACAAGCTGATAGCGGAGTTCCCCAACGATGACCGCTACCAGGTTTTTCGGGGAAATATATACATGCAGCAGAACCAGCCGGACCAGGCCTATGCGATTTATCGGAAAGTGCTGGCGGAAAACCCGGAAAATCCGTTCGTCTATCTGGCCTTGTCGGAATATTACCAGCAGCAGAACCAGCCGGACCAGGCCCTGAATGCCATAATGACAGCTTTGGAAAACAAACAACTTGATTTGGAAACCAAACTTGGAATTTTGGTACAGTATGTCGACAAGTTGATAGACAGCGAAGAACATACAGCGGAAATCGACACCTTGCTGCATACCATGGTAGAGCTGTATCCGCTGGAAGAGCAGGTGTACAGTTTTTATGCAATGTATCTGGAACGGAAAGGCCGTGAAAGCGAAGCGGAAGATGCCTTGCGTACAATGCTTGACATAAACCCCAAGAACAAGGATACATGGCAGCGGCTTGTGGTCAACGCGTTTGCACGTTCCGATTACCGGGAAGTTGCAGACATACTGAAAGATGCTCTTGCCGAATGTCCCGATTCTCCCCAATGGTATTTAATGCGCTCCGTGGTCTGCTATGAAATAGGTGAAGCGGATGAAGCCTTGCAAATGTGTCTGACCGGTCTGGAATATCTGCCGGAAGAATCGGCCGACAGAGCAGACTTTTATGTGCAATTGGGTGACCTGTATTATAAGAAAAAGCAGAAAAAGGAAGCTTTTGAGTATTATGAGAAAGCCATGGAAATTGCCCCCGGCAATTTGTTGCTGCTGAATAACTATGCCTATTATCTGGCAGTGGAGAACCAGGACTTGAAACGTGCGGAACGCATGAGTGCAAAAACGGTGGAAGCCGAACCGCAGAACCCTGTATATCTGGATACGTATGCCTGGATATTTTATCGCCAGGGTGATTATTCGCTGGCCAAATTTTACATAGAACGTGCCGTGGACAACCTGAAGCAGGAAGAGGAAAAAAACGATCCGGAAATATGGGAACACTACGGATTCATTCTGCTGGCAACAGGCGACGAACAGAAAGGGCGGGAAGCTTTGCAGAAAGCCCTTGAACTTGGTTCCGAGAACGAAGCGGTAAGGCAAAAATTGCAGGAAACGGAATGAAACGCGGCATATACATAGTGTGCATGATGCTCGTCTTGTTTGGCGGTTGCAAATCGAGACGGGCTGCGGAACGGAAAGGAGCAGGCAAGGACATGTCTGTTACGGAACTGTTGGAGGCTGTCCGGAAAAATGAACCCCGATTTGAGCATGCACAGGCCGGAAAAATCAGTGTTACTCTGGTTTATCAGGAGCGCAAAATGACATTTGGCGGCAGCATAAGTGTGCTGGCCGATTCGTTGGCTGTCCTGTCCGTGCAACCGCTGTTCGGCATAGAGCTTTTCCGTGCCGAACTCAGAAAAGATTCCGTCCTGCTGGTTGACAAAATGAACCGTCGTTATGCGGTTCTGCCGCTCCGCCTGCAAGGAATGGATCTGAGGCAACGGAAAACGCTGCAGGACATGGTTTCCAACCGCATGTTTACGGTTTGCGATGCAACTTTGCTGGAACCTCGCCGTATGGCTCTGCAGAAAACGGATACGCACTATGTGCTTTCGTTTGATGACCCGGAATACGGAATGTTGCACTATACATACCATATTGATGCACAGACTTTCCGGATCAAGGAAGCACAACTTGCGGTTTCCGGAACAACGGTCGGCATGCATGTGCGCTATGACGATATGCGTCCGGCAGACGGTATTGTCTTTCCACACGTGTTTGATTTCGCGTTCACAATGCCGGATGGACAGCAGATGTCGTGCCGTATTTCATTGTTGCGCCTGTCGTTTCAGGAACAAGTGCATATCGTCCCGGCCAATGTAGGGCGTTATGAACAAATCGGACTGTTCGATTTATTGAGAAAATAGTAAGGAATGAAACATATCTTTTTTGTCTGTATCATTATGTCGTTAGGTTTGGGCATGTTGCCCGCCCAAACGGTCAAGGAACTGGAAAAGCAGCGCAAGGCTACTTTGCAGCAACTGGAAACAACCGGCAAGTTGCTCAACGAGACCAAAAAGAACGAAAAAGTGTCGTTGAACAAGTTGAATATCCTGAATCGCAGCATTTCGGAACGGAAGCGCCTGATTAATGACATTGGCACGGAAATAACGGCATTGGACACGGAAATGGCGGAGCTGAATGTGCAGAAAGCCGACCTGGAAGCACAGTTGCAGACATTGCGCGCCGATTATGCCCGCCTGATACAGGAAACCTATTATTCACGCAACAGCTATGCGGAACTTCTTTTTGTCTTGTCGGCCGACTCGTTCAACCAAATGTATCGGCGGATACGTTATTTGCGTGAATTTACGGAATATCGCAAGGAACAGGTGAGGCAAATAGAAGCCGTGCAGGAGCAGATTGCCCAAAAAAACGACGCCCTGCTACAGAACCGGCAGAACAAACAGGAGGTGCTGCAACTGAAAGAGCGTGAACACGAAAAGCTTGCACGCGATGAACGCCGCGAGAAACTCATGCTGAACGAACTGAAAAAGAAGGAAAAGGATTTGCTCGCGCAACAGAAAAAACAACAGAAAAAAGCCGATGAATTGAACAGCCGCATTGAAAAACTGATTGCCGAAGAAATACGCAAGGCCGAAGCTGCCAAAAAGAAAACATCGGCATCAGGCACACAGAAACCGTCTTCGGCCGAGAGTGCCATGACCAAGGAAGAGGAACTGCTTGCCGGAGGCTTTGAACGCAACAAGGGACGTTTGCCCTGGCCAACGGAAACCGGTTTCATCAGCGGGCGTTTCGGCGTGCAGCCGCATCCGGTCCTGGAACATGTGACCATTAACAACAAAGGAATATACATACAGACCAAAGCCGGCTCAACGGCACGTGCCGTGTACGAAGGCGAAGTTACACAGCGTTTTGCCGTGCCGGGAAGCAACAATGCGGTAATTGTCAAACATGGAAACTATCGTACCGTTTATGCCAACCTGACTGAGATTTATGTAAAGGAAGGCGACAAGGTTTCTGCCAAACAAGCCATCGGACGCATCTATTGCGATAGCGAGAATGACAACAAAACGGAACTCTATTTCCAGGTATGGAAAGACAAAAGCATAGAAAATCCGGCCCTGTGGCTTGCAAAATAAGCTTGTCGTTTATTTTTCGCGATATTGTTTCGGAGTCATGCCCATGTGTTTCCGGAAGTATTTGTTGAAAAACGACACATTGTTGAACCCCAGTGAAAAGGCTATTTCCTTGATTTGCTTGCTGGTTGATTTCAGCTGGGCTTTTGCATCGGTCAGAATGGCATCGTTTATGATTTGGGTTGCTGTTTTGCTGGCGGCCTTTTTGATGGTCGTGCTCAGATGCGGCAACGTGATACTCAGCTTGTCTGCATAGAAGGAAACATTGTGCTGCTGTGTGTAGTGCATGAAAACCAGCCGGACAAAATCCTTGTAAATTTCCTCTTCGCGATTCCGTATCTCCGTCCGGTTGTTGTAATTCTGTTGGTACAGGTTGGCAACCGACTGGAAAAACAGCGACAAAATGGTATGCTTTATGTCGGCATTCAGGCTGATGCTTGACAGCATGCAGGCGCTGAGCAGTGTCTTGAATGCATTCCTGTAAAATTCCGTCAGGTCTTCCGGAAGCTCAAAAACCGGACTCTCCTTGAGCCTGTGTATAAATTCCGTACTTAATTTATGGGAAACCGTGCTCTGATAAAATGCATAGGAAAAGCCGGCAAAATAAATGAGAGTGTCATGAGATACATGCTGTATCTGCAGAAAACTGTCCGGCAGCATGCTGATAAAATCACCAGCCTTGATGCGGTGTGTCTCCAGATCTATCTTGGTCGTAATTTCCCCTTGTATGCACAAGGCAAAAATACATGCCTTTATGCGGCATGGAAAGCGTCCGTAGTCATTTAATAATTGACCCGTGACATCATCACCGGCAATAATGTCCACAGGAATATCCAGCAGTGGAATTTTCTGATTCATAATATGTTCCCCTTATTATTCCGAGCGGGCAAAATTACATGATATATTCCGATTGACCAATGTAATTCTTAAAAACAGAACATTTTTTCCGAATAAAAGGCTATTGTGCGGTTGAATAGGAAACAGTAACTTTGCCGCGCAAAAAAATAAAACAGGCATTAAATAATGTATAGACAACAGCACCTCCCTTTTTCAGATTCAGGGAGCGGCGCTACCGACAATCGGACAAAAAACATGAAAAGGAAACTATTCGGATTGATAGCCCTGGCACTTGCCGTTGTTCAGGGCATAACAGCACAAGTGTATGTTTTGGATGCTGCTGCCGAACAAAATTTTTCTACAATAAGCAGTGTGGAATATGAACTGGATGGGCGTCCTGCCGGAACATTGACATTTGATGCCAAATGTGTTTCCATATTTGGCTTTTGGGGAGGCGATTTGCATGTCGACCAGTATGTAGACGGAGTATGGAGCAAGCTGACAAGCGTTTCATTTGCGGCAAAAGATACATACTACAGTTTCGGACCCTTTGAACTGAACAGAAACGCAACAAAAATCAAGTTGTATACGGAAACAGGTGCGACCGGGAAAAAATACATGCAAAACGTCAAGGTCACCATGGCCTCCTATGTGGAAGCAGAACCGGCAGTTTTGACTATGCCCGAAACAGAGCTGGGAACAGCTACGACAGCCTCATTCTCGATTTCGTACAGCAATGTGGCTCCACTGACCGTAAGCAGCAACAACAACTCCCTGTTCACCCCCGACATAACCACGATAACCGGATCGGGCGAAGGCAAGTATGGTACGACAACGGTGACAATGACCTACAAACCGGTTCAGGAAGGCACACAACAGGCTACGATAACCATAGGAAACGGCACGCAGCAGGCTGAAGTACAGGTACAGGGAACAGCCGTAAAAAAGCAGCAACAGATTGTATGGAAAGAAAATCTGGATATAGTTGCCTTGGGAACAACCATGGAAAATGTCGCCACCGCAACGTCAGGTCTGGAGGTCACACTGGCCTCTGACAATGTGGCTGTCGTAGCTGTGGAAGATGGCAAGCTCGTGGCAAAATCGGCGGGAAAGGCTAACATTACGGCAACACAAGCCGGAAACGAACAGTGGGAGGCTGTAACGGATACGAAAGAAATCACTGTGACCACGCTGGAGGTGCAGACAATCACTTGGGAACAGAATCTGCTTCTCTTGAAATTAGGAGATGCTCCCCTTGCGTTGAACGCAATGGCTTCGAGTGGGCTGGCGGTAACATACAGCAGTTCGGATGATAATGTTGTGAGGGTGTCGGGCAATATGCTGACCATTGTTGGAGCGGGAACCGCCACAGTGACGGCTACACAGGCCGGAAACGGCACGTATGCACCAGCCAGCATGACCAAGGCCGTGCGTGTGCGCGAGGTGAGTGCAGGCTGCGATGAAATAGCATTGGCAGATGCTTCATCTTGTAATCTGGGTTCCGCTGGCTCAAAAATCTTTGATTTGCCGCGTCCGGGAGCACTGCTCTCATTCAACTTGTATTTGCCGGGAAGTGCTACCGGCACATTGACGGTTGCGGAGAATCTGGCAGATGGGACAACCAACACGATTCTATATGAAGGAAGTTTGTATAGCCTTGCGAATGCGTTTTCGGGCAAAACGGTTCCTTTTACAGGAATTGCCGTGAGCCATAAGGCCGTTTCACTTACATTTACTGTTTCCGGTACGCTGACCAAGACAATCAGCGATATTTTGGTAACGCAGGCCACATATCTGGAAACGGATAAAATCGCCATCAACTCGGAAATCGGGATAGGTTCGGTTTACAGCGAAACATTGACCGTGAACTATTCCAACCTGCCGGACATGATTATGGTTTCGCATACGAATCAGGATTTTAAATTGTCCGGCGATGAGTTTTTCGGTGATGGTTGTGGCGATTTTGGCAGCCATGCCATAGGCATATCATACCAGTCGTATGACATGGGTGAAATTTCAGACACGATTGTGCTCACTTGTGCATCGCAGACAGTGCGTGTGCCGGTTAGGCTTAATGTGCGCAAGCAGACGCAGGCCATTCAATGGGAACAGAGCCTGGCGGATGCGAGCATACAGGACACTATAGCTTTGACGGCTACGTCAAGCGCAGGACTGGATATAACTTATACGTCCAGTAATCCGGCTGTCGCCGTGATTCTGGATGGCAACAGGCTGGCTTTTGCGGGTGCCGGCGAGGCGGAGATAACGGCATCGCAAGCAGGAAACGATTATTTCGAGGCGGCACAATCCATGACCAAAACCGTGTCGGTGAGCCGTATTGTTCCTACCATAAATTCTTTGCCGGCAGCCAAAGACCTGACCTACGGCCAAACGTTGTCCGAGTCGGAACTGGTTGGTGGAGAAGCATCGGTGCCCGGAACATTTGCCTGGAATGACGGCTCTTTGGTTCCCAATGCAGGAGCAGGGCAATGGTTTTCCGTTGTGTTTACACCTGAAAAACCGGAACTTTATGAAACGCTGACCGATTCCGTCCAGGTGAATGTGGCCAGAGCGGCACAAACGATAGAGTGGGAGCAGGACCTGATGTTGATGAATGCCGGCGACACGGTTGTGTTGACGGCGCTTGCTTCGAGCGGGTTGCCCGTAAGTTATGTAACGGAATCGGTTTGTATTTCCATAACCAACGATACGCTGGTAACCCTGTTTGCCGGTAACGGCAGCATTACGGCTTCACAGGACGGCAATGAAAATTACTTGTCGGCGGAGCCGGTTACGTTGAGTTTTTCAGTGTTGCCGCTCGATGTCGCAATCACTGCAGTGCCTGTAGCTTCCGACATTACTTATGGCCAGGCTTTGTCGAAGTCGGTTTTGACCGGCGGGGCAGCCACTATTCCGGGTACATTCCAGTGGGCAAATCCTTCATTTAGGCCGGATGCGGGACAACACCGTTATAAGGTGAATTTTGTGCCGGATGACGCGGATAAAGAAAATATCGTGTTAATGGTGTCACTCACGGTGCACAAGGCAACGCAGACGCTTGTGTGGGAACAGGAAATTTTTGAAGTCATTGTCGGCGATACCATAGAGCTGTTGGCCGAAGCTTCTTCGGGGTTGCCGGTTTCCTATCAGGTCGGCGATACGACCTTACTTGCATTGGATGATAATAAGTTGATTGTCCTGAAAAGCGGTAAAACCAATATTATGGCCTTGCAGGAAGGAAATGAAAATTACGAGGCAGCCGATGGTATACGGTTGTATGTCACTATTTCCGAAAAGCCGACAGGACTTGGTATGACAACTGCGGATGTGTCTGTGCAAGTGTTCCCGAATCCGGCAACAGATGTGTTGTACTTGCGCATTGATGAACCGTTGCAGGATATCCGTTTGTACGATGTCAGCGGACGTCTGGTCATGGCTGAGCAGCCAGGTGTACAAGAAGCTACCTTGCATATAGGTTCACTTCCGCGTGGAATTTATCAGCTTTATGTCCGCACGGATAGAAGCATAGCCGTGCAGCGTATCATTTGCCGGTAGGCAGATGAACCAGCATGCAAAGTGCGGGAGAAATGTATGACATGTCTCCCGCACTTTGTTTTTTGTTGGATGGAACTTTATTCCCTTGTCTGCAAGTTTATGCTTGCATCCGCGCAACACGATTTCATTCATGAATAATATATGCTTGCGTCCGCGCGATACGATTTCATTCATGAATAATGTATGTTTGCGTCCGCGCAACATGATTTCATTTATGAATAATGTATGCTTGCGTCCGCGCAACACGATTTCATTTATGAATAATGTATGCTTGCGTCCGCGCAACACTATTTCATTCATGAATAATGTATGCTTGCGTCCGCGCAATATGATTTCATTTATGAATAATGTATGCTTGCGTCCGCGCAATAAGTATTTGGGTGTTTGAGGTGTATTTGCCGGTAGATAGCCGGTTTGAAATACGTACCGTTTGTTGTTGGTCGAGGTTGTGAGGTAGCCCTTGTTATTTTGCGCTGTGTTCTTGCACCGTATCCCATGCCACGCCAGCCAGTTTCTGGACTGGACGGTAAAGCACCGAAGTGTCCTTGGTCTTTGGCTTAAGCAGATGGAATTGCGCATCAATAAAGGCAAATCCATTCAGCAGGATGCTGACGACAAGTGCGAATTTCAGGCATCCGAACAGAGCTCCGAGCAGTTTGTTTACGCCGCCGAGGCTGATGGTCTTCAGTATTTTTTCGAACAGTTTGCCCACCAGATGCAGACACAGGGCAATGGCTATGAACAGGAGCAGGTAACTTACGGGCTGGGCTACATTGGATTGCATGTTGAACCATGTGGTGAGTTGTACGGCCAATGCAGGTGCCCAGATTTTGGCACCGATGACACCGGCGGCAATGGCAACCAGCGAAGTCAGTTCGTGCACAAATCCTTTTATCAGGCCGCGCACAAGGCCGTATGCAATGGGAATGAGGATGATTATGTCAAGTATGTTCATGTCTTGTTGTTTTTATGTAAAAATCCCTCCCACGGTCGGGCAGGAGGGATTTGTGGATGATTCGGTAATTTATTGTGCATTCCACTCTTTGGGTTCCCAGGCTTTGCCTTCCGCGTTGAAGAGCTGCAGGTCATCCAGGGAGCGCAGCGTGATGCTCCAGTCAGCATCGTCAGCTGCATAGCGGGCGTTGTCGCGGTAGTTCCCGACTATGCCGGTCACGGTTCCCACATATTCGGCTTCAGGAATCACGGTGTATGCGAATTTGGCGTATTCGCTGGTTGATACCAGAATCCATTTGCCGCTCTCATCTTCGATGGCGCGTCCTTGCGGATAGCCGACAAACTCGGTAGTCGGTGCAAAAACCTTAGCGTTGGTGTCTTTCGATGGGTTGCCATCAGTCAGTGGCAACAGGTTTCCTTTTGAATCGGCGTATTTTTGATTGAAATGGATATCCTTGATGCACACCAGGCGTCCTTCCATTTCCCGCGGTGTGGAAGCAAGAATTTCGGCAATGGTCATGGTGTCCACCACGATTTTCTCAGGTTCAGGCAAGCCAATGGCCGTTACGGCAGCCCTGAAGCGCGGCAATGGAATACGTCCCGGTGCCCAGCCTACTTTCTGGCTGGCATTCTGTGCATCCGTGTTGTTGTTGTAGCTCGGCACGGCCAGTTGCGGTTGCGTGGCATATTTGCCCACAGCCAATCCGTTGCAGCGTATGGAGATGACTTGTCCTTTCGGATAGAGGCCGGAAATGTTACTTGCATCCACTGAAATGCGCAGGCCTTGTTCGGGATATTGCGTGTCCTGGATAACCAAGGTCTTGTACAAGTTGCCGGCATAGTCATCCGACACGACGCGGCCTTTGATGATAATGTCATCGCCGTAGGTTGGTAGCGTGTCCACGCTGAAAAGTCCGGTTCCGTTTTCACCGTTGGCTCGTGTGCGCACGGGGAACAGGACGCCTGAATCGGTCAGGAAGGTTTCCAGAAACCCTTGGAGTGTATAGGTGGCGGCGATATCCTTGTTGTCTTGCGCGGGTATCGGTTCATGGTTCGGCTCGCAGGCAACTACAAGGAGTGCCGTCAGGGCGAGCAGGCTGATTATTTTGTTCGTTTTCATATCTCGTTTCATTATTAGCAGTTGGACATTGTTAGAATTTATAAGTCAAGTTCAGGAAGAAGTTGGCTCCCCATGCGTAGTAATACTTGGATGGGAATTTCCATACGTTGTTCGATATGCGTTGTGCCTGTATGTTGTTCTGTCCTTCGAATGCCGTGCCTTGCTTGCTGTTGGTCGGGATACGTCCCTGCTGGTAACCGCCAGTTTTCATATTGGTGTTGTTGAGCAGGTTGCTTACGCTCAGGTTTATGCTGATTGATTGGCGTTTGGGCAGGTAAATCAGTTTGCCGACCGACAAATCCACCAGGAAGCGGTTGTACCACTGTTCGCTGACCAGGGATTCCTGCTCTGACAGCACAGAGTGTGGATAGGCCACTTTCGGATGTCCGTTTTTGTCATATACGGTCTGGGTGACGGGTTTGCCGTTTTTGTCTTTTACTGTTTCCGTTTCAATTTCGTACGTGCCGTTCACCTTGGAGCCATCGGCACGGACGCCGGTGAACAAGCCCTGCATACGGCGCGAGGGCGAGAAATCCAGATAGTTCCAGTCAAAATAGCTGACTGTAATATCCGCAAACCACATTTTCGGGTGGAAGAAGCTCAGTTTCAGACTTCCGGCCAGTTGCGGGCCGTTGGCTACCTTCAGGCCGTTTGTCAGCACGCTGTCGCGCAATTCGTAGAGCGGGTATCCGGAGTTGGATACGGCCAATGCCATACCGTTCTCGGCACTGGTAACGCTGTATGCGTTCGAGGTGTAATGGTTGTCCGACACCGTTGCGGCTGCCGACAGGGTGAAGTATAAACCCATCTTCACCGCGGCTGCAAATTCCACGCCTTGGTGTATGCTGTTTATGCCGGTCATGGCTTGGTTTACGAAAGTGCGGTAACCATCATCGTAATATCCGTTCAATTCTGTTTGGTTCAGGAAATGTGTCCGGTAAGCTGTTATACGTCCGCGCACGGGGCGGAAATTGAACTCATAGCTCAAATCGTATGACAGGATTTTGGCCGAGCTCAGGTTGTCCACCATGCGGTCATGGATGCGTTGCGAAATGTAGGCATTGCGTGCCAGTGGTGCGCGGGTTTCTGCAAGCACGTTTGCTTTCAGATGGTTGCGTCCGTCTATTTTATAAGTTACACCTGCTTTCAATGACGGATCCAGGAATGTGGCCAGGTAACCTTTGCCTTTGGATGTGTATATGTCTTTCCATGCATCGGCATTGTCCGGGTCATATTGGGAATAAATGCGTTGCAGGTAAACGGCACGTCCGTTTTCCATGAAACCCTCGCGCTGGAAACTGCTGAATGTTCCTTTCAGGGCATAATAAAAGTCAACTGCCTGGAAGTTCCATTCGTTTTGTGCAAAAATGGATGCCTGGTACATGTTGATGTTGTAGTTATAACCGAACACATCGCCTTCTTTTACGGGGCGGTTCGGATTTTCCGTGTCGTTTTGTTTTACGTGTTCAATGGCAGCTTGTGTCAGGCCGATGTTTTGTGCCAGGTCGGCAATGTCGCGTTCCGCGAACGGATCCACGTCAATCCACTGGTTGGCTCCCAGCAGGTCGTCCACTGTTTTGTAGTGCCTGCCCTGCGAAACTTTCGTATCCAGGCCGGCGGTCATTTTCAGGTGGGGTGTCAATTGTCCGCGCCAGAGTGCGTTGAACATGTTTTCCCAAATGTCATTATGGCGACGCTCGACAATGTATTTGGCCGTCCCGTCCGGATTTACAATGTTGTTGCGGTAGTTGGCTTGGTATAATTCATCCCACTGGATTTGCGTTACGCTCGGGTCACGTTCCACCCAGCCGTCTATCAGGGACGTGTAGCTGTTGTAGTCGATGGACGGACCGAAAACATATTCTTGCCCGTTGGCGGCCGTGTAGGATTGCATCTTGCCCAATGGAACGCCATTCATGTCTTCCGTGATAAAGTTCCCGTTTGCGTCTATTTGGTTGTCGAAAAGGAACGAGGGCAGGTTGCGGTAGTAGTCCGGCCGCGGGTCGGGCGCGTTGTAGAACGTCAGCGCCGAATTGCTGTACATGCTGTAATGAAAACCTTCATTAATATTAATGGTGTGGTTTTCGTTGATTTTCCATTCATAGTTCAGCGTAACAGTCGGGTCGAAACTCTTTACAATGCGCGAGTTGCGCACTTTGCCGTTCTGGTAGCCCCAATAGGGGTTATAGTAGATGGAACCGTACAAGCTGTATGTTTCCTGCGTTACGGCAGCCGATTGTGCGCGTGCAGTCGGCGAGCCGAATGTGGTCAGCGCCAATGTGTGCTGGTCGTTGAATTTTTTCTCGGCAGAGAAATAGTAGGCAGCCGAGTTATAGAAAATACCTTCGCCGATAATCGGGGTTTGGGTGTCAATGTATGGCGAATAGCGGTATGCCAGCGAGCCGGCGAAAGCCCATCCGTTTTCCAGAACGCCGCTGCCATAGGTAATGTATGCACGTCCCTTGTAATTACGGTTGGTGCCGGAGAGTCCCACTTTCCAGCCTGCGGCAATGTTGCTTGCTGTTGTCAGAATGTTGGTTGTGGAGCCAATGCCGCCGAACGATATGGGATTGGCCTCTATGCCGTTCGTTACATCCTTGTTGCGTGTCGCATCGTTCAGGCCGCCAATCATGGAATAGTTGAAGTTGCCTCGTTCCTGGCTGTTGAAGTTGATGCCGTTGATGTAGTTGTTTTCATATTCCTGCCCGTAGCCGCGCACGCGGAAACGCATGGGGCTGAAGGCATAGGAGATGTGCGATGTATATACATCGCCTCCTGTCAACAGGGCGGATGACATGTTTTGTGAACCTCCCTCATCGTTTTCCAGTTCAGCTTCGGAAAGTTGCAGCAACAGCTCCTGCTGCATGTCGGCGGCAATATCCGGCTTGAGTGACACGATTCCCAGATCAGTGGTTTGGTCTGCGCTGAGCTTGACTAACTTGACTTGTGAGATATAGCCGCTGGTGTGGATAATGACTTCTTCGTCCATGGCTTCCAGTAGCATGAGTGTGAATTCACCCTTTGCGTTTGTGGTGGTCGAAATATCCTGGTTTGCCAGGGTAATGGTAACTCCTGCTATGGGTTCGCCGGAGTCTTCGGCATGAACAATGCCCTTGAGTGAGGCTTGTTGCGCAAATAGCGGAAAAAGACATACGCTAAGGAAAATGGCGCACAATAATCTCTTCATAGTAACTTGTTTTAGTTGATTAGTAAATAAGTTTAGAAAATGACTGTCGTTCTTTCGCTTTATTTGGATAAAAAGCTGTGCAAGATACAACTTTTTACAGAAACGGCAAGCAACCTCCTGTGAAAAAATGATGACATTTTTTTCAACAACTCAGGAAAGAACATGTGTGTGGTCGTATGGTTGTTCCGATAAATGGCAAATTATCAGCTGGATGGTCGGATACGGACAGTCATTTTCCATTGTGATTCCCGAAGCGGAGCATAACCGGAAAACGGTATTTACGGGAACAGAACTTGTCCTGCTATTTGTTATTTCTTTTTTTTATCTAAATTTGCCCCCAAAATATTATTCATTATTATCCATTATGAAGCGTAACCTTATTCTATTGCTTTGTGCATTTCTTTGCTGTGGCTTTGTGTCAGCGCAGAAAAACAAGAAATCCTCCCAGAAAGAATCGTTTTCAGTGAGTTGTGTCGCTTTCTACAATCTTGAGAATTTGTTCGACACAATAGATGACCCGAATAATAGCGGAGATGATGAATATCTGCCCGATGGTCCGAACCGTTGGACGGGGATGAAATACCGGAGTAAACAGAAAAACATGGCTTATGCCATTTCACAGATTGGAACGGATATCACTCCCGTGGGTGCGGTTATTGTCGGTGTGTCGGAAGCGGAAAACAAAGGTGTTCTGGAGGACCTCGTAAGGCAGCCGGCCTTGCATTCGCGCAACTACCAGGTCATTCTGGAAGAAAGTCCGGATCATCGCGGAATCGATGTCGGCTTGCTTTATAACCCGACATTTTTCACACCGACGGCAACCAAGACATATCCGCTGTATGTCAACGGAGAGCTGATGCACACGCGTTTGCAACTGCTGGTGAGCGGTTACCTGCAAGGCGAGAAAATCCATGTCATTGTCAATCACTGGCCATCGCGCTATGGCGGAGAAGAAGCATCAAGACCGAATCGTGTGGCTGCGGCATTGTCGGTAAAAGCAATATGCGATTCGTTGTATAAACGTGAACCGAAAGCAAAGATAATCATCATGGGTGACCTTAATGATGACCCGTATAATGCAAGCTGTGCCGAAGCGTTGGGAGCCAAAAAGGAAAAGTCGGAAGTCGGTCCCCAAGACTATTATAATACGCTCTGGAAAACCTTGGACAAGGGCATTGGTTCGTTGGCATACAATGGTCAATGGAATTTGTTTGACCAGATTATCATTTCCGGGAATCTGGCCAATGCAGACCGGACAGAACTCAGTTTCTGGAAAGCGGAAATATTCAACCGCCCGTTCCTGGTAGAGCAGGAAGGAAAGCGCAAGGGACAACCCAAAAGAACGTTTGCAAGCGGCGTGTGGACGAATGGTTACAGTGACCATTTTCCCACATACATTTATCTGGTCAAGAAGCAATAAGACATGATTATTCCATGAAAAAACCGCAACTGGTCTGAAGCCGGCTGCGGTTTTTTTGTCTTTCTGGAAAAACAGACTTAACAGGAAGTCTGCCTTGCAATGACTTCTTCCAGCGTCATATCATCGCCCACCGTATCGCACGGACGGAAATACATGTTCTTGGCCTTTTCCGGCGGGAAAGTGAAATACTGGCAGGTTGCTTCAGCGCATACGGCACCATCTTGATTGTAGATGGCAGCCTTGATTTCCACCAGATTATGCCGATGGCTCACAATGTGTGCCCTGAGCAACAGATAGTTGTCCTCGGTGGAAATGGCCTTGCGGTAGCGGGTTTCCATGCGGCTGGTTACGCCGCTTGTGTTCAGTTTGCGGATAACTACCCATGCGCAAATCTCATCCAACAATACGGATTGGATGCCGCCGTGCAATGTGTTCAGCCAGCCCTGAAAATCGGGACGCGGATGCCACACCGATACAATCTCATCGCCATCCTCGTAAAACTCCATGCGTACGCCGGAAGGATTGTCTGGTGAGCAGCCAAAGCAGTTGTAACCATCCAGCCCACGCCACGGATTCAATAGTCTTTTCATAATTCCTGTGTGTTTTTATTTTTGCAAAAATACTTTTTTTGACCGGATTTGTCCATGCCGGATGTGATAAAAGAACTAAAAAAACGCTCGGCAGCCATGGAGGTTTCTCGGATGGACGTGAAAAAAGCAGGGATGGCACTTGCCGTGATGCGGCCGGATACTTTTTTTGCACGAAACACATGGAAAAAGATGTGTGTTTTTGACTAAATGCGTACCTTTGCGACATTGAATTAGATTATGAGTACGTTAAGGTTTAAAGCAGTTGAAGAGGCTTTCAAGAAAAAGGCTCTCGATGTTCAGGTTCCGGCACGCCACATTGCCGATTATTATGGAAAATACGTGTTCACAACCTCCACAATGGCCAAATATCTGTCGAAAGATGTAGTGAATGCCATTCAGAATGCAGTCAAAAACGGTGAAACGCTCGACCGGAGCATAGCCGATGATGTTGCTGCCGGCATGAAACAGTGGGCCATGGAGTTGGGAGCGACCCATTACACACACTGGTTCCAGCCGCTCACGGACGGTACGGCACAAAAACACGATTCATTTATAGATTATGCTGCCGGTCCCGGCGAAACAGTGATCGAAGATTTTTCCGGAAAATTACTTGCCCAGCAGGAACCGGATGCATCATCGTTCCCAAACGGTGGTATCCGCAGTACATTCGAGGCCCGCGGATATACGGCCTGGGATCCATCTTCGCCGGCTTTTGTCATGGACGATACATTATGTATCCCGACAATTTTCATTTCCTACACCGGTGAATCGCTCGACATGAAAGCGCCTTTGCTGAAAGCCCTGAATGCGGTTGATAAGGCGGCAACAGCGGTCTGCCAAATGTTTAACCCGAAAGTAAAGAAAGTCTATTCCTATTTGGGTTGGGAACAAGAGTATTTTCTGGTGGATGAGGGCCTGTATGCCACACGCCCCGATTTGCTGCTGACCGGACGCACGCTGCTTGGCCATGAATCGGCCAAAAACCAACAGTTGGATGACCATTATTTCGGTTCAATTCCCGGGCGTGTGTCGGCATTTATGAAAGACCTGGAATTTGAAGCCTACAAATATGGTATCCCGTTGAAGACAAGGCATAACGAGGTGGCGCCCAATCAGTTCGAGCTGGCTCCAATTTTCGGTGAAACCAATCTGGCTGTAGACCAGAACCTGCTTGTCATGTCGTTGATGCGCAAGGTTGCACGCCGGCACGGATTCCGTGTGCTGTTGCACGAAAAGCCTTTTGCCGGCATCAACGGCTCGGGCAAGCACAACAACTGGTCATTGGGAACGGATACGGGCGTCGGATTGTTCACACCAGGAAAAACACCGGAAGAAAATCTGCAGTTCGTTACTTTCCTGGTGAACGCATTGATGGCTGTTTATAAAAACAACGGCTTGCTCAAGGCTTCCATCAGTTCGGCTACGAATGCCCATCGCCTGGGCGCAAACGAAGCACCTCCTGCCATCATTTCGGCGTTTCTGGGGACGCAAATCAGTGCCATACTGGAAAAAATAGAAAACGCGACGGCCGAAGAGGCCATTGTCATGTCAAGCAAAAAGAAACTGAGCCTTGGCATTGCACATATTCCGGAAGTTCTTCTGGACAACACGGACCGCAACCGTACATCGCCTTTTGCCTTTACGGGAAACCGCTTCGAGTTCAGGGCTGTTGGCTCGGTGGCAAACTGCTCATCTGCCATGATTGCGCTGAATACGGCCATGGCTGCCCAGTTGAAGGAATTCAAGGCAACAGTCGATGCCAGAATTGCAGCCGGAAATACCAAAGAAAAAGCCATTTTTGAAACGCTGAAAGAATATATCAAGGTCTCCAAACCGATATGTTTTGACGGAAACGGCTATAGCGATGAATGGAAAAGGGAAGCTGCCCGCCGCGGACTGGATTGTGAAACGAGCGTACCTGAAATATTCAAGTGTTACACAACGCCGGAAAGTATCAGAATGTTTGAAGAAACCGGTGTAATGACAGAAAAGGAATTGCATGCACGCAACGAGGTGAAATGGGAAATCTATACCAAGAAAATCCAGATTGAAGCCCGCGTGCTGGGCGATTTGGCTATCAACCACATCGTGCCCATAGCTACACGCTATCAGTCGCTGCTGCTCGACAACGTGTACAAAATCAAGGCCGTTTATCCGGCAGAAAGGGCAGAGGAACTGTCTGCCATGGATGCATCGCTGGTAGAAACAATTGCAGAACACGTTTCTGCCATTAAGGCCAATGTGGATGCCATGGTCGAGGCCCGCAAGGTGGCAAACCGGATTGAAAGCGAATATCGGAAAGCCGTAGCCTACCATGATACGGTTTTGCCATATTTTGATATTATCCGCTATCATGCAGACAAATTGGAACTGATAGTGGATGATGAAATGTGGTCACTTCCAAAATATCGGGAGCTGTTGTTTATCCGATAATTAAAACAGAAATATGCTGCACTGTAAATCAATTGTTTATGATAATGCATGAAGAAAAAACAAAAAAAAGTGCAGAAATATTTTGGTGGTTTCAAAAAAGCTCGTATCTTTGCACCCGCTTTCAGGAACGAAACGGGAAGCAACGAGGGCGTTTAGCTCAGCTGGTTCAGAGCATCTGCCTTACAAGCAGAGGGTCGGCGGTTCGAATCCGTCAACGCCCACGAGGTTAAACAATCGGGAGTATCAGTCGTTTATTTCAAAAAATAGCGGCTGATATTTTTTTATATCCCTCGTCGCTTTTAAATTGATGTAATATGATTCTATTGGTAACACATCCGGATGTTTCTTTGTCGGAGACCAGTGTGGCACGGTTGATGGAACTGGCCGCATGTTTCAAACGTGAATTCCGGCAGGAAACCATGGATCTGGCCGATGTGGAAGACTTTTGCAGTCAGCACGAAGTCCTCTTTTTGTTTATTTGCATGCCTCACAAAACAAGAATGATTCGCAAATCCCTGAAAACGTGCAGGTTTTTGCGCATACCGTATGTTTTTCTGACGGATAGGGTAGAGCTGCATGACTTCAGGCATTTGCTTGTACCGGTCGGTTTTTTGGAGGAAGAGGTCGGGAAAGGACAATACGCAGTCATGTTCTGGCGCTTTTGCCAGTCACATACCACTCTGCTGCAAGCCAACGATTATGGTTCCCGTGCACAGCGCAATGTGAACAAGATTGCCGGTCTGTTTCAGAAGTTCCAGGCGGACTATGAACTGCAAAAAGCCCGTTCCGACAGTTTCAAGCTATTCAGGGAGGCCGTGCAGATGGCAAACCAAATGGCCGCCGGCATGCTCGTGCTTTCTTCATCCCGCGACTATGGCCTTGATGACATCTTTTTCGGTACGCCTGAAGAATATGCCATTATGCATGCATCCATCCCGGTGATGTTGGTTAATCCGCGCAAAGATTTGTACGTGCTTTGCGATTAGGTCAGTAAATTTTTCTTTTGTTTAATTCCCGCTGGTAGCGTGCCGCGTTCCGATTGTGTTCGGTCAGTGTCCGCGCAAAATTGTGCTCGCCGTTGAACGTTTCCTTGGCACACATGTACAGGTAGTTGTGATGCGTGTAATTCAAGACGGCATCCATGGTGCTGCCTGTGGGTATGCGTATCGGACCCGGTGGTAATCCCTTGTATTTGTAGGTGTTATAAGGTGAATCCGTTTGGATATGCTTCAGCAGAACCCGGTTCAGCGTGAAATCATTCAGCGCAAACCGGATGGTGGGGCAGGCTTGCAGGGGCATGCCTATACGCAACCGGTTGATGTACAGGCCTGCGATAATCGGTTTCTCGGCACTTTTGTTGGTCTCTTCTTCCACAATGGATGCCAGAATGCAGACTTCAACCGGAGTCAGTCCGGCTTGCTTAGCCAGTGCAAGACGGTTTTCATTCCAAAAATGTTTGTATTCTTTTTGCATCCGGTTGAACAGTTGTTCGACGGAAATGTTCCAGAAAACTTCATACGTGTTCGGGATAAATATGCACACGGCCGTTTCGGGCGTCAGGTCGTATTGTTTCAGAAAATCCTTGTCATTCAGATGTTGCAGGATGGTGATTGAATCAAGCATCAGTTGGCTGCCGAGCCTTCCTGCCAACTGTTCCTTTGTACGTATATTGTTGAATGTGAGCGATGTGGGCGTCTGTTCGCCATTGCGCAGCTTGCGGATAAGTTGCAGGTCACTTTCTTGGGCGTTGATTAAATATCTGCCCGCTTTGGGCGTTGTGAAATGCAGCAGCCGGGCATGGAACCGGAATGTGCTTTCGGATTCTATCACGTTGTGCGTTTTTATTTCGGACAACAATTGCTCAAACGTGGTGTTTTTATATACGTATATATAGTTTTTTTCGCCGTTTATGCTGTGAATGTTCCGGTAAAACATCCGGTAGGCCTGCTGACAACCGATAATGGCGCAAATGCCGATGATAACGGCGCATACGGACAGGATGATTTTGGTTCTGGGTGCCATTTGATATGTATGATAGAATTTTGCGGCAAAAATAGGCATTTGTTTTGGAAAAAATGCGGAAAATATTTGCTCAATCGAAAGAGTTTTGTACTTTTGCACCCGCAAAGTCAGGAAGTGTGGGTGAGTGGCTGAAACCACCAGTTTGCTAAACTGACGTACGGGATTTCCGTACCGGGGGTTCGAATCCCCCCGCTTCCGCACATTTGTTTTGTTTTTGTTATAAGGTCATAAGCCAAGGCGGCTTATGGCCTTATTTGTTTTTTCTGGTGATGTTTTTCTTGTAAAAATAATGGTAAGTTTGTGGTTTTGATAAAAGTTTGTAATTTTGTGAAATAAAAAATCCCACGGAGTACGCGGGATTAAGAACTCTTCGGCTTATAGCCTTATTGTGAAAAGTCTTTCACTTGTATCTTTGCGGCAAAGATAAACAAAAGAAATATATTAACCAAATATTTAATACAAAAACATGAAAACGGCTGGATTTGATTTAGGGACAAATTCTATCGGAATTTGCGTAAGAAACTATGAACAATCACCAAACATCACAGAACAATTAGACTTCTTTTCCGCATTAATATTTCCATCTGGCGTAGGAAATGGGAAGTCAGGTGAATTCTCTTATGCCGCACAACGCACACAAAAACGCTCTGCACGCAATCTATATAAAACACGTAAATATCGCATATGGGGAACTCTGGCATTACTCATAGAACACAAAATGTGTCCGTTGACAATTGATGAACTTGACCAATGGAGGCGTTATGACAAGAAAAAAGGTCTCAAACGCCAATACCCGGTAAATGTACAAAAATTTGAACAATGGGTAAGATGCGATTTTGATGGAGACGGCATAAGCGAATACACTCCCTATCAGTTGCGCAAAGAGTTGATGGAAATAAAATACAATTTTGAAAATGAGACCGACCGTTTCAAATTAGGCAGAGCGTTGTATCATATTGCCCAAAGACGTGGTTTCAAAAGCAGCAAAGGAGAAACAAAGGTAGAACAGGAAAAGAAAGAAATCAAATATAATGTTGAGAGCGAAGAAGAAAGTATCTCTTTTAAAGAATCAGAAGAAAAAAGATCCAAAGCATTAACCGAATACATGGTAGCCCATAACAGCCCCACCATTGGTTGTGCATTTGCCCTTATGGAAAAAGAAGGCATACGCATACGTGGTAGCGAATATCAGGCAGTACGTTCCCAATATAGAGATGAAATCAACGCTATTTTCAAGTATCAAGGCTTAGACCAATCAAATCCTGATTTTTGCCGCTGTATATTGAGTACAAAAAAAGATGAAGGTACTATTTTCTATAAACGCCCTTTACGTTCGCAAAAAGGTTTGGTTGGAAAATGTACTTTAGAACCCAAAAAGCCACGTTGTCCTATATGTCATCCTGATTTTGAGGAATTTAGGGCATTGACATTCATCAATAACATTAAATATAGGAAATCTGATAAAGATATATGGCAGACGTTGAATGAAGAACAACGACAGGTACTATATAGGTCAAAATTCATGCGCACCAAAGCTGTTTTTAAATTTATCGAAATAAGAGAATGGCTTGAAAAAAACATTGGTTATCCATTATCATATAAAGAGAAATGCATTAATTATAAAGACAATACCAGTGTATCAGCTTGCTCTATCAGTGCTCGTTTCAGAAAACTATTTGGCGAAAACTGGAAAGAAATCTGCATTCACACAGAAGCGGAAAAACGCAACATCAAAAATGGGATTACACATAGAGTTAGCTATACTTTGGAAGACATATGGCATGTATGTTTTGCGTGTGATGACGAAGAGTTTTTATACAATTTCGCTATTGAAAAATTAGGCTTGGACAAAGAGCACAGTCAAGAACTCATACGAATATATGAAGCCATGCAACAAGGCTATGCCTCCTTGAGCAAAAAGGCAATCAACAACATACTTCCATTCTTACGTCAAGGATACATTTATAGTCATGCCGTCCTATTGGCCAAGATTCCGGAAATTATCGGTAAAGAACGTTGGCTACATATCAAAGACGAATTGATAGGACAACTAGACCAATTACAGCATGATATTTCCCAACAGAAACTCATATTTAACATTACCAATTCCCTTATAGCCAATTACAAGTCTTTGGAAATGGATGAACGTTGGGGTGTACATGACTACAATTATCAATTGGATGAGAGCGACCATAAAGATATTGTTGAGGCTTGTGTTAATTCCATAGGAAAGAAATCTTGGGAGGAATTGGATGCTGAATACAGAAACACCATCATACAAGATGTAACTGAAAAATATCAAGCTTTCTATCAAAGCACCCAAAGGGACTATTATAAGATTCCCAAGATGCAAGATGCCATGAAAGCATACTTACTTGAACAGTTTAATGATTTGGACAGCAAATCATTAGAAAAACTGTATCATCCTTCAGCCATTGACTTTTATGCACATTCAAAAACAGGCAAATTGGGAAGCCCTGTAAAAGGTGCACTTAAAAACCCAATGGCAATGCGTGTGCTGCATTGTTTACGCAAACAGGTGAACAATTTACTCAAAAAAGGTATCATCAATAATGAAACCCGTGTTGTTATAGAAACGGCACGCCAACTGAACGACGCCAACACACGTTGGGCATTGGAAACATACAATAAGGAAAGAGAAAAAGAAAACGAAGCTATTAAAAAGATATTGAATGAGGTTTTCAGCGAAAGGAATATCTCGGAAAAAGATATTGAAAAAGTACGCTATTTCTTTGAACAACATGAAATTTTGGAAGACGGAGCAACCTACCAACCTCCAAAACAGAAAAGAGAGAAAGGTGAGAAATATGTGAAAGATATAACCAAATACCAATTGTGGTTAGAACAGGGATGCCGTTGCGTATATACTGGTAAAATAATAAGCCTCAGTGCCTTGTTTGATGACAATCAGTTTGAAGTTGAGCATACTATCCCACGCAGTTTGTCATTTGACAATTCACAAGCTAATCTGACCGTCTGCGAAACTCACTTTAACCGCTTTGTAAAGCAAAATCGTCTGCCATCCCAATTGGATAATTACAATGAGATATTACGACGTATTCAACCTTGGATAGACAAGGTAGAGAATATCAGGAACCAAATAGAATATTGGAAAGGAGCTGCAAAATCCACAAGCGATATTGATAAAAAAAACTATTACATCCGGCAACGTCGTTTATGGGAAATGGAATTTAACTATTGGCACAACAAAGTGGAACGTTTTAAAATGAAAGATGCCACCACGGGTTTCAGAAACAACCAGTTGGTAGATACCAGTATCATTTCCAAATATGCATACCACTATCTTAAAACAGTTTTTGACCATGTGGAAGTACAAAAAGGCAGCGTAACCGCTGATTTCAGGAAGATGTTAGGAGTACAAAGTGTAGATGAAAAGAAAGACCGCAGCAAACACTCACACCACGCTATTGACGCAAGCATATTGACATTAATTCCTAAATCAAACATAAGGGACAAAATGCTGCAATTGTTTTATGAGATACAGGAAGACAAACGATTGCAAAAAGATACGCAATGGAAACAAAAGGAACTGGACAAAGCTATCAAAAGATGCAATCTGCATAACATCTCAGCTCTTCCTGCCTTTATAGAACAAAATGTATTGGTAAACCATATCATAAAAGACCAAGCATTGACGCCTGCTAAACGAAAAATAAGAAGAAGAGGCAAAGTAGTTTTATTTAACGGTAAAATCAGATGGCAACAAGGCGATTGCATCAGAGGGCAACTACATGATGAAACATATTACGGTGCTATACGACACTATCAATTTGACGACAACAACAAATTGATAAGAAATGAGCAGGGAGAGCCATGTATAGGCAATATTGAATATGTAGTAAGAAAACCACTTAAATTCAAACAGAATGACAATGACGGCGGTTTTAAAAAATGGGAGGAAATAGAGAAAGTTATTGTCAACAAAGACTTAATCAGAATGATGAAGTCTCAATTTGAACCAGGAACATCATTTAAAGATGCGTACGAACAGGGAATCTATATGCTCAACAGCAAAGGTGAGAAAATAAATAAAATAAGACATATCAGATGTTTCAATACAGGCAGTAAGCCTATTGATATCAAACGTCATACCTATCTTTCAATGAAAGAGCATAAGCAATATTACCATGCTACTAATGGTGAAAACTTATACTATGCAATCTATTGGGACGGAATTAGTCCAGAAAGAGGGTATGACTACATCAGTTTGATGGATCTGGCTCAGCGGAAAGCAAAAGAAAAACGTGCTGATTTATTGTTCCAACCTTACAAAATGATTGGTAAAGGTAAAAAAACGACTGAAGTTCCTCTGTACGCCATGCTGCAAGCAGGTACAAGAGTTATAATGTTTCGTCCAGAAGAATTTGATTCTACGCAAATTCTGCACATAAATGAATACAAACAGATTATTAGCCAGCTTGACCATTCTAATTTAATGAAGCGATTATATGTAATGACTCGAATATACAACCCGACAGATGGACGATTACAATTCAAAAGTCATATAGAAGCAAGGAATGATCGGGCATTACAAGAAGATTATCCAGAGAATGAATATGGGAAAAAAGGTATCAATGGATTTGCTAATTTTGATATAGAGAAAGAGCAGCCAAAATTATTGTTATCACTGAAAAAGTTCTATTTCTTAATAGAAAATAAAGACTTTAAAATAGAAAATGACCACATTGTATTTATATAATGATTAAACGCACACTCTATTTTGGCAATCCTGCTTATTTGTCGGTACGCAATTGTCAACTATGTATACGCAAACCCGAAGAAAGTACAGAAACAACCATTTCTATAGAAGATATAGGAGTGGTTGTACTGGACCATCCCCAAATTACGCTGACACATAGTGTAACAGAAGCTCTACTGGAAGTGAATGCAGCCTTGATAACCTGTAACAAGAAACACCTGCCTGTTGGCCTATTGCTCCCATTGTGTGGCAATACAACACAAACGGAACGGATACGTGAACAGATAAATGCAAGTTTGCCATTGAAAAAGCAATTGTGGCAGCAAACAGTAATGGCTAAAATAAATAATCAGGCGTGCTTATTGGAAAAACGGGGTGTGATTGCCAAAAACATGCGTGTTTGGGCTAAGAACGTAAAAAGCGGTGATGCGGAAAATTTGGAAGGGCGGGCAGCCGCCTATTATTGGAAAAATGCTTTTCCTGCTTTGCCTGATTTTACACGTGAGCGGGAGGGCGAATTTCCCAATGCGGCGCTGAATTATGGTTATGCGCTTTTGCGTGGAATTGCAGCCCGGGCATTGGTGGGCAGTGGCCTGTTGCCAACCCTTGGCATTTTTCACCGTAATAAATACAATGCTTATTGTTTGGCGGACGATATTATGGAACCATACAGACCTTATGTTGACCGATTGGTGATGCAATTGCATGAGGAAGGAATTTGCGATGAGGAATTGGACAAAAAGGCCAAAGTGAGGTTGTTGCAAATACCAGTTTTGGATGTCGAAATAAACGGTAAACGTAGCCCGCTAATGGTGGGCATGACAACAACTACGGCATCGTTGCAAAAATGCTATGCCGGTGAAGCACGTAAAATCATTTACCCGGAAATGGAATAGATATGCAACGGCTGAGCGAATACAGGATTATGTGGATAATGGTGTTTTTCGATTTGCCGACTGAAAGTAAGAAAGACAGAAAGGCATACAGTGAGTTTCGGAAACAACTGGTAGCCGACGGTTTTATTATGTTTCAATTTTCAATCTATATGCGCCACTGTCCCAGCCAGGAAAATGCGGATGTACATATTAAACGAGTCAAAAATATTTTGCCACCTTTGGGACAAGTCGGTATTTTGCGGATTACGGACAAACAATTTGGAGATATGGAATTGTTTTGCAGCCGGAAACCCGAAAAATTGACGCCACCAGTTCAGCAATTGGAATTGTTTTGATAAGTGTTTCTGATGTGAACCAATAAAAAATCCCACTAAATGTGGGATTTTTTATTTTTCAGAAACATGGTCTAATTTGCTGATTTTGTGATATTTGCAAAAATCATGTTGTTTCTGATGTCAAAGATACAAAATTTGAAAGCAATTCACAACCTGTCGGCTTTGTATGTACAAGAGCATTCAGTTGTTTCTGATGTCAAAGATACAAAATTTGAAAGCAATTCACAACAAGCGCATTCAAATCTATGTCGAAAGTGTGTTGTTTCTGATGTCAAAGATACAAAATTTGAAAGCAATTCACAACGACACGGTGCTTGTGCCCGTTCCGGCAGCCGTTGTTTCTGATGTCAAAGATACAAAATTTGAAAGCAATTCACAACAAAGCCTTATCATCAAACATCTGTCAGACGGTTGTTTCTGATGTCAAAGATACAAAATTTGAAAGCAATTCACAACGGGTCGGTTCAGCGGCCCGAAAAAAGTAATGTTGTTTCTGATGTCAAAGATACAAAATTTGAAAGCAATTCACAACCTCGAAGAAGCTGAGGTGTTTGCAACGACAGTTGTTTCTGATGTCAAAGATACAAAATTTGAAAGCAATTCACAACCGAACCGGCGAGCGAAAGGGAGCCGGGAAGTTGTTTCTGATGTCAAAGATACAAAATTTGAAAGCAATTCACAACCCGCCCGCAGGCAGCTGTGGCGCCGTGGGGTTGTTTCTGATGTCAAAGATACAAAATTTGAAAGCAATTCACAACCATCAAGTCGCGAAAGCGGCAGGTTGATGAGTTGTTTCTGATGTCAAAGATACAAAATTTGAAAGCAATTCACAACTGCCCGGTACAAGCTACGATGGCGACAATAGTTGTTTCTGATGTCAAAGATACAAAATTTGAAAGCAATTCACAACATTTCAGGGAAAAACCCGATCTTGACTGCGTTGTTTCTGATGTCAAAGATACAAAATTTGAAAGCAATTCACAACACAACTTAGGCAATTATCAAACGGCCAAGTGTTGTTTCTGATGTCAAAGATACAAAATTTGAAAGCAATTCACAACAGGTCGTCCAACGTATCGATTTCGGTTAAAGTTGTTTCTGATGTCAAAGATACAAAATTTGAAAGCAATTCACAACAAAACCAGCAAAATCATGATAAATGACAGCGTTGTTTCTGATGTCAAAGATACAAAATTTGAAAGCAATTCACAACGCTACGTTGTGCAACCTTTATTCCTTACAAGTTGTTTCTGATGTCAAAGATACAAAATTTGAAAGCAATTCACAACCGATACAGAGCGACGAACGAAAGGAGCGAAGTTGTTTCTGATGTCAAAGATACAAAATTTGAAAGCAATTCACAACGTTTTCCTTTCGGACGTCGGCGGCTCGTTTGTTGTTTCTGATGTCAAAGATACAAAATTTGAAAGCAATTCACAACCGAAGCCCATGTTCCTTGAACTTCTCACAGTTGTTTCTGATGTCAAAGATACAAAATTTGAAAGCAATTCACAACCCATATTGCCCAATGGTAGCCTGTTTCATTGTTGTTTCTGATGTCAAAGATACAAAATTTGAAAGCAATTCACAACTTTATGAGGTAACAGATATGGGCATAATGCGTTGTTTCTGATGTCAAAGATACAAAATTTGAAAGCAATTCACAACCATGGGTCACATAAGAATGAACATTACCAGGTTGTTTCTGATGTCAAAGATACAAAATTTGAAAGCAATTCATAACCAAATACTTGAACAACCCAGACAAGCTGTTCCGCCGGATACGTGACGAGAAAGGAAACCTGAAGCTGTCAAAGGCGGCAGAGGCTTACCATCCAGGACAGGGCGTTTACCGTTCATCGGCAAAGAACGCCATGCGCATTGCCAGGACGGAAACCAACATTGCATACCGCAGGGCTGACAACACACGCTGGCAGCAAATGGACTTTGTGCTCGGGCAGGAGGTGCGCTTGTCACGTAGCCATCCCGTTACTGACATTTGCGACACGCTTGCCGGGAAATACCCGAAAGATTTTGTTTTTGACGGGTGGCATCCGCAATGCTTTTGTTTTGTCACCCCCATTCTGTTGTCCGAAGAAGAAATGGTTGATTTGCGGCAGGCGAAAATGAACGGGGAGGCTTATGATTTGTCCGGCAAGACCATTACCGACGTGCCTGACAACTTCAAATCATGGGCAAGGGACAACAAAGAACGCATAGAAAGGGCAAAAGAACGCGGTACGTTGCCATATTTCATCAGAAACAACAAGAAGACCGTAGACAGAATTATAAATCCCCCTACGGCTTTGGAAACAGCCAAAGAACGCCATGCGGCAAGAACTCCCGAACAGATACAGGACATCAAGCGGCGTTGGACTTTGCGAAACGCAGAGATCCGTCACGCAAACAGAACGCCTGAACAGGAAGCGTCCATACGCAATGCATGGAACGAGCGTAGGGCTACACGCAAGTACGGCCAGAGTATTCTGTCATACATGGGCGGTATCTCGGACGTTGATACATCAGCATTGCAGAAAGCTCTCAACGGCGGCAATCTCGATACGATAATCAAAGAAGCTCGCGAGCTGAAAACGGTCGGCAAGGAAATCCTCTCATACTCATATCTCGATAATCCGATGCAGGTTGCACGTCAGTTCTCAATGTCTGAGGCAAAGGCGGTCAATGAAGCCGTACAGAAGAAGCTGGAGGGCTGGGCTGGCCTTTCTTTGGAAAAACAGAAGTCCAAACTCTCGTTTGAGATAGATTGGGTACAGAATCATCAGAAATACTCAACATGGGAGGTGGCACAGAACGCCTACAAGAAACAGCTCGAAAAGGTGTCAGACGCTCTCGATTGGGAGAACATTGGCAATGAGTTCAAGAGCATCAGCAGCTTCAAAACGAAGTCGCAGCCGTATCTTGACCTCGTGGATAAATTGCATGATGCAATCTCCGGTAAGGACAAGGCTGCTGCACAGCAGACAATACTTGACATCAAGAAGAAACGTGAGCAACTCGACAAAGCGGCTGCACAACGTAGAAAAGGTAAATTCAAAAGCCAGTTCGGAGAAGATGCTTATTCGCAGGAAAGAAAGGATGCTGCAATTTGGGACAAAGCTGACGGAAGTAAAGCTGACGCTGCTCTTATTGACACAGCAGGCAAAAATTGGAAAGCTGCTACAATTAAAGAAAAAGACTATGTATATGAGTACACACACCATTATTGCGATGTAAACGAACCTTTACAGGGACGTAGATATAGTAATTCACAATCAAAAAATAGATTTGTAGAGAAAGTAAATAGCATCACTTCATATATTGAGAAGAATGAATTACCAGTTGATATGTGGTTTACTCGTGGAGACGATGGTCTGTCAGTTATACGTTCACGAATTGAGTTCGCCGGAGGAAAAATGCCGTCAGATATTCAGGATTTAGTGGGCATGGTAATGCAAGAAGGTGGTTTTATGTCCACAAGTAGCAGAAAAGGGCAAGGATTCAGTCATAGGAATGTCATACTTAACATTTATGCCCCTAAAGGTACAAAAGCTGCTTACATTGAGCCAATAAGTGCATACGGAAGAGGTGCAGGAAAGGATTGGGATGGAGACCAACGGTTTTCATCGTTCAGTTCAGAACATGAAACGCTATTCCAAAGGGGTACACAGATGCGTATAACAAAAGTATATCAAGAAAGCGGAAAGATATACATAGATTGCGAAGTTGTCGGACAGGAAATTAAAGATTTATCATATATTCAAGACAGCAACATCGGATATTAGAGCAAAAAGGGACGAACCTCTGTGTAAGTTCGTCCCTTTTAGTTTCATTCAGGAATTTTGTCTTCTGGGAAATGGTCATTAGCTGTAAACAGGTAATAATCGACAAGGGTATAGAAACCTTGAATTTCGTTTTTCATATCGTATGATTGTTTTGCCCATGAGGTAAACATTACCATAAGTAAGCTGTATGGAATGCCTGGATATGTCTTGCCTTTGATTGATTTATAATATTCACTTTCACCATCAAACTTACCGTTGTGCATGACATATACACGTTCCATATCCCAAAACCAAGATAACCGTTCATCTTCGATAGGTGGACTTTGATACGGATTCTTTTTTTCTCCGTGATAATAACGGCATTGCTTTATCAATTCATCTCGTTTGCTCATAGCTTGCTGCATAATTGATATGTTGATACAAAAGTATTGGTTTTTTCTTGAAATGAAAAATCAGATATGGAAGAACTGTTGCGGTCTGGGTCCACGCCCTGTTTTTTTTCTGACAAGTTCACCCATCCTGATAATGCATTTCTTATTCTCGTAAGGTTGCTTGGATAGGTCATATTTGTTGACCAATGTCCTGTACGATATTCCAAGCTGTTCCGGGCTTATCGACTCAAATATAGCCGCCTTTGAACCAAAGTAGGAGTGTCTGCACACTCCTGCCTGTCCTTTCAACTCCACGTGATATATCTTATTCATTATATGGCCAATCGTTCCGTTAATGGTATTACCCTTGCGCACGCGTAACATGCGTTGGTTGTAAGCTGTCGTTGCCAGGCTTTGAAGCGTGGCGACCAGCGGAATCCGTTGTGTTTCAATCTTGATATTGTTTCTGCATCTGGTTTTTCGTTAAACAAGATTTGCAGGCGGTCTTCCTCGCGGTTCTTTACAATGACTCCACCTTCAAACTTTATTTCATCGTTGCCTTTGTCGTGCTCTTCTTTTCGTTTTTGTATGGATTTTTCGCAAACATCTTTTAGTTGCCATATCTTATGGCGGTTTGTAAACAACGGTTTCTTTAAGCCAGCGGTATTCTCGTCCTGCACTTGTTTGACATACTCGATTGCACGCATGACAAGCTCTGACTTGCCGTTTCCTGCCAGCCTTTCTATTTTCCCGTATATTGAATTAGTAAAGGCTTGTCGATGGTAGGGAGCACCGTTGTCAATGTCAACGCATGATTTGATATTCCAATCAATGTCTGCTTTCAGGTTCTCCCATTCTTCTTGTTGCTTCTGTTCTGCCGGCTTTCCATCTTCAATGCGTTTGTTTATTGCTTTGATTGCCCTGCTTCTCCAATTTTCAAAATCTTCCAACGCTTTCGAGTAAGCGTTATGCGCTTTCTCGTTTCTTGCTGTCGGGAAACGTGCCGGACCCGTAATCATTGCGCTCAATATCCTTGAGTGCTTGTTGAATAAGGTACGTACCCAATCACGGAATTTCTCCGTGTACTTTTCTTTTTCTTCCTGATTGGGTATCAATTTCAAATCGTCCTGCAATGTCTTTTCGTACATGTATATGTGCAGCCTTGCCCTGTCTTCCGGGCTGAATGATGTGCCGTGGAATGCGCGGCATGCCAAAGACCATAAGTTGTTTCTGATGTCAAAGATACAAGATTTGAAAGGAACTCACAACAACCGTGGTTACTGTACCAACTGGCAGCTCGTTGTTTCTGATGTCAAAGATACAAAGATTTGAAAGGAACTCACTATTTCTGTTATCGTTTACCCATTTTACAAAATAATTGTGCCTTTTATTGGGTTTGAAATTGACTCCAAGCCGATTCGCGTTTTAAATGACCGCAACAGCATGTAGCAAGTCAATGGCATTACGAGTAAAATAAATCATGGGAACAGCAATAATTTTACTTATTTCTTTGCATGAATACGGATTTTCACTATCTTTGTATTTGCCTTGAAGAAAAACATAAACGCAACAGATCATGAAACTCGGACTCATAGGGTCAATGCCCGAAGACATGGAAAGAATTTTGAAAACACTTGGCAACAAGCAGATTTATGAACGTGGAAACCGTGTTTTCTACAAAGGAACCTTGTTGGGCGTTCCGGTTGTGGCCGTGTTTTCGCGGTGGGGAAAGGTTGCAGCTGCAGCAACGGCAACCAATCTGATTGTGGAATATGGGGTTGACCAGATTTTTTTTACGGGAGTTGCCAGCGCGTTGTCTGCTGATTTGCATGTGGGCGATGTGGTTGTGGCGCAACGGCTCTTCCAGCATGATATGGATGCCCGTCCACGAATGCGTCGGTTTGAAATACCGCTGACAGGAAAGACATCGTTTGAAATAACGGAAAGACAACAGGAAATGGCGCGTCAGTCTGTTTATAACTTTTTGAAAAACGCGAAGGACTTCCGGGCCGCCTTGGCCGAAAATTATATCGATCAGCCGCACCTGCTGGTTGGCGACATTGCATCAGGCGATTTGTATCTCAGCACACAGGACATGTGCAAGGCGCTGAACCGGAATTTGCCATCTGTCTTGTGTGCCGATATGGAAAGTGCCGCCGTCGCTCAGGTGTGTGATGATTACGGAATTCCTTTGTGTGTGGCAATGGTCATATCAAACGGCTTTGAAGAGAAACATGCCGATGTGGCCCGGGAGTTTGTGGAAAGGCACAGTGCAGACTATTCCCTGGCTATTGTCAGTGAATATGCAGCCTTGTTGCAACTTGCCGGTTTAGTATGAATCATATGAAGAACGTGGAAATAGAACGGAAATTCTTGCTGAAAGATGAATCTTGGCGGGACATGGCAGTTGAATCCATGCGGATTATCCAGGGTTATATCAGTCAGGACCCTGACCGTACGGTGCGGGTGCGCCGCAAGGGAAGCAACGCTTTCCTGACAATAAAAGGGCGGCCAGACAAACTGGGATGGAGCCGCTATGAATTTGAAAAACAGATATCAACAGACGAAGCAGAAGAACTGTTTCAGCTGTGTCTTCCTTCCGTAATAGACAAAATACGATACAACGTGCCGTATGGAGGAATCATTGTCGAAGTGGATGAATTCCTGGGAGACAACAGCGGACTGTTTGTGGCTGAAATTGAACTGGAATCGGAAGAACAGCAATTTGAAAAACCCGGATTTCTGGGAGTGGAGGTTACGGGTGACCCGCGCTATTATAACGTGATGTTGGCGCAACATCCTTATAAGGAATGGAAATAGGAAGACGAGGTGTCTTGTCTTGTAGGGAAATCATTTATTCATCATACTTAAATTTTTATCATGAATATGACAAACACAGTTTTTTATTTGGTGCCGCTTGCGGCAGTCGTGGCTTTGGGGTTCGCCTACTATTTCTTTAAAAAGATGATTCAGCAGGATGAAGGAACGTCGGCAATGAAACGTATAGCACAATTTGTTCGGGAGGGGGCCATGTCCTATCTGAAACAACAGTATAAAGTTGTTACGGGAGTCTTTGTCATACTGGCAATAATTTTTGCAGTTATGGCAATCTTTGATTTGCAGAACCATTGGGTGCCGTTTGCATTCCTGACCGGTGGCTTCTTTTCGGGTCTGGCAGGATTTTTTGGCATGAAAACAGCCACATATGCTTCGGCTCGCACGGCCAATGCTGCCCGCAAGTCGTTGAATGCCGGTTTGCAGATAGCTTTCCGCTCCGGTGCGGTGATGGGGCTGGTGGTAGTCGGACTTGCCTTGTTGGATATTTCCGTGTGGTTTTTGATCTTGAATGCATTCGTGGAAGAAGTGGATGCTGCCCAAAAACTGATGATGATAACGACAACCATGCTGACTTTTGGCATGGGAGCGAGTACACAGGCACTTTTTGCCCGTGTGGGCGGTGGAATCTATACCAAGGCTGCTGATGTGGGCGCCGATTTGGTGGGCAAGGTGGAGGCGGGAATCCCGGAAGATGACCCGCGCAATCCGGCTACGATTGCCGACAACGTGGGCGACAACGTGGGTGATGTTGCCGGCATGGGTGCCGATTTGTACGAAAGCTATTGCGGTTCCATTTTGGCCACGGCGGCGCTCGGTGCTTCGTGCTTTATGACGAATCCCGACATGCAGATGAAAGCCGTTTTGGCGCCGATGATTATAGCAGCAGTAGGCATATTCCTGTCCATAATCGGTATTTTTCTGGTAAAGACACAGGAAGGCGCCGGCATGAAACAACTTATGGCTGCCCTGAACAGAGGGGTGAACGTCAGCTCCGTGCTGATTGCCATCTGTACTTTTGCCGTTTTATATTTGCTGGGCATACAAAACTGGGTGGGACTGTCCTGTTCCGTGATTTGCGGCTTGCTGGCAGGCATCATCATTGGTAAAGGAACGGAATATTATACTTCACATTCTTATGCCCCGACCCGAAAAGTGGCAGGCAGTGCGCAAACCGGCCCGGCAACGGTAATCATTTCTGGTCTGGGATTGGGTATGATTTCAAGTTGTATTCCTGTAATAGCCATAGCCTTTGCTATTTTGCTGAGCTACTTGTGTGCCATCAACTTCGATATTGCGCACATGCTGACAGCAGAAAACTTGAGTCTGGGTTTGTATGGAATCGGCATTGCCGCCGTTGGTATGCTTTCCACGTTGGGTATCACGTTGGCGACGGATGCTTATGGGCCGATTGCCGATAATGCCGGCGGAAATGCGGAAATGAGTGGTTTAGGCCCTGAAGTCCGTCAGCGCACGGATGCATTGGATGCATTGGGCAATACGACTGCAGCAACTGGCAAAGGTTTTGCCATCGGGTCTGCCGCTCTGACGGCTCTTGCCTTGCTGGCTTCCTATATAGAAGAAATAAAAATCGGTCTGATACGTCTGGGAAATACGGTGCTTGAAATGTCGGATGGCAGTGAAATATCCGTATCAACGGCAACTTTTGGCGATTTCATGGAGTATTATCAGGTTAATTTAATGAATCCGAAAGTGCTGATTGGCATGTTTGTCGGTGCAATGATGGCCTTCCTGTTTTGTGGCCTGACCATGAATGCCGTAGGACGTGCAGCCCAGAAGATGGTTGAGGAAGTGCGCCGGCAGTTCCGTGAAATCAAGGGAATCCTTACCGGTGAAGGAACACCAGACTATGCACGCTGCGTAGCCATATCAACAAAAGGAGCACAACAGGAGATGCTTTTCCCATCATTGTTGGCCATTGTGGTTCCCATTGTAATAGGACTTTTGTTGGGTGTATCGGGTGTAATGGGCTTGCTGGTCGGCGGACTGGCTGCCGGATTTGTACTGGCCATTTTCATGGCCAATGCCGGCGGAGCCTGGGACAATGCCAAAAAGTATATTGAAGAAGGTAACCTTGGCGGAAAAGGCAGTGACAATCATAAGGCGACCGTTGTCGGTGACACGGTTGGCGACCCTTTCAAGGATACATCCGGGCCAAGTTTGAATATCTTGATAAAGCTCATGTCCATGGTATCCATTGTGATGGCAGGTCTGACCGTTGCATGGAGCCTGTTCTGATTGATATTCCGGAAACCAAACACAGGCACGCCATCCCACTTTTTTCGGGATGGCGTGCCTGCGTTTTACAGGCCGGGCGGCAGTTTGGCTGCCATGAGTTGCCGGTATTCCTCCTTGTCTCCATCCATGATGAACGTGCCATCGCCCACGGCGTGAAACATTCGGCGGTCTTGGAGTGCTTCGTTTTCTACAACCCGTTCCACATGCAGCACGATGAATCCGTATTTTTCAACATAATCCACGACTTTACATTCCATGCAGGCCAGGCATTCGGCAATCAAGGGGGCTTGCACGTATTTGGCTGGCAAGGCTGTCAGGCCGAATGTTTTGAATTTGTCCGTGTTCGTGCCGCTGGTCATTCCTATTTTGACCGTGGTTTCTATCATGCTCGCATTCGGAATGCAGACTACGCACTCTCTGGAACGCATGATGGTTTCAAATGAATGGTTCCAGGGACCGGTTGTGATGACAATGTGCCCGGCAAAGTCAATGGCCATGGTCCACGATATGGTCATTATATTGTTTTTTCTGCCATCGTATGAAGTAACCAATACGACAGGGCCGGGTTCAATAAAGGTCAGGGCTTTTTCTTTCTCGATTTCTTTCATGTTTGTGAGCTATGGGTTGGAATTATCCGTCGTAAATTCCGTCTGGAGATGTGGATGAAAGATTTTCATGGATAATTTTGATGCAAAGATAAGGACTTTCGGAATAAATAGGCTAATTTTGCTGCCCGAAAAAAATGCAGGACATGAAAGTTATCAGATTCATCAAGGACTGGACATTGATAATTTCGATTATAGCCGGTGTGGCAGGCTATTTCATATATGTAAACATACCTTTCTTGCAGCCGACACACGATGTTGTGCGTAAAACGGTGGAAATTTTGCAGCCACTGCTTATATTTGCCATGCTGTTTCTGACTTTCTGCAAAGTAAATCCCAAGAAAATGCGTGTTTGTGCATGGCACTGGTGGCTTTTGCTTTTTCAGGTAGGACTGTTCATGTTGCTGGCACTTGTTCTCATTCTGCTGCCCAAAAGCGGCATGCGGGTAGTTCTGGAGGGGGCCATTATATGCTTTATTTGCCCAACGGCCACGGCGGCTGCGGTAATTACCAGAAAATTGGGCGGGCGTGTGACCCATATCACTACTTATACGATTTTGATAAATCTTGCAACGGCTTTACTGATTCCTGTAGTTGTGCCGCTTGTACATCCCAATCCGACGCTGAATGTCTTCAATTCGGCAATGCTGATTCTCGGTAAAGTATTCCCGTTGCTGTTGCTCCCGCTGGTTGCGGCCATTCTGGTCAGATATCTGTTTCCGCGCTTGCACTTTGTTCTTTCGCATTATCATGAACTGTCATTCTACTTGTGGGCCATAGCCTTGGCATTGGCAACTGCAGTAACCGCAAGGAGTATCGTACACAGCCAGGTGGAACTTTCCACCGAGTTGTGGCTTGTGGTTGTGTCGTTGCTATGTTGTGTATTGCAGTTTTACATTGGACGGAAGATAGGAGCACACTATCATGACAAAGTTACGGCCGGACAGGCTCTGGGACAGAAAAATACGATTCTGGCCATTTGGCTGGGATATACTTTTTTTACGCCGATAACTTCTGTTGTAGGTGGATTCTACAGCATTTGGCACAATGTAATCAATTCCTGGCAACTTTATGAACATAAGAAACAATCGGAACAAGGGAATCCGGACAGCAAAAACCGCAATGATGGAACAAAGTTCTGAGTTTTTTGGGACGGTGTCTTGCATAATCGGAAAAGAATCATTACTTTTGCACCCGCTTTTTGACTGGGGTAGCTAAGAAGCTCTGCCTGTTTTTTCCGGGCAACTCACCTCACCAATGTAATTTTAATTTCATTTTTAATATGTACGCAGTAGTAGAAATTTTGGGACAGCAGTTCAAGGCTGAATCCGGCAAGAAATTGTTTGTTCACAGAATGGAAGAAGCCGAAAGAGGCTCGCAAGTGGAATTTGAAAGAGTTCTGCTTCTTGATAACGATGGCGTTATCACGGTAGGGGCACCCACCGTAGAAGGTGCAAAAATCGTATGTGAAGTATTGTCGCACGTGCGTGGTGACAAAGTGATTGTTTTCCACAAAAAACGCCGTAAAGGTTACAAAAAACGTAACGGGCACCGTCAAAACTTCACGGAAATATTAGTAAAGGAAATAGTAGCTTAACCGATTAAAAAGAAAAGAAAATGGCACATAAGAAAGGTGTTGGTAGTTCCAAGAACGGTCGTGAATCGGAAAGTAAGCGACTCGGAGTGAAAATCTTTGGCGGACAGTTTGCCAAAGCCGGAAATATTATTGTACGTCAGCGTGGTACGGTACATCACGTGGGTGAAAATATCGGTATGGGAAAAGACCATACGTTGTTTGCTCTGGTAGATGGTATCGTTGAATTTAGAAAAAGAAAAGACAACAAGTCTTTCGTTTCTATCAAGCCGATAGCGGAAGCCAATTAAGTTTAAGTATCCTGCGCGGATAAGTAGGCAGGCACTTGCTTGAGAAGCTTTTCTGATAAAGTTATAGAATCTCCTGTTGTTTTGCGGTATCGTAAAAGGCAGGAGATTTTGTTAGTTATAAACATAGAAAAACAAAAAATATGCTGACAATTAAATACGTTACGGAGCATACGGAGGAAGCCATAGCACGGCTTGCCAAAAAACATTTTGATGGGCGGGAATTGTTGAACCGCGTAGTTGAGCTGAACAATTTGCGAAAAAGCTCTCAGGTAGAACTGGACACGGCCTCTGCCGAGATGAACCGTTTGTCAAAGGAAATAGGCCTGCTGTTCAAGGAAGGCAAAAAAGCTGAGGCTGATGCGGCCAAAGCAAAAACCGGCGAGCTGAAAGAAAAAATCAAGGTTTTGAATGACCAGATGACTTCCGCCGAACAACAGATAACGGAAATCCTGTTGCAGGTGCCCAATGTGCCTTGCGATGCGGTTCCTGAAGGTGCGGGGGCGCAGGATAATGTAGTGGAAAAGATGGGCGGTTCAATGACCGACCTGCCTGAAAATCCGCTGCCTCATTGGGAACTGGCAAAAAAATACGATTTGATAGATTTTGATCTGGGCGTGAAAATCACGGGAGCAGGTTTCCCCGTGTACAAAGGCAAGGGGGCACAGTTGCAGCGTGCGTTGATTAATTTCTTCCTCGATGAGGCGCGTGCCGCAGGCTATCAGGAAGTTATGCCGCCTACGGTCGTTAATGCGGCTTCCGGCTATGGAACGGGACAGTTGCCCGACAAGGAAGGGCAGATGTATCATTGCGAAGTAGATGACTTGTATCTGATTCCGACAGCCGAAGTTCCGGTTACGAATATTTATCGCGATGTGATTCTGGAGGAAAAATCGTTGCCGATCAAGAATTGCGCCTATACGCAATGTTTCCGTCGCGAGGCTGGTTCCTATGGCAAGGATGTGCGCGGTCTGAACCGTTTGCACGAATTCTCGAAAGTGGAGATTGTGCGTATCGATACGCCGGAGCATTCTTATGAATCGTTGAAGGAAATGCTGGCACATGTGGAAAGTCTGGTGCAGAAACTGGAATTGCCGTATCGTATCCTGCGTCTTTGCGGCGGTGACATGAGTTTCACATCGGCCATTTGTTTCGATTTTGAGGTTTATTCCGAAGCACAGAAACGTTGGCTGGAAGTCAGCTCGGTTTCCAACTTCGAGAGTTATCAGGCCAACCGCCTGAAATGCCGTTACCGGAATGCGGACAAGAAAATACAACTTTGCCACACCCTGAACGGAAGCGCCTTGGCCTTGCCGCGTATTGTGGCTGCCTTGCTCGAAAACAACCAGACCGAAAAAGGCATCCGGATTCCTGCCGCTCTGGTTCCTTATACCAAATTTGAATGGATTGACTAAAATCAGTGCGGAGACACGAGGAACAGCCCGAACAGGCTGATTCCGAATGTCTTTGCCTGCATGTAATAGAAAATAAGGCTATAAAATACGCCTGTCAGCATAATGAACTTGCAAAGTGTTGAGGCGTTTTTATAGTCTTTTTTGTTTTTTGCCGTGGCAATAAAATAAACCAGGATGGCAAGCGGAAGCAGCAGGCCGATAATCAGGTAACGTGTGGAAATTCCTTTTTCGGCAAATGGAAGCAGGACAAAATTGGCATAGCATAACAGTCCGGCTGTCAGTGCAATAAATCCGTAAAGAATGATTTTCGTTTTCTTGAATCCCAATCTGATGGGCAAGGTGTGGCACTCCAGTTCGCGGTCGCCCTGCTCGTCTTCCATGTCTTTGATGATTTCACGGATTAGTGTGGTCAGAAACGCAAACAGAGCAAAGCCGCCAATCCAGGCATATATCTGTTTGACAAGCGGAAACGGTGTCTGATAGACAAGTGCACCGTATTGGTGTACCAGAATACTTATGTTGGCAATGGCCACCGCCAGAACAGAGAGTGCGGCGTTGAATGCGACGATGATGTTCCCGATAAAAAACTGGCGTTTGTAACTTGCCGAATAAAACCACAACAGTCCGGGTACGAACAGCGCAAAAACACCAATGGTCACGCTTTTTACCGATACGGCCAGTACTATACCGCATATCGCGCCGATGGCGGTGAACACCTGATGGTAAATCATGGCCATTCTCCTGTCCATAACTCGTCCCACAATGCGGCTTTCCGGTTTGTTAATGGCATCGATTTTTACATCGAAGTAGTCATTAATGGCATATCCGCCGGCTGCTATCAGCATGGTGGCGGCAATCAGCAATGCCAGTTGCATGGTGTCCAAACCTTGGGAAAAGCCGCAGGTAATCAGTAGCGGGTCTATAACGGAACGCTGCATCAAATAGAGCATGACAGCAATAAACAGCAGGTTCTTCCAGCGGATGAGTCGTAAAACGTCCATTTTATTTCTTGCGCGGTTGTTTTTTTATTTTGATTATTTTTCCTTTCCATGCGGGCATTGAAATGCCAAAGGGTTTGTCGGATGCCAGTGTTTGTGCTTCGATGTTTTCTGCCGGTTCAAGCAGGTTTTCAAAAACATATTCATGGTTCTCTTTCAGACCGACATATTCGAATGCTTCTTTAGGTATGTTTATCCGTAAATCAACTTTCTTGTCATCAAAATTCAGGACAATGAGCAAAATATCGGTTTTCAGATTGCGGAAATAGGCAAATTGTTCGTGCGGGTTGTAGTGCGGGTTTTGGAAGTTGGCGTACTCCAGGTCATACATGCTGCCTTCCCGGATGGCTTTTTCCGACATGGACAGTGTCAGCAGTTTTTTGTAGAACTGTTGCAGGTCTGCCTGGTCTTGTGTGAGCAATGTGCCGTCAAATCTTCCTTGGTTTGCCCAGGCCCGGATAGTTTTGACTGACCAGTAATCATATATGGTTGTACGGCCATCCATGCCGCTGAATCCTTCCATGTCCATGCCGAGTTCGCCTAATTCCTGGCCTGCATAAATCATGACGGGACCTCTGGTCAATGTGGCAGCTACAATCATGGCCGGTTGGGCATACATGCCGTTGCCGGAAAAGAATCCGGATGCAATGCGTTGTTCGTCGTGATTCTCAAGAAACTGCAACATGTGGTCTTCGATTCCTCTGTTTGCCTGCCAGCAGGATGTAATGTCATAAACTGGTGTATTCTTGCTTGTCGCGCTGCGGAGCGTGTCATACATGCCAACCTTGTCGTACAGGTAATCAAACTTGCCGTTGAAAATGTAATTGCGGTATTCGCATGGATTGTACACCTCGGCAATGAATATGATATCCGGATGTTGCTCCTTTATTATGGGAATAACCCAGCCCCAGAATTCTACGGGAACCATTTCCGCCATGTCGCAACGGAAACCGTCAATGCCTTTTCCGGCCCAGAAAAGCAGAATGTCCCGCATTTTCAGCCATGTGTCAGGAATAGGGTCGAACTGTTTTTGTTTGCCGCCCTGATAGAAAACACCATAATTCAGTTTTACGGTTTCATACCAGTCGTTGGCGGTCGGATGGGCGGTGAATTGGTCGTTTCCGGTTGCTTTTGCCGGAAATTCACGGTAATCCTGTATGTCGAAATTGGGTGCAAACGCTTCGTCTGGAATGTAGTAGAAATTATTGAGCGGAGAAAAAGCCCATTGTGTATTGTCTGTTTCTCCCAAATCCTTGACATTTGCAGGTTTGGCATCCGAATGATATTCGCGGGAAACGTGGTTGGGCACAAAATCAATGATAACTTTCAGCCTGGCCTTGTGTGTACGTGAAACCAAGGCTTCGAACTCGGCCATCCGGCAGGAAACGTTGTCTGCCAAATCGGGGTCTACGTCATAATAATCCTTGATGGCGTATGGTGAGCCGGCCTTACCTTTTACAATAGCCGGATGGTCTTTCCGGATGCCATATGCGGAATAGTCTGTCTGCGTTGCATGTTCAATGATGCCGGTATACCATATGTGTGTCACGCCCAATTCCCGAATCGCTTTCAGAGCGGCCGGCGTAAAACTGCTGAATTTTCCACATCCGTTTTCCTGAATATTCCCGTTGGGAACAAGTGACAGGTTGTAATTCCCGAATAAACGCGGAAGTACTTGATATATAACAAATTTTGCCATGATTTAAAGGAGCGGTTAAAATGCTTTGACTATAGGTTATCAAGTTTTGTTTCAGGTGCAAATATAGCTTTTTTTGTTTAAACGCAAAGGTGCTTTTTGGCATATTTGCCGGCTTATTTAGAATTAATTTGTACCTTTGCAGCAATTTTTAGTATAAACACGAAAGGGGGCAATTTTATGGGAATTTTGAACAAGCTCTTTTCCAAAGAGAAAAAGGAAACGCTTGACCAGGGGTTGGAAAAAACCAAACAGAGCGTATTTGGTAAAATTTCACGTGCCATTGCGGGCAAGTCCAGGGTGGATGATGAGGTGTTGGACAACCTGGAAGAAGCATTGATTTCATCGGATGTGGGCGTGGAAACGACACTGCGGATAATAGAGCGCATTGAAGCACGTGTCGCGCGCGACAAATATATGGGCACGGCCGAGCTGAACACGATTCTGAAAGAGGAAACAGCTGCCTTGCTTGCAGAAAACAATGCACAGAATGTCACTGACTTTGATGAAGACTTGCCCTGCAAACCGTATGTTATTATGGTGGTCGGTGTCAATGGAGTAGGAAAAACCACAACGATAGGAAAAATGGCCCATTTATACACACAGGCCGGCAAAAAAGTCTATTTGGGCGCAGCCGACACCTTCCGTGCAGCAGCCATAGACCAGTTGGTCGTATGGGGAGAACGGACGGGAGTGCCGGTCATCAAACAGCAAATGGGGGCAGACCCGGCTTCGGTCGCTTATGACACACTGGCATCGGCCAAAGCCAATAACGCCGATGTGGTGATTATCGATACGGCAGGCCGTTTGCATAACAAGGTGAACCTCATGAACGAATTGACCAAAATCAAGAATGTCATGCGCAAGATTGTACCGGATGCACCGCATGATGTCATGCTCGTGCTGGATGGCTCCACCGGACAAAATGCTTATGAACAGGCAAAACAATTTACAAAAGCCACACAGGTGACCTCGCTGGCCATTACAAAACTGGATGGGACTGCCAAGGGTGGTGTCGTCATTGGCATATCCGACCAGTTTAAAATCCCGGTGAAATATATCGGTCTGGGAGAGCGGATTGACCAGTTGCAGGTGTTCGACAAGGATGCATTTGTGGAATCATTGTTGGGAATGGGATAAAACGCTTTGTGTCTTGCCGGAAAACGCATGATTTTTACCGGCCGTTTTTTTGATGAATATTTTTGTTTTCAAAAAAATGTTGTATATTTGCCGGCCGAAAAAATAAACGGAATACTTAACTTTTTTAGGAGGACCCAAGCAATAGCTAAGCAATTAGTAATCAGACCAAGACAACCGCAGGCTCGGACAAAGGAAATGCCGAACCGCATAAACGAGCAAATCAGAGATGTTGCAGAAGTTCGTTTGGTTGGTGACAATGTAGAACAAGGTATATATCCGATCTCGGAAGCGTTGCACATTGCAGACATGCAAGAGTTGGACTTAGTGGAAATATCGCCGAAAGCGGTTCCTCCTGTTTGCAGGATAGTTGATTATCAAAAGTTCCTGTATCAACAAAAGAAACGTGAGAAAGAGCAAAAGGCAAAATCAGCCAAGGTCGTGACCAAGGAAATACGGTTCGGGCCGCAGACTGATGACCACGATTACAATTTCAAACTGAAGCATGCGCAGGAGTTCCTGAAAGAAGGTTCAAAAGTGAAAGCCTATGTGTTTTTCAAGGGACGTTCCATTATGTTCAAGGAACAGGGAGAAATCTTGTTGTTGCGTTTTGCCAACGATTTGGAAGAATATGCCAAGGTGGACCAGTTGCCAAAACTGGAAGGAAAGAAAATGTTCTTGTTCCTTTCCCCAAAGAAAGCGAAATGATTTGCCTGCTCAAAGTAAGACACTAATTTAAAATAAAGTAATATGCCAAAAATGAAAACTAACTCCGGTGCCAAAAAGAGGTTCGCCCTTACCGGATCAGGAAAGATTAAAAGAAAACATGCTTTTAAAAGTCACATTTTGACCAAGAAAACCAAAAAGCAGAAACGTAACTTGACGCACTTCGCTATCCTTGATGGAACGAACGCAAAAAGTGTGAAGGAATTGCTCTGCATGCGTTAAACTCAAAAACCAACTTTTAAAAACAGAATCTTAGTTAGAAACCGAGTGTTAAGCACATTAAGTTTGCAGATATGCAACGCTAACTCTCAAAAATTCATTTAATTATGCCAAGATCAGTAAACCACGTTGCTTCACGTAGAAGAAGAAAAAGAATTCTGAGCCTTACCAGAGGCTATTTCGGCGGTCGCCGCAATGTTTGGACCGTTGCCAAAAACACATGGGAAAAAGGTTTGCAATATGCCTATCGTGACCGTAAAACCAAAAAACGTAACTTCCGCGCCTTGTGGATACAGCGTATCAACGCTGCAGCCCGTCTGGAGGGATATTCCTATTCACAGCTAATGGGTGCACTGCACAAAGCCGGCATTGAAATGAACCGTAAGGTGCTTGCCGATTTGGCTATGAACCATCCGGAAGCATTCAAGGCCATTGTGGAGAAAGCCAAGAACGCATAAAAAATGTAAGGATAGCAAAGGAAACTGTCCGGCCATGCGGCCGGGCAGTTTTTTTTTACCTGCCATATGGATATTGTCTTTGCATTAATACCGGCTTCCAAGCTGTTTTATTGAACGACAGGGAATATGTTGCCCTGAATGGAAAGGAGGTGAGCAGAGGGAAAATTCCCGGCTCACCTCCTTAAATATGCGGGGAAATGGCTCAGAACGCCTCTTCCCGATATGGTGGTTTACTTCATCAGTTTCTTGTACCTTATCCGTTTTGGAGTGGCGGCATCTTCACCGAGGCGCATGCGCTTGTTGGCCTCGTATTCCGAATAACTGCCTTCAAATACGAAAACCTGCGAGTCGCCTTCAAAGGCGATGATATGCGTGCAGATGCGGTCCAGGAACCAACGGTCATGGCTGATGACGACGGCGCATCCGGCAAAGGCCTCCAAGCCCTCTTCCAATGCGCGCAACGTGTTTACATCAATGTCGTTGGTGGGCTCGTCAAGCAGCAGCACGTTGGCTTCCGATTTGAGTGTCAGGGCCAGGTGCAGGCGGTTGCGTTCGCCGCCGGAGAGCATTTTGCAGAGCTTCTCCTGGTCGCCGCCCGTGAAGTTGAAGCGGGCGAGGTAGGCACGTGCATTGATTTCCCGGCCGCCGACGCGGATAAATTCCGTCCCGCCCGACACGGTTTGGAATACCGACTTTTCGGGGTCAATGTCGGCATGCGCCTGATCCACGTAGCCTATCTTGACGGTTTCGCCTATGGTGAATGTGCCGCTGTCGGGCTGTTCAATGCCCATGATGAGGCGGAAGAGCGTGGTTTTTCCAGCGCCGTTCGGGCCGATAATGCCCACTATGCCGTTGGGTGGCAGGGTGAAGTTGAGGTTCTCGAACAGCAGTTTGTCGCCGAAGGCCTTGGAAACTCCGCGGGCTTCTATGACTTTGTTGCCGAGTCGCGGGCCGTTGGGTATGAATATCTCAAGTGTTTCCTCGCGTTCCTTCTGGTCTTCGTTGAGCAGGCGGTCGTAGGCTTCCAGTCGGGCTTTGCCCTTGGCGTGCCGTGCCTTGGGTGCCATGCGTACCCATTCCAGCTCGCGTTCCAGGGTCTTGCGACGCTTGCTTGCCTGTTTTTCCTCCATGGCCATGCGGGCGGTTTTCTGCTCGAGCCAGGAGCTGTAGTTTCCTTTCCAGGGGATGCCTTCGCCGCGGTCGAGCTCCAGTATCCAACCGGCTACCTTGTCGAGGAAATAGCGGTCGTGGGTGATGGCTATGACGGTGCCGGCGTATTGCTGCAAGTGTTGCTCGAGCCAGTCGATGGATTCGGCATCGAGGTGGTTGGTCGGCTCGTCGAGCAGCAGGATGTCGGGCTGCTGGAGGAGCAGGCGGCACAGGGCCACGCGCCGGCGTTCGCCGCCGGAGAGGTGTTTGACGAGCTGGTTCTCGTCGGGGCATCGGAGGGCATCCATGGCGCGTTCGAGCTTGTTGTCTATGTTCCAGGCGTCGTGCTGGTCGAGCAGTTCCTGCAGTTCGCCCTGGCGTGCAATGAGTTTGTCAAAGTCTGCGTCCGGGTCGGCGAACTGTTCGTTGATGCGGTCGAACTCGGCGAGCAGGTCCATGATGGGCTGCACGCCTTCCTGCACGATTTGCTTGACGGTCTTGTCGGGGTCGAGCTGGGGTTCCTGTTCCAGATATCCGACGGAATAGCCGGGCGAGAAGACCACTTCGCCTTCGTAGTTTTTCTCTACGCCTGCTATGATTTTGAGCAGGGTTGATTTTCCGGACCCGTTCAGGCCGATGATGCCTATCTTGGCGCCGTAGAAGAAGGACAGGTAGATGTTGTTCAATACTTTTTTCTGGGGGGTGAATGCTTTGGAAACGCCCACCATGGAGAAGATTACTTTTTTGTCGTCTGCCATGCGGTAATTTTTTTATTGTTGTGTTGATAATTGCCGCAAAGATAGTAAAAATAACCGATAGCCTTGTGGTTCAGTCCTTGTAGTTTGCCTTGAATTCTCCGGGTGTGTAGCCTACTTCGCGTTTGAAGAGCCGGTTGAAGTGTTGCGGATACTGGAATCCGAGCGAGTAGGCGACCTCGCTGATGCTTTGCCGGTTGCTTGCGAGGCGTTTTTTTGACAGTTCGATGATTTTCCGCTGGATGTATTCTTGTGCTGTCCGTCCGGTTTCCTTTTTGATGAGGTCGCCGAAGTATCCGGCCGAAAGGTATACGCGGTCGGCAAAGTACTTGACGGTTGGCAGTCCATCCTGTTCGGGTGCCTGGCTGTTGAAGTATGCGTCCAGCAGTTGTTCAAAGCGGGTGAGTATGTCGCTGTTTGCCTTGGCCCGTGTGCAGAACTGCCGGTCGTAGAAGCGCAGGCAGTAGTCGAGCACAAGTTCTATCTGCACGCTCAGCAGTTCGCGGCTGTGCCGGTCTACGGGGTAGCTGAGTTCGTATTCTATTTTGTGCAGGCAGTCCATGATGATGCCGCGTTCTTGTTCGGAGAGGTGCAATGCCTCGTTTTGTGAATAGTCAAAGAAGGTGTACCGGTTCATTTTCCGGGCCAGTTCGGTTCCGTAAATCAGGTCCGGGTGGAACATGAGGCCGTAGACTTCGGGGTGCAGTTCTTCCTGTTCCATGTCTACGCCCACGAGTTGTCCGGGGGCAAAGCTGACAATGGTCCCTTCCTGGTAGTCGTAGTATTGCCTGCCGTATTTCAATGTGCAGTTTATGCCGTTTTTCAGGTACAGGGCATATACGCCGTAGTTCATTTTGATGTGGTTCACGGTGCGTGTAGCCTTGGTCAGGTCTATGACGGTTGCCAGCGGGTGCAGGGTGGGCAACCCGTATAGTTTGTTGTATGCGTCTATGCTGTCCAGCCGGATAATGTCGTCCATGTTGCTTGTCTTTGGGTTTTTCGCCGCAAAGGTATGACTTTATTCCGACATTGGCTATTGTCTGTTGCATAAACAGCAATCGGGGTTATTGTTGCCTGAATGTGTATACATGCCGTTGTCCTGCCGGGTGCTACCTTTGCCGCCGTAATCAAATGTTGAATTTATGGGAGATATTTTGGAGAGAATGCGTGCCGGGGAGCTGATTATGGAGAGCGACCCCGATTATCCGGAACTGTATGCTCTTTTTGAGGAGAGCATGCGCATTGTGGAAGAGCTGAACGGCGGACATCACACGCCGGAGGAGGTTTGCGGGCTACTCAGCCGCCTGACGGGCAGCGAGGTGGACAGGTCCGTGCGGATGTTCTTGCCTTTCCATACGGCCTTCGGGCGTTTTATCCGTTTCGGCAAAGGCGTGTTTGTCAATTTCAACTGCACGTTCCTTGACCGCGGAGGCATAACCCTTGAGGATGATGTGTTCATAGGTCCCAACGTGAGCCTGGTTACGGAAAACCATCCCGAAGAGCCCCGTTTGCGGCATAACGTGTATGCACGTCCTGTCCTTGTCAGGAAGAATGCATGGATAGGAGCGGGAGCCATTGTCCTGCCCGGCGTGACCATTGGTGAAAATGCCATTGTGGGTGCAGGTTCGGTGGTGACCAGGGATGTACCCGACAATGTGGTGGTTGTAGGAAATCCGGCACGTGTTATCAGGAACATCAGGACGGAAACGGAATGAAACGGACGGCAGCTCCGGAGGTGAATGACGGCAGCGTACAAAGCGGGCAAGCCCTCCGGCTGCAAAAAACATGTAACGATTATTTTATGGATATGCGGATTAAATGTATTTTTGTACTGGCCTTCCTTGCCGGCGCGACCCTGCCGGCGGTGCGGGCACAGGAAACGTTGAAAGAAAGGAATGATATGGAACAATTGCATCTGACAACCGAATGGGACAAGACTTTCCCGAAGAGTGACAAGGTGATTCACAGCAAAGTGACCTTCAGAAACCGTTACGGCATCACGCTGGCGGCCGACCTTTATGTGCCAGCCGGCGTGTCGGGGCGGCTTCCGGCCATAGCAGTGTGCGGGCCCTTTGGCGCGGTCAAGGAGCAGGCTTCCGGCCTTTATGCCCAGACCATGGCCGAACGCGGCTTCCTGACGCTGGCCTTTGACCCCTCGTTCACGGGCGAGAGCGGTGGAGAACCGCGTTTTGTGGCGTCGCCCGACATTAACACCGAAGACTTTTGCGCCGCCGTGGACTATCTTTCGCTGCGCGATGATGTGGATGCCGGCCGCATAGGCATCATCGGCATCTGCGGCTGGGGCGGATTTGCCCTCAACGCCGCTGCCATGGACACCCGCATCAAGGGCACCGTGGCCTCCACCATGTATGACATGAGCCGCGTCACGGCCAACGGCTATTTTGATTCCATGGATGCCGGGCAGCGCTACGAGCTCCGCCGGCAACTCAACGAACAGCGCACCACGGACGCGCGGAACGGTACATACGCCCTTGCCGGAGGAGTGGTTGACCCGCTGCCCGATGATGCACCGCAGTTTGTCAAGGACTATTATGCCTACTACAAAACCCCGCGCGGATACCACGCCCGCTCGCTCAACTCCAACGGCGGCTGGAACAAAACCTCTGCGCTGGCGTTCCTCAATGCGCCCTTGATGGCCTACATCTCCGAAATCAGGAGCGCCGTGCTTCTGGTGCATGGCGAAAAGGCGCACTCGCGCTATTTCAGTGAAGATGCCTTCAAACGCCTGCAGGGAACCAACAAGGAGCTGGTAATCATACCGGGAGCCAGCCACACCGACCTGTATGACAACCTGGAGGCCATACCGTTCGACAAGCTGGAGAGCTTTTTCCGCGCCTGCCTGAAATAGGCACCGGATAATCCTTCCGTGCCGGCACGACCTTGCCGGCACCGGCGCGGAAAAGCAGGTGATACGCTTTTTTTTCTTGCATGATATGCCTGGAATAATTATCTTTGTGCCGTCCAATGTTACAGACCACATAATGGTGTATGAAAACCGGTAAATGGATTACATAAACCAAATTGCGGTTTACGCAAATTGCGCTGTGGCATATGGAAATCGTGCAGGCCTCCGGACTTATCCATAACGGCCGGCCGGACTTGTATAGCGTATTCATCCTTAAAACATACAACCATGTCGGCAAAATACATCATGCAGGAAATGGTCGATTTCCGCCACGAGGGCGAAACGTTGCTCTATCCGCGGCTGCTCATCAGCGGCAGCTGCAGCACGGACCAGCTGGCAAGCGCCGCAGCTTCGGGCACTACCTTCAGCCCGGGCGAACTGAAGGCCGCCATTGGCCTGCTCGCGCGCGGAATGGCAACCATCATGGCCGCCGGCCGCTCGGTCAGGCTGGAGGGCATAGGACTGTTCACACCATCGCTTGCGCTCAAGCAGGGGCGCGAACGCGAACAACCCGGCGGCAAGGGCAGCCGGCGCAATGCGGCAAGCATACGGGTGGGAGGCGTGAACTTCCGCCCCGACAAGGAACTGCTCCATGAGCTGGACAGGCTGTGCGTGCTGGAGCGCACCACCGGCATAGGCGCCAGGCGCCAGTCGGCATACACGCCCGAAGAACGCCTTGCGCTCGCGCAGGACTATCTGGAAAAACATCCCATCATGCATGTGTCCGACTATGCTTCCCTGACGGGACTGAGCCGCACCACCGCCGGCCGCGAGCTGCGCCGCTGGCAGGACACGCCCGGGTCGGGCATAGGCACCGCCGGCTCGGGACCGCATAAGGTCTATGTGCGGGAAAAGGAACAGGAGCAGGCCTGACGGTACACCGACGCACAAATACCGGCCGGACATGCCGCCGGTTCCGGCGATTTTTATTATCTTTGGGCCGCTTTAATCCAGACCAGCATGCATACACGAAGAATACTCCTCCTGCCCGTGTTGGCCGCCTTGCCGGCCATCCTGTGCGCCCAGCAGACGGAACTTGTCGGCTACGGCGATTTTGAACACTTTACGGTGCGTCACATAACCGAGTCCAAAATGCTTGGCGGCGACCGGAAAACCCTTTATGTCATTGGGCCGACAGACACGCTGAGCGGCAATGAGCCCTATGAATACGGCAAGGAAACGCCTTGGAGCAGCTCCAATGCCTATGCCAACGTAATGGGCATAGCCAAGGGCAGCAACACCATGTTTCCCGAATGCCGCGGCAACGGCCATTGCGTACGCATGGACGTGATGCTGGAAACGGTGCATGTGTTCGGTGTGGTAGACATATCGGTGGTCGTGTCGGGCTCCATCTTCTTGGGGCGTACGCTGGAACCCATACGCAGCACGAACGACCCTTACGGCAAGATAGACATGGGCATACCGTTTACGCGGAAGCCGAAGGCCCTCATGTTCGACTACAAGGCCCGCATTTCCGACAGGAACATCATTACCCAATCCAATGGTTTCAGGCTCAAGGAGCACTCCGGCAAGGATGCCGCCATGGTGTTCGTTTATTTGCAGAAACGCTGGGAAGATGAAGATGGAAATGTCTATGCCAAACGTATCGGCACGGGCTACCGGCTCATAGACAAGACGGTGTCGGCCTGGCACAACGGCTACCAGCTGCCCATCCGCTACGGCGACATTACATCAGAATCCTGGTACAAGCCCTGCATGGGGCTGATGCCGGAGGAGAGCACCCCGTATTGTTGCGAGAACAGCCGCGGCGAGATGGTGGAAATCCGGGAAGTGGGGTGGGGCGCTCCCGACGAAACGCCCACCCATGTCATTGTCATGTTTTCGTCCAGCATCCAGCAGGCGTTCTGGGGAACCATTGGAAATTCCCTCTGGGTGGACAATGTGAAGTTTGTGTATTGAGCCGTGCTTTGTTCCGGAAGCAGGCGGGCTTGCCGCAGGTTGTTTTGCGGGAATCCGGGGCCTGTCAGTCCTTGCCGGCAATGTCGGCGGCGGGTATGAAGATGACCCGGCGGCTCTTTACGGCCGGCATCGTCCGGCGTAGCACGCGTATTCCTTCCCAGACACCTTTTTCTGTCCGTCCGCTTATGCGTATATGCTTTGCATTGATGCTGATCCGGTAACTCTCCGGTTTAGACAGTGTTGTGTCAATGTCCAGTATGATGCCGCGCCTGGCGTTGTCGGTTTGCAGGTTTCCCCGCAGTTTGAGTTTGCGTTTCAGATAGCCGGCCAGGAACTCGGCTTCCTTGTGCAGTTGGGTGTTTCCGGCAGGATAGATAATGTCTATCTTCCTGCGCAGACGGAAAGGGTCGCCTTTCCGGTAGGTAATCTGTTCTTCATTGGACAGTTGCGCGTAGTCGGCCACTTTCACATCGGCGTGGCATGCGCACAGGAGCAGTCCGGCCATGGCAAACAGGATAATGTTTGGAATCTTCTTCATGATTTTCTGGTATGTCTATGACAGTCCGGCCATGCGGCGTACTTCGGTAATAATGGCTTGGGCGAACTTGTCGGCCTGTTCTTTTGTAGGTGCTTCGCTGTATACCCGGACAATCGGTTCCGTGTTCGATTTGCGCAGGTGTACCCATCCTTGCGGAAAGTCAATCTTCACGCCGTCCTTGTCGTTGATTTCATATTGCCTGTACAGTCCTTTGATGGCGGTCAGTATGGCATCCACGTCAATGTCGGGTGTCAGATCTATGCGGTTTTTCGAGATGAAGTAGTCGGGATATGTCTTGCGCAGTTCCGATACTTTCATGCCTTTTTTCGCCAGGTTTGTCAGGAACAGGGCTATGCCTACAAGTGCGTCGCGCCCGTAGTGTGATGCCGGATAAATGACTCCTCCGTTGCCTTCTCCGCCAATGACGGCGTGTGTTGCCTTCATTTCAGCCACGACGTTCACTTCTCCGACGGCCGATGCTGAATAGGAGCCTCCGTGTTTCAGTGTGATGTCGCGCAGGGCGCGTGTAGAGCTCATGTTGCTTACCGTGTTGCCCGGGGTGTGTTCCAGCACGTAGTCGGCTACGGACACGAGGGTGTATTCTTCGCCGAACATGTCGCCGTTTTCGCAGACAATGGCAAGCCTGTCCACATCAGGGTCAACGACAAATCCGACATCGGCTTTGCCTTGTTTGAGCAGTCCGGCAATTTCGGTCAGATGTTCCGGGAGCGGTTCCGGATTATGCGGGAATTTGCCGTCGGGTGTGCAGTTCAGTTTTTCGATATGTTTTACGCCGAGAGCTTCCAGCAATGCGGGAATGGCTATTCCTCCTACGGAATTGACGCAGTCGATGGCTACGGTGAAACCAGCGGCCTTGATGGCTTCCTTGTCTACCAGGTCGAGCGCAAGCACGTTGTCAATATGTTTTTGTATGTAGTTGTCTTTGCGGGTCAGTTTGCCGAGTTTGTCCACGTCGGCAAATGTGAAGTCTCCGGCATCGGCGGTGGCCAGCACGGCTTTTCCTTCGGCATCGTTCAGGAATTCTCCCCGTTCGTTCAGCAGTTTCAGGGCGTTCCATTGTTTCGGGTTGTGGCTGGCTGTCAGGATTATGCCTCCGTCGGCGCCTTCCATGGTTACGGCCAGTTCGGTGGTTGGTGTGGTTGCGAGGCCTATGTTTACAACATCGAAGCCCATGCCGAGCAGGGTTCCGCATACGACCTGGTCTACCATTTCACCGGAAATGCGTGCATCGCGTCCTACGACGATTTTGTTGCTTCCGTTTTTCTTTCCGGCCCTGATTTGTGTTGCGTAGGCGGCGGTGAAGCGTACTATGTCCAGTGGATTAAGGCCTTCGCCGGCTTTGCCGCCGATTGTTCCGCGAATACCGGAAATGGATTTGATGAGTGTCATAATGGTAATAAATTAAGAGATTTGTATAAGTGTGAATATAGAAGTGTCAGTTTTTCTGTATCTTGATTTTTATTTCGTAGGCGTATGGCGTTACGCTGTTTTCATCGTCTGAGAATCCGAGTTTGGATTCCACAATCAGTTTGGCGTGCGAGTTGTTCCGTTTCATGTATCCGACGGCTTCCTGCCATGCTTCGCAGCTGTAGTCGGAAGAAATTCCGTATTGGAATGTGAGCGGGTAGGCCGATTCGTCTGTTGTCCAGTAGCTGATTGTGTCGGAATATGAATTCAGTCCCCATCGCTTGTATCTCAGAATGACTTTGTCGTTATATGCGATGGTGTCGGTCCCCGTTCCTTCGTCGACCAATTGGAAATACAGCCCGCTTTCGGTCAGTACATATTCGTTGTCTGCAAACTGGTTGTCGGCCGGGAATTCGTTTAGCACTTTTATGTTTTCCCGTTTGATATATTCTTCAATCAGTTTTTTTTCGGCTTTTCGCTGCACGGAATAGACGCTGTCCCGGTCTTTGCATCCGGTAATGGTAAGTACGGCTATGGCAGCTATCATGAACAAGGGTAAGTGCATTTGCTTCATAAAATGGGTTGTGCTTGAAATTCTTGCAAATATCTGATAAATCTCTATATGTAACAAGTTAAATTATAGACGTTGTTCGTTAAAAGTTCCGCGTCTGTTATCTACAGATTTCTGACCTCGATTTCGATGCGTACATTGGTGTATGCTCCTATTTTTGCATTGTTTCCGTATTGGCCGTATGCCAGGTACCAGGGTGCCAGAATAGTGGCGCATTCGCCTTCATGGAGCAGCAGCAAGGCGGATTCCACGGCGGTCGGCACTTGTTTTTTCCCGATTTGCAGGGTCTGCACTGCATCCTCGCACAATGTTCCGTCCAGCAGGTATACTTGTTGTGCAATGGTTACGGTCTGGTCTTTTTGCAGCGCGAGCCCTTCTGTATGCCGGGTAATCATGTACCAGAATCCCATGTCGTCCTGCACGTATGGCATTCCTGATTCGATGACGTATGTTGCCAGGTCGTTGTTTGCCTGTTGCACCAACTGTTGGTTCATTTCGATCATGGCCAATGCCGCGGAGTCAATTTCCTGATGTTTGTTGCTTGGCAACTGCGGTTTGCGTTTGCCGCATGCGGACATCATGGCAACGAGCAATATGACCAGTGTTGCGTATGGCAGGCATGAGGCGTTCCGGTATGTTTGTCTTTTTCCGTTCATATGCTTTATCGTATGTTGGCAATGCTGATGATGTCGGCAAAAACGCCAGCTGCCGTCACGCTTGCGCCTGCTCCGTATCCTTTGATTATCATGGGGAATTCGTTGTATCGTTCCGTGGTTATCAGAATGATGTTGTTGCTCCCCTGCAGGTCGTAAAATGGATGTGTGTTGTCTACGGCCTGTAATCCGACGCGGCATTTGCCACGTTCCATGGTTGCTACGAAGCGCCAGCGTTTGTTCTGCGCGGCCAATGCCTTGCGTTTTTGTTCGAATTCGTCGTCCAGTTCCGGAATCTCCTTCCAGAATTTTTCCAGGCTTCCTGCAAAGAACCTGTCCGGAATAAACAGTTTTTTCTCTACATCTTCCTGGTTTACGCGGTAACCGGCTTCGCGTGCCAGGATGACCAGTTTCCGTATGACATCCTTGCCGCTCAGGTCGATGCGCGGGTCCGGTTCAGCGAATCCGGCTTCTTTGGCCGTCATAATGGCTTTGCTCAGCGGAACAGTTTCGCTGAGTGTATTGAAAATGAAGTTCAGCGTTCCGGACAGGACAGCTTCCATTTTCAGAATAACATCGCCGCTGTTTATGAGGTTGTTTATGGTGTTGATAATGGGCAACCCTGCGCCGACATTGGTTTCAAACAGGTATTTGACGCCCCGGCTGCGCGACAGGGTTTTCAGCCGTTCGTATTTTTCATAGTCGGAAGATGCGGCTATTTTGTTGGCGGCTACGACCGATACGTTGTTTTCGAGCATGGCTTCATACAGGTCCGCTATTTCCTGGCTTGCGGTGCAATCTACGAACACGGAGTTGAAAATGTTCATTTTCAGTATTTCGTTGCGCAATATTTCCGGTGTGGAGGCTATGCCGTTTTTCTCTATTTCTTCGTGGTAGGTGGCCAGGTTGATGCCGTTTCTGTCAAGCAAGAGTTTTTTTGATTTGGCTATTCCGACAACGTTCAGCTTGAGGCGGTTGTGTGCCATCAGTTTGGGTTGTTGCAGCCGGATTTGTTCCAGCAGGCTGCTTCCGACTGTTCCTGTGCCGATGACGAACAGGTTCAGTACCTGGTATTCGGACAGAAAGAAGGAATCGTGTATGACGTTCAGTGCCTTGCGGAGCGATTTGGTGTCGGTTACAAACGAGATGTTCGTTTCGGATGCACCTTGTGCGCATGCAATGACGTTGATACCGTTTCGTCCCAGCGTGCCGAACAGTTTGCCGGCAATGCCGGGTGTCCGTTTCATGTTTTCACCGACAATGGCAACCGTAGCCAGGTCTTTTTCTGCAAAAATGTCGTTGATTTCACCTTGTGCTATTTCGTTGGAGAATTCCTGGTGCAGCACGTTCACGGCCTTGTCGGCTTCGGCGTTTTTGACGCCAATGGAGGTCGTGTTTTCCGATGATGCCTGTGAAACGAGGAAAACGCTGATGCCGTTTTTTGCCAGTGCCCTGAATATCCGGTAGTTGACACCGATTACGCCAACCATGCCCAGTCCCTGTATGGTAATGAGTGCCGTGTCGTTGATGCTGGAAATTCCTTTGATGGCCTTGCCTTTTTCACCGACTTTTTCTCTGGAAATGTAAGTGCCTTTTGCTTCCGGGTTAAATGTGTTTTTGATGACAATCGGTATATTGCTGTGGTATGCCGGGAAGATTGTCGGCGGGTATATTACCTTTGCCCCGAAGTTGCATAGTTCCATGGCTTCTATGTAGCTCAGGCGCTCTATGACGTATGCGTTGTTGATTATGCGCGGGTCGGCTGTCATGAATCCGTCCACATCCGTCCATATTTCCAGTTTTTCGGCATGCAGTATGGATGCCAGCAGGGCAGCCGTATAGTCAGATCCGCCGCGTCCCAGGTTGGTAATGTTTCCTGTGTTTATGTCGGTTGAGATGAATCCGCCGCACACGACGATGTGTGGTGCGCCAGCGAATTTTTCCTTGACCAGTATGCTGGTTGCATTCAGGTCGACGATGTGTTTGTCAAATTGCGAAAAGGTGCGTATGTAGTCGCGTGAATCAAAGTGCACGGCTCCTGCGATGGTATTCGCCACGATTATGGATGACAGGCGTTCGCCATAGCTGGCGATTGTGTCGGTAATTCGTGCCGAGATATCTTTTATGAGGAACAAGCCCCTGAAAATGTTGGCCAGGTCGTTGAATAATCCTTCAATGGTTGTTTGCGTATCGGATATGAAAGCAGGTATGACAACTTTTCTGAGCATGTCCAGGTGTCGTGCGCGCATTTGTTCCAGCGGGACGATGTATTGTTCATCGCCGGCAGATGCCTTGCGGGCTATATCGTAGAGTTGGTCGGTAACTCCGGACAGTGCGGAAACGACTACGATAACCTGTTCCCGTTCCGTTTCTACTATTTTCTTGACTTGCAGTACACTGTCAACGCTACCTACGGATGTGCCTCCGAATTTGAGAACCTTCATATAGCATGTATAATTTCAAGAGCAGACATATTGAAACCTGTTTGGCCTCACAGCCAATCGTTTTGCAAAAATACTATTTTTTTTCGTAATTCGACAAACTCTTTTTGTACTCGGTAGGTGTCATGCCATACATGGCCTTGAAACATTTGCTGAAATAGCGCGAATCGTTCATGCCCACCATGTAGGTTATTTCCGTAATGTTGTATTGTCCTGTTTCCAGCAGTTGTGCGGCACGTTTCACGCGTACTTCGCGTACGAATTCTACGGGCGAGAGTCCTGTCAGGCTTTTCAGTTTGTTGAAGAAAACCGTGCGGCCGAGCGCCATTTCCGACACCATGTCATCAATCATAAGTTCATTGTTGTCCATGTTCCGTTCCATGAAGTCGAGCAGTTTTGCCAGGAAGGTTTCTTCCGGCGATACCTGTTCTTTCTTTTGCGGGGTCAGTTCCAGCAGTTCTTTCCGGTAGCGTTCTTGTAGTCGTTTTCGTTGGGTCAGGATGTTTTCCACGCGTGCTTCCAGGTACAGCGGCGAGAATGGTTTTGTTATGTAGTCATCTGCTCCGTATTTCAAGGCTTCCAGCCGGCTTTCTACTGCGGTTTTTGCTGTCAGGAGTATTATTGGTATATGGTTGGTGGCTTCGTCCGACTTCAGTTCGTTGGTCATTTGCAGTCCGTCCATGTTTGGCATCATCAGGTCGGATATGATGATGTCTGGAACTATCTTGCGTGCTTTTTCAAGTCCCTGGGCGCCATCGTCGGCTGTTTCTATTTTGTATTTGTTTTTGAATATGTTGGCCAGGAATAAGCGCATTTCTTCATTGTCTTCCACAATCAGGATGGATATGGCATCGTGTCCGACAGCGGGTATATGGCTGGTTGTGTGTGGCATGTCCAGATTCTGCAAAGTGTTTTCCTTCTTTTCCATGTCTTCCACAATGAAGTCGACGTTGTTGTCATAATGTTCCTTGCCCTGTCTGAACATGACGGTGAATGTTGTTCCCTTGTTGATTTCGCTTTCCACTTCAATGTATCCTTTGTGCAGGTCGATCAGTTCCTTGACCAGGTTGAGTCCGATGCCTGATCCGCGTGTATTGTTCAGGCTTTGCTGGTCGTGTGATGATGAGAATCGTTCGAACAGGTTGTTGCGTTTTTCACGTGGTATGCCTATGCCTTCATCGATTACCTTCAGGAGCACGAAACCGTTTGTTTTGTTAATTTCCACGGTTATGGATTTGCCTTGTGGTGTGAACTTGAAAGCATTGGAAAGCAGGTTGTACAGGATAATGTCGGTTTTGTCACGGTCAATCCACAATATGCAGTCGCCTATTTTGTTGGTTATTTCAAAATGTATGTTTCTGTCCATTGCTTCCTTGGTGAAATTGGCGGCTGTTTCGCGCACCAGATTTTCAATATGCGTGGGTTGGATTTTCAGGCGCATTTTTTTGTTTTGTATTTTCCTGAAGTCCAATATCTGGTTGATCATGCGTAGCATGCGCGAGGTGTTGCTCTGGATTATCTGCAACTGTTCGCGTACGTTCGGGGTTATTTTTTCATGGTGCAGAATGTTTTCTACCGGTCCCATTATCAGGCTCAGGGGGGTCCGGAGCTCGTGCGATATGTTGGTGAAGAAGCGTAATTTGATGTCGGTTACCTTTTGTTCTATTTCTATTTCGCTGCGTAGTTTGTTGTAGGTTGTAGCCAGGTAATAGACAAAGAAGAGTATGGTCACAATCAGGATAGCATAAATGATGTAGGCGATTGGTGTTTCCCAGAATGATGGTTTGACTATGATGGTCATTGTTTTTTCATTTTGCATCCAGATACCTTCTTTGTTGGTGGATTTTACTTTGAAATGATAGGTGCCTTTGGGCAGGTTAGTGTATGTGGCCTTGCGTTGGTTGTGCACGTAGTTCCAGTTGTTTTCAAAGTTTTCCAGCATGAAGGCGTATTGTATTTTTTCCGGGCTTTCATAGTCGATGGCTGCATATTCCAGGCTGAACACTGACTGTTCGTGGCTTAGTGTCAGTGTCTGTGTTTCGCCGATACATTGCGTCAGCGGGGAGTTTTTGGCTCCGATTTCCACGTTTTGGTTAAACAGCTGGAAACCGGTGAATTCTATGGCCGGAACATCGTTGCTTCGGAGCATTCGTTCCGGGTCGAAGGCGTAAATGCCTTTGTTGCTGCCGAAAAGCAGTTTTCCTGCGCTGTGGTAGATGCCGGTCGATTCGGAAAAATAGGCATCTCCTGTTTCGCTCAGTACGTTGAAGTTCTGGAATACGCCGTTTGATATGTCGTAGCGCGAAATGGTGTTTTCCGAACTTAGCCACAGGTTACCCTGCCTGTCTTCCAGAATGCACAGGACTATGTCGCTTCCTAATCCATCCGTCATTGTGTAGCTTTGGAATTCTGCTGGTTTTTCAGCAGTGGCTTTGCATATGAGTTTGTTCAGTCCTCCTCCGAATGTTCCTATCCACAAGGTGTCCGATTTGTCGATATGCAGGCAATGTACATCATTGTTTCCGAGTGAGTTGGCTCTGCTTCCTATTTTCTGGGAATAAAATATTTCCGGATTTTGTGCATGGTTTGCCGTTGGGTTTATTTGCAACAGACCGTTTGTGGTGGCAATCCACAGGGTGCTGTCCTTGTCAATCAACAAGTCTCTTATTTTGGAACATTTGTCAATCGGATAGCTCTTAAGTTCGTTTCCGGCATGTATAAACCGTATTTCTCCATTTGTTTCTTGTGCTATGTTCAGGCCTCCCCCGAATGTGCCTATCAGTATTTCATTGTTGCTTTTTTGTATGATGCAGTATATGTTGTCGTTCGACAAGCTGTATTCATCTTTGCTTGAATGGTTGTATTGTTGCAGGTTGAACCGCGGTTTCTCACCGGGTTGGTAGTCGGGTGTCAGCACAATCAGTCCGTTGCCTTTTGTTCCCAACCACAGGCGATTTTCCGTATCTTCATGGATGCAATACACGAGGTCTGTCAGATATTCGCCGTTTCTGGAGACGCTTCCATCCTTGCACAAGAATCCGATGTTGTGCAGTGTGTTGTCGTAAAAACGGGTGTATCCGTCTTTTGTGGCGACAATCAGGAAGCCGTCTGAGGTTTCCTTCAGAGTTCTGACTTCGTTCGATGTCAGTGTGTTCCATTTGTTTTCGGGTTTTATCAGCTGGAATTGTGAGCGGATGGAGACAATTTTTTCCAGTCCCTTGTTGTAGGTGCTGAGCCACAGGTGTCCTTTGTTGTCGGAATATGCCGTGTGGATGACGTTTGAGAATCGGCAATCGGGTGATTCCGGTTCGTTGTAGAAATATTCCAGTTTGTCTTCATCGCGGTTATAGTATGAAAAGCCGCCTCCTTGCGGATTGACCCACAGCCGGTGGTTAATGTCCTCGAAGAAGATGTGATTGGGCATGAGTGATGAGCTGTGTACGGCATCCACTTTGGGTTGGAAGTGTTTCAGCGATGCAGTTTTGGGATTGAAACGGAATATGCCGAGTTGGTCGGATACGAGCCATGCTATGCCGTAAGAATCGGAGGAGATGAGGGAGAATTTGTTTGATTTGATGCAGGATTCATTGGCAGTCGAATAGTTTGTCAGTTCGGATTTTTGAATGTCATACATGTAAAATCCGGCATTGCTTGTTGTGGCAATCAGGTAACGCTTGTCTATGATTTCCAGGTCGGTGATGTAGCTTTCGTTGTGCAGTGATATGCGTTCAAAGTGCAGGTCGGCATCAGAATAGCGCCATAGCATGCCGTTGGCTGTTCCGAACCAGATTTCGTCGTTGGAGATGCAGGCAGCACAGAAGTTGTTTTCCGTTTTGATAGTATTTGGCTGGTAAAACCTTATTTCTCCGTTGGCTTTGATGCAATGAATGCCGGTTTCCGTGCCGGCCCACACGTTGTTTTCCTTGTCTTTTTCGATAAAGTTGACATGGTCGCTTTGCAAGGGGTGTTCCGAGCGTGTGTTGTATTCCATGATATTCAGGTTGCCTGCCTGGTCAGGGATGGCTCTTATGATTCCGTTTGTTGCGCTGACCATCCAGATTTCTCCCGGATTGGTTTCCAGGAAATATTCCGAATATTTTCCTTGTGAGATGGTGTGGATTGCTTTTCCGGGCAGACTGATGAATTTTTCCAGGCGCGGGTCGAAACGGTGGAATCTGTCGTCGTAGGTCTGGAACCAGATATAGCCGGCCTGATCTTCCTTGATGAAATCGATTCGGTTGGTTGTAATTTGGCTGTTGTCTCCAGGATAGGATTTATAGACGGTGAACTGGTAGCCATCAAATTTGTTCAGTCCGTCCCATGTGCCGAACCACATGAATCCTTTGTGGTCCTGTGTTATGGCCATTACGGTGTTTTGTGACAGGCCATCATCAACGGAATAGTGTTGGAACGAATATGTCGTGTTTGACTTTAGGATGTTGGCAAGTCCAAATAGTCCGACAAGGAATAAAAAAAGTTTTTTCATAAGCAGTTACAATTATCCGAACCTATTTTCATGGGAATAAGTTTTTGTCGGCTACTGAATTAATATGTGTTGCCGGATGTTGTTTCCGGGAAGTTGTGCGGGCTGATTCCGGTTCAGCTTCCGTTGTTTGTTTATTTGACCAGATCAATCAGGTATTGGCCGTAAGCGGTTTTTCCCAGTTTTTCGCCTAATGCAGAGAGTTGCTCGTTGCTGATCCATTTGTTCCGCCATGCTATTTCTTCTATGCAGCTGATGTAGAATCCTTGTCTGTTTTGTATGGTTGCCACGAAGTTGGATGCTTCGAGGAGGCTGTCGCAGTTGCCGGTGTCCAGCCATGCGAATCCCCGTCCGAACAGTTCCACTTTCAGTGTGCCTTCTTCCAGATAGAGTTTGTTCAGGTCGGTAATTTCGTATTCGCCGCGTGCAGATGGTTTCAACGAAGCTGCTTTCTGAGTTACTGTTGCATCATAGAAATACAGTCCGGGCACGGCATAGTTGCTTTTCGGGTGTGCCGGTTTTTCTTCAATGGATAGGACTTTGCCTTCGGTGTCAAATTCCACTACGCCGTAGGCACGGGGGTCTTTTACTGCGTAGCCGAATACGCATGCGCCTTTTTCTATGGAGGCGGCACGTTTCAGCATGGCTGAGAAGCTTTGTCCGTAAAACATGTTGTCGCCTAAAATCAGGCATCCGGGTCCGCCGTTCAGGAAATCGGCTCCCAGTACAAATGCTTGTGCAAGTCCGTTCGGTGTTTCCTGTATTTTGTATTGGAATTTCATGCCCAGTTGTTCGCCGCTTCCGAGCAGTTCCTGAAACATGGGCAGGTCTCGCGGTGTGGAGATGATAAGCACTTCTCTGATTCCTGCCAGCATGAGCGTTGACAGGGGATAATAGATCATCGGTTTGTCATAAACCGGCATGATTTGCTTGGAAATTGCTTTTGAGAGTGGGTACAAGCGTGTTGCGCTTCCGCCTGCGAGAATAATTCCTTTCATAGATATTTAAATTTACAAGTTTGTTTCCTGCTGCATTTTGTCGTTGGGAAAGTCCTGCCCAAAAATAATACAAATAATTGGACTATTCGTTATGGAACCCGTTATTTTTCCATTTTATGTAATTTTTTGAGAGCAGAACCATGAATTTGCTTGTTTCATCAGCGGTTTGTTGTGTTGCCGGTGATATTTCCTTGTGGGTTCTGCGCAGGTTCATGATGCCGTACAGGAAAATGAAGCACATTTCTATGTCTGGTATGGTGGGGTCGGTCGTTTTACTTTTCAGCACGGTAATGGCTGGCAGTATGTGATAGAATTTTGCGTTGTATGCGACATCTTTGCCAGTTTCCAGCAAGTATTTGTGCATGTCTTCCACATCCGAGAGGATGTTTTTTACGAGTTGTATATGTCCGCTTTGCCGTACATTCTCAGTACGCATCATGTCAGTCAGGCTTTCGTACCATTCTCTGATATTCTGTCGTTCCTGTTCGGTGACCTTGTATGCGGCAATCAGGTTTTTCTCTATTTTGTCCATATCCAGATCGTAGGCCCGGAGAATGTCTTCCAGGCTGAACATGTACAGGATATATTCGGCAATGTTTTCCTTGATGAGTTTTTGTGCTATCAGCATGTTTTTTGCGTGTTGTGTTCAGTCTCCGAAAAAGGCTTCCAGTTCTCTTCTTTCTTTTTTGGTCGGTCGTCCTGTTCCGCGGGCTCTTCCCAGCTGTGCTGCCATTTTGCTCAGCTCCAGCATTTCGAGTTGGTCGGGTGGTGTAATGTCGCACATGTATTCAGGAACCAGTTTGGCTCCCATCCGGTTTTCCGTGAGGGCAAGTACGCGGTATGTTGCCCAGATGGGATTGCGGCGTACTTGTATTTCATCACCGATTTTGATCATGCGTGATGGTTTTACCGTTGTTCCCTGTATTTGCACATGTCCTTTTTTGCATTCTTCGGCCGCCATGCTGCGTGTTTTGTACAGGCGTACAGCCCATAACCATTTGTCTATTCGAACTTCTTCCGCCATTCTTTGTGTCAGATTTTATTTTCCGTTGAACTGGGTCATGGTCAGCTGTACTCCGGCCAGACAGAAACTTTTTATGATTTCGCAGCATGTTTCCAGCCTTTCTGGCAGGGCTTCTTCTTCTGCTGGAGTCCATTTGCCCAGCACATAATCAATTTGTGTTCCGTGCGGGAAATTGTTTCCTATGCCAAAGCGTAAGCGTGCATAGTTTTGTGTACCAATCGTTTCCTGTATGTTTTTCAGTCCGTTGTGTCCGGCATCCGAGCCTTTGGCGCGGAGGCGCAGCGTCCCGAAAGGCAATGCCAGGTCATCTACCAGGACGAGCATGTTCTCGACAGGTATTTTTGCTTGTTGCAACCAGTAGCGTACGGCATGTCCGCTCAGGTTCATGTAGGTTGATGGCTTCAGCAGCAGCAACGTGCGTCCTTTCAGCCGGTATTCGGCTGTGGCACCGTAGCGGTTTTCTTCAAAAAAGATATTGGACGCTTCGGCAAAAGCGTCCAATATTCTGAAACCTATGTTGTGGCGGGTATCCCGGTATTCCGTGCCGATATTACCCAGGCCTGCAATCAGATATTTCATGATTACCTTAAGAAAAATTACGCTTCTTAAGCTTCTGCAGCAGCAGCTCCACGTGCGGCACGTGTCAGTTTGACTTGGGCAACAACGGCGTTTTTCGCGTTCATGAGTTGCAGTTTGTCGATGTTGATGTCGGCAACCTGAATTTTTTTGCCTAAACCGAGGTTGGTTACATCCAGGACGATATTTTCAGGGATATCGGTGTAGATGCCTTTTACTTTGAGCTTACGCATTTCCAGGCTCAGTTTGCCACCGGCTTTTACACCTTCTGCCAGGCCAATAAGTTTTACGGGGATTTCTACTTCTACGGGTTTCTTGTCGTTCACTTCCAGAAAATCAATGTGCAGCAGCGCATCGGTTACCGGGTGGAACTGCAGTTCTTTCAGTACTGCTTTTTTGGTCTGTTTGCCGATGGTCAGATTTACGACATACACATCCGGTGTGTAGATCAGTTTACGCAAGTCGCTTGTTGTTGCATAAAAATTGATGTTTTCTTCTCCACCATACAGAACGCATGGTACATTGTCTGCGGCACGGCAAGCTTTCGTAGCTTTTTTACCGAGTTCGGTTCTTGGTGAACCGTTCAAATCAAATGTTTTCATTGACTAAAAATTTTTTTTGTGTTACTCAAAACTCAGGCAGTTGGTTTTTAAGTGAATAGCTGCCTTATTTCCCATCACACTTTCTTTTTGCAAAAAGCGGCGCAAAGGTATGAAAAAAAAAACGAAGAAACAAACGGTTATTTGCTGTTTGTCCAGGGTAAATCTTTCAGGAGCTCTCCTTCCGTTGTCATTTGTGTGGTTGTGGTTTCCACTCCATCTGCATCGTAATAGGAAATTTCCCAGATATTTCCGACTTGTTCGGCTTCAATGACCCGCATGTCCGTATATGCAATGCCGAGTGTTTGCATGATGCTTTCAGGAATTTCAATAGGGCGTGGGTCTGGAATGTCGTTGCTGTGGCGGATTTTTTGTCCGGAATCCAGACATATCATTTCCGTTTGTGACAACTCAATATGATAATGTATGCAGAAATATGGCCGTTCCACTTTGTGTATGTCTTCCACGTTGTTTGTGCTGTAGCCTTCTGCCGAGATGGTTGCCTGTATTCCTTGCGGCAACAGTTTGTATGTGATTTCGGTGCTGCTCATTCGCCATGTGGCGGACTGGTCGAACCAGGCATCCATTTCAAAACCATCGCTGCGGAATGAAGCCACATAATAGCCATATTCCATTTCCCATTCAATATATTTGGCATTCGGGTAACGGCTGCGCAGTGCATCGCCGACTGAAGCAGGAACGGAATAGCTGTTTTTGCCATACCAGTCTGCATTCAGGTCATCGCAACCATAGCCGGAAACAAGCATGGTTATAAACAGAAGATAAAGATAAGCTTTTTTGTGCATGGTTTCAGTTTTTTGTGGCGCAAAGATAAATATTAATTGTGAAATATGGAAATCTGTGTGTTTTCAGCCGGTTTGGGTTGCTTGGTGTGGTTGTCGGGCGTGTGCATCTTATTTTCCCAATTCATTGAATATGCCTATTTTTGCAGCGTCGAGCAGCTGATGGCCGACAGCGGGTGCATGTTACTGTCTGCCGTGCCGTTTGGTTGCCATGTTGTGTTCAATGGTTATGGAGATACAGAAACTGCATGCGCTTTATGCGCAGCATCCGCAGATAGGACTGGCCGGGAAATGGCTGGAAAGTAAAGAGGGATTTCATTTGCTGGTTGGGGGATTGCATGCATCGGCACGTTCCATGGTGCTGGGAGCCTTGTTTCGGGAACGGCAGTGTAGCCAGCTTGTGGTGGCCGATGATTTGGATGCGGCATCTTATCTTTTCAATGACTTGCAGGCGCTGTTGGAAAGTTCTGAAGTGGCGTTTTTCCCGTCATCGTATACCCGGCGTCTGCGAAACAGGCAGGCCGATTCTGCCAATGAAATTTTGCGTACTGAAACTTTGAACCGGTTGGCAAACAATCCTGTGCCCTGCATCGTCGTGACATATCCGGAAGCCCTGATGGAAAAGGTGGTTACGGCCGATAGCCTGAAACAAAACACGTTGTCCCTGCGTGTAGGCGGCCATTTTGACACGGAAACCCTGCAACAGATTTTGCGGACATACGGCTTCCAGCGCGTCGATTTTGTGTATGAACCCGGCCAATATGCCGTGCGCGGCAGTATTGTGGATATTTTTTCCTATTCCTGCGAACTGCCTTACCGTATCGATTTTTTTGGCGATGAGATAGATTCCATCCGTATTTTTGACATAGAGACCCAGCTTTCACAAACGAAAAAGCAGGAAGTGGAGATTGTGCCGGACATGAATGTGGAGAAATACGTCGAGACGGAGTCCATACTGGAATATTTTCCTGCCGATACCTTGTATGCTTTTGATGACCTTGCTTTTGTGTGCGGCAAGATGGACCGTATGTGTGCGGAAACCCTGGAACAGGAGCAAAATGCCGGCAATACGGGAAATAAACTGTCCTATGGTTTGCTGACGGGAAAAGAACTGGCGGCCTGGCTGACAGACAAGCGCACTCTTGAGGCGGGCAAGGTTTCGTATTTTCCAGAATATGCAGGAATAGTGTTTCATACGGAACATCAGCAGCTTTTTCATAAAAACTTCGATTTGATTACAGCATCTTTCAAGGAATCGCTGGCCAACGGTTACCGGATTTTCATATTGAGCGACAGCGCCAAGCAAACCGACCGTATTGCTTCCATTTTTGAAGACATGGGGCAGCAAATTGAATTTACGCCGGTGGACAAGACCCTGCACGAGGGTTTTGTTGACCATGACATGTGTATATGTTGCTACACGGACCATCAGATTTTCGAGCGTTTCCACAAGGCACGGTTCCGCACCGACAAGACGCGGCAAGGCAAAGCCATATTGACCTTGAAAGAACTGAACCAATTGCGTGTCGGTGACTTTGTGGTGCATGTGGACCACGGAATTGGTAAATTCGGCGGGCTGGTGCGTACAAACGTGAATGGCAAGATGCAGGAAATGGTCAAGCTGATTTATCGGGACGATGACATTATTTTTGTGAGCATCCATGCGCTGCACCGCATAAGCAAGTACAAAGGCAAGGAGGGCGAACCTCCCAAAATCAGCAAGTTGGGTAGCGGAGCCTGGGAACGTCTGAAAGACCGCACCAAATCGAAAGTCAAGGACATTGCGCGCGAGCTGATTCAGTTGTATGCCAAACGGAAAGCCGAAAAGGGTTTCCGTTATTCGCCGGACAGTTTCTTGCAGCATGAATTGGAAGCATCATTTATCTATGAAGACACGCCGGACCAGATAAAGGCGACAATAGATTTCAAAAAGGACATGGAGTCCGATATGCCGATGGACAGGCTCGTATGCGGCGATGTCGGCTTTGGAAAGACCGAGATAGCCATGCGTGCGGCGTTCAAGGCCGTCTGCGACGACAAGCAGGTGGCTGTCCTGGTGCCGACAACGGTGCTTGCCTTGCAGCATTACCATTCGTTCAAGGAACGTTTCAAGAACTTTCCATGCACGGTCGATTATCTGAGCCGCGCCCGCACCGCCAAGGAAACCAAAGATGTGCTGGAACGCCTTGCCAGCGGCGAATTGAACGTGATAATCGGCACGCACAAACTGGTGGGCAAAAATGTCAAGTTCAAGGATTTGGGCCTGCTTATCGTGGATGAAGAACAGAAATTCGGCGTTGCCGTAAAGGAAAAACTCAAGGAACTGAAAGTCAATGTCGATACCATGACGCTGACGGCTACTCCCATACCGCGGACCTTGCAGTTTTCGCTGTTGGGTGCACGCGACCTGAGTGTCATGACAACGCCTCCGCCCAACCGTTATCCGGTGCAGACCGAAATAATCAGCATAACGGATGAAGATATTATCCGCGAAGCCATTGAAAATGAAATGGCACGCAACGGGCAGGTGTTTTTCATCAACAACCGCATACAAAACCTGTTTGTCATTGAGAACATGGTCAAACGCCTGGTGCCGCATTGCCGCGTGGCGGTCGGGCACGGGCAAATGCCGCCCGAACAACTGGAAAACGTGTTGCTTGATTTTATTAATTATGAATACGATGTGCTGGTAGCGACGAGCATCGTGGAGTCCGGTGTGGACATTCCCAATGTCAATACGATTATCATCAACAGTGCGCACCATTTCGGGCTGAGCGACCTGCACCAGTTGCGGGGCAGGGTGGGGCGCAGCAACCGGAAAGCCTACTGCTATCTGATTGCACCGGACCGCAGTCTGCTCACACCCGAGGCACGGCGCCGTTTGCAGGCCATAGAAACATTTGCCGATTTGGGCAGCGGTTTCAACCTGGCAATGCAGGATCTGGATATCCGCGGCGCGGGAAATATGTTAGGTGCCGAGCAGAGCGGTTTCATAGCCGATTTGGGTTACGAAACTTATCAGAAAATCCTGAACGAGGCGGTGCTGGAGCTGAAGGAGGACGAATTTTCCGATTTGTACAAGGACGAGTTCAAGACGGCCGAAAACAATACGACTTTTGTGACGGATTGTCAGCTGGACACGGATATGGAAATCGGTTTCCCGATGGAATATATCGAAAACACGTCGGAGCGCATCAGCCTGTACCGTGAGTTGGATGCAATAACCAATCCGTTGGATTTGCAGGCCTACAAACAGCGTTTGGTTGACCGCTTCGGCACATTGCCGCCGCAAGGCGAGGAGCTGCTTGTAGTGGTGCAAATGCGTTGGGCGGCCATGCGCCTGGGATGCGAACGGCTTATCCTGAAAGGCGGCCGCATGATATTGCATCTTGTTTCCAATGTCAATTCGGCTTATTACCAGTCGGAAACCTTTGGCCGCGTGCTGAATTACATGGTGCGGAATCCGCGCCGTTGCCAGCTGCGCGAACAGAACGGCAAGCGTTCGGCCGTCATAGCCGATGTAACAACCATAACGGAAGCCTGGAAAATCCTTTCGGAGATATAAAACAGCGTTTCGTTGTTCGGATGACGGATTTTTGTTACCTTTGCGAGCCGATGTGGAAAAAGCGCGTGGCAGAAAACGAACAAAACAACTATCAAAAAAGATAAATTATGGCACAAACAGAGTTCAAGTACAGTCCTATGTTCCAGTTGGGCAAGGATGAAACGCAGTATTATTTGCTCACCAAAGATTATGTATCGGTTTCCGAATTTGAAGGCAAACCCATTTTGAAGGTTGCCAAGGAAGGTTTGACGGCGATGGCCAATGCGGCTTTCCGTGATGTTTCCTTTTTGTTGCGCCGTTCGCATAATGAGCAGGTTGCCAAAATCCTGAAGGATCCGGAAGCCTCAGAAAACGACAAATACGTGGCTTTGACATTCCTGCGCAACGCTGAAGTTTCGTGCAAGGGCAAATTGCCGCTTTGTCAGGATACGGGCACGGCCATTATCCATGGCGAGAAAGGCCAGCAGGTCTGGACAGGCTATTGCGATGAGGAAGCCTTGTCGCTGGGCGTGTTCAAAACTTATACGGAAGAAAATCTACGCTATTCGCAGAATGCGCCGCTCACCATGTATGATGAAGTGAACACAAAATGCAACTTGCCCGCGCAAATCGACATAGAGGCTACCGAAGGAATGGAATACCGTTTCTTGTGCGTGACCAAGGGCGGCGGTTCGGCCAACAAGACATATCTTTACCAGGAAACCAAAGCCTTGCTGAACCCGGGCACGCTGGTTCCGTTCCTGGTGGAAAAAATGAAGACCCTCGGCACAGCGGCATGTCCGCCTTACCATATCGCTTTTGTTATCGGCGGAACATCGGCAGAACGCAACCTGCTGACCGTGAAACTGGCTTCGACACATTATTACGACACCTTGCCGACCACCGGCGATGAAACCGGCCGTGCTTTCCGTGATGTGGAACTGGAAAAAGAAGTATTGAAGGAAGCCTGCAAAATCGGACTGGGTGCACAGTTCGGCGGAAAATACCTTGCACACGACGTGCGTATCGTGCGCCTGCCGCGCCATGGCGCAAGCTGTCCGGTAGGTTTGGGCGTTTCGTGCTCGGCTGACCGCAACATAAAGTGCAAAATCAACAAGGACGGAATCTGGATAGAGAAACTGGACGATAATCCGGGCGAACTGATTCCGGAAGAATTGCGGCAGGCCGGCGAGGGGAATGCCGTGCGCATAGACCTGAACCAACCCATGGCGGATGTGCTGAAAGAACTGACCAAATATCCGGTGGCAACCCGCTTGTCGTTGAACGGCACCATCATTGTCGGCCGTGACATTGCACACGCAAAAATCAAGGAGCGCCTTGACGCGGGCGAACCCATGCCGCAATATTTGAAGGACCATCCTATTTATTATGCTGGTCCAGCGAAGACACCGGCAGGAATGGCTTGCGGTTCCATGGGGCCGACAACGGCAGGACGCATGGACCCGTACGTGGATTTGTTCCAGAGTCATGGTGGCAGCATGATTATGTTGGCCAAAGGCAACCGCAGCCAGCAGGTAACCGATGCATGCAAAAAGCATGGAGGCTTCTACCTTGGCTCCATTGGCGGACCGGCCGCTATCCTGGCACAGAACAACATTAAATCCATCGAGTGCGTCGAATATCCTGAACTGGGCATGGAAGCCATCTGGAAAATTGAAGTACAGGATTTCCCGGCCTTTATTCTTGTGGATGACAAAGGAAACGACTTTTTCAAACAATTGAAGCCGGCCTGCAAGTAAGCGGCGGCTTTTAGTTCCGATATAGTCTCCGGATGGCACACGGCCATCCGGAGACTTTTGTTTTGGAGCAGTGGTGCAACCGTGGTTTTATCCTTTCTGATGCCGTTTTCAGCGGAAAAGGTGGCGGTATAATGCTTGTTTCCTGTATGAAATTGCACGTTTGTTTTATGCAATGGTAGTGTTTACGGTCTTGCATGGCAGTTTCGCGGGCTTATGGTTCAGGGCAAGAATCAATCCGGGGATGTTTTGAACCATGCCTGGAGCCGTCTGATTCCGGGAAACGGCAATGTCCGTCATAATGATGGCGTAATCGGGTATTCATGACATTTCATACGGGTTCCGATGGCTGTTTTTTTTAGAATATTTGTCAACCTGAAAGCTGTCAGGGAGGGTTTTTGTTGCACGGCCTGACAGATAAACATACTGGTCATTCCATCCACCTTTTTGAAATATAAATGGTGTGTCAGCGGTATTCTATTCCGTACTTTTGCGACCGTAACTAAAAGATATTATCATGAAAAATATAACTATTTTTTTGCTGTTGTTTGTTCCGGCAGTGATTTCTGCCAGAAATGTGCAGCAAACAGATCGTGTTACAGCAAACCTGACCCTGGCGGAAGCAGTGGATTACCACATAACCGCTTCAGAAAATCCTCTTGGCATTCAAAGTACGGTTACGCTTGCGCATGAAGATGCGTGGCTGTTTTTTGATGAAATCCGTCCGTCGGAGGTCATAAGCCTTTCTTCCCGGATATATATCAATGATGAAGTGCTGGAAAATGGTGTCAATGCGCGCGTAGCCATTTATGCGCATGGGGCTGTGGTTATTCCGCATGCCAGTGATTTTGCTCCGCTGACGGTGTACAAAGGTGAAGACTTTACAGGTGAGTCTACACAATACGATGTCAATTATCATACATCGCTTGGGGAATTTGACAATGCCATCCATTCCTTCAAATTGCGACGCGGCTACATGGCGACGCTTGCAGATGAAGCGGATGGTACGGGCTACAGCCGCGTGTTCATTGCCGATGAAGATGATGTGGAGTTTGCCGTTATTCCGAAACTGGCCGGCAGGGTTTCTTTTATCCGTGTGTTCAGATGGAACTGGGTTACCAAAAAAGGTTTTGCCGGTTCTTCCAGCGATTATGCGGAAAATCTGCACATAACCCATAATTACGACTGGAGCAATACCGGCATAGAAACGACTGACAATGTGGAAGCTGCCATGATACGTGCAAAACGGACATGGCCTACATTGAGTACAATCAATGCAAAAGAAAACGTGACCCACTTGTTGGGTTACAATGAACCGGACCATCCGGAACAGCATGAAGATGACAATGGCGGACAGGCCATTTCGGTGGAACTGGCACTGAGTTCATGGCCGGAAATGATGAAATCCGGCTTGCGTCTGGGTTCTCCTGCACCGACGAATTTCAGTTGGCTGTATCAGTTTGTCGATTCATGCGATGCCCGCAATTATCGTTTGGATTATGTGGCCATTCATTGTTATTGGGGCGGCAAAAGTGCGCAGAACTGGTATAACGACTTGAAATACGTGCATGAACGTACCGGCCGCAAAATCTGGATTACGGAATGGAACAACGGTGCTAACTGGACAAGCGAATGGTGGCCCGGAGGCAGGGAAAACGGCAATGGAGCTCCTGTTCTCAACGATGCTAACTTGCAAGACCAGCTGAACGATTTGAAAGGCATACTGAATGTGTTGGATACAGCCCATTTTGTGGAACGCTATCACATATACGAATGGGTGCAGGATGTCAGGCATACCATGCTGGATGGAGAATATACTCCCGCAGGACAATATTACAGGGACAACAAGTCGGATCTGGCATACAGGAGCAGCGAAGATGATTATGTTCCGCCGTTTGAATTGGTGAAGCCGGCTATCCGCACAATCAGTGTTGACCTGCAGAACGCCGATGTCAAGGTGGTATGGACCAATCCGAATACGGCATCGGAAACAAATATGCTCACGGTGGAACGCCGCAAAAGCACGGAAACGGAATTCCAGCCAATATACCAGATTGAGCATCCTACCATTACGCAATATATCGATACGGTTGCCAAGAATTCACCGGGTGTGTATTACTATCGCGTAAAAATAGAAAGTGACATGTCCGACACTCCGGGACCGGTTTATTCGGAAGAGGTTCCGGCTTCGTTCTGCCGTTCTTCAACAGTTGGTGACTTGCGCTATGGCATGGGCAGACATTTCAGCCGCGACCAGTACACCTACCTTTTCGACACGCCTTTTGAGTCAACCTTGGCAAGCAAACGTGTCATTATATGCGGTACAATGTCCAATGATAATAATCTGGCCGGAATGACGGCCCAGGTTCGCTCGGATGCCGCTACCGGATTCACGGCGGAAGCGCAGATATGGAATGAAAAATCATCTGCTTCCTTCAACAAGGAGGAAACCGTCCCGTTCATGGCCTTGCCGGTTGGAAGCGGACAGATAGGCACATTGCATTATGAAGCAGGAAAAGCCTCCGTTTCAGGAACAGCACCGTTGGCAGTGGCGTTTGAAACACCTTTTGTTGAGGTTCCGGTTGTTTTTGTGCGTGCCACAACGCTTTATTCAGGCTATCCAATTATAGCACGTGTCAGGAATGTCACGACCGACGGCTTTGAAGTAATGGTCACAACGGAAACAGGAGCTACGGTAACCACCAATTCCGTTTCCTATGTAGCCATAGAGCAGGGAATGACGGAAACGGATGGGCGCAAAATCAAGATCAGCAGTGGTGAACATGTTTCCAACATATCGTTTGGCGATGAATTCCCGTCACCGTTTTTCTATGCCGGCATGCAGACACGTAATGATGAACGCACTTCCATGTTGCGTTACCAGAGACTGACCAGCACGGATGTCAGTGTCAACAAGAACCTTGCGACGAATCCGGCCGGCACGACGGAAAACGAGACCAACGGTTGGATGGTCATCGGTGATTTGCGTACCACACTTGCCAGCACACGGCCGGATGCAACCTTGAAAGCATACGCTGCTGACAAACGTATCGTAGTGGAAGGTGTGGCCGGCTATGAAATCTATAACGCCATGGGAATGCGAATTCCGGCTGACCGAACGTTGCCTGTCGGCGTATATATAGTCCGCTCGCAAGAACAAGCCATAAAAGTATTGGTACGATAGGCACCTGTTTTTTTAACACATTGGTCCGGTTTTGAATCCAAATTTTGCCTTTTTGACTTATAATACGAGCCTTTCCGGATGCTTATTCGATATTTTTGCAGCCAGGAGAAGCAAATCAGGTCCATAAAAGTTTATTAAATTAACATATTCAGTAATCTTTAAAATTGAAAACATGAAAAAAAGTACATTCTTAATGTGTGCAGCTTTTTTGTTAAGCTGTTTCTCGGTGCAGGCTATCGTGGTTGACAGCGTCGGCACAATAAGTCCGGCCTTGTCAGGCACAGAGGTTTATTATGCCTGTGTCGTTTATCACCAGAACGGTGGTTCCAAAGATGTCAACTTTATGTTGATGGATGGAAGCATAGCGGATGAGGAAATAACGTGGGCAGGCAGTGAAATATTGGTGAATTTCGGCGCCAATGGTTTGTATGCATACGGTAATGAAGTACGGTAGTGTAAAATAAACTGTGTCACGCATTATTTTTCTCTATAAAACTCATCGGTCGGGGAACGGCCAGCGCCAA
>CALUNA010000008.1 GCA_944321895.1 uncultured Bacteroidales bacterium | reverse complement strand
GCATTACGTTTACCGGTTACACTTCCAACCCGCTTTCTTGTGCCCATAACTTGTATATCGGCAACACCTTGGTTACGAAACTGGTCATACCCGAAGGCGTAACCGAAATCAAGGACTGTGCGTTCTACGGTTGCTCCGCAACACAAGTGAGCATACCCGACGGCGTGACAAGCATTGGATACAGCGCGTTCTACAACTGCTCCGCACTCACGCAAGTGAACATACCAAACAGCGTGGAAAGCATTGGAAACTCGGCGTTCTCCGGCTGCTCCGCACTCACGCAAGTAAACATACCCGACGGCGTGACAAGCATTGGAGACTATGCGTTCGGCTACTGCGAAGCACTCACGCAAGTAACCATACCGGGTAGCGTGGAAAGCATTGGATACGCGGCGTTTGTCTTGTGCTCCGCACTCAAGCAAGTAAACATAGGAGACGGCGTGACAAGCATTGGAGACTATGCGTTCTACAACTGCTCCGCACTCACGCAAGTGACCCTGCCCAACAGCGTGGAAAGCATTGGACACAGCGCGTTCTACAACTGCTCCGCACTCACGCAAGTGACCATACCCAACAGCGTGACAAGCATTGGAGAAGGGGCGTTCTCCGGCTGCTCCGCACTCACGCAAGTAACCCTGCCCGAAAGCGTGACAAGCATTGGAGACTATGCGTTCTCTGACTGCTACGCACTTGCGGAGATAACCGTATTGCCCACCGTGCCGCCCACCATAACAGCAAGCACATTCAGCAATATCAACCCGCAAGTAAAAGTCAGCATACCGGAAGGCAGCAGGGATGCCTATATGGCCGATGAGAACTGGAAATGGCTGCTTGACCTGTCGGCAGGGCAGCTAAGCGGCACCTGCGGCGACAACCTGACCTGGACATTCACCACCGCCGACAGCACGCTCACCATTTCCGGCACGGGAGACATGTATAGTTTTAGCTACCAACCCTGGGGCAATTTCAGGCAGGGTATTAAAAACATCTCCCTGCAAGACGGCGTGACAAGCATTGGAGACCATGCGTTCGAATTCTGCTCCGCACTCACGCAAGTAAACATAGGCAACGGTGTGACAAGCATTGGAGACATGGCGTTCGCCTACTGCTCCGCACTCACGCAAGTAACCATACCCGACGGCGTGACAAACATTGGAAGCCAAGCGTTCTACAACTGCTCCGCACTCAAGCAAGTAAACATAGGAGACGGCGTGACAAGCATTGGAAGCTCGGCGTTCGCCAACTGCTCCGCACTAACGCAAGTAACCATAGGCAACAGCGTGACAAGCATTGGAGACAGGGCATTCCAGAACTGCTCCGCACTTGCGGAAATGACCGTATTGGCCACCGTGCCGCCCACCATAACAGCAAACACATTCAGCAATATCTGTACGCAAGTAAAAGTCAGCATACCGGAAGGCAGCAGGGATGCCTATATGGCCGATGAAAACTGGAAACAACTGCTTGACCTGTCGGCAGGGCAGCTAAGCGGCACCTGCGGCGACAACCTGACTTGGACATTCACCACCGCCGACTGCACGCTCACCATTTCCGGCACGGGAGACATGTATAGTTATTTTAGCAACCAACCTTGGTATAATTTCAACCAAGGTATTAAAAATATCTCCCTGTCAGACGACATGACAAGCATTGGAGACTATGCGTTCACCTTCTGCTCCGCACTCACGCAAGTGACCATACCCGACGGCGTGACAAGTATTGGAGAAGGGGCGTTCTACGAATGCTCCGCACTCACACAAGTAACCCTGCCCGAAAGCGTGACAAGCATTGGAAACTATGCGTTCCAGGACTGCTCCGCACTTGCGGAAATGACCGTACTGGCTACCGTGCCGCCCACGGTAGTAATAACTGCTTTTGATGGGGTAAGCCGCGAGATACCCGTGTATGTGCCCGCCGAAGCGTTGGAAGACTACCAGGTTGCAAGTGTCTGGAAAGAATTTAACCTGCACGCCATGCCGACCGCCCTGCAAACACCGTCCATGCCGGAGAGCATACGCGTATATGGCGGCATGCTGCACAACCCGCAGGGGCTGCCCGTAAGCATCTATGACATGCAGGGGCGCATGGTTTACAGCGGCACCGCCGCCACCGTAAGCCAGCCCGCAGGCGTGTACGTGGTGCTTTGCGCAGGCGCAAGCCGCAAGGTGCTGTTCTAAACAGCCTCAAGCCAAAGGCTTTTATCCCGCCGGAAATGGAAACGTTTCCGGCGGTTTTTGTGTATTATAAACCCGAAGATTGTAGAGACGCTGCGTGCAGCGGCTCCAACGGTAGCGACAGCGGCAAAAGGCTTACGCGCTCGCTGCGCTACGCTTGTACTCCCTTTCTTTCAACAGCAAAAGAAAGGGAGGAAAGAATGCCGCCGCCGAATCCGCCTGCATCCCGACATGCGGGCGCGGCGGACGCTAAAATTCATAAACTTGCCGGCCACAAGCGGTCGTCTTCAAACAGTATGAATTTTGGCCGCGCCCCCCGCTGGCCTGCCGGGCGGCGGATAATGCGGGAACGCGCTATCCAACGGACCGCAACGTCCGGGCGGGGTTCTCCGCACAAAGCCGCATGGTAGAGACCTTGCGTGCAGCGCCTCCAGTGGTGGCAAACCGCGACAGCACAAAAGGCTTACGCGCTACGCTTGTACTCCCTTTCTTTCTACAGCAAAAGAAAGGGAGGAAAGAATGCCGCCGCTGAATCCGCCTGCATCCCGACATGCTGGCGCGTCGGACGCTAAAATTCATAAACTTGCCGGCCACAAGCGGCCGTCTTCAAACAGTATGAATTTTGGCCGCGCCCAACGCTGGCCTGACGGGCGGCGGATAAGGCGGGGACGCACTATCCAACGGACTGCAACGTTCGGGCGGGGATTTCTGCAAAGCCGCATTGTAGAGACGCTGCGTGCAGCGTCTCCAAGGGTGGAAACAGCACGGCGGTGCAATACCCCGCACAAGGCCGCCCAGGATGCCACATCAAGTGCGACATGACAGGAAAAACCGCCACCCAATGGCGCGCAAGCGAATCCAGAAAAGAGGTGCAGGCCGGTGGCAAACCGGCATGTTCGTATATCATTTTTTATTCGTATCTTTGCCCCGTTACAAAAAGCATCCCCCCGGGCGGGGACAACATCAAGAATAATTTGTATTATGGAAATCATAGAAACACCCATCCGCGATTTGGTCATCATCAAACCCCGTGTGTTTGAGGATGCACGCGGCTTTTTCTGCGAGACATACAATGCCGAACGGTATCACGCCATGGGCATACACCAGAACTTTGTGCAGGACAACCAGTCCAAATCGACCTACGGCGTGGTGCGCGGCCTCCACTTCCAGTTGCAGCCGTACAGCCAGGCCAAGTTGGTGTCGGTTACGGTCGGCGCGGTGTGGGATGTGGCAGTCGATTTGCGCCGTAACTCCCCGACTTTCGGGCAATGGTACGGCGTGGAACTGTCCGCTGAAAACCACCTGCAATACTTGATTCCGCAGGGATTCGCACACGGTTTTTCCGTGCTCAGCCCCACGGCTATCTTCACCTACAAGTGCGACAACCTGTACCACCCCGAGCTGGAAGGCGGCCTGCTGTTCAATGACCCGGACCTGGGCATCGACTGGAAGATACCGGCCGACAGCATTATCCTTTCGGACAAGGACACCCGGCATCCGCGCCTGAAAGACCTGAAAACGAACTTTTAAACGCAAGAACATTATGAATATCCTGATTACAGGGGCCAACGGCCAATTGGGCAACGAAATGCGCGTAGCGGCAAAGGATCATCCGCAGCACCATTTCATTTACACGGACATAGACACGCTCGACATAACCGACCAGCAGGCCGTACTGGATTTTGCAAAACAGCACCAGACGGACATGATAGTGAACTGCGCGGCCTACACGGCCGTGGACAAGGCGGAAGATGACGAGCAGACAGCCGCCAAAATCAATGCCGATGCCGTGCGCAACCTGGCGGAAGCCGCCGTGGCCTGCCATGCCGGCATCATACACATATCGACCGACTACGTGTTCGATGGCAATGCGTGCGTGCCCTACAAGGAAGACATGCCGGTTTGCCCGACCAATGTCTACGGACGCACCAAGCTGGCGGGCGAACAAGTGTTGCAGCAAATCTGCCCGGATGCCATTATCGTGCGGACGGCATGGCTCTACTCCACCTTCGGCAACAACTTCGTGAAAACCATGCTACGGCTCGGAAAGGAACGCGACACGCTGAATGTCATTTTCGACCAGGTCGGTTCCCCGACCTATGCCGCCGATTTGGCAAGGGCCATTTTCACCATTATCGAGTCCCCGAAAAAAGTGCCCGGAATCTACCATTTCACGAACGAAGGCGTGTGCAGCTGGTACGATTTCACGGTGTCCATCCACCGCATAGCCGGCATCACCTGCAAGGTCGTGCCCATAGAATCGGACGCCTACCCGGTACGGACGCCGCGGCCACATTACAGCGTGCTGAACAAAGCCAAGATAAAACAGACATACGGCATCGACATCCCGCACTGGGAGGATGCCTTGCAACGGTGCATTACGGAACTGGACAAATAACACATGCAGCAATACCCGTCATTACTGTTGGAAAATGCCGTCAACGAGTTTGCAAAACTGCCGGGAGTCGGAAAAAAGACCGCTTTGCGCCTGGTCCTGCACTTGTTGCGCCAGTCGGAAGAAGATGTCGATAATTTCGGCAACACCATCATGCAGTTGAAGCATGAAGTGCATTACTGCAAAGTGTGCCACAACATATCCGACACGGAAATATGCGACATTTGCGCGAACCCGCGGCGGGACCGGTCGGTGGTCTGCGTGGTGGAAAATATCCGCGACGTCATGTCCATAGAGAACACACAGCAGTACACGGGGCTGTACCACGTTCTGGGCGGCGTCATTTCGCCCATGGACGGCATCGGTCCCAAGGACCTGGAAATAGAGAGCCTGGTGGAACGTTGCGCCCACGACGGGATAGCGGAAGTCATCCTGGCCTTGCCGACGACCATGGAAGGCGACACGACCAATTTCTACATCTACCGCAAGCTGTCCGGCATGCCGGTCAAAATCACGACGATTGCACGCGGAGTGGCCATCGGCAACGAGCTGGAATATACGGACGAAGTAACCCTGGGGCGCTCCATCGTGAACCGTATCGAATTCAAAATGAACAACTGATATAAAAACATACGCTGATTATGCAAAAACAAGTATTGCGCACACTGAATTTCTTTTATTACGCAGCCATGGTGCTTGCCGTGGCAATGGCCGGGCTCGGCTTCTGGCTGGTTTCCCGGAAAGGCATCACCATCGACCCGATGGGACAGACCGGCATTGTGCTGTCATACATTGTCATCTTCTACATTATCGTGTCCGTGCCTGTTGCGCTCTGGTGGCACAACCACCAGGTCAAGAAGCTGAAAGGACAAACCGACCATGCTGTCAAATTAGGCAAATACAAACAATACGGCATTGTGCGCATCGCGCTGACCGGCATCGGGCTGGCCGCCTCCGTGCTGCTGTTCTACCTGACGCAGCAAAACTCCATGATATTCTGTGCCGGCATAGCTGCCGTCGGGCTGTATTTCTGCAAACCGACCGAAGCGAAACTGCTGACCGACCTGGACGACAACATTCCGGACTAAACCTATTGTAAAACCTCAAATTCATACGACCTATGGTTATCGCTGTCGATTTTGATGGGACAATTGTTACCCACGAATACCCGAAAATCGGGAAAGAGATTCCATTTGCCATCGCTACCCTGAAAAAGTTGCAACAGGAAGAGCATCACCAGCTGATTTTGTGGACAGTCCGCGAAGGTGAGCTGCTGGACGAAGCCGTTGCTTTCTGCGCCGAACGCGGCCTCGAGTTCTATGCCATCAACTCCAACTTTCCGGAAGAGTTGCCTGACTACAAGGCCGCACGCAAAATAACCGCCGACTTGTACATAGACGACCGCAACCTCGGGGGCATACCCGACTGGGGCGTCATTTTCCAAATGATTAAAAACAAACGCTGCTGGGAATCCGCTCCCGATGAAATCCAGCCGGAAATACCGCAAAAGAAAGGATTGTTCGGCAACCTGTTCGGCCACTGATGCTTGAAAACGAAAACATACGCCTGCGCGCCCTGGAACCGACAGACCTGGAAGCCATGTTCCGCTGGGAAAACGACACGACAATATGGGATGTCGGCAATACGCACAACCCATATTCGCGTTATGTCCTGACGGAATATCTGCGCAACACGCATGGCGACATTTATGAAGACAAGGAACTGAGGTTAGTCATCGAGCTGAAAGCCGGACGCACAAGCATCGGCTGCATCGACTTGTATGATTTCGATTTCCACAACCGGAAAGCCGGAGTTTCCATCCTGATAGAAGCAGCATACCGGAAACAAGGTTTCGCCGCACAAGCGGTGGCTTTGTTGTGCCAATATGCGTTCCAGTTTCTGAAGCTGCACCAGCTCTACGCCTACATACCACAAAAAAACAACGCCAGCAAGGCGTTGTTTTCCAAATGCGGCTTTCTGCAAACCGCGCTTTTTCCACATTGGATCAGGACAACCGAGGGCTTTGCCGACGTTTGCCTGTTCCAGCTTATTGAACCGTTACCTGCAACGGATTAGCCAACTGTTTGGCCGTGCGTGCCGTTGCGTCGAACCAGTCCTGATCGGTCGGATACATCCACTTGCTCCAGCCGCCACCGAAATAATAGGTAAACTCGCTACCCATCTGGTAATCGGCGTAAGCCAACAAAGTATTGCTGACAATGTTCATGGCTTTTGCCCCGGGCACAACCACTGCACCGTAATTACGTCCGCTCGGAACTCCGGCGTCCGAAGTTGCGTTTTCCGCATAGGCAATCCAGCCGGCAGCCAAATCCTGCTGCGGGTTGTCAACCACATCGTGCAGATAAATGCCGGCAGCCACCTGCATGCCTTCAATGTCAGCACCGTTATAGGTTACAACAGCCTTGTTCAGTTGCGCGCCGGCATCCACAGTGATGACAATGCGTTCAGTCACTTCCTGCTGCCCTACCTTTACGTGGTCATATTCAAACGCAAAAACACAACGCAGGGCACCCTGGTCAATGTTTTCATACCTGTCATAGTGCTTGCCGACCCACAATGTGTCGAAAGCGAAAGGCGCCACGCCGCCGCAGCCCAGTTTGTCGGCAACTTTGTAGCAGTCAAGGCCTTTCCCATGGTCGATATGATAAGACTGTCCCAACTCCAGCTCGTTGTAGTAGAACGTGTCCACAATCAGTTCATCGGTTCGTTTCAGCCACAAGTCCACGCCATTCGACGGATTTTCGTTGGCCAGAGCCGGACCGTACATGCGGTATGCTGCCGCTTCGTTTTCCCAGGCATAATCATCCTTGCGTTCAGGAACGTAGCGTGCCGATACTTTCGGCGTAACGGGCGAAGGCATACCTTTTTCCAGGGTATACACCGCGGCTTCTCCGGCTTTCACATTTGCCTGGAATATGATGCTCTGCGGGGTTTCCTGTCCATAAAACATAAGCTGATAAGAAACCTCATTGCCATCCGCATCGACCAAAACAAAATTTTCGCAAGCTTTACCACACAATCCCAACTCGGCGACTTCCACTTCCACCATTTCATTGGTTCTGTCCAGGTCGGTAGGATTGGTAACTGTAATCTGTTTGGGCTGGTTGCAACATGAAGCAAACATCAATCCACAAAACAGGATGGAAAAAATCTTATTCATTGTCCTATCTTTAAATTAAGTTTTCTGAGTTTAAAAAAAAGAACGAGCGGCCTGCACAGCCGACCCGTTCCAAAGTATTTTATTGCGGTTGCTTTCCTATGTAAGCCAAAATACCGCCATCCACATAAAGGATATGTCCGTTTACGGCATTCGATGCTTCCGAAGCGAGGAAGACGGCCGGTCCGGTCAATTCTTCAGCCTGCAACCAGCGTCCGGCCGGTGTCTTGGCACAAATGAACGAATCGAAGGGGTGACGGCTGCCATCCGGCTGACGTTCGCGCAACGGTGCCGTCTGCGGTGTAGCGATGTAACCCGGTCCGATGCCGTTGCATTGGATGTTGTATGCGCCGTATTCGGAGCAGATATTGCGTGTCAGCATTTTCAGGCCGCCTTTTGCTGCCGCATAAGCGGATACGGTTTCACGGCCGAGCTCGCTCATCATGGAGCAGATATTGATGATTTTGCCATGGCGGCGTTCCATCATGCTGGGCAATACGGCCTTGGAAACGATAAACGGAGCGTTCAGGTCAATATCAATGACCTTGCGGAAATCCGCTACTTCCATTTCGTGCATTGGTACGCGGCGAATGATACCCGCATTGTTCACCAAAATATCAATCGGGCCCACTTCTTTTGTAATTTGGGCAACCATGGCCTGTACGGCAGGTTCATCCGTCACATCGCAGACATAGCCATGTACCTTGATTCCTTTTTCTTTGTAGGAAGCCAGTCCTTTGTTCACCAGTTCCTGATTGATGTCATTGAAACAGATGGTCGCACCTTGTTCGGCAAATGCAGAGGCAATTGCAAAACCAATTCCATAAGAAGCACCTGTAACCAGTGCCACCTTACCTTCAAGGGAAAAATTCAAATTCGGATTCATAAAGATAATATTTGAATAAGTTGTTGATGTTCTATTTTAGATCAGTAATTTTCGAGAAGTCCTGGTCGCCATAATCCAGGTTTTCACCACCCATGCCCCAAATGAATGTGTAGTTGCTTGTGGCAGCAGCCGAATGGATGCTCCATTCGGGTGACAATACGGCCTGGTCGCCTTTCATCCACAGGTGACGTGTTTCATCTACTTCACCCATAAAATGACAAACCGCCTGGTCTTCCGGAACTTCAAAATAGAAATAAGCCTCCATGCGACGGCTATGTACATGTGCCGGCATGGTATTCCATACGCTTCCCGGAGCCAATTCGGTCATTCCCATTTGCAGCTGGCAAGTCGGCAAAACCTGGTTTACCAGCATTTTGTTGATATTGCGGTCATTGGATCCTTCCAGGCTGCCCATGTGCGCAACAACAGCATCTGCTTTCGTTACTTTTTTGTCCGGATAATTTTTATGGGCTGTCAAGGAGTTGAAGTAGAATTTGGCAGGATTGGCCGCATCCTTGCTTGCAAAAATGACTTCTCTGTCGCCACATCCCAGATAAAGAGCTTCCTTGTAGTTCAGTTCATATGTGGCATCCCCCACTTTCACGATACCGGTTCCCTTGCCTACATTGAAAATTCCTATTTCACGACGGGTCAGAAAATAAGGAGCCTTCAGCGGGTCAATTGCTTCCAGTTTCAGTTCTTCACCCGCAGGCATTGCGCCACCCACAATCATGCGGTCATACATGGAATATACCATATTGACCTCGTTTGCGGCAAAAACACGTTCAATCAAAAAATCTTTACGGATACGTGCGGTATCATAGTTTTTTGCATCTTGCGGATGCGCCGCATAGCGAATTTCATAATTTGTTTTCATTGTCCTATGTTTTTAATTAATCTCTTGGCAAAAATACATCTAAAACGAGGAAGAGAGGTGTGTCATTTATTCATTTTATGTACAATATCGTTCAAAAAACGTTTTTTAAACATCATTTTCCACGATATTCCACACAAGAGTTTTCTTACTGGGGCACTATTTTAGTTGCCAAAACCAACCTACGGCCAACCCGACATTCACATTATTCGAAAAACTGAAATAATCAGCCTTACGATTCCCATATATTCCACCTATGTCATAGCCTCCGCGTGCTTCCAGCTGGAAAGCGCCTGCCTTTGTGCGCAACGCCATGCCTAATCCCAAACAGAAACCGTAGTCGAACTTCTTTTCCGCCGGCTTATATTGCGTTTCCTCCGAGCCGGCCGGCATGTTGCTGGATTTTTCTGCCAGCAAAACATCTATTTTAGGACCCAGATTGACAAATCCACGAAATTTCTTTCCGAAAAAGATATGGGTCAACACTGGTATTTCCACATAGTTCAATTGCCTTGAATATGCAGTTTCCGACTCTTTCCAGCCTGCCTGCATAAAATTGCATTCCACCTGGATACCCACATTCCGCTCTGCGATATAACGCCAGGCAACACCGGCAACCATGCCCAACTGGGGGTCCAAAAAGTTCTGTTCCACTGTCGGTTTAAAATGTACCATGGATGCCACGACACCGGCCGATGCCCCCAAATACATTTCCGGCTGTGCGAGCAAAGCTTGCGCCCGCAGGCTCAAGGAGCCCGACAAAGCAACACATAGAAGCAGGATTATTCTTTTGCGTATCATTTTATAATTTGCATGCCCTTGCATCCTTCCGAAGCAGATAAATACGTTTGTTGACAAATCCGCACAGCTCATTTTGCTGCATGAACAAGGGGGATATTATCAAACCTCTTTGCGGCTGACTGGAAACATGCTGCCTCATGCCCATGGCTCCATACTGCGCCATCAGGTCTATAAAATATGCGGTCAGATCATAACCTAACAAATCATATCGTGGATAACGGTTCAGCAGGTCATGACCGTAAAAACGGTTGAACTGCTTTTCATAAACCGCATACAGAGTTTTGTCTGGTTCGGGCAAAAACAGCGATGTATAATACATGGGTACCGGTATTTCTTCCGGATATGACAGCCACGCATACTGACCGACAATTTCAATATGGAAACGCTCTTTGAGCTTGGACAACACAGAAAAGGTTTCACGAACAATATTAATTCTGTCTGTATTGAATATCAGTATATTGCGCTTGTCTTCCGAAAGGAAGGACTGTATTGTATCCGCGTTTTCCTTATTCCATTCCATTTCCTTGCAGTCAATCCCCGATTTTTGAAATATTGACTGCAAGTCAACAGAAGTTCCGAGCACAGGAGCATTCGGAAATTTGACATACAGGACGGACAAATCGGCCTTTTTCCGGCTTATGGCCATCAAAATAGTTTCCAGTTCCATGTCGGTTGTCGGATTAAACTGGAACAAATACGGGTTAATCGATATGTCTGCGATTTCAGAAGCAAACGGAATCAATGTGTTTATCTTGTTGTCGAATGCAAAATCCGAGATATACTTGACTTGTGCAGGATATGCCGGACCTATGATCAGGTCCATTGTTTTCATCTCCGGTCTGGCCAAAATGGTCTGAATCCTTATTTCATTCTTTTCCGTATCGTACGTATTGATTTCCAAACGTATACCCTTGTTTTTTGCATCATTGACTGCCAACAAGGCCCCTTCATAAAATTCCACGAACTTATCAACTGCCGGGTCAAACTCAACGGCATCAAGCATGAAAGGCAACAGATAGGCTATCCGTATGGCCGGAGTCTGTAAACTGTCCACAAACATCCTCACAGGTTGTGACAACGTATCCGAATGCGTAACCGTTGCTGCAGTCTGGATTTTCTGTCCCTGTTCTTCCTGGACAACCGGAAGCGTATCCTTGGAAACCGGCCGGGAAGCCGCAACAACCTGTTTCCCAACTGGAATTAACAATTTGCCGCCAATGGGCATGTTTTTGGTCAGTTCCGGATTATACCTGACCAACTCATCCATGCTGACGCCATATTGCCGGCTCAATCCATACAAGGTTTCTTTGGGAGCAATGACATGTACAATAATATTGCTGTCATTCAGGAGCGGACTGGTTTTTTCCTTTTTTACCGGAATCCTCAGAACCTGACCAAGTTTCAGACCACCCTTTATTTCCGGATTAGCCTCCTTTATGTCATTCTGGGAAACATCAAACTTTTTGCTGATACGGAAAAGCCCCTCGCTCTTTTCCACAGTATATATATAATATTGAACACCATCTATGGTCTGAACCGGATAGTTCAATAACTGCGCATCCAGAACATTTCCCATACAGGAAACTAACAGAAACACACAAAAACACACTATTTTACGCATAATTCCCATTTTATAATTACCGGCAAAGGTAATAAATTTTACCGTACGACAAAACTCTAATGATACATTGGTTTCCCACAAAGAGAATAATGCAGCAACGAACAAACGCTGAAAAACCAATACGACCAATTGTCTTAATAATTACCATCGAGGAGTTACAAAAAAAATCCGCTTTAGGTTTTTGTTTTTCATTTATTGTTCGTATATTTGCGAACATTTTTGATTCAAACAATGGAACACCCCAAAAGCTACACCCACAAACAAGAACAATTGGCCCGCTTTGCCAAAGCAATGGGGCATCCGGCACGCATGGCCATACTTCAGTTTCTGCTCGCCCAAGAGTCCTGTTATTTTGGTGACATACATGAGGAACTACCCATAGCCAAGGCTACGGTATCACAGCATCTGAAAGAATTGAAGGAAGCCGGGCTCATACAAGGAGAAATTGAAGCCCCGAAAGTGAGATATTGTATCAACAAGGAAAACTGGGAACTGGCTCGCAAATTATTTGCCGACTTCTTCAGTCAGACCGGATACAGAAAAGAGAATTGTTGCCAATAATTTTTTTGGCCCAATTATTCGTAATTCTACGAACAACAAACGATTAAAAGCAAGATAATATGAAAAGATTTTTATTCCTGATTGCCGTATGTTCCGCTTTTGCCATATACGACACGAATGCCAAAAACAGAAACGACGTACAAACTCAAAAAGAAATTACAGTAAAAGACCATGTGGAAGTATTGTATTTTCATGGAAAGCAGCGTTGCGCAACCTGTCTGGCCATCGAAAGCAACACAAAAGCTGCAATGGAGGAGAACTTTGCGGAACAGCTCAAAAAGGGTGAGGTCGTTTTCAAGGTAATAGACATCAGCAAGAAGGAGAATGAGAAGATAGCCGAGAAGTATGAGGTAACCTGGTCATCGCTGTTTGTCGTGAAATACAAGCACGGACAGGAAACAAGTGAGAACATGACCGAATTTGCTTTCGGAAATGCCCGCAGGTCGCCGGATGTATTCAAGGCTGGGGTGGTCAAGGCTGTCAATGAAATGCTGAAATAACGGAGAAGGTTATGGACTGGTTACAGACATTGCTGGATAACAGCTCCACTCCCGTACTGACGGCGTTTCTGCTCGGACTATCTGTTTAATATCATCTTGTAAACTTCCAAACAATGAGAATTCTTATACTTTGCACAGGAAACAGTTGCCGCAGCCAGATGGCCCACGGCTTTTTACAGTCGTTCGACAAAGACATAGAGGTCTATTCTGCTGGTACGGAACCGGTTGCCCGGGTAAATGCCAAGGCAGTGGAAATAATGAATGAGGCGGGAATAGACATCAGCTCGCATGTGCCTACACATGTAAACACTTATCTCGATCAGGAATGGGATTATGTGATAACCGTATGCGGTGGCGCCAATGAAAGCTGTCCTGCCTTTACAGGAAAGGTCGGCAAACGTATGCATATCGGCTTTGATGACCCATCACATGCCACCGGCACACCGGAGTTTATAGATGTGGAGTTCCGCCGTGTACGTGACGAAATCAGAGAGGCCTTTGCCTGCTTTTATCATACGGAAATTCAAGAAAACAAGGCAATCTAAATACCGATTGTCATACCTCTTTTATTAGCGAGTCCGACAAGCACATTGGAAAAACAGGAGGATACAAAAGAAAGTTTCCACAGGAAATCCGCCGGTATTACCTTGCGATTCTTCTTCATAGACACGGTTTCGCAGGGCAAATCCCGCATGCGAAGATGAGCAATCAACTTTCTTGTTTCAAGACACAAACCATGGCATTACCGGCCATTCATCCGACAATACCTAAAAAATGATGCGATTTTGATGCGATTTTTTACACTTGCTCGTGTAAGTACCTGGGTATAAAAAAAGTGATCCAGCTGGGGCTCGAACCCAGGACCCCATCCTTAAAAGGGATGTGCTCTACCTGCTGAGCTACTGAATCCTGCTTTTTGAAAAGCGTGTGCAAAGGTAACTGTTTTTTTTGTTCCGCACAAGTAATTAGCCGTTTTTTGAATAAAAAATTTTTCAAAACAACATAAGACACTATAAACCAAGCACATACGACTAATTGCTACAAGAAAAAAATCCATGACTTTCATTCCGTAATATCGAAAAGCAAATCACACAATTGCAAAAAAACAGTAAACTTGAAAACTTTCGGACGATTAAAGTTTCCACGTAACCAAACATAATATATTATAAAACAAGATATTATAATCCACAAACAGAGAACAGGCACATATAAAAAAACATTAAACAAGTTGTTTCACAAACCATAAAAAATATACTTTTGCAGCCAAGAATTTTCAGGCATTATGGATACAACAAAAACGCAGATTATACAGCTTTCGGGGAATTTATTTAATCGGTACGGCATCCGAAGTGTGTCCATTGATGATGTTTGCAGGGAACTAAGTATTTCAAAAAAGACCTTTTACATCTATTTCAAGCAAAAGAAAGACTTGGTAAATGCCGTTTTAACAGCCCACACGGAAGAAGACATACGCAAGCTGAACAAACTGATAAAAAAAGATAATGCCATAGATAATTTATTGTTGTTATTACAACACATAAAGACAATGATGCAAAACCAGAAGCGGCATCCGGCTTTGATATATGACTTGCAAAAATATTATGCTCCCATATTGGAACAGAACAAATGCCTGTATGAGCAAGAACTGAATAAGATATTTGCACAGAATCTGCGTCAGGGAATAACGGAAGGTGTATACAGGAAAGACATCAATATTGACATGTTGTGTGTCTTTTTTTGTTCCCGGCATACGACCGGAATCGTTTCCACGATAGCCGGGAACATACATCATGAAAATTCCCAATCGGTACTGGATTTTTTCATAGAAATGCTGGCGCGCTATATAATGACCCTGGAGGGTTGGAAATATTTGCAGGAAAAGGTCGCCTGCCATAAAAACACGACATGAAAAACATAATGGCCCAACGGAATTAACAAACAGAAAACAACAGATAAACAGAAAACAACAGAAAGATGGACAAAAAGAAGCTTTTTATGGTCTTGTGTCTGCTTGGGGGATTTTTCCTCACAAAGGCGCAAGTCCAGGACACAGTTACGCTTGTTCTGAGCCTGGATTCGGCGAAACAGGTTGCAATGGAACACAACCGGACACTGAAAAACGCATCATTGGATGTTCTGAAAGCCGAAGCCGTACGCTGGCAAAGCATAGCCAGCCTGCTGCCTCAAGTAACGACATCGCTTGATTATTCCAATATGCTCGGCTATGAAATGGATATGAAAGGCATTATCATTCCCATGCCGCCATCGGGCGTATTCGGCATTACAACATCAATTGCCATTAGCGGAGCACAAATAGTAAGCGCACATCTTGGCACAATTGCCATGAAAATGGCCGATATCAGCCAAAGACAAACCGAACAACAAATAGGGAATCAGGTCAAAAGCATTTACTACTCCATCCTTGTCATGGAACAGACAGTGGATTTGCTGGAACAAAACCTGGCAAACATTGAAAAGCTATACGAGACAACCCTGAAATCAGTGGAAGTAGGCGTTGCCGAGCAGGTTGATGCAGACCAATTATCCGTACAGGTTGCCACCATGCAAACATCAATCAATGCAACGGAACGTTCGTTGGAAATGCTGTACAACTCCATGCGCCTGCAATTAGGCATACCAGCCGATTATCCGATTGTACTCTCGCAAAGCCTTGATGAACTGATCAATTTTGAAAGCGCATTGAACTTGCTTGCCGAAGAGTTTGTCATAGACAATAATTACAACTACCAATTGGTAAAAGAAAATACGCGCCAGGCCAAACAGCAAGTCAACTTGAACGCATGGTCATATGGTCCGACCCTGAGCGCCGCATACCAATACAGTGCAAAAAAATACTTCACCAATGCCGAAGGAATGATGAACATGACCCCTCCGAACGCAATCAGCATCAACCTGAGCCTGCCGATTTTTTCCAGCGGAAAAAACTTCACGACACTCAAAGCAGCCAAGCTTGATTACGAAAAACAGCTGAACACACTTGCCGACACGGAAGAAAGCCTCTACATACAGCACAGCGAATTACGATACAATCTGAGTTCGGCATTTGAGACATACGAGACCCAGAAAAAAAACGTGGAAGTCACACAGCGTGTGCTGACCAACATTTCCAACAAATACGAACACGGATATGCATCAAGTCTGGATGTAACCAACTCCGGCACAAACCTGATCACTGCACAAAACAGTTACGTACAGGCACTGCTTGATCTTGTCAACGCACAAATTGCCCTGGAAGAACTCCTGAACAAATAACATACATGCATAAAAACAACAGAAAAGATATGAACAGCATTACAAAACGACCGGCCATTTGCCTACTGGCGGCCATGACATTAGTTGGTTGCGGAACAAAAACCGAACAGGATTCCGAAGAAAAAGTACGTAAGGAACGCGTACAGACCCAGATTCTGCAAGAGCGGGAAATAGCCCGCGAACTGGACTTCACCAGTGTTCTTGAGGGTTATGAAACCATGAATGTAGCTCCATCCCTGACAGGAATCATCGAACACATCTACGTGGAAGTCGGCTCGCGCGTGAAACAAGGTGACATGCTGGTGCGAATGGATCAAAACCAATACAAAACCACCAAACTGACATACGCCAACCTGACCATAGAGATGCAGCGTATGGAAGCACTACGGGAAAGCGGAAGCATATCACAGCAGACCTATGACCAGACCAAACTGAGTTTCGACCAAACCAAGGAGTCACTGGATTTTCTGGAAGTGAACACCTATGTGAAAGCACCGTTCCAGGGTGTCATTTCCGCCAAGAATTATGAAGACGGCGAACTGTACAGCGGACAGGCCATTCTGACACTGACACAAATAAACCTGCTGAAATCATTGATAAACATACCGGAAACTTATTTCCCGTTTGTCAAGGAAGGCATGAAAATAGAATTGCGCTCCAAAATTTATCCGGACAAGACGTTCCCTGGCACGATAGAAATCGTCTATCCGACGATCGACCCGGCAACGCACACTTTCCAGGCCAAGTTGCGCATACCGAACAGTTCGGAACTGCTTCGACCCGGCATGTACACCTACACAACCCTGGCATTGGGCAAGGAACGAACCATCGTTGTACCCTACCAGGCAGTGCTGAAACTGCAGGGAGCCAATGACCGCTACGTATTCCTGAATGACAACGGCGTGGCCAAACGTGTTGCCGTAACCCTGGGGCAACGCTTTGATGACCAGGTGGAAATCATATCGGACGAAATACAGGAAGGAGCTGAGCTTGTTGTTGTCGGCCAGGCACGTTTGGTAGATGGCGTCAAACTGGAAATTGTCACCCCGGAAACCACAAATACAGCAGAATAACCACTTAAATAACCGGAAGAGATGAGTATTTATAAAACCGCGATAAACAAACCTATCACTACCCTGCTGGTTTTTGTGGCTGTGGTCGTCATAGGCCTTTTCTCGCTGACACGACTGCCGATTGACCAGTTCCCGGAAATGGAACCGCCATACGTGTCCGTAATGACCATATACAGCGGAGCCAACGGAAGCGAGATAGAAACGAACGTAACAAAGATATTGGAAAACAGCCTGAACTCGGTGGATGATCTGAAGGAAATCACGTCCACATCCAAAGACAACATATCGCTGGTAACACTCGAGTTCGAGTGGGGAACCGACCTGGATGAGGCCACCAACGACATACGTTCCTCCATCGACATGGTAACCGATGATCTGCCGGACGGATGTTCAAAACCGCTGATATTCAAGTTCAACACGAGCATGATGCCTATCATGCAATATGCATTCACAGCCGAAGAGAGCTATCCCGGACTGGAAAAGATTCTGGATGACAACGTCATCAATGTATTGAACCGGATTGACGGAATCGGAAACCTGTCCTTGTCCGGCGCACCGGAACGCTATATCTACATAGACCTTGATCCCAAAAAGCTGGAAGCCTATAATCTGAGTCTCGAAACAGTAGGCAATGCCATCGGCTCGAACAACCTGAACCTGGCCTCCGGCTCGGTGAAAATGGGCAAGGAACAATACCAGTTGCGTGTGCAGGGCGAATATGTGGAAAGTTCCGAAATCAATGACATTGTGGTAGCCACATCGAGCGACGGCCGGCAAGTTTACGTACGCGACCTGGCCACCGTACGCGATACCATCAAGGATATTTCGCTTGATGAAAAAATCAACGGCCAGGACGGTGTGCGTCTGATTGTCATGAAACAGTCGGGAGCCAACACCGTGCAGATTGCCAACGACGTGCGCAAACAAATGGAACGTATCAAACAACAGTTGCCCCCTGACATCAATATCCAGCTGATTTATGATTCATCGGAAGAAATAACCAACGCCATCAACGGTTTGGTGGAATCTATTTTCTATGCACTGCTGTTTGTAGTATTGGTTGTGCTGTTTTTCCTCGGCAAATGGCGCGCAACGATTATCATCGGACTGACTATCCCGATATCGCTGCTCACGGCATTCGTATATCTGGCCTTGACCGACAGTTCGTTGAACATCATCTCGCTCTGTTCGCTTACGGTTGCAATCGGCATGGTTGTGGATGATGCCATTGTGGTATTGGAAAATATCACCAAACACATTGAACGCGGTTCACGCCCGCGCGAGGCTGCCATATATGCCACCAACGAAGTGTGGGTGTCCGTCATAGCCACCACATTGGTTATCGTAGCCGTATTCATGCCACTGACCATGCTGAGCGGACAAGCCGGTATCATGTTCAAAGAATTAGGGTGGATTGTAACCATTGTGGTCTGCACCTCCACGACCATAGCCATTTCACTGACACCCATGCTCTGTTCCAAGTTGCTGAAATCGGTCAAGGTATCGGTAGATGAGCACGGTAACCTGGTTGAGGAAAAGCCCAAAGTAGACTGGTATCAACGTTATGTGGTCGGTTTCCTGAACAAGGTGGATAACTGGTACGCCAATGCGTTGCGTACGTGCCTAAAACATAAAGCCATCACACTGGTTACCGTCATTCTGATTTTTGCAGGCTCGCTGACACCCTTGTTTCTCGGACTCATAGGCACCGACTTTATGCCGCAGCAAGACAACGGCCGAATGAGCATAACCATAGAGCTGCAACGAGGCACCCGCATAGAAGAAACCATGCGGACTGCACGCGAAATAGAAAAGCGCATGATGGTTATCGCGCCTGAAATCCAGCTGATTTCCACATCAGCAGGGACCAACGATGATGCCGGCATTTCGGCCATGTTCTCAACGACCAACAACAACAAGATTTCCATGACGGTACGCTGCCTGAAAAAATATGAACGCGAACGCAGCATATTTGAAATAGCGGAAGCGATACGTCAGGATCTGGCCACCATGCCGGAAGTAATCACCTATCAGGTTAGCACGGCAAGTGGCATGGGTGGTGCAAGCTCATCCACCGTCGACATAGAAATTTACGGCTACGACTTCGTTACCACCAACTTGCTGGCAGAAGAAATATCGCAGAAACTGAAAGATGTTCCAGGAGCACGCGACATTGACATTACACGTGAAGAAGACCGCGCCGAGCTGCAAATCATTTTCGACAAGGAAAAACTGGCACGCCACGGCCTGACCGAAGCCACCGTATCGACATACGTGCGGAACCGCGTGAACGGCATGACTGCCGGCTACCTGAAAGAAGACGGCGAGGAATATGACATTGTCATACGGCTGCAGGAAGATTTCCGGAACAGCATTACCGGTCTGGAAGAACTGGTCATGCCGTCCGCAACCGGACAAATGGTCAAGCTGAAGGAACTGGCACGAATTGAAGAATACTGGTGTCCGCCTACCATTGAGCGCAAAAGCCGCCAACGTATCGTAACAGTCAAGGTGACACCGGTAGGCACCTCACTCGGTGAACTGGCCATATCCATACAGCACATGCTGAATGACATAAACATACCTCAAGGAATCAATGTCACCCTGGCTGGAGATTATGAGGACCAACAGGAAACATTCGGTGACATGGGCATGTTACTGGCTTTGATTCTGCTACTGGTGTACATTGTGATGGCCTCGCAGTTTGAATCGTTCTCCAAGCCGTTCATTATCATGATGGCCGTGCCTTTTGCCATCACCGGCGTAATTCTGGCGTTGCTGATAACCGACACATCATTGGACATGATTGGCGCATTGGGCGTCATCTTGCTGGTCGGCATCGTGGTGAAAAACGGTATCGTATTGGTGGATTACATTAACCTGATGCGCGACCGCGGCTATGAGTTGAACGAAGCTATCGCTTTGTCTGGCGCATCACGTCTGCGTCCGGTGCTGATGACGGCCCTGACAACCATATTGGGCATGGTGCCCATGGCTCTGAGTACCAGTGAAGGCTCTGAGATGTGGGTTCCAATGGGTATTGTTGTCATAGGCGGTGCACTCGTGTCCACTATGGTAACCTTGATTATCGTTCCGGTGCTCTATGCCATCATGTCACGCCATGGAGAACGCGACAAAGCGCTCAAAGAACAAAAGGAATACATATTCATGCAACTGGAACCCGATGATGAAAAAGAAAACGGAAAATCGTAAACAACTGATAGGAACAAACTGTTTGGAACAATGAAAGCTGTATTTATCATATTCAACCAAGCCAACACCGAACGTGTAGAATACATGTTCAATCAGCTCAAGATAAGCGGATTCACTTTTTTTGAACAAGTGCAGGGACGCGGCACCAACGGCGGCGAGCCCCGCCGGGGCACTCACACATGGCCGGAGATGAATTCCGCCATCATCACTGTCGTAGACGATGACCAGGTGGATAGTTTGTTGCATACCATACACAAACTTGATTGCCGCAACAAGGAAATCGGTGTCAGGGCTTTTGTCTGGAATGTGGAAAAAACCATATAGACTCCAGACCGGGCCATAAATAAAAAACAGGCTACTTCCCCACTCCTGTTGGGTTGGCAGCCTGTTTTTTGTATTATTGCCGGAAGCGACCCAGGTCATCCGGAAAAGTCATTCTTCATCTACAATTTCCGCATCCTCCACATCCACATACTTCCTTGCATGCCGCGTGACATCTTTCATGCGCCGCTTGAATACGAACCAGGTAACCATCTCCGAAAAAGCATAGACCAGACTGCTGATTCCCAGAATCATAAACACAATAAAGCGCATGTCCTTCGGGCTGAACACCGCTACTATGCCCGCTATCAGAATCAATGCTGGAACAATGTAAAAACCAATGGACACTTTCATGGAGCGTCCAAGATAAAGCAACGATACAATCTGCTGAATACCGCCCAACATAAGCACAATACCCAATGCAATGGTCAGTAAATTGGCAAAAAAATCAGGCATGACAATCAGCCACAAGCCAAAAAGCAGGCTTCCAACACCTTCAAGCGGAAAATACATGTTGCCTTTGTGGCGCTGTACAAAATAAGTGATAATCCCGGCCAAAGCAGGTACAACAAAGACAACACCCAATGTTATCACCAGATATTCTCCCGCACGATCGGTAAACAGCACCAATATCAGTCCGACTACCAATGCGCAAACAATGCGCAACAATGAATAATTCAAATTTTTCATAAACATTTTTTTAGTCCAATAACACAGCGCGAATATACAGGATTACCGCGGATTCTCGCACAAAAAAGGCAATTTTATTTTTCAGCCCCGTTTGCAGCAAACAAACAGTTCCGGTCACAAGACCGGAACTGTCATAAAAGCGCAAGTATTGACTCCCTGATGCTGAAGCGACAAGAATGCCCTCGGAGTCATTATATTATTTTCAGACTGCAGCTCATGCCATCGCCACATATACGAATCACATACATACCCTTGCCTGGCAAGTCAAGCGTATTTGTCCCTGTTGCCAGTTTTCCTTTCCGTATGCATATACCTGTCACGCCATACAGCACATATGAACATTCTGTACCCGTATTGTTCCGTATGACAGTTTGTCCAATACTGTTTCTCATTACGGAAACAGGCATGCCTCCATCGGCCATCGAAGTTATTGCTGTCGTCGTGTGGGAATCTTCTTTTGCATAAGCCGTATTTGCTCCCAAACGGTGTCCTGCCTCAAAGAACAGGTACCAGCAACCTGCGTCATCCTGAATGAAAAACGGCGATGCGACGCGGGAAACTGCAGACATGGAACCATCGCCATTATCCATAATTGTGACATCTTTGTAATTCAGGTATGTTCCCCAATGCACTTCCATGTCAAAATTCTGTCCAACCTCAGCCACAGAGATATTGCCCGCACTGCTGTGGAACAGTACAAAACACCGGTTATCAACAACCATCAGGAAGGGGCCACTGACATTATTTGCATAATTGGGTTTTGTTGTTGTTCCTGGAATTGTCTTGCATGCGGTTAATGGTCTAACCAACGGTTTTCTGATAGCTTTCCAGTCTATGCCATCTTTGGAGTGTGCCCAATAAATTGTCCGCTTGTTATTTTCATTAATCATCAAAAGCATGACATACCTGTTGTCATAGCCAGGCACTTCATATTCAAAAACTTTTGCATAACTGGCCTCTCGTGAGCTGAAACTGAAATCATCATATTGCACAACCTTGTCTCCATATTCCCAAGCCCATAGATTGTTGCTTGTCGCATAATTTGTCCGGTTGTTGTCCCCATGGAAATACATGAAGTATTTGCCGTAAACATCATTCCAAATGATATGGCACGATGAGATATGCGATGTGCTTACTCCCTGTTCCTTTATCCAATCATTGCTCATCCTTATGCCCTGTTCTGTCCACGGGCCATCCAGGGTTGGTCCCGTATAAAGATACATGCCACCCGGATCATTATGCGGGGTATGATACCAGTAATAGCGGTCAACCGGCTTAGTGCCATCCTTAAAACAACCTGTTTCATCCACGTGTTCATATGCATCCACCACAACCGGAAAAATATACTCATTGGTTGGCGATGGAATAAGATAATCCTCTGTATCGATGATAAATCCGACGGGTTCAACTACCGGTAGCAATCCTGTTTCAATGGGTGATGGTCCTACCACATAATATGGTTCCGACTGAGATTTTATTGTCTCGTCTTCCGCCATATCGGCGTATGCCCTGATTTCGTAAATACCTTTCGGCAATTCTGCAGGAATGTTCAGTGAGCCTATTGCTTTATTGTTTGCAATGGTGAATGTATCTGGCTCCATCCAGGATTGTCCTAAACTATCATAGACAGAAACATAAATTGGAGTACCATCCGTAACCGAGTCTGTTTCCAGTGTTACTTGTACGGTATGTGAATTGCCGACTATATGACAGTCTGAATTCAATGAAAGCGTACGGACTTGAGGCGTCAGTGAGAAATTCCCGGTTCCGCATTTGACATAAGCTATATCCATATCGCAATACTGATTTTTGTCGGCACCGATACGGAAATAATTGTTCGAACCATCATAATGGGTCTTCACACCTGATACGAAAGGTTCCTCCATATTATCGACATAAACATCATATGTATAATCTGCCGCATGATAAACAAAGCGGTAGACATGCCATTCCGATGTGTTTAGCAGATATTTTTCATCAGTATCGTGCTGCCAAGCTGGCGTAAAACATAAATATCCGTTTTCAGCATCGCCATATTTAAGATACACTTTCAGTTTTTTCCCGCCGAAACATATTGTTATCTGATTGGCTTCGAACACTGTCTCCGTATTTTCGAGCGTAATCGGATTCAGTTTTGCCTTGATGTCTATCGTATAATCATTGGCCTTATTCGTTGCCGGATAACTTTCCGGGGTTAAGAAGCCATCAGCACCGGACAATTTCTGAATATGCACATAACCGTCAGCTTGTCCTGCACTTAAGTAAGTTTTAGAGCACTTCCAGGCTGCTTCCTGTTCGGTTTCTCCGGCTTGGTTCCAGGACTCCATTGACTTATTCAGGATATTCCAGTTCTCAGTAGCCGTAGCAGAGAATCCGGCATTGAAAGCAAGCATTGTCGAAATGCACAATAATCGAATTTTCTTTTTCATGGCAAAAATATTTATTTTCCTGTTAGTGGATTATTTCTCACGATGATATTGAATGAATGCGGCAATCGGAATTCCCATTGTCGGATAATTTGGATAGGGATGCGGATTGCCTGTCTGCACACCATTTTCGTTTTTGTTGTATCCGTTTTCGCTGTCAATGGTAATACCTACATCTACCAGATAATATCCTTCCGACTCGCGGTTGTCAAAAGTATCAATGATATTTTTCCGGAGTCTCCACATGGCTGCATTTTGGAGCAATGTGAAAGTGCCGCTGTCATTGTTCATACTGCCACATGTGCTGCATGGTATCAGAATCATGAATTTCCCGTCTGGCACAGCTTCCAGATATGAGTTTTTCATTGTTTCTATCTGTTGGTTCCAAGTTGTGAAATCGGCATCTGGAAGTTCCCGGAAGTCGTTCAGGCCCAACATCTCTCCGACGAACTGGGGCTTAGGCAAATTCCAGGCCTCAAGATATTTGGTATAATTGAAACTCCAGGAAAAGTCATCCTTGTTTACCAAAACCCATTCCTCCCCATCGTACAGGACAAATGAGTTCTGATTGTTGTCATATTGGACATCACCTTTTTGGGGTTGCAACAAAAATCCGGTTTCTGCATCGAAGCGAATGGCAAAATCATCAAAACGTCCACAGGTATATGCAAGTCCGGTATCTCCATTCATAACCTTATGACAATTTATCCAAAAAGCGGTGGCACCATAATAACGATAATCTCCATCCGGATGCATGAATCCTTGGTATGCTTTTGTTGGTGCAGTGTGTACCGAGAAATAATCCTGCAACCGGTCGCCTCCACGGCCTTCGTCATACTGTCCGACTTCTCCTTCCACTTTTCGCAGACCAACCATTTTAATGTTGGGGACATAGCCTTTTGTCAGCAAAGCATCCTTAAAGAAAGCACCCTGTACATAGCTGTCGCCAATTATTTGCACATACACTTCTTTGTCACCAACACTTTTTTCTCCAAGACGTACGATAGAGGTCAATGACTTGAGTTTCTCCAGTTCCTGATTATACAGGGTTGCTGTAATTGTTTGCCATGCTTTAGGTTTATCAATGTATACATAACGTTCAGATTGTTCCAAAAAAGGAGTTCCGCTCGTAAAACGAACGAACTCGATGGAGGGGCGCCAACGTCTGATAAATGGTTCTACATAGATATCATTCCGTGTATCCGATAGCATATATAAATACTTTGGCAAACAAATATCATTTGTAGTTTCGCTTTGTCCGGATTCCAGCTTTAAACTGACAGTAGTTCCATCGGTAAATGTAAAGATAAGGTTTTCTCCATCTGAAACGACACTGTTAACGCATGATTCCTGTATGCTTGCTTGTATTTTTGTGTCTGAACCGTTTATGAACCAGTTGCCGTTTTCCCCAATGACAATCTCCGGTATGTTTTGCGTATCATCAACAGGTATTCCGGTTTCTTTTCCGTTGAGAAGCCATGTTCCGTTTTCCGAACGGGAAACAATCGGTGTCGCCTCGTCAAATACAAGCCAACTGTTATTGGAGAAGACTATCACGTAACCATCATCCGTATATGTGATGCCCGTTATCGTAGAACCACACTGCAATGCCTCAATCAGTTTGCGTTGCACGTCCAGTTCCTGCCTCAATTCTTCAATGTCATCTTTCAAACTGTTCTGGCAAGATGGTAAAAAGATGGCCATACACAATAGCCAACAGTAATAAACATGTTTTTTCATATATCAAGTATTATAATGTTAGATTATTCTCCCTTATGCTGCATACCCTGTTCAGGACACACATAAAAGTTGCCTGTCAGCCGGATATCGGCAGACGAACTTCCAATCATTACCGAGAAAATTCCCGGTTCCACCACAAAATGATTTTCCCGGTTATATAATCCCATATCCTGCGGTGTCAACACAAATTCCACCAATTTTTCTTCGCCCGGTTCAAGATGAACACGCTCAAATCCACGCAATACTTTGTCGTAAGTTATGACAGAGCTCACTTCATCACGAAGATAAAGCTGAACGATTTCATCGCCGGCAAGGTTTCCGGTATTCTTTACCACGCAGCAAAGTGCTATGCTGTCATGCATGTTTATTGTGTCGTGGTCCATTTTCAAGTCGTTGTATGCGAAAGTCGTATAGCTCAATCCGTAACCGAATGGATACAATGCACCGTCTACCCGAACCTTCCCCTTGGAGTCTGCTGCTGGTTTGAAGGGGAAAGCATATGGAATTTGGCCGACTGACTTCGGGAACGTAACTGGCAGTTTACCGCCAGGATTATATTCTCCGAAGAGTACGCTTGCGATGGCATCGCCTGTAAATTCGCCGGGAAACCAGCCGTGCACTATGGCTGGAACATATTTTTCTGCCCAGTTAATAGTGGCAGCACGACCATCAAGCAGTACCAAGACAACAGGTTTGCCAACTGCACAAACCGCTCTGAGCAACTCTTCCTGACGACCACATAAATCCAAATCCGACCGGGAGTATTCTTCTCGTACCGTTTTTTCATTTCCTCCCAAAACCAGTATGGACACATCCGATTCTGATGCAAGTGCAACGGCTTCATCTATCATGGATTGCTCTTTTTCATCAAGGGGAACATAGTAAAGTTCGCTTTCAGGGAAATGACTGTCTATAATATCAGCTCCTTTTGCGTATTTTACGGTAGCGTGGACTAGTTTTTCTTTTATCCCTTCGTAAACTGTCTTTATCGGGGCATTGGCAGGACCATAGCGGCAAATCAAATCTGTTTTCTCATGGGCATTTGGTCCTATTACAGCTACTTTTTTCAGCCCTTTCGACAAAGGCAACAGGTTTCCTTCGTTCTTCAGCAATACAATTGATTCCAAAGCAGCCTGCCTGGCTATAGCCTGATGTTCTTTGCTGTGCACGATACGTTCAGCGGAAAGAGTATCACCGCGGTAAGGATTGTCAAATAATCCAAGTCTGAATTTTACCCGTAATACATCAGCTACCCGCAGGTCCAATGTTTCCATGGATATTTTCCCGTCTGCAATAGCCTTGCGTAGTGGCAGAATGTAATTTTCCGGCGAGCTGAAGGCTGTTCGTACATTCAATCCTGCATTCACGACCTGGGCTGCTGCATCAGGCAAATCAGTGGCAACTCTATGTTTGGAATACAAGAACTCGACAGCCTCGCTGTCAGAAACGACATATCCGTCAAATCCCCATTGTTCTCTTAGAATCTCTGTCAGAAAATAATGACTTCCGGAAACCGGTATGCCATCATAATCATTGTAGGAGCTCATAACGCCCATGGCAGCCGCTTCAGAAAATGCTTTGCGGAATGGTTCCAGAAAAATTGTCATCATCTCCCGGGGTGCAACGTGTGGATCTGTACGTGTGCCTTCATCACGTCCACCTACAGGAATACTGTAAACCGCAAAATGTTTGGGCGTTGAAACCACTCCGTGTTCTTGTAGGCCTTCTATCATTTGTTTTCCCAGTTCGCCCACAAGATACGGGTCTTCGCCATAACATTCCACTACACGTCCCCAACGGGGATCACGGGCTACATCCAGAATCGGAGAGTAGATGTTCGTATACCCGAGTGCATTGGCTTCTTCGGCTGTAACCCGTGCTATTTCACGAATCAGTTCCCTGTTCCAGGTAGAGCCTTGTCCGCATTGGGCAGGAAACATGGTTGCCCGGTCATGACAAAGGCCGCGTATGCCTTCATTCGTAAAATCGACCGGAATGCCCAGACGGGTCTCTTCTACAAACCATTTCTGGATTTCATGTCTATTCTTCACACTGACGGCATAAGGAAATGACAGTTCCGAGCCAAAAGTTCCCAAACCATTTGCCTGCTCGTCTATGTTGGCTATGCCATCTTTCCAGATTTCCTGTTTCCAGTTATCACTTGGCACTTTGTCCGCAAGCACCCTGCCGGAACCGTACAAGGTGGCTAACTGGCATGTCTTTTCATCCAGATTCATTTGTTGCAACAAATCTTTGACACGTTCCTCTATTGGCTGATTTGGATCTTCATATACATCCTTGACTCCGTTTTTGTTGAAATCAATCCAACCATCCATGTAAATATTTCCAATCCCGAATATAGGATTGGAAACAAGAAAAGGAATCATTATCCAAATGCACTTGTTTTTCATACATCCATTATTTATCTGGACAAAAACCGTTCTGTTTCAACATTTTGTATCGATGTAATGCTTCAATATAATAATAATCGGCATAATTGATAGATGCATCTATTTCATAACCAGCTGGCATATTTCCTGTTGCATGCAACAAGAAAGCAGGTTTCCGTTCACCACATCGATAATAATCCGAAGAGAGAGCACGTAACATACGCTCCGCAGAGCGCCAATAGCACTCGGCCATGGACTCATCGTCCTCCAATGATGACAATTCCAGCAAGGCAGATGCGCACACGGCTGCCGCCGACACATCTTTGGGACGTTCCGGAACGGCGGGCGCATCAAAATCCCAGTAAGGCACGTAATCATCCGGCAAACGCGTCAGATAGGCATCCGCCAGTTTTTCCGCAAATCTCAGATATTCCTTGTTTCCCGTTTCACGGTATACCATTGTAAAGCCGTAAATGGCCCATGCCTGCCCTCTTGACCAGCACGATTCATCGCTGTATCCCTGGTTTGTGAGCCCTTTAATAAAATCACCATTCACGGTGTCGTATATGGCAACATGATAGTTGGTATAATCGGAACGGAACTGATGTTGCATGGTCACTCTGGCATGACTTTCCGCCATGCGGTAATAATCCGGATTACCTCCATTCCTGGCAGCCCAGAACAACAAATCCAAATTCATCATGTTGTCCATAATGGTATTGTGAGGCCATCCTTTTTCCTTTTCTATATGTGACCACGACAAGATGGTGCCGACTTTCGGATTAAAAAATCCGGCCAGCTTGTCAGCTCCGGCCAATGCTATCCGTTTGTAATACGGGTCTGCGGTTATCCGATAAGCGTTTACAAAACTGCAAAAGAACTGGAAACCCAAATCATGATCGCCCTTGTGTTCCGGATTCAAAAGCTCAGCCAGACAAGCCGTATAGTGCTCCGCTTCTTTTTTTACAGACAAATCACCGCTGCTTTCATAATCATACCACAAAATGCCTGGCCAGAAACCGCTTGTCCAGTCGTAAACATCCGTCATGTTCCATTGGTCGGACGCTGCATCAATACTGCGGGGCAGCCTGCAGGAATCATTCCCGACAAGCTGCAAGGTCCGTTTTACCTGCCTGTGACAATAAGCCAAATCTTCATCCACACTTTTCTCACTGCAATCCCCGTTCGGGAGGTTGCAGGAAGAAAACAATATGCATGATAAAACAATTGTCCGGCAAACAACATTCTTTTTTATTCCTACTCTCCTAAAAACCATTCCTTAAAACACAAATTACATAACTACATCGACCTGACATGTTTTTCCGGCCGGCACGACAGGAACAAGCTGTCCATCCAGCTTACGGCCATCCATGTAAATGGCCTTAACACCCTTCATTTGACCATCCCGGTTCCGGACATGTATCTGATATATTGCTCCCCTGAAATGACGGATTACCTTATATTCCTTCCATGTTGCCGGGATACAAGGATCTATCAGCAGACCATCATAGTCTGGACGGATTCCCAGAATATATTGGGTTATGGCAAAATAATTCCAGGCTGCAGTTCCTGTAAGCCATGAGTTCTTGGCTTCTCCCGGTTTGAAAGCATCCCTGCCTGCTATCATTTGCGCATAGACATAAGGTTCTACCTTGTGAAGTTCGCTACGTGATTCTTCAACATAGACAGGACATATCCTTTTGTAATAATCCCATGCCCTGTCACCTCTTCCTCTGACAGTTTCGGCTATCATAATCCATGGATTATTGTGGCAAAAGATTCCTGCATTTTCCTTATATCCTTCCGGATAGCTCGAAATTTCTCCATACTCAACATGATAAGTCCTATATGCCGGAGCGTTCAGAACAATACCGTATTCACATGCCAGCTGCTCGTGCACCGCGTCCAAAGCCTTGTCTACCAGGCCATCATCCAGTCCGATTCCTGCCATGGAACACCAGCCGTTCGATTCGATAAATATCTTGCCTTCCTCGTTTTCATGCGAGCCTATCTTATTGCCATAAAAATCATAGGCACGCAGGAACCATTCCCCATCCCAGCCATATTGCCTGACGGCTTCCATCATTTGCCGGACACAGCGCATGGCGCGTTCCGCCTCGGCTTTCTGCCCCACATGTTCCGCCAATAATGCATATTCACGGCCATACATGACAAAAAGTCCGGCTATCATCAAACTTTCCGCCTTAGAACCTTCCGTACGGTTTTCTGTTGTCTGGAAACTTTCATCCGGATTCGTTGAAAAACAATTCAGGTTCAGACAATCGTTCCAATCCGCACGACCTATCAAAGGTAATCCGTGAGGCCCCAGATTATTTACCACATGATTGAAAGAATTAGTCAGATGTTCGAATAATGTCGCCTTGTTATTTTCATTGTTGTCATAAGGAACCTGTTCGTTAAGAATGGAAAAATCTCCCGTCTCTTTCAAATAATGAACTGTTCCGAATATCAACCACATGGGGTCATCATTAAAGCCTTGTCCGATTTCGTTGTTTCCCTTCTTTGTCAATGGCTGATATTGATGGTAACAGCCGCCATCGGGAAACTGAGTGGCTGCAATATCCAGCAAACGTTCGCGTGCACGCTCCGGAATCTGGTGCAAAAAACCTATCAAATCCTGATTTGAATCGCGGAAACCCATGCCACGACCAATACCGCTCTCAAAGAAAGATGCCGACCGAGAAAAACAAAAGGTAATCATGCACTGGTACGGATTCCAGATATTCACCATACGATCCAGTTTTTCATTTCCTGAATGCAATTCAAACACATTCAGCAAACGGTTCCAATAGTTGGACAAATTGCGGAAAGCTACCTCCACATCTTCCTTCGTACGGAATCTGGCAATGGTTTCTTCTGCTCTGCGGGTATTCATAACTTGCGGAGCATCCCATTTTTCATTAGCCGGATTTTCCGCATAGCCCAAAACAAATATGACCGTCTGCTCCTCACGGGGCGCAAGTTCAATTTCCACGCAATGGGAAGCAACGGGCGACCAGCCATGGGCAACACTGTTGGATGATTTTCCATCAAAAACTGCCTGAGGCTTATCAAAACCGTTATCCTGTCCAAGAAAAGCATCCCGGTCCGTATCAAAACCGGCAACCGGCCTGTTCACCGCATAATAGGCATAATGATTACGGCGTTCCCTGTATTCCGTCTTGTGATAAATAACATTGTCCCTGACCTCAACCTCTCCGACCGAAAGATTACGCTGGAAATTCTCCATGTCAGTCTGAGCATTCCAGAAACACCACTCGACAAACGAGAACAGTTTTATGTTCTTCGTATTCTCCGTGTTGTTACGCAAGGTAACCTGCTGGACTTCGGCCTGTGTATGCAACGGAACAAAAAACAGCACTTCCGCCTCAACTCCGTTCTTGCATCCTTTTATGCGTGTGTAATTCAGTCCATGGCGGCATTCATAAGCATCCAACGGTGTTTTACAGGGTTTCCAGCCCGGATTCCAGACTATGCCGCCATCATTGATATAAAAATAACGACCGCCATAATCCAAAGGCACATTGTTATAGCGGTAGCGCGTAATCCGCCTGTACTTTGCATCCTTACAAAAAACATATCCTCCTGCCGTATTGGAAATCAACCCGAAAAAATCTTCCGTTCCCAGATAATTTATCCACGGATAAGGAGTTTGCGCTTCCGTTATCACGTATTCACGGTTCGCATCATCATAATAGCCGTACTTTTTCATATTTTATATCCGTTTAATCAACCAATTTGTCATACCAGTTGCGCTTCAGTACCCAGGTTAGCAACAGCACCAGAAGCAAACTGCACACACAAGGCCACACCTGTTTCAAAACCAGAAACACAGGTGCTGCAACCAAAGCCGTCTGCCATACAATTCCAGTCAATACGTTGCACATGTCCCGAAACATATCCGTATTTTTTCTGAATTCCGGATTTTCCGCCTTAACCTGCTCGTAAACAGGACTCCAGCAACCCCAAGGACGTGTTTTCTCATAAAAATTCCTTAAGACTCCGTTCTCTGTTGGAGCTGTTGCATACGTACCCAGCAAACAGCCAATCAACGAACAAAGAAAAATAATCGGGAAATAATACAACGGAAGCATGTTGGCAAAAACCGGAAACAACGGCAATATCAAAGCCGGCAACATTCCTGCAGCCATGCCATATGCAAAACCACTTCCGTTGAAACGCCACCAATGCCATTTCAGAATATTGGCTACAATATAACTGCCGTACAAGGCGCTTGTGACCCATTGCAAAACACTGTTCACATCTTCGGCCAACATGCCGAAACAGATGCTTACAAGCACTATTATCAACCCGACCGCATAATTTGCCCGGGTTGCCTGTCGCGGTGTAATGTCCGGCTTGAAGTACTTTATGTAAATATCATTCACAAGATAGGCCTGCACCGCATTCAACGTTCCGGCAAAAGTAGACATGAATGCCGCCAGCAGGCCGGCAAGAATCAGACCTACCAATCCTGCAGGAATCCACGGGTGATTGATAACAGCAGGCAAAACCAGCTCGAAATCCAAATTGCCTGCCGCATCACGGATTTGCGGACTAATCTGGTCAAACAGAACCAGACCCAACACGGCAAATCCCGTAATCATTAAATAACGGACCGGCATCAATATCACGGAAACCGAACCGCTCATCAACGCCGCTTCTTTCGGAGTACGCGCCGACAATATCTTCTGCATGTCATAGGTAGGAGCCGGTCCTGCCACACTGGCCAGAATTCCTTTCAGGAAAACCATGCCGAAAAAGAGGCTGAACAACTGGTAACCATCCGTCGAGATCTTGTTGTTGAACTCAGCAAATTTTCCCGACCATTCCATATCCAGTTTCCAACCAAAGGCCGGTGAAAACCAGGAGTGCGGCACACAAGCCGACAGGTCGGCAACATCTACATGGGACATTGCTATCACGGCAACAGCCACTCCTGCCAACGCCATAATGACATATTGGGCCACATCCGCCCACACAATACTCAACATGCCGCCCAAAAGAGCATAAAACACAGCAAACAAAGTGAAAATGATGCCCCATACATGTGGGACATAAGCATTTGGAATAAAATCCAGAAACGGGAAAACGGATTTTAAAGGCATAAAAATCTCAATGAACTTTCCCAAGCCGATAAATCCGTATGCCAACATGCTCAGCCCGACTATTACCGCAAAAATCACAATAATCCAATGTGAGGCCACGGCTCCCTTGTCTTTGCCGAAACGGAACTCTATCCATTCCGCCCCCGTTTTGCAACCCGAACGGCGTAGCCAGACGGACAAATACACCATTAGGAATATCTGATTGAAAACAGGCCACAGCCAAGGTATGTATATGCTCTTCAGACCATATACCACCATAATGGCAACGAGCCAAACCGTACCGGATATGTCAAACATACCGGAAGCATTGGACAATCCAAGCATGTACCACGGAATAGTTTTGCCTCCCAGCAGATATGATTCCAGGTTACGGGATGCCCGATGCTTCGAATACAGTCCGATAACCACCAGCACGCACAAGTAGAATACTATAATAAATACATCCAGAGCAGACAAAGAGACCGATTGGAACATATGAAAATAAAACTGAAAATTTGACTTTTTTTTTCTGTGCACAAATGTAGATACTCTGCGAGGAACCGTATGGGAATTACTTCCACAAAGATGCCAAATGGCTTTTCAGGCTATCCGTTGCAATATTTTTGTACAATTATAAAATATATTGGTATGGCGGCAGTTTTATAAGTTATACTTTTGGACAAGTTTTTCCCACTCAATTATGAAACGATTCTTTTTTCTTATACTTATTTCATTTTCAGCCAACTATGCAGGCGCATACTATTTCCGGAGCTATCAGATAGAAGATGGGCTTTCGCATAACAGCGTGTGGGCCGTCATGCAGGACAAGCAGGGATTCATGTGGTTCGGTACGAATGATGGACTGAACCGCTTTGACGGCAAGAACTTTAAGGTATTCAAGAAGAATGAAAACGACAGCCTGAGCATTGGGAACAACTTCATACATTGTCTGAAGGAAGACTCGCAAGGAAGATTCCTGATAGGTACGAAGAACGGACTGTACCAATATCATCAAACGACGGAAACATTTACCGCCATTCCTCTGAAACCATCCGGAGAAGTCAGCATCAACGACATCAACGAGTCACCGAACGGTGAAATCTGGGTTGCCTGTCACGGACAAGGCATATACTTGCTAAACAAAGACCTGACAGTAAAAAAACACTATGAAAGCAACGACACGACCCAACTGCCCAACAACGTTATCTGGAGCATCAAACAAGATTATGTCGGAAACATATGGTTAGGAACCTCTGGCGACGGACTTGTCCTTTTCGATACAAAACAGGACCGCTTCATAAAGATGTCCGAGGAGCCGGATTTTGACATTCAAGACCCCATCATCAACACCCTCTACTGCGATGCCGATTATAACCTGTGGGTCGGTACAGCCACCTCCGGCCTGTACCGTTACAATTATCGCACGGGAAAGACATATAATTATATGTATAAAGAAGCATTCAACATAAAATCCATAATAGAATTTTCAGAAAACGAATTGATCATGGGTTGCGACAAAGGCTTGGTTACCTTCAACCGGAATACGGAAACATTCCACATGCTCAACAACGAATTCGATAACATGACGGACAATTCCATTTTCGCACTCACAAAAGACAGGGAAGGCGCCTTCTGGATCGGAACATATTTCGGTGGAGTCAATTACTTCTCGCCAACCATCAATACTTTCGCTTATTATTACAATACGACAAACACATCGACAAAGAAAAGCATCATCAGCAGTTTTGCTGAAGATGAAAATCGCAAGCTGTGGGTTGGAAGCTACAACAACGGACTGTCGCTGTTCAATCCGAAAAACGGACTGTTCGAGCTGACAAACATCAACATCGGTTACCACGATGTACAGGATCTGCTATATGACAACGGCTATTTGTACATAAGCCTGTATGGGCAGGGCATATGCGTCATGAACACCAATACGCTGGAGATAAAACATCTGAATGAATCGGAAGAATTTAAGCGGCAAATCAGCAACTTTGTAACAACCATATTCAAAAGTCAGGATGGCTTGTTCTGGTTTGCTTCGGAAGAAGGCGTCAGCATCTATGACTCCAGCCGGAAACAAGCACAGAAGATAGAAAAGCTGAACGGCTATTCCATCAAGGACATTACCGAAGACTACAACGGAGCAAAATGGTTTGCCGCCCATACACACGGACTCTTCCGCCTGAATGCAGACAGCACGTGGGACACATATTCATATACGACAGACGTTCCATCACCCCTACCGAGCAACCACATCAACTGCATTTTTCAGGATTCCAGATTCCGGATATGGGCAGGTACGGAAGACGCAGGCCTGTTGCTCTTTGATGCGCAAAACAATTGTTTCAAACAACTCTTTAACGAAAACAACGGCCTGCCATCCAACATAATTTATGCCATCCAGAACGACACGGAAGGTAATTTGTGGATAACTACCGGACGCGGACTCTGCAAAATAACACACGACCTGCAGAACATAGAAAGCATTGGTTACCTGGATGATGTGCAACGAATCCGCTACAACCCGAAAGCATCTATCCGGTTGTCGGACAACCAGCTGTTCTTCGGCGGAACAAACGGTTTCATTGCATTCTATCCGCAAGCCATCAAGCACAACCTGCAAAAACCAAATCTGGCCATTACGCAATTCAATATTCCAAACACAATATATTCGGCTGGAAACAAACCCAAACAACAACTTGACTCGGACAAAGAAAACAAAATCACGCTTGAACGTAAAAACTCCACCTTCAACATCAGCTTCGTTGCATTAAGCTATCTTGCACCAAGCGAAAATCAATATGCCTACATGCTGGAAGGCTTCGATACGGACTGGACCTACACAACCGGCAACAGGGCATATTACATGAACATACCACCCGGAAATTATGTCTTCAAGGTGAAAGGGAGCAACAACGACAACGTGTGGAGTGACCTGCAACAAATAAGCATCAAGGTCAAACCGCCTTTCCTGCTGTCCGTTGGCATGATATTCCTGTATGTAATGCTGCTGATTGGCATTATAGTGCTTGTCCTGCACAAATATCAGAAACGCATTGCACAAAAAAACCAAGAACAGATTTACAGATACACGGTGGAAAAGGAAAAGGAAATATATCAGGCGAAAATCAACTTTTTCACAAATATCGCCCACGAAATACGCACACCGCTCTCCCTGATTACGGCACCACTGGAAAACATACTGAACTCTGACGATGGAAACGCCAAAACCAGAAGCAGCCTGAATATCATCAAAGTCAACACCAACAGGTTGCTCGACCTGATAAACCAACTGCTGGACTTCCGGAAAGTGGAAGAAAACATGTTCTGTTTCAAGTTCCAATATCAAGAGATTGTTTCCATCATCAGAAGGGTATACAACCAATACTACCCGAATGCACAGCTGAAAGGACTGGAAATAAAACTGCAAGTGGACAATGAGCCCATTTTCTCGACTGTAGATGCAGAAGCCATCTATAAAATTATCAGCAATCTCGTTTCCAATGCAATCAAGTATGCAGAAAAACAGATTCTCATCCACATAAGACAGGAAAAAGAACAAATCATTGTCACTGTGGAAGATGACGGAAAAGGAATTCCTGAAATATACCACGACAAGATATTCGACCCATTTTTCCAGGTACAGGACAACGACAGCCAGCCCAGAACCGGCTCCGGATTGGGCCTTTCATTATCCAAATCGCTGGCTGAAAAACATCAGGGAACATTGCGAGTGACAAATGCAGAAAAACACGGCAGCATATTCACTCTGACATTACCCGTTAAGAAAACAACAGAACAATCTGCCAATCAGCCGGAAACCGCCGAATTCAAAACAACGGAAAACCGGGAAGAGACTGCGGCGACCCACGCTAACGAAACCAAAGCACGGCTGCTCATTGTAGAGGACAACACAGACCTGCGCGATTTCCTCATTGACAGCCTAAGCGAGGATTTCAATGTCACGGGAGCCGAAAATGGTGTCAAGGCACTGCAGATTATCGAACAGGAAAATATCGATGTCATCATTTCGGACATCATGATGCCGGAAATGGATGGTCTGGAATTATGCGATAGAATAAAAGGCAACGTAGCCTATTCACACCTGCCGTTCATCCTGCTTTCTGCAAAAACCGACACTCCGACAAAAATAGACAGCCTGAACCGCGGAGCCGATGTCTACATGGAAAAACCTTTCTCATTCGGACAACTGAAGGCACAGATAAACAGCATTATCGAAAACAGGAACAACATACGCAACAACTTCATTAAATCACCGCTGGTATATTTCAAACAACATAATACGGAACACAACAATAACAATGCTGAATTCATTGAAAAACTGAACGCAAATATTATTGAAAACATGGCCGACGAACGTTTCACAATAGACAACCTGTCAGAATCGTTCTACATGAGCCGTTCCAACTTCCACAAGAAAATCAAGAACATCACCGGGCTCACGCCAAACGATTACATCAAACTGATCCGGCTGAACCAAAGCGCACAACTGTTGGCCTGCGGCAAATACAAGATCAACGAAGTGTGCTACATGGTAGGTTTCAACACGCCATCCTACTTCTCAAAATGCTTTTACGAACACTTCGGAAAATTACCGAAAGATTTCATTACAGACTCACAACCACAATCAAATAATTAACAATTAGCAAACCGGAAAGAATATGAAAACAAAGAATTGGAAAACATAGGAATCAATACGGCTTCTTTTGGACTTATAACACAAAGGAAAACAAATCAAAATCAGACATTCCACGAAAAACTTTTAGACTTATGATCAAACAAATCAAACATTTACTGACAATCATACCCATTGCCCTGTGCGCCAACACACTGCATGCACAGCACAGCGTCAGTGGCCGGGTCTACGACTCCAACAACGAACCTGCCATTGGAGCAACCATCGTCGTAAAAAACAGCACCAACGGAACAACAACCGACCTCGATGGCAACTACACCATAAACAACGTCAAGAACGATGACATTCTGGTATATTCCTATCTGGGCTACAATGATCAGGAAATCAAGGTCGGTGACCAGACAAACATAGACGTTACCCTGCAGGAATCATCCATTGCGCTGGAACAAGTCGTTGTGGTCGGCTACGGCCAACAGAAAAAAGTAAACCTGACCGGTGCCGTTTCGGCCGTCTCTGTAGACGAATCGCTCAGCGGACGTTCCATTGCCAACGCTTCAACCGCTTTACAGGGACTTATTCCGGGACTTACGGTCACGCAAAGTTCCGGTATGGCAGGAAACGACCAGTCCGAAATATTGATACGCGGACTGGGAACCATCAATGATGCAAGCCCGCTTATCGTTGTGGATGACATGCCGGATGTGGACATAAACCGCCTCAACATGGAAGACATAGAAAGCATATCCGTGCTGAAAGACGCGGCGGCTTCCTCCATATACGGCTCACGCGGTGCAAACGGCGTTATCCTTATCAAAACCAAATCAGGAAAAGGTGCCGGCAAAACATCCATCACGTTTTCCGGAACATACGGATTTGAAAAGCCGATCCGTTCCTACAGTTTCCTGTCCGACTACGCGCAGGCCCTGGAAGTACACAGGCAGGCATCGGCAGCCAACAACATTGCCGAATCATCCCAACATTACTCCAAAGGGACGGTTGACCAATGGCTGGCATTGGGCATGATTGACCCGGTGTGCTACCCGAACACCGACTGGTGGGATATTATCATGCGCACAGGTACGATACAAAACTACAATGTGTCTGCCACCGGAGGCAACGATGCCGCCAACTTTTACGCATCCATCGGCTATTTGAAACAAAAAGGCTTGCAAATCAACAACGACTACGACCGCTATAACGCGCGTTTCAACTTCGACTACAAACTGTTCAAGAACCTCACGACTGGCGTGCGCTTGGATGGAAACTGGAGTAATTTTCAGTATGCCCTCTCAGACGGGTTTTCTGGAAAGTCAAGTGTAAATGAGGACACTGAGGTCACTGGAAACATGGACATGCAAAATGCCATTGCCGGCATAACGCCATACGACCCGGAAATTGACGCATACGGAGGCGTCATGGCCATAGGAGAAGACCCGACAGCTTTCAACCCGCTCGAATACTTCAACAATCACCTGAAAAACAAGGATGAACAGCAACTGAATGGAAGCATGTATCTGGACTGGGAACCCATAAAAGGATTGCATGCCCGTGTCGACTACAGCTTGCGCTATGTCAATTCATTTATAAAGCAGGCTGATACCCCGAACCAAGCCTACAACTTCCAGACGGAACAATATACCAAATGGTATGTGAATGAAAGCGCCGGTGTTTCCAACCGTTCGGAAACGGCCTACAAAACCCTACTCAATGCACGGCTCAACTACAATAAGACATTTGCCGACAACCATACCATCAATGCCTTGTTCGTGTACAGCGAAGAATACTGGTACGAGCGTTATCTGTATGCGAGTCGTGCGGACCGCATCCACCCGAACCTGAGCGAAATAGATGCGGCACTCACAAAAACAGTGGAAAACGGCGGTTGCTCCTATACGGAAGGACTGCGCTCCTACATTGGCAGAATCAACTACAACGCCTTCGACCGTTACCTGCTCGAACTGAACCTGCGTGTGGACGGCTCGTCCAAGTTCCAGCCAGGCTATCAGTACGGATTCTTCCCTTCGGCATCTGTAGGCTGGCGGTTCAGCGAGGAAAAATGGCTCAAACCGCATGTGTCCGGCTGGATGGACAGCGGAAAACTCCGTATGTCATACGGCGGACTGGGAAACAACAGCTCCGTGCTGCGCGACGAACAACAGGAACTGCTGTACATGAACAACTACATGCTTGACGGCGAAATCGCCAAAGGATTCGTTTACTCCAAAATGCTGAATCCCGACCTGAGTTGGGAAAAGACTTCCGTGCTCAATGTCGGACTGGACTTCGTGTTCTTCAACAGCCGCCTTTCTACGGAACTGGACTTCTACGACCGTTTGACCACCGGCATGATACAACAGTCCGACTTGTCCATCCACCTGAGTGGTGCATACGAAGCCCCGCGCACGAATATCGGCGTGTTGCGCAACCGTGGTCTGGAAGGCAACTTCACATGGCGCGACCATGTCAGCGACTTCAACTATTCCGTAAACTTCAATATATCATACAACGCATCACGGCTGGAAAACTGGGCGGAATTCCTGGACAAAGGCGATGTGTTCATCAACATGCCCTACCAGTTTCTGTACAGCTATCTGGACACCGGCATAGCCCAGAGTTTTGCAGAAATTTATGGAACGACTATACAATGGGCGCAACCCGGCGACATCCTGCGCGTGGATGTGAACGGCGATGGACAGATATCCGGCGAAGACCGCGTCGCATTTGTCAACCGCATGCAGAACATGCCGACCACCAACTTCGGCCTAAACCTGCAAATGAGCTGGAAAGGCTTCGACCTGTCCATGCTGTTCCAGGGAACGGGCGGCCGCTGGGACTTCTGGATAACCAAGTTCAACTCGGTGAACATTCCGGCACAACGCTATGCCTCGACCGAAGAGCACGTAACAAATCCGTGGACATACGACAACCGCGACGGAGAATGGCCGCGGCTCGCGTTCTCCAGCAGCAACCAGGCAAGCTCGACATTCTGGCTCGACAACCTGGCATACGTGCGCATGAAAAACCTGATGTTCGGCTACACCATTCCGCCGAAAATCACCCGAAAGTTTTTTGTAAACAACCTCCGCATCTATTACAGCACGGAAAACCTGTTTACCATTACCAACTACAGAGGACTTGACCCCGAAAAAACAGACCGCGGAGACATGTACCCGATGGTCAGCTCACATTCTTTCGGCATTATCGTAAAATTCTAAACATCTACCCATATGAAGAACCTGTTTGTTAAAACAATAACTTGTGCAATCATTACGTTTGGTTGTATATCATGTCATGATGATTTGCTGAACCAGCCAAGCCGGGAACACCTGTCGTCATCCATTTTCTGGCAAACAACCGACGATGCCGAATATGCCCTGAACGGTGCTGTGGCTGATATCCGTTATCTGTTTGACCGCGACTACTATCTGGATGCCATGGGCGAATATGTGTATGTGCGCGGCAACGTGCTGCAAGGCACTTCATCCAATTCCGACCCATCCACGGCCCTGAAAAACGGAGCCGCCTACGATGGTTTTTACGAACTCAACCCTTCCGGCTACGGTAACAGCTTCAGCAACATGTACAAATACTGTTACGGCGGAATCAACCGCTGCAACTACGTGATTGAAGGTATTCAGAAAATGATTGGCCGCGAAACGAATTCAGACAATATTCCCGTGCTGGAAAGCTATGTCGGCGAAGCCAGACTATACCGCGCACTCATCTACCTGCGCCTTATCTCCCTGTGGGGGGACGTGCCCTACATTGACGAACGCATCTACTACAAGGAAGAAGCCGACACCTTGTCCAGAAGGCCTATTGCCTACATCAAGGACAAGATGCTCGAAGACCTCGAATACGCATATCAGAAACTGCCCGATGCCGCATCGAAATACGGACGGCTCGCCAAACCGGCCGCCCTGGCACTGCGGGGAAAAGTGAACCTGTACTGGGCAAGCTGGAACAAGTTCGGATGGCCGGAACTGGATACGTTCACACCCAGCGCGGAAGAAGCCCAAAAGGCATATGAAGCCGCTGCCGCCGACTTCCGCAAAGTGATAGACGATTACGGGCTGGAACTGTTCCGCAACGGCGAACCCGGCACATGCGACCCGCTGGGTCAGGCAGAAAACCTGCCGAACTACTACTATCTGTTCACGAACGTAGCCAATGGAGACCCGGAATTCATTATCGCATTCACACACGGAGGTGTCGGAACAGAACAGGGAGAGCACCTGATGCGCGATTTGGCCGGACGGACGCTCGAATACGGGCAATGCTGGGTAACACCGCGCTTTGAAGTAGCAGACAGGTATCAGGACCTGACCACCGGCGATTTCCGCGACTCGCTGATTGCCATGCCGCCAACCGTGGCCGACGCAAGGACAACGGAAAACTCCGCCATCAACCCCGAAAGCTACGACAACCGCGACTACCGGCTGAAATCATCCATCCTGTGGGACTATGAAATGATCATGGGCATATACGACAAGGCGGAAACAGGCTGGTCACCGTTCATTTACAAAACATGGGGCGTGGAAAACTTTGAAATCAACGGCGTACTGTACAAGACCTACGAAACCGACGGTTGTATGACGGGCTATGTTTTCCGCAAGTTCGTGCGCAACTACGCCGGACAGGGACGTGACGAAGGCGATGTGGACTGGCCGGTCATCCGCCTGGCGGATGTTTACCTGATGTATGCCGAAGCCGTCAACTTTGCCAACCTGGCCTCTGAACGCGACTACGCCATCCAGTTGGTGAACAAGGTGCGCCACCGCGGCAATCTGCCCGCCCTCAGCGCGGAGAAAACTGCCACGCAGGAGGCATTCTTCGAAGCCATAGAGCAGGAACGCATTGTTGAGCTGCTGGCCGAAGGGCAACGCCCCTTCGACCTGAGACGCTGGCGGAAAATTGAAGAACGCTTCTGCCCGCCGGGCGACCCGGACGGCTACACCATCCGCGACACATGGGGAAACCCCACCAGCGGTTACAGTCACAGCGGCACATTCTTCCAGAACGCCACCAACCAGGTGTACGAACGCTGCTACATTTTCGCCATTCCGGAAAGCGAACGTAACCGGAACCCGAACCTGACACAGAATAAACCGTGGCTCTAAAACAATACTGAACAATCATCGTTATAACCAAAAAACATACATTATGAACACGAAGAAAATAATATACGGGCTTTGCCTCGTCCTGCTTCCCCTGTTATGCACAAGCTGCCTGTTCAGCGACTATCCCGTCGATGAAGACGGGCTGCTGATAACGACCCGGGCGGAATGTTACGTCAGCAACTTCAAGCTGCTCGGCACCGACCTGCTGCCTGTCCACTTCAACGACGGCGATGCCGTTATCGACACCGTGGAATGCAGCATACGTGTAAAAGTCAAATACGGCACAGACCTCCGGAACGTTTACCCGCAGTTCACGCTGGTAACCGATGCCAAGCTGTCGCCCAAGGTAACCGGATTCACCGACTTTTCGGACTACAAGGAGAACCCGCCGAAATACACCGTGATTTCCGGCAACCGCCAGGTGCAGAAAACATATACCATTTACATAACCGAACAGGAATACACCATTCAATAAAAACAGGTAATCATGAAAAAGAACATATTGTCATTTGCCGCATGCGCACTGTGCTGTATATTCATGCTGCTGTGCTCATGCCACAACGAAGAAGAAACGCCGGTTTTCCAGAACAAGTGCCTGAAACGCAGTTTGGGTCCCAACGTCTGGGGAAATGAAATCGAATTTGCCTACGCCATGGCCATCCAGCCGGCAGCCGGCAACCTGGTCAACGCCAAAGTGGAGGCCAGCATCCCCGGGGCGGAGGGCACATGGCTGGAACACCGTTCCTACTACACCAAACTGGACGGCATCGACACGGCCATCGTGGTCGGCAATCCATCCGTAACCGACGGCCCCATCACGCAAGTAGATTACTGTGTGGACACATGCGCTGCCACCTTGCGCTACTACTACGTCATACCCGAAGAAGCCAAGGGCAAGCAGGTTACGTTCACGTTCTCCGCGCAGGCCACCAACGGCGAAACGGTTTCCATGAGCATGGGACCCTACGACATAGCCACCATGGACATGAAGCTCGACCTGAGCCTTTCCGCAGCCAACTGCTACATTTCCATTGAGGACATGGCCGTTTACAACGCCGCCCAGGCCGCCGAACATCCTGAAAAAATCGACCTTGTCTATCTGTACAGGAACTACAACGTGGACACCGTCGCCTTCAACCATGCGTTTGTCGCTCCCGCCGCCGATGCGCAGAAATACCTGCCCGGCGTCACGCTGCCGGCCGGCGTAAACCGCGACACGCGGATCAGGGACGTGGGCATCAAGGATGCGCACCTGGCACGGCTACACCTGAAAAACCCGCCCGAGGCGCAACCGGCCATCTATATTGACGACATAGACCTGCGCGACATGGACATGTCGAACATGCCGGACTGGGCGCTCGACATTGCCACCAACGACGGCATGTTCATCGAAACCCAGGATGGAAAATACAAAGCCTATATCTATGCCAACGAGATGAAGAAAGGCAGGGCCGGAGGAACCATCAGCATGAAACGCTACACCGTATTTTAAACGTACTACCTGCATGGGGACGGACTCGGGAACGGTTCCGCCCCCATTTCCTATAAACACATATTAGCAAACATAACCCTTTAAAAATTTGTCCGACATGAATCTGCCAAACACCAAAACCATACTTATCGGAACCATCCTGTGCATGGCCTGCCTATCGTGCCAGCCCGGCCGGAACGGCGGCAACAGCAAACCCGAATACCTGCACGCGCCGTTCGTGCACCCGGGCATGTTCCAAAGCCAGGCCGACCTGGACACCATGCGCCAGAACGTAGCCCGCGGGGCGGAACCCTGGGCAACGGCCTGCAAACAACTGATGGCCGAAACGGACACCGCCAGGCAAATAAAAGCATATACCTGCGTATCCGTCGGGGCATACAACACCAACAGCATAGGGGGAAAAGAGTTTTCCGAAGACGCCAACGCGGCATACGCAAGCGCGCTCCTGTGGTACATCACCCAAGACCCCGCCTACGCGCGGCACGCCATCAGGATACTGGACGCATGGTCGGGCAAGCTGTGGAGCCTGGACGGGAACAATGCCAAACTCAACATCGGCCTGTTCGGCCACAAATTCCTGAACGCCGCCGAGATACTGAAACACACCGGTTCCGGTTGGACGGAACAGGGAATGCGGCAGTTCGAGCGGATGCTGCGCACCGTGTTCTACCCCACCATCAAAGACTTCTTTGCCGAAGCCAACGGCAACTGGGACGCCTCCATGATGGCCACCATGATGTGCATGGGCGTGTTCCTGGACAACAACGACATGTTCAACCGCGCCATGGAACGCTTCTACCGCGGCGAGGGCAACGCCGGCATCACCCGCTACATCTACCCCACCGGGCAATGCCAGGAAGCCACGCGCGACTGGGGGCACGTGCAGTTGGGATTAGGCGAACTGTCCAAGGCCGCGCAGGTGGCCTGGACGCAGGGGCTGGACCTGTACGCCGCCGCCGGACACCGGCTCGCACGCGGATATGAATACACGGCGCAGTTCCTCGGTGGCGAGGAGATGCCCGCATTCGGCGACATATCCCACCGCGAACGCGGCATATCCGACATCTACACCTCCATCTATAACCATTACGCCAAGGTGGAAGGCATCCGGCTCCCGCATACCGGCGCGCTGATGGCCGCCCACCCGGAGGCAGCCAAACCCCTCGGCACGCTGAGCGCCACGCGCGCATACGGCAACACCGCCGGAAACGGGCAGACCGGAACGGGAATCCTGCCGCAGGAAGACAACATCCGGCCGGAAACGACCGGCGCATCGATGGCGGGCGGCAACGGCATACCCGCCGCGGAAAAGTTGGAAGTACTGCCAGGGGAAGACATACAGGCGGCCATAGCCAAGGCCGGAAACCGCTGGGTCGTGCTCAAGGAAGGGCTGCACGCCATCCGGCAGCCGCTCCGCCTGGAAAGCGGCACCAAGCTGTGCGGCGAGGGACGCAAAAGCATACTGATGTTGCAGCCGGACTGCCTCGGCCCCACCATCATCAACGCCACGGCCGACATGCACGACATCGTCTTGCAGAACTTCGTCGTGGAGGGGGCAACCACGGCGGAAACCGGCTTCGACCCGAACTACGACCGCAGCCTGCGCCTGTGCTCGCACGCCCCGTCGCGCGAGGGCATCATCCTGCAATCGGACTCCGTCCATAAAATGCACGGCATCACCATGCGCAACATGACTGTGCGCAACTGCACGAAAAACGGCGTCCATATTGCCGGCGCAAGGAACATCACCATAGCCCAATGCGACCTCGACAACAACGGCTCCAACGTCGTGCCCGGGCCATATTTCCACCACAACATGCACCTGGACCACGTGGCGCAGGCCGACATAACCGGCAGCAGGTTCGACTCCTCCCTGTGGGGCGACGGGCTGCGCATCACCTTCGGCTCGGACGTGCGCATCGCCGGCAACGAGATGGCACGCAATGCCCTGTCAGGCATCTACTGCGCGGAATCCGTCCGGATAGACATGTCGGGCAACCTCATGGAAGGCAACAACGTGGCCGGCGTCTGCGTGGAGCAGCTCATGGACGCCTGTACGCAGATAAGCATCAGCGGCAACCGCATCCAATACAACGGGCTGGCTGGCATCCGTTCCGTCGGGAACAACGGCATCGAACGTCAGGACAACCGCGAATCCGGCAACTGACCGGCAGGCTCCTCCGGCAATGCCCCGTTTGCCCCTTCGGGCGATGCATCCGTCCCCGCATCGGGCACAGCCGCGTCCGGCGCATCCTCCCGTGCAGCCGCGGCCGCGGCGCGTCCCTTGCGCTTGGCAAGGGTCACCTCGAAGTCGTGCAGGCGGTTGTTTAGCCGCCTGAACAGGTCGGCATAACGCTCCGGCCCATACACCACGCACAGCGCGTTGAGCCGCCGCGCCAGCTCGCGGTAGCACGCCAGCAACTCCTGCCGCGCTTTCAGCGAATCGCCCGTATGCCGCCACACGTTCTCCATGGCGCGCCGCTTGTCCGTTTCCATGTACAGCCGGTGCACCCGCTCCAGCTCGTCCACCCAGGCCGTCAGCCCCAGCACCTCCACACGCGGCGCGTGCGCCTCGCTGCGCATGTCCGCAATGAAATTCTCCATATAGCCGGCCTTGTCGGCCAACGGTTTGCGGTGCACGCCCTTGTAGGTGTTCACCACCGGCCGCAACCCGCAGGCCGCCTCGCGCGCCTCTGCCTCATAGTGCCGGTAGCCCGTCCGTATGGTGCGCATGATGCCCATGAACACGTCCGTGCGCTGCCTGTCCAGCCCATCCAGCTGGGGCGTCAGCGCCGACCGTCCGACCACCACAATCACCTGTTCGTAGCGCTCCAGCGCGGCGCAGAACGCCCCGAAGCTCTCCTCGCAGTCCAGGTGCGCCGCGTCGGCCCCCTCCTGCCCGATGGCATCACGCACCTCGCAGCAAAAGGTCATGAACTCATTGTTGCGCAGCTCCCGCACCCGTCCCAACGGCCTGATTGTTGTCTTTTCCATAATATAATTCGTTTGATTGGTTGTCCGCCTGTTTTTCCGGCCGGCCTGCCCATCCGCCCGCCGGTCCGTCCGCAGGCCTCCGGCCGGATGCCCGTACGTGGTTTCCGCCCGTCCTGTGCCTGCGACGGCAAATATAGGCAAAAGAAAGCGATATTGCAAACAGGTAATAAATATACGGCAGATTATCGAGCTATTTATTACCTAATGTAATTGATATTACCATAAATATAGAACTATCTATTACTTGACGTAACAGATAGTATAATAAACATAAAACTATTTATTACAATATGTAACAAATAGTTTTTCAAATATAGAATTATATATTACTGAATGTAACAGACTGTATTACACATATAATCCTATTAATAACGATAAGTAACAGATAATTTTATATATATGAATATATAAATTACTGAATGTAACAGATAGTTCAATGAATTGGCTTATAACAAATACGCCCATGTGCAGACATCCTGCCCATGCAGCCATGCCCGCCATGCCATCCGGTGCAGGCTGCACCAGCCTGCCGCCATGCAGCCGCGGCTGGCGGACACCACCGCCTGCCAACCCGGCAAATAGACATAAAAAGTGGTTACAAGCGGTCTATAACGTAATGTTTGAACCATGAGGGAATGTACTCTATCCCATCGGCAAGCGACATGCTCCCGGCGTTCACAGATGCCAGCAGCTTGGGTTCGGACGCACTGTTGTCGAAAATGAACGCGCGGTCGGCCAGCCTCATGGCCTCGAGCAGCTGTTCCATGGAACGCCCATAACGTTCCGTGATTTTGTCTTCCGGCACAGAGTGCCCTCCCTGTTGCACCCGTGCGGCCACACGCTCCTTGTTCAAGGCAGGGTTTTCCAGCGACACAAAATAGAGGTAAATGCGGTATCCCTTGCTTTTGGCAAGGCGGATATAGTCCACTTTGGAAGGATGGGACATGACGGTCTCAAAGGTAAACCGATCGCAACAGTCAAGCATTTTCTCCCGCAAATATGCCGAAAGGAAGGACGTAAAATAATCGTTCACGGCAACCGGCAAGCACAAGACTGTCCCCTCAAACCGGCTTCCTGCCTTCAGGATGCCGCCATCAGCCTTGCCAAACAACGCCGATTGCGAAAACCGCGCCCAAAAATCATTCTGGTCAATGGTGGGAAGATAGGTGGCGAAATCGAACCGCAACGTTTCATTGATGCCGCCCTTCAATTCGTCCGCGTTAATGTATTTGCCTAAATGGATACCCGCATTCCTTACAATTGCAGTTATAGTCGATTTCCCCGAGCCGTTGGGGCCAGCGAAAATGCGGAGGCGTTTGGTAGTCATACGCTATTTCAGTTTGAAGGTGCGTTGGCTCACTTTGTATTTGCTCTGCTTGACTTCCATGAGCAAGTTTGCACTGTTGCCGCTGACCCGGTATATTTTGTTGCCGCGCAAAACAGTGGCGACCTCCCCGTTCGACAGCGTATTCCGGTAAGCATCCTTGCCCCACCGTTTCAGGCCGTCCTGAATGCGTTGTTCTTCCGATTTGTCCTTGCAATTTGTCGTCTTTTTCCGTTCCATAGGGGATATTTTGAAGTTGCTTTTCACGTTTGCCGTTGGCAAAGATACGGAAATAATACATAAGAACGAACAATCTGCAAGATTATTTTGCCGACACCTCCCAGGCCGGGAAATGCGGACATGCAAAAGGAGACGCCCGGACTTGCTGTCCGGCACGCCTCCCTCACTGTTAAGCACACAATTTTTTATACCGGCGTTCAACGCCATTCAGGTCAACGCTTCAGGATGCGGCATGTCGCCTGCATACTGCCGTCCGCGTTTTCGCAGCGCAGGACATAAAGCCCGGCCGCGTAGCCGCTGAAGTCTATTTCGCATCCGGCCGCGCTGTTCGTCGTTTCATACATTTTTTGTCCATATACATTATACAGCCGCATGACTTTGAGGCCCTCTGCCGGCAACTGCACCTGCAAGACATCCGCCACCGGGTTCGGATAGACGGACAAGGCGTCACGGTCCTGTCCGGCCGGTTTCAGTGCCGTATCATCTTCCCAGCCTTCATGGAAGTTGGTGATGTACTTCTCCATGATTTCCATGGTGGACTTTTCGGTGCAGTAGTCCTTGTCGGGCGACACGCTCAGGTGGTTGCTCTCGTAGAAGTATCCTCCGCACCAAATGGTTGCCGTGAGCTGGTGCTGTTTCAGGTATGAGAATACGGAGTCTATCAGCACCATGTAGCGTTCATCGGATTGCTCCGCGCCGTTGTAGGGCACGCCGAACTCGCCCAGGATGCCGCGCTTGTTGTTTTCCTCCAACCAGTTGGTAAATGGGTCGAGGCGTTCGGCATACACATCGAAGTTATTGCCGATTTCGGTGTCGTAGTCGTTCGTGTAGGTTCCGCTGTTGTTGCTGTCGAAATAGCAGTGCGCCTGGTAAATGATGTTGTTGCCTATGGGGTCGGTCAGGGTTTCCAGCCCTGCGGCGTTGCCAGGCCATCCGGCCGCACCCGCATAGTTCTTGCCCTCCACGACAATGGCCGTCTTCTCATCCACCTTGCGGATTTCATCTATGACGTACTGGTAACATTCCCTCAGCCCGTCCAGGTCCACATCCTTAGGCTCATTCATCAGGTCGTAGCCGTAAATATTGCTGAAACCCTTGAACTCGGTAGCCAGCTTTACCCACACGTCGGCAAACTCTTTCTTGGTCACTCCCGTGCCTTCGGGCGTGGTTTTCCAGTTGGTCCAATAGCCGTTGGCATTCTTCGTCCGGTAGCGTCCATCAATGGTGAACAGTGTGTCGTTGCGGGTATATTCGGCATAGTCGTGCATGTCGAGCATCACCCACATGCCGAGGCGTTCGGCTTCGGCCACGACTTCCTTCATGGCATCAATGTCCGTCTGCACCAGCGGTCCGTTCGCCTCGCTCTGGACACGCTTCCAGCGGAACGGGAAACGGATGAGCTTCACGCCTTTCGCGTTGAAGTACCACAGGTCTTCCAGCTTTGGCATGGCGTAGTTGGTTCCCAGCACGCCCGGCACGGTCCCGCCCGACGCAGATGACAGGTTCACGCCCAGGAATGGCTGGCGGACATTCGGCAACGTGCCGTCGGCCTTATCGAATATGGGTTCGCAAGGGCCTTCTTCTTCCTCGCAGCCCTCAGCCACCAGGCCGATAGGTTCCCCTTTGTAGGCAAACACATTGTCAAGGTAGATTTCCATGCCCGGGTAGCCACCGACGCGCAAACGCAACACATAGGCATCCGACAAGTCCACCAGGTCCTTGTAGTGGCACAACGGAATGCTGAACGACACCCACTGGCCGCGCTGCATGGTGATATAAGGCACCGCAGTCGGGCTGTCCACTTTGTTGCCGGCCTTGTCGTGCATCCAGAATGTAACCGTGGCCGGCTTGTTGGTAAAGTCAAGCTCGCTCATCAAATAAACGCTTGCATGAAGGTAGTCCATGCCGCTCAAGTCCATGGATGTGCTGTTCTTGTGAATCTTGAAGGGATAGTCGTTCCATTCCGTCAAATGTATCGTCCGGTTGCCTTCCACGATTTCCACAAACTCGCGGTCCTGGTTCTGGTTCTGGCCGTAGTACATCAAATTGCCGCTCGCATCCACATCGGTCATGCCCAGTTCGCTGTCCTGATAGCCTTCTTCTTCATACTGCTCGCAGAAGATGGGCAACACGTTCGCGGCATCGAGCGTAAAGGTCGGAACGGTTTCGGGAGCGCTCACCTCTACCGCCGTCTGGTACGCATAGATATTGTCCACATAGAACGTGCCCGAGCCCTTGAACTGCATCATGATAATCCCGTTCAGTTTCAAGTTCGAGATGGTGGAAAATTCCACAATCGGCACCTCCATGCTTACCCATTGCCCCGCAATAGTCTGCGGCCAGTTGAAGTTGGACAGGTATTTGAAATCCTTACCACTCCAGTCGGCGCTGTTCAGCCCGAACTCAAATTCGCCCGTGCCGGTTTCGCCCGTCCAGTAAACGTCCATGTGTATGTAATTGCAAGTGGATATATTCCAAATGGAAATGTTTATGCCGCTTGTGCTGAGATTTTCTAACACCATGACACTGTCTTCCATATTGCTTGCATAAGGTTGCAGTTTGGCCACCGTGTTTCCTGCATAGGTTACAGCCAGCGGCTCGGCTTTGGTGGCACGCTTATAGGTGTCGCTGAATGCACTCACCACCTCCGCCTCATTGTGGGTCGGCACGGGAGCTACCGGTATGTCCACTCCTTCCACATACTCTTCCTTGTCGCCCCATGCGTATATGTTGTCGATATGATATGTTCCTTTCCCGGAAAAACGAATTGTCTGCAAGTTGTTCGCATCATTCAGGCCGGCTTTCACAAATTCCACCACCGGCACATCGATGCTGTTCCACTGGCCGGCCTTCAACGTCGGCCAAGCATAATCAGTCAGAAAAGTCAGGCTGCTGTTGAACGACACCCCAATGCCGAACGAGAATGTACCGGCTGTTTCCGCCCATATATCCATGTGGATATATCCTTTTGTCTGTGCCGTCCAGCCGGACGTGTAGCACACATAGCTGTTGCCCGCTGTCGTCAGAATCTGGTCATCGGTCCCGCTAATGGTATTTACCGTAATTTTATTGTCTCCACCCCATCCCTGCGGTTCAGGCCCTTTACCGACCGTTTCATAATGGTCGCTGAACAGCGAGACGACATCAGCCGCATCGTGTTGGGGCGTGGGTGCCGGTTCTGTCGGAGCTGCCGCATAAGCCACCTGGAACATCATGCCGGACAGCAAAACAAACAAACTTTTAAAACATGGTTTAGTCATGATAGATTCTATTTTAAGTTTACTTCTTACAAAACACAAGGGACTGCGCCGCCACTTGCATTTTGGCACAGTCCCCATTCATTCACTTATTTTATCACTTTACTACTGGTCTTCTGTCCGTTGGCAAAATCAACAGAAACGACATACATGCCATTGGCAAGGTCTGCAACATCCAAAACGACAAACGGCTGGTTCGCTAAAACGGATTTCACTTCCTGACCCGCAACGTTATACACGCAAACCGATTTGATGGCTTCCGCAGCCTTGCAATACAGGTTCTGGCCGTTGATGTAGGTTTTAACGTCAGATGCAAAAACATTGTCCAAAGCAGTTGTTTCACGAACCACACCACCCAGACAAGTCGGCTCGCCGTTGAAGCAGATGAAGTTGGTTACATAAATCTCATCGGAATATACCAAGCCTTCACCTTCACCGCCGAAACGCAGATAATGTGCATCATTGGCTCCCCAGTCAACCAGGAAGTCTGCCATCGGATAGTCGATGGAGTACCATTGGCCGGCTTTCATGACTCCCTTCTCTATCAGCGGGAAATATTGTTCTTTCGTGTCTGGATAGTGGCGATGGAAACCAATCTGGAACATGGTTTCCTCATTACAAAATACATCCACATGCACATATTCATAACTTTTGATTTGAGCATTCCCGCCCAATGCAATAGGCAACCAACCCAATTTCCTTAGTACCAAAAGGCCAGCCATGCCATCGGCTGTTGCCGTATAGTCATATGTGGCTGTCTGTCCCCATACAGGAGCACTCATATCGGGATATGCTTCCCCATATTTTTCGCTAAAGAATGACAATACATCTTCTGCCGGATAATCCAAATCAGGAGGAGCAACCGGAGGCACTTGTGCCGAAACCACTGTTGAGCCGCATACTACAGCAGCCATCAACATCCATTTTGTAATCGTTTTCATTTTACTAAAAATTAAATTGTTAATAAATAAAGTTGTTTGATATATTATCCATGCCTTGCGGCACAGGTTTATTCCGTTACAAGATATTCAGTCAATATCGAAACTTGCGGCATGTCGGTCGTGTAATTGTTTTTAGGCTGCACGCCCAATATGTAGTTGTTCCAACGAGCTCCGGCCGCCCAATACGTCCCGTTCACGCCCTGTTCCTGCATATAAGCCAACATGTGCTCCAAGCAAACAGCCCAACGATTATCAGTCGCCGGTATGCCGTATTCACCGACAAAACCCCGCAGGTTGTTCGCCTTTAACCATTGTACAAACGGCCGCAAACGCTCAATCCCGACATAAGGATGTGCCTTCTCCTCATCATACGAGCGGCGATATACGCCCGATGCATCTTCGTCGAAGTAGCAATGGGCCTCGAAAACCAGTTTGTCAACTGGGTCATACAGATATTTCAATTCATCGCTCACCTGCAACCAACGCTCCGCCGAGCTCCAATGATTGCCGCCGACAATAATGGTCGTAACCGTATCCACCTTACGAATTTCCGAAATGCAGGCTTGGGCAATCTTCACCCACGGTGTATGCTCCAACATGTCGTGCGGTTCGTTCATCAGCCCGTAACCGTATATACAGCTTTTATATTCCTGCAATTCCGTGGCAAGTCGTTTCCAGAAATCACCCAAGGCTTCCAAAGGCAATTCAGGCTCTCCCAGAATGTATGTCTGTTCACCAACTTTCCGGCGTCCGTAGTTATGCAAATCCAGAATCACCTTCAAGCCGCGTTCATCGGCCTCCTGCAACATTTGCCGCATAACACCGACTTCCGCTTCCGTCAAAGGGCCGAAAGGTTCGTGCTGGATGCGCTCCCACTTAAACGGTACGCGTAACAACCGCAACTGCTTCGCTGCCCAATAATCCAGATCGGCCGTGGTAGGATAGAAATAGTCCTTGTTAACCTCTCCGGGCATTTTGGAACCATGCCCGAATTCCGCACCTGCCAGATTGACGCCAAACGGTAAGCCACTCTGAGCCCAAACACTTCCTGCCAGCAGGCAGCACATCCATAAAAAAATCTTTTTCATAAAACACTGTTTTTATTCATATACATACAGCAAGGTAGCACCTTCCGCTATATCGGCATGCCTGATGATGCCATTTTCCACCTTGCGGCCATTCACATAAACCGCAACCAAGTGGGTAGCCTCAGGAGTTTTCCTGCGGGTCTGCACAAAAATTCGTTTCCCGTTTTCACGTTCAATTGTAATTTCCGGGAAGGCAGGAGGCAACACATAATAAAAATCCTGCCCCGCGTTCGGGAAAAATCCTATCGACGTAAAGACATACCATGCTCCCATGGCTCCGCTATCCTCGTTCTCGGGATAACCTGTCTTCAGTGAGAAATGATTGTTGCGTATTTTGGCTACATATCGGGCAGTAAGATCCGGCCGTCCGCAATGCGTGAAAATGAAAGGCGACAAAAATCCAGGTTCGTTGTCCAGTTCTATCAAGTCATGATCAAAACCGAAACATAAACGACGTATCATCTCGTCTTTGCCTCCGCACAACTCAATCAGGCGTCCGAATTGATGCGGGACAAACAATGTGTAAACCCATGAATTACCTTCGTAGAAATATTCCACCCACGAGCCATATCGCTTTGCGGGGTCAATCTTTATCCATTCGCCATCTTCTTTGCGTGGTCCGACAAATCCTTTGAATCCATAACTTTCCAAGTCAGGGTTGAACAGGTTTGTCCAACGGGTTGCACGTTCCGCAAGTTGCTTTTCCACCAAGGAATCACCCATCAGGCCGGCAACCGTGGCCACGCAAAAATCATTATAGGCATATTCCATTGTGTAACTGCAACTCATCCGCTCAGCCGGCTCCGGTTCCCAGCCATAACGAAGATAGGCCGGGCTCCGTTGCTGAAAGGCATCCGATTTCAACAGTGCATAAGCTCCGGAACGGTCAAAACCACTAACATCTTTCACAAAAGCATCCGCAATTATATTATCCACATCATCTCCTCCCTGTTTCCAGTCCCACTCCAAAGAGCTTGTAAAGGTAGGCCGGCATTTTCCGTTATGTTCAAAACGGTCGACAAACGAACTTATTACCCTACCGACAAAACTTTCGTCCAGCAATATCATCAAGGGGAATTTGGTACGCCATGTGTCCCATACGCAATAATGGTCGTCAAAATGCGGCATAAGGCTTTCCCAATGCGGATTATCGCCTGTGCGGTCACGCGGCATCACATAGCTGTGATACATGGCCGTATAGAACATGCGTTCTTCTTCAGCAGTACCACCATTTACAGAAATCTTGGCAAAAACATCTTCCCACATGCCTTTGGCCTGTGCACAAAGCGTATCGAACGTTTGGCCGGCAATTTCATTTGCCAGATACATCCGGGCGTTGTCCACACTTTTGAACGATATGCCAACCTGCAGGCAAACAGTTCCCGGATTTTCCGGAAGGGCCAGCCGGGCATACAATACCTCCGGAATATTGCCGGAAACCGTGAATTCCTTTATCGGGCAATCCAAATACATGGCAAAATATACCTTGTAGGGTGCATCATCGCCAAAACCACCTGCATATTCTCCCCAGCCCGTAACATATCCGCTTTCTTCGTCATAGGCAATGCTGCCATCCAGGAAGCGGCCTCCCACAACCGGAACTATATGCTGCGGAATATTGTGCGCCACATCAAGGAGTACGTTGGCATCCTGCGTTTCAGGAAACGTAAACCGGTAACTTGCGCAATGATGTGTAGGTGTTATTTCCGTTTTTATGCCATAACGTTCCAAATCAACAGCATAATAATAAGGATGTGCAATCTCGTCCGCCTTATCCGAATCGTGTCCATTCTCGTCTGCATTAAAACCTGTTTGCGGAGACAACAGAATCTGTCCGTATCGTCCCCAACCGATTCCCGATACATGCAACTGGGCAAAACCCCTTATAGGCTTATCGGCTTTGTAGCCGCCATGCGAGCCATCCTGGGTTTGCGGCGATGGATTGACCGAACCATGAGGTATCTGAGGGCCGATAACGCAATGGCTCATACCTTGCACGCCCATAAACATATCCACCTTGTCGGCACGGGACAATGTATCCGCCAACACCACATCTGACCACAAAAACAGGCTTGCGAAACAGATAAGCAATGCTTTTCCACTATGGTAATGTTTTTTCATGAGAAATTGTTTTTGCTGCTCAAAACCTATCACGAGGCAAATGTATGGGTATTTTCAGCAGAAGCATATAAATATATTGGATTTCAATACAAGAATACTACAACGCCAACCGGATAACAGAAAAACAGGAAGAGCAAACAAAAATCTTACATCAAAACGACTTCAGGAAGACTTCAGGAAACGGGGAAACACGGATGCGGCCAAAGTAGCAGTACATCACCGACAAAGACAGCTCTTGCCGGCTGCATAATTGGAAAAAGAATGGCAAATTCCGCAAATTCCAATATTCTTGCACAAACAACGAAGATTCTGCTATCCGGTTTTGTTATATATATGTTATTTCGCAGAGCAAAACAATCAACATAAGTTCAATTCATAAAATTACTATCATGAAAAATTTATTCACTTTAAGTCTTGCTGCCTTATGTTTCGTATCCATGAGCGCACAAGCACAAAATCTTTACATTCGTTTCAACATGGTTCCATCTGAAACAGCAATACCGACCGGTACCATAGGCACCGCAATCCAGATGGATGGTGATACACCTACAGATGCCTATCTAATGGACGCGCCATCGGATGGCAGCGACATTTATTCAAAAACGCTGACACTGCCTGCCGGAAATTATGAATACCAGGTTGTTTTTGCCGACGGAACCGGCAGCCAGTCAACACATCAGGCCTCGGTCAATGCAGGAAGGCAATTCACACTTCAGGAGGAAAAAGACGTAACATTCCGGGCAAAAATCTACCAACCCGCAGAAAGTCCGTATATCAAATTCCTGTGTGATGCACAACTTCTATACTTGAATACAAGCACCACATTCACAACCGACCATCCTTTTTCCGCTCCGGACGAGAACGGGCTCACCGTCTGCTCCTTTACCTATACAAACTACAAGGGAGCCGTTGAAGTTGCCATTTCTCCGGCAAGCAGCACCGTGCTGACTGCCGATGTTCTGCTGACTGCCGGATCAAAATACAGACTTAACAATGCTGCCAACGGGAAAGTGAGATGGCAGGTTTCGTACAATCGCAACACACTCACATTCAATGACGCAGACGTACACAAACTGGTAACCTTATTGGACACGGACCTCATCGGCATTGGCGCAGAAGCTACACTGAGCAATGCAACCGATTTGGCTGCCGAGCAAGGCACCTTTTCCAATTCATCACCCCTTTTACTGAACGGCGGAACGACCAGCGTTTCCGCACGCATTGGCGCAGATGGTCCTGCCGGAGCAGAAAAAGCAAATGACCTGCTTAAAATAATGCCCAAAGACATTGCAGCTTACATGTGCTACACCATAACACAAAATAATGAAATCATACGCGCAAACAGAATCGGCATGTACACGGATGCAGATCCGGAAACGCCCGAATATGAAACAATATGGCAAACAGCTGAAGCAACAAACATCAGCACCGGTTTGGACAACGGCACATACAATCTGAACATCCATTACGAAACCATTTGTCACAACGATACTGTCAGCTCAAACGAATATTCAACAACATTCAGCGTTTCAAACGGAACAGCAACAGAATTGGCCGAGACTTCCGTTGCGCCCAGAATCAGCGTGAACGGACAAAACATAGAAGCATACTTCAATGGAAGTGCCGCTATCCGGTTGTTTTCCATTACCGGCCAGCTTATTGACCAACAACATGCCCGTGACCAATACGGCATACGGGTTGAACCAGGCATGTACATATTGTCGGTAGCAGGCAAAACACATAAAATCATTGTCAAATAAAGACATGAGCATTTCCAAAGACCAACATTAGCCCAAAGGCCTGCACGATACGCAGGCCTTTCTTTATGGTCAGCACATAAACAACATACTCCAGCTTTTCCCGCAAATCCGTCCGGTAAAGCTTTGACTTTTACAACACAAGAATAACCGTTCGGATTACCTTTCCGACAAAAACATGGAACAAACGAAAGTTTAGATGGAATTTAATTGACATAACCGAAAAAAAAATGTACTTTTGCGGACAAATTCACCAAAAACATATCAAACTAGCTGTATATGAAGAAGCATAATTTTAATGCGGGGCCATCCATCCTGCCGCGCGAAGTGATTGAAAAGACAGCACAAGCTGTCCTTGACTTCCAGAATGACGGTTTGTCGATTCTTGAAATCAGCCACAGGGCAAAAAATTTCCAGCCGATTGTCGATGAAGCAGTTGCCCTGTTCAAGGAATTGCTCAACATTCCGGAAGGCTACTCCGTTATTTTCCTGGGCGGAGGCGCAAGTTTGCAATTCTGCATGGTTCCGTTCAACCTGCTGGAAAAGAAAGCAGCATACCTGAACACAGGTGTCTGGGCAAAAAAAGCCATGAAGGAAGCCAAAGGCTTCGGCGAAGTGGTAGAGGTTGCCTCATCGGCAGATGCCAACTACACGTTTATTCCAAAAGATTTTGTCATTCCGGCAGATGCCGACTATTTTCATATCACCACAAACAACACGATATACGGCACTGAACTGCTGAAAGACCTGGACTCGCCCGTTCCATTGGTAGCCGACATGTCATCCGACATTCTTTCAAGACCCGTTGACGTGAGCAAATACGGTATCATATACGGTGGAGCACAAAAGAATCTGGCACCGGCCGGCGTTACGTTCGTCATTATCCGCAACGACATTCTGGGCAAGGTAAGCCGTCACATTCCGACCATGCTCGACTACCGGACACATATCGACAACGGCTCCATGTTCAACACACCGCCCGTGCTGCCCATCTACACTGCATTGGAAACACTGCGCTGGCTCAAAGCCAACGGCGGCGTCGAAGGGGCGGAAAAACGCAACATCGCCAAAGCCGAATTGCTCTACAACGCCATTGACAACAGCAAAATGTTCGTCGGGACAGCACGCAAGGAAGACCGTTCGCGCATGAACATCTGCTTTGTCATGAAAGAGGAATACAAGCCGCTTGAAAGCGAATTCATCACTTTTGCAACCGGCAAAGGCATGGTCGGCATAAAAGGACACCGCTCCGTCGGCGGCTTCCGTGCTTCCTGCTACAACGCATTGCCAATTGAAAGCGTGCAGGCCCTGATTGACTGCATGCACGAATTTGAAAAACTACATGCCTGAACAAACAAAATCAACCGAACATGAAGATTTTAGTTGCCACTGAAAAACCGTTCGCAAAAATAGCCGTGGACGGTATCCGCAAGGAGATTGAAACTGCGGGCTTTGAACTGGCCCTGCTGGAAAAATATACAGCCAAGAAACAATTGCTTGACGCTGTTTGTGATGCCGATGCCATCATCATCCGCTCCGACATTATCGATGCGGAAGTAATCAATGCAGCCAAAGCGCTGAAAATCATTGTACGTGCCGGTGCCGGTTACGATAATGTAGACTTGCAGGCCGCTACGGCTGCAGGCGTTTGTGTCATGAACACACCCGGACAAAATTCCAACGCCGTGGCAGAACTGGTATTCGGCCTGTTGGTATATGCCGTGCGCAATTTCTACAACGGAACTTCCGGTACGGAACTGAAAGGCAAGCGCCTGGGCATACACGCCTATGGCAATGTCGGCCGCAATGTGGCCCGCATAGCCAAAGGTTTTGGCATGGAAATTTCCGCATACGATGCCTATTGCCCGACCGAAGTCATTGAGAAAGATGGCGTGAAAGCTCTTAAATCCGTTGAAGAACTGTATGCCGGCAATGACATCGTTTCACTGCACATTCCTGCAACGGCCGAAACAAAAAATTCCATCAATAAAGACCTGCTGGGACGCATGCCCAAAGGTGCCATATTGGTGAACACCGCACGCAAGGAAGTCATTGATGAGGCCGGCATGGAACAGTTCATGGAAGAACGCGCCGATTTCAAATATGTCACCGACATCATGCCCGGCAACCATGCCGCCATGAGTGAGAAATTCGCCGGACGCTATTTCTCCACACCGAAAAAGATGGGCGCCCAAACGGCTGAAGCCAATATCAATGCCGGCATTGCCGCAGCAAGGCAAATTGTCGATTTTTTAGTGAACGGTAATGAAAAATTCAGGGTAAACTAATCTCCATCGGTAAAAATATGAAAAACGTACGTAACATCTTGTTATCGTACGTTTTTTTGTTTGAGCATTTTTTTAATTTTCCTTACCTTTGTTGCTCCGAAGACAGAAAAGCATGGAAATTCTCATCAATATAATCGGATATGCAGCCGGCATATGCATGGCTGTTTCACAATTCCCGCAGGCATGGCTCGTCTATAAAACCGGCAAGACGGAAAGCATATCGCTACTTATGTTTTCCATATTGACCGGCGGCGTGTTCTGCTGGTTCCTGTACGGCATTCTGTCAGCCACCACCGTTATCTGGCTTACCAACGGCATTTGCCTGATTCCATCATTCTACGTGCTATACAAATGCATCAAAAACAAAACAAGGGAAAACAACCGCATATAGTTTTTTTAAGGACATGAAAAGGATTCTGATCTTAAACGGACCTAACCTGAACCTGTTAGGCCAACGTGAACCGGAAATTTACGGCAAGACCGGCTTTGAACCATATCTGCAACAATTGCGCGCAGACTTCGGCTCAAAAGCGGACATTGAATATTTCCAAAGCAACCACGAAGGCGCACTGATAGACAAACTGCATGAAACTGGTTTTGAATACGACGGTATCGTACTGAACGCCGGTGCATACACACATACATCCATTGCCCTGGCAGATGCCATCAAGGCCATTCGGACACCCGTAATTGAAGTACACATCAGCAACGTGCATGCACGCGAAGAATTCCGCAGGCATTCATACCTGAGCCCCGTATGCAAGGGAGTAATTTGCGGATTCGGACTTGCTTCTTACCAATTGGCCATCATCGCCCTGTTGGAAACACGAGAATAACAGAATTTAACTTACAGGCATTAAACATCAACACACGACAATAGTCTATGTGCATAAGTGTGTTTTGAAAAAGGATTATGAAAAAGAGTGTTTTTCTAAGCGTATTGCTATGGCTGTCCGCAGTTGCGGCATTTTCCCAATATTCGGTCAAAGGCGTATTGCTTGACGGGAAAACCCGCATGCCCATTGACTTTGCGAACGTATCACTTTACAAACCGGACAACACCGTCCCCATTACGGGAAACAGCACGGATGAGGACGGCAGCTTCGAACTGAAGAACATTGCAAAAGGAAGTTACAAGATCGTCTTCTCGTTTATCGGATACACCGAAAAATCACAGACATTCACCATTGAAGACAAGGCCGTGGATCTGGGCAAAATCTATCTGAACGAAGACAACCAGGTGCTGCAGGAAGTAGAAGTCGTAGCCCAGGGAACCACCATGCGCTTTGAACTGGACAGAAAAGTCTTTTCCGTCGACCAGAACATAGCATCGGCCGGGGGTGCGGCCACGGATGTATTGGAGAACATTCCGTCGGTCGAGGTTGACAACGAAGGCAACATTTCGTTGCGGAACAATGAAAATGTAGAAATCTGGATAAACGGGAAACCATCCGGCCTGACAGCGGAAAACCGTGCACAAATACTCCAGCAATTGCCGGCCGAGAATATTGAAGAAATAGAAGTCATCACCAATCCATCAGCCAAATACAGCCCGGAAGGTACGGCCGGCGTTATTAACCTAGTCATGAAAAAAAACCGCAAGGGCGGCTACTACGGCAGTGCAAATGCCGGCATTCTGTATCCTTGGGGAGCCATTCCGGGAGGCATGGCAGGCATCAATTTCAATTACAGCAAAGGCATTGTGGACACCTACATAAACATTGGTTACCGGCAAATGCGAGCTGTCGGCAGCAGCATGAGCGACCGTTACAACTACAACGCATCCGACACCACGCGCCTCTACCAGACAGGCGACAACAACAGGGTCATGAGCGGCATCTTCACACGCGCCGGCATAGATGTCCGCATCACGGACAACAGTTCCATCGGCTTTTCCGGATTCGGCATGTTTGCCAACAAAAGCAAACAGGACAACAACACCCATTACTGGCTTACGGAAATTCCAAGCGGCACAGCCCTGCGCGACTATGAACGTCTGGAAACGGCAAGCGGACACAGGCCGAGCTACAATTTCTCGCTCGACTACAACATTGACTTCACCAAGGCCCACAACTTGTTTGTCAGTGCGTCGACACGGAATTTCATGAACGACAATGTGTCCATCTATACACAAAACGACCTGACAAGCGGAACACCCGAACTGGAAAACAGCCAGGAACAATACAGCGATGGACACAACAACACCTGGGAGTTCAAAGCTGATTACACCTACAAAATCACGGAAGGAAGCCGGATGGAAGCAGGATGGCAAACCACTTTGCAAAACAACCTCAGCAATTCAGGAGCCATTGACCGCATGACAGGAGAAGAAATTGCCTCCTACAAGGACAAGTTCGAATACAAGGAACAACGCCATGCGGCATACGTGACCTATGGCAACCGTTTTTTTGACAAGCTGAGCGCACAAGTCGGATTGCGTGCCGAATACATGTTGCGTCAAACCTCCACCTTGGATATACCCAACGAGCCCAAAAGCTACCTGCAACTGTTTCCGAGCGCATATTTGTCGTACGTTCTGCCAAAAGAAGATGAAATACAGCTGAACTACACGCGGCGCATTGACCGGCCGCGCGGAAGGCAGATAAACCCTTTCCGGGATTTTTCCGATTCCACCAACATTTCATACGGAAACGGAGATTTGCTTCCTGAATTTTCATCGGCACTGGAACTGAACTACCTGAAAAACTGGAAAAGCGGACAAACGCTCTCCGGCGGACTGTTCTACCGCTTTACGGATGATGTCATCCAGAACGTCCGATACGTAAACAATGCAGGTATTATGGAAAACACATACATCAATGTTTCACAATCGCAGCGGCTGGGTATTGAATTGATTGCAAAAAACAGGCTGTTCAAGGAATTTCTGCAGCTGACAACCTCCGTAAGCGGCTATTACAGCACGATGGATGAAGCAGAATACACCTTCAACAACACGACCACCGTCCATATAGATGGACAACATAACTTTGCCTGGACCGCACGAATCAATGCCATGATGATGTTCGGCAAGGATTTCTCCGGACAAATCACCGGCCGCTATTCCTCTCCGCAACTGGTTATACAAGGCAAAACGACACACATGTATGCCATAGACCTGGGATTGCGGAAAACATTCTTCGACCGCAAACTGGGGCTTAATTTTTCCGTAAGGGATATTTTGAACTCACGCAACCGCAGCAGCGAACGCTGGGGCGACAACTTCTACCAGATTTCCGAAAACAGATTCATGGGGCGGCATCTGAACCTCATGCTAACCTACAACTTCGGAAACATGAAACCCAAAATGAACAGAAACGAAAAAAATGCTTCCGATACTTACAACGGAAACATGGAAACTGATTTTACCGACTAATGTTAGAACAATACCAAATCATTCTCGGATCGCAATCGCCCCGCCGCAAGGAATTGCTGGCAAAACTTGACATCCCGTTCACATGCAAGGCCATCAACACGGAAGAAGTCTATCCAGACGGACTCCATGGAGCCGAAATCCCCATATACCTGGCCAAACTGAAAGCAACGGCATTCAAGCCGCTGCCGGATGACAAAACACTGCTGATTACCGCGGACACCATCGTTTGGCTCGACGGACAAGTATTGGGCAAGCCGCACACACCGGCCGAAGCCCAAAACATGCTGCTACGCCTTTCCGGCAAAACACATCAGGTCTATACCGGCGTCTGCCTGACAAGCAATCGGAAACAGGTCACGTTTTCCGTCCGCTCAGATGTAACCTTTGCCACACTTGAAACTGAAGAAATTGACTACTATATAAAAAAATACAAACCGTTCGACAAAGCCGGTGCATACGGAATCCAGGAATGGATAGGCTGTATCGGAGTAGAAAAAATAAACGGTTCATATTTCAACGTAATGGGGCTACCCGTACAAAAATTATATCAAGAATTAAGAAATTTCCAATAAAACGAAGACAAAATAACTTGATTTCCACCAAAAAAGCAACTTTATGTCAGAATAACAAGTAAAAACAAATCAAATATATAATTATATGAGGTTTTTTTCTTACTTTTGTGCCGTTTTTCAGGGAACATTTTTCTACAATCAAATTTCTGACACATTATGCAGCAAAACACTCCGGCCTCGTTACGACTCGAAAACGGGACCATATTTCAGGGGAAATCATTCGGCTATGAAAAATCGGTTGCCGGCGAGGTTGTTTTCAACACTGCCATGACCGGCTACCCGGAAAGCCTGACCGACCCCTCCTATTCCGGACAAATTCTGGTCCTCACTTATCCGTTAATAGGAAACTACGGTGTCCCGGCCGATCAAATCAAAAACAACATATCCATGTTTTATGAGTCGGAAAAAATCCACGTCCGCGGTGTGATTATTTCCGACTATTCATTTGAATACAGCCACTGGAACGCCGCCAAAAGCCTGTCCGACTGGCTGAAAGAACAGAAGATAGCCGGAATGTACGGTGTAGACACACGGGAGATAACCCGTATTTTGCGGGAACAAGGTTCCATGAACGGCTGCCTGCAAATGGAATCGGAAGCTCCCATCCCGTTCGATGACCCGAATGCAGTCAATCAGGTTGATGTCGTTTCCTGCAGGGAAGTCATCCGCTATGGAAACGGAAGCAAGAAAGTGGTCCTGGTGGACTGTGGTGTCAAGCACAACATTCTGCGCTGCCTGCTCAAACGCGATGTAACCATCCTGCGTGTTCCTTGGAACTACGACTTCAGCACACTGCAATACGACGGGCTCTTCATTTCCAACGGACCGGGAAATCCGGACCATTGCGAAGCAGCCGTCGCACACATCCGTGCAGCAATGAATGCCGACAAGCCCATTTTCGGCATTTGCATGGGCAACCAACTCCTGAGCAAGGCCGGCGGCGCGAAAATATACAAACTGAAATACGGACACCGCGGACACAATCAGCCCGTACGCATGCTCAACAGCAACCGTTGTTTCATAACAAGCCAGAACCACGGTTTCGCCGTCGATGACAAAACACTCGGCAGTGAATGGGAACCGCTGTTCGTGAACATGAACGACGGTACAAACGAAGGAATACGTCACAAATCGAAACCGTTCTTTTCCGCACAATTCCATCCGGAAGCATCCAGCGGACCGACCGACACCGAATTTCTGTTCGACAACTTTGTGGAACTCATGCATTGAAACCGAAACAAACGACCAATCAACAAATTTGCAATTTATGCTTTTAACAAATGACCAACCGACACCTGCCACTACAATGAAGATGCCCCAAAAAGTACTTCTGCTCGGCTCAGGCGCATTGAAAATAGGCGAAGCTGGCGAATTCGACTATTCCGGCTCACAAGCTCTGAAAGCTCTGAAAGAGGAAGGCATTTTTACCATACTGATAAACCCGAACATAGCTACCGTACAGACATCCGAAGGTGTGGCCGACAAAATATATTTCCTGCCCGTAACTCCGTTTTTCGTGGAAAAAGTCATCCGGAAAGAAAAGCCGGATGCCATTCTGCTGGCCTTCGGCGGACAAACCGCGCTGAACTGCGGCGTCGCGCTCTACCAGTCGGGTGTACTGGAAAAGTACAACGTGCGCGTGCTGGGAACGCCCGTACAAGCCATTATCGACACGGAAGACCGCGAGTTGTTCGTGCGCAAGCTGGACGAAATCCAGGTGAAAACCATCAAGAGCCAGGCTGTGGAAACCGTGGAGGATGCACGGCGCGCAGCGGCCGGACTCGGTTATCCGGTTATCATACGCGCCGCATACGCGCTGGGCGGTTTGGGCTCCGGCTTTTGCGACAACGAGCAGGAACTGGACGCGCTTGCCGAAAAAGCCTTTGCGTTTTCACCGCAGGTGCTGATAGAAAAAAGCCTGAAAGGTTGGAAAGAAATCGAATACGAAGTGGTGCGCGACCGGTTCGACAACTGCATCACGGTTTGCAACATGGAAAATTTCGACCCGCTCGGCATACACACGGGCGAGAGCATCGTGGTTGCGCCATCGCAGACGCTCACCAACAACGAATACCACAAGCTGCGCGAACTGGCCATCCGCATTGTCCGCCATATCGGCATTGTGGGCGAATGTAACGTACAGTATGCCTTCGATCCCGACAGCGAGGACTATCGCGTCATCGAAGTCAACGCGCGGTTGAGCCGCTCATCGGCGCTGGCAAGCAAGGCCACCGGCTATCCGCTGGCTTTCGTGGCTGCCAAACTCGGGTTGGGTTACGGTCTGTTCGACTTGAAAAACTCGGTAACGAAAGTAACCTCCGCATTTTTCGAACCGGCGCTCGACTATGTGGTCTGCAAAATACCGCGCTGGGATTTGGGCAAGTTCCGCGGCGTGGACCGCGAACTGGGTTCCAGCATGAAATCGGTCGGCGAGGTCATGGCCATAGGCCGCACCTTCGAAGAAGCGCTCCAAAAGGGCATACGCATGATTGAACAAGGCATGCACGGCTTTGTCGGCAACCGCGAGCTGGAAATCCCGGATATTGACAAAGCGTTGCACGAGCCCACAGACAAACGCATTTTCGTCATCAGCAAAGCCATGCGCGCCGGTTACACCATAGACCAGATACACGACCTGACCAAAATAGACCGCTGGTTCCTGCAACGGCTCATGCACATCGTGCACACCATGCAGGCTCTGGAACAGCAGGCCATCGGCACACCTGACATGGACGCTGCCGGCATCGACCCTGAACTGATACGCACAGCCAAAAAACAGGGATTTTCCGATTTCCAGATTGCACGTGCACTGGGATTCGAACGATTCACAACGCCCGAAGAAGCAATGCGCATCATACGCCAATGGCGGAAAAAACACGGCATAACACCTGTGGTGAAACAAATTGATACGCTGGCCGCCGAATATCCGGCACAGACCAACTACCTGTACCTCACATACAGCGGCTCCGCCGATGATGTGCACTACACCGGTGACCACAAATCCATCATTGTGCTCGGCTCCGGCGCTTACCGCATCGGCTCGTCCGTCGAATTCGACTGGTGCGGCGTGCAGGCACTGAACACCATCCGCCGCGAAGGCTACCGCTCGGTAATGATCAACTACAACCCGGAAACCGTCAGCACCGACTACGACATGTGCGACCGACTCTATTTCGAGGAACTGACTTTTGAACGCGTCATGGACATTATCGAACTGGAGAATCCGCACGGCGTCATTGTTTCTACCGGCGGACAAATTCCCAACAACCTGGCTCTGCGGCTGGCCGACTGCCATGTGAATATTCTGGGAACAAGCGCCGAAAGCATCGACAACGCCGAAGACCGCGACAAATTCTCCGCCATGCTCGACCGCATCGGCGTGGACCAGCCGGAATGGAGCGCGCTCACGAACATGGACGATGTGAACGCCTTTATCCGCAAGGTCGGTTTCCCTGTGCTGGTGCGGCCATCATACGTGCTTTCCGGCGCGGCCATGAACGTCTGCTCCAACCAGGAAGAACTGGAACGCTTCCTGCAACTGGCCGCCAACGTGTCAAAAAAACATCCCGTTGTCATCAGCCAGTTTATTGAAAACGCCAAGGAAGTGGAAATGGATGCCGTGGCGCAACACGGTGAAATCATCGCCTACGCCATCAGCGAGCACATCGAATATGCGGGCGTCCATTCGGGAGATGCCACCATTCAGTTCCCGCCGCAAAAGCTGTATGTGGAAACCGTGCGCCGTATCAAGCGCATCAGCCGGCAGATTGCACGCGAGCTGGACATTTCCGGCCCGTTCAACATACAATACCTGGCCCGCGAAAACGACATCAAGGTCATTGAATGCAACCTGCGTGCATCGCGCAGTTTCCCGTTCGTGAGCAAGGTGCTGAAAATAAACCTGATTGACCTGGCCACGAAAGTCATGCTCGGACTGCCCGTGGAAAAACCGCACAAGAGCCTGTTCGACCTGGACTATGTAGGTGTCAAGGCCTCGCAGTTCTCGTTCAACCGTTTGCAGAAAGCCGACCCCGTATTGGGCGTGGACATGGCCTCCACCGGCGAAGTTGGCTGCATCGGCGACGACTCAGCCGCCGCCATACTGACCGCCATGCTCTCTGTCGGCCACCGCATCCCGAAGCACAACATCCTGCTCTCAACCGGAGCGGCCAAACACAAAGCCGACATGCTCGACGCGGCACGCCTGCTTGCAAAAAAAGGCTACAAACTCTTCGCCACGGGCGGCACATCGCGTTTTCTGACCGACAACGGCGTGGAGAACACCCTGGTCTATTGGCCCAGCGAAAGCGGGCAACCGCAGGCACTGGACATGCTGCACCGCAAGGAAATCGACATGGTCGTGAACATTCCCAAGGACCTGACATCGGGAGAATTGAGCAACGGCTACAAAATCCGGCGGGCAGCCATCGACCTGAATATTCCGCTCATCACGAACGCACGGCTGGCCAGCGCATTCATAAACGCTTTCTGCACGATTGACATGGAACAGATTGCCATCAAGAGTTGGGACGAATATAAATAAACAAATCACATGGAACCTTTGAAACACGAATGCGGTGTTGCGTTGGTACGCCTGCGCAAACCGTTGGACTATTACCGCAGGAAATACGGCACATGGACATACGGATTGGACAAGCTTTATCTGCTAATGGAAAAACAGCACAACCGCGGGCAGGAAGGCGCGGGCGTGGCCTGTGTCAAACTGGATGCCGAACCCGGTGAAGAATTCATGTTCCGCAAACGTGCCGAAGGCAGCAATGCCATTTCGGAAGTGTTCGCTGCCATAAGCAAAAGCATTGAAACAGCAAGGCAGGACACGCCCAACGACTTGCAACATACACCATACGCCGGACAAATGTACATGGGACACTTGCGTTACAGCACAACCGGCAAACTCGGTATCAGCTTTGTGCACCCGTTCCTGCGGCGCAACAACTACCGCGCGAAAAACCTGACCTTGTGCGGCAACTTCAACCTGACCAACCTGCCGGAAGTGTTCCGCCATCTGGCCGACCACGGCCAACATCCGCGGCAGCACGCCGACACATTCATCCTGCTTGAGCAACTCGGACACCGGCTTGACCGCGAGGTGGAACGGCTCTACGACGAACTGCACCAAAACGGCCTGCAAGGGTTGGAACTCACGCGAGCCATCGAGCGCAAGATATGCATGGCCAACGTGCTGCGCGAATCCGCACCCATGTGGGACGGCGGCTATGTGATTTGCGGCATGACCGGCAGCGGCGAAACATTCGCCATCAGGGACCCGTGGGGCATACGGCCTGCATTCTACTACACCGACGAGGAAACCATGATACTGGCATCCGAACGGCCGGTCATACAAACCGCCATGAATGTGGACAAGGAACTGGTGAACGAACTGCACCCCGGACAAGCCTTGTTTGTAAACGCACAGGGCGATGTCTGGACCGAACAAATCATCGAGCCGCGACAGGTAGCACCCTGCTCGTTCGAACGCATCTACTTTTCGCGCGGCAGCGACTACGACATCTACCGCGAGCGGAAAAAACTCGGTGCGAACCTGGTGCCGCAAATCCTGCAAGCCATAGACCACGACCTGCGGCACACTGTGTTTTCATTCATTCCAAACACAGCCGAAGTGGCATTTTGCGGCATGCTTGAACAACTGAACGCCTACCTGAACACACAAAAAAGCAAAGTACTCGCCGACAGTCTGCACGGACTCGACCGGAAACAAATTGAAGAGATATTATCATTCTCCATACGCGCAGAAAAAGTCGCGCTCAAAGATATCAAATTGCGCACTTTCATCACACAGGACAGCACGCGCAACGACATGGCGGCACACGTGTACGATATCACCTACGGCAGCCTGACACCCTACGAGGACAACCTTGTCATTATTGACGACAGTATCGTGCGCGGCACAACGCTCAAACAAAGCATTATCCAGATTCTGGCGCGCCTGCACCCGAAAAAACTCATCATCGTTTCCTCGGCACCGCAGATTCGATATCCCGACTTCTACGGCATCGACATGTCGCACATGAGCGAGTTCATCGCCTTCAAGGCCGTCATTGCACTGCTGGAGGAAGATGGCCGCTTCCAGCTTATTAACGATGTGTACGCACGCTGCAAAGCGCAGGCCGGACTGCCCAAGGAACAGACGGTAAACTACGTGAAACAACTGTACGAGCCTTATACGGACCGGCAGATTTCCGGCAAGATTGCGCAAATGCTCCGTTCCGCCAACGTCGATTTCCCGATTGAAATCATATTCCAGTCGGTGGAGGGGTTGCATGACGCCTGCCCCGGACATTGCGGCGACTGGTACTTCACCGGTAACTACCCCACCCCGGGAGGCAACAAAATGCTGAACGATGCCTTTATCGCATATATGGAAAGCCGGCAGGAATAGTCCGGCTGAACCGGTTTTCCTGTCGGCTTTTCATACGAAGCAAACGGTTGATTATTCCTGCACGCGTTCCTGCTCGAAGCGCAGGATGCGTCCCGGATATTTCTCCGTCCAGGCCAGGTTGTGCGTGGCAATCAAGATAGTAGTGCCGGCAAGGCGGATGCTGTAGAGCAGATCCATCAGCTCGTTGCCGGTTTCGGGGTCGAGGTTGCCGGTCGGTTCGTCGGCAATGATGATTTCCGGCGAGTTGAGCAAGGCCCGCGCAATGACGATACGCTGCTGTTCGCCACCCGAAAGCTGATGCGGCATTTTGTATGCCTTGGTTTCCATGCCCACCTGTTTGAGCACATGTTCTATCTGCTCGTCCATGGCCCGTTTGTCTTTCCAGCCCGTGGCTTTCAGCACGAACAGCAGGTTTTCGCGCACCGTGCGGTCAATCAGCAACTGGAAATCCTGGAATACGATACCGATTTTCCGTCGCAGATAGGGTATTTCGCGCTTCTTGATTTTGCGCAGGTCATAGTTGAAAATATGCGCCTCGCCATGTTTGATTGGCACTTCGGCGTACAAGGACTTGAGCAGCGAACTTTTGCCGCTACCTACCTTGCCCAGCAGATAGACAAACTCGCCAGAATCGATAGTCAGGCTTATATCGCGCAGCACAATCAGCTCCTGCTGGCATATCTCTACATTTTCATATTTAATCAGCGACATGGCTATTCCGTTTTAGGGTTTGTGTCTTTTTTGGAGTTCGCGTCCCAAGTCGTCCAGACGCAATCCTTTGGATGCGAGCAGCACGATAAGGTGGTAAACCAGGTCGGAGGCCTCGTAAACAAAACCATCCTGCGTGCCGTTGGTAGCCTCAATGACCGTTTCGACAGCCTCCTCACCCACTTTCTGCGCCATGCGGTTCACACCTTTGCGGAACAGCGATGTGGTGTAGGAACCCTCCGGCATTTCGGCGTGGCGTTTATCTATGAAGTCCTGCAAGTAGCCCAGGAACGCCATGCCCGCCTCGTTCTTTTCGCCCCAACACGTGTCCGCGCCCGTATGGCATACCGGCCCTGCCGGATGCACCTTTATCAGCAAGGTGTCGTTGTCGCAGTCGTTCAGGATGGAAACCACATGCAGAAAGTTACCGCTCTCCTCACCCTTGGTCCACAGACGTTGCCGCGTGCGGCTGTAAAAAGTGACCTTTCCTGTTTCCCGAGTCTTCTGCAAGGCCTCCTCGTTCATAAACCCCAACATCAATACCTTTGCGGTTATGGCATCCTGGATTATGGCAGGCACCAGACCGCCCATTTTGTCGAAATCAACAGTCATTTTATATCGTATGAAATTATAATCTGCAAATCATGGCATCCTGCTTTTCCGGCCGCCGGCCGACAGGCACCCGCGCCGCCCCTATTGCGAACAGCGTCGCAAAGATACAAGATAATTGTCAAACGGCAAGGCCGGAAGCACGTTTTTTCCGCCGTCATCATACCCCTGTTTCCTTACGTTCTCCCATGCGCCGCACATGCCGCACATGATGCGACACATGCGGCGCGTTGGCGAGGATGGCAACGACACTGCAGTAACGCAGTTGGCAGAGTTGCCCCAGACAGCCTCTCCAGCGGATATTCCACCACCAGCACAAAATAATCCTCCTAAAAACCTTGAATTTCTAAAAAAATATCCTTACATTTGCAGCGATAACAAAAACATACATGAAAATTAACAATACATATAACTCCTGCCTGAGGCTACCAAACAGCCCGAATATGTTATGTGTGGTTAATTTTACCCCCCCCCCCGTTAAAATTTGATAACACACAACTGGCAACAGTGCGCCCCCTGGTAAAGACCGCAAAACGGACGCGCCCGTACAGCATACAGGACAGTAACGGATACCTGCCATCAAGGGTATCTGTTACTCTTGACGACGAGTATCTGTTACCCTTGACCAAGGGTAACAGATACCCTTTAAGACGACTGACAGATACCCTTGAAAAGGGGTACGGACAATCCTATTTATTAACCCTAAAAAACAAAAGCCTATGATCGATTTTGAAATCAAGTCGAGAGTATTGACTATCGGCAACCGCAAGGGGCAAACAGGCTACTATGCCTACCCCAAGACCGTGCAGAAACTGACCAACAAGATGCTCGTGGAACGCATCGTACGCGAAACATCACTCTCCGCAGGCGATGTGAGCAACGCCCTCATCAGCCTGAGTAACATTGTGTGCGAATCGCTGCAACAGGGAATGAGCGTGGACCTGGCAGAGCTCGGCTCGCTCCGCGTCATCGTTTCATCCAAGGTGATGGACACGCCCGATGCAGTAACCGCGAAGGATGCCCTGAAAACACCCAAGATTTCCTTCACGCCCAAGCAGAAAATGCGTGAAGCGGCCTTGAAAGTGGAAGTAAGCATCGACCGCGGCACCGCACCCGCACAAGAGCCGTAAAGGCCGGACATTTTCCCCTGCCGCCACCTCGTGCGCCAACATGGGGTGACGGAGAGGGAGTGCGGGACAATGGCACAGCGGGGCAACGCCGGCGCATTGTAGAGACGTTGCGTGCAGCGTCTCCAATAATGGCAAACGCGTGCAGCGTCTCCAACGATGGCAACGGCATCCTGCGGGGAGATGGCGTGAATGATGGCGTGGCGCAAACGAATAAGGAAAAAACAAAACCATAATACATATAATATGAACCTGTTTAAAAACTAAAAAGACAACATGAAAATGAAAACAGTTTATTACCTGCTGCTCGGGCTGTGCCTGACAACAGCTGCCTGCAAACCAGACGAACCGGAAATACCTACAGACGAAATCATTAACGGCACATGCGGAGAAAGCCTGACATGGAGCTACAACAAGACCAAAGCCATCCTGACCATTTCTGGAACGGGAGAAATGGAAGATTATGATTATAATTATGGTGATGATATTGATGCCCCATGGAAACCATACCGGAAAGAAATCCAAACCATTGTCATTGGAGACGGCGTGACAAGCATTGGAAACGAGGCATTCTATATGTCTTACTCCGCAATCACGCATGTGACCATAGGTAACACAGTGACAAGCATCGGAAACAATGCGTTCTCCTACTGCAGAGCACTCACGCAAGTGACCATACCCAACAGCGTAACAAGCATTGGAAACGAGGCGTTCTCCGGCTGCAGAGCACTCACACAAGTGGACATTCCCAACAACGTAACAAACATTGGAAAAACTGCGTTCCGCGCCTGCTCCGCACTCACTGCCATCCATGTGGACGCCGCAAACTCTGCCTATTGTTCCGAAAACGGTGTATTGTTCAACAAGGACAAAACCACACTGATACAATATCCAGCTGGGAAACCGGAAACGGCCTATACTATCCCCGACGGCGTGACAAGCTTTGGAGACTATGCGTTCGCCTATTGCGATGCACTTACGCAAGTGACCATACCCAACGGTGTGACAAGCATTGGATACTATGTATTCGGTTACTGCTCCGCACTCACGAGAGTGAACATACCCAACAGCGTAACAAGCATTGGATACGCGGCGTTCCTCGACTGCTCCGCACTCACGCAAGTAAACATACCCAACAGCGTGAAAAGTATTGGAAACGGGGCGTTCCTCGACTGCTCCGCACTCACGCAAGTGACCATACCCAACAGCGTGAAAAGTATTGGAAACGAGGCGTTCTCCGGCTGCAGAGCACTCACACAAGTGGACATTCCCAACAACGTAACAAGCATTGGATACGCGGCCTTCTCCGACTGCTCCGCACTCACTGCCATCCATGTGGACGCCGCAAACTCTGCCTATTGCTCCGAGGACGGCATATTGTTCAACAAGGACAAAACCACACTGATACAATATCCAGCTGGGAAACCGGAAACGGCCTATACTATCCCCGACGGCGTAGCAAGCATTGGAGAAGGGGCGTTCTCCGGCTGCTCCGCACTCACGCAAGTAACCCTGCCCGAAAGCGTGACAAGCATTGGAGACTCGTCGTTCCAAGAGTGCTACAATCTCACAAAAATCGCCATAGGAAATGGCGTGACAAGCATTGGAAACTGGGCGTTCCTCGACTGCTCCGCACTCACGCAAGTAACCATACCCAACAGCGTGACAAGCATTGGATACTCGGCGCTCCGCTGGTGCTACGCACTCGCAGAAATGACCGTATTGGCCACTGTGCCGCCCATGGTGGGAAGCTTGGCTTTTGATGGGGTCAGCCGCTCCATACCCGTGTATGTGCCCGCCGAAAGCCTGGAAGCCTACAAGGCGGCAGAAGGCTGGAAAGAATTCACCAACCTACAAGCCATACCGTAAGGCAAATTATACTTTATTTATCCCGCCGGAGACGGAAACGTTTCCGGCGGTTTTTTGCGTTATCATCCCTTGCGTGTTTCTTTTACACCGGTCATGCTGGCAAAGCAATGGCAACCGCTGCGAAAGGCTTACGCGCTCGCTGCGCTACGCTTGTACTCCCTTTCTTTCAACAGCAAAAGAAAGGGAGGAAAGAATGCCGCCGCTGAATCCACCTCCATCCCGACATGCTGGCGCGTTGGACGCTAAAATTCATAAACTTGCCTACGGCTTCAAACAGTATGAATTTTGGCCGCGCCCAACGCTGGCCTGCCGGGCGGCGGATAAGGCGGGGACGCGCTATCCAACGGACTGCAACGTCCGGGCGGGGATTTCGCACAAAGCCGCATGGTAGAGACGCTGCGTGCAGCGGCTCCAACGGTAGCAACCGCCGCAAAAGGCTTACGCGCTCGCTGCGCTACGCTTGTACTCCCTTTCTTTCAACAGCAAAAGAAAGGGAGGAAAGAATGCCGCCGCTGAATCCGCCTCCATCCCGACATGCTGGCGCGTCGGATATGGCGGGGACGCGCTATCCAACGGACTGCAACGTCCGGGCGGGAATTTCGCACAAATCCGCATGGTAGAGACGTTGCGTGCAGCGTCTCCAGTGGTGGAAACAGCACGGCGGTGCAAGGCCGCCCAGGACCCCGGGTCAAGCCCGGGATGACAACAATTGTCGCGGCGGCATGACAGAAAAAACGCATACGGCAGCACAGCATAAAATCGGGCAAAGGGTCATGTTCCCTTTGCCCGATGAGTTATCAAGATACGGACATCCGCCGCAAACCAGACTGTTTAAATCAGTGTGATATTGGCTTGGCGGCATGCTTCCCGCATCTCGTCAGGCCAAATGCTCGCCTGGATTTCGCCGATATGCGCCTTGCGCAGGAAAAACATGCACAAGCGCGACTGTCCGATACCACCGCCGATGGACAGGGGCAGCGTGCCTTCCAGCAGACGCCGGTGGAAATACAGCTTGGCGCGTTCTTCCTTGCCCGTCAGTTGCAACTGCCGCAACAGCGATTCCTTATCGACACGGATACCCATGGAGGATATTTCCAGCGGCATGTCCAGTACGGGATTCCAGAGCAGGATATCGCCGTTGAGTCCGGGCAGCCCGTTTTCGCCCACCGTGCTCCAATCGTCGTAGTCGGGTGCACGGCCATCGTGTTCCTTGCCATCGCCGAGCTTGCAGCCGATGCCGATAATGAACACCGCACCGTATTTTTTCGTAATTTCATACTCACGTTCCTTGGGTGTTTTGTCCGGATAAGCTTGGCGCAGTTCCTCGGCATGTATAAAATGAATGTCGGGCGGCAGGCACGGACGTATTTCCGGAAAACTTTCGGACACGAGGTATTCGGTCCGCAACAAGGTGGAATAAATCCGCTTGACTATGTTCCGCAGATACTTAATGGTTCGCTGACTGCTGTTAATGGTACGTTCCCAGTCCCACTGGTCCACATAAAGCGAGTGGATATTGTCCAGTTCCTCGTCCGCGCGGATGGCGTTCATGTCGGTGTAGAGGCCGTAACCTTCTTCTATGTGATAGTCGGCCAGCATGACGCGCTTCCACTTGGCCAACGAATGCACCACTTCGGCCTTCCGGTCGGCCATGTCCCGAATCGGAAAACTCACCGCACGCTCCACACCGTTCAGGTCGTCGTTCAGACCCGTGCCCTGCAATACGAACAGCGGCGCAGTAACACGCCTGAGGCGCAGCTCAGCCGACAAATTGGCCTGAAAAAAGTCCTTTATCTTGGTGATACCCAGCTCCGTCTGCTGCAAATTCAGTACAGGTTTATAATCTTTGGGAATAATCAGTTTACTCATATTCTTACTTGCAAGTGTTTGTTTGAAACGGCAATAATTGTTGCTTTTTTTGTTTATCAGGCGGCAAATGTACAAAAAAAACATTTTTCAGCAAACATTTTATAGCCAAAATCGTTTTTTTTCTTACTTTTTGCGACATCAGGCAGCCCCTTCGCTGAAATCGGTCGTGCCTTGTTGAGGAATCGGCATAAAAATGTTACTTTTGCCGCAAAAATATCCCGCATGCTTACCAAGAGAATCATTCCTTGTCTGGACATCAAGGACGAGCAGACCGTAAAAGGTATCAATTTTCTGAACATACAGAATGTGGGTGACCCCGTGGAACTGGGTGCACTTTATGCAGAAATGGGAGCCGATGAGCTGGTTTTTCTGGACATAACGGCCACGCACGAGAAGCGCAAAACACTTTCGGAACTGGTTACCCGGATTGCGCGGCACATCAACATACCGTTCACGGTAGGCGGCGGCATCGGCTCGGCCGATGATGTGTCGCTGTTGCTGGACTGCGGTGCCGACAAAATATCGGTCAACTCGGCAGCCGTGCGCAGGCCCGAACTGATCGGGGAACTGGCCGGACGCTTCGGCAGCCAGTGCGTCGTGCTGGCCATCGACACCAAATGCATCGATGGCGAATGGTACGTATTCCTAAACGGCGGCCGCATCCCCACGGAATTGAAGACCGTGGATTGGGCCAAACAGGCCGTAGCGCAAGGCGCCGGCGAAATCCTGCTCACGTCCATGAACAACGACGGCACCAAGGACGGCTTCGCGCTGGACATTACGCGCGCCGTGTCGGAAGCGGTGAATGTGCCGGTCATTGCCAGCGGAGGAGCCGGCACCATGCAGCACTTCGCCGACGTGTTCCTGCAAGGCAAGGCGGATGCAGCCCTCGCGGCAAGCGTTTTCCACTACAAGGAAATCGGAATTCCCGAACTGAAACATTACCTGAAAGAAAGAAATATCGATGTACGCATCTGACCGCAAGGAAAACAAGGCTGAAAACAGACCGTTTTTGCTAAATTTCGGTTTTACGTTCCAAAGAATTTAGCTACCTTTGCCCCGTGAACAAGATATGAAACCACTCGTCCGTACATATTATCCATGGTTGCCGGAACACCGCTTGCACAGACGGGTACACGTTTCCGATAACAATACAGGCCAATAGGGATTTCACATGTCCGTATTGGCTTTTTTTGAATTATACAAATCACAATATACGCTAAGTTATGAACCATTTAGTTTCCATTTCGGACTATTCCAAGGAAGAGATTCTGGACATTTTGCGGGCAGCGGCGGGCTTCGAGGCGAACCCCAACCGTAAAACACTGGACGGCAAGGTCGTCGCAACCCTGTTCTTCGAACCATCAACGCGCACACGGCTGAGCTTTGAAACGGCAGCCAACCGTCTGGGAGCGCGAGTCATCGGATTCTCGGATGCCGCCACCACCAGTTCGTCCAAAGGCGAGAGCCTGCACGACACCATCCAGATGGTGAGTAACTATGCCGACGTAATTGTGATGCGCCATTACTTGGAAGGCGCGGCACGCTATGCATCGGAAGTGAGCCGCGTACCCATTGTAAATGCGGGCGACGGTGCAAACCAGCATCCTTCGCAAACCCTGCTCGACCTGTATTCCATACAGAAAACGCAAGGCCGCCTGGACAACCTGCAAATCTACCTGGTCGGTGACCTGAAATACGGCCGCACGGTACATTCGCTCATACAGGCCATGTACCATTTCAAACCGACATTCCATTTCATTGCACCCGATGAGCTGCGCATGCCCGATGAGTACAAACTGTTCTGCGACAAGCACGGCATACAGTACACCGAAAGCCGCGAACTGGAAGGCAACTTCAACGATGCGGACATTCTGTACATGACCCGCGTGCAAAAGGAGCGTTTCCAGGATTTGGTGGAATACGAACGTGTCAAGGATGTTTATACGTTGCGCTATGACATGCTGGAAGGCACAAAACCGAACCTGCGCATCCTGCATCCGCTGCCACGCGTGAACGAGATAGCCTACGATGTGGACAAGAGCGAAAAGGCCTACTACTTCCAGCAGGCGCAAAACGGACTGTATGTCCGCCAGGCAATCATCAGCAAAGTGTTGGGACTCTGACCGGCACAGACAAACAAATTCGGATAAAACGCTCAAGTTTGAAAAAACAGATATGGAAAAAGAACTGAAAGTAGCTGCATTGTGCAACGGCACGGTCATAGACCATCTGCCATCCAACCAAGTGTTCAAGGTGGTTTCCATCCTGCAACTGGAAAACTGCAAGAACCAAATAACCATAGGTAACAACCTGGACAGCAAACGTATGGGAACCAAGGGCATTGTCAAGATATCCGACCGTTTCCTGAAAGAAGACGAAGTCAACAAAATCGCCCTGATAGCACCCAACGCCAAGATAAACATCATCCGCAACTACGAGGTGGTTGAAAAATACGCCCTCACGCTGCCGGACGAAATCAGGGACGTGGTGCGGTGCGTAAACCCCAAGTGCATCACCAACAACGAGCCGGTGGGCACGCGCTTCCATGTCATTACCGATGGCGACCAGGTGTTGCTGAAATGCCACTATTGTGAACGCGAAGTTAAACGTGAAGAAGCTAAAATAAACAACTGACAAGACCTACTATGAAACAACAATGGAAACCCGGCACGCTCATTTATCCGCTGCCGGCAGTAATGGTTTCGTGCGGGGCAAGCCCCGAAGAATACAACATTCTGACCGTAAGCTGGGTGGGCACCATCTGCACCAATCCGGCCATGTGCTACATTTCCGTACGTCCCGAACGACATTCCTACCCTATCCTGAAACGTACCGGCGAGTTTGTCCTGAACCTGACCAACGAAGAACTGGCATACGCCACCGACTGGTGCGGCGTCAAGAGCGGCAAGGACACGAACAAGTTCGAGGCCATGAAGCTGACCCCGCGCAAAGGCGAGAAAGTCGATGCGCCCATCATTGTGGAAGCACCGCTCAACATCGAGTGCAAGGTCAAACAAATAGTACCGCTCGGCAGTCACGACATGTTCATTGCCGAAGTAGTGAACGTACAGGCCGACAGCGCCTACATGAACCCCGAAACCGACGTGTTCGACCTGGCAAAAGCCAAGCTGATTGCCTACTCGCACGGACATTATTACAAACTCGGTGAGGAAATAGGCAAATTCGGATGGAGCGTCCGCAAAAAGAAATAGACAAACAGTATTCACATATAATTAATGTAACTCAACTTATTCATGAAACGGGATTCTCAAATTTTCGACATTATCAGACGCGAAAGGGAGCGTCAGATGAAAGGCATTGAACTCATTGCATCGGAAAACTTCGTCAGCGACCAGGTCATGGAAGCCATGGGCTCCGTGCTGACAAACAAATATGCCGAAGGCTACCCCGGCAAACGTTATTACGGCGGCTGCGAAGTGGTGGACGAAAGCGAGCAAATAGCCATTGACCGCCTCAAACAGCTGTTCGGTGCCGCATGGGCGAACGTGCAACCCCACTCCGGCGCACAGGCCAACATGGCCGTATTCATGGCCTGTCTGAACCCGGGCGACAAATTCCTCGGGCTGAACCTGTCGCACGGCGGACACCTGTCGCACGGCTCACCGGTCAATTTCTCCGGCCTGCACTTCAAGGCGTTGGAATACAACGTGAAAGAAGCCGACGGCCGGGTCGATTACGAACAATTAGCCACTGTGGCACGTGCCGAAAGACCCAAGCTCATCATAGCCGGTGCATCGGCTTACAGCCGCGAGTGGGACTATGCCTTCATCCGCCGCGTGGCCGATGAAATCGGTGCCATCTTCATGGTAGATATGGCACATCCGGCCGGACTGATTGCCGCCGGGCTGCTCGAAAACCCCGTCAAACATGCGCACATCGTAACGTCCACCACGCACAAGACATTGCGCGGACCGCGCGGAGGTGTCATCATGATGGGACAGGATTTTCCGAACCCGTGGGGCAAGAAAACACCCAAAGGCGAAGTGAAAATGATGTCCGCGTTGCTCGACTCAGCCGTATTTCCCGGTGTACAGGGCGGCCCGCTCGAACATGTCATCGCCGCCAAAGCGGTCGCATTCGGCGAAGCCCTGCAACCGGAATACAAGGAATACCAGAAACAGGTGCAAAAGAACGCCGCCGCCATGGCCAAAGCCTTTATGGACAAAGGCTACAAAATCATTTCCGGAGGTACGGACAATCACTGCATGCTCGTCGATTTGCGCACCAAGTTTCCCGACCTGACCGGAAAAGCAGCCGAGAAAGCACTCGTGGCAGCCGACATAACCACCAACAAGAACATGGTTCCGTTCGACAGCCGCAGCCCGTTCCAGACATCCGGCCTGCGTTTCGGGACGCCTGCCATCACCACGCGCGGCGCCAAGGAAGACCTGATGCTGACCATCGTGGAACTTATCGACCGTGTGCTGAACGACCCTGACAACGAAGCCAATATCGAAGCCGTCAGGGCAGAAGTGAACAGTATCATGAGCAACTACCCGCTCTTTGCCTGGTAAAAAAACAACTAACGCATGGAAATACGGGAGGAGATACGCACATCTCCTCCCGTATTCTTTTTACGCAACGTGGCAAATCAACAATCAATTTTCTTTTGTAGAAAAGACAGATTTATTGTTATAACAAATCATAAATTATCATAAAGCAAACCTCCTGTTTGACAATATCCTTTACTTTTGTATGCACATAACAATTATTTAATAACATTTAATTTGAGTATCATGAGGAAAATTACTTTATTTACCATGGCCTGCATGCTGTCCGGCAGTATGATATATGCAGTGAACTACAACACCACCAAATCAACTACTGCCCCAGAAGAATTTCCAACCGGTTACTGCGAACCATCGAAACGCGTTAATGAAAGCTGCGGCGAAGTCAACATTGATGATGTCCATAGCCATTCCATACGTTCCCTTTCTGTAAAAGTGAATGCAACAGAGGTTCTCTCGTTAGGTGAAACAAAAACGACATTCAACTACAAACCAAGAGAACAACAATTTTCCGTGGAGCAAGGCCAAGAAATTACATTTGATTTTCTGACAGGACGTTGGGCAAACAACATGTGGATAGGTTGCGACTGGAACCGCGACGGCGACTTTGAAGAAATACATGTGCTGTATGAAAACGGCATACCTGAAGAAGAACAAAAAAATAATGAGAACCTAACTGGCACATATACGCTAACCGTACCTGCAACTGCGGAAGCCGGCCTGTCCAGACTACGCATCATTTCCGATGGAATTGTATGCGCGGCAAAATGGCTCAATGGTTATAGCGGCTATAATGATCCTGCCGTTATGTGCGGCACATACGGCGACGGCGTTATCGGTTATGCTGGTTCTGTACATGACTTAGGCATCAATGTTTTTAAAGCTAACGAAACCACTGCTCTGGTACAACCAAGCCAACATAACGTAATTGTTAAAGGACTTGCAAATGGAATCAGCATCGAAACGGCAAGCCAAACAAACGTAAGCATCTTTTCAATTACCGGCCTCGTGGTTTGCAACCAGACGATAGACAAGAACGAATTTATAAAAGTTCCGACCGGCATTTATGCTGTCCGCGCAGGCAACCAGATATTTAAAGTTGTCGTGAAATAGACAAAAACCAAGATTTATAGAAAAGGCAATGGCCATTTGGAAGTTCCGAATGGCCATCGCTTTTGTCATCCTCCATTGGATAAATAATATGAAACAGAGCCTCAAAAATAGCTCGTACCATCAAAACAGTGCGTGCACACTTTTTCCTTCGGCAAACCGATGGCCTTCACCAAGTTCTCCACCGTGTTGAATTTGAGTGATGTCAGCTTGAAACGCTCCCGCATGTAATCTACAAGCCGGGCATATTCGGGCGTGGTCGGGTCGGAATATTTATCCAGATTTTTGGTGTGGTCGCCTTCCAGTTCCTGAATAATGCGGCGCGTCATCAATTCCAGTTCGGAATTGCTCTGCGTAAAACCGATAAAGCGGCACGGATAGAACAAAGGTGGTGCGGAAATGCGCATGTGCACCTGGCTTGCGCCGTAACCGTACAGGAACTCCACATTGTTACGCAGCTGCGTGCCGCGCACAATGCTGTCGTCGCAGAAAACGACGCGCTTGCCCCGCAACAGGGTCTTGTTCGGAATGAGTTTCATTTTGGCCACCAGTTCGCGCATGCTCTGCGTCGGCGGCGTAAAACTGCGGGGCCAGGTCGGCGTGTACTTGATCATGGCGCGCTTGTACGGAATGCCGCGGCCGGCTGCATAGCCCAAGGCGTAGCCGATACCTGAATCGGGAATGGCCGCCACAAAATCGGCATCCGTTTCCATGTCGTTCTTGCCGGCTTCGTAACCTCCGCGGTAACGCACCTCATCCACGTTGATATTTTCGTAATCCGTAACCGGATAGCCGTAATAAACCCACAGAAACGAACATATCTGCATCTGGTCGTTGGGCTTGCGCAACTGTTCGTAACCATCGGCCGTGGCCTTGACAATCTCGCCGGGGCCCATGAAATACTCGGTTTCAAAGCCGAGGTTCGGAAAACCGCACGGCTCGCTTGACAAAGCAATCGCATCCTCCCTGCGGCCTATGACTATCGGTGTCCTGCCCAAACGGTCACGGGCGGCAATGATGCTGTCCGGCGTTAAAATAAGAAGCGAGCATGAACCCTGTATTTTTGAATACATATATTCGATGCCCGCTACGAATGTTTCCCGTTGGTTGATCAACAACGCTATCAGCTCTGTCTGGTTGGTTTTGCCGGAGCTGAACTCGGCAAAATGGCATCCCTGGTCGAGCAGTTCCTTCTCCAATTCGGCTATGTTGTTGATAAAAGCCACCGTTACAATGGCGAAACGTCCCAAATGGGAGTTAATGACAATCGGCTGCGCGTCGGTGTCGCTGATAATGCCGATACCCGCGTTGCCGGAAAACTTGGACAAGTCCGGTTCAAACTTGCTTCTGAAATAAGCATTTTCCAGATTATGGATAGACCGCATGAAACGGCCGTCATCATACGTGGCCATACCGCCACGCCGAGTTCCCAAATGCGAATTATAGTCTGTTCCGTAGAACACATCCGCTACACAACTCTTTTTTGAAATAGTCCCAAAAAAACCACCCATATTTTCAATATACAGTTAAAGTCTAAAATTGTCGAAAATCCCGTTGTGCATTTCCATTTCATATTCGGGAAATACGTGCACCGAGCCGGTTAAGCCTGCCATCTATGTTTTGGTAACCGCGGTCAATCTGATCTATGTTATGTATGATGCTCGTTCCGTTGGCACACAGGGCTGCAATCAGCAGGGCAATTCCGGCGCGGATGTCCGGCGAGCTCATGACTGCCGGCCGCAGACAGAAATTGTCGCCCAGACCAATGACCGTGGCACGGTGCGGGTCGCACAAAATGATTTGCGCTCCCATGTCAATCAGCTTGTCCACGAAGAAGAGGCGGCTCTCGAACATTTTCTGGTGAATCAGCACGCTGCCCTTGGCCTTCGTGGCCACCACAAGCATCACGCTCAGCAGGTCGGGCGTCAGTCCCGGCCACGGTGCGTCGGCTATGGTCATGATGGAGCCATCGATAAACGATTCTATGGTGTAATTGGTCTGGCGCGGCACGATAATGTCATCATCGCGGTGCACCAACTGCACGCCAAGACGTCGGAAGCTGTCCGGTATGATTCCCAGTTCATCGTAGGCCACATCCTTGATGGTAATTTCCGAACTTGTCATGGCAGCCATGCCAATGAAACTGCCGATTTCAATCATGTCGGGCAAGATACGGTGCTCGCATCCGCCAAGACGTTCCACGCCTTCTATGGTCAGCAGGTTGGACCCTATGCCCGATATGCGGGCGCCCATGCGGTTCAGCATGCGGCACAATTGCTGCACATAAGGCTCGCATGCCGCATTGTATATGGTAGTCGTGCCTTCGGCACAGACGGCCGCCATCAAGATATTGGCCGTACCCGTAACGGAAGCCTCGTCGAGCAACATGTACGTACCCCGCAGGTGCGGAGCCGTTATTTCATACAACTTGCGGTCGGGGTCAAACACAAACTCCGCACCCAGCTTCTGTATCCCTACAAAATGCGTGTCCAGGCGCCGGCGGCCTATCTTGTCACCGCCCGGCTTGGGCAGAATAGCCCATCCCAGACGCCTGACTAACGGACCGACAATCATGACCGAACCGCGCAAAGAAGCGCTCTGCCTGTAAAAAGCATCCGTGTTCAGATAGTCTTCGTCGATTGTGGAGGCACAGAAACGCCACGTGCCTTCAGACAAATGCTCCACCTGCACACCCATGTCGGCAAGCAACTGAATGAGATTATTCACATCCAATATATCGGGGATGTTGGATATGGTCACGGGTTCTGTTGTCAGCAACGTAGCGCAAATTACCTGCAAGGCTTCGTTCTTTGCTCCCTGTGGCACGATTTCGCCCTGCAGGCGATGGCCACCCTCAACTTTAAAAGAAGACATATCGTATGGAAATTAACGTCTGCGCCTTTGTTGGTTGTTGTTCGGACGGTTCGGCATGTTGGGTTTCTTATACAATATCTCACGGGACCCCAACAGCCTGAGGCGTTCCGGATTCAGACTGATCTTGCCATCCGAAAGTTCATACAGGTCTTCCAGGATTTTCTTGTCATCGACCACCTCCTTGTTCCAGAGTACAAAATTCTTTTTCATCTGGTTGGCTATGCTCAACGCAATCTGCTCCTTCTGTTCGCCATCTTCCATCTCTATCACCTTGGCTATCATTTCTTCAACAGTTCTGCCATAATGGGGATATCTGATACGCGAACGCTTGTATGGTATCGGCTCCGGATGCGTATGGAAACTTTCCGGCTGCGGCTTTTCATAAGGGAAATCAATATCCAGCTTGAAATCGGACATGATGGCCAGGTGATCCCACAGTTTGTGTTTGAAATCGTTCACATCACGCAAATAGGGGAACAGGTTTCCCATGGTATGAATGATGGTCCGGACACATCTCGCCCGTTCTTCACGGTCCTGTATGGTTACGGCGTGTGCCACCATTTTCTGGATGTTGCGCCCGTATTCAGGCATAATCAGCTTGTCTTGCAATGTTGGGTAATCCATTGTATTTGTAAATGAAAGCACAAAAGTACTGATTTTAGTACATTCAGCAAAACTGAAAAAGCATTTACTTTTCAAAATTATGCATCATGCATGACAAAAAACGGCGTGCCGGAATGGTCAGAAAAGCTGTACGCAAAACCTGAAAAGCAACAAATTTCCAACTTTTTGTATCAATTTGCATCATATTCCATTGTTTTTAGTTACTTTTGCGCGCAAAATAGCCCCATAAAAAGAAAAACCGAAACAAAAGATTTCGGCAAAGGCAAACAAACAGAAACATACAACCCGTAAAAACAAATTATATGGCCCGTACTAATTTCGGAAGCAAACTTGGCATCATTGCAGCGGCGGCCGGCTCCGCCGTAGGTTTAGGCAACATCTGGCGTTTCCCGTATGAACTCGGACAGCAGGGCGGCGGTGCATTCCTGCTGGTCTATATATTGTGTGTGTTGTTGTTGGGATTACCCATCATGCTGGCGGAACTGCTGATAGGACGCATGGGACAGCATAACGTAACGGGTGCCTTCCGCAGCATCGGACATCCGCGCTGGCGGTTTATCGGCTATGCCGGCGTGCTGTGCTCGTTCCTGATTATGGGTTTCTATTGCGTCGTGGCAGGCTGGACCATTGAATATATCTGGCAGGCCATCACCAACCAGTTTGCCGACAAATCGACGGCCGACCTGGCGGCGGCATTCGCTGATTTCAGCACGCGCCCCATACGCCCCATTATCTGGATGGTTTTGTTTGTGGGCATAACGTGTTATGTCGTACTCGCCGGCGTACAAAACGGCATTGAAAAAAGTGCGAAAATCCTGATGCCGGTCCTGTTCGTGCTGCTGCTCGTGCTCTGCCTGCGCTCACTGACCCTGCCCGGAGGTCTGGAAGGAGTGGCCTTCCTTTTTCAGCCCGATTTCAGCAAGATAACGCCGGAAGTGGTGTTGAGTGCCATGGGACAGGCATTTTTCTCGCTCAGCCTCGGCATGGGCTGCATGATTACCTACGGTTCCTACATAGACAAGAAAAACAACCTGGAACACACAGCCTTGCAAGTTACCGGATTAGACACATTGGTAGCCGTTTTGGCCGCCATTGCGATTTTTCCGGCCGTGTTCGCGCTGGGCATCAATCCCGCACAAGGCCCCGAGCTGGTGTTTATCACCCTGCCGAACGTATTCGCGCACATTCCGGGAGGCTACATTTGGGCCATAGCCTTCTTCATGCTGCTGAGCATAGCCGCGCTCACCTCGACCATTTCGTTGCTGGAAGTCATCACGGCCTTCATGAACGAAGAATGGAAACTGCCGCGCCGGAAAGCGGCCATCATTGCCAGCTGCACCATTGCCGTGCTCGGCGTGTTCGCTTCGCTGTCGCTCGGCCTGCTGAAAGACTACACGATAGCAGGCATGAGCTTCTTTGACCTGCTCGACAACTTCACGGCCAAATTCCTGATGCCGATAGGCGGACTGGCCATTGCCGTTTTCTGCGGCTGGGTGCTCGACAGGAAACGCATGGAGGCGGAACTGTCGAACGAGGGAAAACTCAAGCTGAAATACCTGAAAGTGTTTGCTTTCCTGCTGAAATACATTACGCCGCTGGCCATTCTGGCTATCTTTATTGACCAGCTTATGTAAAAAAGACGACAACGGTATTTTCCATGCGTTGGATGCCAAAGCGTATTGACAGTTTTTTCATATTTTGCATGCCTGCAACTGGTATTTTTTGCTAAATTTGCAGCGATAAATCATACAAAAATTTCATTTTCAAATTATAGACGACTAACAGAAAAAAGAATTTATAACGACATATTAATTAAGCATTAGCTATTATTCGCATTCAAAACAAAAGCGTCGGAAACTCTTGGTTTGATATAAATCGGATAAAGCATCATTCACGGAAAGTGTCATTTCCGTTGCACAATGTAAAAGTTAATGCTCGCGCTCTGGTGCGAGTATTTTCAATTGTGCAACGGGGTTCTCCGACGCTCCTCGTGAATGCGGTGAAAAGGCTCGCACCTATTTTTATTTCGATCTGTTGTGATTGATAGCACATGCACAAAAACTATCAATCATCATGGCAAACGAAAACCTCCAAGCCGCCCGGAAAGCCAAAAAAGACGAGTTCTATACGCAACTTGCCGACATTGAAAGCGAACTAAAACACTACAAAGAGCATTTCCAAGGCAAAACCGTGCTCTGCAATTGCGATGACCCGCGTGTCAGCAATTTTTTCCACTATTTCTCCTACAACTTTGAACGTTTGGGACTGAAAAAACTGATAACCACTTGTTACAAAAACCAAAACCGTGATCTGTTCTCGCAAAACGACAGCGAGCAGGCCATTTATCTGGAATATTATGGAGACAAGGACGGCGACCGTGTGCCCAATCCCGAAGAAATAGGCGTGAAAAGACTGAAAGGCGACGGCGATTTCCGCAGCGCGGAATGCATAGAACTGCTCAAACAGGCCGACATTGTTGTTACCAACCCGCCGTTTTCACTATTCCGGGAATATGTGGCGCAATTGATTAAATATGAAAAGAAATTTATAATAATAGGACATCAAAATGCTATTACATACAAGGAGATTTTTGCATTAATAAAGCAAAATAAATTATGGCTCGGTTTCGGATTTAAAGGCGGAGCAGGACATTTTTATTCTAAATATCAAGATACAGCTACAGCTGGAAACCACAGGGAAGGAATGATTAGGGTGTCCGGTGTTACTTGGTTCACCAATCTTGACATTCAAAAACGCCACGAAAACCTGATCCTTTATAAAACCTACAATCCCAATGACTACCCGAAATACGACAACTACGATGCCATAAACGTGGACAAGACCGCCGACATTCCCATGGACTATGATGGCGCAATGGGCGTACCGATAACGTTTCTGGACAAATACAACCCGGAACAGTTTGAGATAATCAGATTCAGAAAAGGGAATGATGACAAAGATTTATCTATCAACGGGAAATATCCCTATTTCCGCATTTTAATCCGTAAAATCAAAAAATAAACAACCATGCAAATAGAACTCAAGAAAATCACCGTTCGCGACCTGACGGCCGGTTATACGGACAATGCCGAGAACGGCGTATTCGGCTATGGCGGGAAATTGGACATCCGCCCGCCTTACCAACGTGAATTTATCTACAAGGAAAAACAGCGCAATGCTGTTATCGACACGGTCGTGCAGGGCTTCCCGCTCAACGTCATGTATTGGGCAACACGTGAGGACGGCACGTTCGAGGTCATTGATGGCCAACAGCGCACCATCAGCATTTGCCAATATGTAAATGGCGACTTTGCCTTCGACATGCGCTACTTCCACAACCTGCAAACCGATGAACAGGAACAAATTCTGGACTATGAACTGATGGTTTACGTTTGCAGCGGTTCCGACAGCGAAAAGCTGCAATGGTTCAGAACCATCAACATTGCCGGGGAAAAACTTACCGAACAAGAATTGCGCAACGCCGTATATTCCGGCCCGTGGGTGAGCGATGCCAAACGCTATTTCAGCAAGAACGGTTGCGCGGCATACGGCATGGCAAGCAAATACATGAGCGGTTCCCCTATCCGCCAAGACTATCTGGAAACGGCCATCGACTGGCTCTCTGGCGGAAACATAGAAGTGTATATGGCCAACCACCAACACGATGCAAACGCCAATGAACTATGGCTTTATTTTACATCTGTCATTAATTGGGTGAAAATACTTTTTCCAAGATACCGGCGCGAGATGCAGAGCGTCCAATGGGGATTCCTATACAACAAACTAAAATCCAAGCCATTTGATGCCAATTCTTTGGAACAGCAGGTAGCCAAACTAATGAGTGACGACGATGTAACAAAAAAATCAGGCATCTACGAATATGTACTCACCGGCAACGAACGCGCTTTGAACATCCGCGCTTTTACGGACAACATGAAACGCGAAGCCTATGAACGGCAACAAGGAAAATGCCCGTTGTGCAACGGGCATTTTGAGCTTTCAGCCATGGAGGCCGACCACATAACGCCTTGGCATGCCGGCGGCAAAACCATAGCCGGGAACTGCCAAATGCTCTGCCGCGACTGCAACCGCCGGAAATCGGGAAAATAAGCGCGACCGCCTATAAGAAAGCGGTTTCCCCTGGCTGGAAATCATTTGCAGAAACTGCAACTGTCGCACTTGCTGCCTTCGCCGCGCAGGCGTTTCTCCACCAGCAGGCGGATGCGTTCTTTCAGCACATCGACGCGGATATTCTCAATGACATCGTGCACGAAGGCGAACATCAGCAACAGCCTGGCTTCCTGCTCCGAAATGCCGCGTTGGCGCATGTAGAACAAAGCCGATTCGTCCAGCTGGCCGGTAGTGGCTCCGTGCGAGCACTTCACGTCATCGGCATAGATTTCCAACTGCGGCTTGGTGCGGATACGGGCGGTCGGCGACAGCAGGATATTGCGGTTGGTCTGGTAGGCAGCCGTTTTCTGAGCATCTGGTGCCACCTTGAGCAGGCCGTTGAACACGCCCATCGAATTTTCTTCCAAAATGTATTTGAACAACTCGTTGCTGCGGCAACCGGGCCGGTTGTGCATAATGGCCGTCGTGTTGTCTATCAGCTGGTGGCGGCCGCCTACGGTCATGCCGCACAGCATTGTGTCGCAATCTTCGCCGTCCAGGTCAATCTGGACCGTGTTGCGCGTAATGCCGTTGTGCAGGGTGATGATATTGGCCAACAGGTTGGAGCCGGCCTGTTGCTGCACGAGCAGCGAACAAATGTTGCACATGTTTTCCGACGTGCTTTCCAGTTTGTAGTGTTCATAGTTGGCATGTGCCCCGAGGAAAACCTCCGTGGTGCGCGTCGAGCAGAAGCGCGCGCCTCCCATTGCGTGGTCACACACCAGCAGCTTGGCGGACGCACCCTCTTCCAGCACAATCAGGTTGTGGCTGTTCGCCATAAGGTCGGCATCGGAACGCATGATGTTGACCAGCTGCACCGGCCGGTCGAGCGTTACACCGGCAGGCACGTACATGAAGAAGCCATCCTGCGCAAACGCGCCGTTGAACGCGACAAACGGGTCGTCCTTGCGCTCCGCGAGCCTGGACAGGTAGGGTTCCACCAGTTCGGGACGTTCTTCGGAAACCTGTTTGAGGCTGCCAATGACCACTCCGGCGGGCAACTGCTGGGCGGCTGTCCGTGCATCGGAATAGAACATGTCGTTCACGACAAAATACATGTAGGACTGTATGCCCGGCACATCACAATGGAACACCTCATACGGATTGACCGGAAACGCCAGGCGGTTCAGGTTCAGGCCGTAGTCCACGGCAAACACATCACCGAAATCCGTATGGCGGTAGCTTTCCGTGCGGCGCGTCGGGAAACCGCTGCGGCAAAAACGTTCAAAGAACATGTCGCGGGCGGCATTGAGCGCCGGCGCAGCATTGTTTTTCAGCGTTTCCGCATATTGTCCGTACAGGTCTATGTAAGTCTGCTCATTCATACCGTTTCCTGCTTAATCCAGTCGTAGCCTTTTTCTTCCAGTTCGAGTGCCAGCTCCTTGGTGCCCGTCTTGACGATGCGCCCATCGTACAGGATATGCACGAAATCGGGAACGATGTAGTCCAGCAGGCGCTGGTAGTGCGTAATGACAATGCTTGCGTTGTCGGGCGTCTTCAGCTTGTTCACGCCGTTGGCCACGATACGCAACGCGTCGATGTCGAGGCCGGAGTCCGTCTCGTCCAGGATGGACAGCTTCGGCTCGAGCATGGCCATTTGGAATATCTCGTTGCGTTTTTTCTCGCCGCCGGAAAAGCCTTCGTTCACCGAGCGGTTGGTCAGCTTGTTGTCCATTTCGACCAGTTCCTTTTTCTCGCGCATCAGCCGCAGGAAATCGGAAGCCGACAACGGCGGCAGGTTGTTGTGCTTGCGGTGTTCGTTCACGGCCGCCCGCATGAAATTGACCATGCTGACGCCGGGTATCTCCACCGGGTATTGAAAACTCAGGAATATGCCTTCGCGGGCACGCACCTCGGGCGGCATGTCCAGCAGGTTCTTGCCGTTGAACGTAACGCTTCCTTCCGTAACGGTGAAAGCCGGATGGCCGGTCAGCACCGACGACAAAGTCGATTTGCCGGCGCCGTTCGGGCCCATTATGGCATGTACCTCACCCGCATTCACGGTCAGGTTCACGCCCTTCAATATCTCCTTGCCGTTGATGGCGGCATGCAGGTTTCGTATTTCCAACATCATAGTTTTCATGTACTTTTTACAATTCAGGCGCAAAAATAATCATTTTTTTCCGAGCACGAAGCATTCCGGAACTCCTTTGTGATAATTCCGCCCGGCAATGCTGCCACGCCGCCACGGCAAAGCAGACAAAACGGGCAAGAAGCCACTCAATGTCAAATGGCTCATGGGTACGCGGAAAGAAAGCGGCAGCAAATAAAGCAGCAAGAACCGGAAGCCCAGAACCAGAACAAAGGCACAGCGACCTAAGGCAGGAAATCCATGATGGAAAGTCCAGACCGAAAAACCAAATAACGGAGAACATGGTTTATTTTAAACCTTTCAGAGATTATATTTATTCATAGCTTATTTGGATATACACAATTGTTATTTATCCACAAACAATATGATATTGCGCATACGCAAGTAATATTTATTTATAAACAATATTATATTGCGTGTACGCAAGCAGTATTTATCTGTAAACAATATCCGATTACGAATACGCAAGTAGTGATTATCTACAAACAATTTTATATTGCATATATACAAGTAGTATTTATCCTATAAATAATCTCATATTGCGTGCACGCAATCAGTATTCATTTGCAAACAATATCCTATTGCGCCTGCGCAAGTATATTTTATAGAAAAACAAAGCCAACTTATGTTTATATGCTTATATTATATGTATAAACAATTTACTTTTTACATAATCCGGATATAATTTATTGTTTGCAGCTTAAACCATGCGTATATAAAATTAAAATTCATATATTTGCAGGGAAAACATTATATGCCAAATAGGATTCGCCCATCCTTAACAACCAAACAGCCATGAGAACTGTCACAAACATCCGAAAAATCGACTTGGGGCATTTGAACCTGAGCGAATACACCAACTTCATGAACCGCGTGCTGGCACTGGTAAACGCAAGCGGTGCAGACAAACTCGGCATTGACACGAACGAACTCGCAGCCTTCCAGACCGATGTGGAACTGCTCAACAAACTGCTGAAACAGTCGCAGGCCAACGAGCTGACCATCCAGCTCAGGCAACTCGACCGGCAGCGCAAAAGCATGATGACCTACATAGCCGACACTATCCGGAACAGCGCACAGCTACCCATGGAGTCCATGCGGCAGGCCGGACAAGCATTGAAACTGCCCTTGAAGCCCTACGTGGGCATCGCGCGGCAACCCGCGCAGCAACGGACGGCACAAATCAACAGCCTGCTCCGCGACCTGGGCGGCGACATGACAACCCACATGGAAACGCTCGGGCTGGCCGACATGGCAGAGCACTTGCAGCAAACCAACGACTTGTATGCCACGATGACCGACCGGCGCACAGCCACCGAAGCCGCCAGCCGGCTCGAAAGCAGCCCATCGGCACGGCCGCGCATCAACCTCGAATATGACACGCTCGCACAGATAGCCTTCGCCACCAACCTGCTCCACCCCACGGCAGAAACGGCCGCCTTTGTGCGCGACCTGAACGCCACCATAGCCGAAACCAAAGCACGCTACAACCTGCGCAAGGCACAAGCCGCTACCGCGGAAGAACCGGACAGCAGGCCACAGGACAGCACACCAAACACCACCGAAACGGTGGAAACGGCAGAAATATAAGGAATGTATAAGAAAAACAAAATCCGCGAGGACAGAATTTTGTCCTCGCGGATTTTTTACGTTTTGTTCGGCTGCAACGCCGGACTGGCAGGTTACAGGCACACTTTACGGGTTGCCGCCTGGCCGGAAAGGGTCGTTGCGCGGACAATGTAAACTCCCTGGCCGGGCATCTGGATTTCCGTATCGGCACTTATGGTGCGGGTTGCCAGCAAACGTCCATCAGCGCCCCATACTTCCAGGCGCGTGCTTTCCTCAACGCCGCGCACCTTGATGTGCCCTGCCCCCGCAACTATTTCCAGACCGGCCTCCGTAAAAAAACTTTGCGGCAAGGCGGTTACATGTTGCAAATCGGGCAAAGCGTCCGTATCCACGCCATATTCGGCAAAGGGGTCCCAGCCATCCGTTCCTTTTGTCCAGTTGGACAGGGTGAAATCAACACCATCGGCCGTGCGCGGTTCGGTGAAAACAGTGGCCCAGGCCACACGTCCCGCAATGGGAGTGTCGCAATCATACTCACCGCAACGTGCACTCTCGCCGCTCAATCCGCTGTTCCATCCGGCGGCAGCAATCAGGCTCTGGCCGCGATAGTCGCCGGCCTCACCGTTATAGGTGGAAGTGCCCACATGGCATGAGGCAAAAATGGCCTCTGCCGTATTGGCTGCCCACGGGCGTCCCCACAAAGCAGGTTTGGAACCGTTGGCCGAGGCGGTTTCCAACTCCGGCACGGCGGAACTGACACTGCATTCATAGAAGAACATGCCGCGTGCGCCTGCATCCGTCTTCGGTGCGGTAATGTAGGCCACATCATCCTTGTTGTCATCCGTGTTGAGCACAAGGTCGGTCTGATAACAGGTCAGGTTCATTTCACCGAACAGATAGTCGCACGCACCCATCAGCGCGCCTTTGTAACATGCCACGCGGCCTTCAGCCCCGTAGAACGAATCCTGGCGGCCAATGACACGGCAGTTGTTCAGGAAAGTGCGGTCGGCCGTCTTGGCCGTGGCGAATGCGGCCGCGCGCTCGCGGTACGAACGTTGCTGCACTTCCGTGCTGCCGGCCGTAACGGGACGGGCTCCCTTGCTGCCATCGGCTTCATATACAACATCGGCGGCCTCCTTGGCCGAAATGTACTGGTTGTAGGAATTTTCAAATATGATATTTTCCGCATAGAAATCCTTGCCTTCAATGACCACGGTCGCGTTCCAGTAAGTAGTGCCGGAACCGCCGCCGTTCACGACGCTGGCATAGCCGTTTTCCTTGTTCACCTGCAAGGTGCGCGCATCCCATTTGTAGTCGCTGTTCATGCTGGCGTAGTTGTAGCCGTGGCCGTAATAGCTCGTAATGCGGACGGCGTTTTCGTCAATGTCCACACCGGCGTTTTTGATGGCAATCGACGGCGTGGCCGATGCGTTCACCATGCGGATGCTGTCCATATTAATGACCAGCATTTCCTCGTAGTTGCCCGGGTCTATCATGATGGTTACGCTCTCGTTGTTCGGGCGCTCCATCTTGCGGATGGCCGCAAGTGCATCGTTGATGGTCTGGTAGTCCTTGTCCGCACCCACGGTAACCGTTGAAACATAGGGCAGCACTTCCACGAACTCTATGGAGGCAATATAAGTGGTCGTCGCGCCTCCTACCGTTATGTCGGCATAGCCTGCCGCACCCGAATACGACAAAGACAGGGTCTGATTTTTACCGTCAGGTTCCCGCAAGTACTGTTCCCCATTGAAGGTTATGTCCCACGAATAACCCACCGCGACTTTGATAATGCCCGGCCCCGAAACGGGTACGGAAATAGTCAGGTTGGCTGCCTGGCTGCCGTAACTGCTGCCGTGATATTTGAACTTGCCGCCTTCGGCAAGCGTATAAACCAGCCCCGAACACGGGTTCTTGACATTGTTCGACGTATCGTAATTATTCGTATCCTTGAAGTCCCAGCTCGTTATGGCGGTGGTGAAATCGATGGTTTTTGTAACCGCCGCACCATCCACGTGCAGGTTGGAAGTAAGCATTTGCGTGAATGCACCGCTGTTTTCCACCTTGACACTATACACGCCATCGCGCAGGGCAATCGCATCCGGACCGGTAAAGGTGTACACATAACCTTCCTCGTTCAAGTTGGTGAATATGAAGGTGGCCGCCGCCAAATCTTCCAGCGACGCGCCGGTCGGGTTGATGGTTACGGTGTAAACCGGCTTGGCCGTGAAAGGCAAGTCCAGTGTGCCATCCGTTGTTGCCGAAAGCGTTGTTTTATCCAAATTATAATCGTTCACGTTCAGGGCGGCTATGCCATATTCCACCCCGTTTTCCAACTGCAGGGAGAAAGTTCCGGCAGTACGGTCCAGTTCAATTTCCGGCATATAGGTCTTGTCGTCCGGTTTGCTGAACACGAATTCGACCTTGGCCAATTGTTCGGCCGGCAGTCCGCTGACATTGCCGGACACAGTGACCAAATCAACGCCAGTAATGGTAATATTATGTGTAAAGGATTCGATACCATCGGCCAGGGAGCACAAATCTTCCGTAACCACATAGCCGTTGGCATTCAGCAAACCGACCTCATAATCGTAGCCGGCCGCCAGCTCGACGCTGTACGCGCCATCAGCCGGTGTTGCCGTGGCGCTCCAGCCGGTCGTCCGGTTGGTGAACTGCAACTGGTATCCTGCGGGGATATCGGTCGGTGCAGTTACCGTTCCGCTGACTGCAACCGGCTGCGCCGGATAACGGAGCACACGTGCTATCACCAATTTTTCGTTTATGCAATAGATTTTATGTTCACCGGCTTCGCTTACGTAGAATGTCAGTTTTTCCGCCTTGGCTGCGTTTGTAAATTCTCCCGTCTGGATTTTGCCGCCCGGCGATGCAAACTCGTAAGTGGCCGCACTCGTATTGGAGCCGACCCAGAATTCAACCTTGTCGTTCGGCTCGTAAGTGGATGCCAGATACACGTTCGGCGTACTACTGGAATTGGAATAGATATAACCCGTGTATTCGTTTTTGGCAGCATCTTTCAAAGATTTGTTGTCATAGCGCGTCAGGGCTGTGTTCGTAGTCCGATAACGGTGATGCGCTTTTCCGCCATCATAAAAACGGATATTGCAGCTGTCGCTCGCCGTCCATGCCCCCATTTGCACCCCCGATGTACCGGGAGTCTCATCCGGAAACCAGCTGTTGATTTCATCGACACTCAGCATGTTTTCATACGTTTGCGTATCCAACAGTTCCGCACCGAAATCCCACACCTGCACTTTTGTGGCGGCCGTTGCCGCAAATGCGCCGCCCAACATGGCAGCTGCCAGACACAGGCAAAAACGTGTTTTCAAGTAAATCTGTGTTTTCATATCATTGTGTATTATGTTTTTCGGGCGCAAAAGTACGGACACACGCACAATGGCATGTGCAAAATTTGTCGGTTTAGAAGCAATTATTTGCCATCCGTCGCATTAGTTGGCCCGGGCAAGGAATACATGCTGCACTATCCCTGCTTGGGCTGCCAACGCATCACATTGGCAGGCGAACGCTTGTTGGCAAGCTCCAGTGCCATAAATTCCAGATAAGGTTCGGCGTAGGCAAAGAAACGGTAATAGCCGCGGCACAGGAAATTCAAGCCCTCCTCACCGTTCACGTCGGCATCAATACGGTTTTTCGGACATTCACCGTTGCAGAGTTTCAGGAATCTGCACTGCCTGCACTGCGTGGGCAACTTGTCGCGTTTGTCCTCTCCGAAACGGATTTGCCGGGGATCCATCATCATTTCCATGAACGACTTTGTCCTGATATTTCCCAGCTTGAATTCCGGGAACACGAAATGGTCGCAGGCATACACATCGCCGTTGAACTCCATGGCTGCCGCATGGCCGCATGTCGGCGCGAACACGCACACTCCCGGAGGCGCGCCAACGTAATTCGCAAGTGCCGCATCAAAAAGCTGTACATAATAATCGCCCACATCCTGTCTGACCCATTCAGCAAAAATATCGATATAGAATTGCCCGAACGCATCCGGGTCCACTGTCCATGGAGCCAGGTCGGCCGTAATGCGCTCCTCGGGCGGCAACAGCCGCAAATGGTCAGGCCGTTCGTCGGAAAGACGCTCCACTATCGGCGAAAACTGCATGTAATGACTGCCAATGTCTTTCAGGAAATGATAGACTTCGAGCGCATAATGCACGTTGTAGTCGTTAATCACCGAAAGCGTGTTGAACTCGACATTGTGTTTCTGCAACAACTCTATGCCGCGCATCACCTGACGGAATGTAGGCCTTCCGCCCTTGTTCTTGCGATAGGCATCATGGCAATGTTCCGGTCCATCTATCGAAATTCCTATCAGGAAATTATTGTCCTTGAAAAAACGGCACCATTCATCGGTCAGCAACGTGCCGTTTGTCTGCAATGAGTTTTCTATCTGTCTGCCACGACCGTATTTCCGCTGATACATCAAGGCCTTTCTGTAAAATGAAATGTCGCGCAACAGCGTTTCGCCTCCATGCCACGTAAAGAGGACATGCGGCGTCGGCTGGCACTGGATATAATTCCGGGTAAAATACTCCAACAGTTCATCCGACATTTGATAATGTTTCCGGTTCGGATATAGCTTGTCCTTTTCCAGATAGTAACAATAGTCACAATTCAGATTGCAGGCTGCTCCGGCAGGTTTTGCCATCAGATAGAGCGGCATGGAGAGCGGTTCGATATAAATATTCCTGGACATGTGTGGTCATGGTTATATCATAAAACGGTGCAAAAATAAAAATATTCCGCCACAGCTGAAATCGATGGGCACAAAAAAACCGGCATCGAAAATCGAAGCCAGTCTTTCATACTTGTTGTCTCACGAGGATTCGAACCTCGACAGACAGTACCAAAAACTGTAGTGCTACCATTACACCATGAGACAAGCAGCAAGCAATTCAAATCGGCGACAAAAGTAGTGTTTTTTTTCTGTTCATCAAAATAAAAATGTATTTTTGCGCAATATTTTTTGAGAATCCATGAATGAAATAACATATCCCAAAAGCATATGCGTTTATTGCGGTTCCAGTTCGCAGGCCAGCCGCCGGTTCTTTGATGAAGCGGAGAAATTAGGAAAATTGCTGGCGGAAAACGGAATCGAGCTAATTTACGGTGCCGGCGGTATCGGCATCATGAATGCCATTGCCACTGCCGTACAACAAAACGGCGGCCGTGTAACAGGTGTCATTCCGCGCTTCATGGTAGAAGCCGACTGGCACAATGAACATTTGGACAAAATCATCATAACAGCCGACATGCACGAGCGCAAGTCCACAATGGCCGACCTGTCGGATGCAGCCGTTGCACTGCCGGGCGGCATAGGCACAATGGAAGAACTGCTGGAAATCCTCACCTGGAAACAGCTCGGACTGACAACAAAACCTATTGTCATTGTCAACATTGACGGATATTATGACCCGCTGCTGGCCATGCTCAGACAAGCAATCCAGGAAAAGTTCATGCGCACCGTACACGAAAACATGTGGACAGTGGTGACCAGTGCCGATGATGTGCTTGAAGCCATTCGGAAATCCCCGCAATGGGACAAGAACCAGAACAAGTTTGCCGCTATATAACATATGATACACGTGACATTACCCACATACATGGTGCAAAATACTTTTTCAGGTGTCCAGCCACTCGTGCATACCGGTTTGCCGGGCATTCCCATACCATCATTGCCCGCTACGGAACCATGGGTCAACTGGTTTCTTATCGGGCTCTGCATCTTGCTCGCCCTAACCCACATGGTCGACAGCTACACCATTCCTGAATGCTTCAATATTTCGTTCAAGGTCAAGGAGCGCAGCAGCATTTTCACAAAAACAACCATACAGAACCCGTGGTCCCACAGCCTGCTCTTCCTTTTCCAGCTGGAGACCCTGGCTTTGACGGCGCATGCGCTCATGCAACCCGAACAAACACCCTTCACGCTTGCAACCACACTGCGTTTCTTCCTGGTTCTAGGCATTTTTTTTCTTGTCAAATACATTTTCATGCAATTGCTGGCATATGTGTTTTTCCGTAAAAACCCCAATGCAGATTTATGGATTAAAACCTATTTCCAAATCCTGAGCGCGTATTGCCTCATACTGCTCCCCATTCTGATCATATACATATATATTCCGGAAGAATTCATTGTAATACCACACATACTGTTAGCACTCAACACCTTAATAGCCGTCATCATATTAGTGGCGAAACTTTTTCAGCTTTTTTTTCAAAAAATGTTGGCTTTGTTTTACATAATGTTGTATCTTTGCACGCTCGAAATTTTTCCCGTTTCCGGATTAATTTTCATGTTAAGAATATGTACATAAAGTTCTACAAATAAAAGTCTTACGTTTTGAAAATCAAAAAAATCCTAGTCTCCCAACCCAAGCCGAGTTCCGAGAAATCTCCCTACTTCGATATCATTGACAAATACAATGTCAAAATAGATTTCCGTCCTTTTATCAAGGTAGAACCTATTTGTGCCAAAGAATTTCGTCAACAAAAGATATCCATATTGGACCATACGGCCATTGTTTTCAATGCCCGCCACGGCATTGACCATTTTTTCCGTCTGTGTGAAGAAATGCGTTTAAACGTTCCCGAAAGCATGAAATATTTTTGCGTATCCGAGTCCATAGCCCTCTACCTGCAAAAATATATCCAGTACCGGAAACGCAAGGTATTTTACGGTCCGAGCGGAAAAATGCCCGACCTGGTGCCCATCATGGCCAAGCACAACAGCGAGAAATACCTAATTGTGGTGTCCGATGTGCATCAGCAGGAAATGATGGACATGTTTCACCAACACAATATAAACATTGACAGAGCTGTCATGTACCGCACGGTAAGCAACGACTTCAAGAAAGATGAACCGTTCGACTATGACATGCTGGTCTTTTTCAGCCCATCGGGAATTGCATCGCTGCTGAAAAACTTCCCTGACTACGAACAGGGCGAAACCGTCATTGCTTGTCTGGGAGCCGCCACGGCACAAGCCGTACGCAATGCGAACCTGCGTCTGGACATTGAAGTGCCCTCGCCTCAATATCCATCCATGACCATGGCACTGGATGCCTACATCAAGGAAAACCATAAAAAGGCACGCAAATAAGAACGAGAAAGACCGAAAAACAGCCAATACCTGCAAGGCAATCTCGAAAGTGCTTTTTTGCTACTTTTGAGATTGCTTTTTTAATATAAAAGAACGTACATATCCTCAAAAAAACGCACACAATGCCGCAGTTCAAGTTTCCGAAAGATTACAAACTATGCAGCAAGAACAGTATTGCACAGGTTTTTTCCATGGGGAAAACCGCCATGTTCTACCCGCTGCAGTTTCGTTATCTGCCCGTAACCGGTTCATCGGCTGTTCGCATTATGGTGAGTGCGCCCAAGAAACGCTTCAAACGTGCAGTAGTGCGGAACCGCCTCAAACGGCTCATGCGCGAAGCCTACCGGCTGAACCGGCATATAGTTTGTGGAGAACAGATGGAACAGAAAAACGGATTGTACATAGTCTGCTGTTGCATCGGGCCACAAGAAACCGATTTTGCCACCATCAGGCAATCCATGGTAAAAGGGCTGGAACATATAGCACAGCATACAAAAAAACATAACGGGACAACAACCTGAATAAACAGGAGGGAAAATGGCAGATACCATAAAAAAGCTCGTGCAAAACATAGTGCTCGCACCAGTCTATTTTTACCGCTGGTGCATATCCCCCTTGTTGCCGCCAAGCTGCCGTTATACGCCGACCTGCTCGCAATACATGATTGAAGCCGTACGGAAACACGGAGTCTTCAAAGGCGTATGGTTAGGACTGAAACGGATTGCCCGTTGCCATCCATGGGGAGGCAGCGGCTACGACCCCGTACCGTAAAACAAGCAAAAGTAGAACCGATTTACCGAAAAAACGTATGAGAATAGACATTATCAGTGCCGTACCGGAATTATTGGAAAGCCCGCTGAACCATTCCATTGTGAAACGGGCGCGCGACAAGGGCATTGCCGAAATACATGTGCACAACCTGCGCGACTACACCCTTGACAAGCACAGGCGCGTAGACGATTATGCGTTCGGCTTCGGCGCCGGCATGGTTCTGCAGATTGAGCCGGTGGACAGAGTGATTTCCAAACTCAAAAGCGAACGTGAGTACGATGAAATCATCTACACGTCGCCCGACGGGGAACCCTTCACGCAAAAAATGGCGAACAACTACTCAATGGCCGAAAACCTCATGATACTTTGCGGCCACTACAAAGGCATCGACCACCGGATTCGCGAACATCTCATCACGCGCGAAATCACCATCGGCGACTACGTGCTGACCGGCGGCGAACTGCCCGCGGCCATCATGACCGATGCCATTGTCCGGCTGATTCCGGGTGCCATCAGCGACGAAACGTCCGCCCTTTCCGATTCGTTCCAGGACGACCTGCTCGCGCCACCGGTTTACACGCGACCCGCGGAATACAAAGGCTGGAAAGTGCCCGACATCCTGCTGTCAGGACACCAGGCAAAAATAGAAGAATGGTTACACCAGCAATCCCTGGAACGAACTCAGCGGCTCCGGCCGGATTTGCTGAAATGACATGGAAGGATTCACAGCAACATATCTGATTGCGGCATACTTTATCTGTATCAACCTGTACGGCTGTTGCCTGTTCGGATACGACAAATATGCCGCCACGCACGCACGGCGGAGAATCAGGGAAAGCAGGTTGCACCTGACGGAAGCATTGGGCAGCGTGTTTGTCATTGTCCCGATGATGTACCTGATCAGGCATAAGAACAAAAAACCACGCTATTATGTCCCGACTTACCTGATTCTGACAGGTTGGATATGCATCATTGGCTGGGTTTCATTCACATATTGGCATGAAATAATCCAACAATAAAAAAAACATAACACTATGAACACAAAAATTCGAGTAGGAATTGTCGGAGGAGCCGGATATACGGCAGGCGAGTTGTTACGCATCCTTATCCATCATCCGGACACGGAAATCACATTCGTAAACAGCAGCAGCAATGCCGGGAATCCGATTGCCGACATACACGAGGGCCTGATTGGCGAAACCGGGCTGCTGTTCACATCAGAGCTGCCGCTCAACGACATCGATGTATTGTTCCTGTGTTCCGCCCACGGCGACAGCAGGAAATTCCTGGAAGCACACCAAGTGCCTGCACACGTCAAAATCATTGATTTGGCACAGGATTTCCGGGACGAAAGCAACGGATTTGTGTACGGACTGCCCGAATTGAACCGGAATCGCATCCCTGCTGCCGGCAAGATAGCCAATCCGGGCTGCTTTGCAACTGCCATTCAGATTGCGTTGCTGCCCCTTGCAGCGGCCGGCCTGCTGAAAGATGACGTGCACGTCAATGCCATCACCGGCTCGACTGGCGCCGGTGTCAAGCCAAGCGCGACAAGTCATTTCAGCTGGCGGAACAACAATATTTCCATCTACAAGGCCTTCGGGCACCAGCATTTGAAGGAAATCGGGCAATCCATCCGCCAGCTGCAAGCGGATTTTTCCCACAACATCAATTTCATTCCGGTACGAGGTGACTTTGCACGCGGCATTTTCGTGACCGCCTATACCAAATGCTGCCTGTCGGATGAAGAAGCGCGGCAACTGTACGAAAATTTCTATGCCGGTGCCGCTTTCACGTTCGTCACGCACCGCAACCCCGACTTGAAACAAGTCGTGAACACAAACAAGGCTGTCGTCTATACGGAAAAACACGATGACAAACTGCTTGTCGTTTCCATGATTGACAACCTGCTGAAAGGCGCATCGGGACAAGCCGTGCAAAACATGAACCTGATTTTCGGATTGGACGAGAAGGCCGGTCTGGACCTGAAGGCCAGTGGGTTCTAACCGCGGTAATCCTGCTGGTACTGGCTCTGCAGGCGTTTCCGCGCCGTAAAAATCCGGCTTTTGACTGTTCCTACCGGAAGAGCCAGTTCCCTGGCTATTTCTTCGTACTTAAACCCTTCCAAATGCATACGGAAGGGTTTTTCATATTCATCAGGAAGAGATGCTATGCTTACTGAAATCTCCTTTATTGCCAATATGCCATCTCCGCACAAAGGAATTTCATGAAGATACTCCATTTTTCCGCCATCCTCGGACGATTCCAATATGGCCTGCTCCTGCAAAATGCGCCGGTAATTGTTTATGAACAAATTTCGCATAATGGTTGTTACCCAACCTTTAAAGTTCACATCATCCGTAAACTTTTCCTGATTGTCAAGCACTTTCAGACAAGTTTCCTGCAACAAGTCTTCCGCATCCAATTTGTTCTTCGTCAAGGAAAACGCGAAGCCGTACATGTATTCTTTCAAATCCAGCAACTTCGATTCTATGTGGGTGTTTTTCATGATACGACAAAAGCCTGTTCTGGATAAAACATCAAAAAGCCAGCTTCACGGCAAAACCGGCAACCGGAAAGCGGGAATAGCCAACCGTTTCCATGGATAGATAAGGCGACAGTTCCATTTGTAACGAAGAGGACATTTTGCGGAGGTCCTGCTCATACATGTTTTTTATTTTGGCCACACGCACTCCATCCACAATGGCGCATATATCCACGGTCATCAATGCAATGGAGCCCGCCAGAGTCATTATCAGGCCAAATGCTGCTTGCGCCTGGTTATGCTTGTAATTTCCATCAAGATAGTAAAACGAAGTGCCGAGAAGCCCTATTCCCACGCTCATGACAACACTGCTGCCGAGTGCACCGCCCAAATAGGCAAAACCGCGCCCTACTTCACCGCAAATCATTTGTCCCAAACCCGGAATAAGCCATGAACAGACACCTCCGACGGCAGGAACATAACGGTCACCTGGCTGATATACATAAGCCGAAGGTATATAAAAATCCTTGTAGTCCTTGTAGCGCATACCGGAATGGACGTTAGCGACCGTGCCATAATCAGCAGACAGTTCAAAATCGTTCTCACCGGTAACGGCCGGCATGTCGAACGTTTCACTGGTGCCATTTTCATATTTTATAAAAAGCACATCACTCTTACGGATGGTATAAAGCGGTCCGTTCTGATTGTCAAAACGCTTATACTTCACTTCGTCGGGATTGACTTCCAAAATTTTCGCCAGGATTTCATTACCATTGCGTTCAGTTATCACATCCTGCGCATGTATGCAAAACACACACCCGAATAAGACAAACAAAAAAATCAGCTTTTTCTTCATTTCCACTCTATTTTTGCCGCTCGCTCCCCATACGGACAAATCAATTGATAAAAAATGTGCGGAAGCATCACACCGACAATACATTTCTGTTTCACAATTATTTTCACTTTCCCGCCACATGGAACAAATCTATCTTTTTACGACAAAACAGGTTGTTTCCACTGATTTCAGGCCCGAGACAAGCAAAGAATGTTGCAAAAATATGCAAAAGTGATGATAAAATCAACAAACACCCATAAAAACGGAACAAAAAATCGGCTTGTAAAGATAGCGGTAACCCGTGTTTCCTGCTTTTGGCACACCGGGTTGCCCCATCACTTCTTGCATCCGGTTACGCGCCATCTCATTTTTTATCCGTATCTTTGCGGCAACAAGACTGAAGAATCAAAAATATGCCGGGAATCAAAACCATAAAAAATCTGTCATACATTTTCTGCATCCTGCTGGCCATGCCGCCGTTACAGGCATCCGGCACGGACAAGCCGCATGTCTGCCAAATCGACATCATGCAAGACATAAACAGCACGACATGGATTTACACGCAACGCGGCTTTGAGTTGGCACAGGAATCCGATGCCGACTGCATCCTGATTCACATGAATACCTACGGCGGCGAAGTGAAATATGCGGATTCCATCCGCACCAGGATACTCAACGCCGACCTGCCGGTCTATGTTTTCATTGATAACAATGCAGCCTCGGCAGGCGCACTGATTTCCGTTGCGTGCGACAAAATCTACATGCGCCCCGGCGCGACCATCGGCGCTACAACCGTCGTAAACCAGACCGGCGAGGCCATGCCCGACAAATACCAGTCGTACATGCGTGCCACCATGCGCGCCACAGCCGAAGCGCAAGGCAAGGACACCATCGTGAACGGCAAAGACACCACTTACCGCTGGCGCCGCGACCCGCTCATTGCCGAAGCAATGGTCGATTCGCGGACTGTCGTTCCCGGACTGATAGACTCCACACGGACACTGACTTTCACGGCGGAAGAAGCTGTCAAATACGGCTACTGCGACGGAATTGTCGAAAATACGGACGAGTTGATACGACATGGCCTGGGATATTCCGAATACACTTTGCAACCATACAAACCGACCGGCTATGATAAAATCAAGGGATTTCTGACCAGCTCGGTTCTGCAAAGCCTGCTGATCATGCTTATCATCGGCGCCATCTACTTTGAATTGCAGACACCCGGAGTCGGTTTTCCGCTGGCTGTGGCCGTGCTGGCCGCCCTGCTCTACTTCGCGCCGCTCTACATGGATGGATTGGCCGCCTATTGGGAAATCCTGCTTTTCTTCATAGGTCTGTTGCTTATCGGCATTGAAATTTTCGTTATTCCCGGATTCGGCGTAACCGGCATATCGGGCATTATTTTAGTGATTCTCGGCCTTACGCTGAGCCTGCTTGACAATGTCGTGTTTGATTTCCGGCAAGTGGAAACCGGCGGCATCGGCAAGGCACTGCTCACCGTCATGTCCGGCCTGGTGCTGGGTGTCGTGCTGATTGTTTATTTGTGCAGCAAAATAGGCAGCCACGGGTTGTTCAGGCGCATAGCACTGGAAACGTCCATGGACAAAAAGGACGGTTACACGAGCGTGCCGGAAGCCAACAACAATATCGTCGGGCAAAAAGGCCTGGCCGTAACCGTTTTGCGGCCTGCCGGCAAAATTAAAATCGGCAACACCTATTACGACGCCATGTCCGAGGGAGCGTTTATCGAAGCTGGTACACAGGTTGTCGTAACCCGCCATGAAATGGGACAAATGTATGTCAAACCCTGTTAAAAACCCATTGTGATATGATTACGAATATAATAGACCAAGATTTGATTTCGCAGGCGAAAAGACTGATTGAGCCTGTCCAGAAAATCGCGATTGTAACCCACACAAGCCCTGATGGCGATGCCATCGGTTCAAGCCTGGGGATGCTGCATTTCCTGCGCGACACCGGCAAACAACATGTCCGCGTGATTGTTCCCAACCGTTTTCCGCACTTTCTGGACTGGATGCCGTTGTCGGAAACCATTCTGGCCTACGATGACAACACCGGCGAAGCCGATGCGTTCCTGAGCGTAGCCGACCTGATTATCGGCATAGACTTCAACCAGTTGAGCCGGTTGGAAAAAATGCAGGATGCCGTCAAGAACGCGCCGGCAAAAAAAATACTGCTCGACCATCACCTCTATCCCGAGAACTTTGCGGACGTGACCATTTCGTACCCGCAAATAAGTTCGGCAAGCGAAATCGTATTCCGACTGATTTGCCGCATGGGCATGTTCAAACACATATCCAAACAATGCGCGGAATGTATCTACACCGGCATGATGACCGACACGGGCAATTTTTCCTACAATTCCAACGATTCGGAAATCTACAACATCATATCCGAACTGCTGAAAAAAGGCATTGACAAGGACGCCATATACCGGAACGTGAACAACACCCATTCGGAAGACCGGATGCGTTTCATGGGTTATTGCCTCTACCGGAAAATGAAGGTTTATCCCGAATACCACACGGCGCTCATCGCCATCCGCGGCAAGGAGCTGTTCCGTTTTAACTACCAGCCGGGCGATGCGGAAGGATTCGTGAACATGCCGCTCTCCATCGAAGGCGTCTGTTTTTCCGTGTTCATGCGCGAGGACAAAGACAAAATCAAAATATCGCTGCGTTCCCAAGGCGACTTCCCGGCCAACAAGGTGGCGGCCGAACTGTTCAACGGAGGCGGACACCTGAATGCCGCCGGCGGCGAAAGTTATGCCACCCTGGACGAAACCATTGAGAAGTTCGAGAACGCACTGCCGAAATATTTTTAAAACCGCACTGAAATGAAACATATCATCATACTCGGAGACGGCATGGCCGACGAACCCATTCCGGCGCTCGGCAACCAAACGCCGTTGCAAGTGGCTGCCAAACCCTGCATGGACGCGCTGGCAGCCAAAGGCCGTTGCGGCATGCTGGCCACCGTGCCCGCCGGATTCCATCCCGGCAGCGAGATAGCCAACTTGAGCGTGCTGGGCTACGATGTCGCGCGTGTGTTCGAGGGACGCGGCTCGCTCGAAGCCGCCAGCATGGGCATCATCATCGAGCCCGACGAAATGGCCATGCGCTGCAACCTGATTTGCATCGAGGACGGCAAAATAAAAAACCACTCGGCCGGACACATCACCAACGAGGAAGCGACCGAGCTGATTCATTTCCTGCAACAGGAATTGGGCGACGGACAGGTTTCATTCTTCCCCGGCGTATCGTACCGCCACCTGCTGAAAATCAGGAACGGCAACAAGAACCTGCGTTGCACACCGCCGCATGATGTGCCGGGAACGCCCTTCCGCGATGTCATGATACAGGCCGAAACACCTGACGCACAACCGACGGCCGACCTGCTGAACAACTTGATTTTGAAGTCGCAGCAACTGCTGGAGAACCATCCGGTCAATCTGCGCCGCGCCGCCGCCGGCAAGGACAAGGCCAACAGCATCTGGCCGTGGTCGCCCGGCTACAAGCCGCAAATGGAAACCCTGCACGAAACATACGGCATCGGGAGCGGCTCCGTCATTTCAGCTGTCGATTTAATCCGCGGCATCGGCGTTTACGCCGGCCTGGATGTCGTCCATGTGGAAGGCGCCACCGGCCTGTACGACACCAACTACGAGGGCAAAGCCCGGGCCGCCATTGAGGCGCTCCGGCAGCAGGATTTCGTTTACCTGCATGTCGAGGCAAGCGACGAGGCCGGACACGAAGGCGACGTACCGCTAAAAATCAAGACCATTGAATATCTGGACAGCCGCATCATCAAGCCGATAATGGAAGCCGTGGCCGGCTGGGACGAACCAGTGGCCATAGCCGTGCTGCCCGACCATCCGACGCCCTGCGCCGTGCGCACGCATACCAACAAGCCCATCCCGTTCATCATATACAAACCGGGGACGGAGCCGGACAGCGTGCAGACCTACGATGAATACAGTTGCCGGGCCGGAAGTCTCGGACTGCTGAAAGGCGATGAGTTCATGCAGGCCTTTATCCGGCCATAACCGAACACAAACGACGAAACATAAAACAAACTACCGTATATGCTTTATTACAGCACCAACAAACAAGTTTCCGGCGTCAGCCTGCAAGAGGCTGTCGTGAAAGGCCTTGCGGACGACCGCGGCCTGTTCATGCCGGACAGAATCAAACAATTGCCCGCCGATTTCTACGCCAATATGGACAAAATGTCCTTCCAGGAGATTGCCTGCGCCGTGGCCGATGCCTTTTTCGGCGAGGATGTGGAAGCCGGCGCACTGAAAAATATCGTTTGCGACGCGCTCGACTTTGACACGCCGCTCGTGCAGGTGACCGACCGCATTTACAGCCTGGAACTCTACCACGGCCCCACGCTCGCATTCAAGGACGTGGGCGCGCGTTTCATGTCGCGGTTGCTCGGCTATTTTATCCGCAAGCAGGGCCAGCACCGCGTGAACGTGCTGGTGGCCACCTCCGGCGATACGGGCAGCGCCGTCGCCAACGGGTTCCTCGGCGTGGAAGGCATACACGTTTACGTGCTCTACCCGAAAGGGAAAGTCAGCCCGATACAGGAATGCCAGTTCACGACCCTGGGGCAGAACATCACCGCCGTGGAAATAGACGGCGTGTTCGACGACTGCCAACGGCTGGTAAAAACCGCCTTCATGGACGCGGAACTGAACAGCCACATGCAACTGACCTCAGCCAACTCCATCAACGTGGCGCGTTTCCTGCCGCAAGCCTTCTATTATTTTTACGCTTGCGCCCAGCTGAAACGCATGGCAGGCATCACCGACCCCGTTATATGCGTGCCGAGCGGCAATTTCGGCAACATAACCGCCGGCCTGTTCGGCAAACGGATGGGCTTGCCGGTGAAACGCTTTATCGCGGCCAACAACCGCAACGACATTTTCCTGCAATACCTGAACACGGGCATCTACACCCCGCGCCCATCCGTGGCCACCATTGCCAACGCCATGGACGTGGGCGACCCGAGCAACTTCGCACGCATTCTGGACCTGTACGGCAACAGCCACCAGGCCATTTGCGCCGACATCAGCGGATTCGCGTACACGGACGGGCAGATTGCCGACACGCTCCGGAGCTGCTACCGAGAAAATCACTACCTGCTCGACCCGCACGGGGCATGCGGCTACCAGGCCCTGAAAGACGGATTGCGCGACGGCGAAACCGGCATTTTCCTGGAAACCGCCCATCCGGCCAAGTTCCTGGACACCGTGGAAGGCATTATCGGCGAAAAAGTGCAGATACCCGCCAAGTTGCAGGCATTCATGCAAGGCACCAAACAAAGCGTGCCCATGCCGAACGATTTCGGTACATTCAAACAATTCTTGTTAAACCAATAATAATCAAATACAGACTGTCATGTTGAAAAAAAGACCCATAACAGACTCCATTTTCTATATCGGCGTGAACGACCGGCAGAAACACAAATTTGAAAACATGCTGCCGCTGCCGCACGGCGTATCCTACAACTCCTACCTGATTGAGGACGAGAAAATAGCCATTATCGACTCGGTGGACAGCTGCTTCGGCGACCTGTTCATTGACAAAATCAGAAGCATAGCGGGCACGCGCCCCGTCGATTACCTCATCATCAACCACATGGAACCCGACCATTCCGGCTCCATACGGCTGCTGCGGAGCTATTTTCCGCATATCACCCTGGTGGGGAACAACAAAACGCTCGACATGGTCAAAGGCTACTACGGCATTTGCGACAACACGCTGGAAGTGAAAGATGGCGACACGCTCACGCTGGGCAGACACACCCTGCAATTCCACCTCACGCCCATGGTGCACTGGCCGGAAACCATGATGACCTTCGACCAGACCGACCACGTCCTCTTTGCCGGCGACGGCTTCGGATGCTTCGGCACGCTGGACGGCGGCATCACCGACGAGCAAATGGACACCGAAAAATACTGGGACGAAATGGTGCGCTACTACGCCAACATCGTGGGCAAGTACGGCATGCCCGTGCAAAAAGCCCTGCAAAAACTCAGCGGGCTGCCCATACAGACCATTTGCAGCACGCACGGACCCGTATGGCACAAACAAATAGCCCGCGTGGTGGACATGTACGACAAACTCAGCCGCTACGAGCCCCTGCACCAGGGCGTCGTCATTGTGTACGGCTCCATGTACGGCCACACCGAGCAAATGGCCGAAACCGTGGCGCAAGGGCTGGCCGAAGCCGGACAACGCCACATTGTCATGCACAACGTTTCCACCTCCGACGCCTCGGACATACTGCGCGACATATTCAAGTACAAAGGCCTCGTTATCGGATGCCCCACCTACTCCAACGAGCTTTATCCGGCCGTGGACGCGCTGCTGAAGAAAATAGAAACACGCGGCATCAAAAACCGGCTGTTCGGATGCTTCGGTTCCTATTCGTGGGCAGGCGTTGCCGTAAAACGCCTCACGGCTTTCGCCGGACAGATGCACTGGGAAACCGTATGCCCCTCACCCGAAGAAAAGCAAGCCATGCAACCCGCCGAATACGAACAATGCCTCCAGCTCGGCGAGCAAATGGCCGCACGCCTCTGAACGCAGACAGCCCGATGGGCATAAAACAAGCCGGCCGCACCCCCCCTCTCAGGAATGCGGCCGGCAAATTATTGTCACACAGACGTAATTCTTTCCCTTATTTCATTATCCGTACAATCGGTATCGTCTTGGACGAGAATATATCTTCTTTCCAATCATACAGCCCAATTTGCCGGGCACATTTCCCTTTCGGAATTTTTATGATAAGGTCATCATAAAACTTGTTTTCTTCCTCGCTATAAAACAAGACATATAAATCCTTATTCAAATATAAATTTGCTGACGCATAATACTCCTGCTCCCGGGCAATGGCATAATGCTCGTCCAACACTTCTTCCACCCGGAAATAAGAGCCATCCACGCAGTCACCCGGCTTGTCGAACATTCGGAAATAGCTGGCTTCATCCGCCTCATACACTTCCGGCTCTATTTCTTCCGCCTCTATTTCTTCGGCCTTATCAAACGCCCATTCTATAATACTATCCACATATTCGAGAGCCAACTCTTCAGCCCTCTCTTCACGCGCTTTTCCGTTTTCCACAACAAAATATACCACCGTAGCTCCGACAACAAATCCCAAAAAGAAAGATAATAATTGTTTCATACGATTCCATTTTATTGTTGGCAAAGATAAAAGAAAGAACATATAAATACAAGGAGAACTGCCTGTTCCTACAACGATTTGTTAGATACATTAGTTTTTTCAAATTCCAACCTCTACAAGCTCGCAAGGCCAAAGTCTGAACACCGTAATTAATAACACCGATTCATAAATTAATATCCCGGAGAGAAAAACTTCAAGATAATATGAGACAGTTATTCAAGAAAAATGTCATGAAGTTACAACAGCATAAATAATACTGCCAGCATACATATCTATTCAGAATACATCATAAACAAAACCATCACTTTCATTTTTATCAAAAAAAATATCGCTAAAAACATTGAATTTACAAAAACTTTTCTTTACATTTGCAACCATATTAAAAATGACACAACATAGGTTTCATATAACAAACATAATCATACGAAAAACATAATTAACTATTTTGCAATGATAACAATATGAAACAATGGAAACATACCATAATTATAAATCAACAGTCAATACAATGCTTATGAAAAGAAAATTATGTACCATCGCAATTGCATTACTCGCAACGAGTATTGCATGGGCAGAGAAAGACATTCCAAAAGGAAATTCCAGTCTTATCCCCATCCAACCAACAAGTGAACGGCTGGTAATTCAGACGCCACGGAAGGGCGATATCCGACAAACGGGCAACAACATCCTTACTACACAAAAAACAAAACATGCCCAGAATGAAAGCCCCTCCGAAACTGTTCTGCAAAATGGCAAACAAAGCGCCGATATACCACGAATATTGGGAAATGGAGATCTCCATTCAGGAGATGCGGCATCAACGATCAGGCAACCGGGTAGTCAAAATATTTCATCACAAAAGACAATATATGACCAGACAGAAAAGATACCCGAAACACGTCAGCAGGACATCAGCCGACAAACAGGGCATCCCATACTTATGCCACGACAAGACACAAGACATTACAGAGTAAAAGACAACGCAAGCATTAGCAGGAACGAGTTACCGGCCGTAACCGTACAAACACGGCAAATAGAAGCCGCAACAAGTTTTGCCGGTGGAACCGGTAGCGAAAGTAATCCTTGCGAGATGGAACAGAACCCACAAAGCAGCCGTTGGTAAACAAGTAACGATAAAACGTAACCCGTTTGAAATGAGCGGTTTTTCATTATTCTGCCAAATGTCGGAAACGCAACGGAGTGCGGAATATTGCACCATTTCAGTTACCAAGCCGTTAGCTGTCAGTTACCGAAGCAAGGACAGGTAACGCACGGAAAATGAAATTGTTGTACGCCCGTGCCGATTGCGCTGATACGCACCGTTCTGCAAATCAAGGAACGCTTGCACTCAACTTAACTTTGCAACAAAAAAGTGTGAGCGTATGAAAATCGAGAAATTCAAGGTGCTGCTCTACCTGAAAAAGAGCGGAACGGACAAGTCGGGCAAAGCCCCGATAATGGGAAGGATAACGGTGAACCGCACGATGGCGCAGTTCGGCTGCAAGCTGTCGTGCAGGCCGGAGTTGTGGAACGCGAGGGAAAGCCGTCTGGACGGCAAGAGCCGCGAGGCGGTGGAGACCAACGCGAAATTGGACAAGCTGCTGCTTGCGGTCAATGCGGCGTTTGACACGCTGGTGGAGCGCGGGCAGGACTTTGACGCGACGGCGGTCAAAGACCTGTTCCAAGGCAGCATGGAAACACAGATGACATTGCTTCGGATGACCGACCGCATCTGCGAGGACTTGAAGGCGCGTATCGGCATCGACCGTGCCAAAGGCACTTATCCCGGCTATTACTACATGAGAAAGACGTTGGGCGAGTTCATCCAATGGCAGTTCAAGACAAAGGACATCGTTTTCGGACAGCTTACCGAACAGTTCATCCACGACTACCAGAACTTCGTGATGGACATGAAAGGATATGCCGTGGACACGGTGCGCCACTATCTTGCCATCCTGAAAAAGGTATGCCGCATCGCCTACAAGGAGGGATATGCCGAAAGATGCCATTTCGCCAATTTCACCCTGCCGCAAAAGACGGAACGGACACCGAGGGCGTTGAGCCGCGAGGACTTCGAAAAGATACGCGATGTGGAGATACCCGCATGGCGCACCACGCACATCCTCGCCCGCGACCTCTTCCTGTTCGCCTGCTATACGGGAACCGCCTATGCGGATGCCGTGAGCGTCACCCGTGAGAACCTCTACACGGACGATGAGGGAAGCCTCTGGCTGAAATACCGCCGCAAGAAGAACGAGCTTCGGGCAAGCGTGAAGCTGTTGCCCGAAGCGCTCGCCCTGATTGAGAAGTACCATGACGACACCCGTCCGACATTGTTCCCGATGATACACCACCCGAACCTCCAACGGCACATGAAATCCCTTGCCGTCCTTGCCGGAGTAAGCGGACGCTTGTGCTACCATCAGGCACGTCACTCCTTCGCCTCGCTGATTACGCTGGAGGCCGGAGTGCCGATTGAAACCATCAGCCGGATGCTGGGACATTCCGATATAACCACAACCCAAGTTTATGCCCGTGTCACCCCGAAGAAGCTCTTTGAGGACATGGACAAGTACATAGAAGCGACCAAAGACTTGAAACTAATCCTTTAATCCTAAAAACATTACCATTATGCGCAGTACATTTTCCATATTACCGTATATCAACCGGAACAAGGTGAAGGCGGACGGCACGACCTCCGTCCTGTGCCGCATCACCATAGACGGCAAGAGTTCCACGATGGCGACGGGCATCTATTGCCGTCCGGAGGATTGGAACAGCAGGACAGGAACCATCCGCACCGTCAGAGAGAACAACCGCCTGCAGGAGTTCCGCAAGTCCGTCGGGCTTGCCTACGATGAGATTTTGAAGAAACAGAACGTGGTGAGCGCCGAACTGCTCAAAAATACATTGGCGAAAAGGGCGGTCATCCCCACCAAGCTGTTGCAGATGGGCGAAAGGGAACGCGAACGGCTGCTTGCCCGTTCAAAGGAGATAAACTCCACGTCCACCTACCGCCATTCGGGGTATTACCAGAAGTACCTGAAAGACTACCTCACCTCGTTGGGCAAGGAGGACATTGACTTCACCGACATCACGGAGGACTTCGGCAGTTCCTACAAGGCGTTCATGAAGCGCAACAAGAACTTCAGCACACAGCAAATCAACAAGTGCCTTTGTTGGCTGAGCAAGCTGGTGTACCTCGCAGTGGACTACGAGATACTCCGAGCCAACCCGTTGGAGGACATGGAATACGAGAAGAAGCCCGCGCCGAAGCACAGGCACATCAGCCGTGCGGAGCTGAAAGCCATCCTCGAAACCCCGATGCTCGACCCGTTGCAGGAACTTGGGCGCAGGGCGTTCCTGTTTTCGAGCTTCACGGGCTTGGCGTATGTGGACATCATGCTGCTCCATCCGCACCATATCGGCAGGACGGCGGACGGCAGACGTTACATCCGCATCAACCGCAAGAAAACCAATGTGGAGGCGTTCATCCCCCTGCACCCGATAGCGGAACAGATACTCGACCTCTACAACACCACGGACGACACCAAGCCCGTGTTCCCGCTTCCGAGCCGTGACGAGATGTGGTTTGAGATACATGAGCTGGGCGTTGCGATAGGGCGGAAAGAAAACTTGTCCTACCATCAAAGCAGGCACTCCTTCGGAACGTTCTTAATTTCAGAGGGAATACCCATCGAAAGCATCGCCAAGATGATGGGGCATTCCGGTATAAGAACCACCCAACGGTACGCGGAGATTACGGACAAGAAGATATCCAAGGACATGGACAACCTGATGGCGGTCAGAATGATGTACGGAACAGGCAAATGGTACAAAAGGCAAGGATTGCCAAAAGAAACAGACCTTAATAATGAGCAAATTGGGAAATGATTATGGAACGTGGAATAATTACAATCAGCGAAAACGGTGCGGTCACTATTCCGACCGTTCCCGTTTGGATGACGCAGCAGGAGATGTCCGATGCGTTCAATGTGTTCGGCTGTGACATACGTCGGGCAATCCGTGCCATTTACAAGAATATGGAGTTGTTGGAAAGCGACACCATACGCTATGTCAGGCAGGACAACGGGATAAGCTATGACGTGTACAGTCTTGAAATGGTGATTGCCGTTGCTTTCAAGCTGCGGACTAAGGAAAGCATGGCTTTCAGGCGGTTTGTCATGGGCAGGCTGAATGCAAACGGCAGCAAACCAATCAACCTTTTCTTTTCGCTCTCCCCGTCACGTGGAAAGAGAGCGGGAAATTGAGCCGACCTCAAACGGCGTAAGAGATACCCTCAGACGGCGTATGAGACTGCCTCTAATGCCGTCCGAGGGTAACATTGTCTTTATCCTATCTGAATGCCTCCCGGTAATTGGCGGCAAGCATCCGCTCGATGTCCGATTCCTTGTAGAGAATCTTGCCGCCCAACTGGTAGTAGGATATTATTCCGTTGTTGCGGTAGTCCTGCAAAGTGCGGCGGCTCACTTTCAACCGTGCCGACACCTCCCTGTCCGTCAGGAAGCGTTCACCGCCCAAAGTAGGACGGTTGTTCGCCACGAAGTTCTCGATGCCGTCCAGCAGACGGTCAAGCGTGTCGCCGAATCGGGCGACCAGCGCATGGTTCTTGGTAATCATTTCGCTCATAGCTACATTGGATTTAGTGGTACAATCAAAATCAAACGGCTCTGTCCTCCCGGTTGCGTTCTACGGGTTTGACAATCCGCATCACATCCTCCGGCTTGTAAAACACCTTGTGGTTGATTTGCGAATAGGCCAACGTGCCGTTGTCGCGCAGCGTCTGCAAGGTTCGCGGACTGATGTTAAGCTGTCGGCAGACTTCTTGGTTGTCCATCCACCTGTTCATAGACCTGCCGCCCTGCTTGGCGAGGATGGCATCCATCCGTTCCGTGAAACGGCTGAACTTCGCCGCCATTTCCTCGAACGCCTCTTTCTGAATAATCAAAACTTCCATTGTCGATACTGTTTTTAATGTTGATACTCGGTTTTGCCTGCAAAGTAAAGGGGTATCGCGCGTCAAACAATGGGTTGGCAGTTTCGTGGAAGCATTTGGCAGCGATTGGCGTTGATGTCCCGCCCTGTGCGAAAAGCGATTTATTATTCCCTTCTGCATCAAAACCACTACAAACAACTTCCGGTTGTCTAATCATGGCCGTCAGTCTTATGGTGTAGTCAAGCACCGGATTTCGCCGGATTTCATAGCGTTGTTATAGGAATGAAATAACAAGCCGCTATTTTTGCTATGAAATCCTTAAACCATTCGGATGATGATAGAAAGAGACTTGCGCCAGACCGCTTACAATGACTGCAAAAAAGCCCAACGGTGGGAGATGGTTCTTATCATCGCGCTACTGTCGGGTATGGGGCTGGTTTTCGGATTCGCAATGGCTCCGGTTTCTCCTTACTTAGGCTGCGGGATAGGACTTCTCTTCATCGTGCTGATTGGCTGCTTTGTCCGTGCCTTTCGGAAAAGGCATAAAAAGGAACTCGGAATAATCAGCCAAGGCATCTTGACGGAAGCCGAAGTGGTGGAGCTGAGGGAGGAGAAG